>NZ_JAVQHL010000001.1:0-1509306 GCF_032670585.1 Ostreiculturibacter nitratireducens
GACAGCCTGCATCGAACCGGGCAGCCCATGGGAGAACGGCTACTGCGAGAGCTTCAACGCGAAGCTGCGGGATGAGCTGCTCAATGGCGAGATATTCTACAGCCTCGCCGAGGCGAAGATCGTCATCGAGAACTGGCGCCGACACTACAACACCAGGCGCCCGCACTCATCTCTGGGGTGTCGTCCCCCGGCCCCAGAGGTCGTGCAGTGGCCGGCTCCGCCATCCGGACCCGCTTCGCCGGCCACCCCAACCGTAGCGCCCAGACCTGTCATGCACTAAGACTGAAACCGGACCACCCGATCGGGGCAGGCCACACAACGGGCGCCACTGGCGTCGCAGTGGCGATCGGCTGGGAAACAGGCTGGGCGACGGGGGCAGGGGGCGCCACCGGGGCTGGCGACGAGCCGCGCGCAAGGCCCGCGGCCAGTTCCATGGCCTCTTCGAAGGGCGCGTCGCCCGAGAGCGAGGTCAGAAGGCCCGCACCGCGCCCGCGCAGCCAGATCTGGCGGCCCTCAAAAAGCTTGAGGTTGGAAAAGCCCTCGCGCCCGAGCGCCGTCTGCATCGCTGTTTTCACGCGCGCATTGGCGCCCTGTCCGGGCGGCTCTGCGAACATGCCCGCCTCGGTGTCGAGCATGGTCTGCAGCCTCGCGAGGTCAGCCTCGGATCTGCCCTCGGCGATCAGCCGCTCGACATCCGCCTGCGTCAGGTTCGCTGCCGACGCGCCGCGCTCGGCCAGAAGCTGATAGGCCTTGCCTGCCGCCCAGTCGTGCGAGCGGTCTTGCCCCCATCCCGCGGGATCGTCCGCGGCGACGGCCTCGGCGCGACTGATGCGGTCCAGTTCGCGTTCGATGACATGGGTCAGAAGTCGGCGGGCATCGTCGCGGGAAAGGCCTTGGGTCATCATCGCATCGAAAAGGGAATAACTTTCGGCGGTGGCAATCGGGCCGAGACGCCGCGCGATCAAGGGGTCATTCGTGCGCAGGCTGATCTGCATGATCCGGCCGCCAAGCGCCGCGGGCAGGCGCCTGCGCCAGGCATAGGTCGCGCCGCGCCGGAAGGTGTTCGATTGCAGTCCCATCGGGGCCTCCATCTGAAGGCGCCCATGAGGCCGGGGCGGCAATTCCCATCATATGTATCACAGGAACGTGCGATTCACCCAAAAACGGGCGATTGCCAAACGATCACAAGGACTTGGGAAGTTTGGCTCCGGCGGTAGGGATCGAACCTACGACCAATTGATTAACAGTCAACTGCTCTACCGCTGAGCTACGCCGGAACACGGAGGGGCATATAGCAAGCGATCCCGGGGGCGTCCAGAGGGATTTCGTACCGAATTTCCGCTCAGGCCAGACTGAAGGGCAGGGCGAAGGCCGGGCGGCCTATGCAGTCGACGCGGTTCTTTTGCCAAAGGTCGATCAAGTGCGCGAACACGTTGCGGGCGGCGGCCGGAAGGAGCGCGGGCGGAGTCTCCGTGTAGACTCGGCTGGCGAGTGTTGCGGCATTGGCGGGGCCTTTTGCGAGGGCCGCGAGAATCTGTGACTCGCGTTCACGGCGGTGGGCGGCGAGGTAGGCCATGCGGGCGGCCGGGTCCTCGATCGCGCTCCCGTGGCCGGGATAGAGAACCCGCGCGCGGCAAGACGCGAGCCGGGCGAGCGATTCCATGTAGGCGCCCATGTCGCCGTCCGGGGGGGAGACGAGGGACGTCGCCCAGCCCATCACGTGATCCCCGGAAAAGGCCGCATCGCCCCAGAGAAAGCAGAGGTGGTTGCCGAAATGGCCGGGGGTGTGGAGGGCGCGAAGGCTCCAGCTGGAGCCACCGATTTCGTCGCCATCGGACAGCGTTTCATCGGGCTGGAAATCCCTGTCCACGCCTTCGCCACCCTCCGCGAGGCCCGAGGCGGCGAGTTCCCGCATGAGTTCGGACCGCCCGGCCTCCGATGTGCCGAAGGCGTATATGGGGGCCGACGTCGCCTCGGCGAGAGGACGTGCGAGGGGTGAGTGGTCGAGATGCGAATGGGTGACGAGGATGTGGCTCACTGATTCGCCGGCGCGGAGGGCCGCCAGGATCGCGTCATAGTGCGCGGGCAGGGCGGGACCCGGGTCGATCACGGCGACTCTGCCCTCGCCGAGAATGTAGGTATTCGTGCCGCGAAAGGTCATGGGCGATGGGTTGGGCGCCAGGACGCGCCTCAAGCCCTCTTCGGGCACCTCCGGCAGACCGGGCAGGGGAGACGAATCCGCGGATGCCTTCATCTTGCGCTTCCTCTGCTTCCGCGCCGGGTCTAGGTTTGCCGCCATGTTCTTCGACTGGCTCAAACAACTCATGCCGCGCGGCCTTTACGGCCGTGCAGCGCTGATCCTGATCGTGCCCATCGTCACGATCCAGCTTGTCGTGTCCATCGTCTTTCTGCAGCGCCATTTCGAGGGCGTCACACGGCAGATGACCGAATCGGTGACCCTGGAGATCTCGTTCCTGGAGGCGCAGGTCGACGAGTCCGCCGATCTTGTCACGGCGCGCGAGGCCGTTTCGCACGTGGCCGCAGCGCTGGCGTTCGAGGTGGCGCTTCCGGCCGAGGGTGAACCGGTGTCGGCGCGCGCCTTCTACGATTTCTCCGGGCGTGAGGTTGGAAGGGTCCTCGCAGAGCGGTTCCCGACGCTTCTCGCGGTGGATCTATCGAACACGCGGATGGTCGCGCTCTGGCTCGACACTCGGCACGGCCCCATGCGGCTCGCTTTCGATCGGCGGCGGGTATCTGCCTCGAATCCGCATCAGCTTCTCGTGCTGATGGTGGTGACGGGGCTTCTGATGACGCTCATCGCCTTCATCTTCCTGCGCAATCAGCTTCGTCCGATCCGGCGTCTGGCGCGGGCGGCCGAGGCGTTCGGGAGGGGGCGCACGCTTCCCTACAAGATCTCCGGCGCGACGGAGGTGCGGGCTGCGGGGATGGCGTTCCTCGACATGCGCAGCCGGATCGAGCGGCAGATCGAACAGCGCACGCTCATGCTTTCGGGGGTGAGCCACGATCTGCGGACACCGCTCACGCGGCTCAAGCTATCGCTGTCGCTTCTGGACGAGGACGCAGAGGTCGCCGCGATGAAGCGCGATGTGGAGGACATGGAACGGCTCCTCGACGAGTTCCTCGATTTCGCGCGCGGCGACGCGCTTGAGGGCGAGACCGAGGAGGTGGACCCGGCGGCGCTCGTCGCCGAGGTGGTCTTGCGCGCGCAACGGTCCGGGCAGCCGGTGGAGGTCGGTGCCGTCGAAGGTTCTGGAAATGTCGGGATGCGTCCCCATGCCATTGCCAGGGCGCTGGAGAACCTGATTGGCAATGCCGTCCGCTACGGCAGCCGCGCTGTCGTTTCGGTCGCGATCACCGAGCGCGCGGTGAGGATCGCAGTGGAGGACGACGGGCCGGGCATCCCGAAGGAGCGGCGCGAGGAGGCGCTGCGTCCGTTCACGCGCCTCGATGCGGCGCGCAACCAGGACAGGGGGCCGGGCGTCGGCCTCGGCCTGTCCATCGCGGCGGACATCGCGCGCAGCCACGGCGGGACGCTGCGGCTCGGCGACAGCGAGGCCTTGGGCGGGCTCCGGGCCGAGATTGTCCTTGCGAGGTAGCGGTTCCGGAGGGACCTGCCATCGCGGCAACATTGCCGCGTTTGCGGTCCGCCTGGAATGAGTGGTAGGCCCGGAGGGACTCGAACCCCCAACCAAGGCGTTATGAGCGCCCTGCTCTAACCATTGAGCTACAGGCCCGGCCTGGCGGCATGCGTAGCAGAATGCCCCGCCTCGTCAAGGAAAACGGGCGGGTGCGGGATTTCGCGCGGCGAAAGGCGCGGCCTGCATTGTCGTGGCGGGCAATATCGGCTAGAGCGCCGCGCAAGAGCGGCGGCGCAGAGAAGGGGATGGCGATGACGGGCGGAAAGAACGGGCTGAGCTATGCCGAGGCGGGTGTGGACATCGATGCGGGCAACGCCCTCGTCGAGCGGATCAAGCCTGCGGCCAAGCGCACCGCGCGGGCCGGGACGATGGCGGGGCTGGGCGGTTTCGGGGCGCTCTTCGACCTGAAGGAGGCGGGCTACAAGGACCCGATCCTCGTCGCCGCGACCGACGGCGTCGGCACGAAGCTGAGGATCGCGATCGATACCGGCAACGTCGACACGATCGGCATCGACCTTGTCGCGATGTGCGTCAATGACCTCGTCTGCCAGGGGGCGGAACCGCTCTTCTTCCTGGACTACTTTGCGACCGGAAAGCTGGACGTGGATCAGGCCCAGCGGATCATCGAGGGGATCGCCGAGGGTTGTGCCGAAACCGGCTGCGCGCTCGTCGGCGGCGAGACGGCGGAAATGCCCGGGATGTATCACGGTGGCGATTTCGACCTCGCCGGTTTCGCGGTCGGCGCGATGGAGCGTGGCACGGACCTGCCGCAGGGCGTGAAGGAAGGCGACGTTCTTCTTGGGCTCGCCTCGGCCGGCGTCCATTCGAACGGCTATTCGCTCGTCCGCAAGGTGGTCGAGCGGTCGGGCCTCGGCTGGGACGCGGATTGCCCCTTCGGCGATGGGAGCCTCGGCGCGGCGCTGCTGACGCCGACTCGCCTTTATGTGCGTCAGGCGCTTGCCGCGATCCGGGCTGGCGGCGTTCACGCGCTAGCCCACATCACGGGCGGCGGGCTGACCGAGAACCTTCCGCGCGTCCTGCCGGAAGGGCTTGGTGCGGAAATCGATCTCTCCTCCTGGACGCTTCCTCCGGTCTTCCGCTGGCTTGCCGAAACGGCGGGGATCGTCGAGGCAGAGCTTCTCAAGACGTTCAACTCCGGCATCGGGATGATCGTAGTCGTGGACGAGGCACGCGCGGCCGACCTGACCCGTGTCCTCGAAGCCGAGGGCGAGGCGGTCACGCAAATCGGCCGGGTCGTGAAGGGGCAGGGCGTCGCCTACCGGGGCCAGCTACTGTGAAGCGCGTTGCCATCCTGATTTCGGGCGGCGGCTCGAACATGGTGGCGCTTGCGGACAGCATGAACGGGGACCATCCGGCGCGGCCCGTGCTGGTCCTGTCGAACGATCCGGAGGCCGCGGGCCTCGCCAAGGCCGCGGCGCGGGGGATTCCGACCGCGGCAGTCGATCACCGGCCCTTCGGAAGAGACCGCGCCGCCTTCGAGGCGGAGCTTCTGAAGCCGCTTCTGGCGGCCGAGCCCGACGTCGTCTGCCTTGCCGGCTTCATGCGCGTGCTGACGCCGGAATTCGTCGAGAAATTTCAGGGGCGGATGCTGAACATCCATCCCTCGCTCCTGCCGAAGTATCCGGGGCTTCACACCCACGAACGCGCTCTCGCAGCCGGGGACGCCGAGGCCGGGTGCACGGTGCACGAGGTCACGCCGGACCTCGATGCGGGGCCGATCCTCGGGCAGGCGCGGGTTCCAGTCCTGCCCGGCGACACGCCGGACACACTCGCCGAGCGCGTCCTCGTCATGGAGCATCGTCTGTATCCCGCGGTTCTCCGCCGTTTCGCGGTGGGCGACCGGACGCCGGTCTACCTGCCCTGAAGCTTGCCGCCGCCAGAACGGCGCTGGCTACCGTCAGGACACGGTAGGGCGCAAACCCGCAGTCGAGGTCTTTCCATCCCCGTTCCAAGGCACTAAGACGATTGGTGTTTGCGGGATGACCCCGCGCCTGACGGAACACGCATGATAACGATTACATCGACCGAGGACCTCGCCCGCTTCTGCGAGGCCGCGAAGTCCGTACCTTACGTCACGATCGACACCGAGTTCCTGCGCGAACGCACGTATTACTCGAAGCTCTGCCTGATCCAGATGGCGCTGCCCGGCAAGGATGGCGAGGCGGTTCTAGTGGATCCGCTGTCGAACGGGCTGTCACTCGCGCCTCTGTATGACCTTTTCCGGCACACCGGGACCGTCAAGGTCTTCCATGCCGCGCGGCAGGATCTGGAGATATTCTTCATCGAAGGCCGCGTCTTTCCCGAACCGCTGTTCGACACGCAGGTGGCCGCGATGGTCTGCGGTTTCGGCGAACAGGTCGGCTATGAAACGCTGGTGAAGCGAATCGCGAAGGAGGGTCTCGACAAGACCTCCCGGTTCACGGACTGGTCCCGGCGCCCGCTGAGCGAGGCGCAGATGAACTACGCCATCGCCGACGTCACGCATCTTCGCGTGATCTACGAATTCCTCGCCCGTGAGATCGAGAAGACCGGGCGCCGCAAATGGGTAGAGGAGGAGTTGCAGATCCTCACCGACCCCGCGACCTACGTGACCAAGCCCGAAGAGGCGTGGGAGAAGGTCAAGACGCGGACCAACTCCGGCCGGTTCCTTGCCGTCGTGCGAGAGCTCGCGCGGTTCCGCGAGGGCTATGCTCAGGCGCGGAACATCCCCCGGTCCCGGGTCTACAAGGACGACGCACTTCTGGAACTGGCCTCGACGAAGCCGACGACGCCCGAAGAACTTGGGCGATCGCGCCTTCTGCTGCGCGAGGCGCGGCGGGGAGAGATCGCGGAGGGTATCCTTGCAGCGGTGAAGACGGGCCTTTCCGTGCCGCCCGAGGATTTTCCGAAGCCGGACACATCGCGCGAGCAGTTGCAGGTGAACTCCGCTCTCGCGGACCTTCTGCGCGTGCTTCTCAAGGCGAAGTCGGAAGAGGCGGGGGTCGCGGCCAAGCTGATCGCGACGACCTCGGAACTCGACGAGATCGCCGCCGGGCGTCGCAACGTTGCGGCCTTGAAGGGCTGGCGTCACGAGGTTTTCGGGGCGGACGCGCTCCGCCTGTGCAAGGGGGAGATCGCCCTATCCGCACGCGGGGGCGCGGTCAGGGTCGTGCAGGTCTGACAGACCTCAGCGGCGGCTGGAGCGGCTGTTGACCTCACCGGCCACGACGATCTGCCGCACGCCTTCCAGCGCCTGGTCGGAGAGGAAGATCCCGGCCGTCAGCTCGCGGGACTGTGCCGTGGAGGCGGGGGTGGCGGCCCGCGGTTCGGCCGCAAGGAAACGCAGGGTGAGGACGCCATCTACAGGCTTGCCATTGTCCTCGGCAACGAGTTCGGCATCCCACCAGCCCTGCGTCGCGGGAAGCCCCTCAGCGGTGACGAGCGCGCCGCCCGGAACCTGTTGGACCTCGAGGCTGACGATTTCCCGCACGGGAACCCTGAAGTCCCCCGAAACGGCGGCATACCCCTCCGCGGGTTCGAGCGTCGCCGGCCCCTCGGTCGAGCGGCCGAACCAGTTCAGGGGATTGAGCCTGCTGTCGCGGAATCCGCCGCAGCCGGAAAGGATAAGCGTGGCGGCCAGAAGCGCAGCTGTCGCGGTTTTCATGCGGGCTCCCTCGTTTCTGCTATTGGGTAGCCCATTCGCAAGCACTTGAAAAGATGCGTGCGCATGGCTTTACGACAGGGACTTTCCGCCATAGGTGAAGGCAAAGCACCGAGGAACGCCCATGGCCACCCCCGCATTCGAAGATATCGCAGAGACGTTCGAGTTCCTGGATGACTGGGAAGACCGTTACCGCCATGTGATCGACATGGGGAAGGCGATGCCGCCGCTCGACGATGCCTTCAAGGTCCCCGCAACCAAGGTCGAGGGTTGCGCGAGCCAGGTCTGGCTCTTGCCGAAGATCGAGGGGGAGGGGGCCGGTGCGCGTTTCGACTTCCAGGGCGACAGCGACGCGATGATCGTGCGCGGGCTTATCGCGATCCTGCACGCGCTCTATTCCGGGCTGACCCTGGCCGAGGTCCTCAAGGTCGATGCGGGGGCGGAGCTTGCGCGGCTCGGCCTGCACGAACACCTTTCTTCGCAGCGGTCGAACGGGCTTCGCGCCATGGTGGAACGCATCCGCACGCTGGCCGCCTCAGCGGCCACGTTGTCATAGCCGCGCGAGGGCCGTCTTCAGGTCGCCATATCCGGTGAAGCGGCGCTCGTAGGCGAGGCCCAGACGTTCCGCCGCATCGCGCGCCTTCGCGTCGAGCGCCGGGTCCTCGGTCTGGGCCTGGTAGACGAGCTTCTCGTAATGCCCGAAATACGCGTCCCGCAGTTCGGGATGGCGGTCGAGACCCATCGGGCGCCAGACGAAAGCGTCGAATTGGCGAACCAGGAAATCGGTAAGGAAGAACGACCGCATGTCGTCGTCACCGCGCTCGGCGAAGGCGTCGTTTCCTTCAAAGAACGAATAGCAGTGCGGGCCCTCGACCATTTCGACGCCGAGTTCCCTGCACTTTTCGAACAATTGCCCGCCGGTGCCACAATCCGCGTACACGACGAATAGCTTGTCGTAGTCGTCGCGGTGCTTGCGCACGGCAGCCTCGACCGCTGGCGTGATCCGTTCGGGCCAGAGGTGCAGGTTTGCGGGCAGGCACGTCAGATCCAGATGGTCCCAGCCGTTGGCTTCCTTGAGTTGAAGGATCTCGCGCGCCAGTGCGCCGCAGGCAATCAGAAGAACCCGTCCGGCCTGTCCGGGTGCCAATCCTTCTGTCGTGAGCGTCGCGTCGTCCGGTGTCATTGCCTTGCGCTCCAGAACCGCACCGCGCCAGCGGCCACAAGCGCGCCGAGTGCCAGCGCGCCGAAGGGAAGCCCGGCCACCGAGGCCAGGGCGATGGTCAGGGCCGCCGCCGCGATCACGATGAAGACGATGATGAGAAGCCGTGAGAGGGGCATCGCTTTACTCCGGGATGACCCGGAATCTGTGGCTTCTCGCGCGAATTTCCAAGGGGCGGATACGAAAAGGCCCCGGATTTCGCCGGGGCCTCTCGTGCAGGATTTCGTCAGGACCGCCCGGCGGCCATGGCGTTGTGCTTGCGAGCCACGAAGCTCTTCGCGGTCTCGACCGCGACGGCTGCGTCGCGGCAGTAGGCGTCCGCGCCGATCGCCCGGCCGAACTCCTCGTTCAGCGGCGCGCCGCCCACGAGGACGATGTAGTCGTCGCGCATGCCCTTCTCGACGAGCGTGTCGATCACGACCTTCATGTAGGGCATGGTCGTCGTCAGGAGGGCGGACATGCCGAGGATGTCCGGCTGCTCGGTGTCGAGCGCCTCGAGGTACTTCTCGACGGCGTTGTTGATGCCGATGTCCACGACTTCGAAGCCGGCGCCTTCCATCATCATCGCGACGAGGTTCTTGCCGATGTCGTGGATGTCGCCCTTCACGGTGCCGATCACCATCTTGCCGACGCGCGGCGCGCCGGTTTCCGCGAGGAGCGGCTTCAGGATGAACATGCCCGCTTTCATGGCGTTCGCGGCAAGAAGCACTTCGGGAACGAAGAGGATGCCGTCACGGAAGTCGGCGCCGACGATGGTCATGCCTGCAACGAGGGCCTTCGTCAGGATGTCGTAAGGCTGCCACCCGCGCTCGAGCAGGATGTTAACGGCCTCTTCGATCTCCTCCTTGAGGCCGTCATAGAGGTCGTCGTGCATCTGCTGAACAAGCTCGTCATCATCGAGCTCGGAAAGGATGATCTCTTCTTCGTCGGCCATCGCTGTACTCCTGAGAATCTTGGACCTTTAATGCGGCCAATGGGGCCGATCCACTATGCGGATTGCGACATGGCCGGCGCCACAACCGACAGACCGGAGATTGCTGCCGATTTTTTGCGGCGAATCCCCGTGACAGATGTTCTTGGTATGTTCTATGCTTATTTTATGCAGATCAAGGATCTCACGGTTGCCGATCCAGCCTTGCGACTTCGCGGTCGGGGCGCCGCCTCGAATGTGGCGGGGCGGTTCGATCCCTACGCGCGGGAGCCTGTTTCCGACGGCTGGGACATTCCGGAGGACGAGAGGCTGCTGCGGACCGAGGTCAGCGAGGAGGTTCCGCGTTCGGTCATCACCCGCAACAACTCGCCCGATATCCCCTTCGATCGGTCACTCAACCCGTACCGTGGGTGCGAGCATGGCTGCATCTACTGTTTCGCCCGTCCGAGCCACGGCTATCTCGGACTTTCGGCGGGTCTCGATTTCGAAACCCGGCTTTCCGCCAAACCCGAAGCGCCGGCGGTTCTTGAACGTGAGCTTTCCCGGAAGGGTTACCGGCCTGCGCCTCTTGCGATCGGGACGAACACCGATCCGTATCAGCCGGTCGAGGCGCGATACGGTATCATGCGGCGCGTGCTGGAGGTGCTGTCGGACTGGAACCATCCCGTGTCAATCGTCACCAAGGGCGCGCTGATCGAGCGGGACGTGGATATCCTTGCTGACATGGCCGCGCGGGGGCTTGCCCATGTCGGGATCTCGGTCACCAGTCTCGACGCCGGGCTCTCGCGCCGGCTGGAGCCGCGCGCACCGGCGCCTGTGCGGCGGCTGGCCACGATTCGAACGCTGTCCGAAGCCGGCATCCCTGTTCGTGTCATGGTCGCGCCGGTCATTCCCGTCCTGACGGAACCAGAGATCGAATCGATCCTGGCCGCGGCCCGGGAGGCGGGGGCCCGTGCGGCGAGCTGGATTCTCCTGCGGCTGCCGCACGAGGTGGCTCCGCTGTTCCGCGACTGGCTGGACCGGCATGAGCCGGGGCGTGCGGCCCATGTGATGAACCGGCTGCGCGAGATGCGGGGTGGGGCGGACTACGATGCCCAATGGGGCAAACGCATGCGAGGAGAGGGGCTCTACGCCGACCTGATTTCGCGGCGCTTCTCGCTCGCCGAAAAGCGGCTGGGCCTGGACCGGCCGCTGCCGCCTCTCGTGTGTTCTCGGTTTCGCCGCCCGCCGCAGACGGGCGACCAGCTATCGCTGTTCTGAGGCCCGGCCCTGGGCCTCAGCCCCGCCGCCGGCCGCGCCGTTCACGTGTGGGCGCCTCGTCCCCGGTGCCGTCGGAGGGCGAGGAGAAGCCGCCGAGTTTCCCGGTGATCTCGTCGAGGCTCGGCCGCGGGCCGCGCGGGCGCGTTTCCAGCGCCTCACGCATCGAACGCAGGTGATCGGGCGTCGTGCCGCAGCAACCGCCGATGATCGTCGCGCCCGAGTCTCGGGCAAGGACGGCGTATTCCGCCATGAGTTCCGGCGTCCCGTCGTAGTGGATGTGGCCTTCGTGGTATTTCGGGATGCCCGCGTTGCCCTTCGCGATCAGCGGCCGTTCGGTACCTGCGGCGGCAAAGCCCAAGATCGTCCGCAGGAGGTCGGACGCCCCGACGCCGCAGTTGGCGCCGAAGGCGATCGGCGGGTTCGGGAGCTTCTCGACCAGCGCCGCGAGCTGTGCGGAGGTGAAGCCCATCATTGTCCTGCCGGCGGTGTCGAAGCTCATCGTGCCGCACCAGGGCATTCCGGCGAGAGCGCAGGCTTCGGCGGCGGCCTTGAACTCCTCGGGGGCGGAGATCGTCTCCACCCACAGCACATCAGCGCCGCCGGCTTTCAGGCCTTCGGCCTGTTCATGGAACATCTCGACCGCGAGTTCGTGCGTCAGCGCACCCATCGGCGCCATGATCTCACCCGTGGGGCCCATCGAGCCGGCGACCGCCACCGTGCGCCCCGCCTTGTCGGCGATCTCCCGGCCGAGTTCGGCGGCGACGCGGTTGAGCTCGTGCACGCGACCTTCGGCATTGTGGAGCTTCAGGCGGCTTGCGTTACCTCCGAAGGAGTTGGTGAGGAACAGGTCCGATCCCGCGTCGACCGAGCCCTTGTAGAGCGCGCGGATCGAATCGGGGCGGTCGGTATTCCACAGTTCCGGCGCCTCGCCCGATTCAAGGCCCATGTTGAAAAGATTGGTTCCGGTTGCGCCGTCGGCCATCAGCCAGTCATTCGAGGCGAGCAGTCGGGTGAGGGCGTCGGTCATGTCGGAATGCCTTTCTGGCGCGGTGTCGCGGTCACGCCCGGTCCGGAACCGGGCGGTCGGCTGTCCCTTCCCCTGTGCCACGAGTGCCCGATTTTGGCAAATCGAGATTGGTCATGAAGATCATGAGCCATACCGCGATATAGGCCATGTCCGGGGAAGCGGTTCGGGCCGGGCGATGGCCCGCGCGATATCCAGGCCGGCGACAAGGAGCGCGGTCCGGGAGGGCGCGGCGATATAGAGCGTTTGCCAGTCCGGGGCGAAGCTCGATTTGAATTGCCGCAGTCCCGGTGAACCGGTGGCCGCCTCGGTGCGCCGCAGGAGTTTGGCAGCAGGTCCGCCTGATGATCCGATGTCCGGCGGGAGTGCGGCGAGCGACAGCCGCGAGAGCCCCGCCTCGCGCGCCGCCGCAAGGGCGGCCGCGATCAGGGCGTGCATCGTTCCGTCGGGGGCCTCGGCCCCGTGCCGCATCAGGTCGAGCGTCCATTCCCGCGCGCCCTCGTGGAACGTCGCGAAGGCGACGAGCCTGCCGCGCGCATGGGCAAGCCAGACGCCCTGGCCTGAAACGTATTCCGGGTCATAGCGGCCCATCGAAAACCCACGTTCGCCACCGCGGGCCTCGGCCCATTCCCTTGCGATTTCGGCCATGTCGTCCGTGGGAAGCGTGCTTCCGGCCCGGCTCACGACGACGCCGGCCTTGCCGGCCAGCCGGAGCTTCCTCCGCAAGCCCGCCCGCTTCGGAGAGGCCGGATCGAAATGAAGTGGGTTCAGCGAAACCTCGTGGGCCACGGGCAAGGTTGCCCAGCCTGCTCTCCGGGCTGCCGCTGCGCCACGCGTGCCGACCTTGTAGAGGCACGGGATGCGGCCCGTCAGTCGCGCCTCGTTGGCGAGGCACCGGAGCAACCGGGCCTCTGTACCGGGTGCGCCGAAGGGGTCGAAGATGGCGACCTGCGCCTGGCGCGTCGTTCCAAGCACCCAGCCCGCCAGCTCCTGATCGTCGAACAGGATGCGGTGTTCCCCCTGCCGAACGAGCTGCGATTCCGCGCGCCGCGCGTTTGCGACGAGGCCGCTGATCGGTCCCGCTGGGGGCGTCGTCGTCGGCGAAGTCACGGCGAAGCGATCCGACGCGCGGGCCGGCGCGCGCGCAGAAAACGCCATGGCGATCGCCCCGATCCCCGCCGGCAAGGCGTAATAGACGGCGCGATAGGCGAGGATCGCGGCAAGAAGGGGTTCCACGGCGATGCCCGGCAGGAATGCGAACAGCGTGACCTCGAATGCGCCGACGCCTCCCGGCGCGCTGGAAAGGAGGCCGGCGCCGAGGGCGAGAAGGAAGGCCGCGAGGTAATGGCCGAACTCCGGGGCGGCGCCGACCGGCAGTAGGATCCAGAGCGCCAGCGCCGCCGCCAACGTGTCGATGGCCGCGAGTATGGGGATGCGTGTCAGGGTCACGAGGCTCGGCCACGCGAATGTCCGCCCCGCGATGCGAAGCGGGCGCGCGAAGGGCGACAGGACAAGACCGGCAGAGGCAAGAAGCAGGGCGATGGCGCCGATCCAGCGAAGCGCCTCCGAGCCTGGAGGCGGCAGGAGCGTCACGACTGCGGCGGTGACCACGGCCCAGCCCATCAGGAACGAGATGGCGACCGCCGCCGTCAGCCGCGCCGCCTGCCAAAGGCTCAGCCCGGGCAGCATCCGCCAGCGGACGAGGCTGCCGGTGACGAAGCCGAGGCCGAGCGTCTGGCTCACCGCGATCGCGGCCATCCCGGCGCGGCGCGCCGGCGTGCAGGGAAGCCCCGTTCCAAGGTGCCGGTGCAGCACAGCGTCGTAGTGTCCCACGGCCCAGAAGCTCAAGGCCGTGGCGCCAAGCGCGGCGGTCCACTGTGCAAGGGTGACCTCGCCCAGGGCCGCCAGAACGGCGCCTGCATCGACATGGGACACGCGGTCGCGCAGGAGCCAGAGGAAAACCGCGGCGATGGCAAGTGGAGGCAGATGCCGGCGAGCGGCGTGCCAGAATCCCGGAATCGGGCCCGGCGCGCTGACCGCCGCCACCTCTTCACCCGATGCCTTCATTTCCCGCGCTCCCCGCTTTTCGATGGAATCCGTGTCTAGCCCTGCAAGTCTTCCCGCGGGCTTAACGCGGGGGAGGGAATGCGCGATGCCGGACCGCCTAACGAAAGCGGACCCCGAAGGGTCCGCCAAACTCACATGACTCAGGCTGTCTGGCCGAACGTCAGGACTCGCTCATGATCTGGCGCTTCGCCTCGGCCATGAGTTCGGTCATCTTGCTGCGGATCTCGGTTTCGTCCGCGAGGTCACCGAGATCGCCGGCGATCTTGCGGTAGACATCCTCGTCGCCGGCTTCCTCGAAATCGGACGCGACGACTTCCTTCGCATAGGCAGCTGCGGCGTCGCCGGACTTGCCCATGAGCTCCGCAGCCCAGAGCCCGAGAAGCTTGTTGCGCCGCGCCTCTGCCTTGAACTTCATTTCCTCGTCATGGGCGAACTTGTTCTCGAACGCGTTCTCGCGGTCGTCGAAGGTGGTCATGAGCGGGCCCCTTGGCTGATCGTCTTTCCGTTCCCATATGCAATCCCGCGCGCCCCCCCGCAACCCCTTTCGGCGGTCTCATCCCTGGGGCGCGGCCCTCATCCTTGCGGGAGGTCGCGCCTTGGCCTATAGGGGCGCAAGGAGACCGCGCGGGGTTTTCCTGCAGCACGAAGGGACGCGCCGATGGCACCACGCCGCAAGAAAATCTACGAAGGCAAGGCGAAGATCCTTTACGAAGGCCCGGAGCCGGGAACGCTCGTTCAGTACTTCAAGGATGACGCGACCGCCTTCAACGCCCAGAAAAAGGCGACGATCGAGGGCAAGGGGGTGCTGAACAACCGGCTCTCCGAGTTCTTCATGCAGGGCCTGACCAATATCGGCGTGCCGAACCACTTCATCCGCCGCATCAACATGCGCGAGCAGTTGATCCGCCAGGTGGAGATCATTCCGCTCGAAGTGATCGTCCGGAATTTCGCGGCGGGTTCGATCGCCAAGCGCCTCGGCATGGAAGAGGGCACGCCGTTGCCCCGGCCGATCGTCGAGTATTCCTACAAGAACGACGCGCTCGGTGACCCGATGGTCAGCGAGGAATACATCATCGCCTTCGGCTGGGCGAACCAGCAGGATCTGGACGACATCGTGTCGATCGCGCTCAGGGTGAACGATTTCCTGTCGGGCGTGTTCTATGGCGTCGGTATCAAGCTCGTCGACTTCAAGATCGAGATCGGGCGGATCTGGGATGGAGATTTCATGCGGCTCATCGTCGCCGACGAGATCAGCCCGGACAGCTGCCGGCTCTGGGACATCAAGACGGGCCAGAAGCTCGACAAGGACGTGTTCCGCCGCGATCTGGGCTCGCTCACCGACGCATATACCGAGGTTGCGCGCCGTCTCGGGCTGATGCCCGCGTCCGGCTCTGGCGGGACCGTCGCGAAACTCGTTCACTGAAGACGCCGGCGCCCCTTGCCGCCGCATCAGCGGGGGGCTAACAGGGCGCCAGCTTTAAGGACCGGAGGCCAGCCGATGAAAGCCCGCGTGACCGTTATGCTGAAGGACGGCGTTCTCGACCCGCAGGGGGAGGCCGTGCGCCACGCCCTTGGTGCCGTCGGGTTCCCGGGGGTCGAGGCCGTGCGTCAGGGCAAGGTGATCGAGATCGACCTCGCCACCACGGATCGCGCGGAGGCCGAGGCCGAGGTCAAGGCGATGTGCGAGAAGCTGCTCGCCAACACGGTGATCGAGAAATACACGATCGAACTCGCCTGAGCGGGGTGCAAGGCGCGGATCTTCACGCCTGATGATCCGGCCGACCCTCTGAAATCAAACAGGATTGCCTCCGCATTCGGGTTAGACCGGGCGGCCGCCTTGCGCTAGCGTCACCCCTCGAACCCGAGGGGGAGAAAAGCGATGAATCTGGCGAGGTTGGCGGCGGAGCGTGCGGAGGCGGGGCGGCCCGTGCGCGCGGGGCTGATCGGGGCAGGCAAGTTCGGGTCGATGTTCCTGTCCCAGGTGCCGACGATCACGGGGCTCGAGGTCGCGGCGATCGCCGATCTCGATCCAGACCGGGCGCGGACGGCCTGCCGGACGGTGGGATGGGACGAGTCGCGGATCGCGGCCACGGCCTTCACCGAGGATGGCGCGGCGCTTGCCGAACGCGACGACGTGGACGTGGTGATCGAGGCCACCGGCAACCCGCGCGCGGGCATCGCCCATGCCCAGGCGGCCATCGCGGCGGGCAAGCACGTGGTCATGGTGAACGTGGAGGCCGACGTTCTGGCCGGTCCCGCGCTTGCGCGGCGGGCGAGGGCGGAGGGCGTCGTCTATTCCATGGCCTATGGAGACCAGCCGGCGCTGGTGGCGGAGATGGTCGACTGGGCGCGGGCTGCGGGGTTCAAGGTCGCAGCGGCGGGGAAGGGCACGAAGTACCTTCCAGCCTATCACAAGGTGACGCCTGACGATGTCTGGACACATTACGGGCTGACGCCAGAGGCCGCGGCGCAGGCGGGGATGAACCCGCAGATGTTCAACTCGTTCCTCGACGGCACGAAGAGTGCGATCGAGATGGCGGCGATCGCGAACGCGACCGGGCTGAATGTCCCGCGTGGCGGCCTCGGTTTTCCGCCCTGCGGTGTCGATGACCTTGCCCATGTCTTGCGCCCGCGTGACCTTGGTGGACAGCTCGAGGGCAAGGGCATGGTCGAAGTCGTCTCCAGCATCGAGCGTGACGGTCGGCCAGTCTTCCGGGACCTGCGCTGGGGCGTCTATGTCGTGCTGGAGGCGCCGAACGACTATGCCGCCGCCTGTTTCAGGCAGTACGGGCTGCCTACCGACGCGACAGGCCGCTTCGCGTCGATGTACAAGCCTTTCCACCTGATCGGGCTGGAGCTGTCGATATCCGTCCTCAGCGCGGCGCTGCGGGGCGAGGCCACGGGGTGCTCGCGCGAGTTCCGGGGCAATGTCGCCGCCGTTTCCAAGCGTGGACTGAAGGCAGGCGAGGTTCTGGACGGGGAGGGCGGCTATACCGTCTACGGACGTCTCATGCCGGCGGCGGTCAGCGCGGAGGCGGACGTGCTGCCCATAGGGCTCGCGCACCGGGTGAAGCTCGTCCGCGACGTGGCCGACGGCCAGGCGGTGACCTTCGCGGATGTGGAGATAGAGGAGGACTCCGCCGTCGCGCTCTACCGCGAGGCGATGGCGGGCCGCGCGGAGTAGACAGGAGCGCGCGGCGGACGTTGTGCGGAGGCAACGGCCTCGCACGGAGTGGCTGTCGTCCCCGGTTTCGCGGCTTTGAAGGCGTCTCCCGCCGCAAGACGGAAAACCAAGGCTGGAACGTCCCGGGCCGATGCGCTAGGAGCGGGGCAATCCCGCCGATGGAGTCTGCAGATGAAAGCCGCCGTCATCACCTTCCCCGGATCGAACTGCGACCGCGACCTCGCCGTGGCCTTCGAGCGCGCCGGCGCCGACGTGGTCCGCGTCTGGCACAAGGAGGGCGAGCTTCCGAAGGGCATCGACATCGTCGGCGTCCCCGGCGGCTTCTCCTTCGGCGATTACCTGCGCTGCGGCGCGATCGCGGCGCAGTCTCCGGTCGCCCGCGCGGTGCGCGATCATGCGGCGCGGGGTGGCTATGTGCTGGGCATCTGCAACGGCTTCCAGATCCTGACCGAGACGGGGCTTCTGCCCGGCGCGCTGATGCGCAACGCCTCGCTGAAGTTCGTCTGCAAGGCGCTGCATCTCCGGGTCGAGACCAGCGACAGCGCCTTCACGAACCTGTGGAAGAAGGGCGATACGCCGCGCATCCCCGTGGCCCATCACGACGGCAACTACACGATCGATCCCGAAGGCCTCGCACGGCTGAAGGGCGAGGACCGTATCGCCTTCACCTACGTGGAGAACCCGAACGGCGCGATGGCCGACGTCGCGGGCGTCCTCAGCGAGAACCGCCGCGTGCTCGGCATGATGCCGCACCCCGAGCGTGTGGTCGAAGCCGCGCAGGGCGGAACCGACGGATCGGTGCTTTTCCGCTCGCTCATGGCCGCGATGGCCGTGGCCTGAGCCGGCGCGCTTGAGGACGGCTTCCGACGCGCCTACATTGACGCGATGGCAGCCTCCGAGAAGAACCGCACTGGCAAGGCCCCTCCGATGACGGGGCGAACACCGCTTCTGATGCGGGCCCTGCTGGTGTTTCTGGTCCTCGCCGCGCTTGCCGTGATCTGGGTCACGAATTCCTGGCTTTCCGGGCGGTTCACCGAGACGGTGAGAAACCGAGCCGAAGTGCGGCTTGCGCTCTATACCGGGAACATAATGTCCGAACTGCAGCGCACCTCGGTCGTGCCGCTGCTGCTGGCGCGAGACCCGGCTCTGATCGGCTCGCTCAATTCGGGCGATTTCTCGACCACGTCCGGCCGGCTCATTTCCGCGCAGAAGGAGATCGGCGCGGCGTCGATCCTGCTTCTGGACCTGTCGGGGCGCACTGTCGCCGCGACCGACCGGAATCTGATCGGCACGATGCACGGGACGAAGCCATATTTCGTGGAGGCGCAGCGGTCCCGCGACACCGTTTTCACGGTCGCTGAGCGCGAGGTCGGTGGTTACGAATTCACGTATTCTCGCGCGGTCCTGTCCGAAAACCGGCTGATCGGCGTCATTGTCGTGGGGGTCGAACTCGCCAAGCTCGAGAGGAGCTGGGCGGGGATTTCGGATGCCGTCGCGGTGCTCGACAGCGAGGGGAAGATCATTCTCGCGACGGAGCCGCGCTGGCGCGGTCTGACGATGGCGGAGGCGCTTGCCGTGCGCTCCGCGCCCTCGGCGATCGAGCGGGCCTTCCAGGTCACGGCCGACTGGGCGAACCACCCGCCGGATGCCTACCTGTCGGGTGAGGCCGTCATGAAGAACGAGGCGCGGATTCCGTTCCGCGGCTGGCGGCTCGTGAGCTTCACGACTTACGATTCGATCCGCGAGCGCGTGAATGCCGTTCTCGCACTCGAGATCATGGGATTCGCGATCCTGCTGGCGGGGGCGTTCTACATCCTGTCCCGCCGCGCCCGGCTGCAGTCGGTGCTGTTCCAGAGGGAGTCGGCGGAACTGCGCCAGCTGAACGCCCGTCTCCAGCGGGAAATCGCCGAGCGCGAAAAGGTCCAGAAGGACCTCGCCGTGGCGGAACAGACGCTCGCGCAGTCCTCGAAACTCGCCGTTCTGGGCGAGATGTCCGCGGCGGTCAGCCACGAGTTGAACCAGCCGCTCGCGGCGATGAAGACCTATCTGGCGGGCGCGCGGCTTCTGCTGCAGCGCAAGCGGGGGGAGGAGGCGCTGTCCTCGTTCCAGCGCATCGACGACCTGATCGAACGCATGGGCGCGATCACCCGGCAGCTCAAGAGCTACGCGAGAAAAGGTGGCGAGGCGTTTGAACCTGTCGACGTAAAGGCTTGTGTTTCCACGGCTTTGTCCATGATGGAGCCGCAGCTTCGGGCGCGGACGGTGAAGATCACACGGACGCTTCCGCGCGAGAAGGTCATGGTGATGGCCGACAGGATCCGGCTTGAGCAGGTCATCATCAACCTTCTCAGGAACGCGCTCGATGCGACGTCGAAAAGCGAGGCGCCGCAGATCGACATCCTCTTGTCGAAGGGTGAGACCGCGACACTGACGGTCCGGGACAACGGACACGGGATCGAGGATCTCGATAACCTCTTCGAGCCCTTCTACACGACCAAGAAACCCGGCGACGGCGTGGGGCTTGGCCTTGCCATCTCTTCCGGCATCGTCAACGACTTGGGCGGTCGTCTTACGGCACGAAACGCGGCCGAGGGCGGCGCGGTGTTCGAGGTTCAGCTTCCGATCCTCGGGGCCGAGGTCCGCGCCGCGGAATGAGACTGAAGGAGGCGGCAACGCTATGGCACGTGCTATGAAGGTGGCGATCGTCGACGACGAACAGGACATGCGCCAGTCGATCAGCCAGTGGCTGGCCCTTTCCGGGTTCGATACCGAAACCTACGCTTCGGCCGAAGAGGCCCTCAAGGCGATCGGACCCGACTGGCCCGGTGTCGTCGTCTCGGACATCAAGATGCCGGGCATGGACGGCATGGCCTTTCTCAAGAAGCTGATGAGCATGGATTCGGGCCTTCCGGTAATCATGATCACCGGACATGGCGATGTGCCGATGGCGGTGGAGGCGATGCGCGTCGGCGCCTACGACTTCCTCGAGAAGCCGTTCAACCCCGACCGGATGACGGAGCTTGCCAAGCGCGCCACGCAGTCGCGCCGCATGACGCTCGACAACCGCGCTCTCCGGCGGGAGCTGTCCGACGGGTCGGGCATCATGAAGAAGCTGATCGGCGCCTCGCCTGCGATGGAGCGGCTGCGCGAGGATATCCTCGATCTCGGCCAGGCCGATGGCCATGTGCTCATCGACGGCGAGACCGGCACGGGCAAGACGCTCGTGGCCCATGCGCTTCACGCGGTTGGTCCTCGGGCGGGCAAGCGGTTCGTGGTAGTAAGCTGCGCGGCCTATTCCGAGGACGTTCTGGCGCGCCGGATCTTCGGCCCGATGGAGGAGGGAGGGCAGATCCCTCTCGTCGAGGAAGCGCGCGGCGGCACGCTTGTGCTCGAGGATATCGAGGCGCTGAGCCATTCCCTTCAGGCGCGGCTCCTGACCTTCATCAACGAACAGGGGACGCCCGCAGAGACGCGGATCATCGGGATCTGCAACGAGCATGGCGAGGGCCGCACAGTCGAGGACGCGCTGCGCCCGGACCTCTACTACCGCCTCGCCGCTCTGAAGATCACCCTGCCGCCGCTCCGGTCGCGCGGCGAGGATATCCTCGTGCTCTTCAACCGGATGGTGGAGCAGTTCGCGGAGGAATACGGCTGCGATGCTCCGCAGGTGACCGCGCAGGAGGCGGCGCAGCTACTGCAGGCGCCCTGGCCCGGAAACGTGCGGCAGCTGATCAACGTGGCCGAGCGTGCGGTCCTGCAGAACCGCCGGGGCTCGGGGTCGATCGCATCGCTCCTCATGGCCGACAACGAAGAGACGGGGCCCACGATGACGACGGAGGGCAAGCCTCTGAAGGAATACGTGGAGAGCTTCGAGAAGATGCTGATCGACAACACGATGCGCCGGCACAAGGGCTCGATCAGCGCGGTGATGGAGGAACTGTGCCTGCCGAGGCGCACGCTCAACGAGAAGATGGCCAAGTACGGTCTTCAACGGTCTGACTATCTCTGACGGGTCAGGCAGGCCGCTGAAGTCCTGCGGGAAATCTGGCGGCTGCTGCCGGGGCGCGCCATGACCGTTCGCCCGTTTCCGCCCGCGTTGTTTGCGGTGGCCGGAAAATGGCCATTGTCATTCCGGTGCCTTCGCCGCTAATGTCGGCCAATATCGGCTCAGGCGCGCCTGGCGCGCCGCCGACCCACCAGTTTCGCTGTTGTGACGCGCGTGTTCGGGCCAATTTAAGTCCGCCGCCGTCTCCGCAGGCAGAATTGGCCGAAAGGCCGAAAGTTTGCCCCCGACCGTTACCGGAAAGGGGCTTTTTGGACGGGCGCCGCGAGGCGTCTTTGGAAGTAACGCGATGACGTTTGCGAAAGATTTCGGACGGGATGTCGGCAGGCCTTTGGCCGCCACGCCTTCCTGTGCCGCGCCGCGTCTCGCCTCAGCTATGCAGTCTGCAACTTGTGCCCGCCCGCCGGGCCCGCACCTGTTCCGGTCTGCGGAAAGAACTCAATGGCAAAGAAGATGCTTATCGATGCCACCCACGCGGAGGAGACCCGCGTCGTGGTGGTTGACGGCAACAAGGTCGAGGAATTCGACTTTGAGACCGTAAACAAACGGCAACTCGCAGGAAACATCTATCTGGCAAAGGTCACGAGGGTCGAGCCCTCGCTTCAGGCCGCCTTCGTGGACTACGGCGGAAACCGCCACGGCTTCCTCGCCTTCTCGGAAATCCATCCGGACTACTACCAGATCCCGGTCGCGGACCGAAAGGCGCTTCTGGAGGAGGAGCGCGCCTATGCCGAGTCCCTCGAGGCCGAAGAAGGGGGTGGGCGGTCGCGCCGGTCCTCGCGGCGTCGGAGCGGCGAGGCGAAGGCCGAGAAGGCCGCCGACAAGGACGAGGTCGTCAAGGCCGAGGCCGATATCCCGGGAATGACCGTCGTCGATCTGGAGGAGGAGGCCGAAGCCTCCACCGAGGAAGGCGTGCCCGAGGCGAAGGCCGAAGAGGCGCCCGCCAAGGAAGACGAAGCGACCGCAGCGGAAGTAGCCGAGGCGAAGGAAGAGGAGCGCTCGGAAAACGAGGCCCCCTACGTGGCCGCGGACCACGCATCCGAGACGGACGAGGAAATCGAGTCCGTCGCCGATGAGGACGTGTCGGAGGAAATCCGCCAGCCCCGCAAGCCGCGTCCGCGCAAGTACAAGATCCAGGAAGTGATCAAGGTCCGGCAGATCATGCTGGTCCAGGTCGTGAAGGAAGAGCGCGGCACCAAGGGCGCGGCGCTGACGACCTACCTGTCGCTCGCCGGACGCTATTGCGTCCTGATGCCCAACACCGCGCGCGGTGGCGGGATCAGCCGCAAGATCACCAACGCGGCGGACCGCAAGAAGCTGAAGGAAATCGCCTCCGAACTCGAGGTTCCGGAAGGCGCGGGGCTCATCATCCGCACCGCGGGAAGCCAGCGCACCAAGACCGAGATCAAGCGCGACTACGAATACCTGATGCGGCTTTGGGAGCAGATCCGCGATCTGACGCTCAAGTCGATCGCGCCCGCGCCGATCTACGAGGAAGGCGACCTGATCAAGCGGTCGATCCGTGACCTCTACAACCGCGACATCGACGAGGTCCTCGTCGAGGGCGAGAAGGGCTATCGCGCGGCCAAGGACTTCATGCGGATGATCATGCCCTCGCATGCCCGCAACGTGAAGCTCTACACCGATCCGCTGCCCTTGTTCGCCCGCTACCAGGTGGAAAGCTACCTCGCCGGAATGTTCAACCCGGTCGTGCAGCTGAAGTCCGGCGGTTACATCGTGATCGGCGTGACCGAGGCTCTCGTGGCGATCGACGTGAACTCCGGCCGGGCCACGAAGGAAGGCTCGATCGAGGACACGGCACTCAAGACGAACCTCGAGGCGGCCGAGGAAGTGGCGCGGCAACTCCGCCTGCGCGACCTCGCGGGCCTCATCGTCATCGACTTCATCGACATGGAGGAGCGCAAGAACAACGCTGCCGTCGAGAAGCGCCTGAAGGAAAAGCTGAAGACCGATCGCGCGCGGATCCAGGTCGGCCGCATCTCGGGCTTTGGCCTTCTGGAGATGAGCCGCCAGCGTCTGCGGCCGGGGATGATCGAATCGACGACGCAGCCCTGCGCGCATTGCCACGGCACCGGGGTTGTGCGTTCGGACGACAGCATGGCACTGTCGATCCTGCGCCAGATCGAGGAAGAAGGCACGCGGAAGCGGTCGCGCGAGGTTCTGCTGCGCGCCCCGGTCGCGATCGTCAACTTCCTGATGAACCAGAAGCGCGAGCACATCGCCGGGATCGAGGCGCGTTACGGCATGTCGGTTCGGATCGAGGCCGATCCGTCGCTGATCAGCCCGGATTACGCGATCGACAAGTTCAAGACGGCGACCCGGAACGTGCCGGAGGTGTCGACCCCCGTCGTGTCCGCTGATGCCGCGCTGATGGCGGAGATCGACGAGGAAGACCTGGTCGAGGAAACCGAAGAGGAAGCCGAAGAGGCGCAGGCCACCGAGGCCAAGGCCGAGGGCGAAGGCGATCAGCCGCGCAAGAAGAAGCGTCGGCGTCGTCGGCGGCGCCGCGGCGGCGAGCGTGGCGGTGAACAGGTCGGGGCCGAGGCTGAAGCGGAAGGCGAAGAGGCCGGTGAGGAAGCCGTAGAGGCGGAAGCCGGCGAAGCCGAGGTGGAGGCCGCCGAGGAAGCCGAACCGAAGAAGCGTTCACGCAGCCGGAAACGTAAGCCGAAGGCCGAAGTCGCGGAGCCCGCGGAAGCTGCGGAAGGTGAAGAGGCTGCAAAGGCCGCGGAACCGGCCGAAGCCGAGGCCGAGGCTCCGAAGAAGCCGTCGCGCAGCCGGCGGGCCCCGAAGAAGGCGGAACCCGCCGAGGAAGCGGTCGAGAAGGCCCCCGAAGAGGCGCCCAAGAAGCGTACGCGCGCGCGGAAATCCACGGCCAAGGAGAAGCCTGCGGCCAAGGAAGAGCCCGTAGCCAGTGAAGAGGCTCCTGCCGCGCCGGAAGCTCCGGCCCCGGAATCTGCGCCGGCCAAGGAGGAAGTTGCGGCGGAGCCGGCGGTGGTCGAAGCGGCTGCGGAAACGGCCATAGTGCCGATGCCGAGGCCCGAGCCGGCGGACGAGACGCAAGCAGTCCCGGATCCTGAGGCGGAGACGGTGGGTGAGGCGCAGGATGATTCGAAGCCGAAGAAGCGCGGCTGGTGGTCGCTCGGCCGCTGAGGCGCACTTCGGACGGAAATCGGAAAGGCCGGGCTTCAGAGCCCGGCCTTTGCCTTGTGGGGCGGGCGCGGGAAGCGGACAACTTTCTCTGGAATCCCAGACCTTCAAGGATCAGGGCGCGGCTCGCGCAGCGTCAACGCGCTTGTGACCGTTGCGCTGAAGCCTGTGCGTGACGGCGCGCGGAGGATCGGCTAAGTCACGCTACATGTTCGGAATTGAGATCATCGACGCCGCCTTCCTGCCCGCTGCGTTCGTGGCGCTTGTCGCGGGCATCTTGTCGTTCCTGTCGCCCTGCGTTCTGCCGATCGTGCCGCCCTACATCGCCTACATGGGCGGGATCGGCATGGGCGAACTCACGGAGGGCGGCATGGCCGCGCGGCGCCGTGCGATTCTGCCGGCTCTGTTCTTCGTGCTGGGGCTGTCGACGGTGTTCCTGTTCCTCGGATTCACGGCCTCTGCCTTCGGGCGGTTCTTTCTGCAGAATCAGGAATGGTTCAGCCGCATCGCCGGGGTGGTCGTCATCATCCTTGGCCTGCATTTCGTGCATGTGATCCGCATTCCGATCCTCGACCGCGAGGCGCGCCTCGACGCGGGTGACCGCGGCGGATCGGCGCTTGGGGCATATGTGCTCGGCCTCGCTTTCGCCTTCGGCTGGACGCCCTGCATCGGACCGCAGCTGGGCGCAATTCTCTCTCTCGCCGCGAATGAGGCGAGCCTGACGCGCGGCACGGCGCTTCTGGCCGTCTATGCGATCGGCCTCGGCATTCCCTTCCTTCTCGCGGCCCTGTTCATAGATCGCGCGATGGGGCTCATGTCGCGGCTGAAGCGGCACATGGGGCTCATCGAGAAGGCGATGGGGACGCTTCTGATCCTGGTGGGCTTGGCGCTCCTGACGGGCGCTCTGTCGAGCCTGTCCTACTGGCTCCTCGAGACCTTCCCGTCGCTTGCGCTATTGGGTTGAGCTTTCGCCTTGCGCATCCGTCCCTGCCGGGGGCATTGAGGTCCTTGGCGGGTGAGAGGATCTTTACCTCCGGCAAACGATAGAGTGCCAGGAAGATGTCGGCATGAGTGACGGTGCGACAGGGCGGGTCTGGCGGCGGCGGGTGTTCTACGTCCCCGGCTACGACCCGTTCCATCCGCGCCGTTACCGGGAACTCTACCGCAAGGAAGGCGCGGCGCAGGCCGCCATATCGGGATACGAGCTTTCGCTCAGGTCGAAGCAGGGCGAGGGCCCTTATGGCTGGCACGTCACGGCGTCCATGGATGGAAACGCTGTCGAGGCCGATGTCGAGGTGCTGGTCTGGTCCGACATCGTGCGGGCCTCGATGGGACATTCGATCCCGGCGACCTATGCGCAGCTTGCGCGTACGGCATGGGTCTATCTGAGGTCCGGTGTTCTGTTCCGCGTGGCCCGTCTGCGGAAGGGTCCGACGATTGCGGCACTTTACCCGGTCGTGGCGCTCACCGTGGAGCTGGTTGCCGCGCTGCTGCTCGGCTGGGCGGCCGGAGCCGTCGCCGCGCAGGCGTTCTCGGCGGCGGCGCCCGCAATGGCCAACTGGATTGGCTGGGGGAGCGGCATCGCCGTCGCGTTTGCGATGCTCGCGTGGTTCCGTCGTATCGACGGCCGCATCTACGCCTACTATCTCATGCATGACTACGCCCATGGGGCACAGGCATGGGGGGCCTATCCGGCGGAGCTGGAGGTCCGGCTGGGCGCGTTCCGGGAAACCGTCGCAAGGGCGATGCGGGAGGATTGGGACGAGGTTCTCGTCGTGGGGCATTCCTCCGGCGCGCATCTGGCCGTGTCGGTATTGGCGGACCTGATCCGGGCGGGAGGCGTGCCTGAGGGCAGGCCGGCGCTGGGATTCCTGTCTCTGGGGCAGGTCGTGCCGATGGTGGCGTTCCTGCCCCGCGCGCGGAGGCTCAGGGCGGACCTTGCCTATCTCTCGGCGCGGGAGGAACTGACCTGGGTCGACGTCACGGCGCCGGGCGATGGCTGCGCCTTCGCTCTCTGTGATCCGGTGAGCGTGACGGGCGTCGCCCCGCCCGGCAAGCGCTGGCCCCTGGTCATTTCGGCCGCCTTCACGCAAACGCTGTCCCCGGCGCGCTGGAAGGAACTGCGGTGGCGGTTCTTCCGGCTGCACTTCCAGTATCTGTGCGCTTTCGACCGTCCCGGCGACTACGACTACTTCCGCATCACCGCGGGGCCGTTGACGCTCGCGGAACGATTCCGGCGGCGGGACCCGTCGAAGAGCCGGATCGAGACGCCGATGAGCGGCTACAGGGACGTCGCATGACCCCGCCCAAGCCGCCTTCCCGGCCCGACAGGGTGTCTCTGCTGCGCTATTTGCGGCTGTTCCGGACCGATATCCTGTCGGCCCAGCCTGCGCGGCTCTACCGGGCATGGATGGCCGAGTTTCGCACGCCCTTCTTCCGGTCATACCTCTGCAACGACCCGGCGCTGGTGGACCTGGTTCTGAAGGAGCGGCCGGACGACTTCCCGAAATCGAACCGGATTCGGGAGGGGCTATTGCCGCTTCTCGGCAATTCCGTCTTCGTCACGAACGGCGAGACGTGGAAGCGGCAGCGGCGGATCATCGACCCGGCTTTTGAGGGGGGGCGGCTCAGGGGAACGTTCCCGGCGATGCTGGCGGCGGGGGAAGCGGCTGTCGCGCGTCTTGCGGAGCGGGCGGGGCAGGGGCCGATAGAAATCGAAGCGGAAACGAGTCATGCGGCGGCGGACGTGATCTTCCGCACACTCTTTTCGATTCCGATCGAGCATGAGGTGGCGGGCGCGGTGTTCGAGGCCTTCCGCGAACACCAGCGCGCGCAGCCGATCCTGAACCTCGCGGCGTTCCTGCCGCTGCCGCGCTGGTTCCCGCGATTCCATTCCCGGAAGACGAGGGCGACGGCGCGGCGCATCCGATCGCTGATCACCCGGCTCACCGAGGCGCGGATGGAGGAGATTCGGGCCGGGACCGCGCCAGCGGATCTCGCCACGAAGATCATGGTGACCGAGGATCCGGTGACCGGGCGGCGCTTCGACACGGCCGAGATGGTAGATCAGGTCGCGATCTTCTTCCTCGCGGGGCACGAAACCTCCGCCTCGGCGCTGGCCTGGTCTCTTTACCTGCTGGCGACAAGCGCAGAATGGCAGGAGCGTATCGCGGCGGAAGCCGACTCGGTGGTCGGGGAGGGGGCTGTCGATTTCTCGGCGATCGGGCGGCTGAAGGCGGCGCGTGACGTTTTCCGCGAGGCGCTGCGTCTCTATCCCCCCGTCCCGATGATGGTACGCGAGACGACGCGGGCCGAGCGATTCCGCGATCGCGACGTGGCGCCCGGCGCACAGGTCGTTCTGAGCCCCTGGCACCTTCATCGCCACGAAAGGCTGTGGGACCGTGCGGACGAATTCGATCCATCTCGCTTTGCCACGGCAAACGGGAGGGAGTGTCTTCGCAGCGCGTATATCCCGTTCTCGACCGGCCAGCGCGTCTGTCCCGGGGCGGGTTTCGCGATGGTGGAAGGGCCGCTTCTTCTGGCGATGATCGCCCGCGCGTTCCGTCTATTGCCGGTCGAAGAGCGAATTCCGGTGCCGGTCGCGCATCTCACGGTGCGCGCGAAGGACGGTATCTGGCTGCGTCTGGAACCGCGTGTGCAATTGCCGTGACGATTCCCGGTCAGGAGCGCTTGACGCGGGGCGCGGCCATGCATATTACACGCCCACGCTCGGGCGGCGATCCGGGCGGGTGGACACGCGGTTGTAGCTCAGTCGGTTAGAGTACCGGCCTGTCACGCCGGGGGTCGCGGGTTCGAGCCCCGTCAACCGCGCCACCACTCCGGATCGCCCGAGAGCGCCCCAATGCGCGGTTGTAGCTCAGTCGGTTAGAGTACCGGCCTGTCACGCCGGGGGTCGCGGGTTCGAGCCCCGTCAACCGCGCCATTTCGCCTCAGTTCCGAATTCGTGGCCACGTGCCTATGTTCCGCCTGGAAAAAGGGGGCGACATGCAGTTTCTCGACACCATCCCGCTCAACATCGCGATTCTGGCCGCGCTGACGCTTGGGCTCGCGCCCTTCGTGCCGGAGCCGCATATCTGGGAAAAGCTGAAGATGCTTTTCGCGGGCACGCTGACGCGCCCGATCGACATCTTCGATCTCTGCCTGCACGCCGCGCCCTGGCTTCTTCTGTTCGCTAAGCTCGGCCGGATGGCCATGGTTCGCTAAAGCGTCATCCGGTAGCGGATGTGGTTATCCGTCTCAGCGAAGCGGTCGTAGAGCGCCCGGGCGGTCGCATTCTCCTGATCCGCCATCCAGTAGAGCCGGGAATAGCCGCGGGAGCGTGCCAGCGCGATCACGTCCTCGATCAGGGCCCGGCCGATGCCCCGCCCGCGGGCAGCTTCGGACACGAAGAGGTCCTCGAGGTAGCAGTCCTGCGCCAGGCTCCAGCTGCTTTCATGCGCCAGATATATGGCGAATCCCACGATCCCGCGATCGGTGACGGCCACGCGCATGGAAAGGCTGCAGTCCGCGTCGAGGATTCGCGCCCAGGTCCGGTCGGCCACGCCTGGGGCAAGCGTGACGCCGTAGTAGTCCAGGTAATCCCGCCACAGCCGGCGCCATTGGGCCTCGTCGCCGGGGGCGGCGTCGCGAATCCCAAGGCTCATCCCGCGATGCGCGCCAGGATGCGCGCCCAGGAGCGGATACCCTTGTGGAAGCTCTCGAGGTCGTATTTCTCGTTCGGGGAATGGATCTGGTCGTCGTCGCGCCCGAAGCCGACGAGCATCGCGTCCATGCCGAGAATCGTCTTGAAGTAACCCGCGATGGGGATCGATCCGCCGCAGCCGACGAAGGCGGCAGGGCGACCCCATTCCTCTGTCAGCGCCTGTCGCGCGGATTCGAAGGCGGGGTCGGAAATCTCCATCTGCCCGGCGGGGGAGGCGCCGTGGTCCGCGAACTCGACCTCGCAGTCCGGCGGCAGCATCGAGCGCACGAGGGCGCGGAAGTTTTCGCGGATCTTCAGCGGGTCCTGCTTGCCGACTAGGCGGAAGCTGATCTTCGCGTGCGCCTCGGCCGGAAGGACGGTCTTGAACCCGGCGCCGGTGTATCCGCCCCAGATCCCGTTCACCTCGCAGGTCGGGCGCGACCAGATCATCTCCAGCGGCGTGCGATCCTTTTCGCCCGCGGGTTCGGAAAGGCCGACCTCGCCCAAGAACCGCGCGTGGTCGAAGGCGAGTGCCTGCCACTGGGCGCGAACCTCGTCCGAAAGCTCCTCCACGCCGTCGTAGAAGCCGGGCACCGTTACCCGCCCGTCCTCGTCGTGAAGCGAGGCGATGATCCGTGCCAGAACCCGGATCGGGTTGATCGCGGGGCCACCGAACATGCCGGAATGGAGATCCTTCGTCGCGGCCTTGATCGTCAGTTCCTCGCCCAGAAGTCCGCGCAGCATGGTAACGATGGCGGGCACGGTTTCCTCGAACAGCCCTGTGTCGCAGATAAGGGCGAGATCGGCGGAGAGTTCGTCCCTGTGCTTTTCCATGAAGGGAATGAGCGAGGGGGAGCCGGATTCTTCCTCGCCCTCTAGGAAGATGGTGAGGTTCCCCGGCAGCGAGCCGTGCACGTGCTTCCAGGCCCGGCAGGCTTCGATGAAGGTCATGAGCTGGCCCTTGTCGTCCGAAGACCCACGGCCGCGGATCACCTTGCCCTTCGGCGTCTCCTCGACCGCGGGGTCGAAGGGATCGCGGTCCCAGAGGTTCAGGGGATCGACCGGCTGGACGTCGTAATGGCCGTAGAAGAGGAGGTGCCGTCCCGTGCCGCCGGCGTGGCCCACCACCATCGGATGCCCCGGCGTGGGCCGCGATGCGGCGTCGAAGCCCAGTCCGCGCAGATCCTCGGCCAGCCATTCCGCCGCCCGGGCGCAGTCATCCTTGAAGGCGGGGTCCGTGGAAATCGACGGGATGCGCAGGAGTGACATCAGCCGGTCCAGCGAGTCCGGCAGCGTTTCGTCGATGCGGGCAAGAACGGCGTCGAGGCTCATCTTCGGTCTCCGGTTCGGGAAGCTCCGGAGAGCCTATCAGGACCATTGACTTCGTCCAGATGTACTCGCCCTTTCGCTTTGCCGGTGCTATGTTTTTTGCGTGGGGGGGGATGCCCATGCCCGAATCCGGCAGCGACATTATGTGCCCTCGCCTTTTCGCCTTTTGACCGATATCAAGGCGATCTGAACCGGACCCGGGCACGGTTCTGCCCTGAGAGAACGGAAAAGGGAAACGCGGCAATGGATTACGAAGGCGCGCTCGATACGGCGATCCGACGGCTGCACGAGGAGGGGCGCTATCGCACCTTCATCGACATCGAACGGGCGCGCGGCGCCTTCCCAAAGGCCATCTGGCGCCGTCCCGACGGGACGGAGCGTGAAATCACCGTATGGTGCGGCAACGATTACCTCGGCATGGGGCAACATCCGGCTGTCCTCTCCGCCATGCACGAGGCGCTGGACGCGACGGGCGCCGGTTCCGGCGGGACGCGCAACATCTCGGGCACGACCGTCTACCACAAGCGGCTCGAGGCCGAACTGGCGGACCTCCACCAGAAGGAAGCGGCGCTGGTCTTCACCTCCGCCTATATCGCGAATGACGCGACGCTTTCGACGCTGCCGAAGCTTTTCCCCGGTCTCATCATCTACTCGGACGAGCTGAACCACGCATCGATGATCGAAGGCATCCGCCGCAACGGCGGGGCGAAGCGCATCTTCCGCCACAACGATCTGGCGCACCTGCGGTCGCTCCTTGAGGCCGACGATCCTGCCGCGCCGAAGCTCATAGCCTTCGAGTCGATCTACTCGATGGACGGTGATTTCGGACCGATCGAGGCGATCTGCGACATCGCCGACGAATTCGGCGCGCTGACCTATATCGACGAGGTTCACGCGGTCGGCATGTATGGCCCGCGCGGCGCCGGCGTGGCCGAGCGTGACGGGCTCATGCACCGGATCGACATCATCAACGGCACGCTCGCCAAGGCCTATGGCGTGATGGGCGGCTACATCGCCGCTTCGGCGAAAATGTGTGATGCGGTGCGGTCTTACGCGCCGGGCTTCATCTTCACGACCTCGCTGCCGCCGGCGGTTGCGGCTGGGGCGGCGGCCTCGGTCCGTCACCTCAAGACCGACCAGGGGCTGCGCGACAAGCAGCAGGAAAACGCGCGCATCCTCAAGATGCGGCTCAAGGGGCTCGGCCTGCCGATCACCGACCACGGAAGCCATATCGTCCCGGTACATGTCGGCGATCCCAAGCACTGCAAGGCACTGTCGGACATGCTGCTCGAGGACTACGGCATATACGTCCAGCCGATCAATTTCCCGACCGTGCCGCGCGGGACGGAGCGCCTGCGCTTCACGCCTTCGCCCGTGCATGACTCCGGTGAAATCGACAGGCTCGTCAGGGCCATGGACGCCCTCTGGTCTCGCTGTGCGCTGAATCGTGCCGAACTGAGCGCCTGATCGTTTCTGCATGTGCAACTTACCTTGCGCTGTGGTAGAAACTCTTAAATAGCAGAGCACTGGACGGCACGAATCGCCGTCACGGGGATCAGGGGTCAGGGACAGGCGAATGATCGGGCGGAGGGCCACACCTTCGACGCAGGTCGAGGACAAGCCGAAAGGCTTTGACGACTATGAGCTGCGCCTGGGGGATATCATGCGCGGCGAACGGGCCACGCTTGCAAAATCCCTTCTCGATGTCCAACGCGAACTGAAGATCAAGGCGAGCTATGTCGCCGCGATCGAGAATGCCGATGTCTCGGCCTTCGAGACGCCGGGCTTCGTCGCGGGCTACGTCCGCTCCTACGCGCGATACCTCGGGCTCGATCCGGAGTGGGCCTACAAGAGGTTCTGCCAGGAAGCGAACTTCACCGTCTCGCATGGCATGTCGGCGGAAGCCTCCGGGCCGAAGCCGAAGCCGCGCCAGAAGGTGGAATACAGCGAACCCCTGGCCAATCCGAACGCTTCCTTCGTTCCTCAGGGCAAGGGTTTCTTCCACGGGGTCGAGCCCGGCGCGGTCGGCTCGGTGCTCGTCCTGGCGTTCTTGGCCTTCGGTATCGGCTATGGCGGCTGGACCGTTCTTCAGGAGGTCCAGAAGGTTCAGTTGGCCCCCGTTGACCAGGCCCCTGGCCTCGTGGCGGAACTGGATCCGATCCCGGCCGCGACGGCTTCGCCGGGCGACGTTCTGCCGTCTGAGGGCGACGAACAGGTCGCCGTACAGCTTCCCTCGACGGACGCGTTCGACCGGCTCTACCGGCCGCAGGCGCTGGACGTCCCGGTTCTCGTGGCCCGCGACGGTCCCATCGCCGCGATCGATCCGAATACCGTGGGCGCGCTGGCGTCGCCGCAGACCGATGCTATTGCCATGGCTGTCGCCGAGGCGGTTTCAGCCGAGGAAGAGAGCCCGGTCGTTCGCACCGTTGCCGAGGATGCGCCGGCGGTCGAACTTCTGGCAGTGCGCCCGGCCTGGGTTCGGGTGACGGGCGCGGATGGCACCGTGATCTTCGAGAAGATCCTCGATGCCGGCGAACGCTATGCGCTGCCGAAGTCGGAAGAACCGCCTACGCTGCACGCCGGTAACTCGGGCGCGGTCTATTTCGCGGTGAACGGGGACACCTACGGGCCGGCTGCCCCGGGCGCTCAGGTGGTGAAGAACGTCGTCCTCTCGCCCGACGCCTTGCTTGGCGCCTACGCGCTGGCCGACGTCACGCAGGATCCCGAACTCGCGAACATCGTGAACGTGGCAGAAGCCTCGCCCACGCAGTAGGGGGCGTTGCCCTGCGGGCTGGCAGCGACTATGTCTCTGCCCGACCGAAACGCCGAAAGCCTTTCCAAATGTCGATGAACCACGTCCGCCCGTGGCGCAACATTTCCCGTCGCAAGTCGCGCCAGATCATGGTCGGCAATGTCCCTGTCGGGGGCGATGCGCCAATCTCGGTGCAGACCATGACAAACACCGACACTTCCGACGCAAAGGCCACGATCGAGCAGGTCCAGCGCGCCGCCGTGGCCGGGGCCGACATCGTCCGCGTGTCGACGCCGGACGAAGCCTCCACGCGGGCTCTGCGCGAGATCGTCGCCGAAAGCCCGGTGCCGATCGTTGCGGACATCCATTTCCACTACAAGCGGGCGATCGAGGCGGCGGAGGCCGGAGCGGCCTGCCTGCGCATCAACCCCGGGAATATCGGCGACGCGAAGCGCGTGTCAGAGGTCGTGCGTGCGGCGAAGGATCACGGGTGCTCGATTCGGATCGGGGTAAATGCGGGGTCGCTGGAACGGCATCTTCTGGAGAAATACGGCGAGCCCTGTCCCGAGGCGATGGTGGAAAGCGCGCTGGAGCATGTCAAACTCTTGCAGGACAACGATTTCCACGAGTTCAAGATAAGCGCCAAGGCCTCGGATGTCTTCCTTGCCGCCGCCGCTTACCAGGCGCTGGCAGAGGCGACGGACGCGCCGATCCACCTTGGTATCACCGAGGCGGGCGGGTTCGTGTCCGGCACCGTGAAGTCCGCGATCGGGCTTGGCAACCTCTTGTGGTCAGGGATCGGCGACACGATCCGCGTCTCGCTCTCGGCCGATCCGGTCGAAGAGGTGAAAGTCGGGTACGAGATACTGAAGTCGCTCGGGCTCCGGCACCGGGGCGTCACGATCATCTCCTGCCCGTCCTGTGCGCGGCAGGGGTTCGACGTGATCAAGACGGTCTCGGCGCTGGAAGAGCGACTCGCGCATGTCACCACGTCGATGAGCCTGTCGATCATCGGCTGCGTGGTAAACGGCCCGGGCGAGGCGCTGATGACTGACATCGGCTTCACCGGCGGGGGCAAGGACGCGGGCATGGTCTATCTGGCCGGCAAGCAGAGCCACAAGATGTCGAACGAGCGCATGATCGACCACATCGTCGAACTGGTCGAAGCGAAGGCGGCAGAGATCGAGGCCGCCAAGGACGCGGCGGAGTAGGGCGGCCGCGCGCCCGAAGGCACGCAGCCTGCTTGGATATCCTCAGGCGGGAAGCCGGATCGGGAACCGCGCGCGAATTGCCGTGTCGAGGTCCGTCGGGAAGGCGGCGCGAGACGGTTCCACAAGGATCGCATGCTTTCGCGCGGTGGCCTTCTGCAGAAGGTCCGGTCGGCCTTGTTCCACCCACTCCTTCGGCGAGGTCCGGTCGCCAAGGCTCGGGTAGATGTATTCGGTCTGCATGAGGCCGAGCGTCTGTTCGTGGCCGAGGTAGTGGCCAGGACCGTCGAGGCAGACCCGGCGCATCACGTCGAGGCTCACGGAATCCTCGGTGACTTCGATCCCGCGCACGCAGCGCAGGCTCTGCCCGATGAGGTCATCCCCGAGGATCAGGCTTTCCATGCAGAAACCGAGGAGCGAGGCGTGCATCCCCGCCGCCTCGTAGATCATGTTCAGGCCCGAAAGTCCGGCCATCACGTTCGACGTCGCCTGTTCCCATCCCGCCTGCATGTCGGGAAGCTTGGCGTCGGCGATGCCGGCGGCGGCGCCGCCCGGCAGGCCGTAGAAGCGGTGCATCTGCGCACAGCCCGCCGTCAGAAGGGCCTGCTCGCCCGACCCGCCCGACATCGCGCCGGTCCGGAGGTCCGAGACGAATGGCCAGGTACCGAAGATCGCGGGGAATCCGGGCGCCATTGCGTTCACGTAGACCACGCCCGCGAGGCATTCGGCCACGGCCTGTACGATGGCCCCGGCGATCGGGGCCGGCGCGGTCGCACCGGCCTGGCCCGCGGAGAGCAGAAGCACCGGCATGCCGTGGCGGATGCACTTCTCCATCACCCGGCAGCTTTCGGTCGCGAACTTCATCGGCGGGACGACGAAGCAGTTCGAGTTCGAGATGAAGGGCCGCGCGCGCCAGGCCTCCTCGCCACCCGCGATCATGTGGATGAGGTCGAAGCAGCGATCGACGAAATCCGGGTCGGTGAAGCTGGTGCCTACGTGTTTCGTTGTGCCGCGGCAGCAGGCGTAGATGGTGTTCAGATCCATCTCGAAGTTGTCGGTGATGTCGCGGCAGACCATGGCGCGCTGGAAGAAGTGGATGTTGTCCAGCCGGTCGGCGATGCGGGCGGCGTCGAACAGGTCCTGCACGGTTGAATCGCGGTATTCGCGCTTCTCGACGTCCACGACGTGCACGGCCGCGCCGGCGGTGCCGTAATGGACGCGGGTGCCGGATAGCAGGAGGTCGTTCTTCGGATCGCGCCCGCAGAGCGTGATGTCTCGCGCGGCAACGGCCAGCATGTCCTCGACGAGCGCGCGGGGGAAGCGGATTCGGCCGTCGTCACCCAGTACGGCACCCGCACCGGTAAGGATCTCCACGCCGCTTTCGGGCGCGTCCGCGAGGCCGATCTGTTCGAGCGCGTCGAGGGCGGCCTGGTGGATACGGGCAACGCCGGCCTCGGTCAGGGGCGCGTATTGCCCGCCAGAAAGGCCCGCGCGCACCGGGCGGCGGTCTTCGGCAAGAGGCGCGGCGCGGAGGGCGTGGCGAGCAGCGCGACCGCCGGAGCGGCGGGAAGGATTGATTTCGTTCATCTGAGGGCAGTCCAAAAGGTGGGGTTGGCACTAAAGCGGGGCTTAGATCCCAGCCGGACCGCCACGCGCAGCCCGACCCCGCCTTGCACCGATGGTGCGGCCGACAAGCACGATCTTCCAGTCGCAACCCGGCATGATGTTCCTCCACTTGAAGTGGATCGTCGCGCCATGCCGGGCCGCGCGTCTGTTCCGTTTGCGCCGCGGCTGTCGTATTTGAAATGCGGTCGCATTCTGCATGCGCGAAGGGCCGCCGTTTACTGGCTTCCGATGCAGCAGGAAGTCGCTCGGGCCGTGTCACGCCCTCGTGAGGGCAGTTGGACTTCTTTTCGGATACACTCATGTGAGTGCCTGAGGCCAACGAGCCTTCATTGAAAATGGTCAATAGGAGAGACCGCGATGAAAAAGGCAGTGAGATTTGCCCTTCTTTCCGCGCTTGCCGCGCCCCTCGCCGCACCGGCGATGGCCGGCGGGCTTTCCGAGCCGGTCGTCGAACCAGCGCCCGCTCCGGCCCCGGTTGTGGTTGCGCCGGTAACCGGTGACTGGACCGGCGGCTACGTCGGCCTGCGGCTTGGCTACGGCAATGTCGACGCGGGCGCCGACGAAGGCGACGGCGTTCTTTACGGCCTGGGTGCCGGCTACGACTACGATTTCGGCAGCTGGGTGCTTGGCGCAACGCTGAACTACGATGCGTCCGAGATTGAACTCGACGGCGGTGCGGGTTCCATTGACTCGATCGCGCGGCTTGGCCTGCGTGCCGGCGCGGACCTCGGGAATACGCTGGTCTATGCGACGGCCGGCGCGGCCTATGCCGATGGGGATATCGGCGGCACCAGCTATTCCGACACCGGCTGGTATGGCGGCATCGGCGCCGAATACATGATGGGCGCAAACTGGTCGCTTGGCGGCGAACTGCTGCTGCACAAGTTTGACGACTTCGACGGCTCCGGTGTCGATGTCGATGCGACGACCGTCGGGCTCAACGCGAACTTCCGCTTCTAGGCCAAAGCGCGGGGCGCGGGTGATCTCACCAGCGCCCCGTTGCGCCGCCGCCGGATGATCGGCCTCCGCCGAACGACCCTCCGGACGAGCGGGACGAAGAGCGCTTCGGGATCGTGTAGCTCTTCTCGTCCCGCCAATCGCAGTTCCTGCACAACGTGACGGTCAGACCTCGCCCCGGCGCCTCTTTCGTCGCCTGCGTTTCGATGCTGCGGTCTCTCGAAAGACCGCGCCGGCCGCATTTGGGACATCTGCGAAACCGGGTGACGATGTCGCCGATCCGATTTCTGACGGGCCGCATGACCGCAATCACAGCTGCCGCCAGGAAGAAGAACGGGAGGGTCGTGCCGCCGTCCTTTTCGGGTTCCGGTGGTGGCAATCCCTCTGCGTGAGGTCTTGCGATGCGGGCAATGACGGCATTGGTGCCACGCTCGAGTCCCGTCTGGTAGTCTCCGTCCCGGAAATCGGGGAGGAAATCCGCGTTGATCACCTCCTGTGCGAGCACGTCGAAACCCTGATGGTATGCCGCGCCGAGTTGCACACGCATCTCGCGGTCATCTCTCGCCACGAGGATGAGGATGCCGTCGTTCCGGGTCGCGTCACCGATGCCCCAATTGTTGAACAGACCGAGAGCGAAAGCCTCTATGGATGGCGAGGCGTCATAGTCCTTTCTGCTTCGGATGGTCAGCACGGTCGCTTCTACGCCAGTGTCATCGCGAAGTTCCTGCAGCACCTTGGCGATCCGTTCCTCAGCCTCGGGCCCGATCACCTCGGCATAGTCGTTGACGAGAACGCTTTCGTAGGTCGGATAGGGTTCCGCGCAGGCAAGGCCGGGAAGCAGGAAAGCCGTGGCAAGTGCTAGGGCGCGGATCATTCGAGGCCCTCCTTGAGCTCGGCCACGACATCGCGCACGGTCATCACATCCTCGCGCGTACAGTCGAACTGGCCGACCTGCACGCGGATCACGAAGCGCCCGCGCGCCCGGGTCTGGGTAAGGTAGACGCGGCCGTCGTCGTTGATCCGGGCGAGGAGTGCCTCGGTCGCGCGGTCGCCCGACGAGAGGGCGAAGCTAAAGAGCGACAGATTGGGCTCGGTGACGATCTCCACCTCCGGCAGGGCGGCGAGAGCGTCGCGCAGCTCGCGGGACCACGCGACGTGGTTGCGAATGCGGTTGCGCAGCCCTTCGAGGCCGTAGGCGCGCAGCACGAACCAGAGCTTCAGTGCGCGGAAGCGGCGGCCAAGCGGAACCGTCCATTCATTGTAGTTCACGATCTCATCCCGGCCGAGCGTCTGGAGGTAGTCGGGCCTGAGCCCGAGCGTGCGGATCTGCGGCGCGGGATCCGCGAGGAACTGCACGGCGCAGTCGAACTGCGCGCCGAGCCATTTGTGCGGGTTGAAGACGATGGAATCGGCGCCGTCCACTCCTTCCCAAAGGTTGCGGAATTCGGGGCAGATCATCGCCGAACCGCCCCAGGCGGCGTCGACATGGACGGGAAGCCCTTCGGATTTCGCCACCTCGATCGTGTCGGCGATGCGGTCGAAGGCGCCGATCGCCGTGCCGCCCGCGCAAAGGATGAGGCCGGTGGGAACGTAGCCCTCTGCCCGGTCCGCGCGGATCGCGCCAGCAAGCGCGCCGGGCTTCATGGCGTCGTGCATGTCAGTAGGAATCTTGATCAGGTTCTCCTGCCCGATCCCGGCGATGCGCGCGGCCTTGTCGACCGAGGAATGGGTTTCGGCGCTTGCGTAGAGGCGCAGCCGGGGCAGGGCGGAGAGGCCGGTCTTGTTCCCCTCCCAACCCAGCGCCTGCTCGCGCATCGTGAGGACCGCCGATAGCGTCGCCGTCGTCGCGCTGTCGTGGATCGTGCCGGTAAAGTGGTCCGCGAGGCCGAGAGCGTCGCGGAGCCAGCCCATCATGACGGACTCGATCTCGTTCGCGGCCGGAGCGGTCTGCCAAAGCATCGCCTGGGCGGCCATGCCGTTGGCCAGCTGTTCGGCCAGCATCGAGGCGGGCGCGGCGTTCGCCGGGAAGTAGGCGAAGAAGCGAGGATGCTGCCAGTGTGTCATCGCTCCGGGAACGATCCGGTCGAAGTCGGAGATGATCTGTTCCATGGGCTCGGCGGATTCCGGGGCGGACGTCGGGAGTTGGGCCGCAACCTGACCGGGACCGACCTGCGCCCGCACGGGCCGGTCGCGCAGGCTGGCATGGTAGTCATGTACCCAGTCCGCCGCGCGCTTCGACCACTCTCTCAGCTCATCATGGTCCATTTTTCTTCCCGGGTCCGTTGATGGTTTGGCATGTTGGCCCCCGTGGGGTGGGTCAAGTCAAGGTCGCGGAAGAGCTTGGTGCATCTGTCCCACAGGCGGTTGCAGAACGGATGGCTTGCGAAGAATCGCCCGAAAACACGTCCGGATGAGTTCCTGACTCCTCGGCTTGGCGCCATCGGAGCTTGACGTGGGGGCTATCCGCTTGGGATTCCGTTCAAGACAACCGGAAGTAGCTGTAATTAGTGGCATTTTTGCCGCGAGTTCCCTTTTGCCATGCCATCGACTTTATTTGTCCAAAGGAAGTTCTGAAAAAAGCCAAATACTTGTAGCGTCTCGTTAATTGGCCCGGCGGTATGCTGGGCGACGGGTTGATTTGTGAAAACGTGCCGGCGGAAGGCGTGGTCGCGAAAGCCGGGCGCATCGAGGAGGCAGGCATTGCTGACGACTTTGAAGGGATTTGTGCGGCCCGCGGCTATTGCGGCAGTCATGCTGCTTGCAGGATGCGGGTCGACCTTCCGAATTTCCTACGACACCCCGATCGAGCCAGCGGTTTCGCGGGGCTGGACGGTGACCGAGGTGCGTGTGACGGTCCCGGATGAACTGGAGGTTTCGGAGCAGAAATCGATCTTCCCCCAGGCAGACATCGTCTGGCGTGAGGACCCGGAGGGTGACCGCAAGGCCCAGGTCGCCGCGATCATCCGCGATGCGGCAAGCGAGGCCGCCGCGCCTCTGAACGGCCCACGTGCGGTTGCCATCGATATCACGCTTCAACGCTTCCACGCACTGACTTTCGAGGCCGAGAGGCGGCTGGAAGACGCCGGCGTGCACAACACCATCTTCACGGCTTCCGTGGTGGATGCGGCTTCAGGCGCCATTCTCGTCGGACCCACCGAAATCCACGCGGATGCGGCGGCCTTCTCAGGGCCAAAGGCGGTCGAATACCGCCGTCAGGGTGCAACCCAGAAAGACGTGATCACGACTGCGATCCGCCGGACGATCGCCGGATGGCTCGGCGTCGGACCTGATCCACGCGGGGAGTTCAACCGCATCGGCGGCTGATTATCCTTGATTCAAGGGAGGAGGCGCTCTGCGAAGGCTGCAAGCCGGGTGAGCGCCTCCTCGAACCTCTCGTCGTCGATCGTCATGGCGACCCGCAGGTGACCTGCGGCCGACTGGCCGAAGCTTTCCCCCGGCATGACGGCGATCCGTTCCTCTTCGAGCAGACGGACAGCGAATTCCTTGCCGGAAAGCCCCGTCGCACGAATGTCGAGCATCAGGTACATCGCCCCTTGCGCGGGGATCACCCGGATCGCGTTCGCTCCCTTTAGGACGCGAGCCGCGATCTCGCGGCGACGGCGGAAAGGCGCGGCGACTTCAGCTTCGAAGCCTTCCCCGCGGCGCAGGGCGAAGAGCGCCGCATCCTGGATGAACGCGGGAACGCCGTAGGTCATGTTCGTGGCGAGCGCCGCGATGGCCCTGATCACCGGTTCGGGTGCGATTACCCAGCCGAGGCGCGATCCGGTCATCGCGTGGCTTTTCGACATGGAGCCCACGACGACGGTGCGCTCCGCCATGCCGGGAAGCGTGCGGGGCGAGAGATGCTCGCCGTCCCAGACCTGCGTGTCATAGACCTCGTCCGAGATGAGCCACAGGTCATGCGCCTTCACGGCCCGCGCGATCCCTTCGAGCGTCTGGCGGGAATAGACAGTGCCGGTCGGGTTGTTCGGCGTGTTGATGAGAAGCGTCTTCGCGCCCTGCGCGACCGAGGAAATCGCCGCTTCCTGCGGCTGGAAGTCCTCGGATGAGCGGGTGGGAACCGCCACCGCGACGGCCCCGGTGGCGCGGATCGTGCCGGGATAGGTGGTGTAGTAAGGATCGCAAAACAGCGCCCGGTCGCCCGCGTCCAGAAGCACCATGTGGCTGGTGAAGAGCGCGGCCTGGCCGCCGGTCGTCACCATGACGTTCTGCGCCGTCGTCGGCACGCCGGTCCGTGCCGCGACGCGCCCGGCGATCTCCTCGCGGAGCGCAACGTTTCCTTCGCCGAAGCTGTAGCCGGTGTTTCCGCGGACCGCTGAACCGTGCATCGCGTCGAGGATCGCCCGGTCCGTCTTCACGTCATGCTCGCCGATCGTGAGGTTCAGGATCTTCTCTCCCGCTGCGATCATGTCACGGGTGCGGTAATAGATTTCCCAACCGTCCGGAGTGCCGCCGGTCATGTGGTCTATGCGGTTCGCGAGTTTCATGGCGTCCTCCTGGCCCGGCCCCGGAGCAAACACGAAACGGCGCGAAGGGCAAGGGCTGCGGGGCGATGCGCGACGCAACGGCATCTTGGCAGCGTCCGCGGCATGGTCTAAGTATCCGGACCATGAGGACGAACGGCATCATCTGCATCATCTGCATTACCGGCTGACGCAAGTCTGGCGGGCCGTTCCTCTGTTCCAAAGACAAGACGAACCTGATAGGCCCGCCGCGGGAACGCGCGCGCGAGGAGACCATGTTCGAGATCAGGCTCTACAACACGAAGACACGCACGAAGGAGAGGTTCGAGCCGATCGATCCCGACAATGTGCGGATGTATGTCTGCGGCCCCACGGTCTATGACCGGGCGCACCTCGGTAACGCGCGGCCGGTGGTCGTGTTCGACGTTCTTTTCCGGCTTCTGCGGCAGGTTTACGGGGAAGACCACGTCACCTACGTCCGGAACTTCACCGACGTCGACGACAAGATCAATGCGCGCGCGGCCGAGATGAAGGCCGCGGGCGACGCGCGGCCACTGGAAAAGATCATCCATTCTCTGACGGACGAGACGATCGCCTGGTACCACGCCGACATGGACGCGCTTGGCGCGTTGCGCCCGACGAAGGAACCGCGCGCGACCGAGTGGATCGGGGCGATGATCGAGATGATCGAGGACCTGATCGCCAAGGGCCACGCCTACGCGAAGGATGGGCACGTCCTCTTCCGGGTCCGGTCCTACAAGGACTATGGCAAGCTCTCGGGCCGCTCCGTCGACGACATGATCGCAGGTGCGCGAGTCGAGGTGGCTCCCTTCAAGGAAGACCCGATGGACTTCGTGCTGTGGAAGCCCTCCACGGACGATCTGCCGGGTTGGGAAAGCCCCTGGGGGCGCGGACGGCCGGGCTGGCACATCGAATGCTCCGCCATGTCGCACGAGCTTCTGGGCGAGACCTTCGACATCCACGGCGGCGGGATCGACCTGCAGTTCCCGCACCATGAGAACGAGATCGCGCAGTCCATGTGCGCCCATCCGGAGGCCGGCTTCGCCCGCTTCTGGATGCACAACGAGATGCTGCAGGTCGAGGGCCGGAAGATGTCGAAGTCTCTCGGCAACTTCTTCACGGTGCGCGACCTCCTCGAGGGAAACTGGTCCGGTGGCTGGAAGGTCCCAGGCGAGGTGATACGGTTCGTCTACATGTCAACGCACTATTCCAAGCCGATGGACTGGACCGAGGAGAAGGCGCGGGAGGTCGCGGCGACGCTCAGGAAGTGGCGGACGCAGACAGAGGGCGCAGCGGCCGGGGAGCCGCACATAGCCGTTCTCGAGGCATTGGCGGATGATTTGAACACTGCCGGTGCCGTCGCCGAGTTGCACCAACTCTCGCATGCTCAGGACTTTTCGGGGCTTTTGGCCTCGGCGCAGCTTTTGGGGCTACTGACGGAGGAGCTTGCTGACTGGGATTGGCGGCCGAGAGTATTCGATCGCACCGTTCACATCAAAGCTCATGCCCGAGTGGCAGCGAATGCTCGAGTTGTCAGCGGCGATCATATTGATCAGTTGGTCCTGGAATTGCTGCGAAAGCGTGATGAGGCACGGCAAAGGAAAGATTACACCTTTTCCGACCAGATTCGGGATGGCTTGGCGAGCGCGGGCGTTGTGGTGAAAGACACGCCTAAAGGTGCGGAATGGGAACTGGGGCCGAATTTCGACCCAGCGAAGCTGGAGGGGCTGGGATGACCAGGGAACGCCTCTACCTCTACGACACGACGCTGCGCGACGGGCAGCAGACGCAGGGCGTGCAGTTTTCGGTTCCCGAGAAGATCCAGATCGCCGAGGTGCTGGACGCGCTCGGCCTGGATCACATCGAGGGTGGCTGGCCGGGGGCAAACCCCACGGACAGCGATTTCTTTGCGCGCCGCCCGGAGACGCGCGCGATCTTCACCGCCTTCGGGATGACGAAGCGCGCGGGCCGCAGTGCCGAGAACGACGACGTGCTGGCGGCCGTGATGAACGCGGGCACTCCGGCGGTCTGCCTCGTGGGCAAGACGCATGACTTCCATGTCACGACCGCACTGGGTGTGACACTCGACGAGAACGTCGAGAACATCGCCGCCTCGGTCCGGCACATGGTCGCCAAGGGGCGTGAGGCGCTTTTCGACGCGGAGCATTTCTTCGACGGCTGGAAGGCGAACCGCGACTACGCGCTGAGCTGCCTGAAGGCCGCGCACGAGGCCGGGGCGCGCTGGATCGTCCTTTGCGATACGAACGGCGGCACGCTGCCCGCCGAGGTCGGCCGGATCACCGCCGAGGTGATCGCGGCGGGCATCCCGGGCGACCGGGTCGGCATCCACTGCCATGACGATACCGGCAACGCGGTGGCCTGCTCTCTGGCCGCGGTCGATGCGGGTGCGCGGCAGATCCAGGGAACGCTGAACGGCCTCGGGGAACGCTGCGGCAACGCGAACCTCACGTCGCTGATCCCGACGCTTCTCCTGAAGGAGCCCTATGCGAGCAGGTTCGAAACCGGCGTGAGCCTGGACGCGCTCAGGGGGCTTCTGCGCGCTTCGCGGCTTCTCGACGACATCCTGAACCGGGTGCCACTGCGCAGCGCGCCCTATGTCGGGGCGTCGGCCTTCGCGCACAAGGCGGGGCTCCACGCCTCTGCGATCCTGAAGGACCCGACGACATACGAGCACATCGATCCCGCAATGGTCGGGAACGAGCGCGTCATCCCGATGTCGAACCAGGCCGGTCAGTCGAACCTGCGCGCGCGCCTCGCCTCCGCCGGAATCGAGGTCAGCCCCGGTGACGCAAGCCTTTCGCGCATCCTCGAGACCATCAAGGCGCGCGAGGACATGGGCTATGCCTATGACGGGGCGCAGGCGTCTTTCGAACTGATCGCGCGGCGCGAACTCGGCATCCTGCCGGACTTCTTCGAGGTGAAGCGCTACCGCGTCACCGTGGAGCGGCGGAAGAACAAGTACAACCAGATGGTCAGCCTGTCGGAGGCGGTCATCGTCGTGAAGATCGGTGGCGAGAAGAAGCTGTCGGTCTCTGAATCGATGGACGAAACCGGAAGTGACCGTGGTCCGGTCAACGCGCTCGCCAAGGCGCTGGCCAAGGACCTCGGGCCCTATCAGGCCGCGATCGACGACATGAAGCTCGTGGATTTCAAGGTCCGGATCACGCAGGGCGGCACCGAGGCCGTGACGCGGGTCATCATCGACAGCGAGGATGGGGCCGGGCACCGCTGGTCCACGGTCGGCGTGTCGCCGAACATCGTGGATGCGAGCTTCGAGGCACTCCTCGATGCGATCATCTGGAAACTCGTGCGTGACGGGGTAGCCCCGGCATGAGCCTCGCGGCCTGCGCGGCGCTCGTTGAACGGGCGGACCCCGACCGGTTCCTTGCGACGATGGCCGCGCCGCCCGAGGCGCGGGCGCGGCTCTGGCCGCTCTACGCCTTCAACATCGAGATTTCGCGCGCACCCTGGACATCGACCGAGCCGATGATCGGAGAAATGCGCCTTCAGTGGTGGGCGGATACCGTCGCTGGGATCGGCGAGGGCGCGAAGCACCCGGCGCACGACGTTGCAGGACCGCTTGCTGAACTCGTTTCCGGGACCGGGATTCCGGCGTCGCTTCTCGAAACGATGACAGAGGCGCGTCGCAGCGATCTGGAGACGGAACCGTTCACCGACCTCGCCGCGTTTTCGGACTACCTCGACCGGACTTCTGGCAACCTGATGTGGGCGGCCGCGCTGGCGCTCGATGCGCCACCGGAAGCTGAAGCGGCCGTTCGGGATTTTGCCTGGGCCGCAGGGCTGGCGGCTTACCTGCGTGCCGTGCCGGAGCTCGCCGCCCGGGGGCGCCGCCCGTTGCCGGACGCTGACCTGGCTGAGCTGGCACGTTCGGGCCTCACACGGATCGCCGCGGCCCGCGCCAGCGGACGACTTGTCCCCGCCACGGCCGTGCCTGCTCTGCTTCCCGGCTGGCAGGCGCGCTGGGTGCTGTCCCGCGTGGCGGCGGAGGCCAGCCGCGTCGAAGAGGGCAGGCTTTCGCGCTCCGAGTTCGGCCGCCGCGCAAGCCTTCTCCTTCGCGCTGTCACGGGGCGCTGGTAGCACGCCGGTCCTGCGCAGCTTCTGGCAGGTATGTCCCATGGGGCGGGGCGTGAAATGCCGACGCCTCAGGTCTTTGGGCGCAGCACGAGCCAGATGAGCGAGGCGCCCGCCAGCATGAGGAATGGCAGCATCGCGATGTTCACCGCCTGCCAGCCCGCGATGACGCCCGCGCCCGAGCAGTTCATGAGCATGCCGGAGGAGAGCGACGCGGTGGTGACGCCGCCGAAGACCACGAGGTCGTTCACGCCCTGGATCCGGCCGCGTTCTTCCGGCGTATGCGCGGAGGCGAGAAGGGCGGTCGCGCCGATGAAGCCGAAGTTCCAGCCGATGCCGAGAAGGACCAGCGCCACGTAGAACTGCGTGAGTTCGACGCCCGAGAGCGCGACCGCACCGGCGCCCGCGAGGATGGCGAGGCCGATCCCCATGACCTTCACGGCGCCGAGGCGGGCGATGACATGGCCGGTGAAGAAGGACGGCGCGAACATCGCCAGCACGTGGGCGGAGACCACGTCGGCCGCGTCTGAGGTTCCGAAGCCGCAGCCGACGATGGCGAGCGGCGTCGAGGTCATCACGAGATTCATCAGCGCGTAGCTGACCATCGCGCAGATCATCGCGACGAGGATGGTCGGTTCGCGCAGCATTTCGAGCCGCGTGCGGCCCTGCGGGGCGCCTTCTTCGGGTGCCTTCGGTCGCGGTGCGTCAAGGAAGAGGAACAGGGCGGCACCGATGGCGTTCAGGACGATCACCATCAGGTAGGTGCCAAGGAACGGCACGACCATCGCGCCCGTCGTCGCCTTCACGAGTTGCGGGCCCACGATTGCGGATACGAGCCCACCCGCCATGACATACGAGATCGCCTTGGGGCGGTATTCGTCGGAAGCCGCGTCGGCCGCGGCGAAGCGGTAGAAGCCCTGCGCTGACATGTAGATGCCGGTCAGCAGCGATCCTGCGAGGTAGACCGGGAAGGAGCCAAGCCAGAGCCCGTAGGCGCCGACGGTCGCGCCGGCCGCGCCACCAAGCGTGCCGACCCAGAAACCCGCCCTGCGTCCATGGCGCTGCATGATCGCGGAAAGAGGTGTCGCCGAGAGCATCGAGCCCAACACGATGAGCGTGATGGGAAGCGTCGCGAAGCAGGGGTTTGACGCGAGTGACTGTCCCGCGAGGCCGCCGATGGTGAAGATCATCGGCATCTGCGCCCCGACCAGCGCCTGGGCGAGGACGAGAACGGTGACGTTTCGCTTGGCGCGCGTATCGTCGGGGAGGGGGGCGGCGACGTATGTCATGGCGCATTCCTAGCGTTTGGCGGGGCGGTCGGGAAGAGGGCTGGTGGCCTCCGCGACAATCGGGCAGGTTCCGCGCATGGTGGGCAGGATCATCAGAACCGATGCGGACGTAGCGGAAGGCGCGGACTGGCTCGCCAAACGCGAGCCACTTTTTGCGCGCGCTCTGACCGTGACGGGTCCGCTGCCGCTTCGGCGGAGGGACGACGGCTTCGGGGCGCTTCTCGACGCGATCGTCAGCCAGCAGGTCAGCGTGGCTTCCGCGCGAGCGATCCTCGCGCGGCTGGAGGCGGCGGGTCTCGACCGGCCCGAGGCCGTGGCCTCCTCGGGGGAGGAAGCTCTTCGCGCTTGCGGGCTGTCGCGCCCGAAAGCGCGCTATGTCCGGGCTCTCTCGGAAGCGGGGATAGACTATGCCGCGCTGAGGCAGGCTCCGGATGTGGAGGTGATAGCCACGCTCGTCGCCGTGCCGGGCGTCGGGCGCTGGACGGCGGAGATCTACGCGATGTTCGCGCTCGGACGTGCGGATGTCTTCGCGGCAGGCGATCTTGCCCTTCAGGAGGCCGCGCGCCTTCTGTTCGATCTGCCGACAAGGCCGCGGGACGCAGAGTTGCGGCGGCTGGCAGAGCCCTGGTCGCCCTGGCGTGCCGTTGCGGCGCGCGCTCTCTGGGCCTATTACCGCGCGGCGAAGAACCGTGAGGGGGTGACATGACACGAGAATTGAACTTTGGGCGGCGGGCGCCTGTGTCCGGGACGGCGCGCTCCATGGTCGTGTTCCTGCATGGCTACGGTGCGGATGGGGCCGATCTTCTGAGCCTTGCCGACCCGCTCGGGCCGCACTTGCCCGATACGGTCTTCGTCGCCCCTGACGCGCCGGAGCGCCCCTTCGGCACGCCCTTCGGTTACCAGTGGTTCCCGATCCCGTGGCTCGACGGCTCGTCTCAGGAAGCGGCAGAGGCGGGGCTTGTGCGTTCGGCGGCGGATCTTGACGCCTTCCTCGACGCCCAGCTGCAAGAGGAGGGGCTTCCCGCGTCCCGGCTGGCGGTGATCGGGTTCTCGCAAGGCACGATGATGGCGTTGCACGTGCTGCCACGGCGGAGCGAGCCCGTGGCCGCGATCGTCGCGTTCTCCGGGCGGCTCCTGGACCCGGCGCGGCTTGCGGCGGAAGCGGTCTCGAAACCGCCGGTCCTGCTGCTTCATGGCGACCGCGACGAGGTCGTGCCCTTCGCCAGCATGCAGGAGGCCGGGGAGGCGCTTTCGGCCGCCGGTTTCCCGACCTATGGCCACGTCATGAAGGGAACCGGCCACGGCATCGCGCCCGACGGATTGGGCGTCGCGCTGAGCTTCCTGAAGGAAAATCTGCCGGGCGCGTAAGGCGCTATTCCCACAAACGCGGTTCTGAGAGTTCGACGGAGTTACCCGCCGGATCGCGGAAGTAGATTGAACGCGCGCCGTTCGGCCAGTGGAAATCCGCCTCTATCGGCACACCCGCCGCCTCGAGGCGGTCGCGCCAGGCATGGAGCGCAAGAGCAGTGGCGGCGAGGCACACATGGCCCGGACCCTTCGCGCCGTGCGGCGGCACGGGAAGGTTCGGATTGGTGCTGGGCTTTTCCGTCTCGGCAGGGTTGAAGACCAGAAGCACGGTCGGACCAAGGCGGTAGAAGACGTGGCGGTTTCCCACGCGCGCGATCCGTTCAAGCCCGAGAAGGGCGCCGTAGAAAGCCTCCGCTTCGTCGAGGTCGTCCACGTAGACGGCGGCTTCAAGAACGGCTTCGGGCGGGGGCGCGAGGGGCAGGGGGGCGTCATCCTTGTCCATCCGCAAATTCTGCCACGGGGGAAACGTTCTGTCATGCCCTTGGGACAAGCCTGTGGGTATCTCCTGTGCGACCTGTGGATGCGTCACGAAGCCGTCATGGAAGCGGGCCAGACAAATCATCAGGCGAATCGCACATCGCGGGGCTTGTCAGCACAAGAACGCGATATATAGTAATTTCAAGCTGGGGCGGGTTCCCCCGCTCTGGTGCCGAGACGGGCAGGCAGAGCGAGGACGGAGTCACTCATGCTGGACGGCGCGGAGAGTAGCGATTTCAGGACGAGCTTCGTGCGCGAACCATCCGCGCTGAAGCAATTTCCCGCGCTCGTCCTCAACGCCGACTACCGCCCGCTGTCCTACTACCCGCTGTCGCTCTGGCCCTGGCAGGACGCCATCAAGGCGGTGTTCCTTGACCGCGTGATCATCCTCGCCGAATACGAAGAGGTGGTCCGAAGCCAGCAGATGGCGATGCGAATACCCTCGGTCGTGGTGCTGAAGGATTACGTGAAACCCCAGAAGCGCGTGGCCTTCACGCGCTTCAATCTTTTCCTGAGGGACGAATTCTGCTGTCAGTACTGTGGTTCGAAGGGAGATCTGACCTTCGATCACGTCATCCCGCGCTCTCGCGGCGGCGTGACGAGTTGGGAAAACGTCGTCGCGGCCTGCTCGCCCTGCAACCTGCGAAAGGGCTCAAAGACGCTGAGACAGGTCGGTATGCACCTCAGGAAGCCGCCGCGCCAGCCCAGTTCGGAAGAGATGCGCAATGCCGGGCGCAAGTTCCCGCCGGGCTACCTGCACGACAGCTGGCTCGACTTCCTCTACTGGGATGCGGAACTGGAGGCCTGAGCCGCGCCAGACAGGTACATGTGCCTTGGCGGCGTCCGCCCCCGCGCAGATCGAGAACGCAAATGCGCTCGGGGACCTCCATGACCGACAAGTTCTTTCACCCGGTTTCGGGCATGACGCTGCCGCGTTTCGCCGGGGTGCCGACCTTCATGCGCGTGCCGCAGGTGGGGCTGGACCATCCGCGCGCAGAGGAAGTGGAGGTCGGGTTCGTCGGCCTTCCCTGGTATGGCGGAACATCGAACCAGCCGGGCGCGCGCCACGGGCCAAGGGCTTTGCGCGACGCCTCGATGATGATCCGGGCGCAACATCCGGCGACGGGGCTGAGACCATTCGAGGCCGCTCGCTGCGCGGACATGGGCGACGTGGAGCCGAACCCGGTCGATACGGAAGACACGCTGGACTGGATCGCGACCTTGCCGGGCGGCTGAAGGCGACGGGCATCCGCCCGCTGGCCGTGGGCGGCGATCACCTCTGCACGCTGCCGATGCTGAGGGGGGCGCCGCCGAAGAACCGCTTGGCCTCGTGCATTTTGACAGCCACACGGACCTTTTCCCTCCCTACTTCGGCGGCACGGCCCTGACGCGAGGGAACCCGTTCCGGATGGCAGTGGAGGAAGGGCTTCTCGATCCCGTGCGGATGATCCAGATCGGGATCGGCGGGACGGCCTACGACGACGAGGACAGGGACTTCGCCAAGGCGCACGGCATCCGGATCGTGACGATCGCGGAATTCTTTGCCCGTGGCGTTCGCGACGTGATGGCCGAGGCGCGCGCCATCCTCGGGGAGCGGCCGGCCTATCTGTCCTATGACATCGATTTCGTCGATCCCGCCTTCGCCCCGAGCACCGCGACGCCCGAAGTCGGCGGCCCGAACTCCTTCCAGGCCCGGCAGGTTCTGCGCGAACTGGAAGGAGAAAAGATCGTCGCTGCGGACCTCGTCGAGGTTTCGCCGCCCTTCGACAACGGCGGTATCACAGCGTGGCTGGGGGCGTCGATCCTGTTCAAGATCCTCTGCTTGATGGTCGGTGGCGCCTGAATCCTGTTCAGGCGCCCTTCGCTCAGATCGTCAGGATGGTTGAACCGGTGGTGGCACGGGCCTCCAGCGCGCGGTGAGCCTCCGCCACATCGGCAAGCGGGAAGCGTTGGTCGATCCTGACCTTCACGGCTCCCGACGTTGCCTTCGCGAAGAGATCGCGCGCCATGTCCTGGCAGGTCACGTGGTCGGCAATATGGGTGAAGATCGTCGGACGGGTGATCTTCAGCGATCCTTTCGCGGCGAGCGTCATGATGTTCAGGGGCGGAACCGGCCCCGATGCGGCGCCGAAGCAGATCATCATGCCGACGGGCTTGAGGCTGTCCAGAGAGCCCTCGAAGGTGTCCTTGCCGACGGAATCCATGACGACGTCGACGCCCTTGCCCCCCGTGATTTCGCGCACGCGCTTCGCGAAGTCCTCGGTCCGGTAGTTGATCGCATGAGCCGCGCCGTGGTCGAGGGCGAGCTGGCATTTCTCGTCCGAACCGGCGGTGGCGATGAGGTTGATCCCCTCGGAGCGGGCCCATTGGCAGGCGATGAGGCCGACCCCGCCTGCAGCGGCGTGGAAGAGGACGCTATCGCCGGCGGCGATGGGCGTGGTGCGGCGGAACAGATACTGGACCGTCAGCCCCTTGAGCATGAGTGCGGCGCCCTCCTCGAAGCCGATTGCGTCGGGCAGGGGGCAGACCTGTGCGGCAGGCATTACGCGCGCTTCGGAATAGGCGCCGGGTGGCTGGGAGGCATAGGCGGCGCGGTCGCCGGGTTTGAGGTGCGTCACACCCTCGCCCACGGCCTCGATCACGCCGGCGGCCTCCATGCCGAGGGCCGCAGGAAGCGTGAGCTGGTAGACGCCGGTGCGCTGATAGACGTCGATGAAGTTGAGACCTGCGGCCTTGTGGGCGATCCGGACCTCGCCCGGGCCGGGCTCTCCGACGGGGCGCGTTACGAGCTTCAGTTTCTCTGGCCCGCCGAATTCCTCGATGATGACCGTCTTCGCCTCTGTCGTCATGGTGTCCCCCCTTGTCTTGTTTTTCAGGCCGAGCAGCTTGCGCCGCCGAGCACGCAGAACTTCGCGCAATGCGGATGATTCAGGTAGACCTCGGATTCCGCTTCGGCAAGCGTTTCGCCAAGGTCGAATTCGGGCGCATAGGGCAGGAGCGTGCAGGCGACGACGGAGGCGCGAGGAGCGCCCTTGCGCTTCACGACCATGCGCGAACTGGCGCACATGACGGACTCGGGGCTCTTGCCGAGGATTCCCCAGCAGGCGGTCGTGATTTCCGGCACCTCGACGTTTTCGTCCATCTCGGGGAAGATCACGCATTGAGACGGGTCGGCCGCGTCAATCGGATAACCACGGGCGGCGAAAAGTCTCGCGAAGGCTGCGCGCAGATCGGCTTCTTCGTCGTGCCAAAGACTGCGTCCGGCGACGGTCATCCGGATTCCGTTCCGGGCGAGCCAGTCCATTCCCTGGAGGGTGCGCTTGTAGCTGCCGGAACCGCGTTCCTCTTCGTGCAATTCACGATCGGGATGGTCCAGCGACACACGAAGGACGAGGCGGTCGCCGAAGTCTTCCTTCAGGGCCAGAAGTCCCGATTTCACGGACGGCCGCTGCATTGGCTGCATCGCGTTCGTCAGGATCAGGACATTGTAGCCACGACCGAGCGCGTCGCGGGCCATGTCGATCATTTCCGGATTCATGAAGGGCTCGCCGCCGGTGAAACCGATTTCCGTGACGCCCCATTTGCGTTCTTCGAGTTCGTCGAGGAACGCGGCGACCTCGGCCCCGGTGATGTATTCCAGCCTGTCGTTTGTCGGAGAGCTTTCGATGTAGCAGTGCGCGCAGGTGATGTTGCAGAGCGTGCCCGTATTGAACCAGAGGGTCTGCGGCGCGGACAGGCGAACGCTCGCCCGCAACTCGCCCTTGGCGGTCACCTTGCGATCCTCGAACTTGCCCCGGTTGGCTCGATTGACAGTCTGGTCCATGTCTTCTCCCGTGGTCCGAGGGGAATCGGTAGCGCGGGGTCGGCCGGCTGAAAAGCGCCTAATTTCAATCCTGACGCAGCCGTGAACCAGTGTCTTGAGGGCGCATCCTTTGCTAGACTTGCGCGCGCGATGCGGGTAGAAGCGCGTCCGTTAGCGCTAACGGCGCCTGCAGCGGCAGAAGAGGGCAGAAATGGTTTCGCGCGTAATTCCGGTTGATCCATTCGATCTGGTGATCTTCGGAGCCACCGGAGACCTTGCGCGGCGCAAGATATTTCCGGGGCTGTATCGCCGGTTCCGTGACGGGCAGATGCCGGAGGAAGCGAGGATCATCGGGGCGGCCCGGTCCGAGATGGATGATTTCGGCTTCCGCAAGCAAGTTGCCGCCGCGCTTGATGAATTCGTGCCCGCCAGCCGGCGTGACGAGGCGTCCGTCGTCGATTTCCTGGAGAGGGTCGGCTACGTGGCGATCGACGCCACGGGGACGGGCGGCTGGGACGCGCTGGCCGCTCGGATGCGGAAGGAAACTGTCCACGCGTTCTACTTCTCGGTCGGACCATCGCTCTTCGGCGCGCTGGCAGAGCGGCTTCAGAGCCACGGCATTGCCGACCCAAACAGCCGGATCGTGGTGGAAAAGCCATTCGGACGCGACCTCGCCTCCGCGCAGGAACTCAACGCGACGCTGGCGGAGCATTTCGAGGAACGGCAGATCTACCGGATCGACCATTACCTCGGCAAGGAAACGGTTCAGAACCTCATGGCCGTCCGTTTCGCCAATATCCTGTTCGAGCCGCTCTGGAATGCGCGGCACATTGACCACGTGCAGATAACGGTCGCCGAAACCGTCGGCGTGGGCGGGCGCGGCGGCTATTACGACAAGTCGGGCGCCATGCGGGACATGGTGCAGAACCACCTGATGCAGCTTCTCTGTCTTATCGCCATGGAGCCGCCATACCGCTTCGACCCGGACGCCGTGCGCGACGAGAAACTCAAGGTGATCCGCGCGCTCGAGCCCGTGGGCTCGGAGGACATCGTCCGGGGCCAGTATCTCGGCCACAGGCGCAAGGACGGAACAAGCGTCAATTCCTACCTCGAAGACGTGGGCAACCCGGCCTCGATCTGCGAGAGCTTCATCGCCCTCAAGGTGAACATCGCCAACTGGCGCTGGAAAGGCACGCCCTTCTACCTGCGCACCGGCAAGAAGCTGCGCGCGCGGGCCTCGGAGATCGCCGTGATCTTCAAGGAGCCGCCGCATTCGATCTTCGGGGAAGATGAAAGCTGGAGCCCGAACGTGCTGACGATCCGGCTTCAGCCAAACGAAGGCATGAACATGACCGTCATGATCAAGGAGCCGGGACCCGGCGGCATGCGGCTTACCGAAGTGCCTCTGGACATGTCCTTCGCGGAGGCGCTTGGTGAAGACGGGACCGATATTCCCGACGCCTACGAACGGCTGATCATGGATGTAATCCGGGGCAACCAGACACTCTTCATGCGCGGCGACGAGGTCGAGGCCGCCTGGGCCTGGACCGATCCCATCATCGCCGGATGGGAGGCGCGCGAAGACAAGCCACGGAAGTACGACGCGGGTTCCTCGGGGCCGGAGGATGCGCTTATGCTTCTGCACAGGGACGGCAGACGCTGGAGGGAGATAAGGGAGTGAACTTCGTCGAATATCCCGACCGGGAACTGATGTTCTTCGACCTTGCGGACCAGCTCGCCTCGGAACTCAGCGCGGCGCTGCGCCAGAAGGACCGGGTGAGTTTCTGCGTGCCGGGCGGGACCACGCCCGGTCCGGTCTTCGACGTGCTCAGCGATTTGCGGCTGGAGTGGGAGCGCGTCGTGGTCTTCCTGAACGACGAGCGCTGGGTTCCGGAGTCATCGCCCCGGTCCAACACGCGGCTTCTGCGCGAACGGCTCCTGAAGGGGCGGGCGGCGGCGGCGACCCTGGTGCCGCTCTATGTGGAGGCGGATGAGCCGGAGTGGCGCCTCTCGGAACTGTCCGAGGGGATCGAACCCTATCTGCCGATCGACGTTCTCCTGCTGGGGATGGGTACGGACATGCACACCGCATCGCTCTTTCCAGGTGCGGACCGGCTGAAGGAGGCGCTCCATCCCGAGGCGCCGATCCTCGTGCCGATGCGGGCGGAGACCGCGGGCGAGGCCAGGATCACGCTGTCCGCGCGTGTCCTCTCGGACGCGATGGCCTGCCACATCCTGATCCTGGGCCCCGAGAAGCGCGCCGCGCTCCAGCGGGCGCAGAGGCTGCCGCCGGAAGAGGCACCCGTGCGCGCGGTTCTCGCCAATGCAACCGTTCACTGGGCCGAATGACATGACGATCTGGGATGACCTGAAGAGCCACCACGCCGGTGTGCGGGACCGCTCGGTCTTGTCGCTGTTCGACGATGCGCGTGCGGAGGACTTCTCGGTGCGGACGGATGGACTTCTGTTCGACTACTCGAAGACGAATATCGACCAGAAGGGGCGTGCCCTGCTTGTCGCGCTGGCGGAGGCGACCGGTGTTGCCGAAAAGCGCGAAGCCATGTTCGCCGGTCGGAGGATCAACGACACCGAGGGGCGCGCGGTGCTTCACACGGCGCTGAGGAACCTCGATGCGAGCGTGAAGGTCGACGGCCTCGACGTCATGCCGGAGGTGCGCGCGACGCACGAGCGGATGGAATGCTTCGCAGAGGCTGTGCGCTCTGGGGGCTTCACGGGGCAGGGCGGCCGGATCACGGACGTGGTCAACATCGGGATCGGCGGGTCCGACCTTGGCCCGGCGATGGCAACGCTGGCGCTTGCGCCCTACCACGACGGGCCGCGCTGCCATTTCGTGTCCAACGTCGACGGTGCGCATATCCATGACGTGCTGAAGTCGCTCAACCCGGCGACGACGCTCGTGGTCGTCGCCTCGAAGACGTTCACGACAATCGAGACGATGACGAACGCCGAGACGGCCAAGCGCTGGATGGCCGAGAAGGTCGCCGATCCGGGCGCGCAGTTCGCGGCGGTTTCCACAGCGACCGACAAGACGGAGGCGTTCGGGATCGCGCCGGAACGGGTCTTCGGATTCGAGGATTGGGTCGGCGGGCGCTATTCGATGTGGGGGCCGATCGGGCTTTCGCTGATGCTCGCGATCGGGCCGGGGAATTTCAGGGGCTTCCTCGACGGCGGGGCGTCCATGGACCGCCATTTCCGCGAGGCACCCTTCTCGGACAACCTTCCCGTTCTGCTGGCTCTCGTTGGAATCTGGCACAACCAGATCTGCGGCCATGCCACCCGCGCGGTTCTTCCTTACGATCAAAGGCTTGCCCGGCTTCCGGCCTATCTCCAGCAGCTTGAGATGGAGTCGAACGGCAAGCGCGTGTCGATGGACGGCAGCGACCTCGAGCGGCATTCCGGTCCGGTCGTCTGGGGCGAACCCGGAACGAACGGGCAGCACGCCTTTTTTCAACTGATCCACCAGGGCACACGGGTCGTCCCCTGCGAGTTCATGCTGGCCGCCGAGGGCCACGAGCCGGAGCTCGCCCACCAGCACCTGCTCCTCGCCGCCAACTGCCTCGCGCAGTCGGAGGCGCTGATGCGCGGCCGTTCGCTTGAAGAGGCGCGCGCGATCATGGCGAAGAAGGGGCTTCAGGGCGCGGAACTGGAGCGGCAGGCGCGGCACCGGGTCTTCCCGGGCAACCGTCCCTCGACGACGCTGCTGTACCGGAAGCTCACGCCCTACACGCTGGGCCAGATCATCGCGCTCTACGAACACCGGGTGTTCGTGGAAGGGGCGATCCTCGGGATCAATTCCTTCGACCAATGGGGCGTGGAGCTTGGCAAGGAACTGGCGCTGACGCTCACGCCGATCCTCGACGGCCGGGAAAGCGCGGGGAACAAGGACGCTTCCACCCGGATGCTTGTGAAATACCTCAGATCCTGAGAGACGGGCGCATTCGAAAGCGGAACGCGCTGCGCCATTGGCCGGCGGCGCAGCGCGGGATGCCTTACTTCAGAGCCGCCGTGACGATGATCTCGATGAGATAGTCGGGGTTCACGAGCTTCGCTTCGCCCGTCGCGCGGGCCGGGGTGTGGCCCTGGGGGACCCATTCATCCCAGGCGGCGTTCATCTCGGCCGCGGTGGAAACGTCGGCAAGCCAGACCTGTGCGGTCAGGATCCGGGTCTTGTCGGTTCCGGCCAGCGCGAGAACGCGGTCGACTTCGGCAAGGCAGGTGCGCGTCTGGTCCGCGACGCTGTCGCCGGGATTGCCGATCTGGCCGGCGAGATAGACGATTCCGTTGTGGATGACGGCCTCGCTCAGGCGCGGGCCGGTTTCGATACGGGTGATATCGGACATGGTATTTCCCTTCGAAGTTTGCGCCTCGCCCTCGTCCGCCGGCCAGCGCACGGTGCCTTTCAGGAAGATTAAAGGAATTTCCCTAGGGTCCTGCCATCAGGCGAACCCGAGGGTTCGGACCATTCCTCATACAAGGGCGCAAACATGCCGGCAATCGACACTTACAAGACTTCAGCACGAGGACCCGCAGGTGGGCCGACGCACCTGGCTCTGGTGACGCCGAGCGACAGCGAGGACCTCGCGCAGGTGTCGCAGTGGGTCTACCTCGCCACAGACGGCACGCTGAAGGTGACGACGCGCGGCGGGGAGACGCTCATGACGCCGGTCCTGGTCGCGGGCTGGCACCTGATGGAACTCACGCGCATCCACGCAACGGGCACCTCCGCCACCGGCATCATGGTTGGATGGTGATGCGGGTCGCGATCCGGTTTCTCCAGATCACCAGCACGCGCTCCGGCCCGGGGTCGGGAGTGGACGCGCTGACCTCAGACGGCGCCGTGATGACCTTCGACGGTGCCGAGATCACATTCCTCGCCGAGTGAGACAGCCATGACCGAATTCAATCCCGGTGGCGCGGCCGACCTTAACCAGGCGGTCAAGCTGCGCTACGAAGCCAACCCGGACACCAACGCCTTCACGGACGCCGAAAAGGCCAAGCTCGTGGGCGTGGAAGCGGGCGCGACGGCCAACGCCACTGACGCCGCACTTCGCGATCGCGCGACGCATACCGGAACGCAGGCCCAGTCGACGGTGACCGACCTTGTCAGCGATCTCTCCGGCAAGGCCGCGTTGGGGGTGGCGCAGGTCTTCACGAGGGCGCAGGGCGTCGCGCCCGCAGCTCTGACCGACGCCGCGACGATCATGACGGATGCGAGCCAGTCGAACATCTTCACCGTCACGCTGGCCGGAAACCGCGTCCTTGCGAACCCGACGAACCTCGTGGCCGGCAAGGTCTACACGTGGCGGGTGAAACAGGACGCAACGGGCGGGCGCACGCTCGGCTTCGGTGCGATCTTCAAGTTCGCGGGCGGGACTCCGGCCCTGACTGCCGCGACCAACGCGATCGACATGATCAGCGGCCTCTTCGACGGCACCGATTTGCTCTGCGTCTTTGCGGGAGATTTCAAGGCATGATCCGTTACAGACACCCTGTACTTGGCGAGAACATCGCCCCGGACGCGGCCTTCACGCTGTTCAATGCGGACCTCGGCTACGAGGTGTCCTACGGACGCGGCACGCTGTCGCGCCTGTCGCCCGAGGAGCTCGCAACACTCGGCTTCGAGGCATTTGAATGGGCGCCTCCACCAGCGCCTGACTCTGATCCGCTTGGCCAGGCCCTCGAGCCTTACCAGTTCGATGCAATGGTTGAGATCCTGCGCCACAGGGGGATGGCCGCCGACATAGAGGCTGCCATCGACGCCATTCCCGACCTCGCTCAACGCGCCATCGCGCAGGCAAAGTATCGCCGCGCGCAGAGTTATCACCGGGACGATCCTTTTATGACGGCACTTGCCGCCGCCACCGGGATGACCCCGGCTGATCTCGACGCGGCATGGCTGGAGGCTCTGACTCTCTGATGTTCGGACAGGCGATGATGATGGGGGCGTCCGGCGGCTTGGCCTTCGACCCCTCGACGGCGCTGGTGTGGCTGGACCCGTCGGACCTTTCGACGCTCTGGCAGGACACTGCCGGGACAATCCCCGTGACGGCCGACGGTCAACCCGTCGCACGGATCAACAACAAGGGAACGGCGGGCGGCTTCTTCTCGCAAGGGGGCGCCAGTTATCGTCCGCTCTACAAGGCGTCAGGCGGCCTCCACTGGCTTCAGGCCGACGGAAGCAATGATTGCCTCAACGTCGCCTCGCGGTTCGCGCTCGGGGCGGATCCTGACCTGACTGTTGTTGTCGGCCTGATGATCCTGGCGAACAAGACGGCCGACGACAGGTTCTGGGTGCTCGGCGGGCCAAAGCCAACGACGTGCCTTGCCGGGGCTTGTGGCTCCGACGGGTGGTCTTGGCGTTACAACGGCGGGGCGCTTCTGTTCGGGGCGAGCGACATTGGTGTCAGCCATGTCGGGACGTGGCGGCGGGGTGCCGGCGATCTCTACGGGGATGCGCGGTTCTTCCTCGATGGTGCGGAAAAACTCGTTGTGACGTCGGTGAACCCAGGCCTGGCGCCCTCAAGCACGAGTGCATATTGCGGCATCCATGGCGAGAGCGCCCAGTCAGCCGGGAACCCCGGCAACCATCGAATCTACGGCGTGATCCTGATGAACGCGGACGACGACGCGAAACAGGCGGCGGCAGAGGAATGGATGGCGACGAAGGCGGGCGTCGCCCTGTGACCAGACGGACGCCGGTTGTCGATGAAGTTGTCGAGCTGTGAGGATTGGAGCGGGTGAAGGGAATCGAACCCTCGTCGTAAGCTTGGGAAGCTTCTGCTCTACCATTGAGCTACACCCGCGACGCCGCCAGAGGTATGTCAGACGCGCACCCGCGTCAATGGGGTCGGTAGTGACGCTTCGTCATCCGGTTTAGGGGCGGCTCGTTGGCGGTTGTCCCTTGTTCGCGGCGCACATAGGATCGCCGCAAGTCGAGCGGAGGAGCGGTGCATATGCGTGAAATTGCGGGAATGGAATTCAGCAACCTCGCCTTCAGGCGCGATGGGGACGTGGGTATCCTGTCGCTGAACCGCCCGACGAAGCGCAACGCGCTGAACGCCGCGACGATCGAGGAACTCATCGACTTCTTCACGGTCCTCCCGCGCTCGAACGTCCGCGCCATCGTCCTTCGGGGGGAAGGTGACCACTTCTCCGCCGGGCTCGACCTCGTGGAACACCACAAGGAAGATCGGCGTCCGGAGGAGTTCATGCATCTCTGCCTGCGCTGGCACGAGGCGTTCAACAAGATGGAATACTCCGGCATCCCGGTCATCGCCGCGCTGACGGGCGCGGTCGTGGGGGGCGGGCTGGAACTCGCTTCCGCCGCGCACATCCGGGTGGCGGATTCGAAGACCTATTTCGCGCTGCCGGAAGGCCAGCGCGGCCTCTTCACCGGGGGCGGGGCGACGATCCGGGTGGCCGACCTGGTCGGCAAGGCGCGGATGATCGACATGATGCTGACGGGGCGCATCTACAAGGGCCGCGAGGCGGTCGAGGTGGGGCTCTGCCAGTATCTCGTCGAGGGCTCCTCGGAGGACAAGGCGATGGAGCTTGCGCGCGCGGCGGCAGAGAACCCGCCGCTCAGCAACTTTGCGATCTGCTCGGCGATCTCCCACATGCAGAACATGTCGGCACTGGATGCCTCCTACGCCGAGGCGGTCGTCGCAGGGATCGTGAACACGCAGCCTGCGTCGAGGGAACGGCTCGAGGCTTTCGCCAACAAGACCGCGGCACGGGTCCGGCCGAAGTGAACCGAACGCTCCTTTCCGGCGTCAGAACAGAAGCGAGAGCCGCGCGGCGCCCCAGAAGATGTGCCACCAGAGGTAATAGACCACGCGGAGCCCGATGAGGGCGACGAGGCCGTATCGCCGGTAAAGCGTGAGGCCAACCGCGCCGAAGACGAAGACGTGCAGAGCCACGAAGCCGGTCTGCCAGGCCGGCTGTTCCGTCGGCGCGAAGGCGGTCTGGAATATGGGCTCCGTGAGTGCTGCCACGATTGTGGCGACGACAGTGCTTCGCGTGGCGGCGAAGACCAGGGCAAGCGGCAAAAGGTGGAGTGCCGCTTCGGCGACAATCGCGATCGCGGGGTAGAACAGCAGCGCTTCCGGCAAGGGCGTGTTGATATCCGCCGCGAAGGGGTTGGTCAGGTCGATCACGATCGGCGGCGCCGCCAGAAGCGATGCGAGGGCAGCGGCAAGAGCGAGGCCCCGGACAGGACGTTCAGGTACGCCCCGCCGGAAGCCGAGACCTTCGAGCGCTGAGAGGGTGACGACGCCGATGGCGGCGGCAAGAAAGACCGCGGCGGGCGCCGGCAAGCCGAGACTGAAGGCCCGGAAACGCTCCGCAGCCTCCGGCGGAAGCGAGAGGACCGCGGGGAGCACGGCGAGGGACAGGAGGAGAAAGACCAACCTGTCCGACGCCGCGCCCATCTGCTTAACCGCGCCGGCGCCGGCGGCCGCCTGCTTCCGCGCCGCTGCCGCCGACGTTGAAGGACACCTCGGGCAGCGTCACGACCTTCTCCAGTTCCGGGAAGGGCGCGGTGGCATGGGGGATCGCGTTCGCCGCCACGAAATGCTCCTGGAAGCGCGGCTCGATCGCGGTTTCCACCTTGTGGATCTGGCGGACCTGATCCTCGATGCCTGCGCGCGCGCCGACATTGCAGAGCGCGATGCGCGCCCCGGTGCCGGCGGCGTTGCCCGCGCTCGTGACCTTGTCGAGCGGGCAGTCCGGGATCATGCCAAGGACCATGGCGTGCTTCGGGCTGATGTGCGCGCCGAACGCACCCGCGAGGATCACGCGGTCCACGGTATCCACGCCGATCTCGTCCATAAGGAGCCGCGCACCGGCATAGAGCGCGGATTTCGCGAGCTGGATCGCGCGGATGTCACCCTGGGTTACGAGGATGCGCGGCCCGCCATCCTCGGTCCCGTCATGCAGGAGATAGGCGTGGGTGCGGCCCTGCGGCTCGCAACGCGGGGAGCCCGCGAGCTCGGCCGATCCGATGAGCCCGGATGGGTCGAGAAGACCGGCCATCCGCATCTCGGCCACCGCTTCGATGATCCCGGAGCCGCAGATCCCCGTGACACCGGTCGCGGCCGTCGCTGCGGCGAAACCGGGATCGTCGGACCAGAGGTCGCAGCCAATGACCTTGAAGCGCGGTTCCTTGTTCGCGGGGTCGATTTCCACCCGCTCGATCGCGCCGGGCGCCGCGCGCTGGCCGGAACTGATCTGGGCGCCCTCGAAGGCGGGGCCGGTGGGCGAGGAACAGGCGAGGACGCGGGTCTTGTTGCCAAGAAGGATCTCGGCGTTCGTTCCAACATCGACGATGAGCGCGAGGTCCTCCGACTTGTAAGGCTCTTCCGACAGGGCCACGGCCGCGGCGTCGGCGCCGACATGGCCCGCGATGCAGGGCAGCACGTAGACCCGCGCGCCGGGGTTCAGCGTGGTCAGCTGGATGTCGGTGGCCGCAATCGAGACGCTTTCGGACGTCGCCAGCGCGAAAGGTGCCTGCCCCAGTTCGACGGGGTCGATTCCGAGAAGGAGGTGGTGCATCACCGGGTTGCAGACGAACACCGCTTCCACGATCTGCGTAGGGCTCACGCCGGCCTCTGTCGCGATGGCCTCGGCAAGGCCGTTCAGCGCGACGCGCACGGCCGTCGTCATCTCCTGGTCACCGCCCTGGTTCATCATCGCGTAGGATACGCGCGACATCAGGTCTTCGCCGAAGCGGATCTGCGGGTTCATCAGGCCCGAGGACACAAGCACGCGGCCGTCGGTGAGGTCGCACAGATGCGCGGCGATCGTCGTGGAGCCGAGGTCGATCGCGAGGCCGAGAAGCGGAGCGTCGTGGAACCCCGGCCAGAAATCGACGATCCTGGCGCGGCCCTTGTGGTCGCGGTGGACGGCGACCGTGATCTTCCATTCGCCCTTGCGCAGCGTGGGCTGGAGGCGCCGGAGGATAGGCATGTCGGCCTCCACCCCCTCGATCTGCCATTGCGCGGCGAGGGCGGCGGAGAGCCGCTGGAAGTCGCCAGTCGGCTCGTGCATGTCGGGTTCCTGCACCTCGACGTAATAGAGCCGCACGGCGGGATCCATGGTGATGGCCCGAGCCGTCGCCGACTTGCGGATCACCTGGCGGTGTACCTGGCTTTCGGGCGGCACGTCGATGACGACGTCGCCCATGACCTTGGCCTGGCATCCCAGGCGTCGGCCTTCCTTCAGGCCGCGGATGCGGTCATAGCGCTCCTCGACGGCGTTCCATTCCGACAGCGCGCTCTCGGACACGGTGACGCCGTGCTTCGGGAATTCGCCGTAGGAAGGCGTGATCTGGCATTTCGAGCAGATGCCGCGCCCGCCGCAGACCGAGTCGAGGTCGACCCCGAGTTTGCGCGCAGCCGTGAGCACCGGCGTGCCGACGGGAACGCGTCCGCGTTTGCCCGATGGCGTGAAAATGACGAGGGCGTCGTCGCTCATGATATCCCCTTTGCCTGTCCGCTCGCCATTTCTAGGCGAGGGTCCGCCGGGCGCAAGGTCCGTCCGCGGCAACTGATGGTCAGCTTGCGGCTTCGTCGGGTGAAATGCTGTCGCTAAGCGTCGTCAGCGTGTCGCAGCGGGGCCGCCAAGGTCGGGGAGGATCGACAGGCGGCCCGCTCACGAAGACCGCATGGTCTGCGGACTCGCACTGCTACCCCCGCGACGAGGGAGGGCCGTTGCGGTGCAACGGTGGTGACGCGGGGGAGGCAGGGGAGAACATGCCCCGGAGCGGTCCGGGACATGGGAATCTTGGGCAGGCTCAGCCGCGCGCGCGGCGACGGCCTTCGCGCCCGCCACGGCCACTGGCCGCCGCGGCAGCGGAGGCTTCGGCGAAGGGCGTGCCCTGTTCCACGGCTTCCAGCACGCGGGAGAAGCGGATCCACTCACCGCCGTTCGGGTCGTGGTTCATCAGGAAGTTGGCGGCGCGGATCGCCTCCATCTCGACTTGACGGACGGGGTTCATGATCGCCGAGGTCATGCCCGCGCCGATCGCCATCGGCAGGAAGGCCGCGTTGATCCCGTGGCGGTGCGGCAGGCCGAACGAGATGTTCGAGGCGCCGCAGGTCGTGTTGACGCCGAGCTCTTCGCGCAGGCGCCGGACCAGGGTGAAGACCTGCTGGCCGGCCGAGCCCATCGCGCCCACCGGCATGACGAGCGGGTCAACGACGATGTCGTGCGCCGGGATGCCGAAGTCGGCCGCGCGCTCGACGATCTTCTTCGCCACGGCGAAGCGGACCTCGGGATCCTCGGAGATGCCGGTGTCGTCGTTCGAGATCGCCACGACAGGCACGTTGTACTTCTTGACGAGCGGCAGAACGAGTTCGAGACGCTCTTCCTCGCCGGTGACCGAGTTCAGCAGCGGACGGCCTTCGCAGGCTTCGAGACCGGCTTCGAGCGCGCCCGGAACCGAGCTGTCGATGCAGAGCGGCACGTCGACCAGAGCCTGCACGCGCTTGACGAGCTCGGGCATCAGCATCGGTTCGACGAAGTTGTTGTCGGCGTAGCGCGGGTCTTCGGCCATCTTCTTGGTGAAGACGGCGCCCGAGTTGATGTCGAGAACGGTGGCGCCGCAGGCGACCTGCTCCAGCGCGTCCTTCTCGACGGTCGAGAAGTTGCCGTCTTCAAGCTCGGCCGCGAGTTTCTTGCGGCCCGTCGGGTTGATCCGCTCGCCGATGACGCAGAAGGGCTCGTCGAAGCCGATGACAACGGTTTTCGATTTAGATTCCAGAACGGTACGGGTCATTCTTTATCCTATCTCTTCAGCTTTTCGCGGCCGGGACAGCGGACTTGCCGCCGTTTTCGATAGCCCAGTTTGCGTTCGTGGTGATCCCGCCCAGCGGGAAGAAGTGCACGGCCTCGATGCCGAAGTCCGGGTTCTTCGCCTTGTGCGCGGCAAGCGCGGAGACGAATTCCGTCGGCTCGTAGGGCAGGAGGAGCTTAGTGACGTCCATCGCGCGCTTCTGAAGGACGCGGAGCGAGGGGCCGACGCCGCAGGCGATGGCGAACTTGATGAGAGTCTGAAGCTTGGCGGGGCCCGCGACGCCGATGTGGACCGGCAGCTTGATGCCCTCGGCGGCAAGCCGGTTGGCCCAGGCGATGACGGGATCGGCCTCGAAGCAGAACTGCGTGGCAAGCGCCATCTTCGCGTCGGTGCGCTCGGAGAACGCCTGCTTCCAGCGCAGCGCTTCCATCACGTTCTTGTCCGAACCGTCCGGATCGATGTCGCGGTTGCCCTCGGGGTGACCGGCGACGTGAAGACGCTCGAACCCGTCAAAGAGGCCGGTCTCGAGGAGCTGCATGGAGCAGTGGAAATCGCCGTGCGGTTCCGCAACACCACCCGCGAGCAGGAGTGCCTGCTTGACGTTTGCCTCACCTTGGTAACGGGCGATCCAGTCGGCGAGCGTCGCCTTGTTGGCGATGATCCGTGCCGGGAAGTGCGGCATCACGGTGTAGCCTTCGCCGGCGAGACGCGCGGCGGTCTTGACCATGTCATCGATCGGCGTGCCGTCGATATGGGCGATGTAGACCCGGGTGCCCTTCGGCAGAAGGGCGCGGAAGTCCTCGACCTTCTCCGCCGTTCGAGGCATCACCTCGATCGAGTAATCCTTGAGAAAAGCCTCGACCTCGGCAGAAACGCCCTTCGGCGCAGCTTCCTCGCGGCGGAATTTCAAAAGTGCCATCGTGGCCCTCCAGAGTTCACGGGGTGTCACGCCCAACCGTCATTCGCAATGAGCGCCTTGATGCGCTCGTTGTCGTAATCCGCCTCGATCCGCGCCGCTTCTGCGGCCGCCACCTCGGCATCCTCACCAGCCACCTCGTAGGGGGCCGCCTTGCGCCATTCCGCGAGATACGCATCGGTCTCGCGCGCTCCAACCTTCATCGCGCAACGGTCGATGGCCTGCTCGAAACGCTCGGGCAGGGGCTTTTTGACGCCGCGCCGTCCCTTGCCCACGATGACCTGGGCCGGGATGTCGCGCCAGTAAACGATCGTAACCTCTGCCATGATGTGCGATTCCTTTCGCGAACTTGATACGCCTCGATCCGCGACATGCGACGACGGTTTTCGACATGTCGCCTTCGCGATGCGACGCGCGCGTATTGATAGCAGGGATAAGGGGTCGCGCAACGTGTGCGAGCCGTGAAATCTGATCGCCATGATCATTCGGCGGCCGCGCCATGACGCTTGATTGCGCTGCCCCTCATCACTACGTTGGAAGCAACTTGATATCCGGAGGGCGTGTCAGATGGCGCCCAGGCGTCGCGAGGGTGTGGGCGCGTTCCCAAGACCGGTTGAACCCCCGATCACCCCGAAGCCCGACCCGGCGCAGCTATATGCCGCGCTGGACCTCGGGACCAACAGTTGCCGCATGCTGATTGCCCAGCCGAAGGGCAGCCAGTTCCATGTGGTCGACAGTTTCTCGAAATCCGTTCAGCTCGGTCAAGGGCTGGAGGCTTCGGGCCGGCTTTCGCGCGCGTCGATGTCGCGGACCGTCCAGGCGATGCAGGTCTGTCGGCGCAAGATCGAGCAGCACAACGTCAAGCGGATGCGGCTCGTTGCGACGGAAGCCTGCCGGCGGGCCCGCAACGCCCGCGATTTCGTCCGCTACGTCGAAAGGGAGACCGGGCTTCAGCTGGAGATCATCGAGCCCGAGGAGGAGGCGCGGCTCGCCGTCGTCGCCTGCGCGCCTCTCGTTTCGACGCGCACGGAGCAGCTTCTCGTGGTCGATATCGGCGGCGGCTCGACGGAACTCGTCTGGATCGACCTTTCCGCCGTTCCACGGCACGAGCGGCCGCGCGCGATCATGCGGCTGCACGCGGGATTCCATCCGCCGGAAAGCCCGTTCCCGGCGGCGAAGGTCGTTGACTGGATCAGCGTTCCCCTGGGAGTCGCGACGCTCAAGGACCAGTTCTCGGATGTCGAGGACGACGCCGCGCGCTTCGCGCTGATGTCCTGGTATTTCGAGGAGAAGCTGGCGGACTTCTCGCCCTACAACGCGACTCATCCTCGCGAGGGGTTCCAGATCATCGGCACCTCGGGGACGGTTACCACGGTCGCGGCGAGCCATCTCGGCCTGCGCCGCTATGACCGCAACAAGGTCGACGGGCTTCGGATGACCTCGGACCAGATCGACCGGGTGATCCGCGGCTATCTCAGCCTTGGCCCGGAAGGGCGGCGGACGGACCCGCGGATCGGGCGGGACCGGCACACTCTGATCATGTCGGGCGCCGCGATCCTTCAGGCGCTGATGCGGATCTGGCCGACGGACCGGCTTTCGGTGGCGGACCGGGGGCTGCGCGAAGGACTTCTCTATGCGCAGATGTCGGCCGACGGCGTCCTCGAGGACGACCGCTTCTGATCCGGCATTCCGGACGGAGTGATTGCGGCGGAGCCGGGCCGCGGATATTGGGGCAACAGCAGGACAAGGACCGCGGATCGCGCGGGTGGAATGGGCATGGCGAAGGAAACTGGCGGCAAGAGCGGCCGCGGGCAGCGGGAATTGAGGGTTCGTGTCAAGACGGCGAAGGGGCGCAAGCTCTCCTCGACGCTCTGGCTCGAGCGGCAACTGAACGACCCCTACGTGATCCGCGCCAAGAAGGATGGCTATCGCGGCCGCGCGGCCTACAAGATCATCGAACTGGATGACAAGTTCCACTTCCTCGTTCCGGGGGCGCGGGTCGTCGACCTCGGCTGCGCGCCGGGCGGGTGGTGCCAGGTCGCCGTCGAGCGGGTGAATGCCCTTGGCGAAAAGTCAGGCAAGAAGCGCGGCACGGTTCTGGGCGTCGACCTCCAGGAGGTCGAGCCGATTGCCGGCGCCGAGATTCACCAGCTGGATTTCCTCTCCGAAGGCGCGGACGAGAAGGTGAAGGCCTGGCTCGGCGGCAAGGCCGATGTCGTCATGTCGGACATGGCGGCGGCCGCCTCGGGGCACAAGCAGACGGACCACCTGCGGATCATCGCGCTGTGCGAGGCGGCTGCGGACTTCGCCTTCGACGTGCTGGAGGAGGGCGGAACCTTTGTCGCCAAGGTCCTCGCGGGTGGCGCCGAGGGCGAACTTCAGACGCGGCTCAAGAAGGCTTTCACCAAGGTCGCGCACGTCAAGCCGCCGGCGAGCCGTTCGGACAGTTCGGAGAAATTCGTGGTCGCCACCGGATTCCGCGGCCGGCCCGAGGATGAAAGGGACGAGAGCGACTAGGCCGCGTCCTTGCGGCCCTTCGCGGCCTTCATCCCTTTCGACTTCATCGAAACCCAGTCCATCAGTGCGAGAAGCACGCCCGAGGCGACGAAGACGAGGTGGATCGTGACCATCCACGCGATCTTCTCCGAAGGGTATTTGTCGACGTCCATGAAGACCTTGAGCAGGTGAATCCCCGAGATCGCGACGATCGAGGCGACAAGCTTCAGCTTCAGGGTGGAGAAATCGACCTCTCCCTGCCAGTCGGGGCGGTCTTCGTGCCCGACCGTGTCCATGCGACTGACGAAATTCTCATAGCCCGAAAAGATGACGATCAGGACGAGATTGCCCGCAAGGGAAAGATCGATCAGCGCCAGGACGCCGAGGACAGCGTCGTCCACGCTGATGTCCGGCAAGGCGCGTGCGAAATCGACGAGTTCGCCAAGGAAGGCGTAGACGAGGATCGCGAGCGCGCCGACGAGCCCCACATACATCGGCGCCATCAGCCAGCGGCTGGCGAAGAGTCCGCGTTCGATCAACTTTTCCATGCCGAGGCCCTCCGCTTCAGACTGGCCGCTCTATGGCAAAACATCCGGGAAAGCGAAAGAGCCGCGTGCGGCTCACGCCGTCGCGTCCGGACGGACCCGCGGCAGCCGCGACGATCACCGGAGGCTCAACTCGACCCTTGCGCAAACCGTAACCTCCATCCATGACAGCACAACCCGAACCCTACCCGCGCGAGGCGAGAACACATGCGCTACTTTCTGGGCGTCGACACCGGCGGCACCTACACCGATGCGGTCATCCTGGACGAGGGGACCAGCCGCGTCATCGGTTGGGCCAAGGCGCTGACCACGCGTTCCGACCTGGCCGTCGGAATCGGCGGGGCGATAGATGCGGCGCTGTCGCAGGCAGGCGTCGCGGCGTCCGATATCGCGCTCGTTTCGCTGTCCACGACGCTCGCGACGAACGCGCTCGTGGAGGGGCAGGGCGGCCGCGTGGCGCTGGTCTTCATCGGCTTCACCGATTCCGATTTCGAGCGGGCGGGGCTGGCCGAGGCGGTCGGCAACGACCCGGTGATCCGGCTTGTCGGAGGGCATGGTCATTCCGGCGACGAACTCGCGCCGCTGGATGTCGCTGAACTCGAGCGGCAGGTCTCCCGGATCGGCTCCGAAGTCGAGGCCTTCGCAGTGGCCGCGCATTTCGCCACGCGCAACACCGCGCATGAGCGGATGGCCCGTGACGTCATCCGGCGGATCACGGGGCGCCCGGTCACCTGCTCGCACGAGCTTTCGGCGCAATTGAACGGGCCGCGGCGCGCGTTGACGGCCGTGCTGAACGCCAGGCTCGTCGGCATGATCGACCGTCTGGTTTCGGCCTGCGAGCGGCATCTGGAGGACATCTCCGTGCACGTGCCGATGATGGTCGTGCGGGGCGACGGCGCGCTGATCTCGGCCGAGATCGTGCGCGAACGGCCGATCGAGACCATCCTCTCCGGCCCTGCGGCAAGCATCGTCGGCGCCAGGTGGCTGAGTGGCGAACGGAACGCGCTTGTTTCGGACATCGGCGGCACGACGACGGACGTGGCGCTTCTTCGCGACGGTCTGCCCGAGATCGACCCCCAGGGCGCGCGCGTCGGGCGCTACCGGACCATGGTTGAGGCGGTCGCGATGCGGACCTTCGGTCTGGGGGGCGACAGCGAGGTTCGGCTTGTGCCTCAGGGACTGCGGACCGAGGTGCGGCTTGGCCCGCGTCGGCGGGTCCCGGTGTCCCTGCTGGCTTCGCAGCATCCCGCGATGGTGCACGCCGCCCTTGATCGTGCTCTCTCGGCCGAGGTCGCGGGCGAGTTCGACGGGGTCTTCGTCATGCCGGTGCCGGGGCTCGCGACGGGGCTCCCGTCCCGTGACGCGGGCCTGCTGGAGCGGATCTCCCGCGCGATGCCGCTGTCGGAGGTCGTGCGGACCCGGCTGGACCTGCCCGCTCTCGACAGGCTCGTCGCGCGGGGGCTCGTCGTGGTTTCCGGTGTCACTCCCTCTGACGCGAGCCACGCCCTCGGCCTCATGGACAGTTGGGACGCAAGCGCGGCCGAGAAGGGGCTGCGCCTCTTCGCCCGCAAGCGGGAATCCAGCGGCGAACGCATCGCCACGGATGCGGTCGCGATGGCGCAACTGATCGTCGACCGGTTGACGGAACAGACCGTCGAATGCCTGCTCGAGACAGCCTTCGCGGAAGACGCCGCCTTCGCCGACGAGGATCCGGCGCCGCTCGCACGGCACCGCATTGTCCGCGCAGGCCTGGACGGACATCGCGGCGTGCTGGAATTCACGGCACGGCTCGGGGTCCCGCTGATTGGACTGGGCGCTTCGGCGCCGAACTATTACCGGGCTGTCGGCAAGCGCCTGGGATGCCCCGTGGTCCTGCCCGAGCACGCCGGTGTCGCCAACGCCATCGGGGCCGTCGTCGGGCAGGTAAGCCAGCGGGTGTCGGCCGAAATCACCAGTCCGGGCGAGGGGCGTTTCGTGGCGCATCTGTCGGACGGGCCGCAGTCCTTCGGGGACCGCGACGAGGCGTTTGCGGCGGTCGAGGCCGCGCTGTCCGACGAGGCGATGGGCCGTGCCAGGGCAGCTGGCGCGGAGCACGTGCGGCTCATCGCGGAGCGGAACCTGTCCGAGGTGGAGATCGAGGGCAAGCAGGTCTTCATCAATGCCACGGTAACGGTGGTCGCCTCGGGGCGCCCCCGCGTCGCCCACGCGTGATCCGAAGCCGCTGCGGGGGGATTGTCCGGTTCCCGGGGCGTAGGGGCTTTCGTGCGTGCCACGCCGACGAAGGCCCGGCGTGTATGGCCATGCGCCGGCCCGTCGGGGCCGTCCCGCAGTGCGTCGCCATCACTGGATCGGTTCCGACCAAGGAAAACAACCCGGCCGCGAGCGCGAGGATGATCTCGCCGATGTAACCGGGCGGCGCGAAGCTGATGCCAAGCCCGGTCAGGGAGAGCGCAATATATTCTTCAGGTGGTCAAAGACCGCGTCATTCTTCGCGCAGTCCTTCAGTGCGTCATGCGCGGCAGGTCCTGCCATTGTCGCACGAGGCGCGCCCCGCGGGGGCGGATCCGGCGGGCGCTCTAGCCGCGCGCCGTGCCGGTCCAGCTTGGCCGCGACACCCTCCGTCTCAAGCGGTTCGTGGTGGCGCCAACTTGCCCGCGCGAAGACGAGATTTCCCCCGTGATCGAGGTACTGCCATCCGTGTCCGGCTGCCCCTTGGCGAGCGAAGGGACGCGTCAGACATAGCGTCGCAGCCCGCTCGAAACCGCCGCGCCCGGAACGCGATCGCAGGGTGGAAGGCCCCGGGCAAGGCGCGACCGGACCAGCAAGTCCCGGACCGGAGTCCGGGCCTGATTTCCCGACAGTTGTGGCTATTTCAGTCCGTTCGCGCGTGCGACGAAGTCCGAAAGGTGCGGCACATAGTCTTCGGGCCCGTCGCCGCCAGTGGCCATTGCCGACGCGAAGGAGTTCTTCACCGCGCTCGTCATCGGCGTTGCCAACGTGACGGCATTGGCCATCGATTCGACGTAGCGCATGTCCTTGTAGGCGTTGCTCAGGCTGAACTTGTGGGCTTCCCGGTTGCCCTCCAGCGCATAGCCCATGAAGGTCTGATAGAAGCCGCAATCCATTCGACCGCCGCGGATCACCTTGTCGAATTTCGCGACGGGGATCCCCACCTTGCGCGACATCGCCAGTGCCTCGGAATAGAGCGCGGCGTAGCCCAAAGACAGGAAGTTGTTCAGAAGCTTCATCTTGTGCCCGTCGCCAATGGCACCGATATGCACGATCTTCGCGGCCCATGTGGCGATCACTGGTTCAATCCGGGAAAAGACGGCGTCTTCGGCACCCACCATGCAGTCCAGCGTGCCGGCCCAGGCTTCCTTCGGCGTGCGGCTGAGGGGGGCGTCGGCGAAGTCGACGCCAATCTCGGCCAGTTCCGCCGCGAGGCGGAGAGTCACCGTGGGGTCCGAGGTCGAGCAATCGACAATGACCGATCCCTTCGCCAGGCCCGGTTTCAGCGCCGCGACGGCGGCGGCCACCTCTGGCGCGCCCGTGAGACACAGGAAGATGATGGAGCAGCCGCGCGCCAGCTCTTCGAGCGACGCGGCTTCGGTCGCACCGCGCGAAACGAGGTCTTCGACCGGCTTGCGGTTTCGATGTGCGATGACAGTGAGGGGATAGCCTTTCTCGACTATGTTCTTGGCCATGCCGTGGCCCATCAGGCCCGTGCCGACAAAGCCAATCTTCTCGCTCGCTGCGGTCATTCTTTTCTCCGTTGGAATACTCAGGACAGGTTGAAGCGCCGGCGCAGATCCGCCACCTGATCGGGCGTCAGTGTGCGAAGCGCATGGTTCTGCAGCATGAGGAAAAGCCGCGCGGTCTCTTCCAGCTCTTCGGTCGCGTATTGTGCATTCGCAAGCGACGAACCGGCCACGACGGGGCCGTGATTTGCCAGCAGAACCGCGTGATGACGGCTGGCCAGGGCTTTGACCGCATGGGCGAGTTCCGGGTCGCCAGGTGCAAAATATGGCACCAGTGGCAGCCGACCTACACGCATCACGTAATAGGCCGTAAGTGCCGGCAGGACATCCTCGGGATCCACGTCGCGCAGTATGCTGACGGCCGTCGCGTGAGTAGAGTGCAGATGCACGACCGCTGAAGCATCGGCGCGTTCCGCATACATGGAGAAATGCAGGAAAGCCTCCTTCGTCGGCGCGTCGCCCGAAACAAGCTGCCCCGTCGCGTCGAACCGCGACAGCCGTGCGGGATCAAGAGCGCCCATGGAGACGTTCGTCGGTGTCATCAGCCAACCGCCGTCCTCCAGCCGGACGGAAATGTTGCCACTGGATCCAGCCGTCAGGCCTCGATCGAACAGCGAGGCGCCGACGCGGCAGATCTCGTCACGGACCCGGTTTTCTTCAGACAAGGGTGGCCTCCGGCTCAAGCAGGTCCCAGGCGCGAACGAAGAAGTCAGGCGCACCGAAGTTTCCCGACTTGAGTGCGAGCGCCAGATCCGGCGATCCCACGCTGCGCGTCCAGGGCACACCGGGCGCGATCTCGGGACCGATTTCCAGCATGGTGACCCCGAGAGCCGCCACCACCGAACCGGATGTTTCCCCGCCGGCCACGATGAAGCGGGCGAAACCGGCCTCTTTTAGCCGTTGCGCAACCTCGCCCAAGGCCTGCTCGATCATCGTTCCGGCCCCGTGCCGGCCCAGTCGCTGCTGGACCTCAAGCAGTTTTTCTGGTGTCGCGCTCGAATAGATCAGGGGTCTGCTGTCCGGAGATTGGGCCACCGCCCACTCCGCTGCTTCCGCGGCGGTTTGCCGGCCTTCGGCAAGTGCCACGGCATCAAGCCCGAACAGCGGCAAACCTGCCGCGCGGGCCGCCGCGATCTGACCCAGAGTCGCCGCGGAACATGAGCCGGCGAGGATCGCAGCGCGCCCCTTCGGCGCAGGCATCCGCGCAGGGATGGGACGCGGAGAGACCTTGCCGGCCCTGACGAAGTTGGCCGCAAGCCCCAGCGCGATCCCGGAACCACCCGTGACAAGCGGCATCCCCTCGCAAGCAGCACCGATCGTTTGCAGGTCGGCATCCGTAAGCGTATCGACGATAAGGATGTTGTCGCCTGCGGCTTCCCGGACCGCGAATTCCTTGCGCAAGGCGTCCGAGCCTTGCCAGATGGTTCCGATCTGCGCGAGCCCGACCTTCATCGACGTTTGACGTTGCAGGACGCGGACGAGGTTCGAATCGCGCATCGGATTCAACGGATGATCCTTCAGCGGGCTGTCGGACAGCAGCGCGTCGCCGACGAAGAGATGGCCCTTGTAAGTCGTGCGTCCGGCCGCCGGAAACGACGGACAGGCGATCGTGAGGCGCGTTCCGGTCAATTCCATCAAGGCGGCGGTCACGGGTCCGATGTTGCCTTCATCGGTCGAATCGAAGGTCGAACAGTACTTGAACAGGATCTGTTCGGCCCCCTGATCGAGAAGCGCCCTTGCCGCTGCCCGAGACAGGTCAACCGCCTGCTCCGCCGCAATCGAGCGAGATTTCAGTGCAATGACCACCGCATCGGCTTCGGGCAGGCGTTGACCCGACTCGGGCAGTCCCATGACTTGCACTGTTCGAAGCCCTTCGCGTGTGAGCATGAGACACAGGTCGGTGGCTCCGGTGATGTCGTCTGCAACTGCACCAATCCGCACGGCATCTCCCCTGCTGCGTTCGTGTAGGGCGCCGAAGGTGCCCGCATTCCGATCTTCTCTCGCGCGACGACCGGATTCTCCGCACTTGCCTTCCGCATCGGTCCTACGCTAACGATGAATGACAACGCTATCATTGCTACGCGGCCAAGACAAAATCAAGCCCTCGGCGCGGAGCCGGACCGCGAATGGCCATTGAAACAGAGGTCAAATGATGAACGTCACACCTGAATCGCGCATCTGCGTCCTCGGACTGGGGTCGATGGGCCTTGGAATGGCGGGTTCTCTGCTCGGCAAAGGTTTTTCTGTGGCAGGCTTTGACCCTAATCCGGTGGCCATGGAGCGATTTTCCGAACTCGGCGGCCAGACGGCCACGGATCCTGCGACCGCAGCGCGCGGCGCCGATGTCGTGATTTGCGTCGTTGTAAACGCCGCGCAGACCGAGGCGGCCCTGTTCGGACCCGAAGGAGCAGTGCAGAGCATGGCGCCTGGTGGTACCGTGATCTCTTGCGCGACGATGGCGCCCGACGCTGCGCGGGAACTTGGCGCGCGGTGCGGAGAGATGGGATTTGGCTATCTCGACGCGCCGATAAGCGGTGGGGCCGCGCGTGCGGCTTCGGGGGAACTGACCATCATGGCCTCGGGCGCGCCGGAATTGTTCGTCGGGTTGCGGCCGGTTCTCGACGCCATTGCTGCCAAGGTCTACGAACTGGGTGCCGAGCCGGGCATCGGGGCTGCATTCAAGGTCGTCAACCAGCTTCTTGCTGGCGTCCACATCGCCGCAGCATGCGAGGCGATCACTTTCGCGAAGGCGATGGACCTCGACATATCAAAGGTTTACGAGGTCATTTCCGCCTCGGCGGGCAATTCATGGATGTTCGAGAACCGGGTGCCCCACATCCTTGAAGGTGACTATACGCCGAGAAGCGCCGTCAACATCTTCACCAAGGACCTGGGGATCGTCGCGGACATCGGACGGGGTCTGGATTTTCCGACCCCGATCGCCGCCACGGCGCTGCAGATGTTCGTCATGACTGCGGCTTCGGGAATGGGACGGGATGACGATGCCTCGGTTGCGCGCATGATAGCGCGCATCGCTGGGCTGGAGCTGCCGGGGATGGAGCACTGACGATGCCGAGATTCGCCGCAAACCTGTCGATGATGTTCAATGAACATGACTTCATGGACCGTTTTGGCGCAGCCGCGGCTGCCGGGTTCGATGCAGTGGAGTATCTCTTCCCCTATGCATTTGACGGCGATGCGATCGCCGCAGCCCTGCGCGCCAATGGCCTGACACAAGCGCTGTTCAATCTGCCGCCAGGGAATTGGGACGCGGGGGACCGCGGAGTGGCAGCGCTACCAGACAGACGCGAAGAGTTTCGTGCCTCCGTGGCGACGGCACTGGAGTATGCCCGCAAGACCGGAGTGCGTCGGCTTCACATGATGAGCGGTCTGGCCGATCGAAGCGATCCGGCCGCCGTTTCGGCCTATCGGGGCGCGCTCGAATTCCTGTGCGACGCGGCGGGCCCCGAGGACATCGACATCATGATCGAGCCGATCAATTCACGCGACATGCCGGGGTATTTCCTGAACGATTTCAATTACGCGGCAGACCTGATCGCTGAGTTGGGGCTGCCAAACCTCAAGCTTCAGTTCGACATCTACCATCGTCAGATCCTGCACGGGGATGTGTTGATGGGACTGCGCGATCTGATGCCGCTTATCGGGCACGTTCAGATCGCCGCCGTCCCCCTGCGCAACGAACCCGGCACGGGAGAACTGGACGACTTGCGCATCCTGCGGGAACTGGATGCGCTTGGCTACGATGGCTTTGTCGGCTGCGAGTATCGCCCCGCTGGCGACACCGTGGCGGGGCTCGGCTGGTTGTCGGCCTTCCGCTAGTTGGGTGGCGTGCGCCCGGTCGCCCGGGCGCCGCACAGACCTAAGCCTGCTGATAATCGCGATGCAGGGCCCAGTCAGCTTCCGAGAAGCGGTCCTTCGCGAAGTTGTCCTGATGCCAGTACGGATAGATCAGGGGCACCTGGCTGACCTCGTTCAGCCTGGCGGACTCCTCGACGGTGAGTTTCAGGTCCACCGCTTTGAAATTGTCACGGAACTGCGCCTCGTTTCGGCCGCCCACGACAAGCGAGCTGACACCCGGCCGCGCAAGCAGCCAGGCCAGAGCGATCTGCGCGGCCGACACACCGCGCGCCTCGGCGATCTCGACGAGAACGTCCACGATGTTCCACAGCTTCTCCGGGTCGCGGATCGGAGGCTCGGTCCAGCCCGCAAACTGACGCGAACCCTCAGGCGTGGGTTGCCCGCGGCGGTGCTTGCCCGACAGCAGGCCGGCGGCGAGAGGGCTCCAGACAAGCACGCCGAGGCCCTGGTCGACCGAAATCGGCAGGAGTTCGTATTCGGCCTCGCGCGCTTCCAGCGTGTAATGGATCTGCTGTGTCACAAAGCGCGGACGGCGGTCGCGCTCGGCCACCATCAGCGATTTCATCACGTGCCAGCCCGAGTAGTTGGAGCAGCCGACATAGCGCACCTTGCCCTGCTGCACGAGCGTATCGAGCGCCGCCATCTTCTCTTCGACCGGCGTCGTGCCGTCCCATTCGTGCATGTAGTAGATGTCGATGTGGTCTGTCCGCAGGCGCTTCAGACTGCGCTCGCATTCACGGATCAGATGGAAGCGCGACACACCCTCGTCATTCGGGCCGTCTCCAATGCGCATGCGCGCCTTCGATGTGACCAGCACGCTTTCGCGTCGCCCCTCCAGCACCTCGCCAAGGATTTCTTCGGCCAATCCGTTGGAATACATGTTGGCCGTGTCGAACAGGTTGACGCCGTGGTCAATGCACAGATCGACAAGCCGTCGCGCCTCGTCCACGCCCTGCTGGCCGACCATCGCGAACGGCCCCTTGCCGCCGAATGTGAATGTCCCCATCGTGATCGCGGACACCTTGAGGCCGGATCGGCCCAAAGTTCTGTATTCCATCATTTTCTCCATGTTTTCAGGTGGTCAGCCTGCGAGATTGTCGGCAATGCTGCGCATGCCGAGTTCGGGGCTTGTCAGGACTGGAACCGTGCCGATCTCGTCCTTCGCCATCGTAAGCGCACGCGCCATCGACGCTTGGGCGAGCACGATCACATCTACCCGCGGCGCCAGTTCGGTCATCGCCTGCGCCACGATCCGGTCGTGACCTTCCGTGTCACCTTCGGCCAGCCGCGCGAAGGCGCCTTCGGCCACCCCGCTTTCCAACACGCATTCGCGTCCGCCGAGACGAGCCTTTCTGCCGATCAACTCGGCCGTCGGCTCGAGCGTCGTGGACAGCGTCGCCAGGACCCCGATCCGTGATCCGCAACGTACGGCCTCGGCGGCCATGCCTTCGTCGATGCGGAAGAGAGGAACCGGGCAAAGCGGCTGTGCCGCCTCGACGGCCGCGCCAAGCGACGAACACGTGACAACGACGGCGTCTGCGCCGGCATCAACCGCCGACCAGACGAGGCCTGTCAGCCGCCGCATGGTCAGGGTGGACAGACTGCCTTCGCGAATTGTCGTGCGAAGAAGGCTTTCGTCCAGCATGTTGAAGCTGGTCCAATCGGGCAAGTGCTGCCGGGCGAGGTCGCCAAAGGGCGCGATTAGGCCCGAGACGGTATGAATCATCGCAAGGCTGCGCGGCACGGTCGTCGGGGGTTGCGCCATCGACTTCACTCCTGTGATTCTCTTGTTTTTCTCGCGTGCGGTGCCGATGCGTGGCGGCATCGGCCATTAACGACGCCCAGCACTTTATAACAGCGCTGTCATCTTGTGGTCGTGCCGCCGGACCGACAAGCGGCGAGTTCGTGATTTGCAGGGGAAAACGGGCCGAGAACCGCGATTCTCGGTGCGTCCATGTCTGTTTCGTATCGATCCATGCCAAAATCGCATTGTACGGAAGCACCTCTTAACGGAAGAAATGACAGCGTTGCCATTTTTGACGCCCTCTGTCCGAGCCTCAGGCATGCGGACGTACCAAGGGGCAACGGCAACGTTGCCCGTTGAAGGGCGTCGAGGAGGACCGTGCGGTCCGCATGAAGATCGGGAGAACAACCTGCATGTCCATGTCCGGCCAGAAATCCGCAACTTCCGAACAGCGGCCGTCGGGCCTTTGGCACGAGATCGCGCAACTGCGCCACGTGCGCGAGGTGAACGTGCTGGTCGCGATGCTGATCGTTGGCGCGTTGATAAGCTTCTTCACGCCGTACTTCTTCACGACCAACAACCTGATGGGCGTGTTCCGCGCTTTCTCCCTGACGGCGATCATGAGCATCGGAATGGTGATGGTCATCATCACGGGCGGCATTGACCTTTCGGTCGGCTCCGCCATGGGCCTCGCCTCGCTGGTGACTGCTCTCTGCTTCGATGCGGCCTACCCGACCGGTGTCAGCATTGCGGCGGGGATCGGTGTGGGCATCTGCTTTGGCCTCGCGAACGGCCTCCTGATCACAGTGATCGGCCTGCCGCCCTTCATCGCCACCCTAGGCACGCTCAGTATCGGTCGCGGCCTGATGTACATGATCACGCACGGCGTCCCGGTCACCCCGGACACGCCGGAAGTGTTCTCGACTCTGGGCCAGGGCTATGTCGGACCCGTTCCTGTACCCGTGGTCATCATGCTTCTGCTGATGTTCGTGTTCGCGATGATCATGCGTCGCACTCGGTTCGGCAGGCATATCTACGCTACCGGAGGCAACGAGCAGGCCGCGCGCCTGAGCGGCGTGAAGGTGGACCGGATCAAGCTCTCCGTCTACGTGCTGTCCTCCACCATTGCCGCACTGGCCGGGATCATCGGTTTCTCAAGATACCTTTCGGCGGAACCTGCATCCGGCTTCGGATCCGAACTGGACGTCATCGCGGCAGCCGCAATTGGTGGTGCAAGCCTGGCAGGCGGTGTCGGCAGCGTTACGGGCGCCGTCATTGGCGCCGCGCTGGTCGGTGTGATCGCCAACGGCGTCGTGCTCCTCAACATCAACACCTATGCGCAGCAAGCCATTACCGGTGGCGTGATCCTCATTGCCGTCAGTCTCGACGTGTTGCGCAGCAAACTGACGGGAGGAAACAGCTGAAGAACGGAGCGAAATTCTGAACCAACCGAACGATCAAGAATACGCAAAAACACGGGGCCCGGCCCACCTTCCCGGGAAGTGGAGGAGAAACTCATGAAAACGTTTTTCAAGACTGCACGCGCCGCTGCGATGACAATCGCGTTGCTTGGCGGAACCTCGGCCTGGGCCCAGGACGACATCACGGTCGCTGTCGTGCCCAAGGTCGCCGTGCCCTTCTTCGATGACTGCAATACCGGCGCGCAGGAGGCGGCCGATCGTCTCGGCGTGAAGTACCAGTGGGTCGTGCCGCAGAACACCCAGGGCTCCACCCAGGTGAAGATCATGGAGGACCTCATCGCCCGGCACGTCGACGGCATCGCGATCTCGGTGAACGAGCCGAAGTCGGTCGAAGGCGTGATCAAGCAGGCGATGGACGCGGGCATCAAGGTCGTGACGTTCGACAGCGACAGCGCCAATAGCGGTCGCAGCATGTACATCGGCACGATCAACACCGAAGCCGGCGTAACCATGGGCAACTCGATGGCCGAAGCGCTTGGCGGAAAGGGCAAGGTCGCCATCGTGACCGGCCAGCTCGGAGCCTCGAACCTGAACGAGCGGATCGACGGCGTGAAGAAGGCTCTCGCCGCATACCCGGACATCGAGATCGTCGCCACCGAGGGCACCGAGGATGACCTCGCCAAGGCCGTTTCGGTGACCGAGGCGCTGCTGCGCGGCAATCCCGACCTTGCCGGTATCTTCGGCATGAGCCAAGTGGGCGGCCCGGCTGTCGCCAAGGTTCTTGCCCAGAAGGAATTCTCCGACCGCAAGGGCGTATTGAAGGTGTTCGCTTTCGATGACCTGCCGGACACCGTGCAGGGCGTGAAGGACGGCTTCATCAACGGCATCATGGTTCAGCGCCCGGTCACGATGGGCCGTCTGGCCGTCGAGAACCTCGTCGCCCAGATCAAGGGCGAAGCGACCGAGGTCAAGGACATCGATACCGGCGTGACGGTCGTCGATGCGGGCAACCTCGACAGCTACACCAAGTAATCTCGATGCAGGTGGGGCGGAGCCGCGCAAGGCTCCGCCCCATTGTGTTTTCGCTCAGGGACAAGAGGCAGCGATGACTCCCTTTCTCGAAATGCATGGCATCTCGAAGACCTTTCCCGGCGTGAAGGCCCTGAACCGGGTCGATCTGGAACTGCGCCTTGGCGAAGTACACGTCCTCGCTGGCGAGAACGGCGCCGGCAAGAGCACGCTCATGAAGATCATGACCGGCGTTTATCGAGCCGATCCCGGAGGCATCATCAGGGTCGACGGCCACGACACCGTCATCAGGGACCCTGTTCATGCGCGCCATCTGGGGATCAGCATCATTTATCAGGAGCTTGCGGTGGTCAACAACATGACCGTCGCCGAGAACATCTACCTGGCCCGGGAGCCCCTCGGACCCACCGGGCTCATCGACCGGCGCAAGATGAATGCCGATGCGCGCGCCGTGCTGGCCGAGCTGGAGATCGCGATCGATCCGGAAACGCAGGTCGGCAACCTCAGCATTGGGCAGAAACAGATGGTCGAGATTGCCCGCGCGATCTCCTATCGCTCAAAGCTAATCATCATGGATGAACCCACGGCATCGCTGAGCCACCACGAGGCCACAACGCTGACGCGCATGGTCCGGAAACTCGCGGCGCAGAATATTGGCGTCGTCTATATCTCTCACCGCATGGACGAAATCTTCGAGATCGCCGACCGCGTGACCGTGCTGCGCGATGGCGAGACGGTAGACAGCCGCCCCATCGGCGAAATGTCTCGCGAACTTCTGGTGCGCAAGATGGTAGACCGCGACTTGTCGCAGCTTTTCGGCGTTCACCGATCCCACGCTACCGACGAGGTCCTTCTGTCGGTGCGCGGACTTGGACTGAAGCGACCGACCGCCCAGGGAGCGCGTGTCTCGGATGTGTCCTTCGACTTGCACCGAGGCGAGGTCCTCGGGTTCTTCGGCCTTGTCGGCGCCGGTCGGACCGAGGTGATGGAGATGATCTTCGGAAGCCGGCCGCATGTTGGCGAAATCAGGATCGACGGCGCGACCGCCAGGATCGATTCCCCCTCCGATGCCATCGAACTTGGCATCGGCTTCGTCACGGAAGACCGCAAGGAGCAGGGGCTGGTTCTGGGAATGTCCGTGCGTGAGAATTTCAGCCTCACCCACCTGTCGGACTACTGCCGCCTGGATGTGGTAAACCGCAAACGGGAAACGGATGCCTGCGTGAACTTCATCCGCGCACTTGGCATCAAGACACCCACGCCGGAGCAGAAGACGCTGAACCTGTCCGGCGGCAATCAGCAGAAAGTCGTGATCGCAAAATGGGTGGCACGACGGCCGCGCATCCTGATCGTGGATGAGCCGACGCGCGGCATCGACATCGGCGCCAAGGCAGAGGTGCACACGCTCCTGAACCGCCTCGCCGAAGACGGCATGTCAATCATCGTCGTCTCCTCGGACCTGCCAGAGATCCTCGCGATCAGCGACCGGGTGGTCGTCTTGAAGGAGGGCAGCATAAGCGGCATCTTGGGGCGCGATGATGCGACGCAGGAAAGCGTGATGCTGGCCGCCACCGGTTGAGACGGCGCGAAATTACGCAACACAGATTGAACGGAGAATGACCATGGCAAAACGCATCATCTTCACCGGCGGAACTGGCAAGGCCGGGCGGCACATGCTGCCATACCTGCTCGACAAGGGCTATTCGATCCTGAACGTGGACCTGAAGCCCTTCGATCATCCGAAGATCAACACGCTCATCACGGACGTGACGGACAGCGGCCAGGTTTTCAACGCCCTGAGCACCCATTTCGGCTTCGAAGGCTATGATGACGGCGCGCCACCGAAGGCGCCGGATGCCGTCGTCCACTTCGCCGCCGTGCCGCGGGTCATGATCAACCCGGACAACACCACGTTTGCCGTCAACACGGTAAGCACCTACAACGTGATCGAAGCGGCAATGAAGCTGGGCGTGCGAAAAGTCATCGTGGCAAGTTCCGAGACGACATACGGCGTCTGCTTCGCGGAAGGCGACAAGGATTATCACTCCTTCCCGCTCGAAGAGGATTACGACAGCGATCCGATGGACAGCTACGGCCTGTCGAAAGTGGTGAACGAGAAGACCGCCCGAGCCTTCGCCATGCGTTATGGCGCGGACATCTACGCGTTGCGGATCGGCAACGTGATCGAGCCGCATGAATACGTGAACTTCAACGGCTATCTCGACAACCCGATGTCGCGCAAGCGCAACGCCTGGAGCTATATCGACGCCCGCGATTTGGGAGAGATCGTGCACCTGTGCATCGAGAAGGACGGGTTGGGATATCAGGTGTTCAACGCGGTGAACGACACGATCACCGCCGAAATGCCGACGATGGAATTTCTTGCCAAATACGCCCCCAATACGCCGGTAACCCGGGAACTGGGGCCGCGAGAGGCGCCGTTGTCGAACCGAAAGATCCGCGAAGTCCTGGGCTTCAAGGAAGCGCATGACTGGCGCAAGTACGTGAAGCGCTGAGGGCGCAGACAGCCGAGGGCCCGCGGGCCCTCGGCACGAAGATACCGGAAGTGTCGTATCATCGGCGCGCCGGGTCAGGGAGAGCTGAGTGACAAAGGCCAAGCAACGCCTGCCGGACAAGAAGAGCAAGATCACCCTGCGCGACGTCGCGCAGAGCGCAGATGTGAGCGAATCCACCGTTTCTCGCATCATGCGCAACGAGGGTCTCGTGGCCGATGCCACGCGTGCCAAGGTCATGGAAGCTGTCCGCGCACTCGGCTACGTGCCGAACCGGATCGCGGGATCGTTGGCCTCGCTCGACACGAACCTCCTTGGCGTCGTCGTGCCTTCCCTGTCGAACATCGTATTTCCGGAGGTGCTTCAGGGCATCAATGCGGGGCTGAAGAGAACCCGGTTCCAGGCAGTGATCAGCGTCAGCGATTATGACATGGAGCGCGAAGAAACGCTCGTTCGCGGGATCCTCTCCTGGCAACCTGCGGCAATCCTCATCACGGGTTTCGATCACACCCTCGCCACTCGCCGCATGCTCGATCAGAGTGGTGTCCGCGTCGTCGAGATGATGGAGATCGACAGCGCCCCCATCGATGTCGCGGTCGGCATGTCGCACCGAAAGGCAGGCTACGCGGCAGGCCGCTATCTGATCGAGCGCGGTTACAGACGCTTCGGGTATGTCGGTCACGACTGGACTGCGGACCGGCGGGCGCGACACCGCTATGACGGGCTGTCTGAGGCACTGGCCGAAGCCGGTCTTTCCATCCTCGCGCACGCCATCGCAGATGGGTCGAGTTCGGTTGGCGCCGGCAAGCAGCAGACCGCGCAACTGCGGTCGATGACGGACGTGGACATCGCAGTCTACTCGAACGACGACATGGCCGTGGGCGGCTATTTCCACTGTCTCGAAGCGGGCGTCCGCGTGCCGGAAGACCTGGCCATTTTCGGGTTCAACGGGCTCGAGATCGGCCGAGAACTGCCGAAACCGCTGTCCACTCTCCGCTCGAACCGTTTCATGATCGGGCTCAAGTCGGTCGAAGCGATCCTCGAGGACAGAGAGCGGCCGCAAACAAAAACCACCATCGACACCGGGTTCGAACTTTTCGCGGGCGCAACCGCCTGAACCGGGTCTCGGGATAAGGGAGTTTCCATGCATCCAGCACTAGCAAAGGAAGGCGTCGCTGTTGTGACCGGAGGCGCTTCGGGCATCGGCCTTGCCTCTGCGAGGCACCTGGCTGGCCTCGGCATGAAGGTCTGCATCGCGGACCTGGGCGAACAGCGTCTTCAATCGGCGCGGGCAGCGCTCCTGGAACAGGGCGCGGAAGCCGGAAACGTGATGGTCATGCCAACCGATGTTGGCGACAAGGCGCAGCTTCAGGCTTTGGCCGACCGGGTCTATGCGGAATGGGGCGCGGTGAACGTCGTGATGAACAATGCCGGCATGCAGCCGGGCAGTTCGATCTTCGACGCCGAGGGCAACTGGGATCGCATCATCGAAGTCAACATGCTGGGCATCATCCGCGGGTCGCAGATCTTCGCACCCCGAATGATCGAAGGCGGGAAGCCCGGGCTCATCATCAACACCGGCTCCAAGCAGGGCATCACGACGCCGCCGGGCGACCCTGCCTACAACGTCTCCAAGGCCGGGGTGAAGGTGTTCACGGAGGCCCTGCAGCACGAGTTGCGCAACATCTCTGGCTGCCCGGTGGAGGCGAAGCTTTTCATTCCCGGTTTCGTGTTCACGCCGCTTACCGCGCACGGCCGGACCGAAAAGCCGGCCGGCGCATGGACTCCGGACGAGGTGGTGCGGTTCCTGTTCGACTCCATCGAACAGGGCGACTTCTACATCCTCTGCCCCGACAACGAAGTCGACCGCCGCACCGACGAGAAGCGGATCATTTGGGCCGCCGGCGACATAGCCGAGAACCGCCCGCCGCTGTCGCGCTGGCACCCTGACTTCGGCGAGCGGTTCAAGGAATGGCTGGAGTCCTGAAAACGCCGCGGACAGCTGCGGGGGATCACAAGATGGCGAAATCCTATCGGATCGCCGCCATTCCGGGAGACGGGATCGGTGTCGAGGTAATCGCCGCCGGCCTTGAAGTCCTGGAGGCGCTCACTGCCTTGGACGGTGGCTTCCAGCTGGACGTGACGCATTTCGACTGGGGATCGGATCGCTTCAGACGCACCGGCAGTCTGATGCCCGCCGACGGAGCGGACACCTTGCGCGCTTTCGACGCGATATTGTTTGGCGCGGTCGGCGCGCCCGACATACCCGATCACCTGACGCTGTGGGGACTCAGGCTCGCAATCTGCCAGCCGCTGGACCAATATGCCAACGTCCGGCCCACGCGCATCCTTCCGGGTATCCGCAGCCCGCTGGCGGGCGTGCGGCCCGGCGATCTGGATTGGGTCATCGTCCGCGAGAATACCGAAGGTGAATATGCCGGGCAGGGCGGCCGCAGCCATCGTGGGCTACCACATGAGGCCGCGACCGAAGTCGCGATCTTCACGCGTGCCGGCGTTACCCGCATCATGCGCTTTGCTTTTGAAATGGCTCGCTCGCGCCCGCGCAAGAAACTGACCGTGGTGACGAAATCCAACGCCCAGCGCTTCGGACTCGTGCTGTGGGACGAGATCGCGGCCGAGGTGGCCCGGGAATTCCCGGATGTGTCCTGGGACAAGATGCTGGTCGATGCGATGACCGTGCGGATGACGCTGAATCCTGCTTCGCTCGATACGATCGTGGCGACGAACCTGCACGCCGACATCCTGTCGGACCTCGCCGCCGCGCTCGCCGGGTCAATCGGTATCGCGCCCACGGCAAACCTGAACCCAACCGGCGCGGCCCCGTCCATGTTCGAGCCAATTCACGGCTCGGCCTTCGACATCGCCGGCAAGGGCATCGCCAATCCGATCGCCACCTTCTGGACCGCAGCGATGATGCTCGAGCATCTGGGAGAAAAGGCTGCCGCAGCCCGAATGATCCGGGCGATGGAGTACGTCACGGCCGATCCGACGCTCCATACGCCCGATCTGGGCGGGAATGCGAGCACGAAGCAGGTGACCGATGCGTTTATCGCCGCCTTGGCGGAAGTGGAAGCCTGACAACGGCGTTCATCGAGAGCTTCCGCGGGGTCCGGTGTGCCGAGATGGCCGATCTTCACCTTGGTCGCGGTGCTTGAGCATCCTCGGATCCTCACGCCGAGCCCCTTCCGCCACTGAAATACCAGGCGCTGCATCATCCGCTTGGCGGTGACGGTGTACGTCTGCCTCAACACACACACGCGTTTGCGCCGGGGTGCCTCATTCCCACATACGGCGCATTCGCGCAGCTACGTCGATCGGTGCAGGAGGTGGCCTGAAGGCCGTTCGGCCATCCGCCGCCGGTAGCCAATGGACCGGCTCGAAGTGGTCCAGAATCTCCGTCGGGATGAACCGCGTGCGGGTGGCGTAGACATGTCGGTCACCGTTGCGGGCCTGCTGGGTCACGTAGAAACGCAGGGGGATGCCAAGGGTCAGGCTGTCTTTGGCCCGTGTCATCGCGACATAGAGAAGGCGCCGCTCTTCCTCGATTTCCTCGCTTGTCCCGGTGCCGAGATCAGAGGGAATGCAGCCATCGACCGCGTTCAGGATGAAGACGGATTTCCACTCCTGTCCCTTTGCGGAATGGATAGTGGAGAGGATCAGGTAGTCCTCGTCCTTCAACGGAACGCCCGCCTGGCCGCTCGTGGCATCCGGCGGATCCAGCGTGAGTTCGGTCAGAAATCGCTCACGCGAGGGATAGCCTGCCGCTATCTGTTCCAGTTGTAGCAGGTCGCCACGCCGAAACTCCGCATCCTCATGGATGCGTTCAAGATGCGGCTCATACCACGCACGTGCGCGGGCGATGGCGTCGGGCCAGCCGGCCCCGGCGCCGAGCGTGGCCACAAACTCCGGCCAGTCTGCGGTGGCACGGGGTGGAGCGGGAAGGGCCGTCAACGCCGCCAACGGATCGGGGGCCGCCTCGATTGCGTCAAGGACACGGCCCGCTGCAGCGGGCCCGATGCCCGGGATCAACTGCAACACCCTGAAGCCGGCAACGCGGTCGCGAGGGTTCTGCATGAAGCGCAGCACGGCGAGCAGATCCTTGACGTGGGCCGAGTCCAGAAACTTCAGGCCGCCGAATTTCACGAAGGGAACATTCCGTCGCGTGAGCTCGACCTCAACCTGGCCGGAATGGCTGGAAGTGCGGAACAGCACCGCCTGCTGCATGAGCGGCACTCCCGTCTCGCGGTTGGCCAGCACCTGATCGACGATGTAGCGGGCCTGGTCTGCCTCGTTCGACAACGTGACCAGCCGCGGCTTGTCGGTCGAGAGCCGTTCCGTCCAGAGGTCCTTCGTGAATCTTTCCCGCGCCTGTCCGATGACGGCGTTGGCGGCATCGAGGATTGGCTTCGTCGAACGGTAGTTCCTGTCGAGCGTGATGACGTCGGCTGGCGGTGCGAATGCGGCGGGAAAGCCGAGGATGTTGCGCACGGTTGCGGCGCGGAAGGCATAGATCGACTGGGCGTCGTCGCCGACCACGGTCAGGCCATGACCATCGGGCTTCAGAGCGAGAAGAATGCGCGCCTGCAACCGGTTCGTGTCCTGGTATTCATCGATCAGTACGTGATCCCAGTTCCCGCCGAGATGCGCGGCGAAACCCGGGTCCTGCATTACCTGCGCCCAGGCCAGCAGGAGGTCGTCGTAGTCGAGAACGTTCTGCGCGTGCTTGGCGCCTACGTAGGCCGCGAAAAGCTTCTTCAACTCCGCCTCCCATTGCGCACACCACGGGAAATGGCGGCTCAGAACCTCCGGCAAAGGCTCTTCCGCGTTCACTACGCGGGAGTAGATCGCAAGACATGTCCCCTTGGCAGGAAACCGGCTTTCGGCCTTCGACAGACCCAGCTCATGCCGCATGAGGTTCATCAGGTCCGCGCTGTCCTCCCGGTCATGAATGCTGAAGTCGGGATTGAGCCCGATCGCGAGTGCGAGTTCGCGAAGAACCCTGGCGCCTATGCTGTGAAACGTGCCGGCCCAGGTCAGCGCCTCTGCGGCGAACCCGGTTCCCATGGCCTGTGTCGTTATCCGCTCGACCCTTCGGGTCAGCTCGCTTGCCGCACGACGAGAGAAGGTCATCAGAAGGATGCGTCGTGGATCGGCGCCATTGACGATGAGATGCGCGACGCGGTGCGCCAACGTGCTGGTCTTTCCCGAACCGGCTCCGGCTATCACGAGAAGAGGCGGCGGCAGCCGACCCGGCTCGACCCCGAAGACTGCGGCGGCGCGTTGGCTGTCGTTCAACTTGTCCAGATAGGTTGCGATCATTGCGATGCCTGAACTGCCGATTGGTATGGCCTTGCGCGAAGATAACGGGGTGCGAACGAAAAGGGAACATGGATTGCGTGAGATCGGGCAAGGGAGAGTGCGCTGCCCTGGACAGATGGATTTGAGTGCTTCTGGTCTCCACGCAGGACGGTTCCTGACGTTGCGGTTGGTCCGAACTCGATTGGGCGATGTCGGCCGCGCGCCGCTGCGTCGCCGGGGTGAAATACTTCCAGGCGCCCGGAGGCCCGTCCGTCTTGGCGGCCATGACCTCGGTGACGACCTCGATCTGGACATCGAGCGGAAGGCGCAGGGCATCCGACCGGCGCCGGGCTTCGGTCATGGTCGATCTGAAAGGTCCACCACTATATCGGCCACGGTTCGGTTCTGACGACGGAACGCTACTGTCCGAGGTGCCTGACCCAGGAGGAAGCCGCCCGGGTGAACGCGGATGGTGACAACGGGTTCCGCTGAACCTCACAGCATTGGGAATTTCTCGGGGACCCTGCGATCGCGGGGTCCTTTTTTCATTTGCATGAAAGCATGCGGGAGAGGGCAAAAGGGTTCATGGCCAGACCGCAAAAGGAGCATAGCAGGCATGGCCGGACGACCCAAAAGGGTCACAGTATGACACCTTTTCGCATTGGATATCGAAGACGGGCAAACGCGTGTCCCGCCCCAAAAAGGGCAAATTCGATTTGAATTTCAGGGGGTTGGTGGCGGAGAGACAGGGATTCGAACCCTGGGTGGGCTCACACCCACAACGGTTTTCGAGACCGCCCCGTTCGACCGCTCCGGCACCTCTCCGCATCGGTGGTCGTCGTGGGCGCGGGATTTAGCTTGGTCGTGGCCGCTCCGCAACCGGTTTTTGCAGGTCGGCGTATCTTTGATGGTTCACGCCCTCGTGGCTGCCGCCGCCTTGGAAAAATCGCGTCGTCGCGGTAGGAGGATTGCGGCCCGCGCAGGTATTGTCCTGCCCGATCCTCGGCTGAAAGGGTAATCATGACGCGTATCATTCCCGCCGCACTCCTTTTCGTCTGCGCGATGGCCGTTCCCGCGGCGCGTGCGCAGGATGACGTCGCGGCCCTTGTCCAAGCCCTCGAGATGCCAGCGATACTCGACGTGATGCACGAGGAGGGTCTGGGCTACGGCGAAGAACTCGCTGCCGAGATGTTCGGAGATGCAGGCAATGCCGAATGGCAGGGCGACGTGGAGGCGATCTACGAGACGGGCCGGCTCGGCGAGATGTTCGAGACCCAGTTCACGAAGGAACTCGAGGGTGCCGATCTTGGGCCCATGATAGATTTCTTCACCTCCGACCTCGGACGGCGGGTCACCACGCTCGAGGTCAGCGCGCGGCGCGCGATGCTGAACCAGGAGGTCGACGACGCGGCGCGGTTGGCGCTGGAAGAGGCGCTTGCCGCGGACGATCCGCGGATCGATCTCGTCAAGGATTTCATCGATGCCGGCGATCTCATCGAGGCAAACGTCGCCGGCGGTCTGAACGCGAATCTCGCCTTCTATCGCGGTCTCGTCGAGGGCGGCGCGCTGCCATACGGGCTCAGCGAGGAGGAGATCCTGGCCGATGTATGGGGACAGGAAGGCGCAATCAGGGAAGACACCGAGGACTGGCTTTTGTCGTATCTCTTTCTGGCTTATCAGCCTCTCGCAGATGAGGACCTGAAGGCTTACACGGAGTTCTCGAGGACCGAGGCGGGCGTGGTTCTGAACCGCGCGTTGTTTGGAGCATTCGACGCCATGTTCAGTGATGTGTCTTTCAGGCTTGGAAAGGCCGCGGCGCGCCAGATGTCGGGGCAAGAACTGTGAGGGCGCCGGCAGGGCGGGTCGCGGACCTCAGGGCGGCGCTTGGCCGGGCGGCGGGGCTGCGTTCCCAAGGGCGACCGGCGGAGGCGCGTCAGCTTCTGGAAAACCTCGCGAAGGCGGCGCCGAAGGTGCCGGATATTCACCTGATGCTCTGGCAGATCTGTTCCGGTCAGGGGGACGGCACCGCAGCGCTGTCCCATCTGCGCCGGGCTGCCGAACTATCGGGGCCGAACCCGAAGATATGGACGACGCTCATCCGGGAGCTTGTCCGGGCGGGGCAAAAGGGTCGCGCGCGCAGCATGGCCCAGAAGGCGCCGCTGAGTGCGGCGGACAAGAAGGCGCTGGCAGCCCTCGCGGACGAAGCGCCGCAGCGACCGACCGGGCCTGGCCTCGGTGGCGCGCCCGAGGCGGAAGTGCGCGCCGTCATGGACGACATCAGCAACAAGCGGCTGGTCGCGGCCCGCGCTGGTCTCGAGAAGCTCCTTGATGAGCATGCAGGCTCGGCATTTGTCCTGAACCTTCGGGGAGTTCTTTCCATGGAGGAAGGCAACGCTGCCGAAGCGGAGAATTGGTTCCGGAAGGCTCTGGTCAAATTCGGCGCATATCCCGAGGCGCTGCAGAATCTCGGAGCCTCCCTGCTGCGCCAGTCCAAGCTCGATGAATCCGAGTCGGCCCTGATCGAGGCGCACCGGCTCGCGCCCGAGTCCGTCGATATCGTTCTGGCCTTGTCCGACGTGCTTTTCCGCAAGGGCTCGGCGCAAAGCGCCGAGGAATGGGCCGCTCGCGCCCTCGTGCTCGATCCAGATAACATTGCGGCGCTTTTCCAGGTCGCATTGTCGCGGGAGCGGGCACAGAAGTTCCAGTCAGCGCTGGAGGCGCTGAAGGAGGTCGAGCGCCGATTGGGGCGGCATTTCGATGGCCAAGCTGCCATGGCGCGCTGCATCGCCGGTGTGGAAGGCGAAGAGGCGGCGATCGCCTACCTGAGGTCGATCGAGTCGCCGTCGGAAGATGTTTCGATCGAGCTGCCCCAGCAACTCGCATACATCGGCCGAATGGACGAAGCGCTGGAGGCGTTGGAGGCGCATCTTGAACGATACCCCGACCATGTCGACGGCTATTGGCTGCTTACCCAGCTGCGGAAACTGCCGGTCGATGCTCCCGAACTTGGGAAGCTGAAATCGGCACTGGATTCCGAATCGCTGACAGTCCAGCAACGCTCGAGCGCGGGTTACGCGCTCGGGAAGGTGCTCGGGGACGCCGGCGAACATGCCGCCAGTTTCGCGGCCATCGCGGAGGCAAATCGACTGCTGCGGAGCACGGTGAGCTACAGCGTCGACGAAGACCTGCAGAAACTCCAGAGGACGTCGGAGAACTGGACGCGTGACGTCATCAGGAAGATGTCGGCGGCGGGAGATGCGAGACTGCACCCGATTTTCATCATCGGTCTGCCGCGGACGGGCTCATCATTGACCGAGCGGATCCTTGCGCGTCATCCGCAGGTCCGGGCGCTCGGTGAGGACAGGACCGCGGCCGTTGTGGCTGGGCGGGCGCGCGAGCCTTCGCTTGACGCAATACGCAACATCGTCGGGGATGGGTCCGGCGCGATCCGGGCGGCGAGCCAGGGCGGTTTTTCGGTTACCGACAAGATGCTCGACAATTTCCGGAACGTCGGTGCCTTGGCCGCAGCGTTTCCCCGTGCGCGTTTCGTCCACATACTTCGGGATCCCCGGTCGATCGCGCTGTCGATCTTCCAGGCGCGGCTGCGGCCCACCGGGCATCCCTTCGCGCTGGATCTGGAGGAACTCGGCAAGGTCTACGTCGGGTACTACCGGCTCATGCAGCACTGGAGGGAAACGGTTCCCGACATGCTCGTCGAAGTGTCCTACAAGGATCTCGTTTCTAATCCCGAGCCGGAAATCCGGAACCTTCTTGAAAAGCTCGGCTTGCCCTGGGACGAAGCTTGCCTGTCGCCCGAGAAGTCGGAGCACGCCACGCGGACACACAGCTTCGCGCAGGTTCGCCAGAAGATTCACTCTAGCTCCACGGAGCGTTGGCGGCGCTATGAGCGTGAACTGGAGCCGTTCACAAGGATTCTGACGGACGCCGGAATTCCCCTGGAAGACTGATCGCGGCGAGCTTGACTTTGCTCACGTGATTGAGGATAAGCCCGCATCCCGGCGGGTCCATTGGATCGGCCGGGGCTTCTATTGTCGAAACGACGCCCCATAAGGGGGCGCGCTGTCCGAGGCGGCTTCGGCCGAAACGCTCGCAGGATGCGGGGGCCACAGGGCGCGGTGAAGAAGAAGGAAAGACCCATGTTCGCGGTCCTCAAGACGGGCGGCAAGCAATACAAGGTCCAGGCGGGCGACGTGTTCCGCGTGGAGAAGCTTGCGGCCGACGCTGGCGAGAAAGTCCAGTTCAACGATATCCTGATGCTCGGCGGCGACAAGCTGACCGTGGGCGCGCCGCTTGTCGCGGGTGCTGCGGTTCAGGCCGAAGTCATCGACACGATCAAGGCCGACAAGGTCATCACCTATCACAAGCGCCGCCGGAAGCACTCCTCGCAGCGCACCCGTGGCCACCGTCAGCAGCTGACGCTGCTGCGCGTCACCGACATCCTCGCCTCGGGCGCGGAGAAGTCGGGCGTCAAGGCCGCTGTCGGCTGCGCCGTGAGCCGCGCCGCCGCGCATGGCTCCGCTTCGACCGAAGCGAAGGCCGAGGCCGCGCCGAAGAAAGCCGCTGCTCCGAAGAAAGCTGCTGCGTCCAAGTCCGAAGCGGCCGCGAAGCCGAAGCGGGCCGCGAAGAAATCCGAAGCGAAGGAGTAATCTCCCATGGCACACAAGAAAGCAGGCGGTTCGTCCCGTAACGGCCGCGACTCCGCGGGCCGTCGCCTCGGCGTGAAACTCTACGGCGGTCAGGCCGCCATTCCGGGCAACATCATCGTGCGTCAGCGCGGCACCCAGTGGTGGCCGGGCGAGGGCGTCGGCATGGGCCGCGATCATACGATCTACGCCGTGGCCGAAGGCCAGGTGACCTTCAAGAAGGGTCTCAAGGGTCGCACTTTCGTATCCGTGCTTCCGGTAGCGGAAGCGGCCGAGTAAGCCGAGCTAACCCCGGGCAAATTCAGGGGGGATCGGCCGAAGGGCCGGTCCCCCTCCTTGTTTTTTGGAAACTTTACAATGGCTTTTCTGATTCAGCTGCTCAACGCGATGGCCCTGTCACGGGGCGGTGAGCACCGCTTGCACTCGTCACACAAGCGTCCCAATTCGGTTGTAAGGCGAAGAAACTGACCGCAGCCATTTCGTGCTGTCGTGTTTCCGGCCGTCGTCCAGGCGGCGGCAAATCCGCTGCAGTTCTTCGGAGGAGGAAGAACGTGAAACCTGAAGTCATTCCCACGCTGCCAGTCATCGAGGCGGAACGGTTCGTCCTGCGCCCGCTGCGCAAGTCCGATGCGGGGCTGATCACGCTCTACGCCTCCGACCGGCGGCTTGCCGAAGGCACGCGCGCGATCCCGCATCCTTTGCCGCCTGGAGCGACGGAAGCCTTCATCGTGCGCGCTCTGTCCGAAGGCCGTGACGAGGACGTCTGGGTGCTGGATGGGTCTGCCCAGGGCCTTGCCGAGGTTCTTGGCGTCGTCAGCCTGACGCGCATGGATCTAGGTCAGTCCGAGGTCGGCTACTGGGTTGCGCCGGCTTTCTGGAACACGGGCTTCGCCTCGGAGGCTGTCCAGGCGCTCGTGGCCGCGAACCCGCACAAGGCGCGGACGCTCTTCGCAGAGGTCTTCCAGGACGATCCGGTCTCGGCGCGGGTGCTGACCAATGCCGGCTTCGAGTTCCTGGGTGACGCGGAATGCTACTCGGTCGCCCGCGGCGCGCGGGTGCCGACGTGGACCTATCTGCGTCGCATGGGGTGATGCGTTGCGGGGCGGCAGCGCGGAGCCCTTGCCTCCGTCTCGCGAGGCTTGAGCCCGCGTCGATTGTCCTCTATCGCCTGAGCCTGAGAAACCGGAAGGCTTGAGCCATGAAATTCCTCGACCTCGCCAAGGTCTACATCCGCTCCGGAGGCGGCGGCGCCGGCTGCGTGAGCTTCCGGCGCGAAAAATTCATCGAGTTCGGCGGCCCTGACGGCGGCGATGGCGGCAATGGCGGCTCGGTCTGGGTCGAGGCGGTCGAGGGGCTGAACACGCTCATCGACTTCCGCTATCAGCAGCATTTCTTCGCCAAGAACGGCCAGCCCGGCATGGGAAGCCAGCGTACCGGCAAGAACGGCGAGGACATCGTTCTGAAGGTCCCGGTCGGCACCGAAATCCTCGAGGAAGATGGCGAAACGCTGATCGCGGACCTGACGGAGGTGGGCCAGCGTGTTCTCCTGGCCAGGGGCGGCAATGGCGGCTTCGGGAACCTGCACTTCAAGAGTTCCACGAACCGTGCGCCGAGCCGCGCCAACCCGGGGCAGGAAGGCGTCGAGCGGACGATCTGGCTGCGGCTGAAGCTGATCGCGGATGCGGGCCTTGTGGGGCTGCCGAATGCTGGCAAGTCGACGTTCCTCGCGGCCGTCTCGAACGCGCGCCCGAAGATTGCCGACTATCCCTTCACGACGCTCGTGCCGAACCTTGGTGTCGTCGGTATCGACGGGCGCGAGTTCGTGATGGCGGACATTCCGGGCCTGATCGAAGGCGCGAGCGAGGGCAGGGGGCTTGGCGACCAGTTCCTCGGCCATGTCGAGCGCTGCGCGGTGCTGCTGCACCTCGTCGACGGTACGTCTTCGACCATCGCCAAGGACTACCGCACGATCGAGACCGAACTCGAGGCCTATTCCCCGGTCCTCGCGGCGAAGCCCCGGATCGTCGCGCTGAACAAGGTCGACGCGCTTGATTCCAAGACGCTCGCGAACCGCAAGCGGTCGCTCGAGAAGGCGTCGGATGGGTCGGTCTACCTGATTTCCGGCGTTTCGGGAGCGGGTCTGAAGGACGTGCTTCGCGCGCTCTGGGCCCAGATCGCAGCCGAGCGGAAACAGGATGCGGCGGAGGAACAGCCGTGGCGTCCGTAGCCGAGGCAAGGCGTCTGGTCGTAAAGATCGGATCGGCGCTCCTGGTCGGTCCGGAAGGTCTCCGCACTGACTGGCTGCGCGGTCTCGCCGAGGATGTGGCCGAGGCAAAGGCGCGCGGGTCCGACGTGATCCTTGTCTCCTCCGGTTCGATCGCGCTCGGCCGGCGGGTCCTCGGGCTCCCGGCGGGTGCGCTTGCGCTCGAACAAAGCCAGGCGGCGGCATCCGTGGGCCAGATCCGTCTGGCACGGGCCTACGAAGAGGCGCTGGCGCCGCACGGGATCAAGGCCGGCCAGGTTCTCGTGACGCTCGAGGACACCGAGGACCGCCGGCGCTATCTGAACAGCCGCGCGACGATGGAGACGCTGCTTTCTCTCGGTGTAGTTCCGATCGTGAACGAGAACGACACCGTGGCGACGGACGAAATCCGCTTCGGCGACAATGACCGGCTCGCGGCGCAGGTCGCCGTGACGATCGGGGCAGACGTGCTCGTCCTGCTGTCGGACGTGGACGGGCTCTATACGGCCAACCCGAAAGAAGACCCCACCGCCCGCCGGTTCGACTTCGTCGACCGGATCACGTCCGAGATCGAGGCGATGGCGGGGGACGCCGTGTCGGGCGTATCCAAGGGCGGCATGAAGACAAAGCTGATGGCCGGGAAGACCGCGACCGCTGGCGGCTGCGCGATGGCGATCACCGAGGGAAGCGTCCTGCGTCCCCTCAGGGCCCTGTCGGAAGGTGCCCCCTCGACCTGGTTCGCCGCGCATGGCGACCCGCAGGCGGCGCGGAAGCGCTGGATAGCCGCGATGAAGCCGAGGGGCGAAATCGTGGTCGACGCGGGCGCCGCGCAGGCGCTTTCGGAAGGCAAGTCGCTGCTTCCGGCCGGTGTCACCACGGTGAAAGGACGCTTCGAGCGCGGCGACCCGGTGGCGATCCAGGGGCCCGAGGGAGGCATTCTGGGCAAGGGGCTCGTGCGCTACACGTCGGAGGAAGCGCGCGCGATCGCCGGGCGGCGGTCGGGTGACATCGCGGGGATTCTGGGCTATCCGGGGCGCGCGGCGCTCATCCACCGCGACGACATGGTGCTTTGAGGCCGGCGGGACTTCGGGGCTATGCCCGGGGTCCCGGCATGGTTGAGCAAGGGTGAAGGAACGGCAGGGTCCGTTCCCGGGAGGCTGCGATGAAGGACATCGAGGATATTCCGGCGCTTATGGCCGAGATCGGGGCGAAAGCCCGCGCGGCCGCTGCCGAGCTTGCCTTCGCGACCGCTGAGCGCAAGCACGCCGCGCTGATTGGCGCCGCGGAGGCGGTATGGGCCGAACGTGGGGCGATCATCGACGCCAATGCCGAGGATCTGGCCTACGGCGAGGCCAAGGGACTTTCCCCAGCGATGATGGACCGCCTCCGGCTGGACGAAGGCCGCATTCGCGGCATCGTTGACGGGCTGCGCGCCGTGGCGGAACAGGCTGACCCGGTCGGCGAGGTGATCGCGGAATGGGATGTGCCGTCGGGCCTTCATATCCGCCGCGTCCGCACGCCCCTCGGCGTCATCGGCGTCATCTATGAAAGCCGGCCGAACGTCACGGCGGACGCGGGGGCTCTCTGCCTCAAGTCCGGGAACGCGGTGATCCTGCGTGGCGGGTCCGAGAGCCACCACTCCTCTCTTGCCATTCATGCCTGCCTCGTGAAGGGGCTGAAGCAGGCCGCGATACCGGAGGCCGCGATCCAGCTCGTTCCAACGCGGGACCGGGCGGCGGTGGCCGAGATGCTGCGCATGGTCGAGTATATCGATGTGATCGTTCCGCGCGGCGGCAAGGGCCTCGTGAGCCTGGTGCAGGCGGAAGCGCGCGTTCCGGTCTTCGCGCATCTCGAGGGCATCTGCCACGTCTATGCAGACGCCGACGCTGACCTCGAAAAGGCCCGGCGCGTGGTCCTGAACGCAAAGACCCGGCGCACTGGCATCTGCGGCGCGGCGGAGTGCCTGCTGATCGACAGGGCGTTTTTCGCGCGCCACGGCGCGGTGCTGGTCGAGGATCTTCTGAAGGCGGGCGTCGAGGTGCGCGCGGATGGCGAGCTTGCTGAAATCCCCGGCACCGTGAAGGCTCAGCCCGATGACTTCGGGCGCGAATTCCTCGACATGATCATCGCGGCGAAGCTTGTCGACGGCGTGGACGGCGCGATCGCGCATATCCGGGAATTCGGCTCGAATCACACCGAGTCGATCCTGACTGAGAACGACGCGACGGCGAGGCGGTTCTTCCAGCGGGTCGATTCCGCGATCCTGATGCGCAACGCCTCGACCCAGTTCGCCGATGGCGGCGAATTCGGCATGGGCGCCGAGATCGGGATCGCCACCGGCAAGCTCCATGCGCGTGGCCCCGTGGGCGCGCGGGAACTGACGAGCTTCAAGTACCTCGTCGAAGGGGACGGGACGATCCGCCCCTGAGTCAGAAGGCGATGCAGAGTGCGGCGCCGGTCTCCACAGCCAGGCGTCGGCCCTGTGCCGCTGCCTCCTCCGGAAGAATCGCGAAGTGAACCTGCGCGGGTCCGACCTCGGGCGCGGCCGAGCGATCCGTGAGCGATTGCCAGAGGGGCTCCTCGACGCGCAGCCGTTCGGCCGTTCCTCTGACCTGCCAGTTGCGGGATGTTTCGGTGACCGTGATTCGGCCGCCCCATGGCATCGCTGACTCAAGACACTGAAGCGCGAGAAGGGCGAGCTTGACGTCCGGCCGCGCCTGGTCGCCCTGGGCCTGCCACTCGATGGAAAGCCTGCTGCCGCGGGTGAGATCGGCCAGGATGGAGGTCACTTCGGGCCGGCCGATGCGCTGGCTGGATTCGGCCGCGCCGAACGCGATGCGGAAAAAGCGTATCCTTGCGCTCGCGTTGGATACGCTCTCCGATATCAGGGCGATTTCTGGTCCAGTGCCCGACATCGCCAGAAGTTCCACTCCATTGCCGATCGCTCCCAATGGGCTGATAAGGTCGTGGCAGATGCGCGAGCCGAGAAGTGCCACGATGTCGGGTCTGGGTCTTGGCGCATCGGTCTGCATAAGGGTCATAACCTCCGGGGGCGAAATGAATTCTCTACTTGAGCCGGGCATGCTGGTGCGTCATCCCGGGCAGCCCGACTGGGGGCTCGGACAGGTGCAGTCCAATATCGGCGGGAAGATAACGGTGAATTTCGAACACGCGGGAAAGGTCGTGATCGAAGGGGCACGGGTAGAACTGCAACTGGTGCTGGACTCGCGTAAGGGTGATTGAGGTAGACGCTAACACAACCAGAAAGAGTATCACAAGCCGCCCCGCGGGGTCTTGCCGGCCGGCTTGGTGTTGCAAAAGCACGGGGTCATGCCTAGAACCCCGTAACCTGAGCACCGAGGAACCGCGAAGCGCGCACCCCCGATGACCCTCGAGCCGTCCCACCTCCGGATAAGACTCGCCGAAAGCGAGGCCGATCTCCTGTCCGCGCAGAGGTTGCGCTACGATGTTTTCGTGGCGGAACTCGGCGGCGACGGCCCGATGGTGGACCACGCACGCCGCCTCGAGCGCGACGAGTTCGACGCGATCAACGATCACCTCGTCTTGGTCGACAGCCGCCGCGATGCCGCGAGCCTCGATCATGTCGTGGGGGTCTATCGACTGCTGCCGGGCGAACGGGCCGAGGCCTTCGGAAGGTTCTACACCGACGGCGAATACGACCTCGGCCCGCTGCGCGCCTCGGGCAGAAAACTGCTGGAACTCGGCCGGTCCTGCGTCCACGCCGACTACCGGGGCAGTTCGGCCATGTTCCTACTCTGGAACGGGCTTGCGGACTACATCACGCAGCACCGGATCGAGATCCTGTTCGGTGTCGCCAGCTTCCACGGCACCGACATCGAGCCCCTGCGGGTGCCGTTGTCGTGGCTTCACCATCACCATCTCGCACCCGAGGTGCTGCGGGTCAGGGCGCGGCCCGAGCATTTCCAGCCAATGGACCTGATCCCGGCGGACGAGCTTGACCGGCGCAAGGCGATGGTGGCCATGCCGGCTCTGATCAAGGCCTACCTGAGGCTTGGCGGCTTCGTGGGGGAGGGCGCATATATCGACAGCCAGTTCAACACGACCGATGTCTGCCTTCTCATGGACACCAGCGCGATGAGTGCGCGGCATTTGACGTTCTACACGCGCAAGCGCGATGTGCGCGAAAGCACGGCAGGATGAGGCTCCCGTGAATACCTGGAATGGCGCTGCGCCTCCTCCGCGTGCTGCGCGGATCGGCGTGGCGGGATGGCTTCGGATCGTCCTGAAGGGCGGTGTGCTCGGGCTCGTGACCTACGGCGGCCTCGTCCTTCTTCTGGCCTTGCGGCTGTTCGAACGGCCGCTCTTCGGCCTCAGGCGACCGATGACGCCCTGGATCACCCAGTTCGTCTGCAAGCTGGCTTTCGCGATCCTCGGAATCCGTCACGGGATCCGGGGCAGGCCGATGGACGGCCGCGGCGCGATCGTCGCGAACCACGCGAGCTGGCTCGACATTTTCGCGCTGAATGCCTGCGACCGGATCTATTTCGTGGCGAAATCGGAAGTGGCGGGATGGCCGGGCATCGGCTGGCTCGCGCGCGCCACGGGCACGGTGTTCATCCGGCGCAAAGGGTCGGACGCGAAGCTTCAGCAGCAGATCTTCGAGGCGCGACTGAGGGCGGGGCACCGTCTGCTGTTCTTCCCCGAAGGCACGAGCAGCGACGGGCTGCGCGTCCTGCCTTTCAAGTCCACGCTCTTCGCGGCCTTCTACGCGCACGGGCTGGACGAGATTGTCAGCATCCAACCGGTGACCGTCGTCTGGACCGCGCCGGAGGGCGAGCATTCCGCGGCTTACGGCTGGTGGGGCGACATGGACTTCGGCTCGCACTTCCTGTGGGTCCTGTCGCGGCCGCGGCAGGGATCGGTGGAGGTCGTCTTTCACGAACCTCTCGCGGTCTCGGACTTCGCCTCGCGCAAGGAGTTGGCGGCGGCCTGCGAGGCGGCTGTTCGGAGCGGGATGCCACCGGCATCGGCGGACCCGGCTTTGGTTGACTGACGCGCGGCCGGGCGTCAGCCGAGCGGCGCGATGAGCGCGCGGAGAGCCTTGGCCGCGTCTTCCTCGCGCCAGATCTCTTCTCCGAAGGCGAAGAAATCGGTCACGGGGGCGAATTCCTCGACGAGCGCCGCGGTCAGCGCGCCCTCCGCGACGACCGGCACCTCGATCATCTCGCTCCACCACGCGAACAGGTCACGGTCCGCTCGCACGCCGGACCCGAGCACGCTTTCGCCAACGGGGCCGAAGGAAACGTAATCGGCGCCGGCCTCGCCCGCGTTCATCCCCTCGTGCCGGGTCGTGCCGCAGTAGGCCCCGACGATGGCGTCGGCTCCGAGTTCCTTCCGTGCCGTCCGGACCGAGCGGGCGCCGTCGGTCAGGTGGATCCCGTCGAGACCGTGGCGTTCGACGAGCTTCAGGTGCGTCTCGATGACGACCGCGATGTCGCGCTCATGGGCTGCCTGGCGCACGGCGTCGGCGGCGCGCCCGATCTGGGCTTCGTCCTTCGAGGCCAGTGCGAGGCGGATGCACGCGACCTCGACCGCGTCGAGGACGGCGGACAGGCGATCCGCGAAGGGCTCGGGCTCGAAATCGGGGGGCGTGATGAGATAGATCTGCGGACGGTCGTCGGCGGCCATGTTCGGGCTCCAGTCGGGTTTCGCCCGCCATAGCGCATCCCTTCCGGCTTGGCTACTTCGGCGGCAGCGATTTGACGAAGGAAAGCGCCAGCGCCATGACCTTCCCGCGAAGCGCGTCGTCCGCCGTGGCCTCGTCGGAGAAGTCGACCATGCCGCCCATCGGCTTGCCGGTGAACATCATGGGCGCGGCGCCGGGAATGGCGAGCGCGGCTGCCTCGTTCGGTTTCCCCACCCTGAACATCGCACCGCCCCTGTGGACGCCGCAGAGCATGTGGCCGTTCAGGAGAAAGGCGAGGCCGCCGAACATCCTCCGTTCGCTCACCTCCTCCCCGGCCAGATCGTCGCGCATCAGCTGCGCAAGGCCTTCGTCATAGGCCATGACCGCCTCCTTGATCTGAACGCCCCGCAAGCGTATCAGGCCCGGAACTTTCGGAAAACGATGATGACCGACCCACAGCCCGCCTTCGTCCTCGTCCGCCCGCAGATGGGTGAAAACATCGGTGCGGCCGCGCGGGCGATGCTGAATTTCGGCCTCGCGCGTATGCGGCTCGTCGATCCTCGTGACGGCTGGCCCAATCCGCGCGCCGTGGCGATGGCCTCGGGCGCCGCGGGCCGGGTGCTCGATCACGCGGGCGTCTTCCCGACGACGGCGGAGGCGGTGGCGGACTGCGACTACGTCTTCGCCACGACCGCGCGGGGCAGGGACCTGACGAAGCCCATCTTCACGCCGGAAGAGGCGATGACCCGGACGCGCGACATGCTGGCAGAGGGGCGCAAGGTCGCCGTGCTCTTCGGGCCGGAGCGCGCGGGTCTTGAAAACGACGACATCGCGCGGGCGAATGCGATCATCTCGGTGCCGGTCAATCCGGAGTTCGCCTCGCTGAACCTCGCGCAGGCGGTGCTGCTGACGGCCTACGAGTGGCGCAGGCAGACCGTGCCGGCCGTTCCCGAGGCGCTGAGCCTCGCCGGGACCGAAATGGCGAGCCAGATCGAGATCGAGAAACTGGGCGATCATTACGAGGAAAGGCTGGAGGAAGCCGGGTTCTTCTTCCCGCCGGTGAAGGCCGAAGGGATGAAGCTCAACCTCCGTAATCTCTGGAGCCGGATGCCGCTGACGCGGGCCGACGTGCAGACGCTTCACGGTATCCTGCGGCAGATCGTCCGGCACCGTGACGGCAAGCCTTGAAGGGGCATCGGGCGAGGCCTAGTGTCCAGCGCGGACAGGAGACGGGCATGGCGACGAAACGCAGCATTTTCGAGGAAGTTGGGGCGGGGACCAAGGCGCCCGAGAAACCGAGGGGCGGCATGATCGACGCAGGCCCCCGGGGCGCGCGGCGCGGGATTCGGGCCTGGCTGATCCTGATTTTCGTTCTTGTCGCCGCGATGATCGCGGTTGGCGGCCTCACCCGATTGACCGATTCCGGCCTTTCGATCACGGAATGGCGTCCCCTGACCGGTGCGATGCCTCCAACGAGCGACGAGGCCTGGGCCGAGGAATTCGCCAAGTACCAGGCGATCCCGGAATACCAGTTGCAGAACAAGGGCATGAGCCTTGAGGAATTCAAGGCGATCTACTGGTGGGAATGGGGCCATCGGCAACTTGGCCGGGTCATCGGCCTCGTCTGGGCGGTCGGGTTCTTCGGCTTCCTTGCCGCGCGGCGCATCCCGGTAGGATGGACGCCACGGCTTCTGATCCTTGGTGCGCTCGGTGGTGCGCAGGGGGCCATCGGGTGGTGGATGGTGTCCTCCGGGCTCGAAGGCACTCGGGTCGATGTCGCCTCCTACCGGCTGGCAACGCATCTCGGCCTCGCCTTCGTGATCCTTGGACTCATCGCGTGGTACGTCTTCTCGCTCTCGCGCAGCGAGGCGGAGCTTATCCAGGCGCGGCGGTCGAAGGAGCCGAAGCTTTTCAGCATGTCCACGGGGCTCATGCACTTCGCCTTTCTCCAGATCCTTCTCGGTGCGCTCGTGGCCGGGATCGACGCGGGTCGGAGCTTCCCGACCTGGCCGCTCATGGGTGAAAGCTTCTTCCCGGCCGACGCCCTCTATGTGCCTGAGGGCGGTGCGGTATGGCGCGCCTTCTTCGAGAACCCGGGCCTCGTGCAATTCATCCACCGTATGGCGGGTTACTTTCTCTTCGCGTTCGGCGTGGTCGTCTGGCTGAAGGGGCGGCGTTCCGCGCATCCCGTGACGGCGCACGGGTTCAACGCGCTTTTCGCGATGCTCGCGATCCAGATCGCGCTTGGCATCGTCACCGTCCTTCACGCGGCGCCGCTTGGCCTTGGCCTCGCACACCAGTTGGGCGCCGTGGCGCTCTGGGTCCTGATCCTCCGCGCCCGCCACCTTTCGCTCTATCCCGTCGTCACCTCCATCCGGGGCAAGAAATGACCGCTTTCGCCGAACTCATGGCCTTCCAGCGCGAAACCGAGGCGCTGGCTCAGATCGCTGGCCGCCTTGGCTGGGACCAGGAAACGGTCATGCCGAAAGGCGCGGCCGAGCAGCGCGGCGAGGAGATGGGGGCCATCGAGGGCGTCCTTCACGCCCGTCGCACCGATCCGAAGATCGGCGAGTGGCTGGCCGCCGCGAAGGCGCCCGACGCGGCGGGCGCGCGGGCTCTGGAACTGATCCGGCGGGGGTTTGAACGGAACGCCTGCATTCCTTCGAAACTCGCCTCGGAAATCGCACGGGTGACGAGCGTTTCGCAGGGAATCTGGGCCGAGGCGCGGTCGCGCAATGACGTCGCGCATTTCCTCCCCACTCTCGAACGCGTCGTCGCGCTCAAGCGCGAGGCGGGGCAGGCACTGGCAGCGGGCGGCTTCGGCGGGGGCGACGCCTATGATGCGCTGCTGGACGACTACGAACCGGGGGCAACGGGCGCCGGGATCGCCGAGATGTTTGGGCGGATGCGGCCCCGGCTCGTGTCGCTGCGCGAACGGATCCTCGGCTCTGACCGCAAGGCGAAGCCGCTGTCGGGCCATTTCGCGCATGACCGACAGGTCGGGCTCGCCCGCGACCTCGCGACGGCCTTCGGCTACGACTGGAACCGCGGGCGGCTGGACCTCGCGGTTCACCCCTTCTCGTCGGGATCGGGCAACGATTCCCGGATCACCACGCGGGTGGTCGAAACGGATCCGTTCAACTGCATCTACTCGACGGTCCACGAAGTGGGCCACGCCTGCTACGAGTTGGGCATCGACCAGGCGCACCTCCTGACGCCGCTCGGCGCGGGCGTGTCGATGGGCGTGCACGAAAGCCAGAGCCGGATCTACGAGAACCAGCTTGGCCGCAGCCGCGCATTCGCTTCCTGGCTCTTCGCCCGGATGCGGGCGATCTTCGGCGACATGGGCGTGGCGGACGCCGACGAGTTCTACGCCACGGTGAACGCCGTCCAGCCGGGCTTCATCCGGACCGAGGCGGACGAGGTGCACTACAACCTGCACATCATGATGCGCTTTGACCTCGAACGGAATCTCATCGGCGGCAAGCTCGCCGTGGCGGATCTGGAGGATGCCTGGAACACCCGCTTCGGCGCTGATTTCGGCGTCGCGGTCGACCGTCCGGCGCACGGGATGCTGCAAGATGTTCACTGGTCGGTGGGCCTATTCGGCTACTTCCCGACCTACACGCTCGGCAACGTCTATGCCGGATGCCTCCACCGGGCGCTGCGTGCCGACGTGCCCGATCTCGACGCGCATCTCGCCGAGGGGAACGCAAAGCCCGCAACGGATTGGCTGCGCGAGAAGGTGCAACAGTTCGGCGGGCTTTACGAGCCGGCGGCGGTGATCGAACGGGCCTGCGGGTTCACGCCCTCGGAAGGGCCGCTTCTGGACTACCTCGAAGCGAAGTTCTCGGACCTCTACGGGCTCTAGCTTTCGGCCCAGTCGGGCTTGCGCTTGTCGAGGAAGGCCGAAATGCCTTCCTCGGTGTCGCGCCAGAGCATGTTTTCGACCATGACTGCGGCGGTGTGCTCGTAGGCCTGGGCGAGGCCCATCTCGACCTGCTCGTAGAAGGCGCGCTTGCCGATCTTCACCGCGGCGGTGAGCTTCGACGCAACCGTTTCGGCCAGCGCGCGGGTTTCGGTCGCAAGCGCGTCCGCAGCTACGACACGGTTGACGAGGCCAAGCGCCATCGCGCGGCCTGCCGGGATAAAGGCGCCGGTCGTCAGCATCTCGAACGCGGCCTTGCGGGGCACGTTGCGCGACAGCGCCACCATCGGAGTGGAGCAGAAGAGGCCGATATTCACGCCGTTCACCCCGAACCGCGCCTCCTCCGACGCAAGCGCCATGTCGCAGGAGGCGACAAGCTGGCAGCCCGCGGCCGTCGCGATGCCGTGGACCTCGGCGATCACCGGTTGCGGCAGCGCCGGGATCATCTGCATCACTTCGGAGCAGCGCGCGAACAGGTCGGCGAAATAGGCGCGCCCCTTGTCGGGGGCCTGTCGGCCAGCCTGCATTTCCTTCAGGTCGTGGCCGGCGCAGAAGGCCTTTCCCGCCCCCTTCAGGATCACGACGCGCGCGCTGCGGTCCTCCATCAGCCGCGTGAATTCATCCCTGAGCGCCGCGAGCATCGCGTCCGACAGCGCGTTGAGTTTCTCGGGGGCGTTCAGCGTCAGCGTGGCGATCCCGCCAGCGTCTTCACGAAGGAGAAGGGGTGCGGTCATGCTTTCGATCCTCTGGCTTTGGCGGGAGTGTAGGGGCCAAGTTCCGGGTAGAAAAGGTGTCTTGTCCTCTTGCCCTTGCTGGCGGGGCCGGCCAAGTCTTTGACCGCAACGCAGCGGAGGAACGATGGCACTGGTGATGAACGAAGCCGAACTGACGGCTTTCCTCGCGCGGGAATTCCCGCAGGTCGCGGAGGATTTCGCGATCGAGGCGGCGGATGAGGCGGAAACGGTCGTGCGTCTCAAGGTTGCCGAGCGGCACTTGCGCCCCGGCGGCACCGTATCGGGGCCGAACATCTTCGCGCTGGCCGATGTCGGGGTCTATCTGGCGATACTCGCGAGGCTGGGGCCGGTCGCTCTGGCCGTCACCACGAATGCGAGCATCGATTTCATGCGAAAACCCGCGGCGCATGCCGATCTGATCGGCCGGGCCCGGATCCTGAAGCTTGGCAGGATCCTTGCCGTGGGAGACGTGCTCGTTTTCTCCGATGGACAGGCGGAGCCCGTGGCGCGGGCGAGCCTTACCTATTCGATTCCACCAGCCCGGCCCCGAGGCGGTTGAGGCTAGAATCCGGGACACGAGGGCAGATCCCTTCGGATTCAGCGTGGAAATATGGGGTATTTTAATACCTATTTTGCAAGGTCTTGAAATCACTTCGAAAAAATAAACGCATATCCCTTGACCGGTTCGGGCGGATATAGGAGATAGCCGCATCCGATTTCCGGACGGTTTCTGGCCGTCCGGCCGAAGTAACAGCCGAAGGGCAGGGATATGAAGACCTATACCGCGACCCCGGCGGAGATCGAGAAGAAATGGATCCTGATCGACGCTGAAGGCGTCGTACTGGGCCGTCTCGCGACGATCGTCGCCAACCGCCTTCGTGGCAAGCACAAGGCGACCTTCACGCCGCACATGGACATGGGCGACAACGTGATCGTCATCAACGCCGACAAGGTGCAGATGACCGGCAACAAGCGCGCCGACAAGCGCTACTACTGGCACACCGGCTACCCGGGCGGCATCAAGCACCGCACCGCGGGCCAGGTCCTCGAAGGCGCGCACCCCGAGCGCGTGGTGATCAAGGCCGTCGAGCGCATGATCTCGCGCAACCGCCTGGGCCGCCAGCAGATGTCGAACCTGCGCGTCTACGCCGGTGCCGAACATCCGCACGAGGCGCAGAAGCCTGAAGTCCTCGACGTCAAGTCGATGAACCCGAAGAACACCCGGAGCGCGTGACGATGGCCGAAGAACTCAAATCCCTCGACGACCTGAAATCGGCCGTCTCGGGCGCGGCGCCCGCCGCCGCTGCCGAATCCGCGCCGCGCGAGCCGGAACGTGACGCCCTTGGCCGTTCCTACGCGACCGGCAAGCGGAAGGACGCGGTCGCCCGCGTCTGGATCAAGCCGGGCTCGGGCAAGGTGACCGTGAACGGCAAGGACATGTCCGTCTACTTCGCGCGTCCTGTGCTTCAGATGATCCTGCGCCAGCCGTTCCAGGTTGCGGGCGTCGACGGCCAGTTCGACGTGATGGCGACCGTTGCGGGCGGCGGCCTCTCTGGCCAGGCCGGCGCGGTCAAGCACGGCATCTCGAAGGCTCTGCAGCTTTACGAACCGTCGCTGCGCGGCGCGCTCAAGGCCGCCGGGTTCCTGACCCGCGACAGCCGCGTCGTCGAGCGCAAGAAATACGGCAAGGCGAAAGCCCGCCGCAGCTTCCAGTTCTCGAAGCGCTGATCCAGCTACATTTCGATCGGAACGGCCCGCCATCTGGCGGGCCGTTTTGTCTTTTGGCCCCGCGACGGTCCTGGCGCATGGGGCGGGTGGCGTTCTGCGCCGAGCCTGACCGGCATCAGTGTTGCGGCGCGGACTCGGCCACGCGCAATCGCGGTCCTGTGAATTGACGGAACTGGGGAGGCTCCTGCACTCTTCTCGGCATTGAGGCAGCCAATAAACGAGCAGACAAATGGCAACCCAATGTGTCTTCCACAGCTCCTCCGGGGGCTTCGATTTCCTTGGCCTGCGCAAGGGGCGCGGCGGCACGGTCGAAATCGTCTATGACGACGGCGTAAAGCGGCGGATGGTCTGGCGCGTGGCCGGCCAGCCAAGCGAAGGCCAGCTCGGCGACGCTCTGCGCTACGCGGTCAACCAGGCCAAGGTTGTGCCGGCGCTGTATTCCGAACTTCGGAAGCGCGCGATCGCGATCGAGGTGGTCGCCTGAAACCTGCTGAGTCCGGACCGACTCGGCAGAGCGAGATTCCGTGACGAAGGCTTCTGACCGGAACCGTTGGCTTGCAGCGGCCGGTCACGAGTCCCTTTTTCCACACGGGTCGCCGGGGTGGCTTCTTGGCACGCAAGCCGTTGATCTTGGTCAACCTCATCCGACTGTCTCACTGCTAATTTGCTTTGCGTGCAGAGCCCTTGGAGGTTACTGCTTGGGTATGGCAGGCCGTCCCGGATCGCGCCTTGGAGCGCCGCGGGGCTTGTGCGCTGCTCTTGTCGGAGGGAAGAGACGTGACCAAACATCATCTGACCTGGGGGCGCGCAGCGCTCGCCTCGGCTTTCATCCTGGGCTCGGCCGTTTCGGCTGCGGCTTTCACCGCCTGCGAGGTGACAGACACCGGCGGGATCGATGACAACAGCTTCAACCAGACCGCCTGGAAGGGCGTTGAGGACGCGATGGCGGAGCTGGGGATCGAGGGCCGTTACCTGGAATCTCAGGCCGAGACCGATTACGAGGCCAACCTGAATTCGCTCCTCGGCGGACAGTGCGACATCATCATCACCATTGGGTTCCTTCTTGGCGACGCCACGAAGAAGGTCGCCGAGGCGAACCCTGACCAGAAGTTCTCCATCGTGGACTTCGCCTATGATCCGGTCGTGCCGAACATCCTGGGCCAGGTCTACGCGACCGACGAGGCTGCCTTCCTCGCGGGTTACCTCGCGGCGGGGATGACCAAGACCGGCACCCTCGGCACCTTCGGCGGCATCAACATTCCGCCGGTGACGATCTTCATGGACGGCTTCGTGGCTGGCGCGAACTACCACAACGCGCAGAAGGGCACCGACGTGAAGGTGCTGGGCTGGGATCCCGCGACGCGCGAAGGTCTCTTCACCAACAACTTCGAGAGCCTCGACGACGGCCGCGCCTTCGCGCAGAACCTCTATGACGAGGGCGCGGACATCGTCCTTCCGGTGGCGGGGCCGGTGGGCCTTGGCTCGGCCGCGCTTGCCGATGAACTGGGAACCGACGCGCTGAAGATCATCGGCGTCGATGCGGACCTCTACCTGACCGATCCCGAGAAGAAGCACGTCTACCTGACCTCGATCATGAAGCGGATGGATACGACCGTGCGCGACGTGATCAAGGCGGCGCAGGAAGGGACATTCGAGGGCGGCGTGATCGTGGGTACGCTCGAAAGCGGCGGCGTCGGCATCGCTCCGTTCCACGATTTCGAAGACGCGGTGCCGGCCGAAATGAAGGCGGAACTGGAGGCGATCCAGGCCGGTATCATCGACGGCTCGATCAGCGTTTCGGCCCAATAAGGCTGGATCGGCGGCCCGCCCGGTAACAGGCGGGCCGCTTTGCACTTGGGCTCGGAGCGGCCGAGATGGATGTCGAACTGAAGGGGATCACCAAGCGCTTCGGGCCCGTCGTGGCCAACAGGAAGATTTCGCTGAAGGTCCGGGGCGGCGAGGTTCTGGGGCTTCTTGGTGAGAACGGCGCCGGCAAGTCGACGCTGATGAACGTGCTCTGCGGCCTCTACCGGCCTGACGAGGGCGAGATAATCCTGGACGGAAAGTCCGTGTCCTTCTCGGGTCCGGGCGAGTCGATCTCCGCGGGGATCGGGATGGTGCACCAGCACTTCATGCTGGTTCCCGTCTTCACCGTGGCCGAGAACGTGGTTCTCGGCGTGGAGCCAACGGGCCGGGCCGATTACCTCGACCTGGACAAGGCACGGGCACAGGTCACGGAAATCGGAGAGAAATACGGTCTCAGGGTAGACCCCGACGCGCTGATCGAAGACATCCCCGTGGGGCTTCAGCAACGGGTCGAGATCATCAAGGTCCTGTTCCGCTCGGCCGACATCCTGATCCTCGACGAGCCGACAGCGGTGCTGACGCCGCAGGAGGTGGAAGATTTCTTCGGGATCGTGCGGTCGCTCAGGGATGCGGGCAAGGGCATCGTCTTCATCACGCACAAGCTGAACGAGATCCTGGAAATCGCCGACCGGATCAGCGTCCTCAGGCAGGGCGAGATCGTTGGCGAGGCGGACCCGAAGACGGTGAAGCCCGAGGAACTGGCCGAGATGATGGTCGGCCGGCCGGTGAGCTTCACGGTCGAAAAACCCGAGCGCGTGCCGGGCAAGCCGATTCTCGAGGTCAAGGAACTGACGGTCCTGCGCGACGACGACGCGGTGGCGGTCGACCATGTGAGCCTCGAAGTCCGGTCTGGAGAGATCGTCGGGATAGCGGGGGTCGTGGGCAATGGCCAGACGCCGCTGATCGAGGCGATGACCGGGCTCCGGCGCCCCGCTGCGGGGGAAGTGTGGTTCGAAGGTCAGGACATCACGCATGCCTCTGTCCGGGCGCGGCACAAGATGGGGATCGCGCATATCCCCGAGGACCGGCAGCGGTCGGGGATGATCGGCAATTTCACGGTCGCCGAGAACATGGTGCTCGACACCTATTACGATGAACGTTTCGCCAAGGGCCCGCAGGTCCAGTGGGACAAGGTGAACGAGGCGGCGGCTGTGCTGTCGCGGGATTTCGACGTTCGGACGCCTTCGGTCTACCTGAAGGCGGGGCACCTGTCCGGCGGCAACCAGCAGAAGCTCGTCGTGGCGCGGGAATTGTCGCGTGAAACCAAGCTCGTCATCGCGGCACAGCCGACGCGGGGGCTCGACGTCGGGTCCATCGAATACATCCACAAGAGGCTCGTTGAGGCACGGGAAGAGGGGGACGGGGTCCTCATCATGTCCTCCGAACTCGACGAGATCCTGGCCCTGTCGGACAGGATACTTGTGATGTTCAAGGGCCGGATCGTTGCGGAATTCGATGCGTCAAAGGGGCCGGTGGACAAGTCCGCCGTCGGCCTCGCGATGGCGGGGGCTGGAGTATGACCGAGGAACGCAAGCTCGACGAGGCCGCGAGGCAACTTCTGGAACGCGCGGCGCCGGGGCGGACGGAGTTCGAGGATCTCGTCGTCGTGCCGGTCTTCGCGGTGATCGTGGCGCTGATCTTCGGCGCGCTGACGATGCTGGCCACGGACGTGGACATCCAGACCATCGGGAAGTCCTATGTGGCGCTCCTCGTGGGCTCCGTCGGATCCCTCAACGCGATATCCGAGACGCTGACGGCCGCGGCGCCCCTGGTGCTCGCCGGGCTCGGGCTCGCGATCGGTTTCCGGACGGGGCTTTTCAACATCGGGGCGGAGGGGCAGCTCCTGCTCGGCGGGATGGCCGCGGTGATCGTGGGCTTCAGCCTGCCGGGGCTGCCCTTCGCCGTCCTGATGCCGCTCTGCCTGCTGGCGGGGGCGCTCATGGGCGCGCTCTACGCCTCCATCGCGGGGGTGCTGAAGGCCGCGACGGGCGCGCATGAGGTGATCTCCACGATCATGCTCAACCTCAGCTCCTACCTGCTTCTGGACTATCTCCTGCGCCAGCCCTTCGTGCAGCAGGTAGGCCGGACGGACCCGATTTCGAAATCCGTGCCGCCCAACGCCTCGCTGCCGCGGATTCTGGACTGGGTCGATCCGAACCTGCGGGTGCATGCGGGGATATTCCTCGTCCTCATCGCGGTGGCCTTCGTCTACTGGCTCCTGTTCAAGTCGAAGATCGGCTTCGAGTTCCGGGCGAGCGGGGAGAACCCGGATGCGGCGCGCTATGCGGGGATCCGGTCGGGCCTCGTCATCGTGGCGGCGATGGCCACGGCGGGGGCTTTCGCGGGCCTCGCGGGCGCGAACCAGGTTCTTGGCGTGCTGGGCCGCGCCTCGCCGGGCTTCTCGGCCGGGATCGGCTTCGACGCGATCGCGGTCGCGCTTCTGGGCCGCTCGCACCCGGTGGGCGTGCTGCTTGCCGGTCTGCTCTTCGGTGCGCTCAAGGCTGGCGGAAGGCAGATGCAGGTCGATGCCGGCGTCTCGATCGACCTGATCGGGATCATCCAGTCGCTCATCATCGTCTTCATAGCGGCGCCGCTGCTCGTGCGCGCGATATTCCCATGGGGATTCCAGAAACGGGGCGGACCCGGAGGAGGAGCGGCATGACGGCGATCGACCTCGGCACGACTGCGGCGAAGCGGAAGATCGCGACCGGGAAGGCGCGGCAGGCGCGGATCGTCGGGGGTGTGCTGCTTGCGCTCTCCGTCTTCGTCGTCCTCGTGTTCGGCGTGGGGATCGAAGGCGACGCCACGTTCCGGCTTTCGCGTCCGACGGACCCGCTTCCGGTTCCGGACCTTGTCCTTCCGGCGGCGCCATTCACGTATTTCGCGGCGGCCATTCTGGCCTTCCTCGGTGCCCGGCAGTTCATGCGGGGCGGCGTGCGCTGGACGGCCCTTTCCCTCGGCTTCGGGCTCGCGCTGGTGGTCATGGCCTTCCTTGTCTGGGCCACGGCTGGCAAGGCCTTCTCCCTGACGGGCATGTTGCAGGCGATGATGGTGCGGGCGGTGCCGATCGCGCTCGGGGGGCTCGCAGGCGTCCTGTGCGAGCGCGTGGCGGTGATCAACATCGCGATCGAGGGGATGCTGCTGGCGGGCGCCTTCACCGGCGCGCTGATGGGGTCGCTGATCGGCGGGTGGGGAGGGCTTCTGTCCGCCGTGGTCGTTGGCGGCATCTTCGGCTTCATTCTCGCGACGCTCGTCGTGACCTACCGGATGGACCAGATCATCGCGGGGGTCGTCATAAACCTCTTCGTCCTGGGACTGACGAGTTACGTCAGTTCCCAGGTCTTTTCCGAATACCGGTTCCTGAACAACGCATCCGTGTTCAGGGCCTGGAAGGTGCCGGTCCTTGGCGATATCCCGGTGATCGGTCCGATGCTGTTCCAGCAGAACGTCTTCGTCTACGGCGCGCTGGTGATGGTGGCGGTCTCGACCTACTACCTCTTCCACACGCGGCACGGGCTGAGGGCGCGTGCCGTGGGCGAACATCCGCGCGCGGCCGATACGCTGGGGATCAACGTCTACCGGACGCGCTACATCCACGTCACGCTTGGCGGCATGGTGGCGGGCTTTGGGGGCGCCTGGTTCACGCTGGGCTCCGTGGGGCGGTTCGACGAGAACATGACCGGTGGTCGGGGTTTCATCGGCCTCGCCGCGATGATTTTCGGGCGCTGGCACCCGGTCGGCGCGCTGGCGGCGGCGCTGGTCTTCGGCTTCGCGGACAGCCTGCAACAGAAGCTGGCGCTCCTGGGCACGCCGATCCCGTCCGAGTTCCTCGCGATGGCGCCATACATAGCCACGATCGTCGTGGTTGCCGGTCTGATCGGCAAGGCGCGGCCCCCGGCTGCGGACGGAAAGGCCTACGTGAAGGAGTAGTCGGGCGGCGGATGAGCGGATTTCCACCAAAAAGACAAACTATCGCCACGAAGATGCGGCAAGATGTTGCCGATGGGATAAGGAGGGTTTGAAACCGACCTCACAGTCACCAATTGTCTAGTCCCACAGGCGTGAGGCCTTGTGGTTATTGGCTCAGACGGAAGAGGGGCAGTACATGACAGGCAAGAAGCGGGGGCTGAAAGCAGCCCTCTGCGCTGCGGTTCTCGCGGTGTCGGGAACTGTGGCGATGGCGCAGTCTACGGCAAGTTCGACCAGCACGGCGGTGAACGCCAAGTACGCGGAGTTCCTGGCGGCTCTGCGTCACATGGAATCCCGCGGTAACTACCGAGCTGTGAACACGTTGAATTTCATCGGCGCATACCAGTTCGGCGAGGCGGCTCTGATCGACCTTGGCTATGTCCGCCGCGACGGCGATCCCTATGACAACAACTATGGTGGCGGCTTCACCGGCAAGCACGGCATCCGTTCGGTGAAGGATTTCCTGAACCACCCGGAAGTGCAGGATCGTGCGGCGCAGACCTGGTTGCGGACGATGTGGCGTTACATCCAGGCAGACGGCCTGTCGCGCCATGCCTGGACCAAGGTTGGTGACGTGACGCTGACGCCCAGCGGAATGCTGGCGGCCACGCATCTTCTTGGCACGGGTGCACTGAAAGAGTTCATCCGCTCGGATGGTCGCGCCAATATCCGTGATCCCTACGGCATGCCTCTGGCGACCTACATCACCAAGGTCCAGGGTTACGACGTTCCCTTCGGTCCCAAGCGTCCGCAGAAATACGCATCGCTGAACTGATCTTTGGTACCGGCCTGACGAAGGTTTGCCTTCGGTCGGAGGGCCGGATCAATGCCCCGCCGTCGCCGTTCCGACGCGATCGAGTTTGTTCCAATGCGCTGTCCGCCCCAGCAGCGCCCACAGGATCGCGCGGATCGACGAGATGTAAAGCAGCTGGCGATATCCGAAACGCAGCAACGGTACTGCTGCAAGGAGCTTCCACTCGAAGCGGCGCGCGAACCACATCGATGCAGCGAGGTTGGCGAGGTCGATGATGGTGAGCAGCAGGAACGCCATCGATCCCGTCACCGGAAAGTTCGCGAATGCGACCAAGCCTTCTATGGCGAAGGCATAGCTGTAGTAGACCAGGGCCACGATGAGGATCGCGTCCATGATCGGGTAGATCAGGCTGGTGATGAGCCCGTACCAGACCGCGTCGACCAGCGAGATGTAGCCGACGGTACGACCCTCAAGGATCGCCCTCGCATGCTTCCATGACACCTGGAACATGCCGAACCCCCAGCGAAGCCTTTGCCGCAGGAACGACCTCACGGAATTCGGGACCTCGGTGTAGGATTTGGCGAGCTCCTGGTAGGCGATGCTGTAGCCCGCGCGGTGCACGGCGACGGTCAGGTCGGCATCCTCCGTGATCGTATCACCGGAAACCTGGCCCGCGGCGCGGACGGCATCGACGCGCCAGGCGCCGATCGCGCCGGGCACGACGATGATGCCGTCGAAGGCCTCGTAGGCACGGCGAAGCACCTGTTGAGTGTACATGTATTCGATGACCTGGAACGTGGTCAGGAAGTTCTCGCGGTTTCCGACCTCGACGGTTCCGGCCACGGCCCCGATCCGTTCGTTCTGGAAGGGCTGCACGAGAATGCGCAACGCCCTGGGATCGAGAAGTGAATCGGCATCCACGATGACGATGAACGGCGTTTCCGTGTAGTGCAGCGCAAGATCGAGCGCGCACCATTTTCCACGGTTTTCCTGGCGCAGCATTTGGATCCGGTGGTCCGAGCCGAAGCGGTTTTCGACGATGGCGGCTGTGTCATCGGTGGATCCGTCATCCACGACGATGATCCGGAAGTCCGGATAGTCGGATTCCAGCACGCTCTCGATCGTCCTGGCGATGACCATCTCCTCGTTGAACGCGGGTATCACGACCGTTACCGGCGGATGGTAACTGTCGCTTCGGCGATACTTCGAACGGCGCAGCACCGCGAGCGCCAGGTAGAACGGTGAGCGCAGCGCGACGATGAACGCGAGCAGCAGGATCAGGTTCTGGACCCCGATCCAGCCGATGCGCATCGCTCCATAGGTCACGTCGTCGCGTTTCTGCGGTACCGCGCGCGACAGTGGCCAGAGCTCTGCGGCGCCGAGTTCGGCCAGCCGGGGCAGGGAAGTGAAGGTGAACCCCTCCTGGTGCAGCGCCTCGAGAATGTCGGGAAGTGCCCGTAGGGTCTGGCGGTCGTTGTCTCGGGAAAAGTCGAAACTGAGCACGTTGACCGGACGCGCGATCGCCGCATCACGCACCCGGTCGACATAGGTTTCGGTGTCGAGGCTGCCGAAACCCGCCGCGACCGTCGACTGAACCGGCAGGTAGCCTTCGCCCAGCATGGTTTGTAGTTGTTCCAGGCTGCCCGTGTCGCCGGGAAGCTGTTCCTGGCTCGAGGGGAACTGAACCATGCGCGCCCGTGCGCCAAAGGTATGGGCGACGAAATGCTGTGGCAGGTTGTTGACCAGCCGAGCCCAGATCCGGGCAATCTCGGACTGCGCCCCTTGGGGTATGACCGTTGTGCCTATGGTGTGACCGGCTTCCAGGACATCGGGAACGAGTTCCGCGGACTGGATGAAGTCGTTGGCCGAGAGAAAGAAGGAAGCTTCGATTGCGTTCTCTTCCAGCAGGGCCAGCAAGTCTTCGACCTCTTGCGTCCCGCCCAGTCCCACAAACGAGAGGACGAGTTCACCGACCGCGTCCTCGTTGCCGAAGAACCGGATTCGGTGCGGGCGCGGGGTCTGAGTGTAGCTCTGGGCGGTGATCTGGCCGGTCTGTGGATCGGTCTCGATCGCGCGGGCACCGGCGGCGGCGGCGTCGATCCGACCGGAGAACGGACCGGCGCCTTCGATGATGGCGTGATCGCTGAGATCGATCGGTGCGCCAATCGCTTCCCTGGCCGGCACGTATTCCAGGAGCGGCCAGATGGCCGGGTCCTCGTAGCCCAATGGCCAGAGCGCGACGGGCCGTTCCGCACCGATCTCGATCCGGGTGTTGTGGAACGAGGCTGCATCCAGCAGCCAGATCCGGTTCAGACGACGGTCATTGTCGAGATAACGAATGTTCGTGTTCAGGAATTCCGACCCGAAGGTGATCTCGCCCGCGTCGAGATCGGCCCGCAGCATCGTTTCGGCGAAGGACAGACGCTCGGCGGTGCGCCGCCCGCTCTGCCAGGCTGTCGCAAAGGTCCCGAGGCCGAAGGTGAGCTTGTAGTCCGGGATCAGTGCGCTGACCCTTGCCACCGCATCCGCCACCCAGTCCTGTGGCGCAAGGGGATCCGACGGCCCCGTGCCTTCGCGGAAGGCCAGCGCGACGGCCCTGTCGATCTGCGCAACCAGATCGCCCGATGTCCAGAATGCCGCATCCGCCGATCCGATGAGGCAGGTCCTGAGGCCCAAGGGCGACAAGTGCTGCCGCATCGTCTTCAATACGGGAAGGAGCATCTCGGGACTCGTGCCGCCGTGTCTCGACATGTCCAGACACAGCCCGCCATCCACGCCGTCCAGCGGAAGCGTGGCAAGATCGTCGAGCAGGACCGGCAGCGCCTTGTCCGGATCGAGAAGCTCTGCCAGCGTTCGATCAGGCAACCCCTCGAGCGGACGGATGATCGGGAAGGCTTCGGGGCGGTTGCGGCTGCGCCAGCCGTCGTGGAAGTCGGGCAGCGGGAAATGCGCGGAGTCCGGACCGAGCGGGACAATCCGGCCGTCGGAGGTGCCGAAGGAGAAGGCTTCGTAGTAAACCACGCCGAACTTTGCGCAATGGGCGCGCAGACCGGAAATCGCGGTTCGGTCGCCATAGGGCACAAAGGCGGCGAGGCCCTGGTCGCCGCGCACCGTTCCGAGGATACCCTGCCGGCAATCGGTGTCCGACGTCGCCTTCATCACGATATCGGTCAGTTCCAGCCCGTTCGTTGAATTCGGCGCCCCGGCGGCATCAATGGACCCGTTCCCGGCCTCGGTCGCCACGGGATTCAGGCTGTAGACGCGAAGAGCGAATTCGCTCGTCCAGGACAACAGGAAGAGCACGGCGAGGACGGCGAGGCTGAGGAATATCCAGAAGCGGCGATGGCTTGGGTCTTCGAAAACCGGATGAGGGGTCGGTGCCGTGAACAGCCCTCTGTCTTTCTGCTCTTCCAAGTGTAAACTCAAGCCCGCTTCGCCCTTGCCCGGCATTTTCCACGCCATCTCGACACAGAAGGTGGCGGCGCTGTTCTTCGACAACCGGGCCTCGCTTTTACACCATGAATGTGGCTACTTTTGGAAGTAAAATTGCAGGGCAAAAACCAGAGCGGCATAGAATGAGACTATCCAGACGCAGCGTTCTGTTGGGGGGGACGGCCCTCTCGATGGGGCTGTTCCCGCATATCGGCGGAGCCCAGGATGTTTGGGCGAAGAGCCTTTTTCTGGTGCTGACGGACGTCGACCCGTCACTCGATCCGGAGCGCGTCGAGAGGATGTTGAAGGTGTTCTTTGCCCGAAACCTCCCCCTCGCGATCGTCCTGGAGGTGCCCACTGACGGGGATGGGGCTCAGAGCGGCACGGATGAACGCCTTGAGGCGCTGGCCCGGATCGCCGTGTCCGAAAGGGGCTTGTTCGAGGTGATCCCGGCGGTGTCGCCCGTGCAGGAACGTGACCGTTATTTCCAGCTGCGTTTCGCCAGCGAAATACGGCGGCGGCTCGCGCTGCCGGCCGACGCCGAAATGGACGAGCCGCAGATCGTGTCTTTCTTCGACACGAGCGCGACTAATGAGGTCGAGCCGTATGCCTACCGTTCGGCCGGTTTCCGAATTCACATACGGCCTGCGGCTGTCGACGGGGCGGCGGGCACGCGGGTCGATCCGTTCGACTGGGGCCTCCTGAGGCTGGAAGGCGGGGTGTCTTTCCGCGTGACGGAGGATCCGGAAGAGGCGGTCGGCGAGGTGCTCGCGCTGGACGGGGACCAGTTGCTGATGCTGTCGCTGGACGGCGCCGGCGCGCTTGACCCGGAAGTGCTTGCCGCGCGTTGCGATGCCTGGGCCGAACGGATCGAGATCGAGGCCCTCAACGGCACGCTCTTCGTCACCCGGCCGACGGACTACCTTCTTCAGGCTAAGCCGGGAGCCTCCAAATACCTCGGGGTCGTCCTCGATTTGGGGCAGGGGCCTGAGCCCGACGCCGGTGTGGCGGCCTTCGCGGCGATGCTGGCGGAAGAGGGATTCCCGTTCACGGCTCTGGCACTTCAGGACACGGCGCCGGACGTTGGGGCGTCGGATCTCTGCCTGTCCGGTGAGGTGGACCTTTCGGCCGACGACAGGGTGCTGCCGCGCTGCTCAAATGTGGACGATCCGTCCGGCATCGATCCCGACCGGACCGCCGAAATCCTGCTGCTTCCGCCGGAGACTCCGCAGGCCTGGACCGGGTTGCGCGAGGACGGGCGGTTCCAGATCGCGCTCAGGAACGACGGCGGCTTGTCTCTTGCGGAGCGGATCGCGGCCGATCCCCTGACCGACAGGGTTGAAATGGTCCGGCCGGCGCAGGTTCAGACCCCGTTCGAGCGCCTGAACCTGATGAAGCAGTTCACTGACATCCGCCGCGACGGTCTGGCGGAATTCCACTCCGTCCGGGGCTTCATGGAGCGGATCGTGGCGCCGGATCCGATCCTGGAAAGGTTCTGGTCGACGCGGAGGCGGCAACTGACCGATCCGCCGCGTGCCGCCCAGATCGATCTGGCTGAACGCCAGCGGCTTCTGGAAGATGCGCGCCTCGCATGGCGCTACATCGCGCGTTTCACTGACGATAACACAGGACTGTGCGCGGGCACCGTCCAGGCGACGACATTCGCGCTTCAGAACCGCGAGGTCACGCTCTGGGATGTCGCGAGTCAGATCCTCGGCATCGTCTCGGCGGCGGGACTTGGAATCATCACGGATGTGGAGGGCGCTGCACGCCTGGCGACGATCCTCGAGAACCTGCCAAGCGTGCAGATTGGAGAGGGGAGCTTTCCACCGCCGTTGTTCCGAGCCGACACGCTGCGCGCGGTTCGGACGGGGTTCGATTCCTGTGACACCGGGCGTTTCCTCGTTGCGCTTCGGGTCGCGGTGATGTCGGGGCTGGTGTCGATCGATCGGGCCGAGGCGGCGCTGGCCGAATGGGACCTGGACCAGACCGTCCGCGGCGGGCGTCCCTATAGCCATCAGTTCGGCAGGTGGGTCGATGCATCGCTGTCGCATTGCCCACCCTACGTGCACAGGGCCTATACGTCCTGGGGGCTGCCGATGAACTCGGCCTATCCGCCCCTGGCGGAGACGGACACGGGAGACGCGCGGCTGCGGCTTCTGCACCGCGCGGCGCTTCTGGGCCATTTCGGCGCCGAGCCGATCCTTCTTGAGGCGATCGAGCTTGGGCACAGCCCTCAGTCGCGATACCTCGCCGACGTGCTCTTCGACGCCCAGCTGAGCTGGTTCGAGGAAACCGGCGAGATCCGGAGCGTTTCGGAAGTCCCGCTGAATTTCGAGCCCTGGTTCATCTATCAGGGACTCCGCGTCGATCTCCCCGGCGAGGATGCCTGGGCGATCGTCACCCGCCTCAGCCGGGCCGAGTACCGGACCGAGGAATTCCGCAAGCGCGCGGAGCAGATCAGCACGAAGTCCGCATATCTCTGGGCGGCGGCCTATCCGCATGAGTATTCGGACAGGTTGGTGGCTCTGGTCCGGGACAAGGCGCGCATCGACAATGCCGGCTTCTGCTCGGGCATCTTCGCCAGCACGCTTGAACCGATGCAGGGTTACACCGACCTCAACACTAACGGGATCATCCTGACCGCTATCGGACGGATGCTGGGAGCGATGCCAGCGTTATGGGGTGAGGGGTAATCAGCCCTTCGCTTCGATCTCGCCCATTGCGTCCCGGATCGTGAGGATCCGCACCACGCCCTTGTCGGCCAGCAAGTCGGCGCAGGCGACGACCTCTTCGAAGTGACGTGCCGAAATCTGGCTGACGTCGGGGTTCTCCTCGACGATGTCGTGCACCAGTAGCACGAGCCACACGTGGTTCAGGGCCGCGCGCACCATTTCGCCGCAGACGGTCTCCGAACTGGTCTCGCGCGTGATCTCGAACCTGCCGATGTAGTTTTGGTCGATCGCGCCGATGGGGTTGCGGCCGCCGTGACCTTTCCAGGACAACTGGTACCGGTAATGCTCCATGATCTCGGCGATCGTGCTGTCATCGAACGCGCCGAAGGGTGAGGAGAACGAGACGGGCTTCGTGCCGGCCCATTCCTCGATCGCGGCGATCGGGCGCACGATTTCACCCGTCCGCTCCTCGCCGTCAAGTTCGGTCAGCCGCCGGTGCGTATCGCCATGCGCGCCGAGCTCCCACCCGGCGGCTACAAAGGCGCGGACCTCTTCCTCATTCATGGTCCATCCGTCCAGCGCGCTGCTGGACGTTGGTGCGATCAGCCCGGTCGGGACGAACAGGGTGCCGGTCACGCCGTGAGCTTCGGCGATCGAAAGGCCGAATTCATACTGGCCCCGCGATGCGTCGTCGAAGGTGAAGGTGACGATGCCATTGGGCACGCCTTCCTCGGCAGCCCAGGACGGCGTTCCCACCGCCAGGAGCGACAGAAGCGCGGCCATCGCGCGCAGATTGCAGCCGACCGCAGTCCGCTTCATTTTGGCGTGTGCGGGACGTATTTCAGAGCCTCCTTCATGTTCATGAGCCTGATGATGCCCCTGTCCCGCATTTCGGCTGCGCATGAAATCACCCCTTCGAACTGTTCTGCCGAGTTCTCATACTTGTAGCTTGGTTCCTCGACCACACGATGCCACATCAGCACCAGCCAGTAACCCTCGCGCCCGGCCTTTTCGAGTTCCGCGCAGGCTTGGGCCACGGTCATCGTGTTGTCCACCTGCTCGCGATGGATCCGGTAATGGTCCGTACTGTCGAACCGGTTGACGCCGCCATTTCCCCAGCCCCTTGCATGGGCTTCGTAGTAGACGCGTACCCTGTTCAGAACGCGCTCGTCATAGTCACCGTGCGGGCTGGCGAAAGTCGTCGGGTAGACCCCGGTCTGGCGGTAGATATAGGCCGCCGGCGCACCGAGCTCCATTTCGAGCGTCACGTCATCGGCCTTGGTAAGAGGGACCGAATGCGTGTAGCTGTGGGCGCCCAGTTCCCAGCCATGATCCATGAGCGTCTGAACGTCATCCCATGAAAGGTCGCCGCGATAGCCCGTGATGGCGACGATCTGGGCGAACAGAGTGCCGGGGACTTCGTGCTCGAAGAAGACCGGCATGCTTTCCTGGAAAAACTGCTGGGTGGCGTTATCCACCGTGAAGGTCACTATCCCCACTTCCTCGGAAGCAGCCGGAGAGGAGGGAGCCGCCGTAAACGCCACCACTGCCAACAAGAACGTCCATATTACCTTCATCGACTCAATACCCAAGACGGCCTCCTTCGGAGGGCCCCGGCCGGCATGTCCCACAATACGGAAATCGACCCTCCGTCACATCCGAACCCCGACGCAACACCGTGAGGCTGCCACCCGACACGACATCGCGTCAATGTCAGAAATGTCGCACGCGTTCCGCCCAAGCCTAATGTGCCTGAAGGAAATCCGTGTAGATTTCGGCAATCCCGGCCTCCCTGAGGCTCCGGAACTCCTCAGTCGTGTTCACGGTATGCGCGAGGCTCAGTACACCGGTTTCGGCGAGCGCGCGGCTGGCCAGGCCCTCTCGGGCCCGCTCCACGGGCATCGCCAGCGCGAACAGATCCATCCGCCGCAGCGCCGCCAGAACGTCGTCGTCGCTGCCTTCGTAGCGATAGAGTGTCCAGATGACGTCGTCATAGCCCAGGGCGCGCACCGGTGCGTATTCCTCGGGCTGGTAGATCTGGACGACGAAATTCGGCAACAAGTCGGGAAAGGACTCCGCGATCAGTCTCAGCGCCGGGACGACGTCCTCCTTGGTGTCCGTGACGATCCGTTTGTCCGGATAGCGCCGCATCCAGTCGGCAAGGCTCGAGAGGGTGCAATTCCTGGGGCTGCCTCGGTCGCGGACGAGATCTTCGAACGTCGCAAGGTCGGGTCGTTCGGACGGCAGGAAGCCGAAAGTGGCCTCGAATTTATCTTCCCAGTCATGGATGCAGACGAGTTCGCCATCCGAGGTCGAGGAGAGGTCGATCTCGAACAGGTCGTAGTGCGCGACGTTCGCGTCGAGGGCTTCGAGCGTGTTCGTGTAGGTCATGCCTTCATATGCCCCCCCGGCATGCGCCACGCGGGGCAAATCGCGGCTCTGGCGCTGCGGGCGCGCGCCCAGGTCGCCACTTGCGGGCATCGGGTCGACGAAGTCCCGGGCCTCGATCGCCAGGGCGGTGCGCGGTGCGCCGACATATTCCACCGGGTCGCCCTGTCCGGGGATAAGCGCCACATAGGGCTGTTCGAAACCGAGTTCGCTCCAACGGCTCAGGTCCGTGCCGTCAAACAGGGCGGCAAGGTCGGTATCGACACCGTAGCACAGGACGCTGTCGTGGCCGACGATGGCAAATGCGCCGTAGGCGTCACGGTTCTGCGCAATGACCGTGGCGAAATCGCCCTCGAGACCGACAACATCGGGAACCACAGTGCCACCGTAGGCACAGGTATCGAGATGGGCGAGCTTCACCGGCGGCCGATCTGCCGCGAAGCCTAGGAGAGTCAGGCCACGAACCAGTTCGACCTTCGCGCCGCTCGCGCGGTTCGTCGCGAAGGATACCCCCTGGCCGAAGCCGGAGGACCTGATCGCGAAATCTCCGACCAGCGTTGTCGGAGGGGGATAGGCGATGACCTCGGCGGTGCCAAATTCCACCAGGCGTTCGAATTCCCGGTGCCGCGCGTCATAGGCTTCGCGGCTTGGCTCCGACGCGAAGCTGTCCTGCAACTCTGCCAAGCCGACCGTCGTTCCCTCCAGCAGAACCTTCGCGTTCAGCGTGTCGCTGCCCGGCATGCCCGACACAAGGCAGAAATCGTCGTTCTCGGGCGGGGTTCCGGACGTCAGCAGCGCCACCTGATCGCAGCGGTCGATCCAGACGAAGCGTCGGTCAAAGGGCAGGCCGGCGACGCTTTCGGCCAAGGTCCTGTCCTCGTAGAAGTCGAACTGCACCGCGGTCGTCGCCAGATCGGCGTCGAGCAGAAAGAGCGCCGGCAGGCTCACGCTTCTGCCGCCGAGGATTGCCTTTTCCGCGGCTGGATCGATCCCGATCCCCTGCGCGATCCCCGGAAACGACCAGAGCGAGGAGACGAATGCCGCCCCCTCCTGCAGCAGCCCGTCAAGCACCATGTCGCCACCGACGAGCGTCGGGGTGTCGGCCAGGATGTCGCGGCCATAGCCGAAGGCTGCTACCTCGGCGCCGATGAGGTTGAGGAGCGTCGCACCCACGTCGAGCGTGGAGGCGGGCTTGTCGATCATGGCCGGGTCGATGTCCTTGCCGAACATGAAAAGCAGGTCGCGCCGTTCGCCCTTTTCGAGGATGTGCCAGGCGGTGTTGGGCATGGCCAGGTGATCGGACATCACGACCAGCACCGTCTCGGAAAAGGCCGGGCTTTCGATGACGTGGCGGATGAAGGCGCCGGCCATCTTGTCGGCGCAGTGCACCGCGTTGAGGATCCTGTTTTCGCCGTCGCCATAAACCATGTCGCCACAGTCTCGGGACATGTAGCCATAGGGATGGTGGGTGTCGACTGTCAGCAGGACCAGCCCGAAGGGGCTGTCGCCAAGGGCCAGGTCGTCGAAGGTTTCGGCGGCCAGATCGTAGAGCGTGTCGTCGTAGAGACCCCAGTCGGAGAGATACTCCGGATCTTCCAGGCGGTCGCGCAACTCCTCGAGGCCCTCGACGGTGTCGAAACCATGCGTCCGGAGGAAATTGCCCTTGCCCGCGAAGTCGAGACTGGCCCCGCCCATGTAGGTCAGGGCATAGCCTTGAGCCGACAGGAGATCGCCGATACAGGTGGCCCCGGGCAGGAACGTGTCCATCCCCGACATCGAGTTGTTCGCCCCTGCGCCGAGCAACGGGAGGCCGCACTGGCTCGCGACCATGCCCGAGATTGTCCAGTTCGTGCCGTCGACCTGCTCTATGCCGGTGAAGCTGAGCGCCTGCCTTTCGAGGGCGGAGAGATTGGGCATCAGTCCGGGAAACAGTTCCTCGTCGAGATAGGCCCTCTCGATCGACTCGAGATAGAGAATGACGACGTTTTTCGGCGGGTTGTCGAAGCGCAGGTTCTCAACCTGCGCGAAGCGATCAGGCACCACGACGGAGGCTGAAGCCTCGGTTCGTTGCAGGAAGCTGCTCAGCAGGATGATGTCGTAGAGCGCTGGATTGAGCAGGAAGGAACCGAGTATCGCGCCCAGGCCCGCGGTTACCCGGCGCTGCCGGCCGACGGCGGGCGATCGTGACCGCACGATGCGATAGACGAAGGCGGTGAGGACGAGGGCAACGACGAACATCATCGCCGTGACTGCCGCGAGGGGCGCGAAGCTCTTGATCCCCACGCCCTCCCAGCCGGCCTGCAGGTGGTAGAGAACCGACATGTCGATGCCCGACCCGGTCAGGGCATCGACGAAGTAATAGATGACCCACAGCAGTAGCCCGAGGAACACGATCAACGACGCGGCTGCCGCCGGAACCGGCCGCAGCGATCTGCGCCAAAGAAGAACCGCAGCGAAGATAAGCGCTAAACTGGCAACCATGGTCTCGAATCTTCGACGCCCGGCCTCATGTCGGACGGAACCCGCTTTTGCCTTCGGACCGTAGCACTCTGCCAGCGGCTGGTCGATGCCACCTTCCGCCGCGCCGTCCCCAGGCGGTGCGGTGAGGCCGGAGCCCTGGGATCCGCGTTTCCCGGCTTAGGACGCGGATTCCCTCTGGACGACCTCTTCGGCGAAGCTTTCGAAGAAGCTCGCGGCGAGTTTCTTCGCCGTGCCGAGAAGGAGGCGGCTGCCGAGCTGCGCGATCTTGCCGCCGACATCGGCCTTCGCGTCATAGCGCAGAAGCGTGCCGCCCTCCTGTTCGACCAGTTCCACTTCGGCGCCGCCCTTGGCGAACCCCGCGACGCCACCCGAGCCTTCCCCGCGTAGCGAGAACCGTTCCGGCGCGCCGGTTGTGTCGAGCGTCACCTTGCCGGAAAAGCGCGCCTTCACCGGACCGACCTTCAAGACGACCTTCGCCTCGAGCTCCGTGTCGGACTCCTTCACCAGTTCTTCGCAACCCGGGATGGACGCCTTCAGGATCTCGGGATCGTTGAGGGCGGCGTAGACGGTGTCACGCGGCGCGGGGATCAGGATTTCGTCGGCGAGTTCCATGGGATGTCCTTCTAGCAGCAGGGAAACTTGACGCGGAGCAGGAGCTCGGCGCGATCGGTTGGCGTTTGCGGGGCGGCCCTGGGCCGTGTCGGACGCAGGCGACGCAGGAAACAGATGAACCTCATTCACTGGCCTCACGCAATGCGCCGCGGCGGTTGATCTCCACGATCTCGGCGAGGATCGAGAGAGCAATTTCCTCCGGTGTGATCGCGCCGATGTCGAGCCCGGCGGGGGCCTTCACCTTGGTCAGAAGTTCCGGGTCCACCCCTCCTTCCGCCAGCTTGTCTCGGAGCGCCCGCGCCTTGGCGCGGGAGCCGACGAAGGCGACGAAATCGGCCTCGGCCGACAATGCGGCGCGCAGCGCGGCCTCGTCACCCCGGCCTTGCGTGGAGACGACGACATAGCGTCTCCCTTCTGGCGAGGCGTCGAGCGCGAAGCCCTCGATCCTGCGCTCCGCGTCTTCGAAGGCGGACTGTTCGGAGGCGGGGGCGGCGACGGTGCGGCGGAAGCCCATCCGGGATGCGAGGTCGGCAAGCGCGACGGCCACCGGGCTTGCGCCGAGGATTACAAGTTCGGGCAGGGGCATGACGGGCTCCACGAAGACGTCCATCGTGCCTTTGGAGGGGCACATGTTGGCGGCGAAGCGGATGCCGTCCTTCTCCTCTCCGGGCTCGAGGCCCTGGGCGCCAAGAAGGTCCTCGGGCTGGATCGAGACGAGGCGCGGCTGGCCGTCCTTGAGCGATTGCAGCGCGGCCTTGAGGACCGCGACACGGGCGCAGCCGCCGCCGATCCAGCCTTCTGAGATGCGTCCGTCCGCGCCGATCACCGCCTTGGCGCCCGCCTTGGCGGCAGTGGCTGCGACGGTGCGAACGACGGTCGCGACGGCGAAGGGTTTACCCTCGGCGCGGAGGCCCGAGACGAGGCTGTGGATGTCGGCGGGTTTCATGGAGTCACCTCACAGTCTGGCGAATTCGGGTTCGAGCGCGGCGAGGCTGTCGAGCGTGTTCGCTGCGGCGAAGAGATCAAGGTGGGGAAGGGCGGCGGCCATGCCGCGCGCCACGGGTTCATAACCCTTCCAGCCCTTGAGGGGGTTCAGCCATACGATGCGACAGCCCCGCTGCTTGAGACGGGCGAGGGCCGTTGCGAGGACCTCGGGCGGGTCGGTGTCGTAACCGTCCGATACGATGACGACGACCGAGCGGCCGGAGACGAGGCGGCGGGCGTAGGTGCGGTTGAAGGCCTCGATCGCGCGGCCGATCTTGGTGCCGCCGCCGAAGCCTTCGGCCATCAGCGACAGTTTAGCGACGGAGCGCATTGTGTCGCCGTCTCGGAGTGCATCGGTTATCCGCACAAGCCGCGTGTGGAACAGATAGGCATCCGTGTGCGCGTCGGCGCCCATGAGCCCCTTCAGGAAGGCAAGGAAGACGCGGGAATAGACCGTCATCGAGCCCGAGACGTCGCAGATCGCGACGAGCCGCGCGGGCCGGTCGGGCCGGGTGCGGCGGAACAGGCGGAGCGGCACGCCGCCCGTGGCGACGGAGGCGCGTGCGACGCGGCGCAGGTCGATGGTTTCGCCCCTGCGGTTCGCGCGGCGGCGGCGTGAGCGGCGGTCGCGGATTGCGCGGGCAAGCCGGAAGGCCACGTCCTCGGCCGCCGCGATGGCTTCCGGGGTCACGAATTCGCGCAGGTCGGTGCGGGCGAGGTTGTCGATGCGGGACCCGGTGAGCCGGCCTTCGCCTGATTGGTCGGCGGCCCCTTCGCCACCTTCCGGGGTCTCCGGCGCGCCGCTGCCGGAGGCGTCGCGCAGATGATCCGGGAGGGCCGGGCGGCTGTTGCGCTTGCGACCCGTCTCAGGGCCGTCGCCGCGCTCGGGGCCGGAACGGGCGCGGCCGGCGTTGCGCCAGAAGGCGTCGAACAGGTCGTCGAAACGGGCAACGTCGTCGCGCGTCCCGGCACAAACGGCGCGGAGCGCGAGGCGCGCCTCGGCGGGGTCGGCGGCGTTCACCTCGGACAGAGCGGTGAGGCAGGCGGCGGTCTCGGCGGGGCCGACGAAAAGGCCGTTCGCCCGCAGATGCGCGGCGAAGTCCGAAAGTCGTTCCGCTGGACCCGAAGCGCGGGAAGGGAAGCGTGTGACGCCCATCACGCGGCCTTTCCGGCAAGGCGCAGTGCAACCTCGGGCGGCACGGCGGCGCGGTCTGCGCGGGTCTTCAGAAGCGTCACAAGCGCGGCCTGAAGCGCGGCCGGGTCGGCCGTCAGGTCGGCGACGCCAAGGCCAGAGAGCGCGGCAGCGAAATCGAGCATCTCCGCGACGCCCGGTTTCTTTTCCAGTTCCTCCCGCCGCAGCGACTGCACGAAGGCCACGATCTGCGCCGCGAGGCGCGCCTCCAGCCCCGGATGGCGGAGCGCCAGGATCGAAAGCTCCGTCGCGCGGTCCGGGTAATCGACCCAGTCATAGATGCAGCGGCGGCGGAGCGCGTCGGAGAGGTCGCGCGTGCCATTCGAGGTGAGGATAACGATCGGGCGCGACTTCGCCACAATCGTGCCGAGCTCGGGGACCGTCACCTGGAAGTCGGAAAGGATCTCGAGGAGGTAGGCTTCGAATTCCTCGTCGGCGCGGTCGATTTCGTCGATCAGGAGGACCGGGGGCTTGTCCTCCTGGAGCGCCTGAAGCAGAGGCCGCGCCATGAGGTAGTCCTCGGAAAAAATGCGCGCCTCTGCGGCGGCGCCTGTCACGCCGCCCTCGGCCGCGGCGCGGATCGCGAGAAGCTGGCGCTGGTAGTTCCATTCGTAGATGGCGTGCGAGGCGTCGAGCCCCTCGTAGCACTGGAGCCGGATGAGACGGGTGGAGAGCACCCCTGACAGGACGCGGGCGATTTCGGTCTTGCCGACGCCCGCCGCCCCTTCGAGGAGGAGGGGGCGGCCCAGCCGGATCGCGAGGTGCAGCGCCATGGCGAGATCGTCCGTGGCGACATAACCCGCCCCGGCCAGATCCTCCTGTAACCTCCTCCACTCCGACATTCCGTGCCGTCCTCCCCGATCACGTTTCGACGGCAGGGCGGGAAGTCCCGCCCTGCCAGACCAGCTGCTCGACCATTATATAGGCATTCCGCCCTAGCCGTGCAGGCCGAGCCCGTTTGCGATCTTCCAGATCCGCCAATGGTCATGCGGCATGTGCGCGTGGACATGGCCGAAGGCGCGGAAGGCGTCCTGCACCGCGTTCGAGAAACACGGGACGGAACCCACGTTCGGGCTTTCGCCCACGCCCTTCGCGCCGATCGGGTGATGCGGGCTCGGGGTCTCGGTGAAGTCGGTGATGTAGTTGGGCGTCTCCCAGGCGGTCGGCAGGAAGAAGTCCATCAGCGTGCCGGTCTTGACGTTGCCCATCTCGTCATAGGCGATCTCCTGACCCATGGCGATGGCAAGACCCTCGGTCACGCCGCCATGCACCTGGCCCTCGATCACCATCGGGTTGATCCGCGTGCCGCAGTCGTCGAGCGCGTAGAACTTGCGGATCTCCCACTGGCCCGTGTCCACGTCGATCTCCATCACGCAGATGTAGGCGCCGAAGGGATAGGTCATGTTCGGCGGGTCGTAGTAGCTGACCGCCTCGAGCCCCGGCTCGATCCCCGGAATTGCCTGGTTGTAGGACGCGAAGGCTATTTCCTTCATCGTCTTGAACCGTTCCGGCGCGCCCTTGACCACGAAGCGATCCACGTCCCACTCGACGTCGTCGTCATGCACCTCGAGGAGGTAAGCGGCGATCATCTGCGCCTTCGCGCGGATCTTGCGCCCGGCCATCGCGGTCGCGGCGCCGGCCACCGGGGTCGAGCGTGACCCGTAAGTGCCGAGGCCGTAGGGAGCGGTGTCCGTGTCGCCTTCCTCGATCGTGATGTCATCGGCCGGGATGCCGATCTCGGACGCGAGGATCTGGGCAAAGGTGGTGGCATGGCCCTGTCCCTGGCTGATCGTGCCGAGACGGGCGATGGCCGAGCCCGTGGGGTGGATCCGGATTTCACAGCTGTCGAACATCCCGAGACCCAGGATGTCGCAGTTCTTGACCGGTCCGGCGCCCACGATTTCCGTGAAATGCGTAAGCCCGATGCCAAGGAGCTTGCGCGTTTCGCCGCGCTTGAAGGCTTCGACCCGCTCGGCCTGTTCCTTGCGGAGCCCCGCGTAGTCCACGGCTTTCAGGGCCTTTTCCCAGGCGGTGTGATAGTCGCCCGAGTCGTATTCCCAGCCGAGCGCGGACTGGTAGGGGAACTGATCCTTGCGGATGAAGTTCTTGGCGCGCAGTTCCGCCGGGTCCACGCCGAGCTTTATCGCGAGGATCTCGATCATCCGCTCGATGAAATAGGCCGCCTCCGTGACGCGGAAGGAGCAGCGGTAGGCGACGCCCCCAGGCGCCTTGTTGGTGTAGACGCCCTCGACCGCGCAATGCGCGACGGGGATGTCGTAGGAGCCGGTGCAGATATGGAAGAAGCCGGCGGGGAACTTCGTCGGGTCCGCGCAGGCGTCGAAGCCGCCGTGGTCGGCGGTGACATGGCAGTCGAGCGCGACGATGCGCCCGTCCTTCGTCGCGCCGATCCGGCCCTTCATCCAGTAGTCGCGGGCGAAGGCGGTGGTCATCAGGTTGTCCATCCGGTCCTCGACCCATTTCACCGGAACGCCGGTGACGATGGAGGCGACCACCGAGCAGATGTAGCCCGGATAGACGCCGACCTTGTTGCCGAAGCCGCCGCCGATGTCGGGCGAGATGACGCGGATATTGTGTTCCGCGATGCCGGAGATCAGCGATGCCACGGTGCGCACGGCATGCGGTGCCTGGAACGTGCCCCAGAGCGTGAGCTTGCCGTTGACCTTGTCCATCGAGGCCACGCAGCCGCAGGTCTCGAGCGGGCAGGGGTGGGTGCGGTGGTAGTAGATCATCTCCTCCGCCACGACCTCGGCCTCGGAGAGGGCCGCAGAGGTGGCGTCGTGATCGCCGGCTTGCCAGGTGAAGATGTGGTTGTGGTGCTTGCGCGGACCGTGCGCGCCCTCGGTCTTGCCTTCAAGGTCCTCACGCAGAACGGGAGCGTCCGGTTCGAGCGCCTTGAACGGGTCGGTGACGACGGGAAGCTCCTCGTATTCGACCTCGACGAGATCCACGGCGTCGGCCGCGATGTAGCGGTCCTTCGCGACGACGAAGGCCACCTCCTGACCCTGGTAGAGCACCTTGCCGTCCGCCAGAACCATCTGCTTGTCGCCCGCGAGCGTCGGCATCCAGTGGAGGCCGAGCGGCGCGAGATCCGCCGCCGTCAGCACGGCGACGACGCCTGGAAGCGCCTTCGCAGCGTCGGCGTTGATCGATTTCACGCGGGCATGGCCGTAAGGGGAACGCACGAAGTCGCCGAACAGCATGCCCGGCAGCTTGATGTCGTCGACGTAGTTGCCCTTGCCCTGGGTGAAGCGCACGTCCTCGACGCGCTTTCGCGACGTGCCGAGGCCCTTGAGGTTCTTGATCCGCTCGTCGCGGCTCGGAGTCTGGTCGTTCATTCCGCGGCCTCCTTCGCAGCGTTCATCTCGGCCGCGGCGGCCAGGATGGACTTGACGATGTTCTGGTATCCCGTGCAGCGGCAGAGGTTGCCGGACATGCCGAAGCGCACCTCTTCCTCGGTCGGGTTCGGATTTTCCTGAAGCAGGCGGTAGGCCCGCGTGATCATGCCGGGCGTGCAGAAGCCGCACTGGAGTCCGTGGTGTTCACGGAAGGCCTTCTGCAGCGGGTGCAGCGCATCGGGCGTGCCGAGCCCCTCGATGGTCGTTATCGTGGCGCCGTTGGCCTGCGCGGCGAACACGGTGCAGGATTTCACCGACTTGCCGTCCATGTCCACGGTGCAGGCCCCGCAATGCGAGGTCTCGCAGCCGATATGGGGGCCGGTGAGGTTCAGGCGTTCGCGCAGCACATGGATCAGCAGCTCGCGCGGTTCGGCCAGCGTCTCGACCTCTTCGCTGTTCACGGTGAGTTTCAGATGGATCTTCGACATTGCTCTCTCCCTCAGGCGCGCGCCCAGGCCCGCGCGATCGCGTGGGCGAGGATGGCGCCCGCGACGTGGCGCTTGAAATCGATGGGGCCGCGGTTGTCGGAGACGGGTTCGATCGCCTCCTGCATAGCGGCGACCGCTGCCTTGACGGCGGCGACGTCTACGGCGGTTCCGACAAGGGCCACGCCCGCGGCCTCGGCGAAGATCGGCGTGTCGGCGAGGTTCGTCATGGCGATCGAGGCCGACTTGCACACCCCGCCGTCCTTGACGATCTGGACGGCCGCGGCGGCGGTCGCATAGTCGCCGATCTTGCGCTTCTGCTTGACGTAGGCGTAGCCGCCCTTCGGTGCGTCGAAGCGCGCGGCGACCAGGATCTCGTCATCCTCGCGCGCGGTCATGTAGGCGGCTTCGTAGAACTCGCGAGCGTTCACGTCGCGCTTGCCCGACGGACCTTCGAGTTCATAGGTGGCGTCGAGGCACTGCATCAGTCCGGGCATGTCGTTGCCCGGGTCGCCGTTGGCGATGTTGCCGCCGACGGTGCCCATGTAGCGGACCTGCGGGTCGGCGATCTGCTCGGCCGCCTCGTGCAGGATCGGGGCGGCCGCCTTCAGGTCCGCGCTTGCCAGAAGCTCGGCCTGCGTGACCATCGCGCCGATGCGGACCGTGCCGCCCGAAACGCTGATGCCCCTGAGTTCCGAGATGCCCTGCAGATCGACCAGGTGGTCGAGCGCGGCCATCCTGAGTTTCATCATCGGCACGAGGCTGTGGCCTCCCGCGATTACGCGGGCCTCGTCGCCATGCTCGGCCAGGATGCCGAGCGCATCTTTCACGCTGGCCGGGCGGTGATAGGTAAAGCTCCCTGGGATCACGGGTCCCCTCCCTTCAGGCTATCCGTGGACCGGGCGGGTCCGTCCCGTCCCGGCGTGGTGAGGGAAGGTTGCGCGAAGCGCGGCCGGGCGTGGCGAAGTGGCGCACCTCCTGCGCCCTGAATTTCACGAAATGCGTAATGGCTGCACGAAATGCGTCAGCGCGACTGTCCTAGAGGCCGAGGGCATCGCGGAGCGCGGGGATGCGATTGCGGCTTACCGGCACGCGGTCGAGCGAGGCCGTGCCCTCGAAAAGGCAGATGCCGCTGTCACGGCGACGCTCGAACCCGGTCACGCGCGCTATGTTCACGAGGTAGCTGCGATGGACGCGGAAGAAGGGGCCTGCTGCGACGAGCCGACGCTCCGCCTCCGAGATCGACCAGGGGCAGAAGAACTTGTCCTTGCCGGAATAGGCGATCGTGTAGTGCCCTTCCGCCCTTAGCGCCGAAACCTCCGCGGCGGGCAGGAACTGCGTCTGGCCGCCGCGTTCGACCGGGATGCGAAGCGGGGCGGGCTCAGGTGAGGGCTCCGGCATGTCCGGCTCTTCGGAATCTGCTCCGGCTGGCGCGGTCTGGTTCTCGGCAGGGACGGCCAGGAATGTCGCGCCGGAAAGAAGGAAGGCGCCGCATATGACGAAAGCGGAGACCATGACGATCAGCGCGAGCTGGTTGTTGTCCAGCGCGGGCGTGAAGGCGGGGCTCGTCGCGAGGGCAAGGAAGCCGGTTCCGGCCATGGCGGTGAAATGCACGATGACGACGGACGAGCCGAAGATCAGGGTGCCGATCAGGATGTTGGCGCGCGTGCGCCTTCCGTAGGAGGCCCAGATCGCCGCGACGCCCATCGCCAAGGCCGCGAGGCCCGCCGCGAAGATCGAGGAGGGCGCATAGACCGGCCGGCAGAACTCGATCCCCGACATGCCAAGGTAGTGCATCGCCACGATGCCCGCGCCGAGAACCGTCCCGGAAAGGAAGATGTGCGAGAGGTTACGCTTCGTGAAATGCATGAGGAGAAGCGCGACGCCGGCGAGAAGGATCGCGATCAGGAGCGAGGCGATGGTGGCGAGAACGTCGTAGGCAACGGCGATCGGCAGGCGCACCGCGAGCATCGCGATGAAATGCATCGACCAGATTCCGCCGCCGAGCGCGACCGCCCCCATGACGATGCGTGTCTGGCGCTGACCGACTGACAGTCTCGACAATCCGCGCGTGACGGAGAGGCCAGTGAAGGCCGCCATCATCGACAGCGCGATCGAGGCCAGCACGAGCCCCGAGTTGTAGCTGTAGTCGAGCAACTCCTCGTCCTTCCGTGCGCGAACGGACAAGGTTTAGCACAGGGGCGCCCGGTGGAAAGGTAGCATTTGCGGGCGGTTGGCGATTGCGCGTCGCTATGCCCGGCTCAGCCCAGGATGCCGGGTAGCCTCAGTCCGTGTTCCCGCGCGCAGTCTCTGGCGATGTCGTAGCCCGCATCGGCGTGGCGCATCACGCCGGTTGCCGGGTCGTTCCAGAGGACGCGCTCGAGCCGCTTGCCGGCCTCAGGCGTCCCGTCGGCGACGATCACCATGCCGGCGTGCTGGGAAAAACCCATGCCCACACCGCCACCGTGGTGCAGGCTGACCCAGGTCGCGCCCGAGGCCGTGTTGAGAAGCGCGTTCAGCAGCGGCCAGTCGGAAACCGCGTCGGAGCCGTCCTTCATCGCCTCCGTCTCGCGGTTGGGGCTTGCCACCGATCCGGAATCCAGGTGGTCGCGGCCGATGACGATCGGGGCCTTGAGTTCGCCCGAGGCAACCATCTCGTTGAACATGAGCCCGGCCTTGTGGCGATCGCCGAGGCCGATCCAGCAGATGCGCGCGGGAAGGCCCTGGAAGGCAATGCGGTCGCGTGCCATGTCGAGCCAGCGGTGGAGATTTTCGTTCTCGGGGAACAGCCGCTTCATCGCCTCGTCCGTGCGGTAGATGTCCTCGGGATCGCCCGAGAGCGCGCACCAGCGGAAGGGGCCGATCCCCTTGCAGAAGAGCGGTCGGATATAGGCCGGGACGAAACCGGGGAAGGCGAAGGCGTTTTCCAACCCCTCCTCGCGGGCCACCTGCCGGATGTTGTTGCCGTAGTCGACGGTCGGGACACCCGCGTCGTGGAAGGCGACCATCGCGGCGACGTGTTCCCGGATCGAGGCACGGGCGGCCTTTTCGACGGCCTTTGGGTCGGTGACCTGCTTCTCGCGCCAATCGGCGACGGTCCAGCCCTTCGGACAATAGCCATGCACGGGATCGTGGGCCGAGGTCTGGTCGGTCACGATGTCGGGGCGGATGCCGCCGTTCTTCATCCGGCGTGCGAGTTCCGGCACGATCTCCGCGGCGTTGCCGAGGAGGCCCACGGACTTCGCCTCGCCCGCCTTCGTCCAGCGCTCGATGAGGGCCAGTGCCTCGTCGAGCGTGCGGACCTTCTCGTCGAGGTAGCGGGTGCGGAGGCGGAAATCGATCCGGGTCTCGTCGCATTCGATGGCAAGGCAGCAGGCGCCCGCCATGACTGCAGCGAGGGGCTGCGCGCCGCCCATGCCGCCCAGTCCGGCCGTCAGGATCCAGCGACCCTTGAGGTTTCCGTCGTAATGCTGGCGTCCGGCCTCGGCGAAGGTCTCGTAGGTGCCCTGCACGATCCCTTGCGTGCCGATGTAGATCCAGGACCCGGCGGTCATCTGGCCGTACATGGCGAGGCCCTTCTTGTCGAGCTCGTTGAAGTGGTCCCATGTCGCCCAGTGTGGCACCAGGTTGGAGTTCGCGATCAGCACCCGGGGGGCGTCGGCATGGGTGCGGAAGATGCCCACGGGCTTGCCGGACTGGACAAGCAGCGTCTCGTCGCCATCAAGGTCCTTCAGCGCGGCGACGATGCGGTCGAAATCCTCCCAGGTGCGGGCTGCTCGGCCGATGCCGCCGTAGACGACAAGCTCGTGCGGGTTCTCGGCAACGTCCGGATGCAGGTTGTTCATCAGCATCCGCATCGGCGCCTCCGTCAGCCAGCTTTTGGCCGTGATTTCGGTGCCCGTCGGCGGAAAGACGTCGCGGAGGTTGTGGCGGGGATCGGTCATGGTCAGCCTCTGAGGGTCGGGGCCAGTTCGGCGAGTTTCGTCAGGATACTTGCGAGGAGCGGGCGGAGCCTTTCGGCCTTTGCCTCGTCATAGGTCCAGGGTGGGGTCTCGGCGGCGAGGTAGGTCGACTGCGCGAGTTCCATCTGGATCGCGTGGAACCCCTCGACCGGGCGGCCATAATGGCGGGTCGTCCAGCCCCCCTTGAAGCGGCCGTCGAGGACATGTGAGTAGGTTCCCGCCACGGCACAGGCTTCAGTGACGGTCGCTGTAAGGATCGGGGCGCAGGTCGTGCCACCGTTCGTGCCGATGTTGAGGTCGGGAAGGGTGCCTTCGAAGAGGAAGGGAATATTGGATCTGATCGAGTGGCAGTCCCACAGGATCGCGACGCCGTGGGTGGCGCGGACCCGGTCGAGTTCCGCCTGAAGGGCGGCATGGTAGGGCGCGTGGAAAGCCGCGCGGCGGCGCTCGGTTTCGGCTGCGTCCGGCTCCTCGGCCCAGATCGGTTCGCCGTCGAAGTCGGTCAGCGGCACGAGGCTCGTGGTGTTCTGGCCGGGATAGAGCGATGCGCCGGAGGGGTCGCGGTTCGCGTCGATCACGTAGCGGTGGAATGTTGCGCGGACGGTCGTCGCGCCGGGAACAAGGCCGTCGTAGAGGCGTTCGATGTGCCAATCGGTGTCCGAAAGCTCTTTCCCGCGCGGGTTCAGCTTCGCGCGGATGCCGTCGGGCAGCCAGGTGCCGGTGTGCGGCAGGCCGAGGACGACGGGGCTGTCGCCGCGGGTGATCTCGACAGGCGTCATTCGCCGGCTCCGGTGACGAAGCCCGACAGGCCCGCGGCGGAGACGAGGGCGCCCGTCTCGATCAGTTCGGCGGCGCGGGCGAGTTCCGGGGCAAGGTAGCGATCTTCAGCGAGTGGCGGGATATCTTCCCGCAGGCGGGCGACCACCTTCCGCAGCGCCGGCGAAGTGGCGAGAGGGGCGCGGAAATCGATGCCTTGCGCGGCGGCCATCGCCTCCACCCCGAGGATCACGGAGAGGTTCCGGTTCATGGTCTGAAGCCGGCGCGCGGCGTGGGCGGCCATGCTGACATGGTCCTCCTGGTTGGCGGAGGTCGGGGTGGAGTCCGTCGAGCAGGGCGTCGCGAGGTGCTTGTTCTCGCTCATCAAGGCCGCCGTCGTCACTTCGGCGATCATCAGGCCGGAGTTGAGGCCCGGTGATGGCGTGAGGAAGGGTGGCAGGTCGTGCGACAGCGTCGGGTCCACCATCAGCGCCACGCGGCGCTGCGCGATCGCTCCGATTTCCGCCAGTGCGAGCGCGATCTGGTCGGCGGCGAAGGCGACGGGCTCGGCATGGAAATTGCCGCCGGAAACGATCCGGCCGTCGGTAAGGACCAGCGGATTGTCCGTGACCGCGTTCGCTTCGATCTCGAGCGTGCGGGCGGCGAAGGCGAGAAGGTCGATGGCCGCGCCGGTGACCTGCGGCTGGCAGCGGATGCAGTAGGGGTCCTGCACGCGGGCGTCGCCCTCGCGGTGGCTTTCGCGGATCTCGCTTCGCTCCATGAGTGCACGCATGGCGGCGGCGACCTCGATCTGGCCCCGATGGCCGCGCAGCGCGTGGATTTCGGAAAGGAGCGGCGCGTCCGAGCCCATGATTGCATCTGTCGAAAGCGCGCCTGTGACGACGGAGGCGGCGGCGTTGCGCCAGGCGTCGAAGAGCCCGGCGAGCGCGAGCGCGGTCGAGAACTGGGTGCCGTTGATGAGCGCGAGCCCCTCCTTCGGGCCGAGGGTGATCGGCTCGATCCCGGCTTGGGCCAGAGCCTCGGCACCGGGCATGATCTCGCGCGCGATCTCCGCCTCTCCCTCGCCGAGGAGGACGGCGGTCATGTGCGCGAGCGGCGCGAGATCGCCCGATGCCCCGACGGACCCCTGCGCTGGAACGACCGGGGTAACCCCCTGCGAGAGGAGTGCCTCGAGCGCCGCGATCACCTCCCAGCGGACGCCCGAGGCGCCTCGGCCGAGGGAAGCGATCTTGAGCGCGATCATCAGACGGGTCGTGGGAACGTCGAGCGGGTCGCCCACGCCGCAGCAGTGCGACAGGATCAGGTTGCGTTGCAGGGTCGCGGTATCGGCGGCGGCGATCTTCACCGAGGCGAGCTTGCCGAACCCGGTGTTGACGCCGTAGACGGCCGTATCGCCCCGCGCGGCCTCCGCGACGGTCCGGGCGGCGGCCTCCACGGCGGCGCGCGCGGTCGGTTCGAGGCGGGCGGGAAGCCCTTCGCGCCAGAGCCGTTCGAGATCGGCCAGCCCGACAGCGCCGGGGGTGAGGGTCAGCATGGAATGCCTCCGAAGACACGGGCGTGCAGCGGCGTGCAGCCGATGCGGTAAGCGAGTTCGGCCGGGTGTTCGGCCTCCCACACGGCCAGATCGGCGCGGAGGCCGGCGGCGATGCGGCCCCGGTCGGCGAGCCCGAGCGCGCGGGCGGCCTGGATGGTCATTCCGGCGAGCGCCTCTTCGGGCGTGAGGCCGAAGAAGGTCGCGGCCATGTTCATCGCCAGAAGCGGAGAACACATCGGCGAGGAGCCGGGGTTCATGTCGGTCGCAGCCGCCATCGGCACGCCTGCGGCGCGGAAGGCGGCGACCGGGGGCACCTGCTTTTCTCGGAGCGTGTAGAAGGCGCCGGGGAGGAGGACAGCGACGCTGCCGGATGCCGCGAGCGCGGCGGCGTCCTCGGGCGTGGCGTATTCGACGTGGTCGGCAGACAGCGCGCCCATCCGCGCGGCGAGCGCGGTTCCGCCGAGGTGCGAGAGCTGTTCGGCGTGAAGCTTCACAGGCAGGCCGAGGCGCCTTGCGGCTTCGAAGACGCGGGCGATCTGTGCGGGGGAGAAGGCTATCCCCTCGCAGAAACCGTCCACCGCATCCGCGAGGCGCTCGGCATGGGCGGCTTCGAGGGCGGGGATGCAGACCTCGTCAAGGTAGGCGTCCGCGCGTCCCTTGAATTCGGCCGGAATGGCGTGCGCGCCGAGGAAGCTGGTCCTTACGGCGACCGGGCGGGCGCGCTCGAGCGCGCGGGCGGTGCGCAGCATCCTGAGTTCGGTATGGATGTCGAGGCCATAGCCCGATTTGACCTCGACCGTCGTGACGCCCTCGGCCAGCATCGCGTCGAGCCGGGGGAGGGCCGAAGCCAGAAGCTCCGCCTCGGTCGCGGCGCGCGTGGCCGCGACGGTCGAGACGATGCCGCCGCCGGCCTGAGCGATCTCCGCGTAGCTCGCACCCTGAAGGCGCATCTCGAACTCCCGTGCGCGGTTGCCGGCGTGGACGAGGTGGGTGTGGCAGTCGATGAGGCCGGGCGTGACGAGGCGTCCGCCGAGGTCTCGGCTTTCGGCCCGTGCGAATTTCGCGGGGAGGTCGGCATCAGGCCCGGTCCACTGGATGCCTGTCGAATCGAAGGCGACGGAACCCTTGTCGACGAGGCCATAGGCCTCTCCGGCAGTCATGGTCGCGAGCTGCGCGTTTCTGAAGACGGTGGCAGCCAAGCCTCTTTCCCCCCGTGATGAATGCCGGTATTATGTATAGACATATTATCGGCGTCAAGCGCATGAGCGAGGCGTTCCGTTTGGGGGCGGAAACCTCCGGTGGGGATACTTGGGGCCAGAGTGAGGGCGGAGCCAGGAATGGGAAATGTGCGCGAACAGACGGGACCGAGGCGTATCTGGGCCAGGGCGGCGCTGACGGCGGATGGCTGGGTAGAGGACGTTGCGATCGGGATCGATTCGGAGGGGCGGATCTCCGAAGTGGTCCCCGGCGCTGCCCCGGAAGCCGAGCGGCGCGGAGTGATCCTGCCCGCTCCGGCGAACCTGCATTCGCACGCCTTCCAGCGCGCCATGGCAGGGCTGACGGAGCGGCGCGGACCCGATCCGAGAGACACGTTCTGGACCTGGCGGCGGCTCATGTTCCGTTTCCTCGACAGGCTGACGCCGGAGGACGTGGAGGCGATCGCGGCCTTCGTTCAGATGGAGATGCTGGAGGCCGGTTTCGCCTGCAACACGGAGTTCCACTACCTCCATCATCAGCCGGGAGGAGCGCCATATGCCCGGATCGCGGAGATGTCGGAACGGATCGTCGCGGCCGCGGCGGAGACGGGAATCGGGCTCACGCTCTTGCCCGTACTCTACGAACAGGGCGGCTGCGACGGCCGCGAACTCGCGCCGGGGCAGGTCAGGTTCGGAAATGACCCGGAGCGTTTTGCCCGCTTGCACGAGGCGGCAGGGGCCGCGCTTGCGGCGCTCCCGGCCGATGCGAGGCTGGGGGTCGCGCCGCATTCGCTGCGGGCCGTGACGCCGGGAGGGCTGGCGGCAGCCGTGGCGCTCGTCGCGGGTGCGCCGGTGCATATGCATCTGGCCGAGCAGGTGGCCGAGGTCGAGGAGGTTCTTGCCGCCTACGGCGCCCGGCCGGTGGAATGGTTGCTGGACCACGCCGATGTCGGACCCGAATGGTGCCTGATCCATTGCACGCAGATGGAGCCGCCAGAGACGCTCGCGCTTGCCGCTACGGGGGCGGTTGCGGGGCTGTGCCCGATCACGGAAAGCTCTCTCGGCGACGGGATCTTCGATGGGGTGCGGTTTCTTGGTGCGGGCGGGCGGTTCGGGATCGGATCGGACAGTAACATCCGCATCTCGCTCTGCGAGGAATTCAGGACGCTGGAATATTCTCAGCGGCTGCGGGACCGATCGCGCGCGGCGCTGGCGACGCCGGACAGGTCCACCGGGCGGAGGATCTTCGAGGATGCGGCCCGGGGCGGGGCGCAGGCTGCCGGGCGCGGGGCCGGCTCGATCGCGGTTGGCGAATGGGCGGATCTTCTGGCGCTGGATACGGCCCACCCGGACATGGAAGGGCGTCGCGGCGACACCGTGATCGACAGCTTCATCTTCGCTGGCGGCAGCGGGATTGTGACGGATGTCTGGTCGGCCGGTCGGCACGTCGTTTCGGAAGGCCGGCACCGTGGGCGGGAGGGGATCGTGTCGCGCTACCGTGCGACACTTGCACGCCTGGGGGAGGTGTTGTGATGCCGCGTCAAGGAGGAGTGCGATGAGCGCGGCGGGAGAGCCGACAGGCTGGCAGGCGATCCAGGAGGATGTGCTCGCGCGCATCCGTGCGCGTGAATGGCCGCCGGGCACGATGATCCCGACGGAGGCGGAGTTGGCGACGGAATATGGCTGCGCGCGGGCGACCGTGAACCGGGCGCTGAGGGAACTTGCCGATGCTGGCTACCTCGACCGCCGCAGGAAGGCGGGGACGCGCGTTGCCGCCTTGCCGGTCCGGAAAGCCACGTTCGCGATCCCCGTGATCCGGCTGGAGGTCGAGGGGCGGGGCATGGCCTATAGCCACGAACTCCTGTCCTGCCGCCGCGAGGCGGTGGATGGGGCGCTGGCCGCGCGACTGGGTTTGCGGACCGGGGCGGAGGTCCTGCGAATCCGCGCCATGCACCGCGGGGATGGCGCGCCTTACTGCTACGAGGATCGACTTGTCCCGGTCGCAGCCGTTCCCGGGATCCTTTCGGCCGATCTGCGGACCGTCAGCGCGAACGAATGGCTGGTGCGGAACGCTCCGTTCACGCGCGGGGACCTCGAATTCTCCGCGCGGGAAGCGGGGCCCGAGGAGGCGGAGGTCCTTGGCTGCGCGCCGGGCGCGGCTCTCTTCACGCTCGACCGGAGGACTTGGAACGGATCGGATGCCGTGACGGAAGTGCGGATATCCTATGCCCCGGGATACTCCATGAAGAGCGAGATCTGACACCCGGCTTCTGGCTGGCGCGGTTCTGATGGCCCCGGCGGTGGCACCGCTCGAGAACGGGATCGCCGCCGGTTCCTTGGGTCAGACCATCATTCCGCCGCGTGGGCGTGCAGCACGCGGCGCGCGGGCATGGCGAGAACCGCGTAACGCCGGCCATCACCCGGATTGTGGTAAGGCTGTCCGATTCGGTGGGCGCCATAGCCCAGCTGACGCAGCGCCCGTTCGAGCGACAGCGGCGAAAGCGACATGAGCTCCGTCGCCCCGTGCGCGTTCGCGACCCGGACGAGCCCGTCCACGATCAGTGTGAGGCACAGGCTGCGGTCGGCCGCCGAATGCACGTCTTCGGAAATCACGAGCCGGGTGCACTCCCAGACGAGGGGCGTCTCGATCTGGTCGTTCAGCACGCGATCGGGAATGTCGACGAGCTTCCCGGCCACCGCATCGCGCAGCATGTAGGTATACTGGCCCCAGTTCGACGTCGTCGGCATCGTCCGCGCCCCGCCGATCACCTTGCCCTCGCGCAGGACAAGCGAGTAATGCGCGAGAGGGTTGTCGTACTGGTCCATCTCGACACTGTCGTTGTGCGGGATGTCCCAGCCCAGCGTATCGACGAAGAAGTGCTTCCGCAGCCGCAGATAGTCGTAGAAGGCGCTCCCGTGACGGTGAAGGTCGGACAAGTCGAAGGTGATGTTTTCCATGATGGACTCTCCTTAATGGAGAGTTAATTAGAGCACCGACTCGCCAATTCGGTAACGCGAAGGTTACGCTTTCACGTGGAAATTGTATAAAATTCTAGCTTTTCAGGCTGCGCTCGCGGCGTCCCGAAACGGCGTCGCCATGGGGAGTCAGATCAGGCCGTAGCCGGTGGCCAGCGTCGCCGCCTGGGTGGAGGTCTTGGCCTTGAGCTTGAGCTTGGCATTCTTGAGCCGCTGTTTCACCGCGCCTTCGGTAACGCCGAGCTCGTTCGCGATCTGCTTCATCAGGAGGCCGTTCTTGACCATCCGAAGCGCCTCCAGTTCGGCCTGCGTCAGGTTCGCGGGCGGAAGCCGGGAGGCATGTAGCGCCGAGAGCCGCGTTTCGAGAAGGCGGATTTCCTCCACCTTGAATTCCCGGTCGTTGCGGGCGAAGGAACCGAAGCTGCGCTGGCCATCGCTGTCCTCGTCGCTGTGACTGATCGCAACGCCGAAGCACAGCCCATGTTCCGCCGCCCGCCCAAGAACGCCGCGGGGATCGTCGATCGTGAACTCGCTCCAGCGCGAGGAACCGTCGTTCGCGTATACCCAGCGCATGACCGGATCGTGCAGCATCAGCCCGTCGCGCGTGTATTCGGCGACCCAGGCCGGCGGCAGAGCATTCACTTCTTCCATCGGGAAGGCAAAGCCGATACGGAGCGCGATATAGTAGCCGGCCGGTGCGAGATGCGAGAAGTCCAGACTGTCAATCGAATCTTTCATACGCGTCCGTACTTTCGCCGCACAAGTGCGCCTTGATCCTGTACTTTAAGCAAGAGTGTCTCGCGACGGATGTTAAGCAATAATGTAGACACTCATCAACCGGGAAGCGAGTGGGCGGGTATCCGCATGGATCAGAGCGAGACTGTCGTCGGATTGCTGCGGGAACTCGGGGCGCAAAGCCCGGCTGGCTTCGCTATCGCTCTGCATATCAGCTACGCGGCACCAAAATACTTGTTCCAGGCCTATCCACAAGAGTGGATCGAGTACTACTCGGCCAACGGACTTGTGTTGAAGGATCCGACAGTCCGCTGGGGTTTCGCGAACGTGGGCCACGTTCGCTGGAGCGAACTCGAAAGCGTGGACCCCGATGGCGTCATGGCCATGGCGCGCGAGCAGGGGCTCAAGTACGGGGTGACCCTGGCTCTTGACGAAAGCGGGTCGCGCAGTGTTGCAAGCTTCGCCCGGAGTGACAGGGAATTCTCGGAAACCGAGATCGAGCGGTTGTCGGGGCTTCTCGGCGCGCTGCACACGGAAACGGCGCTGATCGAGGGGCTTTCGCCGGATGCCCACGAGACGTTGCGGCGCATGTCGATCCTTCTGACCCACAGCTGATCCGCCGCTCGGTTTAAACGAATCTTCAGGTATCGCCGCGAAGGTCCGCGAAGGCGGGGGCATTCCCTCGCCGCAGCGCCATCGCGCAGGGCTGTTGCCCTGCGCGCTTCGTGGAGATCCTGATGCGCCTCTTCGACAACATGAAAATCGCGGTGAAGCTGCCGCTCCTGATGATCCTGGTGGCGCTCGCGACGCTCGTCCTTACGGGCTTGTCCAGCTACAAGGACGCGCGCAGCGCGCTTCGGCAAGAGGGCGCGGCGCGGCTCGAGACGCTGGCCGAAACGCGCAGAACCGACCTGCAGGCCTGGTTCGAGAAACTCGGCTCGGATCTTCTGGTCTTCTCCGAAAGCGCGACGACGCGGCGCGCCCTAGCGGGGTTCAAGACATCATGGGAACTCTTGCCGGGTGACCCCGCGGAGGCAGTGGCGCGGCTTTACGTCACCGGAAACGCGAGCCCCGAAGGCAGAAGGTATCTCCTCGACGACGCCGGCGACGGTTCGCAATACAGCAAGGTCCACCAGATCTATAACCAGTCCTTCGTTTCGATTTACGAGAAGTACGGCTACTACGACATCTTCCTGATCGATCCGGAAGGCAACGTCCTTTATTCGGTTTTCAAGGAAGGCGACTACGGTTCGAACCTCCTCACCGGGCCGCTGAAGGACACCGCCTTCGCCGGAATCGTGCGCAATGCCATCGGCTCCAACGAAAGGGACCGCGTGGAATTCGCCGACTTCGAACGGTACGCGCCCTCGGGGGATGTGCCTGCGGCATTCCTTGCCACGCGCGTCGTGCACGAAGATGGCAGGCTCATGGGCGTCCTCGCCGTCCAGATCCCGGTTGCGCAGATCGATGGGATCATGCAGCGCGCGACCGGGCTCGGACGCACGGGTGAAACCTATCTCGTCGGGCCGGACATGGTCATGCGGTCGAACCTGCGCCTTTCGGGAGAGCCCACGATCCTCGTCCGCGAGGCAGCCACGGATGCTGCTCGCGCCGCGCTGGCGGGCGCGCCTATGAGCCCGGAGACGGTGGGGATTACGGGAGATCCGGTCGCTGCCGCGACCACGCAGGTTGTCCTTGACGGTCGGGTCTTCGGCATCGTCGTCGAACAGGCATTGTCGGAACTTTATGCACCGGCGGCAGAGCTCGCGGGGGATCTCATCCGGGATGTGCTCGTCATCATGGTCTTCGTGGGCCTGATCGGCTTCCTCCTTGCGCGGAGCCTGGCCCGTCCGATGGTGCGCGTGGGTGCAGCTATGGGCCGCATCTCCGACAAGGATTATGCGACCGACGTCCCGGGCACGGCGCGCGGCGACGAGATCGGGTACATCGCCACCACGCTCGAGAAGTTCCGGGACGCCCTCGCGGACGCGGAAGTCGCTGCGCGGGACGGTGCCTTCCGCGGGGCGGCATTCGAAGGGTCGTCGGCATCCCTGATGATGGTCGATCGCGATTTCAGGATAATCTACGCGAATTCGGCGGTGAGCCTGCTCCTCAAGGAGCGGGCCGATGGTTTCCGCAGGATGGATCCCGCCTTCGATCCTGACAAGATCCTGGGGCAGTCGATGGATTTCTTCGACACGAAGCCGGACAGCATCCGGGGCATGATGCGGGATCCGTCGAAGTTGCCGATCCATGTCGAGATCAAGGTGGATGAGGCGCGCCTCACTCTCGACATCAACGCGGTCACGATGAAGGAGGAGGGGCTCGTCGGTTACGTCGTCGAATGGCGCGACGTGACCGAGCAGCGCATGAACTGCGCGGTCCTCGATGCCATGGACCGCAACCAGAGCATGGCCGAATTCGACGTCAGGGGCCGCTTCGTGAGGGCCAACACCAATTTCCTCGACATGGTCGGCATTTCCGCCGAGGGCCTCGCGAACAGGATGCATGACCAGATCGTTCGTTACGATGCCGGGCTCGCGAAGGAGCGGGGCGTGGTCTGGGACCGGCTGATGACCGGTGAGTCCGTCTTCGGCCGGTTCTGGCTTGACTGCGAGGCCCGGGGTGAGGCCGCGCTCGATGGCGGCTTCACGCCGGTGAGGGACCGTTCGGGGCAGGTGCTGAAGGTCGTGCTCATGGGCGTCAACGTGACCGAGGCACAGCTTGCATTGCGCATGGCGGAAGAGGAGCGCAAGGCAATGGCCGAGGCCCAGGCCCGGGTCGTGGATTCGCTGCGCGTGGGGCTTTCCAGGCTGTCGGACGGCGATCTGACGGCGAGGATCGATCTGGAGTTCTCGACCGAATACGAGGAACTCCGAAGCGACTTCAACGCTGCCGTCGCGCGGCTGTCGGACGCGATCCGCGCTGTCATCGACAACGCGAATTCGATCCGTAGCGAGGCGGTGGAAATCTCGAATGCCGCCGACGACCTCAGCCGGCGGACCGAGAAACAGGCGGCGACATTGGAACAGACGGCCGCGGCACTTGACGAGCTCACGTCCTCGGTCCAGTCGGCCGCCGCCGGTGCGAGCGAGGCCAACCGCGTCGTGATCGACGCGCGCGCCTCCGCGGAAGCCTCGGGCGAGGTTGTGCGCGAGGCCGTCGCGGCGATGGGCGAAATCGAAAGCTCGTCGGAAAAGATATCGAGGATCATTTCGGTGATCGACGATATCGCTTTCCAGACCAACCTCCTTGCTCTGAATGCCGGGGTCGAAGCGGCCCGGGCTGGCGAAGCGGGCCGCGGTTTCGCGGTCGTCGCCTCGGAGGTTCGGGCTCTCGCGCAGCGCTCTTCGGAGGCGGCGCGGGAGATCAACGCGTTGATCTCCACGTCCTCCGGCCATGTGAAACGGGGCGTGGACCTCGTCGGACAGACCGGCTCGGCACTGAAAAAGATCGTGACGTCCGTCACCGACATCTCGTCGCGCGTGTCCGAGATATCCTCATCCGCGCAGGAGCAGTCGGCGGGCCTTGCAGAGATCAACATCGCGGTCAACCAGCTCGACCAAGTGACCCAGCAGAACGCTGCGATGTTCGAGGAGACGACCGCTGCCAGCCATTCGCTGACGCGCGAGGCAGAGGCGCTGAGCGAGACGACGGCCCGGTTCCAGGTCGCAGGCGCAACTGTCGTGAGCTCGGAGACGTTCCCGTCGCGCGGAGACGCACCCGTTAAGGCGGCCTTGCGCTCGGTCGGAAATACCGCGCTGGCACCGGCGTCGGACGCTGCGGCGGATGACTGGGAGGATTTCTGAACGGGAGGAGATGGCTGCGGCTCTTTGCGTTTCGGACCAGTCGCAGGTGCAGGTGATGCAATGAAGAAGACGCGCGTTCTGATAATCGATGATTCTGCAACGCTTCGCCGGCTGATCCGCGCCCGCCTCGACGCCGACTGCCGGATCGAGGTCGTGGGCGAGGCAGCGGACCCGTACGAAGCACGCGAAAAGATCAAGGCCCTCTCGCCCGATGTCGTGACACTTGATGTCGAGATGCCGCGAATGAATGGGTTGGAGTTCCTTGCGCGCCTGATGCGGTTGCGTCCGTTGCCGGTCGTCATGATCTCGACCGAAACACATCGAGGCAGCGCTGCGGCGATCGAGGCGCTGTCTCTCGGGGCGGTGGAATGCCTCGGGAAGCCGGCGCCCGATCGGCCAGGTAAGTTCCTGGAAGACATCGCCGACGTCCTGATTGGTGCGGCAGGGGCGCGTCTGCATTCGATGGTCAGGAGGCCGCCGCATGTGGTTTGTCCCGGTGATTTCGAATGGAATGGCCGGATCGTGCTGATCGGGGCCTCGACCGGAGGGGTCGAGGCCCTCGAGACGGTTCTGGGAGGGTTCCCGGAAAACTGCCCTCCGACGCTGATCACACAGCACATGCCGCCCGGCTTCCTTGCAAGCTTCGCCCGTCGTCTGGATCAGCACATCGCGCCACGTGTCCGGCTCGCATCCGATGGCGCGCCGCTTCTCCCCGGGAAGGTCTATCTGGCGTCGGGGGGCGAGACGCATCTGGTTGTCGCGCCCGGCTATCCACCGTGCTGCCGATTGGCCGGTGGTGACAAGCGCAGCGGGCATCGCCCCTCGGTCGATGTCCTTTTTGAAAGTGCCCTGCCGCTGGCCATGCGAACCGTCGCGGTAGTTCTGACCGGGATGGGGCGTGATGGGGCGGAAGGCATGGCGACGCTAAGGCGTGCCGGCGCGCGCTGCATAGCGCAGGATGAATCAACGTCCGTCATTTTCGGCATGCCGCGCGCCGCTCTGGAACTGGGTGGTGCGGAGATGGCGGTTCCCCTGCCATCGATCACGCAAGAGATCCTGCGCCTGACAGGGGCAGATCGGACACGTTGCGCTGGAATGGGCAGCCAATGATCCTGACGGACTCTCGCGCGGGGCTCCGTCCCCGCCATATCGCGCAGGGAGAGTTCGCCGTCGGTGCGCCGGACGGCCAGGCAATCACGACCATTCTCGGGTCATGTGTCGCGACGTGTCTGCACGATCCGGGCGCGCGCGTTGGCGGTATGAACCATTTCCTGCTGCCGGATTGCTGCGTTGATGGCCTGCATCCGGCGAGCTTCGGAGTCAATGCGATGGAGCTTCTGATCAACGCTCTGATCAAGGAGGGCGCGGTGCGCTCCCGCCTGCAGGCGAAGGTCTTCGGCGGCGCAAGGATGATTGCCGGCCTGAGCGATATCGGGACACGGAACGCAAACTTCGTCCTCGACTTCCTCCGCTGCGAGGACATCCCCTGCGTGGCGCATAGCCTTGGGGGTGCTCTGGCAAGGAGGATCATGTTCTGGCCAGGCGACGGACGCGCAAGACAAAGGCTCCTGGGTCGGACCGGGATCGTGGAAGAGCCGCCGGAACGGAGTGAGGGTAACGGAGTCGAACTCTTCTGACAGTGTTTGTCGCGTCGACCACGATGGGCCTGCCGACGGCCAAACCCCAACCGGGGCTGTGTCCTCTGCCAGAATGTGAGCAAATTCAACTCTCAAGCGCGGCCCGCAACACGAGGTCGTCTCGGCATCGCATCCGTGGGGCGGACGTGCGCTTGATCGGCCCTTTCGGGACAGTTCGGAGAAGCCGCGTGTGGAGGGGGTGTGGCATGTTGCCTGGGCGACTTCGCAGTCGCTCTGGCATCGCGCAAGGGCCGTGCAAGGGGGGCTCAAGGGCCGGCCATTGGCCAGCATGCTTGATTGGAAATTCTTTGGTCGTCAGAACCAGTCTATCTCGCCCCTCGGAGTGGTGATCTCGGCCCACGATCTTGGCATGGTCGGATCGAGGTTCTGAGCCAGCTCCTGCAACCTCAGCCGCGACAAGATCGGCAAGGCGCGCAGATGGATGCCGTACGGTATCTCCCCCGACAGCGCCGCCATCAGCCTTCCGAGGTCTTCGAGAGACTGCGTGATCCTGTCGATGCCCTGGAGCCCACGGATCGCCTCGGGATCCGTATGCTCGGCGAAGCGGCAGAGTGAGAGAGCGGTCTGGACCTCGGCGGAGATGCGGGCGAGCACTTCAAGTTCGTTGCCTATGCGGCCAGCCAACGCGGCCAAGGGCAAGTTGGGCGATTCCGACGTGATCTTGGGCGGGGCCTGCGAGGTCACGTTCACAGGCGCCCCACGACGGCTTCGATGCAGGCCTTGAGTTCCTGCGGCGCGAAGGGCTTCTTGATGAAGTTGTTCATCCCGAGACGTCTTCCGTTTTCGATGATGTCCCTGTCAGCGCGACCCGTTATGAGAATGAAGCCCACGCCCTTCGTGCGTGCGTCGCTGCGAAGCGCGTGGAGAAGATGCAGCCCGTCCATGCCCGGCATGTTGTAGTCCGAAAGAACGAGATGCACCGGCGCATTTCCGAGAGCCTCCAATGCGCCGGGTCCATCGCTCGCATAGCTGACCTGTCGTATGCCCATCGTATCGAGGGCCTGCGTGATGAGGCCCCGGCTGGTGGACATGTCGTCCACAACCATGACCCGTAGCTGATCCCTGAGTGCCATTCTTCATTTCCTCGTCAGGTTTTCGCGGTGGCCAGGCGATACGTGGTAATCCCGACTGTTTCGAAGCCCATTGCCGGCACCGTCGGTACACGTTCGGAATGGCCGACGAAGAGCCACCCGTCGGGCAACAGCGCCGCGGCGAACCGCGGCCAGAGTTTCCGTTGCGATTGCGCGTCGAAGTAGATCACCACGTTTCGGCAGAAGATCGCGTCGAAGCGGCCCTTCATCGGCCAGGCGCCGTGGAGGTTGAGTTCCCGAAAGCTGACAAGCCTTCGTGCCGCGGCGGCGATACGCATTCCTCCCGGCACGGGCTCCAGGAATTTCTGACGCAGGTTCGGTGGGATCGTTTCGCAGGCCGTGGATTCGAAGACCGCGGTCCTGCCAGTCACGATTACGACAGGATCGATGTCGGTCGCGAGAATTCGGAAATCCTGCGTGGCCACGTCGGGTGCCATGTCGAGCATGGTCATCGCGATCGAGTAGGCCTCCTGTCCCGTGGAGCAGCCCGCGGACCAGATCCGAGCGCGACCCCCTCTGCGAAGGCGGCTTATGAGAGGCGGGAGGGTCTTTTCCCTCAAGAGTTCGAAGTGGTGCGCCTCTCGGAAGAAGTGTGAGACGTTGGTCGTGAGCGACGAGATCATTCGGCGCCGTTCCTCTGCGCCTTCGGCGCTCTCGACCAGCGCGATGTAGCTTGCGTAATCCTGAAGGCTCAATGCGCGGAGCCGTTTTGCGAGGCGGGACTGGACCATGCTTGTCTTTCCCGGCGCGATCACGATCCCTGCTTCGGCATGTGCTATGGCCGCGATCGCAGCCATCTCCTGCGCGCCGGGCGCCGGCGCCACGGAATGTGGTCCGACGAGGGAAGTCACGCGGCCTCCGATTTCTTGAACGGCAGCACAGCCCTCAGATCGAGCACCCGGATCATTCGCCCCTCGATGATCGTCAGGGCCTGAACGAAGCTGCGCGCAGCATCGGCGGCCAGGTCCGGGGGCGGCTGAAGCACATTTCGGGGCAGGGCGAGGATATCGGAGACCGCATCGACGAGGAGCCCCGCGGTCTGGTTCGAAACCTGCACGACGATGATGACGTTGCGGGCGTCGCCGGCCACGGGGGGCATGCCCAATCGGGTGGAGAGGTCGACAACGGGAAGGACTGTACCGCGCAGGTTGATGACGCCGCGGATGTGAGCCGGTGCGTGGGGAAGGGGGGTCGCACGGGTCCAGCTTCGGATCTCGCGTACGGACATGATGTCCACGCTGTATTCCTGCTCGCCGAGCCGGAAGGACAGGAGTTCGACTTCTGCGGTCGACTGCGCGTTATGATCGGGTGTCATCGTATCATCCTGCAAGGGCCAGTCGGTTTGGTTCCGGTGCGCGTGTGCGCCCGGATGCGGTTTGCACGAGATCGGGTGGATCCAGGATCAGGGCGATCTGACCATCGCCGAGGATCGTCGCCGCTGAAATGCCCGGGATGTGGCCGTAGGCTTGCGCCAGCCCCTTGATGACCACCTGCCGCTGTTCGTGGATCGCATCCACCACGAGCGCGGCACGGCTGCCGTCTTCCAGCGCCGTGAGGAGCACGATGCCACCATCATAGCTCTCCTTCGGGGGACGGTAGCCCAATTCCGCGCCGAGGTCGTAGAGAGAAACGAGACCGCCCCGGATTTCGATCACGTTGGTCTCAGGCCCGAGGGCGCGTATGTCCTTCATCGAGAGGCTGGCCGTCTCCACGATCGAGGAGAGCGGAACGACGAGCGTTTCGCCGGCAACGGTAACGATCATGCCGTCCAGAACGGCCAGCGTCAGCGGCAGCGACATGCTGAAGGTCGTGCCGGCGCCGGGGACGGAAGAGATGCCGATGCGGCCGCCGAGAGCGGTGATGGCGGTTTTTACCACGTCCATCCCAACACCGCGCCCGGAAAGGTTGGATATCTGGCTGGCGGTGGAGAAGCCCGGCAGGAACAGGAGGTTATCGATCTCGGCGTCGGTCAGTTGCATGTCTGGCGGGATGAGCCCCTTCGCGACCGCGATTTCCCGCACCTTCGGCCGGTTGATTCCGGCGCCGTCGTCCCTGACCTCGATCACCACGCGGCCCGATCGGTGCTGGGCGGAAAGGGTGATCACACCCTCGGCCGGCTTGCCCGCCCCAATCCGCTTGGCGGGCTTTTCAAGTCCGTGGTCGACAGCGTTTCGGATCATGTGCGTCAGCGGGTCGGCGAGCCGCTCGATTACGGTCTTGTCGATTTCCGTCGCCTCGCCCTCCGTCTTCAGGCGCACTTCCTTTCCAACCGCTCCCGAGGCTTCGCGCACAATCCTTGCCATGCGCTGGAACAGGGGTTTGACGGGCTGCGCCCGGATCATCATCACGCTGTCCTGGATGTCGCGCGTGAGCATCATGAAGGCTTCAAGGCCAGTCATAACCGCCGAATTCGGTGGAAGCCCCGCTTTGGCCCCGCTCTGCGCGAGCATGGCCTGGTATATCACGAGTTCGCCGACGAGGTTCACCAGCCGGTCGATCCGGTTCAGGTCGACACGCACGGTCGCGGCCGCCTCCTGATGTGGGGGCGTGGCCAGACTTCGCCCGACGACGGTCTCCATGGGTGACGCGGGCGCTGGTTGAAGCGGGTCCGCCGTCAGCGGGATCGGCGCGGACAAGGCTTCCTGCTCGGACGGCCTCGCAGTCGGTACACGCGGCGCAGAATCCTCGACGCCGTTCAGGCGCCCGATCTTCAGCTCGCAGACATCTTCGACGAAATCGAAGACCTCGCGGATCTCGGTCTCACGCGTTTCTTCAGGCAGGCGCACCTCCCATTCAAGGTAGCTCTGCTCGGGGGCGAGCGCGTCGAGGGCTGGCAACCCCGCGAGATCGCATGTGACTGATGCCGCTCCGAGGTCTGACAGTGCGCGGAGCAGGAGGAAGGGTTCATTGCCAGAGGCGTAGAGCGCGGTTGTCGGTCGAAACCCGACCAGCCGCGCCTGAGCGAGGCAAGCTGTCGGCGGTACGTAGTCGAGGCTGATTGGCATCGGCTGGAAGTCTACGAATTCCTCGGCATCTTCATCGGGCGAAGACCGGCCGGTGAGCGCCTCGAGGGCGCGAAGTGCCTCCTCGGCGCCTTCCGGCTCTGCCGCCCCTTCGCGGGCTGCGCGGACGTGGTCCTGAAGGAAATCAGCAGCCTGGAAGAAAAGCCGTATGGCCTCGGGTTTGACCTCCGTCCTTCCTGACCGGACATCGTCCATCACGGTTTCAAAGCGGTGGGCAAAGGCCACCAGGGCCGACAGGCCAAAGGCCCCTGCGCCCCCCTTGATTGAGTGGATGGCGCGAAAGACGACGTTGATCGTCTCTTGGTCATGTCCACCGTCGGCCATAGCGGAAAGCGCGTCCTGAAGGCTTTCGAGCAGCTCCTCGCATTCGACGAAAAACGAGGCGCGGATCTCTGCCATCGGATCATGGGATTGCGCCATCACCGTTCTCCCTAGCCGGCGACCATCCGAAGGGCCTTTATGAGTTTCGGCGGGTCGAAGGGCTTGACGATCCACCCCGTTGCGCCGGCGGCCCGGGCGCGGGCCTTGAGATCCGGCGCGCTTTCGGTCGTCAGCACGAGGATCGGCGTCGCGCGGTGCTTTTCCTGGCCGCGCACCGCCTCGATGAAACCGAAACCGTCGAGCCGGGGCATGTTGATGTCGGAGATGATTGCGTCGGGGCTGATGCCTGCCAGGACTTCTAGCCCGTGAATGCCGTCTTCAGCCAGGTGAAGCGTATACCCCACCTCTGTCAACGCGAGTTTCAGCATGTCTCGGATCGTGCGGCTGTCGTCGACCGCAAGGATGTTCAGGCTCATGCGTCGGTCTCCGATTGAAGCGAGGCCGGGGAGAGGCCGAAGACGGCCAGGGCCGCATCGAATTCCACTGACCTTGGTGAAAGCGCGAGGGCGTGGCCGTCTTCCCGCCAGGTCCGTGCGGCAGAGGCGAGCACCTGAAGGCAGAGCCCGCCGAGATGGGTGACAGGCCCCGCGTCTATCGTGAGGCCCCTTCCTCGGCGCGCGAGGATCGCCTGTGCGAGCGGGCGCGCCGCAGGCGTGTCGAGGCGTGGAGAAAGCGTCAACGCCGCCGTCATCGGAGGCCGTGCGCGATGCCGTTCCGAAGCATGTTCTCCTGTCTCCCTCCTGGTCCGATCGGGACCAGACTTAGGAGGCGGGAGTTAAATTTGGTTTTACGGCGACCGGGTTCGGAAGAATTTCAGTCGGTGCGATCAGGTCCGCATCAGCGACTGGAGATGGACCGCGCAGCCGGTCAGCGCTGCGTAGTCATCGTCGATCACATAGACGGAGAAGTTCTGCATGAAGCCCGAGAACCGGCCCTTGTCGCGGAAGCCCTCGACGAAGCCGAACTCGGCCAGCCAGGGCATGAATGCCCGGGCCACGCCGCCGATCATGTAGACGCCCCCGAACGGCAGGTGCACCAGCGCGAGATTGCCCGCGACGGTTCCGAGAAGCCGAACGAAGATACGGCCCGCTGCGGTGGCGAGGGGGTCATCCTCGATCTCGATCGAGGTCATGATCTCGGATGCGCGCCGGTCCATCCTGCGGCCTGCCTCCGACGAGACCCAGGAATAGACGCGTTCAAGGCCGCGCCCGGACAGCACGTCTTCGATCCCGGCGAAGCCATGCGCCTTTTCCACGAAATGCTGCAGGCGGAAATCGCCCTCCGTGCGGATGGGCAGGCTGGCATGGCCGCATTCGGAGGCTGCCACGAGCCTGCCGTTCGGCGTTTCGTGCACGGGCGCCGCGTTGAAGCCGGTGCCGACGCCGATCACGAGTTGCGTGGCGCCGGGGCGGGGCACTCCGGTCGCCTTGATGATCTCGATCAGCGCCCGCTTCGGCAGATGCCCGAGTGCATGGCCCTGGGCCTGAAGATCATTGAGCAGCGCGACCCGTTCGGATTTCGTTGCGCGCGCCAGCGTCTTGGTGTCGATCGTCCAGGCGAGGTTCGTCATGCGCGCGACGCCGTCGCGCACCGGTCCCGCCGCGGCGGCACAGGCGGCGGCGCAATCGACGTTGCCCTCGGCCGCGATGTATTCGCGCAGCACCGCCTCGAGCCCCGGATATTCGGAGTTCTGATAACGGCGGACCGTCGATTCAATGATCCGACCCTCCTGGGCCAGCGCGACGCGGGTATTCGTGCCGCCAATGTCGGCGACGAGCGTCACGGTGTTCGGAGGATATGTCATGACGAGCCCTTCGTTCTAGATCCGTGGCGCGAGCGCGCGGGCCAACGCTTGATAAGAGGCTTTTGGGGTGCGCTTCAAGGTGTCGAAGTCGACATGCACCAGGCCGAAGCGCTTTTCGTATCCCAAAGACCACTCGAAATTGTCGAGAAGCGACCAGTAGAAGAAGCCCCGCACGTTGGCGCCATCGCCGATGGCCTCGCGGACGGCGGAAAGGTGGCCGTCGATGTAGGCGATCCGCGCGGCATCCTCGACCGCGCCGTTCTCGACCCTGTCGTCCCAGCTCATGCCATTCTCGGTGACGTAGAGCGGCAGGTCGCCCACATGGTCGCGCGCCATTCGGGTGAGGAAGTTCCTGAGGCCCTCCGGATAGATCTCCCAGCCCATCGTGGTCTTGGCGAGGGGGCCCGTTATCTCGCGCGTCGCGGGCCAGGGCGCGCCCGGGTCGGCGGCATGGAAGTGGCGCGTGTAATAGTTGACGCCGAGCCAGTCGATGGGCTGGGAAATTCGCGCCATGTCCGCTTCCCAGCCTCCCGGCATGTGCGGGCCAAGGCCCGACAGCGCTTCCTCCGGGTAAGTGCCACGGGTGACGGCTTCGATGAACCAGCGGTTGAAGATCGCGTCCTGCGTGGTGGCTGCGGCACGGTCTTCGGCGGTCTGCGAGGCAGGCTCCGCGTGGTCGAAATTGAGGACGATCCCGAGGTTGCCGTGACCATCAGCGCGCAGCGCCGCCGTCGCCTCGCCATGGGCGCGCAGGACGTTGTGCATCGCATGGGCGGCGGCGCGGATATCGCGGAGGCCCGGCGCGTGTATCCCGAGAAAATGCGACAGCCAGGCGACACACCAGGGTTCGTTGATCGTCGCGGTCGCCGCGACGCGGTCGCCGAGGCGGGACATCACGAGGCGGGAGTAGTCCGTGAACCAAGCGGCGATGTCGCGGTTCATCCAGCCGCCCCGCAAGGCGAGAGCGGAAGGAAGCTCCCAGTGGTAGAGGGTCAGGAAGGGCTTGAGCCCGCGCTCGAGCATCCCGTCCACGAGCCGATCATAGAAGTCGATACCCTCTGCATTTGGGGTGCCGCGGCCTTCCGGAAGGACACGTGCCCAGCTCACCGAGAATCGGTACGCATCGAAATTTCCGTCCCGCAGGAGGTCGAGATCCTCGCGCCAGCGGCCATGATGATCGCAGGCGCGCGACCCGTCCTCAGCCCGGACGACGTTGCCCGGTGTCGCGGCGAAAGTGTCCCAGTGACAGCTGCCCGCGCTGCCGAAGGCCGATCCTTCGATCTGGTAGGCCGAGGTCGCAGCGCCGAAGATGAATCCTTCGGGGAAGTCCTTGCGGGCGGTCTTCATTCAGCTCTCCCCGCGCGGAACCTGAGTGTTCAGCGAAGGGCTGCCAGCCCTGTGTGCCGGAATGGCCGTCTGCGAAGTCTGCGCGAAATTCATGCCGCAAGGTTTCCTGGGCGCTTTCAATGCCTTCATCAGTATTCCCGGGTGGAATCCGCGTCAACGCAAACGGCGTCCCTGCCGGGCTTCCGATATCAAGACGTTAACCATTGAAAAGGGGCTGAAATTGGGCCGCAAGTGGAGCGCATTGGGGAGCGGCACGGACATGGTCGAAGAAGCTCAGCCCTTCCCTGCATTGTTTCCCGATACCGTCCTTCGCGGGCGATGGCGGGCGCATCGCCGATCCGAAGGAAAGGAAGCTGGTACATGTCCTGCTGAACGCCGCGATCGCCCGTTTCGTAGATGCCGATGCCGGAGGTCGTCGGGGCTGGGGCCGTCGGGGCTGGCGCCTTTCCGGCCGGCATGATGGAATGTGCGGACGGGAAGGATGCGGCAGCTGTCGCGGCGGAGATCCAGCGCATCCGGGATGAATTGCAGTGGGGGTGCCGGGCCTGTCCTCGGGGCATTCGCACAGGCTGGTTACGCATTGGGGGTTCGGATGAAGGCGAAGAACATCATCGCGAAGGACAAGGACTGGTGGCGCGGCGCCGTCATCTATCAGATCTACCCGCGCAGCTATCAGGATTCGAACGGCGACGGGGTAGGTGACCTGCTCGGCATCGTCGAACGGTTGCCGCATATCGCCTCACTCGGCGCGGACGCGATCTGGATCAGCCCGTTCTTCACCTCTCCGATGAAGGACTTCGGCTACGACGTCAGCGACTACTGCGACGTCGATCCGATCTTCGGGACGCTCGGCGATTTCGACCAGGTCATCGCGACGGCGCATACGCTCGGCCTGAAGGTCATGATCGACCTCGTGCTCTCACACACGTCCGACCAGCACCCGTGGTTCCGGGAAAGCCGGGCGAACCGGGACAATCCGAAGGCAGACTGGTTTGTCTGGGCTGACCCGAAGCCCGATGGAACGCCGCCCAACAACTGGCTTTCGATCTTCGGCGGTTCCGCTTGGCAGTGGGACGGGAGGCGGATGCAATATTACCTGCACAACTTCCTCGTCTCCCAGCCCGATCTCAACTTCCACAATCCGGATGTGCAGGAAGCGCTTCTGGATGTCGTCCGCTTCTGGCTGGATCGGGGGGTGGACGGGTTCCGCTTGGACACGATCAATTTCTACTTCGCGGACAAGAAGTTGCGCGACAATCCTGCGCTACCGCCAGAGAAGCGCAACGACACGATCGCGCCTGCGGTCAATCCCTATAACTGGCAGGAGCACATCCACTCGAAGAACCAGTCTGAAAACCTTGATTTTCTTAAGAAGTTCAGGGCCGTCCTGGAGCCGTACAACGCCGCAGCCGTGGGTGAGGTCGGCGATGCGCAGCGTGGACTCGAGATAATGGCGGAGTATACCTCCGGCGGGGACAAGGTGCAGATGTGCTACGCCTTCGAGCTTCTGCAGCCCCATCCGGTCGCGGCGTCGGACGTGGTCGAGGTCTTCACGCGGCTCAAGGCGACGGCGCCCGATGCCTGGCCGTGCTGGGCCTATTCCAACCACGACGTCGTGCGCCACGTCACGCGCTGGGGTCTTTCCCGGTCGGCAGCAAAGGCTTACACGACGCTCCTCATGTGTCTTCGCGGTTCGGTCTGCCTTTATCAGGGAGAGGAGCTTGGCCTGCCGGAGGCCGAGATCGCCTTCGAAGACCTTCAGGACCCTTACGGCATCGAGTTCTGGCCCGAGTTCAAGGGGCGCGACGGTTGCCGCACCCCTATGGTCTGGATGGCCGACAACCAGAATGGCGGCTTCTCCTCGGCTAAGCCCTGGCTTCCGGTGCCGACGGAACATCTGCGCCTTGCGGTCTCCGCCGAGGAGGCCGACCCCGGAGCGCTCCTGCACCATTACCGCAAGGCGATCGCCTTTCGGCATGCGCAGGATGCGCTGGCGAAGGGGACCATGACGGGCATGCGCGCTGATGGTCCCGTGGTCAGGTTCGAGCGAGAGTTCGAGGGTTCTCGCATATTCGTCGCAGTGAACCTGAGCGGCGAGCCGGCCACGGTTGCCGCGCCGGAGGGGCGGTGGAAGGTGACAGGCGCGGAACTCGGGTCGACCGGGCCTGCGGGCGACGGGAAGCTGCATCTGGGGCCCTGGCAGCCCTGCCTGATGCTTGCGCTGGAAGGATGAGGTCGGCTGGCAGGGGCGTTTGCGGAGATGATCGGTCCGTGCGGCGCAACGACGCGGGGAAGTCCGCATATTTCGTGTTCTTTCCGCAAACCTAGCGCTGAATAGGAAAAATACTCCGTTCGCCAAACCTAGTGGGCAGGCAGAGGGGCTTCCTGTCGCGGCCCGTTTTGTGCGAGGTTCCCCCGGACGGGCACGGCGGCATGGCCGCCGGCCGCGCGGGACAGAAACGTCGAAGGAGGTTCCCATGGCGGTGATGGCAGGGGCTGGCGCACCGGGATTGTGGCGGCGGACGCCGCCCGCGGTCTTCCCGCCGATCATGGGCCTCTTCGGCCTTGGCCTCGCCTGGCGTCGGGGTGTCAATTCCTTTGGCCTGCCGGACGGATTTGCCGAAGCGATCCTCGGCGCGGTCACGGCTCTCTACCTGTTCTGCCTTCTGGCCTACCTGGCGAAATTCCTTCGCCGTCCTGCGGTCTTGGCGGAGGATCTTCGCGTTCTTCCGGGGCGCGCCGGGGTGGGGGCGATGGTGCTCTGTCTCTACCTCGTGGCCGCGGTCGCTCTGCCCTATGGTCCCGGGCTGGCGCGGTCGCTTCTCTGGGTGGCGGTTGTGGTTCACGCCGCGATGCTTGTCGTTCTGATCCGGGTCTTCGCGACGGGACCAGCGGAGCAGCGGCGTGTTACGCCCGTCTGGCATCTGAACTTCGTCGGATTCATTCTCGCGGGTCTTACGGCGCCTGCGGTAGGTGAAACCGCGCTGGCCTGGGCGGTCCTTTGGGTGACAGGCTTCATTGCCGTCTTGATCTGGGCAATCGGGGCCAGGCAGTTGCGAACGGCGCCGCCACCGGCGCCCCTGCGCCCGCTTCTATCGATCCATCTTGCGCCGGCGGCGATGCTAGGTGTCGTGGCGCTGGGTGTCGGTTTTGAGAACGTGGCCCAGATATTCGCCGTGATCGCGGCCGTGATGCTGGCGCTTCTGATCATCGGCCTCCGCTGGATCACCGCCGCTGGCTTCTCTCCGCTCTGGGGGGCGTTCACCTTCCCGTTGGCCGCCACCTCGTCTCTCTGGATCGCAATCGGGGGAGTCTGGAGCGTGCCGGGCGGGATCGCGCTGATCGCGGCCACGCCGTTCGTGCCCTGGATCGCCGCGCGCGTGCTGCAGCTTTGGGCCAAGGGTGTGCTCGCGGCCAAGACCAACGCCGCGACCGCCTGATCCGCAGCGGTTGAAAGGCGTCCTTCCGGGATAAGGGGCTTGCATCCGGCGCGCGCGCGTGAAACAGGGAAGCGCCAAACGACGACTCCCGAGGAGAGACCCCATGGAGATTCGCGAGGCGCTCACCTTCGACGATGTGCTTCTTGTGCCGGCGGCATCCAGCGTGCTGCCATCTACGGCCGATACTTCGACCTTCGTGACGAAGTCGATCCGCATGAACATCCCGCTTCTGTCCTCGGCGATGGACACGGTGACCGAGTCGCGTATGGCGATCGCAATGGCGCAGGCCGGGGGGATCGGCGTGATCCACCGCAACCTGACCGTGGAGGAGCAGGCGGCCGAGGTGAGCCGCGTCAAGCGGTTCGAAAGCGGCGTCGTCTACAACCCGATCACGCTGACGCCGGAACAGACGCTGGCGGACGCGAAGGCGCTGCAGGACCGCTTCAACGTGACCGGCTTCCCCGTTGTTGACAGCCAAGGCCGGCTCGTCGGGATCGTCACGAACCGCGACATGCGCTTCGCGTCGGACGACAAGACGCCGGTCAAGGTGATGATGACCTCCGACAACCTGGCGGTGCTGACGGAGCCTGCGGACCTCGAACAGGCGAAGAGCCTGATGCGGGCGCGGCGGATCGAGAAGCTTCTCGTGACGGACGGCAAGGGGAAGCTCACGGGACTTCTGACGCTCAAGGACACCGAGAAGGCTGTCCTTAACCCGAACGCGTGCAAGGACGAACTGGGCCGCCTTCGCGTCGCTGCGGCGACGACCGTCGGCGATGCGGGCTACGAACGGAGCCAGGCGCTGATCGAGGCTGGCGTGGACCTCGTCGTGGTAGATACCGCCCACGGGCACTCCGAGGGCGTCGCCAAGGCCGTGGAGCGGATCAAGGCGCTGTCCAATGCCGTGCAGGTCGTCGCGGGGAACGTTGCGACGGCGGAGGCGACGCGGGCGCTGATCGACTCGGGCGCGGACGCGGTGAAAGTCGGGATCGGGCCGGGTTCCATCTGCACCACGCGGATCGTTGCCGGCGTGGGCGTTCCGCAGCTGACGGCGATCATGGACGCGGCGGGCGCCGCCGGGGACATCCCGGTGATCGCGGACGGCGGGATCAAGTATTCGGGCGACTTCGCCAAGGCGATCGCGGCGGGCGCCTCCTGCGCCATGGTCGGATCGGCCATCGCCGGGACGGAAGAGAGCCCGGGCGAGGTGATCCTCTACCAGGGCCGCAGCTACAAGTCCTATCGTGGCATGGGTTCGCTTGGCGCGATGGCGCGGGGCTCGGCCGACCGTTACTTCCAGAAGGACGCGGCATCGGACAAGCTCGTCCCCGAGGGGATCGAGGGGCAAGTGCCCTACAAGGGAACGGCAGCGGCGGTGATCCACCAACTGGTCGGCGGTCTTCGCGCGGCAATGGGCTATACCGGCTGCGCGACCGTGGCCGAGATGCGCAAGAACTGCCGCTTCGTGAAGATCACCGGCGCGGGGCTCAAGGAAAGCCACGTCCACGACGTTCAGATCACGCGGGAAAGCCCGAACTACCGGGTGATGTGACCGGCGCAGGCGCTGCGCTCATGAAACTGGCGAGGCGGCGTCCTGTCGCGCAATGCGAGGGGCGCCGCACGCGCACGCGAAGTGGGGTCCGGATTTTGCTGCGGTTTGAACGGCTTCGGGGGCCTTCTTCACCCAAATTACGGGCGGATTAGACGCATATGACACCCGCAGCCCGCATAGCCACGGCGATCGAGATTCTCGACGCGATCCTTGCGGGTGCGCACGCCGAGCAGGCGCTGACGTCCTGGGCGCGCAGGAACCGGTTCGCGGGTTCGGGCGACCGGGCGGCGATCCGTGACCACGTCTACGACGCTCTGCGCTGCCGGCGCTCCTTCGCGGCCATGGGAGGTGCGGAGGCTGGAGCGGCGGGCACCGGGCGGCAACTGATGATCGGGGCGCTTCGTGCGGCAGACGAGGACCCGGCCGCCGCGTTCACGGGGCAGAACTACGCGCCCGCGGCGCTTTCGGAGGCGGAGCGGGCGACCCTGCCTGACTTGCCTTCCCATGACGACTTGCCAGAACTCGTGGCGCTCGACTGTCCCGATTGGCTTGAGGCGCCGCTCCGCGCGGCCTTGGGAGGGGACTTCGCCGAGGTCATGTCCGCGATGCGTTCCCGCGCGCCGGTCTTCCTTCGCGTGAACCTTGCGCTGACGGACCTTGCCGCGGCGCAGGCCGCGCTCGAGGCCGAGGGCATCCTGACCGAGCCGCATCCTCTCGCCTCGACGGCTCTGGAGGTCGTTGGGAACCCGCAGCGCATCCGAAACTCCGCCGCTTACCGGGACGGGCTCGTGGAGCTTCAGGACGCGGCGAGCCAGGCCGTTGTCGAAATGCTCCCGCTCGCAGCCGGCCAGCGGGTGCTCGACTATTGCGCGGGCGGGGGCGGAAAGACACTCGCGATGGCAGGGCGGTGCAAGGCGCGATACTACGTTCACGATGTCGCACCGCAAAGGATGCGCGATCTTCCCGCGCGCGCAGAACGCGCCGGCGTTAAGACGACGATCCTCAGGACGACCGAGGTTGCGCAGGCGGCCCCCTTCGACCTGATCCTCATCGACGTGCCCTGTTCCGGCTCCGGCACCTGGCGGCGCGCGCCCGAGGCGAAATGGACCTTCACGCCACGAAGGCTGGAGGAACTTGTCCGGACGCAGCGCGAGATACTGGACACCGTCAAGGACCATGTCACCGTGGGCGGCCATCTGGCCTACACGACGTGCTCGCTTCTCGAGGAAGAGAACGGCGCGCAGATACGAGCCTTCCTCGCTCATGACACCGGTTGGGAATGCGTGAACGAAAGGCGGCTGACCCCGCTCGACGGTGGCGACGGGTTCTACATGGCGCTTCTGAAGCGCCGCTGAGAATTCTTCACCGATCCCGCAGCGTTGCGACCTGACTGGAGCGTACGGCTCCGGTAGCCGCTTGACGCGTGCAGAATTTCGGCCTCAAACAATCCAAGGTTGTGCCAGATCTGCGGTTAACCTGCATTTAAGGGTTTGTCGTGCGAATAGGCAGGAGAAGTCTGAAAGGGGTCGTCAGTGTGTCCAATCCGGTGTTGTCTCAGCAGTCAATAACGCGCACCGCACAGAGCATCGGGCCGGGGAACATCTATCTGCTCGGCGCGGCGGTGGCGTTCATTCCGGTCGTTTTCCTGATCCCGCAGCCGATGGCGGCTCTCGTCGTTGCCTGCGTGGCCGGTTCGCTGGCGGCGCTGGCGGGGATCACGCGCTGGTTGACCGTGCGTGACCAGGCCCAGAAGGCCGCTCTGCACGAACAGATCGCCGCCTTCATTGCCCACGACGCCTCGCCGAGCTTCACGACAGATGCCGACGGGGAGGTCGGCTATCAGAACCGCGCCGCGCTTGAACGCTTTGGCTCCCGAGGGGGCAGACGCTCACCCGCGCCTTGGCCGAGATCTTCGCCAATCCCTCCGCCGTGCTTTTCCGGCTGCAGAACAAGGCAGATCTGCATGGAGCGGCGCGGGAGGATGTCGTCACGCGCCGGGGGCATGTCCGCCTGTCGGTGCACCGGATCGACGATTCCGGCTTTCTCTGGCGGCTCGAGGAAATGGTGGAACGTCCGGCGGGCTGGCGCGGTACCGAAGCGATCAGCCTGCCGATGATGACAGTGTCGAAGTCTGGCACGATCCTGTTCATGAACGAGGCGCTCCGGGAACTCGTGGGCGAAAGGGTGAAGACGCTCGACCGCGTTTTCGCCGACCTGCCGCTGCGGCCGGGCGATGAACACGAAATCCTGACCGCGGACGGACCGCTGCGGGCGCTCGTGGCCGAGGTTGCCGTTGTGGGCCGGCGGCGCGAGATCTACTTGCTGCCGGGAGTTTCGAGTGCGCGCGTCCAGGCTGCCGATCCCACTGCCTTCGAGGCGCTTCCGGTAGCGATGATGCGGCTTTCCTCAGGAGGGCGTGTACTGGACGTGAACCGGGCGGCCCGCGATCTCGTCGGCGATGTGTCCGAGGGAACCGCGCTTCACGAACTTCTGGAAGGACTCGGGCGGCCGGTGTCTGACTGGCTTGCCGATGCTCTCGCGGGCCGAGGGGAGGGGAAGCCCGAGGTTCTGCGCGCTTCCCACCCGGACAAGGAGGTCTTCCTGCAGGTGTCGCTGTCGCGCGTCGCGGAGAATGGCCGGGCGGGGCTGATCGCTGTCCTGTCGGATGCAACGCAATTGAAGACGCTTGAGGCGCAATTCGTGCAGAGCCAGAAAATGCAGGCGATCGGCCAGCTGGCGGGCGGAGTGGCGCATGATTTCAACAATCTCCTGACGGCCATCTCGGGGCATTGCGATCTGCTTCTGCTTAGGCACGACAAGGGGGACCCGGACTACGCCGACCTCACCCAGATCAGCCAGAACGCAAACCGTGCGGCGGGGCTTGTCGGTCAGCTTCTCGCCTTTTCGCGCAAGCAGACGCTGAAGCCCGCCGTACTGGACCTGCGCGACACGCTTTCCGATCTGACCCACCTTCTGAACCGACTCGTGGGTGAGAAGGTGCGGCTGACCTTGAGACACGATCCCGCGCTGAGGCCGATCCGGGCGGACAAGCGGCAACTCGAGCAGGTTCTGATGAACCTCGTTGTCAATGCGCGCGACGCGATGCCTGACGGCGGCGAGATCCGGATCGAGACCGAGACGGCCGTCCTCCACGAGAAACTCAGCCGGGACCGCGCCGCAGTCCCCGTGGGTGAATACGTGGTCGTCCGTGTGATCGACGAGGGACTCGGGATCGCGCCGGACAAACTCCCGAAGATCTTCGAGCCTTTCTTCACGACAAAGAGGCCGGGAGAAGGCACGGGCCTCGGTCTTTCGACGGCCTACGGCATCGTCAAGCAGACGGGCGGGTTCATCTTCGTGGATAGCGTTCAGGGAACCGGAACGACCTTCACACTCTACTTCCCTGCCCATTGCGGGGCGGCCGTCGAGAACGATGTGCAGCATGAACAGCCTCCTCTGCCCAGGCTCGGCGCCAGTGGCCGCAAGGGGGAGGGGGTCGTGCTGCTGGTCGAGGACGAGGCCCCGGTGCGAGCTTTCGCCAGCAGAGCGCTCAGAATGCGCGGCTACACGGTCATCGAGGCGGAGAACGCCGAAGAGGCGCTTCATATGCTCGAGGACAGAAGCCTTGCGGTGGATGTCTTCGTCACGGACGTGATAATGCCCGGCATGGATGGTCCCACCTGGGTCCGCGAGGCGTTGAAAGCGCGTCCGAACACGCGGGTCGTCTTCGTCTCCGGCTATGCCGAAGAGAGTTTTCACGGAAATCAGGGACGCATTCCGAATTCGGTCTTCCTGCCTAAACCCTTTTCGCTGAACGAACTCACGGCGACCGTGCAGGCCCAGATACACTGATTGCGACCGGTCGCCCGGGCCGCGCCCCGGCGGACCTTCGGATCAGCGCGGCGTCAGCGCGTCGTAGATTACGTAATCCGGCGCGAAACGCTCCCTCAGGCGCGCTGAAAGCTCCTGCGTTAGCTCCGTGGACGCTGAAGGCGCCACGTTGTCCCGCGGCAGCGTGATTTCGCAGTCGAGGCGTTCCTCGAGGAAAGCCAGGAAGCCGCCAAGGTCCTCATATCTGAAGATACGGTCGACGAGCGGTCCGCCGTCAGGGCCGGAGAGGAACTCCGCCTGGCTTTCGAGCCGGGCTACGGGGGGCGGAGAGTCTGAAAGAAAGGAAGTGACGAAGTCCGGATAGGCCATGCCATCCGTGCTGGGCTCCCCAAGCGGAAGGTCTGCGCGCTGGCGATGGCGATACCAGCTGCCCAGCCAGTCGGTGGGCTCTCGCATCAGCGCAACGGTGGTGAACGCCTCGCCGGCTGCCAATTCAAGATAGGGGGCCAGGAAGCGGCGGAAGGCGGACGCGGAGGTGTGCTTGAGTGGCGGGGGGCGCTGCACGGCGACATGGGCGAGCGATTCGAGGGCCGACTCGATCGAGGTCGAACCGCACCGGGTGTTGGCGAGGAAGACCAGACGTTCTTTCCAGAAGATCAGCATATCTACCTGATTTCGAATACATTCCCGGCTTCTCTGGCGCGGCGTCGCAACATCATGTCGCCATCACGCCGCCACGCGCGCGAAGCCCGTCAATGGTTCTTTAACCATCCTGCCGAAAAGTGAAACCCGGAAGATTTTGGTTGAAATGTTCTCTTTTTGTCCTCATAAGAACGAGAACAAGAGGCGAACAAATGGCAAGCATCGGGCGGCGATTGCCGTGCCGGACAGGGTATGGAATAAGGGACCAAATCATGGCAATCGCGAACCTACTCGACATGAACGACAAGCGCACGGCCGACAAGCAGAAGGCGCTCGATTCCGCGCTGGCCCAGATCGAACGGCAGTTCGGCAAGGGTTCGATCATGCGGCTTGGCGGCGACAACCCCGTGGAAGCGATCGAGGCGACCTCGACCGGATCGCTTGGTCTCGACATCGCGCTGGGAATCGGTGGTCTGCCCAAAGGGCGGATCGTCGAGATCTACGGTCCGGAAAGCTCGGGCAAGACGACGCTCACCCTGCACGTCGTGGCCGAGGAACAGAAGAAGGGCGGCGTCTGCGCTTTCGTCGATGCCGAACACGCGCTGGACCCGCTCTACGCCCGTAAGGTCGGCGTCAACCTAGATGAACTCCTGATCTCGCAGCCGGATACCGGCGAGCAGGCTCTCGAAATCGTGGATACGCTCGTTCGCTCGGGTGCGGTGAGCCTCGTGGTGGTCGACTCGGTCGCGGCGCTGACGCCGAAGTCGGAACTTGAAGGCGATATGGGCGAGGCCCAGGTTGGCGCGCAGGCACGGCTTATGAGCCAGGCGATGCGGAAGCTGACCGGCTCGATCGCGCGCTCGAACTGCATGGTCATCTTCATCAACCAGATCCGGATGAAGATCGGCGTCATGTTCGGCAACCCCGAGACGACGACCGGGGGCAACGCGCTGAAGTTCTATTCCTCCGTTCGCCTCGACATCCGCCGGATCGGCGCCATCAAGGACCGCGACGAGGTCGTGGGCAACACGACGCGCGTGAAGGTGGTCAAGAACAAGGTCGCGCCGCCCTTCAAGCAGGTGGAGTTCGACATCATGTACGGCGAAGGGATTTCCAAGACCGGCGAACTGATCGACCTCGGCGTCAAGGCCGGTGTCGTGGACAAGTCGGGCGCCTGGTATTCCTTCGGCGACGAGCGGATCGGTCAGGGGCGCGAGAACGCCAAGCAGTTCCTCAAGGACAATCCGGACGTCGCCTTCACGATCGAAGACAAGATCCGCGCGAGCCACGGCCTCGACTTCGGGGCATCGGACGAGGACGCCGGTGGAGAGGTGATGGAGGGCTAAGCCCCGTCTCGATCCAGGAAAACCTCGAACGGCCGGGGATGTTCCTCGGCCGCTTGTGTTCTAGCCGACGCGGGTGATTTCGGTTGGCCTGCGGACGCGGGCCTGTCCGTTCAAGGCGAGTCGAAGACCAACCGCCCGAGCGCGAACGTTTGCGGCCGTAACTGATGACGCCAGACGACGCCCCCGGAGTGGGCGCGCGAACAGGTGCGAGAACGGATGCCGTGTCTCATGTCCCGGCTGGCAGAGGTTTCCAATGGGATCGGCGGCGTGAAGCCTGTTGGTCCTGCAAGGATCCGGGGGCACTTCGGGCCACTTCATGGATCGCATTTCGACCCAGCCTCTTGCTGGACAGTGAACGAGACGACAGATAAACGGGTGCGACAAAGTTTCTGCGCCCGCGAGAGGCCCCGAGATGCCCAGCCTGAACGATATCCGCTCGACCTTCCTCAACTACTTCGAGAAGAACGGCCACCGCGTCGTGCCTTCGTCGCCGCTCGTGCCGCGCAACGACCCGACGCTCATGTTCGCGAATTCGGGCATGGTGCAGTTCAAGAACCTCTTCACGGGGGTTGAGCACCGCGACTACACCCGCGCCACCACGGCGCAAAAATGCGTTCGCGCGGGCGGCAAGCACAACGACCTCGACAACGTCGGCTACACCGCGCGCCACCACACCTTCTTCGAAATGCTGGGGAATTTCTCCTTCGGCGATTACTTCAAGGAGGATGCGATCCCCTTCGCCTGGGAGCTCCTGACGAAGGACTTCGGGATCGCCAAGGAACGTCTGCTTGTCACGGTCTATCACACCGACGACGAGGCCGCGAACATCTGGAAGAAGGTCGCGGGGCTGACGGACGACCGGATCATCCGCATCCCGACGAACGACAACTTCTGGATGATGGGGCCGACGGGACCCTGCGGCCCCTGCACGGAGATCTTCTACGATCACGGCGACCACATCTGGGGCGGCCCGCCCGGCAGCGCCGAGGAAGACGGCGACCGTTTCATCGAGATCTGGAACCTCGTCTTCATGCAGTTCGAGCAGTTCGAGGACGGCTCGCGCAAGGGCCTTCCGAACCCCTCGATCGACACGGGCATGGGGCTCGAACGGATTGGCGCGCTCCTCCAGTGCAAGCACGACAACTATGACACCGACCTGATGCGGAGCCTGATCGAGGCCTCGGCGAACGCGACGTCGACGGACCCGGACGGCGAGGGCAAGGTCCACCACCGCGTGATCGCGGACCACCTGCGTTCCACCTCGTTCCTGATCGCGGACGGCGTGATGCCGTCGAACGAGGGGCGAGGCTACGTCCTTCGCCGGATCATGCGCCGCGCGATGCGCCATGCGCATATGCTAGGGGCGGCCGATCCTGTCATGTACCGCCTCGTGCCGGCACTCGTGCGGCAGATGGGGGCAGCGTATCCCGAGCTTCCGCGCGCCCAGGCGCTGATCGAAGAGACGCTGAAGCACGAGGAAACGCGCTTCAAGCAGACGCTGGACCGCGGCCTGAGGCTTCTCGACGACGAGCTTTCGAAGCTTGGCGAGGGTCAGCCCCTTCCGGGCGCGGCGGCCTTCAAGCTCTATGACACCTACGGTTTCCCGCTCGACCTCACGCAGGACGCCCTGCGCGAAAAGGGCCGGGCGGTCGACATCGCGGGTTTCGACGCGGCGATGGCCGAACAGAAGGCCAAGGCGCGTGCCAGCTGGGCCGGTTCGGGCGAAACCAAGGACGCCGCGATCTGGTACGACCTGGCCGAGAAACACGGCGTGACGGAGTTCCTGGGCTACGACACCGAGACAGCCGAGGGCCAGATCGTCGCTCTTGTCGATGGCGGCGCCGAGATCGGGTCGGCCACGACCGGCACGAAGGTGCAGATCGTCGTCAACCAGACGCCGTTCTACGCCGAGGCGGGTGGCCAGGTGGGTGACGCGGGCTGGATCCGGACGGATACTGGCGTTGCGCATATCACCGACACGAAAAAGACCGCCGGCGTCTATATCCACTTCGCGGAGGTGACGGAGGGCGACGTCCTTCGTGGCCAGCCCGCGAAGCTGGAGGTGGATCACCACCGCCGCGGGGCCATCCGGGCGAACCACTCGGCCACGCACCTCCTGCACGAGGCGCTGCGGCGCACTCTGGGTGAACACGTCGCGCAGAAGGGCTCGCTCAACGCGGAGGACCGCCTGCGCTTCGACTTCAGCCATGCCAAGGCGCTGACGGATGGTGAACTGGTTGCGGTCGAAGACGAGGTGAACGAGTTCATCCGCCAGAACACGGCCGTCGAGACCCGGATCATGACCCCGGACGACGCCCGCGCGCTTGGCGCTCAGGCTCTCTTCGGCGAGAAGTATGGCGACGAGGTCCGCGTCGTGTCGATGGGGCACCTCAGCAATTCCGGCAAGGGCACCGATAGCGGCACCTATTCGATCGAGCTTTGCGGCGGCACGCATGTTCGCCGGACCGGCGACATCGGCGCCTTCGCGCTTCTCGGCGACAGCGCGTCCTCGGCGGGCGTCCGGCGGATCGAGGCGCTGACCGGCGAGGCGGCGATCCAGCATCTGCGGACGCAGGAGCGGAGGCTTTCGGATGTCGCCTCGCAGCTCAAGGCTCAGCCGGGCGAGGTGGCCGAGCGGGTCAAGGCGCTCCTTGACGAACGCAAGTCGCTCGCGAACGAGGTTGCTCAGCTTCGACGCGAACTCGCCATGGGCGGTGGCGGCGGGAAGGGCCCGGAAGCCAAGGAAATCAACGGGGTGAAGTTCATTCCTCAGGTCGTTTCCGGCGTGTCCGGCAGGGATCTTCCGGCGCTTGTCGATGAACTGAAGGCCCGAGTCGGATCAGGTGCGGTGCTGATCGTCGCGGATACGGGCGGCAAGGCTGCCGTGGCGGCCGGCGTCACGCAGGACCTGACGGCGCGGCTTTCCGCGGTCGACATGGCGCGTGCTGCGGCCGAAGCCCTTGGCGGCAAGGGTGGCGGGGGCCGGCCAGACCTCGCTCAGGCGGGCGGGGCGGATGCCTCAAGGGCCGATGCCGCGATCGAGGCCGTTGAGGCTGTCATCGGAGGCGCAAAATGAGTGCACTTTGGATCGCCCATGTGAAGGTTCTGGACGCCGAGGCATACGGCAAATACGCCGAACTCGCCGGCCCGGCCATCGCCAAGCACGGCGGCGTGTTCCTGGCCCGTGGCGGGCGCTTCGTCCAGCTTGAGGGCAACGAGCGTCCGCGCAACGTCGTCGCGCGCTTTCCGTCGCTCGAGGCGGCGGTGGAATGCTATAACAGCCCGGAATACCAGGCGGCCCTGGCGCATGCGAAAGGCGCTTCCGAACGCGACCTGATGGTCGTCGAGGAAACACCAACGGCGTGAGTGGCGGCGGGCACCGTCCCGCCGTTTCTTACCTCTGTTGACCAGAAAGGGGCGCCGCGCGCTTCGGCGTCGCGGGCCTCGCTTGCGAGGTCCGCTCAGATCGGGTCGAGGACGAGCGAAACCTCGCCGCTCAAGAGTTTCTCCACGAAGTCGCAGCCATTGCCGGGCGTCGAGAAATGGCGCCAGGCCTTGACGGAGAAGACCTGGGGCGCGCCCAGGGCCAGGACGACGTTCAGTTCGACGAGTTCGACCGGGCCGCTTGAAGGGATCGCGTCGAGAAGCCGCTGGCGAACGGCCGGTGGCATCGCCTCGAGCTGCATCGCGTATGCGACGTATTCCTGTGCGGCACGGTTCAGCTGAGTCACTTCAGGTTTCTGATCCACGAGCGCGTGGCTCAGTTCATGCACGACGAGGCTGGCGAAGAGGTCGGCCCGGGGGATCACCGCGAACGGATTGTCCGGACCGAGCGCCTCTTCGATGGTGTCTGGATGGATGAGCGTGATCCTGGTCCGTTCACAGTCATAGGTTCCAAGGCAGGCCACGTCCCCGCCTATCAGGATCGCCGGCTTTCGGACGACCTCGATCACGAGCGGAACGGTCTGAACCAATCCGCATTGCGCAAGCTGGGGCCGCGCGGCCTCGGCGATGGCGCAGACGCCTGGTGTCAGTTCCGGGTCATCGGTTTCCACGGATATCAGCGGGTTCGGACAGGCCAGAGGGTCTGCGGCGCCCCGGTGTGGCTCCAGGGAAATGCAGCAAGAAGTCGCCAGGACGGCGAGGAGCCAGCGTGGCACAGGCGCAGCAAGGTCTAGAAAGGCGCGCATCCGATCCTGACGTCGGTCGGGCCCGGAGGCCGACAAAGAGACGCCAGCTTAAGGTGGAGCCCTGACGCCTGTCAAACAGGGGGAAGCGACATGGCGCACCAGTTCACCGGCGCAGTTTCGCGCGGGCCTTGGCCCGCGCGCTGCGCCGAAGACCGGACAAGCGGGCGAAAGCCCGCGCCGGCCGGGGCGGGAGAGCCCGCCTCCGGTTCAGCCCGCCTTGGCCTGACGCTTCCGCTCGTGCGGGTCGAGGTGACGCTTCCGCAGCCGGATGTTCTTCGGCGTGACCTCGACGAGTTCATCGTCGTCGATATAGGCGATGGCTTCCTCGAGGCTCATGCGCACCGGCGGTGTGAGTCGGACAGCTTCGTCGGAACCCGCGGCGCGGATGTTGGTGAGCTTCTTGCCCTTCAGGGGGTTCACTTCGAGGTCGTTGTCGCGGCTGTGCTCGCCGATGATCATGCCCTCGTAGACCTGTTCCTGCGCGCCGATGAACATCTTGCCACGTTCTTCCAGGTTCCACAGGGCATAGGCCACCGAAACGCCGTTCTCCATCGAGATCAGGACTCCCTGGCGCCGGCCCTGGATCTGCCCCTTGTAGGGTGCCCAGCCGTGGAAGATCCGGTTCAGCACGCCCGTGCCGCGCGTGTCGGTCAGGAACTGGCCGTGATAGCCGATGAGGCCGCGAGAGGGCACGTGGGCGACGATCCGCGTCTTGCCGACGCCCGCCGGCTTCATCTCGACGAGGTCGCCCTTGCGCTCACCGGTCAGCTTGTCGATCACGGCGCCGGTGAACTCGTCGTCCACGTCGATGATGACTTCCTCGATCGGTTCGAGCTTCTCGCCGTTTTCCTCGCGCATGATCACGCGGGGGCGGGAGATCGAAAGCTCGAAGCCCTCGCGGCGCATGTTTTCGATCAGGACGCCCATCTGGAGTTCGCCGCGTCCGGAGACGATGAAGGCCTCGCCGCCGGGCGTGTCCTCGACCTTGATCGCGACGTTGGACTCAGCCTCCTTCATCAACCGCTCGCGGATGACGCGGGACTGGACCTTGTTGCCATCGCGGCCCGCCAGCGGCGAGTCGTTGATGCCGAAGGTGACGGAGATCGTCGGCGGGTCGATCGGCTGCGCGGGCAGCGGCACGTCGAGCGACAGGTCACAGAGCGTGTCGGCCACGGTGGCCTTGGTCATCCCGGCGACGGTCACGATGTCGCCCGCTTCGGCCATGTCGATTGGCGTCTGCGCGAGCCCGCGGAAGGCGAGGATCTTCGTCACGCGGAACTGCTCGATCCGCTCGCCCTTGCGGCTGAGCGCCTTGATCGAGTCGCCGACCTTCAGGCGGCCGGATTCGACGCGACCCGTGAGGATGCGGCCGATGAACGGGTCCGCAGAGAGCGTCGTGGCGAGCATCCGGAACGGCTGGTCGACCGCGGCGGTCTGGCGCGGGGCGGGAACGTGGCGCATGACGAGGTCGAAGAGTGCCGACAGGTCCTTGCGCGGCCCGTCGAGGTCCTCGTCCGCCCAGCCGGCGCGGCCGGAGGCGTAGAGGTGCGGAAAGTCGAGCTGTTCGTCCGTGGCGCCGAGGTTCGCGAAGAGGTCGAAGACCTCGTTCAGCGCGCGGTCGGGTTCAGCGTCCGGCTTGTCGACCTTGTTCAGGACGACGATGGGCCGGAGGCCCAGCGCCAGCGCCTTCGAGGTGACGAACTTGGTCTGCGGCATCGGGCCTTCGGCCGCGTCGACCAAAAGCACCACGCCATCCACCATGTTCAGGATGCGTTCGACCTCGCCGCCGAAGTCGGCGTGGCCGGGGGTGTCCACGATGTTGATGCGCGCGTCCTTCCATTCGACGGAAGTGCACTTGGCAAGGATGGTGATCCCGCGCTCGCGCTCGATGTCATTCGAATCCATCGCGCGCTCCGCCACGGCCTGGCCTTCGCGGAAGGCGCCAGACTGTTTCAGGAGTTCGTCGACCAAGGTCGTCTTGCCATGGTCAACGTGCGCGATGATGGCGATGTTGCGGAGCTCCATCGTAAAGGTAGCCTTTGATTGTCCGAGGTTGGCGCGGCCATACAGGACCCGGCGCGGAAAGGCCAGAGCCTTCGTCAATGCATGGCGGAACGTGAATAAATGTTGATCACGAGGATCCCGGCCATGATCAGCCCCATGCCGACCACCGCGGGCAGGTCGAGACGCTGGCCGAACATGACCCAGCCGATCGCCGCGATGAAGCAGATGCCGAGCCCCGACCAGATCGCATAGACGATGCCCACCGGCATGAAGCGCAGGACCAGGGACAGGAAGTAGAACGCCAGCGCGTAGGACACGAGGACCAGCACCGACGGTCCGACGCGCGTGAACTGCTGGCTTGCCTGAAGCGCGCTGGTTCCGATCGTTTCGAACAGGATCGCGACGGAGAGGTAAAGCCAGTGCATCGGGCTGCTCCATAAAAGAAGGGGCGGGAACATGTCCCGCCCCTCCATAACCTTTCTGACCGGTTGTTAGCCAGCCAGCGCCTTGTTCAGGTATTCGTCGACCTTCTCGAGGTAGCCCATCGTGGTGAGCCACTTCTGGTCCGGCCCGACAAGGAGCGCGAGGTCCTTCGTCATGAAGCCGTCCTCGACGGCCTGAACGGTGACCTTCTCGAGCGTTTCGGCGAAGTTCTTCAGCGCCTCGTTCCCGTCGAGCTTGGCGCGGTGCTTCAGGCCGCCCGTCCAGGCGTAGATCGACGCGATGGAATTCGTCGAGGTTTCCTTGCCCTGCTGGTGCTGGCGATAGTGGCGGGTGACGGTGCCGTGGGCGGCCTCCGCTTCTACCGTCTTCCCGTCCGGCGTCATCAGGACCGAGGTCATGAGGCCGAGCGAGCCGAAGCCCTGCGCCACGGTGTCGGACTGCACGTCGCCGTCGTAGTTCTTGCAGGCCCAGACATAGCCGCCCGACCATTTCAGCGCCGAGGCCACCATGTCGTCGATCAGGCGGTGTTCGTAGGTGATGCCGGCTTCCTTGAACTTGTCGGCGAATTCGGTGTCGAAGATGTGCTGGAACAGATCCTTGAAGCGGCCGTCATAGACCTTCATGATCGTGTTCTTGGTCGAAAGGTAGAGCGGCCAGTTGAGGTTCAGCGCGTAGTTCATCGAGGCGCGCGCGAAGTCGATGATCGACTGGTCCAGGTTGTACATCGCCATCGTCACGCCCGGACCCGGCGACTTGAACACCTCGCGCTCGATCACGGTGCCATCCTCGCCGACGAATTTCAGCGTCACGGTGCCCTTGCCGGGGAACTTGAAGTCCGTCGCGCGGTACTGGTCGCCGAAGGCGTGGCGGCCGACGACGATCGGCTGCGTCCAGCCCGGGACGAGGCGCGGCACGTTCTTGCAGATGATCGGCTGGCGGAAGATCACGCCGCCGAGGATGTTGCGGATCGTACCGTTCGGCGACTTCCACATCTCCTTCAGGCCGAATTCCTCGACCCTGGCCTCGTCCGGGGTGATCGTCGCGCATTTCACGCCGACGCCGAATTCCTTGATCGCGTTTGCCGCGTCGATGGTGATCTGGTCGTTGGTGCGGTCGCGCTCCTCGATGCCCAGGTCGTAGTACTTCAGGTCGATGTCGAGATAGGGAAGAATCAGCTTCTTCTTGATGAAGTCCCAGATGATCCGGGTCATCTCGTCGCCGTCGAGTTCGACGACGGGGTTTTCCACCTTGATCTTCGACATGTCTTTCTCCGCTCGGGGTGACTCTCTGCGGCGCGTCATAGCTCAAATCGCAACGCTGGGAAAGACGGTATGCGGTTGTATACCGGATGTTGAGGCAGAAAAAAACCGACCAGGGCCAGCGCGGCATCGGTCGGTCCCTGAATCAGCGCGAGTTTTCGGTGAGCCGGCGGCGCACGTATTCCTTCACGGAATCGATCATTGGGTTCATGTGCTCTTCCTCGTTCTCGAAGAAGTGGCCGGCGCCCTCGATCTCCTTGTGGGTGATCGTGATCCCCTTCTGCTCCCGGAGCTTCGCGACCAGCCCGGCCGTGTCCTTGGGCGGCGTCACGCGGTCGGCCGTGCCGTTGATGATCAGGCCGGAGGAAGGGCAGGGGGCGAGGAAGGAGAAGTCGTACATGTTGGCGGGCGGCGAGACGGAGACGAAGCCCGTGATCTCGGGGCGCCGCATGAGAAGCTGCATGCCGATCCAGGCACCGAAGGAGAAGCCCGCGACCCAGCAATGCTTCGAATTAGGGTTCAGCGCCTGAAGGTAGTCGAGTGCCGAGGCCGCGTCGCTGAGTTCACCGACGCCCTGGTCGTATTCGCCCTGGCTTCGCCCGACACCGCGGAAGTTGAACCGCAGCACCGTGAAGCCCATGTCGTGGAACGCGTAGTGCAGTCGGTGCACCACGCGGTTGTTCATCGTGCCCCCGAACTGCGGATGCGGATGCAGGATGATCGCGATCGGCGCGTCCGGGGCCTTCTGCGGATGGTAACGTCCTTCGAGACGTCCTTCGGGGCCGGGAAAAATGACTTCGGGCATCGCCTCGCCTGTATCTCGCTACGAAGCCGGCAATTCTTGACGAAATTACTCGGGCTACCTAGAATATGAAAAGCTGTGCCCTTATGGCCAGCCTGCGGGTGGCAAGGAGTTAAGCGGCCTTCCGCTCGCCGTCAATCCATTTGGCAGGCCGTGGGTAATGAAACTCTCAACGAAGGGGCGATATGCGATGGTTGCTCTCGCCGATCTCGCGATGTCGCGGGGCGAGACGCTGACGACGCTTGCCGAGATTTCGAAGCGTCAGGATATTTCGCTTCTCTACCTCGAACAGCTTTTCGTGCGGCTGCGGCGTGCGGGGCTAGTCGAAAGCGTGCGCGGGCCCGGCGGCGGCTATCGTCTTGCGCGGCAGCCCGAGGATATCCGGGTGAGCGAGATCCTGGAGGCGGTGGACGAAACGGTCTCGGCGCTGCACACGGGGGCAGGGGCCTCTGGCGGCGTGTCCGGGACCAGGGCGCAGTCGCTGACCAACCGCCTGTGGGAAGGCCTTTCGGCCCATGTCTACGTGTTCCTGCACCAGACGCGGCTTTCCGACGTGGTGGGAAATACCCTCAAGCCCTGTCCGGCGGTGCCGTCGTTGTTTCACGTGGTGGACGAATGACGGATCGCGTGTACCTCGACTGGAACGCGACCGCGCCGTTGCGCCCCGAGGCGCGCGCGGCGATGATTGCGGCGATGGACGTGGTTGGAAACCCGTCTTCCGTCCATGCCGAGGGACGCGCGGCGCGAGCCATCGTGGAGCGTGCGCGGGCGCAGGTCGCCTCGGCCCTCGGAGCGGACGGTGCGGACATCGTCTTCACCTCGGGCGCGACCGAGGCGGCTGCGCTTGCGCTGGCGGGCCGCGAGCTCGAAAGCGCGCAGGTGGAACATGACGCGGTTCTGGCCTGGACCTCGGGCGCTTTGCCGGTGGATGAAAACGGGCGCGTGGCGGTCACCGACCCTGCGCGCTCGGCGCTTCAGCTGGCGAATTCCGAAACCGGCGTGGTGCAGGATCTCCCCGAGGGGCTGGCGGTTTCCGATCTGACGCAGGCGTTCGGGAAGATCCCTTTCGCCTTCAACTGGCTCGGGATCGGGATGGGGCTCGTCTCCGCCCACAAGCTCGGCGGGCCGAAGGGGGTGGGTGCACTCGTGCTGCGGCGGGGCGCGGACCTTGCCGCACAGATCCGCGGCGGCGGGCAGGAGATGGGGCGGCGCGCCGGCACCGAGAACGTGATCGGAATCGCCGGTTTTGGCGCCGCGGCGGAGGCTGCGGCGCGCGATCTCGCGGATGGCGTTTGGAGCCGAGTCGCGGAATTTAGAAATATTCTAGAAAATGCGCTGGAAGCGGGCGCTGAGGATGTTATCTTTGCTGGGAGAGGCGCGCGACGGCTTCCGAACACGTTGACGATGATCTCGCCTGGCTGGAAGGGCGAGACCCAGGTGATGCAGATGGACCTCGCGGGATTCGCCGTTTCGGCGGGTTCGGCCTGTTCCAGCGGCAAAGTCCGGGCCAGCCGGGTGCTGACGGCGATGGGGTTCGATGCGGTCGAGGCGGCCTCGGCGATCCGCGTGTCGCTTGGGCCCGAGACGCTTGAGGAAGAGGTTCTGCGCTTTGCCGATGTCTGGCTTGCCGCGCGGAGCCGGGCGCGCGCCCGCATGCGGGCGTGAAAGAGATGGATGAGATGAGGGAAATGGCATTGGACAGCGAAGCGAAAGCCGCGGAACTCGATGTCCGTGAGGGCGTGGACCGCGAGACGGTCGAAACCGTCCAGAGCATGGGCGCCTACAAGTACGGCTGGGAAACCGAGATCGAGATGGAGTTCGCGCCGAAAGGCCTGAACGAGGACATCGTCCGCCTCATCTCGGAAAAGAACGGCGAGCCGGAGTGGATGACCGAATGGCGCCTTCAGGCCTTCCGCCGCTGGCTGCAGATGGAAGAACCCCGCTGGGCGATGCTCAACTACCCCGAGATCGACTACCAGGACCAGTATTACTATGCCAAGCCGAAGAGCATGGCGGAGAAGCCCAAGAGCCTCGACGAGGTCGATCCGAAGCTTCTGGCGACCTATGAGAAGCTCGGGATTCCGCTTAAGGAACAGATGATCCTCGCCGGCGTCGAGGGCGCCGAGGACGCTCCGGCCGAGGGCCGGCGCGTGGCCGTGGACGCGGTGTTCGACTCCGTCAGCGTCGGCACGACGTTCAAGGAGGAACTTGCCAAGGCCGGGGTGATCTTCTGCTCGATCTCGGAAGCGATCCGCGAACACCCGGAACTGGTGAAGAAATACCTCGGCTCGGTCGTTCCGCAGTCGGACAACTTCTTCGCGACGCTCAATTCGGCCGTCTTCTCGGACGGGTCGTTCGTCTACGTGCCGCCGAACACGCGCTGCCCGATGGAACTGTCCACGTATTTCCGCATCAACGCGGAAAAGACCGGCCAGTTCGAGCGGACGCTCATCATCGCCGACAAAGGTTCCTACGTGAGCTACCTCGAAGGCTGCACCGCCCCGAAGCGGGAGACGCACCAACTGCACGCCGCGGTCGTCGAGATCGTGCTGCTGGAGGATGCGGAGGTGAAATACTCCACCGTGCAGAACTGGTTCCCGGGCGACGAGGAAGGCAAGGGCGGCATCTACAATTTCGTCACGAAGCGCGCCGATTGTCGGGGCGATCGGTCGAAGGTGATGTGGACGCAGGTCGAAACCGGTTCCGCGATCACCTGGAAATACCCCTCCTGCATCCTTCGCGGCGACGACAGCCAGGGCGAGTTCTACTCGATCGCGATCGCCAACAACATGCAGCAGGCCGATACCGGCACGAAGATGGTGCATCTCGGCAAGAACACCCGGAGTCGGATCGTTTCGAAGGGTATTTCGGCCGGGAAGGCGCAGAACACCTATCGCGGGCTCGTGTCGATGCACCCGAAGGCGAAGAACTCGCGCAACTACACCCAGTGCGACAGTCTCCTGATCGGCGACAAGTGCGGGGCGCACACGGTTCCCTATATCGAGGTGAAGAACAACTCCTCGCGCGTGGAGCACGAGGCGACGACCTCGAAGGTCGATGACGACCAGCTCTTCTACTGCCGCCAGCGCGGCATGGACGAAGAGGAAGCGGTTGCCCTTGTCGTCAACGGCTTCTGCAAGGAGGTGCTGCAGGCCCTGCCGATGGAATTCGCGATGGAAGCGCAGAGCCTTGTGGCGATTTCGCTGGAAGGATCCGTGGGCTGAGGATGTCGCTGGACGTTTTCCGGGCTCGGCCTTCGGGCATTGGACCCGGTGGCAACCTGGCAATTGCGTGAGGTAGTTGAGATGATTATCACGACCACTCCTTCCGTCGAAGGCCGGACGATTGCCACTTACCACGGCATCGTGACGGGAGAGGCGATCCTCGGCGCGAACATCTTCCGCGATATCTTCGCCGGCATCCGCGACATCGTGGGCGGCCGTTCGGCGGCTTACGAGCAGGAACTCGGCCGTGCCCGCCAGACGGCGCTGGCCGAGATGCAGGAGCGCGCAGCGGCGATGGGGGCGGAGGCCGTGGTCGGCGTCGACCTCGACTACGAAGTGATCAACAATATGCTGATGGTCTCGGCCTCGGGTACGGCGGTGAGCTTCGCATGACGCTTCCCGGTTACGCATTCCCTGCCATGACGACCCCGGAATTCCCAAAGATGGCCACAATCTGGCAGCCGTCTCCCGATTTTCGCCCGAATGCTTGGTTACTCTTCGTCGAAGGAACCGAGCACAGCGAGTGGAAGGATGATCGAGGCCAGCCAGAACTTCCAGGACCGCATCAAGCGGATCAACGCGGGCAAGCAGTTCGAGGCCGAGAACGTGATCGGTCCGAACTCGATGAAGAAGGCCGTCAAGGTCCGCAAACGTCTGGAGAAATTGCCGAACATGAGCATCGCGGCACGGTTGCGCGAACTTCTCGTCCTGCCTTTCGCATTCGGGTTCGGGCTTCTGGCGGTCGTGGTGGCGCGCGCTCTGTGGTTCCGTCTGGTGTCGATGGATGTGCTTTCGGACGACTTCCTGGCCGGCGGTGCGCGGGTCGAAGCGGGGCTGGCCGTGGTGGTCGCTCTCTTCTTCATGGTGGCATTCAATCTTCGCCGGACGGTCCGGTTCGCCGGAGTGGCGGCCGGCTTCGCCCTGATGGCCTTCGGAGAGAGTGCCTTCGCAGAGTCGGCACCCGGCCTGTGGCAGATGTTGTTCTCGCCGGAGTACTATTCGAGGGTCACGGAAGGCGCCACGCTCGCCTCGGCGTTCCTCTAACTCCATCCAATTCAATCGAATCGGCGGCCCGGGCCTTTGGCCCGCTGGCCGCCCCTTGCCGTTTCTGAACGAGGAAAAGATGCTGGAAATCAAGAACCTGCATGTCAAACTTGAAGATGAGGACAAGGTGATCCTCAAGGGCGTGAACCTGACCGTCGAGGCGGGCCGCGTCCACGCGATCATGGGCCCGAACGGGTCGGGGAAATCGACGCTCTCCTACGTGCTCTCTGGCCGCGACGGCTATGAGGTGACCGATGGTTCCGTGACGCTCGAGGGCGAGGACCTGCTGGAGATGGAGCCGGAAGAGCGGGCGGCCGCTGGCGTCTTCCTTGCCTTCCAGTATCCGGTCGAGATTCCTGGCGTCGGCAACATGACCTTCCTTCGCACCGCGTTGAACTCGCAGCGCAAGGCGCGCGGCGAGGAAGAGATCAGCGCGGCCGATTTCCTGAAACTCGTCCGGGAAAAGGCGAAGTCCCTGAAGATCGACGCGGAGATGCTGAAGCGTCCCGTCAACGTCGGCTTCTCGGGCGGCGAGAAGAAGCGGAACGAGATCCTCCAGATGGCGGTTCTCGAGCCCCGTATGTGCATCCTGGACGAAACGGACTCCGGTCTCGACGTCGACGCGATGAAGCTCGTGTCCGACGGCGTGAACGCGCTTCGCGACGAGGAGCGCGGCTTCCTCGTCATCACGCACTACCAGCGGCTTCTGGACCACATCAAGCCGGACGTCGTGCACATCATGGCCGATGGCCGCATCGTCAAGACCGGCGGACCCGAGCTCGCGCTCGAGGTCGAACAGAACGGTTACGCCGACATCCTCGCGGAGCTGGCGTGATGGCGGTGGCCGAGGCGAAGATCAGCGCGCTCGAGGCGCGGCTGGCGGCGGTCGACCTGCCGAAAGGGGGCTTCACCGCCGAGGCCCGCGCGGCGGCGCTTGCGCGCCTTCGGGGCATGGGGTTGCCGGCGAAGCGGGACGAATACTGGCGCTATACCGATCCGGCCGCGTTCAACGCGGCCGAGGCGCCTGAGGCGGACATTTTCGACACGGACGAAGCGCCGGTCTTCGGCGCGCTCGACCGGGTGAAGCTCGTCTTCGTGGACGGTGTCTTCGACGCCGAGGCGTCGGACGATCCGGTCCTGGCGGGCGTGGAAATCTCGCGCCTCGCCGAAGCGGACAGGGCCGATATCCATTGGGCGAAGTCCGTCTACGGCCAACTCGAGGCGAACGGCCAGACGCCGGTGGCCCGGCCCCTCGCCGCGTTCAACACGGCGGCTGCGACGGATGGCGTCCTGATCCGCGTGACGGGGCGGGCGGAGAAGCCGATCAACCTGATTTATCTCCACAAGTCAAAGACATCCGACGCGGTGCTGCACCACTGCGTGAAGGTCGAATCCGGCGGCGACCTGACGCTTCTGGAAAACGGTCCGGCGGCGGCGCGGTTCAACAAGGTTCTGGAAGTGGACGTCGCCGCGGGCGGGGCGTTCCACCATGTTCGGGCTCAGGGGCGCGACCACGCGCGCAGGGCGATCACGCATATCTTCGCGCGGCTCGGGGCCGGGGCGCTGTTCAAGTCCTTCACGCTGACAGCGAACGGGATGATGACGCGCAACGAGGCCGTGATCGAGATCGCGGGTGAAAACGCCGTGGCCCACATCGCGGGCGCAGCGCTCGGGGACGGGGCCAAGGCGGCGTTCCACCACGACGACACCGTGTTCATCACCCATGCCGCCGAGGACTGCGAAAGCCGGCAGGTGTTCAAGAAAGTGCTGAAGAACGGTGCGACGGGCGTGTTCCAGGGGAAGATCCTCGTCAAACCCGGTGCGCAGCGGACGGATGGCTACCAGATCAGCCAATCGCTGCTTCTGGACGATGACAGCCAGTTCCTCGCGAAGCCAGAGCTCGAGATCTACGCTGACGACGTGAAGTGCTCGCACGGCAGCACCTCGGGCGCGATCGACGAGACGGCGCTGTTCTACCTGCGCTCGCGCGGCGTGTCGCGGCCCGAGGCGGAGGCGCTTCTGGTGCTGTCGTTCCTCGCGGACGCGATCGCGGAGATCGAGGACGAACGCATCGTGGAGGATGTCACCTCGCGTCTCGAACAGTGGCTCGCCCGCAGGCGCTGAATGGGCGTAGCGTCGGATATCGTGGCGACCTACAGGGCGCCGCGCCGTGTGGTGCGGCGCCTTCTGGCATCCGGTCAGCGCGAAGACCGGGCGCTGGCGGTTCTGATGGGGGCGTGCCTTCTCCTGTTCGTCGCCCAGTGGCCCGTCGCGGCGCGCGCGGCCTATCTGGAACCGGACGTCCCGCTTGAAGCGCGGCTTGCAAGTGCCTTTCTCGCAAGCATGTTCATCTTGCCGCTCTTCGCCTATGCCGTCGCGGGGATCAGTCACCTGGCCGCGCGTGCCTTCGGTGGCGCTGGTACGTTCTGGCGTGCCCGGATAGCGTTGTTCTGGGCACTGCTGGCAGCTGCCCCATTGCAGCTTCTCTACGGGCTCGTGGGCGGCTTCATCGGCCCCGGTGCTCAGTTGCGGTTCATCGGGTTCGTGGTTTTCGGTATTTTCATCCTCATCTGGGGCGCGGGGCTCCGGGTCGCGGAGTTCGAGAGAGAGGGCACAGATGGGGGCTGAGATCGCCGAACTGCTGGTGCAGACGGTTCGCGAGCCGCGCATTGCGGCGAGGCGCATTCTCGACATGCGGCTCGCGCCCAGCACGATCTGGATGGGCTTCGCGCTTGTCGTCGTGCTGAGCGCCTTCTTCGGCTGGATAACGCTGTCTCTCGTCCCGGAGGAGGCCCGACCGGTCATGATGGCCGACGTTTCGCCGGTGCGCCTTGCCTTCGCGCAGGGGGGATCGATGCTGGTCCTGGCTGCTTTCGTGACCGCGGGCGGGCGGATCTTCGGTGGCAAGGCAACATTCCTCGGAGCGCTGGTGCTGGCGGTCTGGCTGGAGTTCCTTCTCGTCTGCCTCCAGGTCCTGCAGCTGGTCCTGGTCCTGGTGCTTCCGATCCTTTCTGTGCTGGTCGGTTACGCCACGATCGTGATCCTCTTGAGGGTGCTCACGGGGTTCGTGGCCGAAGTTCATGGCTTCACGAGCCAGTGGAAGGTGTTTGGCGGGATCGTGGTTGGCTTCCTTGTGGCGGGCCTGCTCATCCTCGCGATAGTCGGGCCGCAGATGCCGATTGGAGACGTGTGAGCGATGTATGACGTAGAGAAGATCCGTGCCGATTTCCCGATCCTCTCGCGTGAGGTGAACGGCCGTCCGCTCGTCTATCTGGACAACGGCGCCTCCGCGCAGAAGCCGCAGGTCGTGATCGACGCGGTGACGAGGGGATACGCGGAAGAATACTCCAACGTCCACAGGGGCTTGCACTATCTGTCGAACCTCGCGACGGACAAGTACGAGGCGGTCCGCGGGATCGTGGCGCGCTTCATTGGCGCGCCGTCCGAGGACGAGATCGTGTTCACCTCGGGCGCGACGGAGGGGATCAATCTCGTGTCCTACGGCTGGGCCGCGCCGCGTCTTCAGGCTGGGGACGAGATCGTCCTCACGGTGATGGAACACCATGCCAACATCGTGCCCTGGCATTTCCTGCGCGAACGTCAGGGCGTGGTCCTGAAATGGGTGGAGCCGGAGCCGGACGGATCGCTGGACCCCGAGAAGGTCATTGCCGCGATCGGGCCGAAAACGAAACTCGTCGCGGTCACGCACATGTCGAACGTCCTTGGCACGGTCGTAGACGTGGAAACGATCTGCAGGGGCGCGCGGGAAAAGGGTGTTCCGGTCCTCGTGGATGGTTCGCAGGCCGCGGTGCACAAGAAGATCGACGTCGCCCGGATCGGCTGCGATTTCTACGCGATCACCGGTCACAAGCTTTATGGGCCAAGCGGTTCCGGGGCGATCTTCATCCGCCGGGAGAGGATGGCCGAGATGCGGCCCTTCCTCGGAGGTGGCGACATGATCCGGGAGGTCAGCCGGGACCAGGTCAGCTACAACGACCCGCCGATGAAGTTCGAGGCCGGCACGCCGGGAATCGTGCAGCAGATCGGGATGGGCGTCGCGCTGGAATACCTCTTGGACCTCGGCATGGACGACATCGCTGCGCATGAGGCGAGCTTGCGCGACTACGCGCAGGAGCGGTTCAAGGGGTTGAACTGGCTCAACGTGCAGGGGAATGCGCCGGGCAAGGGTGCAATCTTCTCCTTCACGCTCGAAGGGCCGGCCCACGCGCACGACATCTCGACCGTTCTCGACAAGAAGGGGATCGCCGTGCGTGCGGGGACGCATTGCGCGATGCCGCTTCTGGACCATCTCGGCGTTTCGGCGACCTGCCGTGCTTCCTTCGGGCTCTACAACACGAAGTCGGAGGTCGACGCGCTCGTGGACGCGCTGGAGCTTTGCCACGAGCTTTTCGCCTGACGGTCGGGGCAGGTGCCCCGGTCAGAAGGTGAACTTCAACCCCACAACGGCGGCCGTGTCGGTGACGCCCTGCTGATTGCCGAAGTTTTCGGCGTGCAGGACCTCCAGAAGAAGTTCCTGCCGCTTGCCGAGCGGCACCTGGTACGTGAGCGACAGGTCAAGCTGACGCTCCTGCGGGGCGAGGTCGATCGCAACAGCACGGGTCTCGATCCCTCCGTCCGCGCGCACGACGGGAAGCGAGATGGAGCTTCGGCCGCTGGTGATGGCGATGGGGCGCGAGACGCCCAGAGCAAGGCGGTCACCCTTGGCGAAAACTCCCCGCTGGCCGACGTCGACGCCGAAGCTGTTGAAGCTAGCCTGTGAACTGCCGGAGAGAACGGACGATCCCTGCAGGTTCGCAAGTCCCGCTTCTCCGGTGATCGACAGGAAGCCGCCATTGGCGAAATCGCTGTGCAGGCCGAGTTCGACGGCGACGAGGTCTGCTCCATCGCCGCCGGCCTGGGACTCTCCGAAACCGATGACGCTGCCGCCATCGCGGGCGAGTTTCAGGCCGACTTCCAGGCGCGTCGGTCCATCCGTCAGAGCCTTCTGGATCGAGAGGCCGTAGTCGTCGCTGCCGGCACCGCCGGACGGCAGGAGCAAGGAGACGTCGATCCCGCTTTCGGAATCTGACAGGTCGAGCGTTCGGCCCGGATAGGCGTCGAAGCTCGACCGGCTGAGCGCGGCCGGCGCGGTGCGCAGGCTCGTGAGGTTGGCCGCCATCCTGCGCTCGGCGAGGCCGGCGGAGAGCGGCTGCGGAGCCGTCGGCGCCGCAAGCGCCTCACCGGGCATTCTGAACCCCGCGCTGAGGCTGTCTGTCACGGCGACATTGATGGCGGCAAGGCTGCGCGTCACCGCGTCACCCATCGCCGAGCCGGTGACGATGACCGGGCGGTCGGCCTCGAAACGGGTGCCGTCGGCCATTTCGAGCGTCGTCGTCCCGATCGGCAGGAGCGCCGCGCGGAGGTCGAGGAACCCGTGCCCGAACTCGTTGGAGTAGTCGTGGCTGAAGCCGGGGACGAGTTCGACGCTGCCGTCCGGCGCGAAGAAGCTGTTGTCTGCCGATGCGAGAAGGCGGATGCGCAGCTGCTGTGGGGTCAGGTCAGGAAAGGCCTCGGCCAAAAGGGCGAGCGCGCCGGCCACCTGCGGCGTGGCGAAGGATGAGCCAGTGCCGAACTGGTAGGCCGAAGTCGAACTGGAGGCCGCGCCCCACCACGTGCCGTCCGCGAACAGACACCAGCGCGCGGCCTCGAGGCAGGGCGCGGAGATTCGTTGGGCGGAGTTGATGCCGTCGCTGTCGAAATCCGCAACCGCATTCCCGACGGCGAGCCAGCCGCTTTCGAGGCTTGGACGGAGGAGGGGCAGGGCGTCCATGATCCCTGCGGTGGTCGCGCTGGAATCGTTGGATATGGCGAAGAGAACCACGCCGCTGGCGGCGATGTAGGCATCCAGCGCGGCGAGGTAGCTCGCGCCATCCGCGCCTGAGAAGACCGCGTTGAAAGAGGTCATGTTGACCGGAAGAACATAGCCCCAGGAGTTGTTCTGGGCCACCGCCCCGAGTGTCCGCGCTTGATTCGTCGCCGCCGCGAGCGTGGCGGACGTAGCAAAGCTTCCGAAAGCGAGGTCCGCACCGGGCGCCACACCGATCATCGTGGAGGAATTCCCTGCCGCGACGGAGGCAACCATCGTGCCGTGATCGTCGACCGGAGGGCTTCCGGTCGAGTATTTCAGCTTGCCCGCGAATACCTCGTGGTTCTGCAGGAAGCCCGCGTCGACGACCGATATGATCTGGCCTTCACCTGTGAGCCCTACCGCGTGGGCATATTCGACCCTCGCGGCGGCAAGGGGGTAGCTTTCATAGACCGTGCCAGGATCCGTGGGGAAGAACCATTCGTTATGCTGAATCGTGTACTTCGCCACGTTGTCGCGCAAATTCGCGGCGATCGCCTCGAAGGGATCGAAGCTCGGGACGTAGTAGGAGCCAAGCACACCCGAGCCGCCGGGATCGCCGCCTCCACCGCCGCCGTCATCTTCGCCGCCTCCCCCCTGGCAAGCGGCGAGGAACAGAAGGGAGAGGAGGAGAATGGGGCGGAGAAGCAGGCGCGACATGGCTCTTCCTCTTGGCAACAAAAAATCCCGAACTCAATTTCAGGATGAATGTCGCCACGTGTAAAGACCTGATCCGGAAATAGATCGGGGAAGCGGCCGTGAGCGCAAAAGCCGGATGCCCTCGGGATGAGATTGGCCATTGCGGCCTCCGCCTGATTGGCCTATCTACGCGGACAGGCACCCGTAGCTCAGCTGGATAGAGTGCTGCCCTCCGAAGGCAGAGGTCACAGGTTCGAATCCTGTCGGGTGCGCCAACTTCCCAGCAGACAAAAAAATGCGGCGCCGGGACAGGGCGCCGCTTAGGTCGTATACGGCCCTGGATGGCAGTCCGGGCCGTTGTTATCTGGAAAATCGTAAGGGTCAGCCGCCCCAGGTGCGGATCGGACCGCAGTCCATGTGAACGAAGTTGGAGCGGGAATACTTGCCCACGCCGCCGGCATTGCAGGCCGTCGCGGCCTTGTACATCTGGCCGACAGACCGCGACTTGAGCCGCAGGTCAGCTGCCTGGCCCTTCATGTGAAGGGAATTCTTTGCGACGCCGCGCGAACGCGAGCGGAGCATCGCGTTGGTCGTCGGCGAGCGATAGCCCGACAGAAGCATGTAGGGCTCGTTCACGTCCATCAGGCGGTGCGCCGCGGCCGCGATGTCGACCGTACGGGCGTCGATCCCGATGACTTCGTCGGTGCGCCAGTCGCGCATGAAGTGGTTGATCTCTCTCAGCGCCTCCTTGATGTAGTCGCCCTCGATCCAGTAGATCGTGTCGAGGGTTTCACCGGTGCGGCCCGAGTACATCCTGATCCGGCGGATGTCGCCCGCCCCGCGCAGGAGGCCGAAAGCGTTCGAGTAGGTTGGGGCCGCTGCTACCGCGGTGGCCGCGAACGCGCCAAGGAGGCCACGCCGCGTGATGCCCGTAGAGCTTTTCGATGTCATGTCAGATGCGCCTGTCCCGTGCCTTGTCGCCACCCTTTCGGCGGCTTGTCTGTCATCACTTCCCCAAGTGCAGCGTTGTTATTGCATATCACGACTCGTCCGCCAACCGGGCATATCGCGCCGCTTTCCAGCGGTCGGCGAAATCGGCAAGAATTCGCTGACGCTGCGTTGCGGGGCAGGCAGTTCCCGGCCGTTGCAGAAACGCGACAATCTGGCGCAGGATGGAGCAATCGTGAATGGACAATCTGGTGCTTGCCCTGATGTTCTTGGGATATTGGAAAAAGTCTGCGTATTAGGGGATTAGATGATTACCGCTTTGACGCGCCCATTCTCACTGATACCTGTCCGGGCGGGCATCCTGGTCGTTCTGCTTTTTTCCCTGACACCCGAGGCCGCGCCTGCCCAGGTGACCGCCTTCAAGCAGGCGGTCGCGGAATCCGCCTCCAGGAACGACCCGGTTTCGGCCTTCTACCGGTCGAGGGACTACCAGCCGATCTGGACGCGCGCAGAGGATGCCGCCCGGCGGAACGCCTTCTTCAAGGCGCTCGCAAGCGTGTCCGCGCATGGGTTGCCTCCGTCCCGCTACGACGCGGAAGGTCTGCGCGCGGCCTTCGCGGAAGCCCGGTCGGAGCGCGATCGCGGGCGGCTTGAGGTTCTGATGACGGAAGCCTTCGTCGCCTACGCGCAGGACGTCCGGACCGGGATTCTGGATCCGCGGAGGGTCGATGCGGGGATCGTGCGCGAGGTGCCGCGTCATGACCCGCTTGCGACACTCGACGCCTTCTCTCGCTCTGCGCCTGCGGCGTTCCTGAAATCGCTGCCGCCCAAGGCGCCCCAATATGTCCAACTGATGAAGGCGAAGCTCGACATTGAAGCGGTGATCGCGAAGGGCGGCTGGGGCACAAGGGTGCGCGCCAAGTCGCTGAAGCCCGGAGAGAACGGCGCTGCGGTTGTCGAGCTTCGTGACCGGCTGATCGCGATGGGTTACCTGTCGCGGAGCGCGACGCAGTCCTATGACGGCGCCATCCAGAAGGCCGTTCAGTTCTTCCAGATCGAGAACGGGCTGACACCGGACGGGATCGCCGGCGAAGCGACCATCACCGAGATCAACCGAGGACCGGAGGACCGGCTGAAGTCCATCCTTGTCGCGATGGAGCGTCTGCGCTGGATGAACGGCCTCGCGCTCGGCCAGCGCCACATCTGGGTCAATCTTCCGGACTTCACGGCAAAGATCGTCGATGACGGCAAGGTGACGTTCGAAACCGTTACCGTCGTCGGCATGAACCAGTCGGACCGGCGAAGCCCCGAATTCTCCGACGAGATGGAATTCATGGTGATCAACCCGACCTGGAACGTGCCCCGGTCGATCGCCGTGAAGGAATACCTGCCGATGCTGAAGAAGAACCCGAATGCGGCCGGGCATCTGAAGCTCGTGGACAGCCGGGGGAGGGTGGTCAACCGCGGTGCGGTCGATTTCTCCCAGTACACGGAACGGACCTTCCCGTTCTCCATGTCGCAGCCGCCATCCGACGGCAATGCGCTGGGGCTCGTGAAGTTCATGTTCCCGAACCCCTACAACATCTACCTCCACGACACGCCTTCGAAGTCGCTGTTCCAGCGGGAGGTCCGCGCCTTCAGCCATGGCTGCATCCGGCTGGGCAAGCCATTCGACTTCGCCTATGCGCTTCTGGCGAAGCAGTCGGCCGACCCGGTGGGCGAGTTCAAGCGGCATCTCGATACGCGGCGGGAATCGGTTCTTCCCCTGGAGGAATTCGTTCCGGTTCACATCGTCTATTTCACGGCATGGCCGACGGCGAAGGGGCGGATCGATTACCGCCGCGACGTCTACGGCCGCGACGGGCGGATTTTCGAGGCGCTGGAGCAGGCCGGGGTTTCGCTTCCTGCGGTTCAGGGGTAAGTCTGATACAAGGAGCGCGCGAGGCGTTTTCCGGGGCATGACCCAGGGCCGAAGGTGTCCGATGACTCACACGATTGCCGAGATCGCGGCAGCACTTGGTGCCCCCGCCGAGGGGGCGACGGATATTGTTGTCCGCCGTGCCGCCGAGCCGGCGGAGGCGGGGCCCGAGGACCTCGCGCTTGCGATGGATCCCCGCTATGCCGAGGGGCTGGCCAAGGGTAAAGCGCGGGCTGCGGTGCTCTGGCCAGGGGCGGATTGGCAGGCGCTGGGACTGGAGGCGGCAATCTTCGTGCCGCGGGCGCGGCTTGCGATGGCGGGCGTGTCGCGTGTCCTCGATGAAGGGCCGGGGATCGTGCAGGGCATCCACCCTTCGGCGATCATCGACCCGTCCGCGGAGATCGGGGAGAAGGCCTCGATCGGGCCGCTGTCGGTGATCGGCAAGGGCGCGCGCATCGGCCGGCATGCCCGGATCGCCGCGCAGGTCTTCATCGGGGCCGACGCGGTGATCGGCGATGACGCGTTGATTCTTGCCGGCGCGCGGATCATGCAGCGGGTCACGATCGGCGACCGGTTCGTCTGCCAGCCCGGCGCGGTGATCGGGGCGGACGGGTTTTCCTTCGTCACGCCCGAGAAGTCGGGCGTTGAGGAGGCTCGCGAAACGCTCGGCAGGCGCGGCGAGATCAAGCAGCAGAACTGGACGCGCATTCACTCGCTGGGAACGGTCGAGATCGGCGACGACGTGGAGATCGGCGCGAACACGACGATCGATCGGGGTACGATCCGGGCCACACGGATCGGTTCGGGCACCAAGATCGACAACCTCGTCCAGATTGGCCACAACGTCGAGGTGGGGCGGGATTGCCTGCTTTGCGGCCAGTCCGGCGTCGCCGGATCGGCGCGGGTCGGCAACAGGGTCGTGCTGGCCGGCAAATGCGGCGTGAACGACCACATCTTCGTGGGCGACGACGTGGTCGCGGGCGGTGGCACCCTGATTATCAGCAATGTGCCGGCGGGCCGCGTCGTTCTGGGCTATCCTGCTTTGAAGATGGAAGCCCAGGTGGAGGTCTGGAAACACCTCCGTCGGCTCGGCCGTCTTGTCCGCGACGTGGCCGAGATGAAGGAGTTGCTCGCGAAACGCGGGCGTGACTAGTGACGGAGGGGCGATGGCGGACAGCGTCAAGGAACGGATCATCTCGATAATCGCCAGGCAGGCCGTGCTGGAGCCGGAGCAGGTTCCTCTCACCACCTCTCTTGATGACCTCGGGATCGACAGCCTGGGCCTCGTCGAAGCGATTTTCGCCATCGAGGAGGAATTCGACATATCGGTGCCCTTCAACGCCAACGAGCCGTCCGAGAGTGACTTCGACATCTCTACCGTGGCATCGATCGTGACGGCCGTGGAGACCCTGATCTCCGATCAGAAAAGGTGAGCGCCGGGATGCGGCGCGTAGTCATCACCGGCGCCGGAACGGTGAATCCGCTGGGCCAGGACGTGCCCACGACGCTCGCCGCGCTGCGCGAGGGACGGTCCGGGATCGGGCCGCTCGAGTTCCGTGACGTCGAGAGGCTGTCCGTGCGCATCGGCGGCCAAGTCCGGGGCTGGGATCCCGAGGCGCATTTCGGGCACAGGGAAATCGGCCTTTACGACAGGGTCACGCAGTTCGCCCTTGTCGCTGCGCAACAGGCCGTCGACCAGTCGGGCCTTTCCTTCGATGGCGCGCTTGCGGATCAGGCCGGGGTGGTCTTCGGCTGCGCCGCGGGTGGCCTGGGAACATTGGAAGACAGCTACCGGGCCGTCTTCGCCGAGGGCAAGAACCGCGTCCATCCGCTCGTGGTCCCGCGGCTCATGAACAATGCGGCCGCGTCCCACATCGCGATTAGGTGGAACCTCAGGGGCCCCAACCTGACGATCTCGACCGCCTGCGCGTCGTCTAACCAGGCGATGGGACTGGCGTTCCAGATGGTTCGGACCGGTGCCTCGCCCGTGATGGTGACCGGAGGCAGCGAGGCCAGTCTGTGTTTCGGCGGGATCAAGGGCTGGGAAGGGCTGCGCGTGATGTCGCATAGCGCCTGCCGCCCCTTCTCCGCCAACCGCGACGGGATGGTCCACGGCGAGGGCGCGGGGGTTTTCGTATTCGAGGATCTCGAGCATGCCCGCAGGCGTGGGGCGGTGATTCTCGCAGAGGTCGCGGGTTTCGGGATGACGTCGGACGCCAGCGACGTTCTCATGCCCTCGTCGGAGGGGGCGGAACGGGCGATCACGGCCGCCCTGCGGGACGCCGGGTTCGCTCCGGAAGACGTGGGTTACATAAACGCCCATGGCACCGGCACGGCGGCGAATGACCGCGCCGAATGCACGGCGATCGAAAGGGCCTTCGGACCGGCTGCCGAGCAGCTGATGATTTCTTCGACCAAGGCAATGCACGGCCACCTGATCGGGGGAACCGGGGCGGTGGAACTGCTGCCCTGCCTGATGGCGCTCAACGACGGGATAATCGCCCCCACGATCGGCCACGAAGAGCCCGACCCGGATTGTTCACTGGACGTCGTGCCGAACGAGGCGAGGGAGGCGGAGGTCTCGGCCGTCCTGTCGAACGCCTTCGCCTTCGGCGGGCTGAACGCCGTCATCGCGCTGAAGAAGATCTGAGCTGCATTCGACTGCGTGACGCAGGTCGTGTGAACCGAACGGGCACCACGGAAAAAAGAACGCCGCCCCGAAGGGCGGCGTCCTGAATTCCGGAAGCAGCCTGCGTTATTCCTTGGCCTGCGCCTTCGCATTCACCGCCGACACGGCGTCGAAGCCAGCAGTGAAGCCCGAAAGGGAGATGGAAAGCTCGGCCTTCTTGTCCGGTGCGGCGACCGGAACGATGGTGAGCGTCGCTTTGGCGCCCTTCTTGAACTGCTCGATTTCCTCGGCCTTGAAGCCGACGCGAGCGATGCAGCCGATCGGCGCACACCAGGTGAAGGGATATGCCTTGGCCGTACCGCCGTCGACCTGGATGCGGATACCTTGGGTGAGCAGCGTTTCGAGCGGCGTGATGATCGTCGCGCCGGCCGCGGCCTCGCCGCCCTCCGGCAGGGCGAACATGCTGATCTCGGCCACGGAGGTTCCGTCGGTGTCCTTCAGAAGCTGGTAGAGCTGGCAGGGATCCGAGCCATCCTCGGTGCGCACGCAGCGGAGTTCCCAGTCGCCGAAGACCTCTTGCGTGTAGGTCGAACCGATCCCGCCGACCTCCGCACCCATGGAGAGGTTTTCGGTCGTTGCCGCATCGCCCTGGACCTCTGCAGGAGCTTCCGCGGAGCCTTCGGCAGGCGCCGTCGCCTCTTGGGCGAGGGCAGGGCCGGCCAGCCCGAGGGCAAGCGCGACGGCAAGCGATTTGGTGAGATCAAGCATATTATTCCATCCGTTCCGGAGTTGGTCTGGCTGACGGTCGTCTAACATGGCGGTTGGGCGGTGTCAGGTCGGAAATCCTGGGCTTCACCAGAACGTGCGGCGGAATTCCGCGCAGGCAGGCAACCCTGTCAATCCAATTAAGAAAGGGCCGCTAACGCGACCCTTTCCCTGAATTTTTTGCTCCCTGTCGGACTGGCCGACTTCATCATTGGCCGTGACGCTACGAAGTTCCACGCGACGGGTCAACATCTTTTTGCAGAAGGTCCATGATCCTGAAATCATGCAGTTTTCGAATGAAAGAAACCGCGCCGGTGAGGGCGCGGCCAGTCCGACAGGGAGGAAGTAACATCCGGGCGAAGAGGACAGGCGCCCGGACAAATCCAAACTGGCACAGAGCGGTTAAGATTGTATTGTCTGAGCCTGCGATGAGGGGAATTTGGAGGGACAGGTGCTTACGGAAGCAGGAATTTTCGTGGGTGGCGGCGGCGAGGGCTACAGCGTCCCGCAGGAGCTGTTGTTGAAATACGGGAACCGTCACGGGCTCATCGCAGGCGCCACAGGGACCGGCAAGACCGTAACGCTTCAAATCCTCGCGGAGGCTTTCTCCTCCGCAGGCGTGCCCGTGTTCCTTGCCGACGTGAAGGGCGACCTGTCGGGGCTCGCCAAGGCCGGATCGGAAACGCACAAGCTGCACGACGCGTTCACGAAGCGCGCCGGGACGATCGGCTTCACCCTCGACTACCAGGCATTTCCGGTCACGTTCTGGGACCTCTATGGCGAGCAGGGACACCCGATCCGCACCACCGTGACCGAGATGGGGCCGCTCCTGCTGTCGCGGCTTCTGGAATTGACCGACGTCCAGGAGGGGGTTCTCAACATCGCGTTCCGCATCGCGGACGAGGAGGGTCTGCCGCTTCTCGATCTCAAGGACCTGCAATCGATGCTGATCTGGGTCGGCCAGAACGCGGACGAGATCGGGCTGCGCTACGGCAACGTCTCTGCCGCTTCCGTTGGGGCCATCCAGCGCCAGCTTCTGGTGCTGGAAAACCAGGGCGGCACTCGGCTGTTCGGCGAACCCGCGCTGGAGCTCGCGGACATGATGGGCGTGACCTCGGAGGGCAGGGGGCGGGTCAACATCCTCGCCGCCGACAAGCTCATGTCCTCGCCCAGGCTTTACGCGACGTTCCTGCTGTGGCTCCTCTCGGAGCTTTTCGAGGAGTTGCCCGAGGTCGGCAATCCGGACAAGCCGAAGTTCGTCTTCTTCTTCGACGAGGCGCATCTTCTGTTCGACGACGCGCCGAAGGTTCTCGTGGACAAGGTGGAGCAGGTCGCGCGGCTCATTCGCTCGAAGGGCGTCGGTGTCTTCTTCATCACACAGAACCCGGCGGACGTGCCCGATGACGTGCTCGGCCAGCTGGGCAACCGGGTGCAGCATGCGCTGCGAGTCTTCACGCCCCGCGACAGGAAGGACCTTCGCGCGGCGGCGGAAACCTATCGCCCGAACCCGCGTTTCTCGACCGAGGAGGCGATCACGCAGGTCGGCACCGGGGAGGCGGTGACGTCCTTCCTGGAGGAAAAGGGCGTGCCCTCGATGGTCGAACGGACGCTGGTGCGGCCACCGAATTCGCAACTCGGGCCGATCACTTCGCAGGAACGCGCCCAGATCATGGCCCTGTCGCCCTTCGGCACGAAATACGACAAGACCGTAGACAGGGATTCGGCCTTCGAGAAGCTTCAGGCGCGGGCGGAGGCTGCCGCAAGGGAAGCCGCTGCCGCGGAGGCCGAGAAGGAACGGCTAAAGGGGGAAGAGCGGGAGTTCCGGGCCGCCCGCCGCTACAGCGGCCGCGACGACGACGCCAAGCCCTCCCGCCGCAGATCTTCCCGATCCGATTCCATCGCTACGGCCTTTGGCAAAAGCCTGGCACGTTCGCTTGGCACGAAAACAGGCCAGACGATCGTGCGCGGAATCCTTGGTGGGCTGTTCAAGTCCCGCTGAGACGCGGACCCTGTTTGGTGGTCACTTGGCGAAAAGGGCCGTCAGACGCGCGGCCTCATCCTCTGTGCCCCAAGGGGCGTTGACGAGGAAGAGCCCCGATCCCGTCATGCCGTGACCTGCCCTTGCAGGCGGGAATCCCACCTCGTGCCGTAGGGCGCCGGGGTAGCTGGCCGCTTCGAGGTCTCTCAGCATGGCGGCATGCGCCGCCTGGGCCAGGATCGGATACCAGAGGAAAATCACGCCCACGTTCCATTTCCTGTGAATCGAGGCGATGAAACGGGGGATCGCGGCGTAGTCGTCCTTCACCTCGAAGGAAGGATCGATCACGAGGATGCCCCGGCGCGGCTCCGGCGGCGTCAGCGACACGGCCATCTGGAACCCGTCCTCCCGCCGGATGTCGGGGCGGAACGGACGCATGGTTTCGGCGAGCGCGGCGTGTTCCTGCGGGTGAAGCTCCGCCAGGTGCATCCGGTCGCCGGGACGCAGCGTCAGCGCGGCGATGAGAGGCGACCCCGGATAGGCCGTGGCGCCGAAGCGGGCGCGCGTCTCGGCGATGCGCTTCGTATAGGGATGATCGGGCGGAAACCAGCCTTCCGTCTCGGCGCGCGCGATGCCCGCGGCCGCCTCGCCGGTCTTAAGGGCCTCGGGCGAGGAAAGGTCGTAGAGTCCGCGCCCCGAATGGGTTTCGAGGTAGGACAGGGGTTTGTCCTTGCGCGTCAGGTAGTCGAGCACCGCGGCAAGCATCGCGTGCTTGTGCACGTCGGCGAGATTCCCGGCGTGATAGCCGTGCTGGTAGGACAGCATCAGAGCGGCCTGATCTTCAGCCGCGTGATTCGGTTTTCCTTGCGCTGAAGCACTTCGAAGCGGAACCCGTGGAAGGAGAAGACCTGACCCTCGGCCGGGATCATCTGCGCCTCGTGGATGACGAGGCCGGCGATGGTGTTGGCCTCTTCGTCGGGAAGCTGCCAGTCCGTGGCGCGGTTGAGATCGCGGATCGTCATCGCGCCGTCCACGAGAACGTCGCCGGCTTCGGTGCGTTTCAGGGGGTGCTCGGCGTCGATGTCGAATTCGTCGGTGATCTCGCCCACGATCTCCTCGAGGATGTCCTCGAGCGTGAGAAGGCCCCTGAGGTCGCCGTATTCGTCCACGACGAGAGCGAAATGGGTGCGCCGTTTCAGGAACTCGCGCATCTGTTCGTCGAGCGGCGTGGTCTCGGGGATGAAGTAGGGCTTCATCGCCACGCTCATCACGTCGAGGTCGCGAATGGAGGCGAGGCTGCCATCGCGGCCGCGCACGACGCGCTCCACCGCGCGCAGAAGGTCCTTGGCGTGGACGACGCCCACGATGTTCTCGCGCTCACCCCGATAGAGGGGGAGCCGCGTATGGGGCGAGGCCAGCACGACGGAAAGGATCGCGTCGGGATCGGCGTCGGCGTCGATCATCTCGATCTGGCTGCGATGGCGCATGATCTCTTCCACCGTCCGGTCGGAGAGATCGAGCGCGCCCAGCAACCGGTCGCGCGCCTCCTTGAGCACCATCCCCTCGGCCTGGCCAAGCGCGAGTGCGCCCGCGATCTCGTCCCGGAACGAAAGGATGTGGCTGTCCGGATCGGTGCGGACCCCGAAAAGCATCAGCACACCGCGCACGATCCAGCGGACGAGAGTGACGATGGGGGAGAGGACGAGCGTCAGGAGCCGGATGGGCTGTGCGACCCGGGAGGCGGCCGCTTCGGGTGCAGTGATCGCGTAGGTCTTCGGCAGAACCTCGGCGAAGATCAGAACGAGCGCGGTCATCACAAGTGTCGCGATGGCCACGCCGCTGTCTCCGAAGAGGCGCGAGAAGAGCGCGGTCGCCAGTGCAGCCGCAAAGATGTTGACGACGTTGTTGCCAAGCAGGATCGCGCCGATCAGGCGTTCGCTGTCCTCGGTCACCTGGAGCGCGGTCTCGGCACCGCGGCTTCCCTTGTCTGCCTGGGCGCGCAGCTTGCCGCGCGACGAGGCGGTGAGCGCCGTCTCGGAGCCCGAGAAGAAGGCGGAGAACATCAGCAGGACAATGATCGCCCCGGCGGTCAGCCAGAAGGCGGTGTCATAGGGATTTGCAGCGTCGGCGGGGGTCATCTGGTTTCCTTCCTCGGCCCATTCTTATGGGGATGCGGCAGGCCGCGATCAAGGGCGTGGGGATTTCGCGAGTGGGTGATGTTCAAGGACGAGGCTACGGAGGCGTTCTTCGAGCACGTGTGTGTAGATTTCGGTCGTCGAAATGTCGGCGTGGCCAAGCAGGGTCTGGATGGCGCGAAGGTCGGCGCCACCCTCCAGCAGATGCGTGGCGAAGGCATGGCGCAGGACGTGCGGCGTCACGCGCGACGGAGAAATCCCGGCGCGAATGGCGATGTCCTTGAGCATTCCGTGAAACGCCTGCCGCGTGAGGTATCCGGCCGCTCCCCGCGCGGGAAAGAGGAAGCGCGAAGGGGACGACTTTCGTTCCGACTGGGCCTCGGCCTCGTCACGGTCTCGGGCTTCGAGCCAGGCCGCCAGAGCCTCGCGCGCAGGGGGCGAGAGGGGCACCATCCTCTCCTTGCCGCCCTTCCCGCGGACGAGCAGCATCCGCGGGTCGCCGCGCGCCGCCGTCACGGGCAGCGACACAAGCTCGCTGACGCGCATCCCGGTGGCATAGAGAAGCTCCATGAGACAGGTCGTGCGCAGCCGGTCTTCGGGTGTGCGGCCGGTTTCCCGCGCCGCGGAAAGCAGGGCTTCGACCTCGGCGAGGGAGAGCGTTTTCGGCAGGCGCTGTTCTTTCCCTGGGCCACGGATCTGGATCGCGGGGTTTTCGGAAATCCAGCCTTCCTCGTAGGCGAAGCGGTAGAGCTGACGAATCGAGGAAAGCCTTCGGGCGCGCGTCGCGCGGGAAAGCCCCTCGGCGTCACAGGTGACGAGGTAGGCTTCGATGTCGGCGCGCGCGACGGCGGAGAAATCCTTGCCGCGCCGGGCCAGCCAGGCCGCGTAATCCTTCAGGTCGCGTCCATAGGACAGAAGCGTGTTCCGTGCGGCGGCCCGTTCCGCCGCCTGTGCGTCGAGGAAGGCGGATATCCAGGTCTCCACCGCTTCAGCCCCGACGTTCAAGAAGCATGAGTTCCAGCGCGGCGCGGCGGGCCGTCGTCTCGAGCCCGACGCTGCGGAGGAGAGCGAGGCCGTCCGTCACCTCGCGGAGGTCACCTTTCGCGCCCTCGGTGACCTTCTCGATCGCCCTGAGAATCGCCTCGCCCAGGCGCTTCTCCTTCAGGAGTGTCGCAAATTCGTCGCTGGGAGCAGCCGTCCGCGCGAATGCGCGCTTGATCGCCCCACCGAGTTGGTCCGGGGGGGCGAGTGTGGTCACGTTGCCCTGCGCGAGACCGATGAGGAAGGTTTCGATCCCATCCTCGGGCGTCCGGGTGCGGGCGATCTTTTCGTAGCCTTCCGACAGAAGGCCGATGCGGAAGGCCATGCGCCCCGCTTCGCCCGTGAGCGGCAGGGCCGACAACGTCTCGCCATAGAGGGCCGCGAAGGGAACTTCGAGTTCCACGGCCGTCATCTGGCGCCACGCGGCAGGAAGCGTCTTGGCAACGGCGTTCTCGTCACGATCCGCGATAGCTGCGTCCAGCCGCTGGATCGCGGCCACGCGGTCCCAGACCCCGCCAGAGGCCGCCGGAAGCTGTTCGGTATAAAGGCCGAGAAGGCGGTTCGGATCGATCGCGCCGGTGCGTGCCAGTCTTTCGCCGGCCTCGATCCGGGTCTTCCAGCCGGAATTGGAACGGAGATCGGAATTCGCAAAGGCCACGGGCAGGGTCGCGGTGGGAAGCGGCTGCCCGATGGCCTCCATCAGCCGGAATACGAGGGGCGAGGGGCGGGCCGGGGGCGGCATGTCAGGCTCGCCGTCGAACAGTTCGGGATCGAGGAAGCGGGTCAGAAGCTCGGCCATCTCCGGCTCGATATAGCCCAGCGCCTCTCCGGTTCTGAGCGACAGGGCGGCCGCGTTCCAGTCGCCTCCGCGCGCGAGGCAGAAGATGCGTGCGGGAAACGTCGGCGCGACTTCCGGTGTCGCACGCATTGTCTCGCAGGCGCGGTTCTCCTCGCCCAGGAGAAGCGCGGTGTCGAACCAGCGCCGAAAGGGTTCGGGCCTTGGAGTGTCGGGGAGTTCGAGGAGCGCGAGCGCGGGGTCCAGCGCGCCGAGGTCCAGCAGCCGGTCGACGCGCGCGAGGTAAAGCGTTTCCCCGCCGTCTGCGTCGGCGGGCGGATCGAGTTCCGCGATGAGGAGCGTATAGAGAAGCGACTGGATCGCAGGGAGCGTGTCGACGCGCTCGTCCCGCAGGAGGCGCGCGAGTTCCTCCGTTGGCGTCGTGCCCCAGAGGTCGCGCGGCAGCCCCGCCATGGCGGCCGGAAGGAGGCCCAGCGCATCGAGCGAGGGCGCGTCGATCGGTGTGACGCTGATCGGATCCACGGGCGCGCCGTCGGTCACGTCCGGCTCGCTCGGCTGGGGCAGGGGCATCGCAACGGGCGTCGAGGGGTCCGCAACGGACTTCGACAGCCAGTCGATCGCCGAAAGGGGTTCTTCGGCGTGAACCGTCAAGGGAAAGAGAAAGAAGAGAATGGGCGCGAGGGCGCCCTTACTGGCCCACATTCAGATCAACCGGCTGCCGGGTTTCCGATTGCTCCGGACCGAGATCGCCGAGATAGGCAAAGCCCACGAGCCCGACGAAGCCGATGAGCACGAGAAAGATGATCGCCTTGAGGATGCGCCCCATGAAATCCTGCCGTCCTTTTCCTGTCCGTCTGCCACGTTTTTTTCTCCCGCCGTTTCGGCGGGTTCGTGCGGATTATATATGGCATTTCTGGCAAGATCACGCCATTCAGGGCGCAATTCTGAATTTGGGCGACAGCCCGCCCGCACCGGGTTTCGGGGCGTTGGAAAGAACGGCAGAGTGAAGGCGAAGCTGAAGAAAACGGTCGTGCTTGTTGGCATGATGGGAGCGGGCAAGACGGCCGTCGGCACCGCGCTCGCGCGTGAGCTCGGCGTTCCGTTTCTCGATTCCGACGAGGAGATCGAGCGCGCTGCGAACATGACTGTCGCCGAGATCTTCGAACGTGACGGCGAGCCTTTCTTCCGCGAGAAGGAATCGCAGGTGCTGAAACGCCTGCTGGACGGCCCGCCTTGCATCCTTTCGACGGGCGGGGGCGCGTTCCTTTCCGAGTTCAATCGCCGGACGATTTCGGACAAGGGCGTTTCCGTCTGGCTGCGCGCCGATCCGGAACTGCTGTGGAGCAGGGTGCGCCACAAGACCTCGCGCCCGCTCCTGCGCACCCCGGACCCGAAGGGAACGCTCCTGCGGCTTCTGGAGGCTCGGTCGCCGGTCTACGGCCTGGCGAATATCATAGTGGACGCGCAGGCGGAATATTCCGTCGAGGAAATGGCGGGCAAGGTTCAGGAAGCACTGGAGGCAAGGCCGGACGTGCTGGAAAGGCGGGCAGGATGACGATCGACACGGTCAGGGTGGAGCTTGGGGCGCGGTCCTACGACGTCCGGATCGGCGAGGGGCTGCTTGAGCGCGCAGGTGAGGAAATCGGCCCTCTGCTGCGCCGCCCGCGCGTAGCGGTCGTCACGGACGAGACCGTGTCGAAGCTGCATCTGCAGGCTCTGCGCGAAGGGCTCGGGGACGTCTCGATGACCGCGCTCGCTCTGCCCGCGGGCGAGGCGACGAAGGGCTGGAAGGAGTTCTCGCGAACGGTCGAGTGGCTTCTGGGCGAGAAGGTCGAGCGGCGGGACATCATCGTCGCGCTTGGCGGCGGCGTGATCGGGGATCTCGCGGGCTTCGCGGCGGCGGTGTTGCGGCGGGGCGTCCGCTTCGTGCAGATCCCGACGACGCTGCTGGCGCAGGTCGACAGCTCGGTCGGCGGCAAGACGGGCATCAATTCTCCCCACGGCAAGAACCTGATCGGCGCCTTCCATCAGCCATCGCTGGTGCTGGCGGACATCGGGCTTCTCGCCACGCTCCCCGCGCGGGATTTCCTGGCGGGATACGGCGAAGTCGTGAAATACGGGCTTCTGGGCGATGCGGAGTTCTTCGACTGGCTTGAGGCAAATGGGCCGGCGCTCGCCGCGGGGGATGCCGCCCTGCGGCAACACGCCGTGCGCCGCTCGGTCGAGATGAAGGCAGGGATCGTCGCACGGGACGAGACCGAGGAGGGGGAGCGCGCGCTCCTGAACCTAGGTCATACGTTCTGTCATGCGCTCGAGGCCGCGACGGGCTATTCCGACCGGCTTCTCCACGGCGAGGGCGTCGCTATCGGCTGTGCACTGGCTTTCGAGGTGAGCCAGCGTCTTGGTCTCTGCGCGCAGGAGGCGCCGAGCCGAGTGCGGGCGCATCTGAAGGCGATGGGCATGAAATGCGACCTCGCCGACATCCCGGGCGATCTTCCGGGTGCCGAGGGGCTGCTGCAACTCATGGCGCAGGACAAGAAGGTTCAGGACGGGCGCTTGCGCTTCATCCTCGCCCGCGCGATTGGCGACGCGTTCGTTGCCGATGACGTGGATACGGGTGTGGTGCGCTCGGTCCTCGAAGAGGCTCTGGCGCAGCGTCGCTGAGTTGGCGCGGCCGGGCCTTCCGGCGCGCGCCACCCATTCTCAGAACGGGATTTCGTCGTCGAAATCGACGCGGCCGCCACCCGAGCCGCCGCTTCTGCCGCCGCCCGACGAGCCCTCGTCATAGCCGCCGCCCGTGTCGCCGCCATAGCCACCGCCACCGCCGTAGCCACCGCCGCCGCCTTCGCCGCGTCCGTCGAGAAGCGTGAGTTCACCGCGATAGGGGCGCAGGACAACCTCGGTGGAATAACGGTCGGCCCCGGACTGGTCCTGCCATTTCCGGGTCTCGAGCTGGCCTTCGATATAGACCTTGGAGCCCTTCCGCAGATACTGCTCGGCGATCTTGACGAGGTTCTCGTTGAAGATCGCAACGGAATGCCATTCCGTCCGCTCCTTGCGCTCGCCGGTATTGCGGTCGCGCCAGGTTTCAGAGGTGGCAATACGCAGGTTGCACACCTTGCCGCCGTTCGGGAAGCTGCGCACTTCCGGGTCGCGGCCCAGGTTGCCGATCAGAATGACCTTGTTGACGGATCCTGCCATCGCTCGTGCTCCCTCGAATCTTGTCTTCCGGACCGACCTTAGAGCATCCGATCTTGCTGAAGGGAAGGTAAATAAGGTTCAGGGGCGCTCTCACGGCACGGGTTCCGCGATGTGACACGAAGCCAGACCGAGGCAGGGCTTCGGAGCGACGCACTGCCGTTTCCCGATACTCTTTCCGGCAAAAAGCCGCGCAGAGAGGTTGCCAATCTTCCGTAGCTCCGGGGCGCGGGCTAAAAGGCATTGCCGAACACGGAAGGCGCCGATGAGCAGAAGCACTGGAAAATCAACAAGAACTCAAGGCGCGGCTCTGGTCGCACTTATGGCGGTGCAGAGTTTCTGCTGGATATTCTTCCTGGCCGACGTTTCACACGATGTCTTGGACGCGGGGATCGGCGTCTTTCGCGACTGGCACCTTCTCCTCGAAATAGCGGCGAATCTCGGCTTGTTCGTGGGCATCGTCTTCGAAGCGCAATATCTGAAGTTCCTGCTGCGACGTCAGGCTGAGGCGGAGCGCAGCCTTTCCGCCGCCTCGGGCGCGCTCCACGAACTCATGGAAAGCTACTTCGCCGAATGGCACCTGACGCCCGCGGAAGCGGAGGTGGCAACTTTCACGATGAAGGGCTTCAGCATCGCGGAGATCGCCGAATTCCGGGGCTCCGCCGAAGGTACGGTCAAGACGCACCTGAATGCGATCTACCGAAAGGCGGGCGTTCCGGGCCGGGCCCAGCTCGTGAACCTCCTGATCGAGGAACTGATGCGCGGGCCGATCGTGAAAAGGGAGGCCATGTCCGCCTGATCTGCGGCTCGCAGCGAGCGGCCTCGAACCGCCTGGCGACACTAAGACTGGCGGGAAAGGCGATTTTTCGCTAGTGTCTTCGATGTTGTGTAGGGGACAGGTGGTAATGATGCGAAAGATAACGGGACTGATGAGTGCCGTAGCCATCGCGGCTGCGGCTGTTCCTGCTTCTGCCGAAGGGCTCAATGCGACGGCTTCGTCGAAATCGCGTCTGGCGCTTTTCAAGATGCAGACGCGACTTCTGGACACACGGCTTTCCCAGCAATACTCGAATTCGGTGCGGCTTCGTCCCGACACGAATTCGACGGGCACAAGCACGTCCGTCCCTTCCTATTCCGGGAAGTACCGCGGCCAGTATCTCCAGATGGCAAAGTCCGCGGCGCGCAAGCATGGCGTGCCAGAGGATCTTTTCCTGAGGCTGGTCCAGCAGGAATCCGGATGGAACCCGAAAGCTCTCTCGCACAAGGGTGCTAGGGGGCTCGCGCAGCTCATGCCCGGAACGGCGCGGCTCCTCGGTGTCGACGCGAGGGATCCCGGCCAGAACCTGGAAGGCGGCGCGCGCTATCTTCGGATGATGTACAACAAGTTCGGCGACTGGCGGCTTGCACTTGCAGCCTACAATGCCGGGCCAGAGGCGGTTCAGAAGTACAACGGCGTGCCGCCCTATTCCGAAACCCGGAACTACGTCCGGATCATTCTCGGAAGCTGAAATTCGCGCGGTTAGATGCAGAAACGCCCTGCCGGGATCTTCCGGCAGGGCGTTTCCGATTATTCGGCCGCGATCTTGATGACGGGCTCCATCTGCCGGAATTCTTCCTCGGACAGGTGGCACTTGATCTGGTGCCCCTCGTCGAGGGTGCGCATCGGCGGAACCTCGCGTTCGCAGAGATTGCCCGGCACCTTGGATTTCCAGCGGCAGCGGGTCTGGAAGGGGCAGCCCGGCGGCGGGTTCATTGCCGAGGGAATGTCTCCTTCCAGGACGATGCGTTTCTTCTCCACGTGGGTGTCGGCGATCGGAACCGCCGATAGAAGCGCCTCGGTGTAGGGGTGGTAGGGCGGCGCGAAGACCTGGTCGGTCGAGCCGATCTCCACCACGTGGCCAAGATACATGACGAGCACCCGGTCCGAGAGATAGCGCACGATAGACAGGTCGTGGCTGATGAACAGAAGCGTCGTCTTGTTCTCGCGCTGAATCTCCATCAGCAGATCGGTGACCGCGGCCTGAACCGAAACGTCGAGAGCCGAGACCGGTTCGTCGGCGACGACGACCTTTGCGTCGCCGGCAAAGGCCCGGGCGATACCGACGCGCTGCTTCTGGCCACCCGAAAGCTGTCGCGGCATGCGGTCCGCGAAGGCGCGCGGCAGCTTCACGAGGTCCAGGAGTTCCAGCATCCGGTTGCGCCGTTCGGCGTCGTTCTTGCCCACACCGAAGATCTCGAGCGCGCGCATGATCTGGCGGCCGACCGTCATCGAGGGATTGAGCGTGTCGAACGGGTTCTGGAACACCATCTGGACGCTCGAAACGGTGTCGGTCGAACGGTCGTCGATCGGAGTTCCCTGGATCTCCTGGTTGTAGAGGACGATCTTGCCGTCCGTCGCCGTCTCGAGACCCATCAGAACCTTGGCGAAGGTCGACTTGCCGCAGCCGGATTCGCCGACGATGGCAAGCGTTTCGCTTTCATGAGCTTCGAAGCTCAGCGTTTCGTTGGCCTTCACAACGCGCTTCTCGCCGCCGCCGAAGAGCTGGGAGGCGGACACTTCGTAGTACTTCCGAAGGTCTTCCGTCTTCAGCACGACGTCGCCTATCGGCGTCTTCTCAAAGGTCTTGCCCGCCGCCGGAGGGGCCGACCAGTCGATTTCGGCGACGCGGAGGCAGCGCGTGTCGTGACGCTCATGCCCGCTGACACCGACCATCGGCACGTCGGCCGCGTCGCAGCGCCCGGCCACGAAATGGTCGCAACGCGGACCGAAGTTGCAGCCGTTCGGCCGTTCGTGCGGAAGCGGGAAGTTCCCCGGAATCGCGACGAGCGGGCGGGCGTTCTTGTCCGCCCCCGGCAGCGGGATCGAACGGAAGAGCGCCTGCGTGTAAGGATGCTGCATCCGGTCGAAGACATCCTTGACCGAACCGGTCTCCACCGCCTCGCCCGAATACATCACGCAGAGCCGGTCGCAGACGTCGAGAACGAGGCCGAGGTTGTGGCTGATGAACAGCATCGAGGTGCCGTACTTGTGGCCGAGGTCCTTCACCAGATCGACGATCCCCGCCTCGACCGTCACGTCGAGAGCGGTCGTGGGTTCGTCGAGGATGAGGAGCGAGGGCTTCGACATCAGCGCCATGGCGATGACGATCCGCTGCTGCTGGCCGCCCGAAAGCTGGTGCGGGTAGCTCTTCAGGATGCGGTCCGGGTCGGGCAGACGCACGTCCGCCACGATCTGGCGGGCAAGGTTCCACGCTGCGTCCTTAGCCATCCCCTCGTGAATGATCGGCACTTCGGCAAGCTGGGCGCCGATCTTCATCGCGGGGTTGAGGCTCGCCATCGGCTCCTGGTAGATCATCGCGATCTCGGAACCGCGGATGTCGCGCAGTTCCGCGTCGCTCATCGTGGCGAGGTCCCGGCCCTTGAACTTGATCGATCCGCCGACGATCCGGCCGTTCTTGCCGAGGTCGCGCATCACGCCCAGGGCGACGGTGGATTTGCCGCAGCCGGATTCGCCCACGAGGCCCATCGCCTCGCCCGGCATCACGGTGCAGGAGAAGTCCATCACCGCCGGGATTTCGCGCGTCCGGGTGAAGAACGAGATCGAGAGGTTTTCGATCTCGAGGATCGGGCCGTCATATTCCCATTTGGACATCGGTTCAGTCCTTCAGGCTTTCTTCGCGGAGGCCGTCCGCAAGGAGGTTGAGGCCGAGCACGAGGCTCATGAGGGCGATCGCCGGAGCCAGGGCAGGGTGCGGCGCGATCGAGAGCAGCCGGCGGCCGTCATTGATCGTGGAACCCCAATCCGGGCTTTCCGGGCTCACGCCCAGGCCGAAGAAGCCGAGTGTCCCGAGGAGGATCGTGGTGTAGCCGATCCGGAGACAGAAATCGACGATGAGCGGTCCGCGGGCGTTCGGCAGGATCTCCCACAGCATGATGTACCAGGGACCTTCACCGCGGGTCTGCGCCGCTGCGACGTAGTCCCGGGTCTGGATGTCAAGCACGAGCCCGCGCACGATCCGGAACACGGTGGGCGCGTTCACGAACACGACCGAAACGAAGACGTTCAGCAGGTTCGGGTCCATCCGGAACACGCCAAGCGGGTCGGCGTTGAAGGCGAGGCCGGAATAGGCCCAGAGACCAATGACCAGCGTGATGCCGACATAGACGTTCCGCTTGCCCGGCGAGGTGAAGAACCGGCTGTTGAACAGGATCACCGAGAAGAGGATCGGGAAGAAGAACAGCACGGCCGCGAGGATCGTGGGAATCCCCGTGACGCGGATTTCCGGCGTCACCAGGAGGTAGAACAGAAGGATGACCGGGAACGCGAGCACGAGGTTCGCAACGAAGGAAAGCCCCGTGTCGAGCCGCCCGCCGAAATAGCCGGCCGGCAGGCCGAGGGTGATGCCCACCATGAAGGCGAAGGTGGTCGCCGCCGGCGCGATGGAGAGAACCCGCTGTGCCCCCATGACCATGCGGCTGAACACGTCGCGTCCGAGGTTGTCGCCGCCGAGCAGGTAGTAGCTCGCGCCGTCCGGCGTGGCCGTGCCCGGCACCTTGTTCTTCATCTGGCTGATCTGGCTCAGCGCGTCATGCGTCGCGATCTGGCCGGCGAAGAAGGCCGTGAAGACCCAGAACAACACGATCGCGAGGCCGATCATCCCGATCGGGCTGTCGAACAGTTTGCCGTAGAGCCCGAGCTTCCGCTTGAAGCGGATCGAGAGCGCGAAGGTGATTGCGAGGGCGATCCAGACGGGCAGGAACTGCCGCAAGATCGCTACGAGGATTGCACCCCAACCAAGTTCGTCCATGTCAGCTGATCCTGATGCGCGGGTTGAGGAAGACGTAGCCGATGTCGGAAATCAGCTGTGTCACGAGAACGACGAAGACCGCGACGACCGAACAGCCGAGCAGAAGCTCGATGTCGTTGTTGCCCGCAGCCTCGACCAGCGTCCAGCCGAAGCCCTTGTAGTTGAAGAGGGTCTCGACGATCACGACGCCGTTCAGGAGCCACGGGAACTGGAGCATGATCACCGTGAACGGGGCGATCAGCGCGTTCCGCAGCGCATGGCGCAGGACGACGTTGGCGAAGCTCACGCCCTTCAGCCGGGCGGTGCGGATGTATTGCGCGGTCATGACCTCGGTCATCGAGGCACGTGTCATCCGTGCGATGTAACCCGTGCCGTAGAGCGCGATCGTGAGGACCGGCAGGAAGAAGTTCGCGAAGGTGATATCGTCCATGGCCGATGTCGCGGAGCCCTTGAACCATTTCAGCCCGACGACGGAAGAGGCGAAGACCGTGATGAACAGGACGCCCGAGACGTATTCCGGGGTCGCCGTCGTCGCGATCGAGAAGGTGGAGAGGCTGCGGTCGAGCTTCGTGCCCTCACGCATCCCCGCGAGGACGCCGATGGTCAGCGCGAGCGGGACCATGAGGAGCATGACGAAGAGCATCAGCCAGCCGGTCAGGCCGAGGCGCTTCGTGACGATGCCGCCGACGTCTTCCTTGAAGACCGTGGAGAAGCCCCAATCTCCCTGAATGACGCCGCAGAAACGAGGCGCGGTCGCAGGGTCCTGGCCGCGCTCGATGCAACGGCCGGTCGTTGTGCCGTTCTCCTCCCGCGTCCATCCGGGCACGACGCCCAGCCATTCGCCGTAGCGGATTACGAGCGGCTGTGCATAGCCGTTGCGTTCAAGCCAGCTTTGCACTTCGGCGTCGCTGATGCGGCTGCCGGCCTCGGATTTGGCCACCTTTTCAAGGTTGGGAGGCAGGTTTGTCAGGAAGAACACGATGAAGGTGAGACAGATAGCCGTCATCACCATCGTCGCGAAACGGCGGATCAGAAAGGGGATCATGCGTTGTCCTTATCCGGCCCGTGGAGACACCCGGGCTGGTCGGTTGCAGGCATAAGGCCCGCGTCAGCCGGGGGCTCTCGGCGAAGAGAAAACGGGGCGCGGGTGGATTGCCCGCGCCCCGCACGGATCAGGCTTCGATCCACCACTTGTAGTGATGGTGCTCGAAGGTCGGGTGCATGTCTGCGCCCTTCACGTTCTCCTTGAAGTGACGGTAGAGCGAGCGCCAGTACGGCTGGATCAGCACGCCTTCGTCCTGCATGATCTTTTCGATCTTGGCCATCACTTCACGCCGCTGGTCGGCATCGGCGATCGACATCGCTTCGGCGAGAGCCGCATCGAACTCAGCGTTCGCAAAGGCGGTCTCGTTCCAGGCCACGCCCGACTTGTAGGCCAGAGCGAGAACCTGGACGCCAAGCGGACGCATGTTCCACTCGGTGGCCGAGAACGGATACTTCGTCCAGTCGTTCCAGAAGGTCGAACCGGGAAGAATCGTCCGCTTGATGTTGATGCCCGCATCGCGGATCTGCGCCGCAACCGCGTCACAGGTCGCCGCCTGCCAGGCGTCGTCGATCGAGATCAGCTCAAACTCGGTGTCCGCGTGGCCGGCTTCGTCGATCATCGCCTTCGCCGCGGCCCCATCGACCGTGAGCGGAGGCAGCTCGGCGTATTCCGGATGGATCGGGCAGACGTGGTGGTTTTCTGCGACGGTGCCGAGGCTCGCGTAGCCCAGTTCCAGGACAATGCTGTTGTCCACGGCCATTTGCATCGCCTTGCGGACTTTCACGTCGGAATAGAGATCCGAATCCTGGTTGAAGCGAACCGCGATCGTGGCCGAGGTCACGGCTTCCGACTTCGTCCAGCCGAGGCTGTCGAAGATTTCCACGAAGTCGCCCGAGGTCTGGTAGGTCATGTCGACCTCTTCCGACTCCGCCGCGGCAACGAGCGCCGCCGGGTCGGTGCCGGTGTCGATGTACTCGATCCGGTCGAGGTAGGGGCCGCCATACACCTCGGTGCCCCACCAGGGCTTATCGGACTTCACGAGCACCTGCTTGACGCCGACCTCGTTCGATTCGGGCACGTACGGGCCGGTACCGATCGGGTTCGCGGACGGGTCGCCGCCGTCGTAGGACTGGTGCATCACGGCAGCCGGATAGTCGGCCATGCCCGGGATGATCGTGATGTCGGGCGCGTTCAGCGTGAGCTTCACGGTCATGTCGTCGACGACCGTGATCGCGCCTTCGCGGGCCTGCTTCGTGGTTTCGTCCGCCAGGCTCGACATGCGCGCGGCCATCGAGTTGCCTTCGACGTTGCCGTCACACCAGCGGGTGATGTTGAACGCGACATCGGCGGCGGTGAAGGCGTCGCCGTTGGACCAGGTCACGCCCGGACGAACGTGGAGCGTGTATTCCGTGGCGTCCTCGTTGACGTCCCAGCTTTCCAGGAGCATGCCGCGAAACGAGCCGTCGCGGTTGTATTCAACGAGGTATTCCAGCCAGCCGCGGGTGAAGTTGGCCATTTCCGACCAGTCGAAGAGACGCGGGTCCTTGAGGGCCTTCGTCTCCATGTTCACGCGGAGCGTGCCGCCCGGGGTGCCCGCTTCCTGCGCGGCGGCCGGGGCCTTGATGCCGAGAAGCCCGTAGGCAACGGCCGTGGACGCACCGAGTGCCGATGCGCGGGCCAGGAATTCGCGCCGGCTCAGAAGGCCAGCCTTCACTTCCTCCGCGTACATCTGCACAGCCGGGTGCAGCCGTGTCCCGAAGGATTGGTGTTTGGTCATCTTGTTCTCCCCTGTGAGGTCAACTTGTAATTATTGTACTCGGGCTCCGACGCCGCGGTTTTTGAACCGCAGATGCGTGCCCGGATGCGGACCGGTTTCATTGGCGGTATTGCGCACGGTTTCTGCCCGCACGTCAACGCCTGCTATCGGCGCTTTTTGTGATGTTTCCGACATGGGCCAAACAAAACCGACGCAACCGCTCCGGTCAACCCGATAGCGGGGCGGCCTCACGCGAGTTTGCGGAACCGTGTCGGTGTCTGGCCGATGCGCGCCTGAAAGGCGCGCGTGAAATACGCGGGGGAGGTGAAGCCCAGGCTTGCGGAAATCCTGTTGACCGGCAGGTCAGTTTCCTTCAGCAGCTTCCGAGCCTCGAACAGTGTGCGGTCGTGCAGAAGTTCGGAGGCCGGTCGACCGCAGGTCTGGTTGCAGACGCGCGTCAGGTGCGTGGGCGTGACCCCGAGGGCGGCGGCGTAGTCCGCCACGCCCATGCCTGACCGGAAATCCTTTTCCAGCAACGCCGTGTAGCGCGCCACAAGGCGGCGAGCGGAGTCCTTTCGGTGCTTTTCCTCGGGCTGCGCCACTTCGATCTGACGTTCCAGCCAGACGCCGAGAAGCCCGAGGTGCGCCTGCGCCGCACGTTCGTGGCCGGGCCTCTTGCTCTCGAGTTCGCGCTGGATGTTGTCGAGAATTCCCGACAGTTCGTTCTGGGGCGCGGATTCCCGGATGCGCAGGTGCTTCGGTTCCTTCGGAAGCGCCACTTCGGTGTCGCGGCCGAAGAAGACGGCCGTGCCGTAGGCCTGCGGGCCCAGTTCGAACCCGTGCATCGTGCCCGCGGGTATGAAGATCGCGTTGTGCGCGCCGTAGCCTCTGGTGACGCCGGCGACCGTGATGCGCCCCTGGCCCCGCGTGAACCACAGGAGGAGCGGTTCGGAGAGGGAGCGCATCGCCTCGACCCGCCAGCGCCCGCCATGAGCGAGGCGCGGAATGGGAACGAGGCGAAGAGACGACGGCCCCTGGCCTTCGGGGATCGCTGACGCGCGAAGCTCGGTCACCTTGCGGGCGGGCGGCGCCTTGGGTGCTTTTTCCGGTTTGGGCGCGGGGCTGCCATCAGGAAGCTTCGACGCGTATTGCGCGAGGTTCGGGCCAGAGAAAAGCTTCACGGGGTCTTTCTCCCATGGGTCAGGCAGAACAGGGGCGGTCGCCGTTTTTCGGCGTTGCCGCGGAATCTAGGCTAGACAAGGCCAAATTCCAAACCGGAAAGTGAAAAGAATCAGGGCCGTCGGCGGAGCGTGGCCGATCCGTCACGGCATGCTCAGCCGTTTCCAGCCGGACATTCTGTTGCGGAACCAGGTCCTTTGACGCTTGGCGTATTGGCGGCTTGCAAGCTTGGCCGCGGCCACCGCCTCGTCCAACGGCATCTCTCCGCGAAGATGCGCGACGAGCTCCGGCGCGCCGATCGCCTTCGCCCAGAGCGCCGCGGGATCCCAACAGGGAAGAACGGCGCGGACCTCGTCCAGCGCGCCCTCCGCCATCATTATGTCGAAGCGCCGGTCGATGCGTTCCGCCAGCCAGTCCCGATCGGCATCCAGCACCAGCGGCGTCACCCGATCGAGGGGCAAGAGCGGCGCGCCGGTCTCCCCATGCCATTCGGTCAGCCCGCGTCCGGTGGCCTGCAGGACTTCCCAGGCACGCTGGATGCGCGCGGGGTTGAGCCGATCGATCCGCGCCGCCGTGGCCGCGTCAAGTTCCGCGAGCAGGGCTTCCGGCCCCTCCGCGGCTATGCGGGCATCCGCCGTGGTTCGAACGTTCGCCGGAGTCGGGGGAATCTCGGCCAGCCCGCGTGTGAGGGATGTCAGGTAAAGCCCCGTTCCGCCGACAATAATCGGCCTCACGCCCGTCGCCAGAATGTCCTCGACCTCGCGCAGCCAGTGGCCGACGGAGTACTCGTCACCGATGTTCTTGTGGCCATAGAGAAGGTGGGGCGCGCGGGCCTCGTCCTCGGGCGAGGGGCGGGCCGAGAGGATGCGCCAGCATGACCAGACCTGCAGCGCGTCGGCATTCACGATGGTGCCGCCTTGTGCCTCGGCAATCGCCAAGGCGAGCCCCGACTTGCCGCTCGCGGTGGGGCCGGCGATCAGGACTGGGGCAGTGGGATCTATTTCATCCAGTATTGTCAGCATGTTGTCACGAATTATTCATGCAATTGGCGAGGGCGCCCTTGTCGAAGGAAGGCCGGACCTGCCCGTGCCCCGTTGAACCTGCCGCGGTTTTCCGACATTTTGCCGGCGAAACTCAAGGCGCGGCAAGCGGGGGCGGCATGGACGGGCAGAAAACAGCGGCGAAGGCGCCTCAGGTGACTTACAAACGGGTTCTCCTGAAGATTTCGGGCGAGGCCCTGATGGGCGATCAGGGCTATGGCCTGCATCCGCCGACCGTCAGCCGCATCGCTTCGGAGGTGAAGGCGGTGCACGATCTCGGTGTCGAGATCTGCATGGTGATCGGTGGCGGCAACATCTTCCGCGGGCTTCAGGGCGCCGCGCAGGGTATGGAGCGGACGACCGCCGACTACATGGGGATGCTCGCGACCGTCATGAACGCCCTTGCCATGCAGGCGGCGCTGGAGGCCCTCGGTATCCACACCCGCGTCATCTCGGCAATCCCGATGGACCAGGTCTGTGAGCCCTACATCCGCCGCCGTGCCGTCCGCCACCTCGAAAAGAAGCGCGTCTGCATCTTTGCCGCAGGCACCGGGAACCCCTATTTCACCACGGATACGGCCGCGACTTTGCGCGCCAACGAAATGGGTTGCGAGGCGATCTTCAAGGGAACGAAGGTCGATGGCGTCTATGACAAGGACCCTAAGAAGCACGATGACGCCAAGCGCTACGACACCGTCAGCTACGACGAGGTTCTGCAGAAGCACCTCGGGGTGATGGATGCCTCCGCGATTGCGCTCGCGCGCGAAAACAACAAGCCGATCATCGTCTTCTCGCTGGATGAGCCCGGCGGTTTCCGCGGCATCCTCGCGGGAGAAGGGACGTATACGATCGTGAAAGGTTGAGCCGTAAGAGTGGCTCTGCCTTTTTTTTGCCTACGCCCCGCGATAGAAGGGGCCCAACACCTCTGCAGGGAAGCGGAAGAGACCTATGTCGGAAGAGATCGAAATCGACATTGATGACCTGGAGCGCCGGATGGACGGGGCGATGACATCGCTGCGCCATGAATTCGCGACCCTCCGGACCGGCCGCGCCTCGGCGTCGATCGTCGAGCCCATCCAGGTAGACGCCTACGGTTCGATGACGCCGATCAACCAGGTCGGCACGATCAACGTGCCGGAGCCGCGGATGGTCACCATCAACGTCTGGGACAAGAGCCTCGTCGGCAAGGTCGAGAAGGCGATCCGGGAATCGGGCCTCGGGATCAACCCGCAGCTCAACGGCACGATCATCATGCTGCCGATTCCCGAACTGAACGAAGAACGGCGCCGCGAGTTGTCGAAGGTCGCCGCACAATACGCCGAACACGCCCGTGTCGCGATCCGGAACGTCCGCCGCGACGGGATGGACCAGATCAAGAAGGCGAAGGCAGAGGGGATGAGCGAGGACGACCAGAAGTTCTGGTCGGATGAAGTGCAGGCGCTGACCGACAAGGCGATTGCCGCGGTGGACAAGGCGCTCGAAGGGAAACAGGCGGAGATCATGCAGGTCTGACACCTGCACCTACGCCCCGAGTGCAAAGGCAGGCGCATGGCCGCCAAGGATATCACGCCGGGCACACCTGCCCACGTCGCCATCATCATGGATGGCAACGGACGTTGGGCCACGAGCCGCGGCTGGCCGCGCCTCGTCGGGCACCGCAGGGGTGCTGAACGTGTGCGGGCCATCGTCAAGGCCGCGCCGGGCCTGGGGATTCGCTACCTGACGATCTACGCCTTCTCGACGGAGAACTGGAAACGGTCGACCGAAGAGGTGATCGGCCTGATGTCGATCTTCGCCCGGTATATCGAGAACGAGGCGGAGCGGCTTTCGACGGCCGGTGTCCGGCTTCGCTTCATCGGCGGACGAGAAAAACTGGATCCGAAGCTCCAGCGGCTGATGGCTGGCATCGAAGAGCGGACGGCCGGGAACGACGTTCTGCACCTGACCGTTGCGATCAACTACGGAGGCCGCGACGAGATTGCGCGCGCCGCGCGGAGGGTCGCCGAGGACGTGGCCGCGGGAACGCTCGCGCCCGAGGCAGTCGACGAGGAGGCGTTCGCGGCGCGGCTCGACACCGCCGGCCTTCCGGACCCGGACCTCGTGATCCGCACCTCGGGCGAGACGCGCATCTCGAACTACCTGCTCTGGCAGTCGGCCTATGCCGAATACGAATTCACGCCGACCCTCTGGCCTGACTTCACGCCGGGGGAACTGGCGGACATCCTTGATCGCTTCGCCCGTCGCGAACGGCGGTATGGCGGCGTGATCACGGCATGACTGGCGGCGGAAAATGGGGTGACCTCGGCACCCGGCTTGCGTCGGGCGTCATCCTCGCGGGCATCGGGCTTGGGGCGATCTGGGCCGGAGGCATCTGGTTCGCGGCTCTCGCGCTCGTCTGCGCCTCGGTGATGGTCTGGGAACTCGCGGCAATGCAGGAGCCGTCCCGCCAGACCGAAGCGAAGGCGTTGGCGGTGTCGGGCGGCGTCGCTATGGCCGCCGCCTTCATCCTTCCCGGCCCCATGGCGCTCGTTCCCCTGCTGCTGCCGGGCGCGGTGGTGCTGATCCTGCCGCGGCGTGACCGGCTGATCTTCGCTGCCTACGGCTCGGCGATCCTCATCGCGTCCTTTGGCTTGGTCTGGTTCCGCGAACACCACGGGATGCTGTGGCTCGGCTGGCTCGTTGCCGTGATCGCCGCGACCGACATTTCCGGCTATTTCGCCGGCCGCCTGATCGGCGGTCCCAAGTTCTGGCCACGTGTCAGCCCCAAGAAGACCTGGGCCGGGATCATCGCGGGCTGGATCGGGGCAGCGGCGGTCGGATATGCCTTCCTGTCCTTCACCACGGCCGGACGGGACCTGCCTTCGCTTTCGGCGGCGCTCGCCTTCGCGTCGCAGATGGGCGACGTCGCCGAAAGCGCGATCAAACGGCACGTCGGGGTAAAGGATTCCTCGCGCCTCATTCCGGGCCACGGCGGCCTGATGGACCGCTTCGACGCGCTCCTCGGCGGGGCGCTGTTCATGCTCGTCCTGTCGCTGTTCGTGGTGGTTCCGGTTGTCCGGGTCTGAGGCGATGCGCAGGGTTTCCGTATTTGGTGCAACGGGCTCGATCGGGGTCGCGACGATCGAACTTCTGCAATCGCAGGGCGGGGCCGAGGCGTTCGGGATCGTTGCCCTCACCGGTGGGCGCAACACCGACCTGCTGGCGCGCCAGGCGCGGGCGCTGAAGGCCGAGGTCGCGGTCACGGCGCATGAGGAATGTCTTGAAGACCTTCGCGCGGCTCTTGCCGGTTCCGGCATCGAAGCCGCCGCGGGCCCCGCCGCGCTGGCCGAGGCGGCCGACCGGCCGGCCGACTGGACCATGAGCGCGATCGTGGGGGCGGCGGGCCTCGTGCCGGGGTTCCGCGCGCTAGCGCATGGGACCACGCTGGCGCTGGCAAACAAGGAGAGCCTTGTCACGGCCGGCCCCCTGCTTCTGGCCGAGGCGGCGAAGCACGGTGCCCGTATCCTGCCGGTGGACAGCGAGCATTCGGGGATCTTCCAGGCGCTTGTCGGCGAAGACATGGCGGCCGTCGAACGGATCGTGATCACCGCCTCTGGCGGCGCGTTCCGCGACTGGCCGATGGAACGGCTCGCGCAGGCGACGGTCGCCGAAGCTTCGACGCATCCGAACTGGGCGATGGGCCAGCGGATCACGATCGACAGCGCCTCGATGTTCAACAAGGCCCTGGAAGTGATCGAAACACGGGAATTTTTCGGCATCGATCCCGACCGGATCGAAGTGCTGGTCCACCCGGAATCGCTGGTTCATGCGCTCGTCGGCTTCGCAGACGGCGCCCTGATGGCCCATCTTGGCCCGCCGGACATGCGCCACGCGATCGGCTACGCGTTGAACTGGCCCGCGCGCGCCCAGCTCCCGGTCGCGCGGCTCGACCTTGCGCAGATCGGCCGGCTGTCCTTCTCCGCGCCAGATCCGGAACGTTACCCGGCGCTGCGGCTCGCGCGGGAGGTGATGGCGGCGGGAGGTCTGGCCGGAGCCGCGTTCAACGCGGCGAAGGAGGCGGCACTGGATGCTTTCATCGCGGGCCGGGTCGGTTTCACCGAAATGGCGGCGGTCGTGGAAGACACGCTTGAGAGACTCGCGGGCGAGGGGGGGCTTGGCATTCCTCTGGCCGATCTAGATAACGTGGTGGAGATGGACAGGCTTGCGCGGATCCGTGCGGGCGAGGTCATCGCAGCGCGAAGCGGCAGGTAGGTTACAGTGGACCCGACCGGGCTTTTTCCCTCTTTCGGCAATTTCTTCGTGAACGCGGCAGCCTTCGCGGTGGCGCTTTCGGTCATCGTCGCGGTGCATGAATTCGGCCATTACATCGTCGGCCGCTGGTCCGGGATCCATGCCGAGGTCTTCTCGATCGGGTTCGGTCCGAAGCTTTTCAGCCGCGTGGACAAGCGCGGCACGCGATGGCAACTCGCCGCGATCCCGCTGGGAGGCTATGTCCGTTTCCTGGGTGACGCCGACGTGGCTTCTGGTTCGCCCGACGAGGAGACGCTTTCCCATCTTTCGCCGAAAGAGAAGCGGCACACCCTGCACGGCGCTCCTCTCTGGGCGCGGGCGGCGACGGTTGCTGCGGGGCCGATCTTCAATTTCGTTCTTTCCATCCTGATCTTCGCCGCCGTGATGCTGGTTTCTGGCGTGGCGACGGAAGTGCCGACCGTCTCGCAGGTGAAACCGCTTCCGAGCGGCAGCGGCGAGATCCGCGAAGGGGATCAGATCGTCGCGGCCGATGGCATCGCGACTCCGGATTACACGGCACTGTTCGAAGCGATAGGCGAACTGCCCTCCGCACCCGAGATGACCTATGTGGTCCTGCGCGACGGGCAGGAGCTTTCGGTCACTGGCCCGGCGCTCTATCCGCCGCGGGTGGAAGGCATTGCGCCCGGCACGGCGGCGAGCGATGCCGGGCTCCAGCGGGGTGACGTCGTGATCGCCGCTGACGGTGTTCCCGTCAACGTCTTCGCCGACCTCCAGGCAATGGTCAAAGAGGCCGAAGGGCGTCCGATCCAGCTCACCGTTTGGCGTGAGGGCGAGGGGGAGTTCGAAGCGGCACTCGCCGCGCGCCGAACCGACATTCCGAGGGCAGAGGGCGGGTTCGAAACGCGCTGGCTCATCGGCGTCACAGGAAGCTTCTTCTTCGAGCCAGCCGTCCGCCGCCCCTCGCCTTGGGAGGCCACGACCGGGGCCGTCTCCCAGACCTGGGACGTCGCGGCGACGTCGCTTTCGGGCCTTTGGCACATGATCACGGGGGCGATCTCGTCCTGCAACCTCCGGGGACCGATCGGGATCGCCGAGAGTTCCGGGGCTGCGGCATCGCAGGGTCCGGCCGACTTCATCTGGTTCGTCGCCTTCCTTTCGACGGCGATCGGGCTTCTGAATCTGTTTCCGATACCGGTTCTGGACGGCGGCCACCTGGTTTTCCACGCGTGGGAATGGAGCACGGGGAAACCACCGTCGGAAGGCGTTCTGCGGTTCCTGATGGCGGTGGGCCTTGCACTTGTCCTGGCGCTCATGACGCTTGGTCTGGCGAACGACCTGTTCTGTCCGTGACACCCGGGAATCGGGCAATGTCTTTGCCCGGCAATGACTTGGGTTCGACCGCCGAGAGACCCCTCTCGCGCCCCGCCGAGTTCTGCCTGTGATCGGAGTGGAAATTGGTGGTGCGGGAAAACCGCATCACTCGTTCCTTTCCGTTGCTTGGACCTTTTGACAAGCCCCCCCAATACGGCTAGTGACGGGGTGAACTTTTTGCCGTCTTAATTTAGCGCCTGGGGGGGCGAATATGTACGAAACCCACGCTCGCGGTCGGCTGGCTGCGTCCCTTATGCTGACGCTTCGCCTCTCTGCTGTGCCCTTCGTATTCGCTCTGTCATCCGTGGCGACGGCGCCTGCGGCTTATGCGCAGGCATACACCTTCAGTCAGATCCAGATCGAAGGCAACGAACGGGTCGAGGCCGCGACGATTCTCAAGTATGCCAGCATCCCGCGCGGGCAGACGATTTCGGCGGCGCAGCTCAACGACGCTTACCAGCGGATCGCCGGTTCCGGCCTTTTCGAAACCGTGGAGCTTGTTCCTTCGGGCGGCACGCTGGTCATTCGGGTGCAGGAATATCCGACGATCAACCGGGTCAGCTTCGAAGGCAATGCGCGCATCAAGGACGAAGACCTCGCCGGGATCGTCGAATCGCAGTCGCGCCGCGTCTATTCTCCCTCTCAGGCCGAAGCCGATGCCGCTGCGATCACAGAGGCTTATGCGCAATCGGGCCGTCTCGCCGCGCGCGTCGATCCGCGCATCATCCGCCGCTCCGACAATCGCGTGGACGTCGTCTTCGAAATCCGCGAGGGCCGGGTCACCGAGATCGAGCGCCTTTCCTTCACCGGCAACCGCGCGTTCTCGGATCGCCGCCTGCGGCAGGTACTGGAGACCAAGCAGGCTGGCCTGCTTCGGACCTTCATCAAGGCCGATACCTTCGTCGGCGACCGCATCGCGTTCGACCGCCAGGTTCTGACGGATTTCTATCGCTCGCGCGGCTATGTGGATTTCCAGGTTCTCGGCGTTTCCTCCGAGTTCTCGCGTGAGCGCGATGCGTTCTTCCTGACCTTCAACGTCCAGGAAGGCCAGAGCTTCAAGTTCGGCAAGATCACCGCGGTGAGCGAGTATCCCGGCGTGGACGTCGCGCCTTACGAAGCGGCGATCAAGGTGCGCGAGGGGGCGACCTATTCCCCGGCCGCGGTCGACAACACGATCAGCCGCATGGAGGCCGTCGCGCTGAAGGAGGGTCTCGACTTCCTTCGCGTCGAGCCGCGAATCACGCGAAACGATCGCGATCAGACGCTGGATGTCGCGTTCGTCCTGACGCGCGGCCCGCGGATCTTCGTCGAGAGGATCGACATCGAGGGCAACGCGACGACGCTTGACCGCGTGATCCGGCGGCAGTTCCGCACCGTCGAAGGCGACCCCTTCAATCCACGCGAGATCCGCGAGGCGGCGGAACGTATTCGCGCCCTCGGCTTCTTCTCCAGAGCAGACGTCGAGGCGGTTCAGGGCTCGGCCCAGGACCAGGTCGTGGTGGACGTCAACGTCGAGGAACAACCGACGGGCTCCCTGTCCTTCGGGGTCAGCTATGGCGTTGCCTCGGGCGTGGGCTTCGCGGCGAGCTTCCAGGAAACCAACTTCCTTGGCCGCGGGCAGCTGCTTTCGGTTTCGATCGGCGCGGGTGTTCGGTCAGCGAACTCGAACCTCACCTTCGTCGAACCGGCCTTCCTTGGGCGTGACCTGAAGTTCCGCTTCTCCGCCTATTACAACACGTCCGAGCAGGACTACGAAAACTACGACACCCGGATGATCGGCATTTCGCCGGCGATCGAATTCCCGGTGAGCGAGTTTGGCCGTCTGGAACTGCGGTACAAGGTGTCCGAGGACACCATGGACAACTACGACGCGACCGATCCGGACGCCAACCCGGGCGGGATCATCGATCTGGAAACGCAGGAAGGTTCGCTCATCACCTCGGGCGTCGGCTATACCTACAGCCACGATACGCGCCGCGTGGGTCTCAATCCGAACGCCGGTGTGCTTCTGCGCTTCGGTCAGGATTTCAATGGCTTGGGCGGCGACGTGAAGTCCGTCGTGACCACGGCGCTCGTCTCGGCGGAGACGAAGGTGCTGAACGAGGAAGTGACGCTTCGTGCGGAGCTCGAGGGCGGCGCGCTGAACATGCTGGACGGGCAGTCGAGCCGCGTCATCGACAGGTTCACGGCCAACGGAAAGATCCGCGGCTTCGAGCCGAACGGCATCGGCCCCGTGCAGGGCGACGAGGCTCTTGGCGGCAACTACTTCGCGGTGGCGCGCTTCGAGGCTGATTTCCCGATCGGCCTGCCTGAAGAGTACGGCATCAGTGGTGGCGCGTTCGTCGATGTGGGCTCCGTCTGGGGTCTTGATGTGGGCGGCGCCGACTTCAACAGTGACGACATGAAGCTGCGGGCCGTGGCCGGGCTCTCGGTCTACTGGACGACTCCGATCGGGCCGCTGCGCTTCAACTTCTCGCGTGCGCTTCAGAAGGAAGACTACGACAAGGAGCAGCGTTTCGACCTGACGGTTTCGACGCGGTTCTGATGCGTAGGAGCTTGACGCCGGTGGCGTTTCTGGCGGCTGCGATATTCGCAGCCGCCATTGCTTTGCCGGCGCGCGCGCAGGAGGCTCCGAGGATCGAGGTTCCGAGCCCGATCCTGACGCTGGACCAGGAGAGGCTCTACGCGGAAAGCCTCTGGGGCAAACGTGCGGCGGCCGATCTGGAATCGGCGTCCGCGGCCCTGGCAATGGAGAACCGCCGGATCGAAGCGGAGCTCACGGAGGAGGAGCGAGCCCTGACCGATCGCCGGGTCTCGATGCAGCCCGAAGAGTTCCGGGCCGCAGCCGATGCTTTCGATGCGAAGGTCGAGGAAATCCGCCGGGTGCAGGACAGCAAGGCACGGGAACTTGCCCGCCTGCGCGACATCGAGCGTCAGAATTTCTACAAGGCGGCATTTCCCGTCTTGGGAGAGGTCCTTCGCGACCGTGGCGCGGTGGCGATTCTGGACAACCGGGCCATCTTCATCGCCAGCGACGCGATCGACGTGACCGACGAGATGATTTCGAGGATCGACGCCGCATTGGGAGAGGGCAAACCGCCCGAAAGCCTGTCGGGGCAGGATGACGCCACCGCCCCGCCTTCGGACGCGCCAGCGACGGTGCCGTCCGATCAGTAGTGGGGCGTCCGGCCCTGCTTGCCAGCCCCGAAGCTTGTTGCTAGCTAGGCCGAAGCGCAAAGAAAGACAGTGAACACAAGGTCGGGGAAGGACATCGAATGACTGAGGCAAGCGCGATCACCGAGGCCGACATCCACCTCATTCAGCGGATCATCCCGCACCGCTATCCTTTCCTTCTGATCGACAAGGTCTACAATATCGTCCCCTTCAAGGGATGCGTCGGCGTCAAGAACGTCACGTTCAACGAGCCCCATTTCCAAGGCCATTTCCCGCAGACGCCGATCATGCCGGGCGTCACGATCATCGAGGCGATGGCGCAGTCGGCGGCGGTGCTGGTCGGCGTTTCGCTGGACGTGATCGACCGTGATCTCCTCGTCTATTTCATGGCGATCGACAGCTGCAAATTCCGTCGCAAGGTGGTTCCGGGCGACGTTCTGGAACTCCACATGACCGTCAAGCGCGGCGGCGGAAAGATCTGGAAGTTCCGGGGCGAGGCGACGGTCGGCGGTGAGCTTGCCTGCGAGGCCGAGATCACGGCGATGCTGGACCTTCGGGACTGACCATGGCGATTCACTCGTCGGCCGAGATTCATTCCAGCGCGGTCGTCGAACCCGGGGCCGTGATCGGTCCGGACTGCCGGATCGGCCCTTTCGCGCTGATCGGTCCGGAGGTTCGTCTTGCCGCTGGGGTCGAAGTGAAGAGCCACGCGGTCGTGACGGGTCAGACCGAGATCGGCGAAGGCACGGTCGTCTTCCCCTTCGCGGTCCTCGGCGAAGTGCCGCAGGATCTGAAGTTCAAGGGCGAGACGACGCGCCTCGTGATCGGCGCGCGGAACCGGATCCGGGAACATGTCACGATGAACACCGGGACGGCAGGCGGCGGCGGGGTGACGCGCGTCGGCGACGACGGGTTGTTCATGGCCGGCTGCCACGTCGCGCACGACTGTCAGATCGGGGATCGGGTGATCCTCGTGAACGGGTCGGCCGTGGCGGGCCATTGCGTGATCGAGGATGACGTGATCGTCGGGGGCATGTCCGGCATCCATCAGTGGGTGCGTATCGGACGCGGCGCCATCATCGGTGCGGTGACCATGGTCACCGCCGACGTGATCCCGCATGGCCTGGTGCAAGGGCCCCGTGGTTCGCTCGACGGACTGAACCTTGTCGGTCTGAAGCGGCGGGGCGTCGACAAGGCCGAGATCGCGGCGCTCCGCGACCTCTACATGGCGCTGTCGGAAGGCAATTTCCGGGAAACCGCCCGGCGCCTGGCCGATGAAGGCGCCGATAGCAACTATGTCCGTGAAGTCCTTGATTTCATTCTTGGCCCGTCGGACCGATCCTTCCTGACGCCGAGATGAGCCCGACGGCGATCATCGCGGGCGAAGGGGTGCTGCCGGGGCTCCTGTGCGCGTCTCTAGCGGGGCAGGACATTGTCCTTGCGGAACTGGAGGGGTTTCCCGCCTCTCTGCCAGGCAAGAGCGCGGAGCGTTTCCGCATCGAGCGTCTGGTTCCCTTCCTTGACCGGCTGCGGGAACTTGGCGTGGGCCGCATCTGTTTCGCGGGCGCGGTGCGCCGGCCGCGGCTCGAGCCCGAAATGTTCGATCCGCGGACGGCGCAGCTCGTGCCCCGTCTTCTGGCCGCAATGCGGTCCGGGGACGATGCGGCGTTGCGTGCCGTCATCGGGATCTTCGAGGAATGGGGTTTCGAGGTCGTCGGCGCGGGCGACATAGCGCCGGACCTGGTTCCGGGAGCGGGCGTTCTGGCGGGAACCGTGACGGATGCGGATGCCCGGGATGCCGATCGCGCTGCCGAGATCGTGGCCGCGCTCGGTGCCGTGGACGTGGGGCAGGGCGCGGTCGTCGCGCAGGGCCTGTGCCTCGCGGTGGAGGCGCTGCCTGGCACTGATGCGATGCTCGACTTCGTCGCGCAAACCGGCGCGGCGCTGCGGCCCGATCCGAAAGGGGCGCGGGGCGTCTTCTACAAGGCGCCGAAGCCGGGGCAGGACCGCCGGATCGACCTTCCCGCGCTCGGCCCGGAGACCCTGCGCCGTGCCGCCAAGGCGGGACTCGCAGGTATTGCATGGGAGGCGAGTGGCGCCCTCCTTCTCGGCCGCGAGGAGATGGTCGTGGAGGCTGAGCGGCTTGGCCTCTTCCTCTGGGCGCGGGAGCCATGAAGCTCTTCCTCATAGCCGGTGAACCGTCCGGGGACCGGCTGGGCGGGGCCCTCATGGCGGGCCTGAAGAAGCTTCATCCCGGCGTGCAATTCCTTGGCGTCGGCGGACCGGAGATGGAGGCTCAAGGGCTGACGAGCCTCTTCCCGATGGAAGAACTATCCGTCATGGGCCTGGTCGAGGTCCTGCCAAAATACCGCGAGCTCAAGGCGCGGATCGCAGAAACGGCGGAGGCTGTCTCCGCTGCAGCGCCGGATGCCCTCATCACGATCGACAGCCCGGATTTCACCCTGCGTGTGGCCCGGATTGCCAAGGCGGCCAATCCGGGACTTGCGACCATCCATTACGTCGCGCCGACCGTCTGGGCCTGGCGGTCGGGCCGGGCGGCGAAGATGGCGAAGGTCATCGACCATGTCCTGGCGCTTTTCCCGTTCGAGCCGCCCTACATGGAAGCCGCCGGCATGAGCTGCGACTTCGTCGGCCATCCGGTCGTGACCGAGCCACAGGCGACACCTGAAGAAGCCGCCGCGTTCCGCGAAACGCACATGATCGGCGCGGACCAGCCTTTGGTCCTCTGCCTGCCCGGTTCCCGCCGGGGTGAGGTCAGGCGGCTTGCGCCGCGGTTTGACGAGGCCCTGATGCGTCTCCGCGACCGGGAGCCCGGCCTGCGCGTCGTCGTGCCCACCGTGCGCGGCGTCGCGGAGATGGTGCGGGAGATGTCGGCCCGTTGGCCGCATCCGCCGATCGTCGTCGAGGCCGCGGCCGACAAGAGGGCGGCTTTCGCCGCGGCGGATCTCGCGCTGGCCGCCTCGGGCACGGTGAGCCTTGAGCTTGCCGCTTCGGAAACGCCCATGGTGATTGCCTACGACATGAACTGGCTGTCGCGTTTCATCATCGGGCGGATGCTGAAGGTCGACACGGTGACCTTGGTCAACCTCGTGTCGGAAACGCGCGCGATCCCGGAATTCCTCGGCGCCGATTGCCGCCCCGGACCCATCGCCCAGGCGCTGGCCGAGATCCTGAACGACGACAAGGCGCGGGAGGCCCAGATTGCCGCAATGCGGCTGACCATGACGCGGCTCGGAAAGGGCGGTGAAGCCCCGGGCCTGCGAGCGGCCCGGTCGGTGCTCGCCAAGCTCGGATAGGGCTGACCGCGCGGGTGCCAGGGCGCCCACGTGGCGATGTCTGGGAAAGGCCTCTATGATGGGGGAGTTGTGTTCAGGAGGATTCGGTGATCCGCGTCTTGGCTCTCACGTTCATGTTCATTGCCGGCGCCGCATTCGCGGAGACGCCGGCGCCGGACCCCGAACGGGGTGAGGCGTACTTCGGCATCGCCTGCTCATTCTGCCATCGCACCGCCTCGCTGGTGCGCCCGCTCATTCAGGGCGAGACGCCGGAGGAAAAGACCGCCTGGCTCGACGCTTGGCTGGTGAATCACTCCGCCCCGGATCGCGAGGCGAGGGCCGCGATCATCGCCTATCTCCTGAAGGAGGAATAGGCCCTCAGCGACTGGCGTGAATCCAGCCGCCGCCGAGGATCCGGCTGCTGCCGGTGTCATAGAATACGCAGGCCTGACCGGGGCTCACACCCTCTTCGGGCGTCAGAAGCTCTACCTCGGCCTCAGTCGCGGAAATGGGGCGGATCAACGCCTCGCGCGGGGGGCGGGTGGACCGAACCTTGACCGCGACGCTCCACTCCTTGCGGCTGTCGAGCGGTTGGTCGCCGAGCCAGTTAATCTCGCGCACGGGCACGACCCGGGTCGAAAGCGCCTCCTTCGGGCCGACGACGACGCGCCGCGCCTCGGGGTCCAGCCTGACTACGTAGAGCGGCTCCTCGAGCCCGCCGATCCCCAGCCCGCGGCGCTGGCCGATGGTGTAGTGGATCACGCCCCGGTGCTTGCCCAGGACGTTGCCATCCATATCCACGATCTCGCCCGGATCGGCCGCGCCAGGGCGCAGCTTTTCGATGACGCTCGCGTAATTGCCGTTCGGAACAAAGCAGATGTCCTGGCTGTCCGGCTTGTCAGCGACGGCGAGCCCATATTTCGCAGCCAGCGCCCGCGTTTCGGACTTGGACGCGAGGTGGCCGAGGGGAAAGCGCAGGAAATCCAGCTGTTCTGGCGTCGTCGAGAACAGGAAATAGCTTTGGTCCCGTGTCGGGTCGGCAGCGCAATGCAGTTCGGGGCCACGCGGCCCCATCTTCCGCTGGATGTAGTGCCCGGTCGCCATGCAGTCCGCGTCGAGTTCGCGCGCAGTTTCCAGTAGGTCCTTGAACTTCACGCGCTCGTTGCAGCGGATGCAGGGCACGGGCGTCGCCCCGGCGAGGTAGGCATCGGCGAACTCGTCGATCACCGCCTGGCGGAACGTGTTTTCATAATCGAGCACGTAGTGCGGGAAGCCCATGGCTTCGGCGACGCGGCGGGCGTCGTGAATGTCCTGGCCGGCGCAGCAGGCACCCTTCTTGGCGAGCGCGGCGCCGTGATCATAGAGCTGCAGCGTGACGCCGACGACGTCGTAGCCTTCCTCGGCCAGCATTGCGGCCACGACGGACGAATCCACGCCGCCCGACATCGCCACGACGACGCGGGTTTCGGCCGGCGGTTTCGGCAGGCCGAGCGAGTTCAGTTTCGTTGCGGTGTCGGTCAATGGCATTGGAGGCTCCGGGTCCGCAGGAATATAGGAAAATGCGAGACACTCACAAGTCCGCGTTTCACCCCTCCTTAAGCCTGCCTCTTCACCTTGCGTCGCAGGACGACCGAGGGGGTGGCCCATGTTTCTGAAGAAAGTCGATGGACCGCGGGCGGTTACCTTGCCCGACGGGACGATACTGACCCGCGCCGATCTGCCGCCGGCAGAAACGCGCCGCTGGGTGGCGAGCCGCAAGGCGAAGGTGGTGAAGGCCGTGGCCTGCGGGCTCATGACATTGAAGGAGGCGTTGCAGCGCTACGAACTGTCGGAGGAGGAGTTCGAACTCTGGCGCAAGGCAGTCGAGACGCACGGGGAAAGGGCGCTGAAAGTGACGGCGATCCAGAAATACCGACAACTTTAAGTTGCACGCATGGAAGGTTATGCGACAGTAACGTGCGGTTAACCAATTGGCGACAAGTTGGCAGGTGACCGAGGTACAAACGCGGAGACCTGAAGATGCGAATCCTGCTGGTTGAGGATGATCCGACCACGTCGCGCAGCATCGAACTGATGCTGACCCATGCAAACCTCAACGTCTACTGCACGGACCTCGGCGAGGAAGGCATCGATCTGGCGAAGCTTTACGACTATGACCTGATCCTCCTCGATCTGAACCTGCCGGACATGAATGGGCACGAGGTGCTGCGCCAGATCCGGCTGGCGAAGGTCGATACTCCGATCCTGATCCTTTCCGGCGCCGATGACACGGAAAACAAGATCAAGGGTTTCGGCTTCGGGGCCGACGACTACATGACCAAACCGTTCCACCGGGAAGAGTTGGTGGCGCGCATCCACGCGATCATCCGCCGCTCGAAGGGCCATGCGCAATCGATGATCCGCACCGGCAAGATCTCGGTGAACCTCGATGCGAAGACCGTCGAGGTCGACGGAAAGTCGGTTCACCTGACGGGGAAGGAATATCAGATGCTGGAACTCCTTTCGCTGCGCAAAGGCTCGACACTGACGAAGGAGATGTTCCTGAACCACCTCTATGGCGGCATGGACGAGCCTGAACTGAAGATCATCGACGTGTTCATCTGCAAGCTGCGCAAGAAGCTCGCCGAGGCAACGGGCGGTGACAATTACATCGAGACGGTCTGGGGCCGTGGCTACGTGCTGCGCGATCCCAGCCCGGCGCAGGTGGAACGGCGCATCGCGATCGGTGCGTGATCAGACATCTTGTCGGCCCCGGCACCGGGGAACCCCGGACCGCGCAGAACGAACGGGGACGGGAGGCGACGAGGTCAGCCGCGACGTGTCGTTTCACGAGGCTGGACCTCCCGGGACGGTCCCCCTATCACTGCGGGTGAGACGTCGCGGGAGGTCATTTCATGTCGTCGGTGGGCAAATCGGCCGGAAGCGTTTCGGGCGCCTTCCCGGACGTGGCGGTCAAGGATCTCGACGAGGACCAGGCCGGGGCAGAAATCGCAAGGCTCACTGAGGAAGTCGAGGCGGCGGACCGGGCCTATCACACGCTTGATGCGCCCGAGATATCGGACGCCGAATACGATGCGCTCAAGCGGCGGCTTGCGGAGATAGAGGCGCGGTTTCCGCAGCTGAAATCGCCGGAAAGCCCGACAGAGAAAGTCGGTGCGCCCTTGGCGGAAGGATTCGCCAAGGTTCGCCACGAGGTCCGGATGTTCAGCCTCGCGAACGCCTTCGAGACCGAGGAGGTGACCGACTTCGACGAACGTGTGCGCAAGTACCTCAACCTCGGCAAGGACGCGGCGCTGACCTACACGGCCGAGCCGAAGATCGACGGCCTGTCGCTGTCCTTGCGCTACGAGCGCGGCAGGCTCGTACAGGCGGCGACGAGGGGCGATGGCGAGACCGGTGAGAACGTGACCGAGAACGCGCGCACGATCGGGGACATCCCGCATCACCTTTCCGGCGCGCCCGACGTCCTCGAGGTCAGGGGCGAGGTCTACATGAGCCATGCCGATTTCGGCCGGCTCAACGAACGGCAGGAGAAAGCTGGCGAAAAGACCTTCGCCAACCCGAGGAACGCTGCCGCCGGCAGCCTGCGGCAACTGGACCCGCGGATCACGGCGGAGCGGCCGCTGCGCTTCTTCGCCTATGGCTGGGGCGCGGCCTCAGAGCCGCTGGCGGAGACGCAATTCGATGCCATCGGGCGTCTGGCGGAGTTCGGGTTTTCCACGAACCCTCTCACGCGTCTCTGCGACGGCCCCGATGCTCTCCTCGATGCCTACCGGACGATCGAGCAGAAACGCGCGACGCTCGGGTACGATATCGATGGCGTGGTCTACAAGGTCAACGACCTTGGCCTCCAGCGCCGGTTGGGTTTCCGCACGGCGACGCCCCGCTGGGCCATCGCGCACAAGTTCCCGGCCGAACTGGCATGGACGCGGCTCGAGGCGATCGACATCCAGGTCGGCCGCACCGGCGCGCTGTCCCCCGTTGCACGCCTTTCGCCGGTGACGGTGGGCGGGGTCGTCGTTTCCAACGCGACGCTGCATAACGAGGACTACATTGCCGGCCGCGACGCCAAGGGGAACCCGATCCGCGACGGCAAGGATATCCGCGTCGGCGACTGGGTCCAGGTCTACCGCGCGGGCGACGTGATCCCGAAGGTCGCCGACGTGGACCTTTCGAAGCGTCCGGAGGACGCGGAGCCCTACGAATTCCCGAAAACCTGCCCGGAGTGCGGTTCGGAGGCGATCCGGGAGGATGGCGACGCGGTGCGCCGGTGCACCGGAGGGATGATCTGCCCGGCGCAGGCGGTCGAGAAGCTGAAGCATTTCGTCTCGCGCGCGGCCTTCGACATCGAGGGGCTCGGCGGCAAGCATGTCGAGGCTTTCTACGAGAAGGGCTGGATCAGCGAACCGGCGGATATCTTCACGCTGGGGGAAAATCATGGCGACGAGCTTCGGCAGTTGGAGGGCTGGGGCGAGAAATCCGCAGCGAACCTTTTCGCTGCCATCGACATGCGTCGGCGGATCCCCCTGAACCGCCTGATCTTCGCGCTCGGCATCCGGCATGTCGGAGAGAGTTCTGCATCGCTTCTTGCGAACGACTACGGCACGTGGGAGGCCTTCGAGGCCGCCATGACCTCGGCTCGTATCGGCGAGGGCGACGATTGGAAACGGCTGACCAACATTAACGGCGTGGGCGATGTGATGGCGACGTCGCTGGTGACGGCATTCCACCAAGAGGCGGAGCGCGCCTCGATCGACCGGCTGGTCTCGATGCTGGAGGTCGAGCCCGTGGTCCGGCGCGGTCCGGTCGAAAGCCCGGTCGCCGGGAAGACGATCGTCTTCACCGGGACGCTGGAGAAGATGACGCGGGCCGAGGCCAAGGCGCGCGCCGAGGCGCTCGGGGCAAAGGTCGCGGGGTCGGTTTCGGCGCGGACCGACCTCGTCGTTGCGGGGCCCGGAGCCGGTTCGAAGGCGAAGGAGGCCGAGCGGCTTGGCGTCGAGATGATCGACGAGGAAGCCTGGCTCGCGCTCATCGGCGGATGACCGGGCGTCCGTCCATCCTCTTCCCGCTCTTCGCGGAGCTGGAGACGCTGCCCGGGGTGGGCGCGAAGACGGCGAAGCTCCTGTCCCAGATGGGGATCGAACGGCCGCGCGATCTCGTCTTCACCTTGCCGTATTCGGGCGTCGACCGCCGCTTGCGCCGGTCGATCCGGGAGGTGGTGCCGCCCGCGACCGTTACCGTCGAGGTGGAGGTCGGGGCGCATGTGCCATCGCGCCGCAAGGGGGGCCCAGCGCGGGTCTTCGTCCGCGATGCCGAAACCGAGTTCCAGTTGGTGTTCTTTCACGCGCGGCCCGAAATCCTCGCGCGGCAGCTGCCGACGGGGCAGCGGCGCGTGATTTCGGGAAAGCTGGAGATCTTCGACGGCGTCGCCCAGATCGTCCATCCTGACCACATCCTGCGCCCGGAAGAAGCGAAGGACCTGCCCGAGTTCGAGCCCGTCTACCCCCTTACCGCTGGCCTCAGCCTGCGGACGATGGCCAAGGCCGCCGCGGCCTCGGTGGAGAGGATTCCTGATCTCGAGGAGTGGATCGACCCGGCGCTGAAGCTTCGGGAGGGGTGGCCGGACTGGGCCGATGCCATCAGGGCCGCGCATGGCCCGAAGGGGAATCCGGACCTCGCGCCGACGGCGCCGGCACGCCAGAGGCTCGCCTATGACGAGTTCTTCGCCCATCAGCTGACGCTTGCCCTCGCCCGCAGCGCCCTACGTCGCGGCAAGGGTCGGCCATCCGTCGGGAACGGCACGCTTCAGCGCAGGGTCCTCGATGCCTTGCCCTTCCGCCCGACCGGAGCGCAGGAGCGCGCGATATCAGAGATAGCCGCCGACATGGCGTCGGACCGGCGCATGAACCGACTGCTTCAGGGGGACGTTGGCGCGGGCAAGACGCTCGTCGCGTTCCTCGCGCTTCTCATCGCCGTGGAGGCGGGCGGGCAGGGGGTGATGATGGCCCCGACAGAAATCCTGGCGCGCCAGCACCTCGAAAGCCTGCGCCCCATGGCGGCGGCTGCCGGCGTCCGGCTCGAGCTTCTGACGGGCCGTGACAAGGGGGCGGAGCGCGCCACGAAGCTCGCTGCGCTGAAGGAAGGGAAGATTCAGGTCCTCGTCGGCACGCACGCGGTTTTCCAGAAGGATGTGGATTTCCATGACCTTCGCCTTGCCGTTGTCGACGAGCAGCACCGTTTCGGCGTTGCGCAACGCATGGAGCTTGGTGCGAAGGGGCGGGCCGCGGACGTTCTGGTGATGACGGCGACGCCGATCCCGCGTTCGCTGGCGCTTGCGAATTACGGCGACATGGACGTCTCGCTTCTGGATGAAAAGCCGCCCGGGCGGAAGCCGGTGCAGACGGCTCTCGTCGCGACCAGCCGTATGGAGGAGGTGGTCGACCATCTCCGTCGCGCGGTTGCCGAGGGGCGCCAGGCATACTGGGTCTGTCCCCTGGTCGAAGAGAGCGAGGTCGTGGACCTGACCGCCGCGCAGGAAAGGTTCCGTTCCCTTCGGGCCGCCTTGGGCGAAGGCGTCGTGGGTCTGGTGCATGGGCAGATGCCGCCGTCGGAAAAGGACGTGGCGATGGCGGATTTCGTCGCGGGCCGGACCAAGGTTCTTGTCGCCACGACGGTGATCGAGGTGGGTGTGAACGTGCCCAATGCCTCGATCATGGTCATCGAGCGGGCGGAGATCTTCGGCCTCGCGCAGCTTCACCAGCTGCGGGGCAGGGTGGGGCGGGGTTCCGAGAAGTCGACATGCCTGCTCCTCTACCAGTCCCCGCTTTCGGAGACGGCCGAGCGCCGGCTCGCGATCCTCCGCGAGACGGAGGACGGGTTCCGGATCGCGGAAGAGGATCTCGCCATGCGCGGGGCTGGCGACCTGATCGGCACGGCGCAGTCGGGACTGCCCAAGTTCAGGATCGGGGACCTGGAAAGACAAGCTGCTCTCATGGCCGTGGCACAGGATGACGCGCGGGCGCTGCTTGCCGCGGATCCGGAGCTATCGGGTCCGCGTGGACGTGCGGCGCGGGTCCTTTTGTGGTTGATGGAGCAGGATCGGGCGATCCGGCTCATCACGGTGGGATAGACGAATCCCCCAGAAATCCACCTTTGTTCACAAAAGTTCCTAAAATGTTCTTTACAGGTTCGGGTGAATATGAGAACAAAGGATAAACATCTCTCGTAACAGGGGGACCGCCCAATGATCGCTGACCTGAAATCCGTTCTTCGCCGTGCTTCGCCGACGCTGATCGAGGACACGCTGGGCGCTGCGGCGCTTGCTGTGATGTTGATCGTCGGCCTGCATCTTCCCGGCCTCGTCTGAGACCGGCACGCTCTGCCTCGCGCATTTCCGCCCGGAGCGGCGCGCCTGATGCTTTCAGTCGACGCGCCCGTTTGTCACTGCCTGTCCCCAAGGGGATACCGGCCCGGTATCCCAAGGCCGCCCGGATCCGGAAGATGCGCCACTCGCCGCCGCTCCTCTTGGGGCGGCGGCTTTTTCATGCGCAGCGGGCCTTTTCGGCGGCTTCCATCGCCTCGGCAGTAGCCTCGAGCGCGAGGAGGATCGATGCGTGGCGGTTCTTGTACTCCCGCGCGGGCAGCAGGACCTCCAGCCCGTCGAAGGGCGCGGAGGGAACCGGACCGTTCTCCTTCAGCATGGCGCGAAGTTCATCCCGTGCCCGTTCGATCTCGGCCCGGGTCCGGCCAATGGCGACCGAGCCCAGGACCGAAGCGGATGCCTGGCCCAGGGCGCAGGCCTTCACGTCCTGCGCGAAGTCGGCGATGTGGCCATCCTTCACCACCACGTCGACGGTGACCGTCGAGCCGCAGAGAGGCGAGCGGCGCCGTGCGGACGCGTCCGGTGCCTCAAGCCGGCCGGCATGCGGAATGTCGGCGGCAAGCGCGAGAATACGCTGCGAGTAGAGCTTTATCAGGTCCTGGTCGCTCATCGCTTTCCCTTCAGCTTTCGCCGCCACGGCTTTTGTCCTAGATAGCGTCCGGACTCCCGCTTGCAAAGGTGCACCATGGCCTCCTCTCTGCGCTTTGATCCCGCGACGCTCGCCTACGACGCCCGCGGCCTCATCCCCGCGATTGCGCAGGACGCCCGGAGCGGCGAAGTGCTGATGCTTGCCTGGATGAACGAGGGCGCCGTGACGCGGACGCTTGAGACTGGACGTGTAACCTATTGGTCACGATCGAGAAATGCCTTCTGGGTGAAGGGCGAAACCTCGGGTCATGTGCAGAAGCTCGTCGACTTCCGCTTCGACTGCGACCGCGATTGCCTGCTCGTGCTCGTGCAACAGGAAGGGCCGGCCTGCCACACCAACCGGCGCTCGTGCTTCTACACAGCCGTGCGTGATGGCGCCGAGGTCGAGATCATGACGCCGGAGCCGTGAGGCCCGCGCGGGAGATCAGACAAGGCCCACCATCTTCCTGATGTCGGCGGGGGATGCGCCCTCTTCCCGGTAGCGCCGTATGGCGCGGGCGTCGTCGCGCTTGGCAAGCCGCTTGCCATGCTCGTCACGGATCAGCGGATGGTGGTGATAGTCCGGTGTCGGCAAGCCGAGGAGCGCCTGCAAAAGGACGTGGATGCAGGTCGCGTCGAACAGATCCTCGCCGCGAACGACCTCGGTTATCCCCTGCGCCGCGTCGTCGACCGTGACCGCCAGGTGGTAGGAGGTGCCCATGTCGCGCCGGGCGAGGAGGACATCACCGACGCTGGCCATCACTTCTTCGGCGTCGATCCGATGCTGCCCTTCGTGCCGTGGTCCTGTTTCGGTAAACACCGGAAACCGGTCAGCCAGGTGATCCAGCGCCTTTCGGACATCGAGGCGAATGGCATCGCTGGCTTCGGCCTCCGCCATCGTGCGGTGGCGGCAGGTGCCGGGATAAACGAGTCCGTCAGGGCTGTGGACGGGTGGGGCAGCACCTTCCTGCGGCGCGGAGAGGGCGGCGCGGATCTCGCCCCGTGTGCAGCGGCAGGGATAGAGCAGTCCGAGGAATGCCAGTTGGTCGATCGCTGCATTGTAGGCGTCCGTCCGTTCCGACTGGCGCATGACGGGTGTGGGCCACGACAGGCCGAGCCACTCCAGATCCTCGTAGATCGCAGTTTCGAACTCGACGCGGCAGCGCGCGCGATCGATATCCTCGATGCGGAGGAGGAACTCCCCCGCGTCGGCGCGAGAATGCGCAACGAGTGCGGAATAGGCGTGCCCCAGATGCAGGAGCCCCGTGGGCGATGGTGCGAAGCGCGTGCGCTTCAACCTTGCCCCGCAAGCCATTGCTGGAACGCCTCTTTCGCGCGGTCGGTATAGGCCTTGTAGCGGTCCTTGCGGCCGCGCCGGCCACCTTTGGCGTCGATCGGTGGGAAGAGGCCGAAGTTGACGTTCATCGGCTGGAACGTCTTCGCATCCGCGCCGCCGGTGATATGCGTGATCAGTGCCCCCATCGCGGTCTCCGGCGGGGGCGGCGCGAGATCTTCGCCCTTGGCCTCGGCGGCCGCCATTCGGCCAGCCAGAAGGCCCATCGCGGCGCTTTCCACGTAACCTTCGACCCCGGTGACCTGGCCGGCGAAGCGGACATTCTGCCGCGAGCGCAGCCGCATCCGGTCGTCGAGAAGCGTGGGCGAGTTCAGGAACGTATTGCGGTGAATCCCGCCGAGCCGCGCGAAGCTCGCATTCTCGAGGCCCGGAATCATCCGGAAAACATCGGTTTGCGCGCCGTACTTCATCTTGGTCTGGAAGCCGACGATGTTGTAGAGCGTGCCGAGCTTGTTGTCGCGTCGGAGCTGGACCACGGCATGGGCCTTTTCGTCCGGCTTGTGCGCATTCGTCAGCCCCACCGGTTTCATCGGCCCGTGGCGAAGGGTTTCGCGGCCGCGCTCCGCCATGACTTCGATCGGCAGGCAGCCATCGAAATAGCCCGCCGTTTCGCCCTCGTGGAACTCGGTCTTGTCGGCAGCCAGAAGCGCGTCGATGAACGCTTCATACTGGTCGCGGTTCATCGGGCAGTTGATGTAGGCGGTGCGTTCCTCTTCGGTCTCGCCCTTGTCGTAGCGCGACTGCTTCCAGGCGACCGACATGTCGATGCTTTCGGCGTAGACGATCGGTGCGATGGCGTCGAAGAAGGCCAGTGCCTCGGCGCCAGTTTCGGCCCGGATCGCCTCGGCAAGCGCGGTGGAGGTCAGGGGGCCGGTCGCGATGATCCAGGACCCGTCGGAGGGCAGGGCCGTCACCTCGCCTTCGACGACGGAGATCAGGGGATGGCCCCGGAGGCGTTCCGTCACGGAGAGCGCAAATGGATCCCGGTCAACGGCAAGGGCTCCGCCTGCGGGCAGGCGGTGCGCCTCGGCCATTTCCATGATCAGGCCGCCGGCAGCGCGCATTTCCCAGTGGAGGAGCCCCACGGCGTTCCGTTCGTCATCGTCCGAACGGAACGAGTTCGAACAGACCATCTCGGCGAAATGCCCGGTGCGGTGGGCGAAAGTCCCCTTATCGGGACGCATTTCGTGCAGCACGACAGGCACGCCCGCCTGGGCCGCCTGCCATGCAGCTTCGGAGCCGGCCATGCCGCCGCCAATGATGTGGATCGGTTCTACCATTTGGGGGTGATGTAGCGACCCCCAGACGAAAAGGGAAGTCTCAGGCGCTGCGCCGTTCCGGAAGCGGGTTCACGGCTTTGTCAGCGCCGCTGGCGGCTCGGTTCGCGGGCACACCCGAAGCGGTCTTGGCTGCGACGAGGTGCCGGCGCGCCTGATGCGCTTCAGCCGCGGATTTCCCGCGGGTCGGGACCGCCAGCGGATTGGTCAAGAGCAACGCGTCGACCACCTGGACCTTGGTGCCCGAGAGCAGGAAGAGCGCCGCCACGAGCGCCATATCGCGCGTCAGGGAGGTGAGGGCGGCTGCCGGCTCGAAGGCGCCGCCGGTCCGAAGGAGGCTCGCCCAGAGAACGTAGACCGCAAGGACGAATGCCGCGGTCCGCGCAAGGCGACCGAACATCGTGACAGCCGCGGCGGCGCAGGCCGCGGCGGCGAAGAGCCAGCTTTCGATCGAATGCGGCAACGCTTGGGCATATGCCGCGATTCCCGATGTCATCGCGGCAAGGCCCGAGGCCGCGACGAAGAAATAGGAGGCAATGAGGATACGAAGCCCGTGAACAACTCCGTCCATTCCGTCGATCTGGGTAACCGCCTTGCTGGCCATCTTGCACCTTCCAATCACACGCAATGCTACCGCAGGCTTGGCGCGAGGCAGGTAGGTTCCAATGCGCCGAGTGCTTGTCACTGCAAAGCAAGAGGAACCGAATCAATGCGGCGATATTTTGACTAAATGTTAAACTTTGTCGGCCTTCGTGGAGCGTGCCGCGGGAACACCGCCCGAGAATCGGACACTGCTTCGGGCGCGCCCGCCTCAGAACCTGCCGAGCGCGAGAAGCGGCCGCGCGGGTTGCCACGTTCCGAAAGCACGATGATCGACCGGCCGCTTCTGCCCCCTGGCTCCGGAAAAACGCCAGGTCAGGCCGGCCATGACGACGGGCTCTGTCGGCGCGGAGTCGCGGCCCCAGAGACCCGTCGCGCCCATCGCTGCAGTGATCTCGATCCGGCCATCCCCGATGCCGTGCCGCAAGCCGGCCAGCCATTCGTATCCGGTCGCTGAGATCGCGGCCTCGTCGAACTCGGCGAGCGTCGCTTGTGCGAAGACCGAGGTTCGGTCCGAATACGCGTGGCTGATGCCGCCAGACACCGAGACGAAATCGACATTGCGCATGGCCGAACCGTGGATCATGCCCGCGCCTGCGCGCGCTTCCACGATGGTGCCGCCGCCAATTACAGCCAGGACCTCGATGCCGGCGGACCCGATCGTGAGCTCCCGGTCGTCCATGTCGGCGAGGCTGGCGAAGAACCCGTATTTCCGGTCCCTGCCCGGCGCGAGATAGACGTGAAGGTCGACCTGTCCCAGGAAACCATCGTCAATCACCTCGCCGCCGAGGTCGAGTTGCACGCCATGGGCAGGGCCGGTCCGGAAATCGCCGGTCAGATGCAGTGCCGAGCTGGCGCCGTCGTTCCCCGTGGCTGCGGCCCAGCCGTCGAGTTCTGCGAAATTGAGCCCGATATCCAGGCTTTGGGCAGCGACCGGTCCGGCCGCGACTGCCAAGGTCGCGACCAGAGGCGGAAGTAACCCGCGCAGCGCCTGCGGGGCGATCTGAAGGGCTTTCATGGTGATCTCGCTCTTCGCGGCGGGCCTGGAATCCGGCCCCGGTCTCGGTTCCTGCGAAGAGATATCGCGGAGCGCGATGCTTAATGAAACCTTAAACTGATCAATTGGTTAATTGTCGTCCCGGGTAAAGTCGGTGCGGTCCCGGCCGTGAAGGCCGGGACCGGCCACCGTTATTCCTCGCCTTCACCCTGATCGGCGATCCGGGCGACCGAGACGACCTCTTCGCCCTTCGCGAGTTCGAAGATCTTGACGCCGCCCGCCGTCCGCGACCGGAACGAGATGCCTTCGACGGGGCAGCGGATCGATTGGCCAGTGGAGGTTGCCAGCATGATCTGGTCGTCCATCTCCACCGGGAAGGACGCGACGAGCTTGCCGCCACGCATGGCCTTGTCCATTGCCATGACGCCCTGGCCGCCACGCCCCCGGATCGGATAGTCGTGCGAGGAGGAGATCTTGCCAGCCCCGCGCGCGGTGATCGTAAGGATCAGGTCTTCCGCCGCGGACATCTCGGCATAACGCTCCGGAGACAGCTGCCCGGCTTCCACCGTTTCCTCGTCCTCGTCGGCCTCGGCTCCATCATCGAGGGCACCCGCGACGGCGCGGCGCATCTTCAGATAGGCCGCGCGCTCCTCGGGCGACGCCTCGAAGTGGCGGATCACCGACATGGAGACGACGTTGTCGCCGTTCGCAAGCCTGATCCCCCTAACGCCCGTGGAATCGCGGCCCTTGAAGACGCGAACCTCGGTGGTCGAGAAGCGGATGGCGCGCCCGAGGGCCGTCACCAGCATGACGTCATCGTTCTCGTCGCAGATGCGCGCGTTCACGAGCGACACGCCTTCCGGTAGCTTCATCGCGATCTTGCCGTTGCGCATGACGTTGGTGAAGTCAGACAGCGCGTTCCGGCGCACGTCGCCGTCGGATGTCGCGAAGAAGATCTGGAGGTTCGCCCATTCCTCCTCCGGCACGTCCACTGGCATGAGCGCCGCGATGGAGACGCCCTGGTCGATCGGCAGGATGTTTACGATGGCCTTGCCCTTCGCATTGCGCCCGGCAAGCGGCAGGCGCCAGCACTTCAGCTTGTAGACCATGCCGTCAGTCGTGAAGAACAGAAGCGCTGTATGCGTGTTGGCCACGAAAAGCGTGGTCACCACGTCGTCTTCCTTGGTCTGCATCGAGGCAAGGCCCTTGCCGCCGCGCCGCTGCGAGCGGAATTCGGCGAGGGGAGTGCGCTTGATATAGCCGCCCGAGGTAATCGTGACGACCATGTCCTCGCGCTCGATCAGGTCCTCGTCCTCGAGGTCGCCGGCCCAGTCCACGATCTCGGTGCGCCGGGGCACCGCGAACTGGTTTCTGACCTCGCGAAGCTCGTCCGAGATGATCGCCATGATCCGCTCGCGGCTCCCGAGTATGTCCAGGTAGTCGCGGATCTTCGCGGCAAGCTCCTGCAGCTCGTCGGTGACTTCCTTCACGCCCATCGCGGTCAGGCGCTGCAGGCGCAGGTCGAGGATCGCGCGGGCTTGGGTTTCGGACAGGTTGTAGGTCCCGTCCTCGTTCATCTTGTGCTTCGGGTCGTCGATCAGCTGGATGTAGTCGGCAATATCGGCCGCCGGCCAGCGCCGGGTCATCAGCCTTTCGCGCGCCTCGGCCGGATCGGCGGATGAGCGGATCGTCGCGACGACCTCGTCCACGTTGGATACGGCAACCGCGAGGCCGCAGAGGATGTGGCTGCGCTCACGGGCCTTTCTGAGTTCGAAGGCGGTCCGGCGCGCGACAACTTCTTCCCGGAACGCTATGAAATACGTCAGGAAATCGCGCAGCGTCAGCTGTTCCGGCCGGCCGCCGTTCAGCGCCAGCATGTTGCAGCCGAAAGAGGTCTGCATGGGCGTGAAGCGATAGAGTTGGTTCAGGACCACCTCCGGCGTCGCATCGCGTTTCAGTTCGACAACAACGCGCACACCGACGCGGTCGGATTCGTCCTGCACATGGGCGATACCCTCGATCTTCTTGTCGCGCGCGGCCTCGGCGATCTTCTCGATCATCGATGCCTTGTTCACCTGGTAGGGGATCTCGTCCACGACGATGGCATAGCGGTCCTTCCGCAACTCCTCGACCCGAGTCTTCGCCCGGATGATGACGCTTCCGCGCCCTTCGAGGTAAGCCTTCCGCGCGCCGGAGCGGCCAAGGATGATCCCGCCGGTCGGGAAATCCGGGGCGGGGATGATCTCCATCAGCGCTTCGGTCGACAGATCCGGGTTCTCGATCAGCGCGAGCGTCGCGTCAACGACCTCGCCGAGGTTGTGCGGCGGAATGTTGGTCGCCATGCCGACGGCGATGCCGCCCGCGCCGTTGACCAGCATGTTCGGAAACCGCGCCGGAAGAACCGTCGGTTCCCGGTCCTTGCCGTCGTAGTTGTCCTGGAAATCGACCGTGTCCTTCTCGATATCCGCGAGGAGGGAGGCCGCCGCCTTGTCCATTCGGACTTCGGTATAACGCATCGCGGCCGGGTTATCGCCGTCCATCGAGCCGAAGTTGCCCTGACCGTCGAGAAGCGGCAGCGACATCGAGAATGGCTGCGCCATCCGCACCAGCGCGTCGTAGATCGCCGCGTCGCCGTGCGGGTGGTATTTACCCATCACGTCGCCGACCGGGCGCGCCGATTTGCGGTAGGGCTTGTCATGCGTGTTCCCGGTTTCGTGCATCGCGTAGAGAATGCGCCGGTGCACGGGCTTCAGCCCGTCACGCAGGTCGGGGATCGCGCGGCTCACGATCACGCTCATCGCGTAATCGAGATAAGCCGTCTTCATTTCATCGGCGATCGAAACCGTCGGGCCTTCATAGGCCGGGCGCGGGGCGATTTCCCCTTCGTTTTCAGGGGGTTCCGGGATGTCTGTCACGGGCTGCTCGCGTCTCTGCCAAGGGTCTAGATTTTGTTGTTCAATCTTATACCGCATCCCGGATATGGGGTGCAACCAAGCGTGCGCACGCATTCTGGCATCAGTTGCATGAGAGTGCTAACATACTGTTTTTGTTGAAACTTAATCAGACTCGGGCATCATTTCCCCCAGAAGAAAACTGGAGGCAGAAGATGCGCGCATCCGAAACCGAACTGATGTTGAAGGGATACGGGCTCACGACGGCGGAGCTTTTCTATCGGATACCTGACTACAAGAGCGTCCTGAACAGCTTCATCTGGCAGGAATACGACCTGGCCCCGGACTACCCCGAACTGTTCCGGTTCATCGAGTTCTGGCAGGAGAAGATCGAAGGGCCACTGCACTCCGTCAGGTTCACCCACAGGAAGCTGATCGCGCCGGGCGAATGGCGGCAGGTGGTGGGGGAGTTCCGGATCCATTGACGCCGGGACGGACCACCGGCCTCATTGCGGATCAGCTGACGCAGTCCATCATTTCGGGCTGGAGGCGCTTCCATACGGCGGCGACCGTTCGATCGTCGGCGGCGATGCGGAACTCCTTGCGCAGGACGCTGGCCAGGTCCGCCTCCGACACGATCTCGCGCTCTTTCGCGTCGGAAGTGAACCGACGGTCGAAAAGGCTGACGCGTCCGTTGGCAGTGACACGGTGCAGCATCAGGTGGTTGGGGAACGGAGACTGCGGGAAGCGGGCACAGAAGAAGTTGGCGGCGACGTAATCGGGTGGCGTGACCGGGGAACGGTCGAAACCGTACAGCGCGAACCAACCCTCAGGCGTTTCGCGTTCCATCACGGTTTCTTCCGTCGCGGTGTCGGCGCGCAACCGATAACGCCCCAGACGGTCCTCCTGTGGACCCGACTGGCCAAGTTCCAGGGGCACCTCCGGAACCGAGCCGCCAAAGCCGGCATCGGCCAGAAAACTCCGCTCTCCAATCGTGACGACATACGACAGGTGCGCCCTCGGCCCTCCGGTTGCCGCGCCCATGCGGACACGCCCGAGAACGGGCACCGCCCGATAACCCAACGCCGCCAGCGCCATTCCGAAAAGCGTATTCAGTTCAAAGCAGTAGCCGCCATGTCCGTCCACGACGAGCTTTTTCCAGATCGCCGCGGGGTCCAGGTCCGGAACCTTTCCCAGATAGGGTTCGGTGTTCTCGAACGGTATGGCCGTAAGTTGGGCCGCCTGAAGCGCGGCGAGCGCCTCAGGCGTTGCGGCTCCGGGCCGGTGAGCGATGCGGTCGAGATAGCGATCGAGATCGAAGGTCATGGAAGTCTTCCAAGCATTTGTGACCAGGATTAGGCGCGATTGACCCTCTGGCTGCAATCCGCGATATTGCAGTGGTCTATCCGTTTTTGCATGGATCATGGCGCACTCTTTCTCCCGCGATCTTCCCGACTGGAACGATCTGCGCGATGTGCTGACGATACACGAGGCCGGAAGCCTTTCGGCCGCCGCGCGCATATCGGGTGTCAGCCAGTCGACGATGTCACGCCGGCTTGCGGCCATTGAGGCCGGTGGTCGCAGGGTGTTCGATCGCGGCGAGTTGGGGGAAGTCACGCTGACCGAGCGGGGCGCGGCAATGGTCGGTGCCGCGCGCGCGATGCGGCTGGCCTATGACCAGCTGGGGCTGGCGCTCGGGGCCACGGTGCAGCCGCTGCGCATTGCTGCTTGCGAGACGACAGCGCAGCTTTTCATGGCCGATTCACTCCCGGAATGGGGCCGGCGCGGCAACGACCCGACCGATCTTGCTGTCTACGAAGACCTTTTCGTGCTGTCGCCCGCCGACTACGACGTCCTCGTGACACCAGCCGAAGGCGCGCCAGAGGGCACCGAGGGCCTGGAAATCGGTCGTATCGGCTGGGGCCTGTTCGCATCGCCGGAGTACCTGGACCGCAACCCGGTCCGTCCCGGAGCGAATTCGCTTGATGGGCACCGGGTGATCCGTGGCTCCGGCTCGCTGGCTGAAGTCAGCAGCTACCGCTGGTTCGCCGGTCAGGGCGGCAACGTCGCGATGCTGTCGTCGAGCCCTATTGCGCAGCTTGAGGCTTGCGCGCGCGGGCAGGGCGTGGCCCTGCTTCCGCTTGCCTTGGCCGAGGCCGATCCACGGCTGGCCAGGCTCGACCTGCCTGCGTGCCCGGACTCGCCCGTCTGGCTCTATGCAGACGCGCGAGAGGCAAGCCATCCCCGCATAGCGGCATTTCTCAGGTGGGCGCGCGGCCGATTCAGACGGCCAGAGTGATGCTCCTCTCTTGCGCCGCTTTTGCGCGCAGGAGCATCCCGTAAAGGTCGCGTGGCTCGTCCGGATCGGCGATCATGTCGAGTTCCTCGAAGAAGGGTGCGCCACGCAGTCGGTCGTGGACGTAACGCAGGGCCGAAAAGTCCTCGACGGCGAAGCCGACACTGTCGAAGAGCGTTATCTGGCGCGCGTCGGTCCGCCCCGGCATGGAGCCGCTGAGCACTTGCCAAAACTCGCTTACGGGATGGTCGGGGGGCAGCTGCTGGATCTCGCCCTCGACGCGGGTTTGCGGCGCGTATTCGACGAAGATGTCGGAACGCTTGAGGATGTCCCTGTGAAGCTCCGTCTTGCCGGGGCAGTCCCCGCCGACGGCGTTGATGTGGACGCCGCTGCCGACCATGTTGTCGGTGAGAATGGTGGCGAATTGCTTGTCGGCCGTGCAGGTCGTGATGATGTGGGCGCCCATGATCGCCTCTTCGGGTGTTTTGCAGGCTGTGAGCTTCAGTCCGGAAGTCCCTAGATTCCTGAAACATTTCGTGGTCGCGGTTGTGTCGATGTCGTAGAGCCTGATCTCCTCGATCCCGCAGATCGCGCGGAAGGCCAGGGCCTGGAATTCGGCCTGGGCCCCGTTGCCGATCATTGCCATGACGCTTGCGCCCGCGGGCGCGAGGTGCTTCGCCGCCAGCGCGGACATGGCCGCGGTCCGCAGTGCTGTGAGGATCGTCATTTCCGTCAGCAGCAGTGGGTATCCCGTGTTCACGTCGGCAAGAAGGCCAAAGGCGGTAACGGTTTGCAGCCCTTCCTTCATGTTCTTCGGATGGCCGTTGACATATTTGAAGCCATAGCGGGTTCCGTCCGAGGTGGGCATCAACTCGATCACGCCGACTTCGGAATGGGACGCGACTCGAGGCGTCTTGTCGAAATCCTGCCAGCGGCGGAAGTCGGCTGCGATATAGCCTGCCAGGTCGGCCAGTACGCGCTCGACCCCGATATGAAGAACGAGGCGCATCATGTTGTCGACGCTAACGAAAGGGACGATGTTCAGTCGATTCATGGGAAGCTCCGGGTGGGGCGGTCGAATACCTTTCGGCCCATGAGAGAGGCGACGAGGTCAACCATCAGGCGCGCGGTTCGGCCGCGCTCATCGAGGAAGGGATTGAGTTCCACGAGGTCGAGCGAGGAGACGAGGCCAGACTCGTGGAGAAGCTCCATCACGAGATGCGCCTCGCGGAAGGTGGTTCCGCCCGGCACGGTCGTCCCGACGGCGGGTGCGATGGATGGGTCGAGGAAATCGACGTCGAGCGAGACGTGGAGGAGTCCGTTTTCGGCGCGCACACGATCGAGGAACTCGCGCAGCGGCGCGACGATGCCCTGTTCGTCGATGACGCGCATGTCGATGATGCCGATGTCGTGGTCGAGAAGTGCGGCGTGCTCTTCAGGATCGACGGAACGGATTCCGTAAAGGCAGATGCGTTCCGGCGGCAGGGGCGCGGGGAAGGGTGGGAAGGCGGTGAAACCCTCGCGGCCGGCGACGTAGGCTACGGGCGTGCCGTGAAGATTGCCGGACTGGGTGGTTAGCGGCGTGTGAAAGTCGGAATGCGCGTCGAGCCAGAGAAGGAACAATGGCCGGCCTGCCTTCGCGGCGTGTGCCGCGACACCGGAGACCGCGCCAAGCCCAAGCGAATGGTCGCCGCCCATGATGATCGGGAAGCCCGCGCTCATCGCGCCCTCGGTCGCGGCGGCCAGGGATTTTGTCCAGGCGACAGTCTCGGCAAGCGAATGAACGGCCGGGTTGGCGCAGGTTGCGGACTCGAAGGGGGCAGGGGCTACATCGCCCCGGTCATCGACCTCGTGCCCGAGATCGATGAGCGCCTTGGCGATGCCCGCAACGCGGAAGGCAGCCGGCCCCATCAGGCAGCCGGGACGCCGCTGGCCGCTGTCGATCGGAGCGCCAACGAGAATGCAGTTCCTGGATTTCATCCTGTTCCCTTCCTTCTTGTCGGATTGTCTTTTCACTTTGCGTCAGCTGGAAGCCGCGTTACTGTCATTAAGTGAGTATGAGTGACCGAAATGGTGATGGTAATGAGCGAATTGGACGATCTCGACCAACGTCTCCTCTCCGAACTCAGGCGTGACGGGCGGGCGGCGTTGTCGGATCTCGCCGGTCGTCTCGGTGTGGCGCGCGCGACGGTGCGGGCGCGGATCGAGCGGCTGATGCAGCGAGGCGAGATTGTGGGTTTCACCGTTGTTACGCGCGGCGATGTCAGCCAGGCGCCGGTACGCGGACTGATGATGATCGAGATAGAGGGACGATGGGCCGACCGGGTCATGGCCCGGCTTTCGGGGCTGCCCGAGGTGTCGGCGGTTCACTCGACAAACGGGCGCTGGGATCTCGTCGCGGAGATAGGCACGCGGACGCTCGAGGAGTTCGATGCCGTGCTTGCGCGCGTTCGGGGCTTTGAGGGCGTCGCGTCGAGCGAGACGAATCTTCTTCTTGCGACGAAGCGCGCGGGCCGCAAGGCGGTCTGAGCCCCGCCCGCGGCTTCAACGGGTCTTGCGGGCCGCCATGATCCAGATCGCGGCGAGCGCGAAGGAAAGAATGGCGTTCCAGGACGCCATGGAAAGCGACAGAAATTCCCAGGCAACCTCGTCACAGCGGATGAGCGGCGCCTGGTTGATCTGTTCCAGAAGTTGCGCCGCAGTCAGGTTGCCGATGTCCCCGCCGGAGGTGCAGGTATCGGGGCCAGGCCAGAATCCACGTTCGACACCGGTGTGATAGATGCCGAGCCCGCCCGTCGCTGCGGCGGCGAGCGCGCCGAGCCAGGCAAGCAAGGGCAGACGAATGATCAGGGCGAGCGCGCCGATCAGGATCGCCGCTCCATGCGGCCAGCGCTGCCAGAGGCAGAGCTTGCACGGCGCGTAACCGAGCGCCTGAAATAAGAAGGCTCCGGCCAGGAGCGCGGCGGAACCGCCCGCGGCGAGGAGGATGAGGCGAGTGCGTGTCACAGGTATCTCACAAGCAGGAAGCCGCCGAGCAGGAGGGCGAGGAAGACGCTGAACACGAGGCCCAGACGTTCTTCGATGAAGCTGCGGATAGGGGCGCCGAACTTCCAGAGGAGCCCCGCGACGATGAAGAACCGGAAACCGCGGGCGATGACTGACGAGACGATGAACACCGGCAGGCTGAGGCCCGTCCATCCCGAGATGATGGTAATCACCTTGAACGGGAAGGGCGTGACGCCCGCGATCAGGACGGCCCAGGCACCCCAGTGGTTGAACCGTTCCGCGAAGTCACTGGCCGCGTCCATCTTTCCGTAGAATTCGAGGACCGGCTGGCCGATCGCCTCGAACACGAGCGCGCCGATCAAGTAGCCGGCCAGTCCCCCCGCGACCGAGGCAAGGGTGGCTACGGCGGCGATCAGGAAGGCCCGCGCCCGGTTGGCAAGGACCATCGGGATCATCAGGACATCCGGCGGGATCGGGAACACGGAGCTTTCCACGAAGGAAACTGCCGCGAGAGCCCGCAGCGCATGGCGGTGGCCCGCCAATCCCATCGTCCAGTCGTAAAGTCTGCGGATCATCTACTGCCCGTTCGCGGCCTTCTGCCCATTGGGCACGGCAGAGACGCGGCGTCAAGAAGGGGTTCGGTTACATTCCCGTGCAGTCCACCTGGCGGATCGCGCCAAATCGGATGGGGGAAGCGCACCGGCGGTTCGCGCGGGTCCGCGTGGAATGGCCGCCCGGTGGCTCGCGACGCTTCCACTGCCGCGCTGCCGTGACGGCTTGTTGATCAAGGTCACTTGTATCTGCCACGTTCCGAGGCTAGACGGAATTCCGGTGGCCCGAGTGGCGGAATGGTAGACGCAGGGGATTCAAAATCCTCCGCCGCAAGGCGTGCGAGTTCGAGTCTCGCCTCGGGCACCAGGCAAGGCGCTTCGCGCCTGCGACCTCCACCGAATACCTCGATGGCCCAGACGTCGGGGGCATGCGCCGGGCGCCCGGTCGTATGCTCGACACGCGTGCTTTCTGGGCGCGTGCAGACGGGGTTCAGGTCAGTCCGCTTCCGTCCTTCAGGACGTTTCCCTTCGCTGACGCCAGGCTGCCCAGTCCTCGGGCGTGTCCAGATCGGTCAGGGCCCTCGTGCCCGGCAGGGCGAGGTTACGGATCTGCTGTTCACGCGCGAGAATCGCGCGAGCGCCCCTGTCCCCGGACAGGCGGGCCAGTTCGGGGAAGAGGCGGGCAGGGAACAGCACGGGATGCCCGGGCTTTCCCGAGGCGGCGGTGGCACGGAGGATCTTGTCAGGATCTTCGAGGAACGCGCTGATCAGGGACGAGAAATCCCCTGTCCCAATCTCCGGCATGTCGGCGAGGTGAACCATGAGGCCGACTGCGCCGATCCGGCGCGCCTCGGTCGCGCCGGCGCGGAGTGACGCGGCCATGCCCTCGCTCGCGTCGATCTCCTGCACCTCGACGCCCGTGCCCGCCAGCGCGCCGTGGCGCCTTTCGTTCCCCTCGGGGATGGTCGCGAGGACGGGCGCACGGGTTGCCACGGCATGGCGTGCCGTCCGCGTCAGCAGCGGTTCGCCCTCGATCTCTTCGAGAAGCTTGTCGCTGCCACGCATGCGCGTGGATGCTCCAGCAGCGGCAATGAGGATCAGGACCTTTGTCATGTCACGACACTATGCGCGGATCGGGCGCATGGAAACGTGCGAAAAGGCATTCCCCATTGCGCCCGCCGAGGCGCTGTCCGTGAGCCTGGCGAGGCGGCCCGATGGACCACCTCGCCGCCTGACCTAGCCGCGCATCCTTTCGGCCGCCGCATCCCAGAGAGGCTCGGTCACGAGCCGAGCAGGGCGGCGTTCCCCGAGGATCTCGATCTCCACCTCAAGCCCGTCGCGGATGCTTTCCGTGGGCAGGAAGCCCTGCGCGACCGACTGGCCCGTCCAGTGCGAGTAGCCGCCCGACGTGCAGAAGCCGACTACCTTGTCTCCGAGCCAGATCGGCTCGTAGGCGACGACGTCGGCGTCCTTGGCGTCCACGATGAAGGCGCAGAGCTTCCGCTTCGGCCCTTCGGCCTTTTCCTTCAGGGCGGGTGCCTTGCCGATCCAGTCCACCGCCTTGTTCCAGCGAATGAAGCGGTCGATGCCCGTTTCGCCCGGGAAATAGTCGGGAGAGAACTCCCGCGCCCAGGAGCCGAAGAACCTGTCGAGCCTGAGGCTCATCATGGCGCGCATCCCGAAGGGGCGCAGGCCGAGGTCCTGGCCCGCGGTCCAGAGCGTGTGCCAGAGCGAGCGCTGGGACATGAAATCGCAGTAGATCTCGTAGCCAAGGTCGCCCGTGTAGCTGACCCTCTGGATCAGGCAATCGGCCATTCCGACGGTCATGCGCATGGCGTCCATGAACTTGAACGCCTCTGCCGACACGTCCGCGCGGGTCACGCGCGACAGAAGTTCCCGCGCCTTGGGGCCAGCGATCTGGAAGCCTGTGAGCCGGTCCGAGACGTTCTCGACGCGCACGCCTTCCTCGAGGTTCTGTTCGAACCAGCGGCGGTGTTGATCCTGTGCGCCGTAGCTCCCCGTGACCTGGAACTCGGTCTCGGACAGGCAGGTGACGGTGAAGTCGCCGATGATCTTGCCCTTGGGCGACAGCATCGGCGTGAGCGACAAGCGTCCCGGCGCGGGGATCGCGCCGGCCATGATGCGGTCGAGCCATGCCCGCGCGTTCGGACCGGTCACGCGGAACTTGCCGAAATTCTGGATCTCGTTGATGCCGACCGCCTCGCGCACGGCGCGCACTTCCTGCGCCGTCGCATCCCAGGCGTTGGAGCGCTTGAAAGACGGCGTTTCGTAGCGCGGCTCGCCGGGGAGAGCGAAGTAGTTGACGACTTCCAGCCCGTATTGCTGGCCCCAGACCGCGCCCATCCCGTCGAAGATGTCGTACATCGGCGTCGTCCGGAAGGGGCGTGCCGCCGGGCGCTCCTCGTTCGGGTAGGAGACCGAGAACCGCATCTGGTAGTTCTCGATGACCTTCGGAACCGTGTAGCCGGGTGTCGTCCAGGTGCCGAAGCGCGCCACGTCGAAGCCGCGCGGGTCGCATTCCGTCTCGCCGTGGATCATCCATTCGGCGAGCGACTTGCCCATGCCGCCGCCCTGGCTGAAGCCGGCCATGACCGCGCAGGCGGACCAATAGTTCCTGAGACCCGGGACGGGGCCGATCAGCGGGTTGCCGTCGGGAGCGAAGGTGAAGGGCCCGTGGATCACGCGCTTCACGCCGGCCTTTTCGAGAACAGGGAAACGCCTGTAGGCGAAGGCGACCGAATCCTCGATCTTGTCGAGGTTGTCGGGCAGAAGCTCGTGCCCGAAGGTCCAGGGCGTGCCGTCGATCGACCAGCCCTCGCAGGGCTTTTCATAGAAACCGATGCAGAGGCCCCGGCCTTCCTGCCGCAGGTAGCTTTCGCCGCCCGGGTCCATCACGTGCGGGAATTCGCGTCCGGATTTCAGGATCTCCATGATCTCCGGGATGTCGTCGGTGACGAGATACTGGTGCGCCATCGGCAGGAGCGGCAGGTAGATCCCGGCCATGGCGGCCACTTCGCGCGCCCAGAGACCGCCCGCGTTGACGACGTGCTCGGCGTGGATCGTGCCCTTTTCGGTCACGACGTCCCAGGTGCCGTCGGGGCGGGGATTGGTTTCGAGCACGCGGTTGTGCTCGACGATCTCGGCGCCGCCCATCTTCGCCGCGCGGGCATAGGCGTGCGTGGTCCCGGAGGGGTCGAGATGGCCGTCGAGGGGATCGTAAAGCGCGCCGATGATGCCCTTGGTGTTCACCAGTCCGTCGGTGAACTTCTCGATCTCCTCGGGGCCGAGGATTTCGGTGTGGAGGCCCATGTAGCGGTGCTTCGCCCGCTCGGCCTTCAGCATGTCGAAGCGTTCCTGCGTGTCGGCGAGCGTGATGCCACCGACGTGGTGCAGGCCGCAGGACATGCCCGTGATCTTCTCAAGCTCCTTGTAGAGCTGGATCGTGTATCCCTGAAGCGCCGCCATGTTCGTGTCGCCGTTCAGGGTGTGGAAACCACCCGCCGCGTGCCAGGTGGAGCCCGAGGTCAGGTCCGAACGCTCGACGAGCATCACGTCGGACCAGCCGTACTTGGTCAGGTGATAGAGCACGGAACAGCCGACGACACCGCCGCCGATGACGCAGACCTTCGTGTGGGTTTTCATGTGTGCCTCCTGAATCTTGTCTGCAGTCAAGGCGTTCGGCAGGAAGAAGGCATGTCGAAAGACGACGGAAAATGTCGTATCAGAGCGCCGGATGCGTCCCGCGAGAGAAACGCATCCGGTCCGGCCCGCTCCCTTGAAGCGGGCGTGTCGTCACTTCTCCGGAATGAGTCCGCGCGGACTGAACCTGAGCACGAGGAGCAGGACGAGACCCATGGTGAGAAGACGCATATGCGCGGCGCTCTCCTGGAGGTGCTGCTTCAGCGCGCCATCGGCCATGCCGGCGGTGATGAACTGCATCAGCGCCTGTCCCCAGGGTTCGACCTTGATCCACAGGAACCAGATCAGGAAGCCGCCAAGCACTGCACCCCAGTTGTTGCCCGAGCCGCCGACGATCACCATGACCCAGATGAGGAAGGTGAAGCGCAGCGGGTTGTAGGTGCCGGGCGTCAGCTGGCTGTCGAGCGTGACGATCATCGCGCCGGCGAGGCCGCAGACCGCCGATCCGAGGATGAAGATCTGAAGGTGGCGGCGGGTCACATGCTTGCCCATCGCCTCGGCCGCGGTCTCGTTGTCGCGGATCGCGCGCATCATCCTGCCCCAGGGTGAATTGAGCGCCATCTGTGAAGCCCAGAGGAGCAAGAGCAGAATGGTCACGAAGAGCGCAGCGTAGAGAAGCTTGACCACGACGGTCGAGGCCGTCACCGGGTCCGAGCCGAAAGAGGCCGCCCATTCGACGAATCCCGTGTTCGCCTGCAGGTCGGTTTCATAGGGCACGGGGCGCGGGATCGAAATGACGTTCTTTACGCCGCGCGCCAGCCAGTCCTCGTTCTTCATGACCGCGATGATGATCTCGCCGATGCCGAGCGTCGCGATGGCGAGGTAGTCTGAGCGCAGGCCGAGCGCGGTCTTGCCGATGATCCAGGCCGCCCCGGCGGCGAGAAGCCCGCCAACCGGCCAGGAAAGAAGAACCGGCAGGCCAAGGCCCCCAAGGTTCGAATAGGTCGCGGGCTCGAACGCCTCGACGAACTCGACGGCCGGGTCGAAGACGGCACGATAAAGGAAGAAGCCGCCGATCAGCACGACGAGAAGCGCGAGCGCCCGCGCGCGGCCCTTGAGTCGGTTGTTCAGGACGATCGCCAGCCCGATGACGGCAGCCCCCAGGAGCAGCGCGAAGAGAAGGCGGAAGCCGCCGTTCAGGGTCCAGACCTCGGTCACGGGCCTCGTCGCCACCAGGACCGGGGCAAGCCCCCCGAGCGCCACGAAGCCGACCACACCGACGTTGAAGAGGCCCGCGTAGCCCCACTGCATGTTCACGCCGAGCGCCAGGATCGCCGAGATCAGCCCCATGTTCAGGATGCCGAGCGCGGTGTTCCAGCTTGCCGTCATGCCCTCGCCGATGATGAGAAGGGCCACGAAACCGAAGAGGAGAATGTTGCGCATGTTCATACCGCTTTCCCCTTGAAGAGGCCCGTGGGCTTGAAGAGCAGGACGACGATCAGGATCGCGAAGGAGACAGCGAACTTGTAGTCGGTGGAAAGAAGCTGGGCGAGGCCTTCGGGCGCCAGGCTTTCAGGCAGGACGTAGGTCGCGACCTTCTTCCAGGCATAGGTGAAGCCCACCTCGGAATAGGCGATGAGGAATCCGCCCGCGATCGCGCCGAGCGGGCTGCCGAGGCCGCCCACGATGGCGGAGGCGAAGATCGGCAGCAGAAGCTGGAAGTAGTTGAAGGCCTTGAACGACTTGTCGAGGCCATAGAGCGTGCCCGCGATCGTGGCGAGGCCGGCCGCGATGATCCACGTGACAGCCACGACCCGCTCGGGGTTGATGCCCGACAGAAGCGCGAGATCCTCGTTGTCGGAGAAGGCCCGCATGGATTTGCCGGTCCGCGTGTTGTTCAGGAACCAGAACAGGATCGCCACGACGATCACCGCCGTCACGATGGTCAGCGCCTGCGTCGAGCGGAAGGCAAGGCCCTCGGCCAGCCCGGTGGACTGCTTGAATTCGTTTGCGTTGATCAGGAACCGGCCACCGTCGGCGAAGCGGATCTCGTCCACGCCGATGATCAGGCGGGTGATCCCGTTCATGATGAACATCACGCCCATCGAGACAATCACGAGGATGACCGGCGCGGCCTTCTGCCTGCGGTAGAAGCGGTAGACCGTCCTATCGGTGAAAAGCACGAGCGCGGCCGTGACCGCGATGCCGAAGGGCAGGGCGAGAAGCGCCGTGGGAAGCGGGCCGAAGCTGATCCCCATGGACTGGAACCACCAGGTGACGAGGATCACGGCGCCGGTCCCGAAGGCCATCGTGTCGCCGTGCGCGAAGTTGGAAAACCGAAGGATGCCGTAGATCAGCGTGACACCCAGCGCCCCGAGCGCGAGCTGCGCCCCGTAGGACGTCGCGGGGATGATGACGAAGTTGAGAAGCGCGACGATCGCGTTGAGAAAATCCATGCCTCAGCCCCCCAGGAAGGTGCGGCGGACCTCCGGATCGGCCAGAAGGGCCTCACCGGTGTCGGTGTAACGGTTGGCGCCCTGCACGAGCACGTAGCCCATGTCGGCGATCTCAAGCGCCTGGCGGGCGTTCTGCTCGACCATCAGGATCGAGATGCCCGTGCGGGCGACCTCGATGATGCGGTCGAAAAGCTCGTCCATGACGATGGGTGAAACGCCCGCGGTGGGCTCGTCCAGCATCAGGAGCTTCGGCTGCGTCATGAGCGCGCGGCCCACGGCGACCTGCTGGCGCTGGCCGCCCGAAAGCTCGCCAGCCGCCTGGTGGCGCTTTTCCTTCAGGATCGGGAACAGGTCGTAAACCTGCTCCATCGTGCCCCGGAAGTCGTCGCGGCGCAGGAACGCGCCCATCTCGAGGTTCTCCTCGACGCTCATCGAGGGGAAGACGTTGTTGGTCTGCGGCACGAACGCCATGCCCTTCGCCACCCGGTCCTGCGGCGTGAGGGCTGTGATGTCCTCGCCGTCGAGCGTCACCCGCCCCTGGCGCAGATTGAGCATCCCGAAGACCGCCTTCATCGCGGTGGACTTGCCCGCCCCGTTCGGGCCCACGATCACGGCGATCTGGCCCTTGTCGACGGTCAGCGTGCAGTCGTGCAGGATGTCGGCGGCGCCGTAGCCGCCGGTCATGTTCTCGGCCGACAGGAACGTCATTCGCCCACCCCCTTGCCGGCCTCGTCGCCAATGCCCGGCTGCGCACCGTGAGTTTCGTGGCGCATTGCCTCGGCATCCGCTTCCGCCTTGACCTTGTTCTTCAGGCCGCGGCCCAGATAGGCTTCGATCACGGCCTCGTTCTCCATGATGTGTTCCGCCGAGCCTTCGGCCAGCACCTTGCCCTCGGCCATGACGATGACGGGGTCGCAAAGCCGGCCAATGAAATCCATGTCGTGCTCGATGACGCAGAAGGTGTAGCCACGTTCCTTGTTGAGCCGCACGATCGCGTCGCCGATCGTGTTGAGAAGGGTGCGGTTCACGCCCGCGCCGACCTCGTCGAGAAAGACGATCTTGGCCTCGACCATCATCGTGCGGCCAAGCTCCAGAAGCTTCTTCTGGCCGCCGGAGAGGTTCCCGGCCTTTTCGTCGGCAAGATGGGAGATCGTCAGGAAGTCAAGAACTTCGTCGGCCTTCTTCGCAAGGGCCGCTTCCTCTTCCCGGATCCTTGAGCGGTGGAACCAGGTGTTCCAGAGCGTCTCGCCGGACTGGCCCGCGGGAACCATCATCAGGTTCTCGCGAACGGTCATCGAGGAAAACTCGTGCGCGATCTGGAAGGTGCGCAGAAGCCCCTTGTGGAAGAGGTCATGCGGCGGCAGCCCCGTGATGTCCTCGCCGTCCATGATCACCCGGCCCGCGGTCGGTTCATAGACACCGGCGATTACGTTGAAGAGCGTGGACTTTCCGGCGCCGTTCGGACCGATGAGGCCGGTGATCGAGCCCTTTGCGATTTCCAGCGACGCGCCATCAACGGCGCGAAAGCCGCCGAAATGCTTGTGCAGGTTCTCGACGGTAATCATGCGGTCCCTCCCCCTCATCGCGCTGTGCGAAGAACGTCCGCCAGTTTCTTGTTTTTTAATGTAAAAGCAGCCCGGACTGGCCGGGCTGCCCTTAAGGTGACGTGACTTAACGGAACTGAACCGTCTCGTACTTGCCGTCCACGAACTCGATCTGGCGGTAGTTGCCGGCGGACTCGCCGGGTCCGATCAGCTCGACCGCCGAGGCGCCGACATAGTCGATGTCCTGACCGGCCGCGATCAGCTCGAGGCCCTTGGCCAGCTCGCCCGGGAAGATCTGCTCGCCGGGCGCGTTAGCCACGTCCATGATCTTGCCCGCGAGATCGCCCGAGGCGGAGGAACCGGCCGCCTGCATGGCGAGCATGATGAGCGCCGCGGCGTCATAGCTTTCCGGGGCGAAGGGGCCCGTGCCGTCGAAGCCCGCCGCCGTCGCCATTTCCTGGAACTTCGCGGCGCCGGGGCTGTCGGTGCCCGGGTAGGCGCCGTAGGAGCCGTTCAGTTCAGCGCCGAAGATCTCGTTCAGCTTCTCGCCGACCATCCCGTCCGGGAAGTAGAAGGTCGAGAAGGCTCCGGTGTCGAGAGCGTTCCGGACGATGCCCGAGCCGCCCTGGTCGATGTAGCCCGCCACGACGAGCACGTCGCCGCCGGCCGAGGCGAGGGCGCCGACTTCGGCCGAGTAGTCGGCCTTGCCGTCTTCATGCGCGGCCGAGATGGTCACGGTGCCGCCAGCGCCTTCGAAGTTACGCTGGATCGCTTCGGCAAGGCCCTTGCCGTAGTCGTTGTTCGTGTAGGTGATGGCGATCGACGTGACGCCTTTTTCCTGAAGGATATCGCGAACGATCTCGCCCTGGCGCGCGTCCGAGGGGGCGGTGCGGAAGAACAGGCCGTTGTCCTCGGCCGTCGACAGCGCCGGAGAGGTCGCGGAGGGCGAAACCATCACGACGCCGTTCGGCACGGCGACGTTCGCGAGGATCGCACCCGTCACGCCGGAGCAGTCCGCGCCCATGATGGCGTTGACGCGATCGGTCGTCACGAGACGCTCCGCAGCTGCCGTCGCGGCGGCCGCGTCGACGCAGGTGGAGTCGCCGCGCACCGAAGTCACGGTCGAGCCGTCGAGAAGCTTACCGGAATCGGTCACTTCCTTCATCGCGAGCTCGGCGCCGGCGCCCATCGCCGGGGTGATCGATTCCAGCGGGCCGGTGAAGCCCAGGATCACGCCAAGCTTGATCTCTTCTGCCCCTGCGGCGCCGGCCATAAGCGCGGCCGCTGCGGTTGCGGCGAGAAGTTTCTTCATGTGTTCACTCCCATGTTGGAACATTGTCCTGACGGCAAATTAAAGCGGCATAGCGGAAAAGAAAAGCTGTTCCCGGCGTCATCCTGGCATCGCGTTGCGATGTCGGCGCGCAGTGATTCTGCGTCTTCGCGTGCATTGTGACATGGGAATTCCCGCTCGCCGCATGAGGCCGGACGAATCACACTGAGGATGCATCCGGGTTCGGTCGTCCGATCAGATAGATAGCCGCACGGATCCGCTCCCCTGCGAGCCACGCTCGCGATAGGGGGTCGTCGCGTAATGCGCCCGGTAGCATTTCGAGAAATGGCTGGGCGAGGCGAAGCCGCAGGCGAGAGCCACGTTGATGACGCTCATGTCCGTCTGCATCAGCAGGTTGCGCGCCTTCTGGAGGCGCAGTTCCATGTAATAACGCTTCGGCGAACGGTTCAGGTAGCGCCGGAACAGGCGCTCGAGCTGGCGCGTCGACATCCCGACATCCGTGGCGAGGGAGGCCGGGCTGATCGGGTCCTCGATGTTCTGCTCCATCATCTGGATGACCTGGGACAGCTTCGGATGCCGGACGCCGATCCTTGTCGGGATCGACAGGCGCTGCGTGTCCTGGTCAGTGCGGATCGAGGAATAGATCAGCTGGTCGGCAACCGTGTTCGCCAGATCCTCGCCGTGATCCTGCGCGATGAGTTTCAGCATCAGGTCGATCGACGCCGTCCCCCCCGCCGTTGACAGGCGGTTCCCATCCACGACGAATACCGATTTCGTGAGCCTGACGTCTTCGAATTCCTCGAGGAAGCTGTCCTGGTTTTCCCAGTGGATCGTCGCCCGCTTCCCGTCGAGCAGGCCGGCCTTGGCGACGGTGTAGGAGGCAGTGCAGAGGCCCCCGATGGTAACGCCGCGTCGCGCTTCACGCCGGAGCCAGTTGAGCACTGGTTTGGTCGAGGCCGCCTGGACCTCGACACCGCCGCAGACGAGCACCGTGTCATCCCGTTCGATCTCGTCGAGCCCCATGTCGAGCCTGAAGGCCGCGCCGTTCGAGCAGACCGCCTCCGCCGCATTCTCGCCGGCCAGTTTCCAGGTGTACAACGTGCGCCCCGCGACCCGGTTCGCAATGCGCAACGGCTCGATCGCTCCCGCGAATGAGAGCATCGTGAATTTGTCGAGGAGAAGGAAGATGAAGCGGCGAGGCTTCGTCTGCTTGGAATCGACGGAGGGTTTCTTCTGCGAATCGCGCATTTTGCGACCGTTTTTGTCGTTTCCGGCAAAAAATCAGGAAATAACGTCGACTGCAAGGGCTTCCGGTAAACCGGAATGCTTTCCTTTGGTGGCAACGGACCGTATAAGCACCGTTCGTTATCGCTAAATGCTCGGGAGACGAGAAATGAGCAAGGGGTGGACCAAATCCGACTGGCGTTCGAAGCCAAGAGTGCAGATGCCCGATTATCCGGACCAGGCTGCGCTGAAGGCCGTCGAGGCTCAGATCGCCAAGTATCCGCCGCTCGTCTTTGCGGGCGAGGCGCGGAGGCTCAAGGCTCACCTGTCGGATGTGGCGAATGGACGCGCGTTCCTTCTTCAGGGAGGGGACTGCGCTGAGAGCTTCGCGGAGTTCTCCGCCGACAACATCCGCGACACGTTCAAGGTCATGCTGCAGATGGCCATCGTCCTGACCTGGGGCGCGAAGGTGCCCGTGATCAAGGTCGGCCGCATGGCCGGGCAGTTCGCGAAGCCGCGCAGCGCGCCGACCGAGGTCGCCGGAGGCGTGGAGCTGCCGTCCTACCGCGGCGACATCATCAACGGTTTCGACTTCACCCCGGAAGCGCGGGTGCCGGATCCGAACCGCATGCTGCAGGCGTACACGCAGGCTGCGGCCTCGCTGAACCTTCTGCGCGCGTTCTCGACCGGCGGCTACGCGGACATTCACCGCGTGCAGAGCTGGATTTCCGGCTTCACCGATGAGGAGGAGGCGGAACGCTATCGCGACATCGCGACCCGGATTTCGGACGCGATGGACTTCATGTCTGCCGCCGGGGTGACCTCGGAAACTGCCCATGAGCTCGCCTCCGTTGAGTTCTACACGAGCCACGAGGCGCTTCTCCTGGAATACGAAGAGGCGCTGTGCCGGGTCGATTCGACGACCGGCCTGCCGGTCGCGGGTTCGGGCCACATGATCTGGATCGGCGACCGCACGCGGCAGCCGGACGGAGCGCACGTGGAATTCTGCCGCGGCGTCCAGAACCCGATTGGCCTGAAATGCGGTCCGAGCACGACGGCGGAGGATCTGAAGGTCCTCCTGAACAGGCTGAACCCGGAAAACGAACCCGGTCGCCTGACGCTCATCGCCCGCTTCGGCGCCGGCAAGGTGGGTGATCACCTGCCGCGGCTCATCAAGGTCGTCCATGAGGAAGGCGCCAACGTCGTCTGGTCCTGTGACCCGATGCACGGCAACACGATCAAGTCCTCGACCGGCTACAAGACGCGTCCGTTCGACAGCGTGCTGCGCGAGGTGCGGGAGTTCTTCGCGGTCCACAAGGCGGAAGGCACGATCCCGGGTGGCGTGCATTTCGAGATGACCGGCAAGGACGTGACCGAGTGCACCGGTGGCGTGCGCGCCGTGTCCGACGAGGACCTGTCGGACCGCTACCACACCGCCTGCGACCCGCGCCTCAATGCGAGCCAGTCGCTGGAGCTCGCGTTCCTCGTGGCCGAGGAGCTTCTCGATCGCCGGGCCGTCAAGCGCGCCGCAGCGGTCTGACAACCTCAAGGGCTGGAATCGGCAGGGCCGGTCCCGATCGGGGCCGGCCCTGTTCATTTCCCGACGTCAGTCGTCTGTCTTTACCAGTCTCAGATGAGGAACCCGGGGTCCAGTCTTACTGGGTTGTGGCGGGACGGCGAAGGCCGGGGCCTCTTCCGCGAATCCAGGCGCGGGGATGTGCCTCGGTGCCTGTCCGGTGTCGGTCGGAAAGCGGTCCGCTGCAACCGGGCGGATCCTCTCCCCGGCGAGTTCAAACCTGCGCGGAGCGCGGCCGATATCCCCTTCGGTGACAAGGCAGCCGAGCGCACGGCTGACGTCTCCCAGATCACTCCTGAGCGGCAGGATCAGGAGGCTCGCGGCAAGGTCCGGCTTGCCAAGGGTCGCTTCGGACCGGAGCGTGAGTTCGGCCACCGTCGGTCCCTGGAAGACAGCTTCCGTCACCTCGGTCATTCTCGCCCTCGCGTGCGGCAGGAAGAAAGAGGTGAAGGGCATGCCGCGCACCTCCATCCCCATGAGGTCGGTCAGGTGCGCTCCGGCCAGTCGAAACCGCGTGATCGAGGGCGCGATCCGTTCGAGGATGAAGGTGTATTCCAGCGCGCGTTCGATACCCCTTGGATCGATCTCCGACCTCAGAGGCACGGGGCGTTCGGCGCGAAGCGCGTCCCAGTAGGCCAGGACCTCGCCCAGCAGCGCCTCTCGGGCCGTCCGTCTTGCGTTGCCGAACGAAACGACCTTCTCGCCTTCAGGAAAAAAAGTGTCCACCTTTGCACCCGCCTCGCCGTAGTCCGGCGCCCTTAGCCCTGGTCCTGCGCGCCCCGCGTTGTCGCGGGTGTTAAGGTCTGTTAACCGTAGGGCCGAAATGATTACCTGAGTGTTAAAATACTCCAATTCACGCGGGCTTGGGGGGCAAAAGTCTTACATGGTTAAGGTTGCGACGGTCTCCATGACCGGCTTCGCGGCGGGGCGTGGGCAGGGGGCCGGATACAGCTGGACCTGGGACCTGCGCTCCGTGAATGGAAAGGGGCTGGACCTTCGGTTCCGCGTCCCGGACTGGATCGAAGGACTGGAGGCGGCGCTTCGGACCGCGATTTCCGGTCGTATCGCCCGCGGAAATGTCACCCTCAATCTCAAGCTCGCCCGCGATGCCGGAGGGGAAGCGTTGCGCGTGAACCGCGCGGGCCTTGCCGCCGCGATCGAGACGCTCATGGTCGTGAAGGAGGCCGCCGGCCGGTCGGGCCTCGAACTCGCCACGCCCACCTCGGCCGAGATTCTGACGATGAAGGGCGTTCTTGAGCAAGGCGCGGGGGAGGAGGACACCGTGCCGCTCCTTGCCGCGCTTCTGGCCGATTTCGGCAGGCTTCTCGGCGAGTTCGAGGAGATGCGCAGAGCCGAAGGCGCGGAGCTTGGCCGCATCATCGCGGCTCAGGTCGGTCGCATCGCGGACCTCAGCGCCGAGGCCAAGGCCGCCGCCGACGCGCGTCGCCCGGCGATGGAGGCTACGCTCAAGGAAAATCTCGCCCGCGTCATGGCTGGCGCGGCCGAAGCTGACCCCGCGCGTGTAGCGCAGGAACTCGCGCTTCTGGCGGTCAAGGCCGACGTGACCGAAGAGATTGACCGGCTCGGCGCCCATGTGGTCGCCGCGCGGGCGCTCCTGGCCGATCCGGGGCCGGTCGGACGCAAGTTCGACTTCCTGATGCAGGAATTCATGCGCGAGGCGAATACGCTCTGCTCGAAATCCGGCAATGCCGAGCTGACGCGCATTGGCCTTGACCTCAAGCATGTCATCGACCAGATGCGCGAGCAGGTCCAGAACGTGGAATGACAATGCCTGCCGAAACCGTCCGCCGTGGTCTCCTGATCATCCTGTCTTCGCCCTCTGGCGCGGGGAAATCGACGCTGGCACGCCGGATGATGGCCTGGGACCCAACGCTGAGCTTTTCCGTTTCGGCGACGACACGCACGCCGCGCCCGGGTGAGATCGAAGGGAAGGACTACTACTTCCGCTCCCGCGCCGAGTTCGAGGCGATGGTGGAATCCGGGGACATGCTGGAGCACGCCGAGGTGTTCGGGAACCTCTACGGTTCGCCCAAGGAGCCGGTGGAAGCCGCAATGCGGGCGGGCCGTGATACGCTTTTCGACATCGACTGGCAGGGCGGTCAGCAGATCCGGAACTCCGCGCTTGGGCGCGATGTGGTGTCGGTCTTCGTTCTGCCCCCGTCCATCGAGGAACTGGAACGCCGCCTGCGATCGCGGGCTCAGGACAGCGACGAGGTGATCGCGAAGCGCATGGCGAAGAGCGAGGCCGAGATCAGCCATTGGGCGGAATACGACTATGTCCTCGTCAACGACGATATCGACCAGGCCGAGGCCGATCTGAAGACGATCCTGACTGCGGAGCGCATGCGCCGCGACCGGCAGCCCTGGCTGTCGGATTTCGTGCGCGGCCTCAACCGCGAATTCGAGGAAAGGGGGGTGGAATGATCTATGCTCTGGATGGGATCTCGCCCGAGATCGGGCCGGAAACCTGGGTTGCCCCGGATGCGAACCTGATCGGCAAGGTTGTCCTTGAAGAAGGCGCGAGCGTCTGGTTCGGCGCCACGCTGCGCGGCGACAACGAGGAAATCCGCGTCGGGCGCGGCTCGAACGTGCAGGAAAACTGCGTGATGCACACCGACATGGGCTTTCCGCTCGTGATCGGCGCGGATTGCACGATCGGCCACAAGGCGATGCTGCATGGCTGCCAGATCGGCGACGGGTCGCTGATCGGGATGGGCGCGACGGTCCTGAATGGCGCGCAGATCGGCAAGGGCTGTCTGATCGGGGCAGGGGCTCTCGTTACCGAGGGCAAGGTGATCCCGGACGGGTCGCTCGTCGTCGGGGCGCCGGCGCGGGTGGTGCGTGAACTTGACGCCGACGCACGAAAGCGGCTCCTCGAAAGCGCTGCGCACTATCGCGAGAACGCGACGCGGTTCAGGAACGGGCTCTCGCCGGCGGGGTGACGCCCATAGCGTGTTCGGACGGGGACGCCTTGGGGGCAGGCCGCAAATGAGTATGGAACAAACGTTCCATTCGTGCTACCCGGAAAGGCGAAACATCCAGCTGGAGGCAGCAAATGGTAGCAAACCCGCCTGTCGCCGCGCCGGATACAATCGACGCCTTCGAAGCGCGGCTGGTCGAGGTCACTCCCAGTCTGCCGAAGCGTCTCCGGCAATGCGCTGACTATATCGCCGCCAACACCGACCGCATTGCTGTTTCCACCGTGGCAGAGTTGGCAGCAGGTGCGGGCGTGCCGCCTTCAGCCCTCATGAGGTTCTGCCAGATCATTGGTTTCTCCGGGTTTTCCGAGATGCAGAGGCTGTTTCGCGACAATTACGCGCAAGGCCGGCCGGATTATGCGACCCGCCTCAGGAACCTGCGCGAGATGGGTGGAGGTTCTGCTTCGGCGCTTCTGGCAGAGTTCGTGGAAGCTGGCCGCCAATCCCTGGAGGCGCTGGCAAGGGAAGTCGACGAGGCGGCGCTAAACATCGCCATAGGGCACCTGGCGAAGGCGGGGCTGATCCATGTCGCGGGATTTCGCCGGGCTTATCCGGTCGCGAGCTATTTGGCCTATGCTTTTGAAAAGATGGATATTCCGGCGCTGCTGCATGATGGCACCGGAAAGTTGGACCATTCGCATGCGCTTCGGGATGGCGACGCTCTGATCGCCATCACCTTCGCCCCGTATTCCAGTGAAACGGTGGCGCTAGTCGAGGGCGCCGCGGCGCGGGGTGTGCCGGTCGTGGCGATCACCGACACCGCGATCAGCCCGATCGCGGGATCTGCTGCGGCGCTTCTCACCGTTCCGGAGGTCGACTTCGGCGCGTTTCGGTCGCTGTCGGCAACACTTGCCCTTGCCATCTCGCTTGCCGTGGCCGTCGGGACGGCGCGCAGCGGGGATACGGCGCGGGGATAAAAAGAGCTTCCAACCTGGGTCGACATGGAATAAATATTCCATAGCGGCGGGGTGGCGAATCCCCGGACGGTCAAGTCTCGGGGGAGGTGCTTTGTGAAAACGCTCGATGTCATAACCATCGGTCGCGCTTCGGTCGATCTCTACGGCGCCCAGGTCGGTGGACGTCTGGAAGACATGGCCAGTTTCCAGAAGTATATCGGCGGCTCTCCTACGAACATGGCAGCCGGGACGGCCCGCCTTGGTTTGAAGTCGGCGCTGATCACCCGGGTCGGCGACGAACACATGGGCCGCTTCATCCGCGAGGAACTGGAGCGCGAGGGCGTGGACGTCCGCGGCGTGAAGACCGATCCCGAACGTCTGACGGCACTCGTTCTGCTCGGCATCCGGGACGAGAGGCAGTTCCCCCTGATCTTTTATCGCGAGAACTGCGCCGACATGGCGCTGTGCGAGGATGACATCGATGAAGGTTTCATCGCTGAATCGCGTTGCCTCACCGCGACGGGCACACATCTCAGCCATCCGCGCACCGAGGCCGCGGTGCTCAAAGCGCTCAAGCTCGCCAGGAAACACGGCGCGCTCTGCGCGCTCGATATCGACTACCGCCCGAACCTCTGGGGCCTCGCCGGGCATGGCGAAGGCGAAAGTCGCTTCATCGAAAGCGCTGCCGTCACCGCGAAGCTTCAGGGGACGCTGCATCTCTTTGACCTCATCGTGGGGACGGAAGAGGAATTCCACATCGCCGGAGGTTCCACGGACACGATCGCTGCGTTGCGCGCCGTTCGGGCGCTGACCAAGGCGACGCTTGTCTGCAAGCGCGGTCCGATGGGGGCGGCGGCGTTCACGGGCGAGATTCCCGACACGCTCGACGAGGGCGAGGCCGGCCCGGGCTTCCCGATCGAGGTCTTCAACGTCCTTGGTGCGGGCGACGGCTTCATGTCCGGACTGCTGAAGGGCTGGCTCACGGATCAGGACTGGCCGACATCGCTGGCCTATGCAAATGCCTGCGGTGCCTTCGCGGTCTCGCGGCATGGCTGCACGCCGGCCTATCCTTCCTGGGAGGAGCTTCGGTTCTTCCTGAAACGTGGCGTCGTGAACTCGGCGTTGCGCAAGGACGCTGAACTGGAGCAGTTGCACTGGTCCACGACGCGCAAGGGCGACTGGTCCGAAATGCGCGTCTTCGCCTTCGATCACCGGATGCAGCTTGAAGACATGGCCCGCGATGCCGGTGTGGAAAGCTCGCGGATCGGCGAATTCAAGAAACTTTGCCTCGACGCCGCGCTGAAGGTCGCGGATGGTCGTCCGGGTCATGGCATTCTCTGTGACGGCCGGCTGGGCCGCGAGGCGCTGTATGCCGCGGCGGGGGCGGGTCTCTGGATCGGGCGCCCGGTCGAATGGCCGGGCTCCCGCCCGCTGACGCTCGAACCCGAAATCGGCCCGGATTTCGGCGGTCTCGGGGAATGGCCGCTCTCCAATGTCGTGAAGGTCCTGTGCTTCTGCCACCCGGAAGACGACGCCGAGATGCGCGAGAAACAGGAAGCGGTGCTCACGCGGCTCTTCCATGCGGCGCGGCGCAACCGGCTGGAATTCCTGTTGGAGGTCATCCCCTCGAAGGTCGGCGCGGTCGATGACGACACGACCGCGCGGCTCATCGACCGGATCTACGAGATCGGCATCTACCCCGACTGGTGGAAGCTCGAACCGTTCAAGACGGACGCGGCCTGGGCGCGGGCCTGCGCGGCGATCGAGGCGCGTGACAAGCACACGCGCGGTATCGTCGTCCTCGGGCTCGACGCGCCGGAGGCGGAATTGGCGGCCTCGTTCAAGCTTGCTGCCCGGCACCCGCTCGTAAAGGGCTTCGCGGTAGGCCGGACGATCTTCGCTGACGCGGCCCGTGCCTGGCTGTCCGGCAAGATCGACAACGCAGAAGCGGTGGCGATGATGGCAAGGCGGTATTCGGCGCTGTGCGAGATTTGGGACGCGGCGCGCGCTGGCAAGGGAGAAGCGGCATGAAAACGATCCGGCTGACTGCGGCACAGGCGATGGTGCGCTGGCTTTCCGCTCAGCAGAACGAAGAGGGCGAGCGCTTCATCGAGGGGATCTGGGCGATCTTCGGGCATGGCAACGTGGCCGGGATCGGCGAGGCTCTCTATGAACACCGGAAGGAGTTTCCGACCTGGCGCGGGCACAACGAACAGACCATGGCGCATACCGCGATCGCCTTCGCGAAGGCGAAGAAGCGCCGGCAGGCGATGGCGGTCACGACCTCCATCGGGCCCGGGGCGACGAACCTCGTCACGGCCGCGGCGACGGCGCACGTGAACCGCCTGCCGCTTCTTCTCATTCCCGGCGACGTCTTCGCCAACCGTGCCCCGGACCCGGTGCTGCAGCAGATCGAGCATTTCGGTGACGGCACGGTCAGCGCGAATGACACCTTCCGCGCCGTCAGCCGGTATTTCGACCGCATCACGCGGCCGGAGCAGATCATGACCGCATTGCCGCGGGCCCTGCGGGTGATGACGGACCCGGCGGACTGCGGCCCGGTGACGCTCGCCTTCTGCCAAGATGTCCAGGCAGAAGCCCACGACTATCCCGAGAGCTTCTTCGAGCCGAAGGTCTGGCGGATCCGCCGGCCCGAGCCGGACGCCGTGGAGCTTGCCGAGGCGGTCGCGCTCCTGAAGGCGGCGAAGTCGCCGGTGATCGTGGCCGGTGGCGGGGTCGTCTATTCCGGGGCCGAAGCGGCGCTGGCGGATTTCGCGGCGATGCATGACATTCCGGTCGTGGAAACCCAGGCGGGGAAGTCCGCCCTCGACCACGATCACGCCCTGAACTTCGGTCCCGTTGGCGTGACCGGCGCGTCGAGCGCGAACATCGTCTGCGAATCCGCCGATCTGGTGATCGGCCTCGGCACCCGGTTCCAGGACTTCACCACGGGCTCCTGGGCGCTCTTCAAGAATCCCCTGCGGCGGATGCTGTCAATCAACGTGCAGGCCTACGATGCGGCCAAGCACGGTGCGGCGAGCCTCGTGTCGGATGCGAAGATCGCGCTGGAAGCGCTTGACAGGGAGTTGGGATCGCACCGCTTCGACGCCCCGGATGCGCGGCTTCGGGCCGACTGGTTCGAGGCGACCGCGGCGGTCAAGGCCGCGCCCGATGCTGCCGGCAACGCGCTTCCGACCGATGCCCAGGTCATCGGAGCCGTCCAGCGTTCCTCCGGGCGGGATACCGTCGTGATGGGCGCTGCGGGCACAATGCCGGGCGAGCTTCACAAGATCTGGGACGCTCCCCAGGGCGGCTATCACATGGAGTATGGCAACAGCTGCATGGGATACGAGATCGCCGGCGCCATAGGCATCAAGATGGCGCGTCCGGATGCGGACGTGGTCTGCATGGTGGGCGACGGATCCTACATGATGGCCAACTCGGAGCTTGCGACCGCCGTCATGATGGGCATCCCGTTCACGGTCGTCCTGACCGACAACCGTGGCTTTGGCTGCATCAACCGACTTCAGCAGGGGACGGGTGGGGCACCGTTCAACAACCTCCTCGACGATGCAATGCACGTGAACCCCTCTGCGATCGACTTCGTCGCTCACGCCGGCAGCATGGGTGCCAAGGCCGTGAAGGCGAGCGACATCAAGTCGCTGGAAGCGGAGCTTGAGGCTGCCAAGGGCTCCGACCGCCCGGTCGTGATCGTGATCGACACCGACCCCGCTCCGTCGACGAAGGCTGGCGGTCATTGGTGGGACGTTGCGGTGCCAGAGGTTTCGACGCGGGCGGAAGTGAAGACGGCGCGGAAGTCCTACGAAACGAACATCGCGAAACAGCGCCTCGCGACCTGAGGCCGCCGTCGGACACGGACAGCGACCGCCCGGTGATCGACAGGCACGGACACCGGGCCCGCAATGCGAATTCACCCTCGGCGGCAATTGTGCAAAGCTGGCCGCCGGGGCGCGCGGTTCTTGAGAGGAGGAGCAGATGACCGATCTGTTGGTCAAGCCGAAGGGTATCACCGGGAAAGTTCATGACGTAACGCCGGAGAGCGCGGGCTGGTCCTATGTCGGCTTCGGCCTTTATCGCCTGAAGGCCGGGGAGACGGTTGCCGAACCGACCGGCGACCGCGAGGTCATCCTGGTCATCATCGAGGGCAAGGCCGAGATCGGCGCCGGAGACAAGACATTCGGCGTCCTCGGAGATCGCATGAGCGTCTGGGAGCGCACGCCTCCGGCCGCAGTCTACGTTCCGAACGGATCGGACTGGTCGGCAACCGCGACGACGGAATGCACGCTCGCCGTCTGCTCGGCCCCTGGCAAGGGCGAGCATCTCGCGCAGGTGATCGGCCCGGAGGGGATCGGGCAGGTGACGCGCGGGAAGGACGCGAACACGCGCCACATCCATCCGATCGCGATGGAAGAGCGCGACGTTGCCGACAGCCTCCTCGTGACCGAGGTCTACACGCCGCAGGGCAACTGGTCGTCCTACCCGCCGCACCGGCACGACGAGGACGACTATCCGAACATGACCTTTCTGGAAGAGACCTATTACCATCGTCTCAACCCGGCTCAGGGCTTCGCGTTTCAGCGCGTCTGGACCGAGGATGGCAGCCTGGACGAGACGATGACCGTCGAGGATCACGACGTCGTTCTAGTGCCAAAGGGCCACCATCCCTGCGGGGCGCCCTATGGCTATGAGCTCTACTACCTCAACGTCATGGCAGGGCCGATCCGCAAATGGCGGTTCAAGAACCATCCCGACCATGACTGGATCTTCCAGCGGGATTCGCAGCCCTGATCGGTGTTCTGCGGGGGAGCGAAAGGACGATGTCGCCAAGCGCCGTAGCGCCGGTTGCCGTGTTGCGCCTCGTGCTGTGCCGGACGTCGTGAACCTTCGGACCGCTGGCCGCTCAGGTTTTTCCCGGGCGTCGAAAACGTGGTGAATGCGTGCTTTGGTTGACGAAGGCGCGCTGCCCGCTGGCTTCGTCGCGCTGGCGGTGGCGCCGGTCAGTCGCCCGGCAGAATGATCAGGTCGAAATCGAGTTCCGGCCAGAAGGCGCGAAGTTCCGAAACGACAATCTTCGGCGCAGGCAGCGGGCGGCTGAACGCGCGAAGCTCTCCATCGTAGCCGAGGCGCACAAGTTCCGCCGCCAGATCGGTTATGTCGAAATCGTTGGAAAACAGGGGTGCGAGCACGATATCCGGCTCCGCTCGATCCAGAAGCCGGGAGTTGACGTCCGAAAACTGGGTCACGGTCAGCGATGCGCCTTCCATCGCCTGCAGGGCCAGTGGCAGGCTCCGCGTCGCTCCGATGATCAGGACGCGTCTGGGCGTACCGGTCTCTTCTGGGCCGGGCTTGGGATTGGTGCTTCCGCCGTTACCGCGTTTCATCAATCGATCCGGCGATCTTTCTGTCATTCTGCCCCCGGGCAAGGCCTTGCGGCCGATGTTGGCACAAGGCCGCCAATTCGCCCTCAGGTTTAGTTCCCGACGTTTACCGCCCGGGTCACCAACATCAACCCGGAATCGTCGGCAACCATTTACAAAACCCAAAACCGGCATAAGTGTGGCGGTCCTCTGGATCCATCGGCGCGAGGGTTATTGGGATGGTCGGCGACGAAAGGCAGGCGGTCCTCGAGGGGATGCCGCTACCAGTAGTGCTGATCGGGTCATTCGGGCGGATCGAAGCGGCGAATACGCGGGCCCGAGCAGCGTTCTCGGCCGGCATCGTCGGGCGGCCCTACCTGACCGTGTTCCGTCAGCCGGGCCTGATCGGTGCGCTCGAGGCCGCTTTGGCCGAGGGGCGCACGGGCGACGTGCGGGTCACGATAAGCGCGAATTCGCACGACCTGGTCTACCGGGTCACCGCGTCTCCGGTTCCTCTGGCCGGCGGGCGTGGTGCCATCCTTGCGTTCGAGGATGTCGGAGAGCGGGAACAGGCCGAGGCGATGCGTCGTGATTTCGTCGCGAATGTCAGCCACGAATTGCGGACACCTCTGACCGCGCTCCTTGGCTTCATAGAGACGCTGAAGGGTGCAGCGCGCGAAGACTCGGCGGCGCGCGACCGTTTTCTCGGAATAATGGAGCGTGAAGCGGAAAGGATGTCACGTCTGATCCGGGACCTCCTATCTCTCAGCCGCGTCGAATCGGAAGAGCGGATGCGTCCGGCTCAGCGAATCGACCTGATGGTTCCGTTGCGAAGCTCGATCGCTGCCTTGAAGCCCTTGGCGGATGCGCAGGACGTGGCCCTGGGCGTCGACGGGGGCGGTGAACCGGTGATGCTTCTGGCCGATCCGGACCAGATGACACAGGTTTTTTCGAATCTCATCGAGAACGCGATCAAGTATGGCGGCTCGGGTAAAGTCGTCACGGTCGAGGTGGAGCGTATAGCGCATGACGCGGCGCTTCGCGGGCCGGCCGTCCGGATTTCAGTCATCGACAAGGGCGAGGGCATCGATCCCATCCACATCCCTCGCCTGACGGAGCGATTCTATCGCGTGGACACGCACAGAAGCCGCAAGCAGGGCGGGACTGGGCTTGGCCTTGCCATCGTGAAGCATATCGTCAGCCGCCATCGCGGCCGCTTCCGTATCGAAAGCGAGAAGGGAAAAGGGAGCCGTTTCTCGGTCGTGCTTCCTTCGGAGTGAGGCTTTTCGCCGCTCGACCTCAAGCTATCCTGCCGGGCAGCCGTGTGTCATATTACTTTTACAAAAGTGTCACAAAAGCATTGCGGCTGGCCGTTACTCCGCCGCTCGAGGCTTCCGCTGAAGGTGGCCGTGATTGCTGACATGAGAGGAGCAATTCCCATGAAACTGATGACCGTTACCGTCTCCGCGCTGGCGCTGAGCGTTGCCGCCGGTGCCGCTGTCGCGCGCGACCAGATCCAGATCGCGGGTTCGTCCACCGTTCTGCCCTACGCGTCGATCGTCGCCGAGGCTTTCGGTGAGAACTTCGACTTCCCGACCCCGGTCGTCGAATCGGGCGGCTCCTCGGCCGGTCTGAAGAAATTCTGCGAAGGCGTGGGCGAGGGCACGATCGACGTCGCCAACGCGTCGCGCAAGATCAAGGAGTCGGAAATCGAGGCCTGCGCGGCAAACGGCGTGACGGACATCATCGAAGTCCGCATCGGCTATGATGGCATTGTCTTCGCCTCCGACATCAACGGGAACGGCTTCGCCTTCACCCCGGCCGACTGGTACAAGGCGCTGGCCGCCGAGGTCGTCGTGGATGGCGCTGTTGTCGCCAACCCCTACACCAAGTGGTCGGAAGTGAATCCGGAGCTGCCGGATCAGGAGATCATGGCCTTCGTTCCGGGCACCAAGCACGGCACCCGCGAAGTTTTCGAGGAGAAGGTGATCCTGCAGGGTTGCGAAGACGCGGGCGCGATGGAAGCGCTTGTCGCCGCGAAGGGTGGCGAAGACGAAGCGGAAAGCGCCTGCATGTCGCTGCGCACCGACGGCCGCTCGGTCGATATCGACGGTGACTACACGGAAACGCTCGCGCGGATCGAGTCGAACAAGGACGGAATCGGCGTGTTCGGCCTTTCGTTCTACGAAAACAACACCGCCAAGCTTCAGGTCGCGACGATGTCCGGCGTGACGCCCTCGACCGAGACGATTGCTTCGGGCGACTACCCGGTTTCGCGTCCGCTCTACTTCTACGTGAAGAAAGCGCACATCGGCGTCATCCCCGGCCTGAAGGAATACGCTGAGTTCTTCGTTTCCGACGACATTGCCGGCCCCGATGGCCCGCTGTCCGAATACGGCCTCGTGTCGGATCCGGAACTCGCCGACACCCAATCGATGGTTGCGGACGAAGCCTCGATGTAAGAGACCCGATCCGGGGGGCGGTTCGCCGCTCCCCGGATCACGGCCCCGGGAAGCTCAAGAATGACACTGCCGCTGTTCGTACTACTGTTGCTCGTCGTCGCGGCCTCCGCCTATGTCGCGGCGCGGGCGCGCGCCACCGCGAGCGTGGGCGGCGACCGGCGGAAGCTGACTTCGCTTCCGAATTCCTACGGGCTAAATGCCGCATTTGCCGCAGCCATTCCCGCGCTTGGCCTGATCGTGGTCTGGCTGCTTCTGGGCCGGGTTTCGACCCAGACCGAGATCTTCGCGTTCTTCAGGCCTCTGGCCGAGCGGCCGCAGCTGTTGATCGCGATCTCGGCGCTGCTGGCCGTCGGAGGTTTTGCCTACGGCATCGCACGCGCGACACCGGGTTTCCGGGCGAGGATCGCGGCGGAACGCTGGATCCTTGTCCTGCTCATATCCGCTGCTTCGGTGGCGATCCTGACCACGCTCGGGATCATCCTGTCGATGCTGTTCGAAACGGCAAACTTCTTCGGCAAATACAGCTGGACGGAATTCTTCTTCGGTCTGACCTGGTCGCCCGACTTCCGGGGCAACAGCCAGCTGGGCTTGCTGCCTCTGCTCTGGGGCACGCTCTACATTTCTCTCGTGGCGCTTCTCGTTTCGGTCCCGGTTGGGCTTCTCGCGGCGATCTACATGTCGGAATACGCGAACCCCAGGTTCCGCTCCTTCGCGAAGCCTGCGATCGAGGTCCTCGCCGGCATACCCACCATCGTCTACGGCCTTTTCGCGCTGATCACCGTGGGGCCGGTGCTGCGCGACTGGTTCGCGATCCCGATGGGTCTTGGCGAGAGCGGGTCGAGCGTGATGACCGCGGGTCTCGTGATGGGGGTCATGCTGATCCCGTTCGTCTCCTCGCTTTCGGACGACATCATCAATTCCGTGCCGCAGTCGCTTCGTGACGGCTCGCTCGGCCTCGGGGCGACGCCCTCCGAGACGATCCGCCGGGTCGTCCTTCCCGCGGCGCTGCCCGGGATCGTCGGCGCAGTGCTTCTCGCGGCCTCGCGGGCGATCGGCGAGACGATGATCGTCGTCCTTGGCGCCGGGGCGGCAGCCGCCCAGTTCAAGGAGGGCATCGGAGAGGTCGTCAACCCGTTCCAAGCCATGACGACGATCACCGTCAAGATCGTCAGCCAGTTGACCGGCGACACGGATTTCGCCGCTCCGGAGACGCTGGTCGCCTTCGCGCTCGGCCTTACGCTCTTCGTGTTCACGCTGGGGCTCAATGTGCTCGCGCTCTACATCGTGCGCAAATACCGGGAGCAATACGAATGACCGACACCGTCACCCCCGGCGCGCGCACGAAGACGTCCCTGCTTGCAACGGACGCCAAGACCAAGAAGCGGAATGCCGCAGAGGCGCGGTTCCGCGTTTACGGGCTGACCGCGACGCTTCTGGCAATCGTGGCGCTCGTGGTCCTGATGGCCTCGATCCTTGGCAATGGTCTTTCGGCCTTCAAGCAGACCTACGTCACTCTTTCCATCGAGTTGCCGGAGGCGAAACTCGACAAGTCCGGCACGCGGGACATCGAGGTCATGAAGAAGGTGACGACGCTCGGCTACACGCCGCTCCTGAAGGATGCGATGGAGCGTACGATGGCCGGGCATGACATCGCCATCGAGGGACTTTCCGCGAAGGAAGCGGCCGAGATGATCTCGAAGGAGGCGGCCGCGACCTTGCGTGACCAGGTTCTCGCGAACCCCGATCTCGTCGGTCAGACCATAGACCTGAGAGTGCTCGTCAACGGCCGCATCGATGGCTACTTCAAGGGCCGCGTCGACCGTGAGATCGCGGCGCTCGACCAGAACGTGAGCCCGGAGCAACTCGACCTCGCCGACGCGCTGCGCGATGCGGGCTTGATGGAAACCGTGTTCAACTGGGCCTTCCTGACCGCGCCGGACGCGTCCGACCAGAGGCCGGAGGCCGCCGGTCTTGGCGTCGCGATCCTGGGGTCGATCTACATGATGATCGTCGTCCTGGTCCTCGCGCTGCCGATCGGCGTCGCCGCGGCGATCTACCTCGAGGAGTTCGCGCCTAAGAACCGCTGGACCGACCTCATCGAGGTGAACATATCGAACCTCGCCGCGGTCCCGTCGATCGTCTTCGGTATCCTCGGCCTGGCGATCTTCATCAATTTCGTCGGATTGCGGGCTTCGGCCCCGATCGTCGGCGGGCTCGTCCTGACGCTGATGACGTTGCCGCGGATCATCATTCCTGCACGGGCGGCACTGAAGGCCGTGCCGCCGTCGATCCGCGACGCGGCGCTCGGAGTAGGGGCTTCCAAGATGCAGTCGGTGTTCCACCACGTCCTGCCACTGGCGGCGCCGGGCATCCTGACGGGTCTCATCATCGGTCTTAGCCAGGCCCTTGGCGAAACCGCGCCGCTCCTTCTGATCGGCATGGTGGCTTTCGTGCGCGAATATCCGGCGGCCTGGTCGCCCGAAAACGGTTTGTTCGGGGAGCCCTCGACGGCGCTTCCGGTGCAGGTCTACAACTGGACGCAGCGGGCTGACCCCGCCTTCGTCGAACGGGCATCGGGCGCGATCATCGTGCTCCTGGTGTTCCTTCTTGTCATGAACGCGGCGGCGGTGATCCTGCGGCGACGGTTCGAGCGTCGCTGGTAGGGGGTGGAGATATGCAGATGAAAGACATGCGACTGACGGAGAGCACCGTGGACGCCAGTGAAATCAAGATCGCGGCCAAGGGCGTCGACGTGTTCTACGGCGATACCCATGCGATCAAGAACGTGGACGTGGACATTCTGGATCGCACTGTCACCGCCTTCATAGGGCCTTCCGGCTGTGGCAAGTCCACCTTCCTGCGGTGTCTGAACCGCATGAACGACACGATCCCGTCGTGCCGCGTGACGGGCGAGATCACGCTCGACGGCGAGGACATATACGACCGCCGCGTTGACCCGGTGCAGCTGCGCGCCAAGGTCGGGATGGTGTTCCAGAAACCCAACCCGTTCCCGAAGTCGATCTACGAGAACGTCGCCTACGGGCCGCGCATCCATGGCATGACCCGCAACAAGGCGGAACTCGACGAGGTCGTCGAGAATTCCCTCCGCCGGGCAGCGCTCTGGAACGAGGTGAAGGACCGGCTGTCGGAACCGGGTACGGGGCTGTCGGGCGGCCAGCAGCAGCGGCTCTGCATCGCCCGTGCGGTTGCCACGGCGCCCGAAGTGCTTTTGATGGACGAGCCCTGTTCGGCGCTTGACCCGATCGCGACGGCGCAGGTCGAGGAACTCATCCTCGAACTGACCGAGAACTTCTCGGTCGTGATCGTCACGCATTCGATGCAGCAGGCCGCCCGGGTCAGCCAGAAGACGGCGTTCTTCCACCTCGGAAACCTGGTCGAATACGGTGAAACGGGGCAGATATTCACTAACCCCAAGGATCCCCGCACCGAAAGCTACATCACCGGCCGGATCGGTTGAGGAAGGAAACGAGCATGACCCCTGAACATCACATCGTCCGCGCCTTCGACCGCGATCTTGAAGAGATGCAGGCCCATGTGCTCAAGATGGGCGGCCTCGTCGAGGCCGCGATCGTCGATGCCGCGCAGGCGCTTGAGACCCGGGACGAAGAACTGGCCGAGAAGGTCAGGAAGGGCGACAAGCTGATCGACGCCCTCGAGGAGCAGGTGAACGAGGAGGCGGCTCGCGTGATAGCCCTGCGCGCGCCGACGGCATCCGACCTGAGGACCGTCCTCACGGTTCTGAAGATCGCCGCGAGCCTCGAACGCGTCGGCGACTACGCGAAGAACATGGCCAAGCGATCCAATGTGCTTGTGCACATGCCAGTCGTGGAAGGATCCGGCGGTGCTATCAGGCGCATGGCGAAGGCCGTCGAGGCAATGCTCAAGGACGCGCTCGACGCCTATGTCCATCGCGATCTCGCGCTCGCCGAGGACGTGCGCCAGCGCGACCAGGACGTGGACCAGATGTACAACGCGCTGTTCCGGGAATTCCTTACCCACATGATGGAGGACCCGAGGAACATCACGGCCTGCATGCACCTGCACTTCATCGCAAAAAACATAGAGCGGATGGGCGACCACGTGACGACGATCGCGGAGCAGGTCATCTACCTCGTTTCCGGCCACTTGCCGGAAGAAAGCCGGCCGAAGGCGAACAGCGTCACGGACTTCGACGACAGACGGGACTGAACTCGTGTCCGCGGTCGAACCCTGCATCCTCGTCGTCGAAGATGAGCCCGCCCAACGCGAGGTTCTTGTCTACAACCTCGAAGCGCAAGGCTTCCGGGTCGCGGCGGCGGAAAACGGTGACGAGGCTCTGCTTCTCGCTGCGGAGGAGAATCCGGACCTGATACTCCTGGACTGGATGCTACCCGAGGTCTCTGGCATCGAAGTCTGCAGGCGGCTGCGATCGCGCAGCGAAACGCGCGGCATCCCTGTCATCATGCTTTCGGCAAGGTCCGAAGAGGTTGATCGCGTGCGCGGACTCGAGACGGGCGCGGACGACTATATCGTGAAGCCGTTTTCGCTTGCCGAACTCATCGCCCGGATCAAGGGGCTGCTGCGGCGGACCCGCCCCGCGTCGATGGGCGCCGTGCTGGAATTCGAGGACATCAGGCTTGACGGTGAAACCCACCGGGTCACGCGCGGGGGGCGGCAGGTGCAACTCGGCCCGACGGAGTTCCGCCTGCTTTCCGCCCTCATGGAACGACCCGGCCGCGTCTGGAGCCGCGAGAAGATTCTCGACCGCGTCTGGGGGCGTGACATCTACGTCGACACCCGGACCGTGGACGTTCATGTCGGCCGTCTGCGCAAGGCCCTGAAGGCCGAGGGCGAAGAGGATCCGATCCGCACCGTCCGTGGGGCAGGTTACTCCCTGGGGTGACCATTCTTAGGGCAAATGCACCACGATGGCAGCCCAATCAGTGATCCGAAGCGTTTTGGAATTGCGGCAAGGGCGTTTTCTGCATATGCAAAACGAAAGACGGCCGGTTGCAGCCCGAAGCGTCCTGACCGGATGTGGACAGTCTCGCGGGGCGCGCCAACACGGGGCAGAGAGGCATTTCCGCAGTCGGTCATGGCCGGCTGTGACGCGGAGTTCCGATCTTCCCTGATGTGCAGGCACGGGTTTTCGCGCTTCAGCCTCTGGGCTGCCGACGCGGGATGAGGCGCCTCTTCGATGCGTTGCCGCGCGAAGATCCCGCGTCTTGAAACCTCGCATCAGTCGTCGTCTTCTATTTCAGGGGAGGATCCCCCTCAAGATCCGAGGACCTATGACGAAACACGATCCAGTAGCCGACCTGGCGCTTTCTTCCGAAACGCTCGAAGCCGAGATCCTTCGGCACCTGAAATTCACGTTGGGCAAGGACCCGTCGCATGCCGCTCTCTACGACTGGCGCATGGCGGTTTCCTATACGCTTCGCGATCGCGTGGTCGCGCCGTGGTTCGCCGCCACGCGCCGGACCTGGGCTGAGGACCGCAAGCGTGTCTACTACCTGTCCATGGAATTCCTGATCGGCCGCATCCTTCAGGACGCTGCAGTGAACCTCGGCCTCAATGACCTGATCGACGATGTTCTCGGGCGGCTTGGGGTGTCCTTCTCGGAGCTTGTCGAGGATGAGCCGGATGCCGCGCTTGGCAACGGCGGTCTCGGCCGCCTCGCGGCCTGCTACATGGAAAGCATGGCGACGGTCGGGTGCCCGGGCTATGGCTACGGCATCCGCTACGAGCACGGTCTGTTCCGCCAGCGCTTCGAAGGTGGGCGGCAGGTAGAGGCGCCGGAAGACTGGCTGAACACCCGCAATCCTTGGGAATTCGATCGCCCCGAGGTGGCCTACGAGATCGGCTTCAAGGGCCATGTCGAGGACAGGGAAGGCCGCGTGCGCTGGATCCCCGGGGAAACCGTTGTTGCGACGGCGCACGACACGCCGGTCATCGGCTGGCGCGGCCGCTGGGCCAACACTCTCCGGCTTTGGGGCGCGAAGCCGACGACGCTTTTCGATCTTGGCCGCTTCAATCGCGGCGACTACGCGGCCGCGGCGGAGCCCGAGGCGCTGGCGCGCACGCTGTCGCGTGTCCTTTATCCGGATGACACGACATACCAGGGCAAGGAGTTGCGCCTGAAGCAGGAGTTCTTCCTGACCTCCGCGGCGCTTCAGGACATCATCCGCCGCTTCCTCGATACTCACAAGGACCTGACGAAGCTCGCGGACCTCGTCGCAGTCCAGATGAACGACACCCATCCCGCGATCGCCGGGCCGGAGCTGATCCGCCTTCTCTGCGATGAGCACGCGATGGATTTCGATACCGCGCTGTCGATCACGCAGCGGGTGCTCGCCTACACGAACCACACGCTGATGCCCGAGGCGCTGGAACGCTGGGCGACATATCTGATGGGCAGCGTGCTGCCGCGGCATATGCAGATCATCGAGCACATCGACAGCTGGCATCGCAGGACCTTTCCGAACCGTCCGCACTGGGTCGGCATCGTGAAGCACCACGAGGTCCGAATGGGCGACCTTGCTTTCGTCACGTCGCACAAGGTCAATGGCGTCTCGGCTCTTCATACGGATCTGGTCAAGGAAACGCTGTTTCCGGAACTCAACGCCCTTCATCCGGGTCGGATCATCAACCAGACGAACGGCGTCACGCCGAGGCGCTGGTTGCGGATGGCCAACCCGGCGCTGTCGTCGCTCATCACCGAAACGATCGGCGAAGGCTGGGAGGATGATGCCGACAGGCTGACCGAGCTGGAAGCGCATGTGGCGGACGCGGGTTTTCTGGACGCATTCGGGGCCGCAAAACGGGCGAACAAGGAGCGTCTCGTGGCCTGGCTGAAGGACGAGACCGGGGTCTCGGCCGATCCCGCAGCGATGTTCGACGTGCAGGTGAAGCGCATACACGAATACAAGCGCCAGCTGATGAACCTGCTGCAGACCGTGGCCGACTGGCATGTGATGCGGGAGGCGCCGAACGGAAACTACGTGCCCCGCGTAAAGATATTCGGCGGGAAGGCGGCGCCGGGCTACTACGCAGCGAAGCAGATCATTCGACTGATCAACGACGTTGCGCGGGTCGTGAACGAGGACCCGGTCACGCGTGACTGGCTGAAGATCGCCTATCCGCCGAACTACAACGTCTCCAAGGCGGAAAAACTGATCCCGGCGGCCGATCTGTCCGAACAGATATCGACGGCGGGCAAGGAGGCGTCCGGCACTGGCAACATGAAATTCGCGCTGAATGGCGCGCTGACGATCGGAACGCTGGACGGCGCCAATGTCGAAATCAGGGAGCGTGTCGGTGCGGAGAATTTCTTCCTGTTCGGGCTGACCGCCGAGGAGGCCGCGAGGAGGCGCGAGTTTCAGGACCATGCGCGGAGCGCGATCCTTGCGAGCCAGCCGCTTCAGGACGTTCTCCAGATGATCGCCGAAGGGCGCTTCAGCCCGGAGGAGCCGAACCGGTACCATGACCTCGTCCACAACATCTGGAATTCGGACTATTTCCTCGTCGCGTCCGACTTCGATGCCTATTCGGCTGCCCAACGCGAAGTCGACGCGCTCTACGCCCGGCCGGCAGACTGGGCGCGTCGCGCGGCGCTCAACACGGCGCGGATGGGATTCTTTTCCTCCGACAGGGCAATCCGTGGTTACATGAAGGACATCTGGTCGGTGAAACCCGCCCTTGACCCGGAGGCGTGATGATATGGCCCGAGCCCCAGCGGAGGATCTGACCCGCAGGATCGACAACGCCACTGCCGTTGCGCTTGTCGAAGGGCGGCATGGAGATCCTTTCTCGGTGCTGGGGCCGCATGTCAGGGCGCGAACGGGGACGTTGACGGCGCTTGTTCCGGGCGCGGCGCATGTCTGGGTCCTGCCGGAAGGTGGCAAGGCTACGCCGCTCGCGTCTCATCCCGTCGCGCCGGAGCTTTTCACGGGGCCGTTGGCCGCAGGGAGCAAATACCGGCTGAGGGCCGAGACGGTGAACGGCGATGTTTGGGAGTGGGACGATCCCTACCACTACGGGCCAGTCTTGGGCGAAATGGACGAGTACCTGCTTGGCGAAGGCACTCATCTGAACCTCTGGAAGGCCCTTGGCGCGCATCCCGTCACGCATGAAGGCAATGAGGGCGTTCATTTCGCCGTCTGGGCGCCGAACGCCCGCCGCGTCTCGGTCGTGGGCGATTTCAACCATTGGAACGGGATCGCGAACCCCATGCGGCTCCGGGGCGCCACCGGCGTGTGGGAGATCTTCCTGCCGGGCGTCAGGGAAGGCGCGGCATACAAGTACGAGATCCTCGGGGCGGACGGCCATGTCGGCCCGCTGCGTGCCGATCCGGTGGGCTTTGGCGCGGAGCACCCGCCCGCCACCGCGTCGGTCGTGCGCCGCCTTGGCTTGCACGAATGGCGCGACGAAGGCTGGATTGCCGAACGTGCGCCCCATCAGAACGTCGATGCCCCGATCTCGATCTACGAGGTGCACCTCGGCAGCTGGCGGCGCGTGCCGGCGGAGGGCGACCGCCCGCTGTCCTATGTCGAGCTCGCCCGCGACCTGGTCGGCTATGTCAAGGACATGGGCTTCACCCATATCGAGTTGCTGCCGATCAGCGAGCATCCCTTCGACGGTTCCTGGGGCTACCAGCCGGTCGGTCTGTTCGCCCCGACAATTCGCCACGGCAGACCGGAGGAATTCGCGGCCTTCGTGGACGCGGCGCACGGGGCCGGGCTCGGGGTGATCTTCGATTGGGTGCCGGGGCACTTCCCGACCGACGCCCACGGCCTCGGTCATTTCGACGGCACGGCGCTTTACGAGCATTCCGATCCGAAGGAGGGCTTTCACCGCGACTGGAACACGCTCATCTACAACTACGGGCGCACGGAGGTCGCGAATTTCCTGACATCGAACGCGCTCTACTGGTTGAAGGAATATCACCTCGACGGACTACGCGTGGACGCGGTCGCATCGATGCTCTACCGCGACTATTCGCGCCCGGAGGGGGAGTGGGTCCCGAACGTCTCCGGCGGGCGGGAGAACTACGAGGCCATAGCGCTTCTTCAGAAGGTCAACACGTTCGCCTACCGCGACTGCCCCGGCGTGATGACGGTTGCCGAGGAAAGCACCGCGTTCCCCGGCGTCTCGCATCCGGTCGATCACGGCGGCCTCGGCTTCGGCTTCAAGTGGAACATGGGCTGGATGAACGACACGCTCGACTACATCCGGCGTGAACCCGTCCATCGAAAGCACCATCATCACCAGATGACCTTCGGCATCCACTACGCCTTTTCCGAGAATTTCATCCTCCCAATCAGCCATGACGAGGTCGTGCACGGCAAGGGCTCGATGCTCGGGAAGATGCCCGGCGCGGGTTGGGAAAAGTTCGCGAACCTGCGCGCCTACTACGGCTTCATGTGGACCCACCCCGGGAAGAAGCTTCTCTTCATGGGGCAGGACTTCGCGCAGGGCGCCGAGTGGAACCATGGCAAGAGCCTCGACTGGCACGAGGCGGAACGGCCTCAACACGCCGGTATCCGGGCGCTCGTGCGCGATCTGAACCGTCTTTACCGCGAAACGCCGGCTCTCCACGTCAACGACAGCCGCCCCGAGGGCTTCGAGTGGCTCGAGGCCAACGATGCGGACCATTCGGTCTATGTCTACGCCCGCAAGGGCAAGCCCAGTGACCCGATGGTGGTCGTCGCGGCGAACTTCACGCCCGTCGAAAGGCGCGACTACCGCATCGGGTTTCCGGCACCAGGACGCTGGAGCGAGATAATGAACACCGACGCCGAAACCTATGGGGGCGGAAACCGGGGGAACCTCGGGGGGATCGAAACGGAGGCCAAGGGGTGGCACGGGCAGGCGCAGTCGGCGCCCGTAACGCTGCCGCCCTTGTCGGTCGTGGTTTTCCGGCAGGGTTGACCTGCCAATTGGGGAGGACGGAATGCAGCCAAAACCGACAACCCGGCTTTCGGCCCAGTCGATGGCCTTCGTGCTGGCCGGCGGCCGGGGCTCGCGCCTGAAGGAACTGACCGACAAGCGGGCGAAGCCGGCTGTATATTTCGGCGGGAAGACGCGGATCATCGACTTCGCGCTGTCCAACGCGCTGAATTCCGGCATCCGCAAGATGGCGATCGCGACCCAGTACAAGGCTCATAGCCTGATCCGCCACTGCCAAAGGGGCTGGAACTTCTTCCGGGCGGAAAGGAACGAATACCTGGACATCCTTCCTGCAAGTCAGCGCGTGGACGAGAGCAAGTGGTATCTCGGCACCGCCGATGCCGTCGCCCAGAACATCGACATCATCGACAGCTACCGGGTGAAGTACGTCATCATCCTTGCGGGCGACCACGTCTACAAGATGGACTACGAGGTGATGCTGCGTCAGCACGTGGACACCGGCGCCGACGTCACCATCGGCTGCCTGACGGTTCCGCGGGCGGAGGCATCCGCCTTCGGCGTCATGGATGTCGACCGGCACGGCAGGATCACGGCGTTCCTCGAAAAGCCCAAGGACCCACCACCCATGCCGGGCGACCCGGAAAGTTCGCTCGCCTCGATGGGCATCTATGTCTTCGACTGGGCGTTCCTGAGGGACCTGCTGATCCAGGACATGGACGACAAGAACTCCAGCCACGACTTCGGCAACGACCTGATCCCTGCGATCGTCAAGAACGGCAAGGCGATGGCGCACCAGTTCTCGGAAAGCTGCGTGACGAGTGGGCAGGAGGCCGAACCCTACTGGCGCGATGTCGGCACGATCGACTCCTTCTGGCAGGCGAATATCGACCTGACGGACTTCGTGCCGAAGCTCGATCTCTATGACACTGAGTGGCCGATCTGGACCTATGGTGAAATCGTTCCCCCGGCGAAATTCATCCATGACGAGGACGGCCGGCGCGGCATGGCGGTATCGTCGCTGGTGGCAGGCGGCTGCATCGTTTCGGGCTCGAAGGTGAAGAACTCGCTTCTGTTCACCGGCTGCCTGACCCATTCGTTCTCGACCCTCGACCATGTCGTGGCCTTGCCGCACGTGACGGTCAATCGCAAGTCCAGGTTGAAGCGATGCGTGATAGACCGGGGTGTGGTCGTTCCGCCTGGTCTTGTCGTCGGGGAGGATCCGGTGGAAGACGCCAAGTGGTTCCGCCGGACGGATCAGGGGATCGTTCTAATCACTCAGGATATGCTTGATAAGCGAGCGGCGAAGATCGGCTGAATCGGGCGCAGGGCAATGTCCGCATTGCCGGATGCGGCTGCGGCCGCGTGCCGACGACGTGGAAACGGAAGAAGGGATCAACACGTGACGGGAGCGAATGACCGGGCAGCGGTGCGGGGACGGGTCCTGTCGGTCGCGTCGGAATGCGTTGGGTTGATCAAGACCGGTGGCCTTGCCGATGTCGTGGGAGCCTTGCCAGCAGCTCTCGCGGCGCAGGGCTGGGACATGCGCGTGCTCCTGCCCGCCTATCGCGGACTTGCGGCGCATCTCAAGGACACGCGGGAAGTCTGGGCGGAAACCGACCTTTACGGCGGTCCGGCAAGGGTCCTCGCCGGACGCGCCGCCGGACTGCGTGTCCTGCTTCTCGACGCTCCGCATCTGTTCGACCGGGAGGGCGGGCCCTACAGCGCGCATGGCGCGGATTTCCCGGACAATCCCGAGCGGTTCGCCGCGCTCTCCTGGGTGGCCGCCGCGATCGCCCGCGAGGGAACGGACGACGACTGGCGCCCCGATATTCTGCATGCGCATGACTGGCAGGCCGGGTTGGCGCCGGCCTATCTGCGGTATCAGGGCGTGTCGGACGTGCGGTCCGTTCTCACGATCCACAATATCGCCTTCCAGGGCATCGCGGCGTCTTACAAGCTGTCCGCCCTGCGCTTGCCGCATTCGGAGTTCCATTCGGGCGGGTTCGAGTATTGGGGAAACATCTCGTCCCTCAAGGCCGGGTTGGTCACCGCGGACCGGATCACCACGGTCAGCCCGACCTATGCCGACGAGTTGATGCGCCCGGAATTCGGCATGGGCCTCGAGGGCGTGATCGCGAGCCGGGCGAGCGACCTCGAAGGGCTGCTGAACGGCGTGGACGAGGCCGTGTGGGATCCGGCGAACGATCCGGAAATCGCGACCTATTCCGCGCGCAGACCGAAGGGGAAGGCGCAGAACCGGGCGGCGCTTCTGGAGGAATTCGGACTTGGGGAAGTGCCTGGGCCGCTCGCCATCCTCGTTTCCCGTCTGACCGGGCAGAAGGGTATCGACCTCGTCCTCGCTGCGCTTCCGGATTTCGTCGCGGCCGGCGGCGCCCTCGCGGTGCTTGGCTCGGGCGAGCCGGCGCTGGAAGCCGCGCTCCGCGACGCCGAGGTCCGTTTTCCCGGAAGGGTGGCGGTCCGGATCGGCTATGACGAGGGGCTCAGTCACCGGATGTTCGGCGGCGGCGACGCGGTCCTGGTGCCGTCGCGTTTCGAACCCTGCGGCCTGACGCAGATGTACGGGCTTCGCTACGGCACGATCCCGGTCGTGGCGGCGACGGGCGGGCTGAACGATACGGTCATCGGCGCGACCCCGGCGAGCCTGGCGGCCGGTGCGGCGACGGGGATCGTCTTTCACCCGATCGACAACCTCGGGCTCTCGCAGGCGTTGCGCCATCTCGTCCAGCTTCATGCGGACGAGAAGGAATGGGCGCGGATGCGCACGCGCGCCATGAAGACCGACGTTGGCTGGAGTTCCCGGTCGGCCGCTTACGCCGCGCTCTACGAGAGCCTCCTGTCATGACCGTGTCGGGCAGAGCCCCGGCGGTTTTGGCCACGCCGCACCCCCCGCATCGACCGGCCGAAATCCGAGGTGGCAAACCCTGGCCCATGGGGGCGCATTTCGACGGGGAGGGGGTGAATTTCGCTGTCTTCTCGGCCCATGCGGAGAAGATCGAAGTCTGCCTATTCTCGGAAGATGGCCGGCGTGAATTGGCACGGCTCGCCCTGCCAGAGCGGTACGGAGATACCTGGTTCGGCTACATCCCGGGCCTCGCGCCAGGAGCGCTCTACGGGCTCAGGGCGCACGGACCTTACGCCCCTGAGGAAGGGCAAAGGTTCAATCCTCACAAGCTCCTGATCGATCCCTATGCGCGCGGGCTCTCCGGCGCGCTCAAATGGTCGGATCACCTGATGGGGTATCAGGTCGGTTCGCAGCGCGCAGACCTGTCCTATGACACGCGTGACAGCGCCTTTGCGGTCCCGAAGTCGGTCGTCATCGATCCTCACTTCGACTGGGGCGACGACCGGCCGCCGGAACGCCCTCTGGATGAAACGATCATCTACGAGGCGCATGTGAAGGGGCTCACGCAGCTCTTTCCGGATATCGACAAGGGCCGGCGCGGAACCTTCCTGGGCCTCGCCTCGGATCCGGTCATCGACCACCTGCTCGACCTGGGGATCACCACGGTCGAGCTTCTGCCCGTGCAGGCCTTCGTCGACGAGCGTTTCCTCGTCGCACGGGGGCTCCGGAACTACTGGGGCTACCAGACAGTCGGCTTTTTCGCGCCCGAGCCGCGCTACCTGTCGAGAGGCGCCCTGTGGGAATTCCAGACCATGGTGCAGAACCTGCACCGGGCCGGGATCGAGGTGATCCTCGACGTCGTGCTGAATCACACGGCGGAGGGGGACCATCTTGGTCCCACGCTCTCTTTCCGCGGGCTCGACAACCGAAGTTACTATCGGCTCGCCGGCAACGGACGCGCCTACATAAATGATACCGGTACGGGAAACACGCTCGACCTCACGCATCCGATGGTGCTCAGGATGGCGATGGACAGCCTGCGCTACTGGGTCGAGGTCTGCCATGTGGACGGATTCCGGTTCGACCTGGCGACGGTCCTCGCGCGCGAGTATTCGGGTTTCGACGCGAATGGCGGCTTTCTCCGCGCGGTCCAGCAGGACCCGGTCCTGTCTCGCGTGAAGCTCATCGCGGAACCGTGGGACATCGGGCCAAGCGGCTATCAGCTTGGCCGCTGGCCACACCCGTTCCTGGAGTGGAACGACCGATTCCGCGACGGGGTGCGGAGGTTCTGGCGCGGCGACAGCCTGATGACGGCGGATCTCGCCAAGCGCATTCTGGGCTCGGCGGAGCTTTTCGACCACTCGCGCCGCTCCCCTTGCGCCTCGGTCAACTTCCTGACCGCACACGACGGTTTCACGCTGCAGGACGTCGTGAGCTACACCATGAAGCACAACCATGCGAACGGCGAGGGCAACCGGGACGGGCACTCGGAGAACTTCTCCGACAACATGGGCGTGGAGGGGCCGACGGACGATCCCGAGATCCGTACGGCACGTGCGGCGCGGAAGCGCGCGATGATCGCGACGCTGATGCTCTCGCAAGGCACTCCGATGCTTCTGGCGGGCGACGAGATCGGCAACAGCCAAGGCGGAAACAACAACGCCTACGCGCAGGACAACGAGACCGGCTGGGTGAACTGGGATGCGGATGATCGGAAATTCCTGGAATTCGTGAAGCGCCTAACCGCGATACGACGCGACATGCCTCTCCTGCGGCAACGCCGCTTCCTGCACGCGCGCATTCGCCAACAGGACGGAAAGCCCGATCTGTGCTGGCGCCGGGCCGACGGGGGCGAGCCGAGCGACCGCGACTGGCATGATCCAGATTGGCGCACCTTGTGCGTGGTGATCCGGGGTGCGGCAGAAGGCCCGTCCAAGGAGTGCGGCGCCGGTGCGGTCTTTGCCGTCTTCAATGCCGGGGAGGCGACGGAGGTTGTGCTGCCGGAGGCTGAGGAGGACTGGCAGCTTCTTCTCGACAGTTCTCGACCCGACCTCGAGCCGATGGACCACGATGCCCCGACGATCGAGGTTGCCTCGGGGTCCGTAGTATTGCTTTTTAGTTCAGCCGGGTGACGAGAAGGGGGAGGAGACATGCATCTCAACCAGGTGGCGACGCAGCCGATCGAGGGGCAGAAGCCCGGCACCTCCGGACTTCGGAAGAAGACGAAGGTCTTCATGGGGCCCCACTACCTGGAGAACTTCGTTCAGGCGATCTTCGACGCGATCGGGGGCGCGACGGGAAAGACCTTCGTGCTAGGCGGGGACGGGCGCTATTTCAGCCATGAGGCGGCGCAGGTCATCCTGCGGATGGCTGCGGCGAATGGTGCCGCCAAGGTCATCGTGGGGCAGGGTGCGTTGCTCAGCACGCCTGCGGCGTCGAACCTCATTCGGCTTTTCAGGACGGACGGCGGAATAATCCTCTCGGCGAGCCACAACCCGGGTGGCCATGACGAGGATTTTGGCGTGAAGTTCAATACCCCCAACGGTGGTCCCGCTCCGGAAGCCGTGACGGAGGCGATCTTCGCGCGGACGAAGACGATCCAGCAATACGGCATCCTCGAAACGGTGGACGCGGACCTGTCGGGGCCCGGCGTTCAGCGTATGGGCGACATGGTGGTCGAGGTCGTGGACCCGGTGGCGGACTACGCCGCGCTCATGGAAACGCTGTTCGACTTCGGCGCGATCCGAGAACTCTTCGCCTCGGGGTTCCGGATGCGGTTCGACGCGATGAATGCCGTGACAGGTCCTTACGCGACCGAAGTTCTGGAAAACAGGCTGGGCGCGCCAAAGGGGACCGTCGTGCATGGCGCGCCACTGCCGGATTTTGGCGGAATGCACCCGGATCCGAATCCGACCTGGGCGCATGAACTGATCGCCGAGATGATGCAGGCCGATGCGCCCGATTTCGGCGCGGCCTCTGATGGGGACGGCGACCGCAACATGGTCCTTGGGCGCGGCGTCTATGTGAGCCCGTCGGACAGCCTCGCGGTGCTTGCCGCGAATGCGCATCTCGCCCCGGGATACGCCGGAGGGCTGAAGGGCGTCGCCCGGTCCATGCCGACTTCCGCGGCGGTGGACCGTGTGGCCGACGCGATGGGTCTGCCGAAGTACGAGACCCCGACGGGCTGGAAGTTCTTCGGAAACCTGATGGACGCGGACCGCGTGACGCTTTGCGGTGAAGAAAGTTTCGGCAACGGTTCGGATCACGTGCGGGAAAAGGACGGGCTCTGGGCGGTTCTCCTGTGGTTGAACATCCTTGCGGTTCGGAAGCAGTCGGTCGGCGAGATCATGGCCGATCACTGGAACCGTTATGGCCGCAACTACTATTCACGGCACGACTACGAGGCGTTGGATGCGTCTACGGCGAACGTGATCATGGGCGACCTTCGCGCCCGCCTCGACACGCTTCCGGGAAGCACCGTTGAAGGGATGAGGATCAGTTCCGCGGACGACTTCGCCTATACCGACCCCGTCGACGGGTCGCAGGCGACAGGGCAGGGGTTGCGGATCGTCTTCGATGGCGGTTCGCGCATCGTGCTTCGGATCTCGGGAACGGGAACGGAGGGGGCGACGATCCGGCTCTATCTGGAACGGTACGTCGCCGGGCCAGAGGGGCTTGGAGAAGAGCCGCAGAAGGCCCTGGCTCCGGTCATCCGTGCGGCCGAGACCCTGACCGGATTGCGCGAGCGTTCCGGCCGGTCTGAACCGGACGTCGTGACCTGAGCAAACCGGCCCACGGGGTATATGTCCTCGTTGGCCGGACAGTCCCACCGGCGCCTGCCTTATTTTCGCTCGATTCTAAACAAATAACCGCGCGCTTTCGGCGCTACCAAAGAGCTTGGGGTATTGCCTTGTCCGTATGAGGCGGCCCCGAGGCAAAGGAGACTGCTGGGCTGAAGGCGGATCCGGCGATTACGGCACTGCCGGTGCTCCGCCACAGGGTTTTGTGGGCTCTCAGGATCTTTGCACAATGTGTGGGTGTGCCTTGGAGTGGAGCGATGCAGGTTTCGGCTCAGGTTATCAAGACGATCGAACGGGCAATCGGCGAAAGAAGCAGCCGACTCGGTGTTGCGCTCCACGATCTCAGCAAGTCGTCCAGAGGTCGCGGAACATGCGTTCTCCTGGACCATGAAGAATTCGGGGAAGCTCTGATTGCCGACAAGAACTGGCGTCTGAGCCTCGACGAAACGCAGAGAAACAGCGAGCGTCTCGCCGTTGTCGATCTGCGCGAACTGAACGGTTTCGTTCGTGTGGCGGTGCTTGCGACGCCACAGTCCGACGGGGCGGCCGCGCCAGCGGAATGCTGCGAGCTGGCATATGCCGCGCTTCGCACCGTGGAAGCGGTGGCCGAAATCACGGCCGCGTATCCGGTCGACCTTGGGGTATCCGGGCCGACGATGGGTATGGGGATGGCGCCGCTGGCCGCAGCGGTCGGGTAACTGAGTTGTTTGGGTGGGTTCACAGGTTTTGGGGGGCAATGAAAGATGACGGCTGAAGAGCACGATCAGGCGACGGTCACGGACAAGGCTATCCTGGGATTGGGATGCGAGCCGTTTGTCGGCATCAGGGAGCAATTCGACACACTGAGAGGCGTCGCGGAAAACCTGGAAAAAGCGGTCGACGATCGCGCCCTCCGACGCATCCGCCACATCGAGTCCCAACTCGCCGATTTCTCGGCGACCGTGACGATGATCGGCCAGGTCAAGGCGGGTAAGACAGCGTTGATCAACGTCCTCGCCGGACAGCCCGGGCTTCTGCCTTCCGACGTCAACCCGTGGACGTCGGTCGTCACCACGCTCCACATCAACAAGCCCGCGCCGCGCAACTCCAAGGCGGAGTTCCGCTTCTTCGATCGCGGCGAATGGGAACGGCTGATGACCGGCGGCGGCCGGCTCGGCGAAATGGCCAAGCGGGCAGGGGCCGCCGATGAGGTGCGCGAGATCGAGCGCCAGATCACGGAAGTGCGCCGCAAGACGCAGGAGCGTCTTGGCAAGAATTTCGAGCTGCTTCTCGGCCAGCGGCACAATTACGATCGTTTCGATACGAAGCTGATCGAACGCTACGTCTGCCTCGGCGACCCGGATGACCCGGAAGTGCAGAACAACAAGCAGGGGCGCTTCGCCGACCTGACACGGTCCGCGGACCTCTACCTGGAGCTGCCGGATTATCCGATGGCGCTGTCCTTGCAGGATACACCCGGCGTCAACGATCCGTTCCTGATGCGCGAGCAGATCACGCTCCGCGAGGTACGCAACACGGAACTCTGCGTGGTCGTGCTTTCTGCGAACCAGGCGCTGAACACCGTCGACCTCGCCCTGATCCGGCTGCTTTCGACGCTGGACAAGCGTCAGGTCATCATCTTCGTCAACCGCATTGACGAACTGGACAAGCCGAGCACCCAGGTTGCCGAGATCCGTAACTCGCTGATGACGACACTGACGCGCCACGGCGTCAGCGGCGCGGCGGACATCGTGTTCGGCAGCGCCAAGTGGGCCGAAGCCGCGATCGCCGGCGACCTCGACTCCATCCCCGATGCGAGCAAGGAGTCGCTCTTCGACTGGGCCTCCGTCGCCGGGATCATGGATGACGATGACGCCGACACCTACGCCTGGAAACTCTCGGGCATGCCGGCCCTGATGACGGCGATCGGCGAGAGGGTGGCGGATGGCGCCGCTTTCCGCACCCTGCAGAAGGCGCGCAAGCAGCTGAAGAACATCGTCGCACAGTCGCATGCGAGCGTGATTGCCGGGTCCGTTCAGCTGGATGGCGAAGCCTCGACACGGATGAGCCTCGGTGATGTTCAGTCGAGCTTCTCCAACATCACGCGGTCGCTACAGGCTGACCTCGAAGGCGAAACGCAGGTGATCCTCGGAGAGCTTCGCAGCCGGATGAAGACGGCGAACGAGACCTTCGTGAACGACACCGTCGCCGCGATGATCAAGCACGTGGAGGCCTATGGCGCCGAGGGGCAGTGGGAATGCGATCCCATGCGGCTCCGGATGCAGCTTCGCGCCGCGTACCTGACGTTCTCGCGTGCGACGCGGGCGCTTTCGCAGACAGTGCTTGCCCGCGCGTCGAAGGAAATCAGCGCGGTGTACCGCGACCTGATCGGCGAGGCTGCCGCCGACCTGCGGCTCGAAGCGCCGATGGCGCCCGCCGTGCCGCCGCCGGTGGCGATCGGCAAGACGATCGTCGTGGACCTCCAGTCCAGCTGGTGGAAGCGGTGGATGAAGCTTCGCCGGGGGGCCGCGGCTTTCGCCGATGACTACCGGGCTATCATCGCTGCGGAAACGGCGGCGATCGTGAAGGAAATCGAGGAACAGCAGGTCAGTGCGGTTAACGAAGCACTTCGGCTGACGCTCAGCGACTTCCTCGAGGATCACCGGGAGGCGCTGACGGAAATCGCGCGGGCAGGGGCTGTCGATGCCGACGGCCTGCGCGAGGCAATCGGCAGCCAGGACAGCGGAGAGAAATCGGCAATCCTCGACGCGGCCATGGCGATGCTCGACGGTGCGCAGCCTTCAACGAAGCTGGCCGCAACTCGATAGGGGGACCAGATGGCGCTTGATAATCCCAGATCGCGTAACGTCACGCAGCAGCACTATGAGCGGCTGCAGCGCTGGTCGGAGCGCAAACCCTGTGTCGCCCTCATGGGTGAATTCAGCGCCGGGAAATCGACACTTCTGAATTTCCTGATCGAGTCGGAACTCCTGCCGACGCAGATCACGGCGACCGAGCTTCCTCCGATCTGGTTCACGCATGGAACGGAGCAGTCGTTCTGGGTCGATCAGGACTGGAATCAGCACGATATCGAACCCAAGGACCTCAACGCTGTTCCGATCAACGCGCGCTTCGCCCGGATCTACGTGGAGGCAGAATTCCTGCGCCATTGCGACGTCATCGACACGCCCGGCATTTCGGATCCGAACCTCGCCGCGGATTCCTGGCGGATTGCGGCGGGCTTCGCGAACATGGTGCTGTGGTGCACGACGGCGACCCAGGCCTGGCGGGAAACCGAGCGTTCGACCTGGCTGGCGCTGCCGGCACGGCTGCGGCGCCACAGCCTTCTTCTCGTAACGCGTGCCGACAAGCTCCTTACAGAGGCCGACAGGGAAAAGGTCGCCCGGAGGCTGCGTCGCGAAGCCGGCGAACTTTTCGCAGAGACGGTTTTCGTGGCCACGCACAACGCTGTGAAGGCCAAACGGGAAATGGCCGAGGGCACGCCTACGCCTCTGTGGGCACAAAGCGGCGCCGCGACGCTCATGGACGAGATATTCGCGCAGTTCGATGCCATCTCAGAACACCGCCGCAAGATGTTCAGCCGTTACGCCGTGGGCGATCCGCGCACGCGCGTTCTGAGGCTGGAGGCTCCGCTGTCGTCGGACGGGTCCGAGTCCGGGGTAGGGGAGACGCCCGCCGTCAGCGTCACGCCGGTACGCCCGGTCCGCATCTCACGCCCCGGTGCCGACCGCCGGACCGAGCGGCCCGTGGCAAGCCCGGGTCAGGACCGGCGCGAATGGCTGCGCGAGGCTTTCTCCGAAGCCCGCCGCGAGGAGGAGGCTGAGCTCGACGAGACCGTCGACGAGGCGCGGGAACTCGACGAAGCAGCCGAGATCGAAGTGACGCCCGAGCCCATCGCGATAGAGACCGCTCCCGAAACCCTTGATGACGATGCGGGCGCATCGATGCCCGCCGTCATGGACCACGGGCAAGCAGATGAGGACGAACTGCCAGAAGAAGACGTTGTCCTGGAAGCGTCGCCGGAGGCCGTTCGGGCCCCCGAAGCCACGGAAGAGGAACCGCGCAGCGAAGCGCCGCTCCGCTCCGTATCCCTTCGCATCCCGAAGGAAGTGGCCATCTGGCGCGATATCGTTTCGAAGGCACCTCAGGACATGTCGGCCGAACAGGTCATCGCCTTGATCGACGAACTCCTCTGCCGGCTCTACGGCGAGAAGGAGGATCAGGGGCAATCTGCGGATCAGGCTTCGGATGACCTGAAATCCCTTCGCCACCGCCGGAGCGAGGCCGCGGCTTCCTCGACTTTCGGGAACAGGGCGGAAGGAAAAGGGTGGCGCCGCCTCGCCTGAGACGGCGCATCTCGCCGCCGTGGGTGGCGAGCTTGCAGAATTTTCTCTGTCGTGAGACACCCGGGCAGAGGAAGTCTGGGAGTTCAAGGAAGTGTCGACCGATATCTCTAAAACCGGTGAGATTTCCGGGTTCGTTGGTGCATGCCTCGTTGACTTGGATACGGGGCTGATGCTGGCCTCGGCCGGCGGCGGCGCTCTGGACCTGGAAGCAGCGGCAGCTCTTCACACGCAGGTCGTAAAAGCGAAACTCGACGCGATCATCACGCTTGGCCTCGATGACATCATCGAGGACATCCTCATCACGCTCGGCAAGCAATACCATCTGATCCGGCCGCTCGAGAACAACCCGACTGTCTTCATCTCTCTGGTGTTGGACCGGAAGGGCTCGAACCTTGGCATGGCGCGCCTGCAGCTAAAGAACGTCACGTCGGGAATGATGTTCTAGGCTCAGCGCGTCTGCGTTTTTTCGGAGGTGGGGAAGGCGAAAAGACCGTGGGCAGCACATCCTGTTCAGGACATCCAGAAAGCGGATAATCAATATTATGTAAAATAATGATGTGCCTGTGATCCTGCGTTTCCGGCACGTTCGATCCGTCCACTACGCAAAGGAAACAGCGTAGTTCGGTTCAGCTCCTGCACCCAAGGCACTGATTTGGCATGAAGTTTAGGACTCGCGTGATGCTGCCGCATGCAACGCACTCACATGCCTGAACAAAGGTCATTCGCACCGTCTCCCTCGGATTGGCTGTGCATCATCGTCTGGGACGCGCAACACCGGATCCGTATCGCGCGATGCAAACACGTTTGTCGGATGCGCGCGGAAAACCGGGCGACGCGGCGGGAAGGTCGCTTGTGTGTCCCTGCCCTTTGGCACTTGCCGATAACCCGCCGCTGCATCATATTCACCGGAAAGAATGTTTCCTTGGGGGGAGTTCATGAAGGTTACTCGTCGGCATTTCACCATGACCGCAGGTGCGGCACTGGGCGCGGCTCTGCTTCCGCGGCGTGGTTGGGCTGGTGCTTCCGTCGAGATGGGCTCTGCCCGGATCGATGTGCTGAGCGATGGCCACCTGATCCTTCCCGGCGGGTTCATCCTGGGCGATCTGCCGGCTGACGAGGTCGCACCGATCCTCGCCAGATACGGGCTCGACGGCAACGAGTTCCGGCCTGACTGCAACGTCACCCTGTATCGGGATGGAACCAATACGGTTCTCTTCGACGTGGGTTCGGGAAATGACTTCATGCCCAGTGCCGGCAAGCTCCCCGAGGCGCTGGACGCCCTTGGCGTGTCGGCGGAGGAAGTCACGCATGTCGTCTTCACCCATGGCCACCCGGACCATCTCTGGGGGCTTCTGGATGAATTCGACGAACCGCTTTTCGCCAACGCGTCCTTCATGATCGGCCGGACGGAGCGCGATTACTGGACGGATCCGAACACGGTCTCGACGATCGATCCCGCCCGCCAGACCTTTGCGGTCGGTGCGAAACGGCGCCTCGATGCGATTGCCGATCTGGTCGAGGTTTTCGAGGATGGAGCGGAGATCCTTCCCGGGATCGCGGCCCGCGCCACGATCGGGCACACGCCCGGTCACATGGCGTTCGAGATCCGCCAGGGCAACGAGGCCGCGATGGTCCTCGGAGACTGCATCGGGAACCACCATCTTGCGTTCGAACGGCCGGACTGGCTTTCCGGCTCCGACCAGGACAAGCCGCTTGCCGCCGAGACCCGCGTGGGCCTTCTCGATCAGCTGGCCGCCGAGCAGACGCGCCTGATCGGCTTCCACTTGCCTTTCCCGGGAATCGGACGTGCGGAACGGTTCGAAAGCGGCTATCGCTACGTGCCCGAGGACTGATCCTTCCCTTGGCGCGGATGCACCAAGGGCTAGTTGGTCCTGGGGAAACAGATAGAGGAGGATATCATGGCCGTCTCTCCGCCGGTTTGCGATTTTGGCTGGAAAGCACCGGATTTCACCCTTCCCGGGACGGATGGGCGCAGCTGGTCCTTGAAGGATGTCGCGGGGCCGAACGGGACGCTCGTGATGTTCATCTGCAACCACTGCCCATACGTCAAGGCCGTCATGGATCGCATCATTCGGGACGCGAAGGACCTGGCCGCTCTTGACATCGGCGTTGCCGCGATCAGCTCGAACGACGCGAAGGAATATCCTGCGGACAGCTTCGACAACATGAAGGCCGAGGCGGAGAAATGGGGATTGCCGTTCCCCTATCTCTACGATGAATCGCAGGACGTCGCGCGGGCCTACGGTGCGGCATGCACGCCCGACTTCTTCGGTTTCAACTCCGAATTCGAACTGCAATATCGTGGACGCCTGGATGCTTCGGGCAAGAATCCAGCGCCCCCGGACGCAAGGCGCGAACTTTTCGAAGCGATGAAACAGGTGGCCGAGTCCGGCCAGGGCCCGCGCGAACAGGTCGCGAGCATGGGGTGTTCCATCAAGTGGAAGGCCAAGTAGGCCCCCTACCCTCGCATTCTGTACCGGTCGCGGCCTGACACTCGGTCGAAACGCCGCGCCGTGGACGCGTTAAATAACACATTCAAAACTTGCTATGTGTGGGCCGGGCGCTATATAAGCGTGACAAGCCAATGCGGAGGAATTCAATGGACACCGCGACGAGACCCGCCCTGAAGGCCGATGTGAAAGCCTTCTTCGACGAGGCGACCTTCACCATCACCTATGTCGTCAAGGACCCGACGAGCAAGGCTGCCGCCATCATCGATTCCGTTCTCGATTTCGACTATGCGTCGGGACGGACGGATACGCATTCCGCGGACGAGGTCATCAGCTACGTCAAGAAGCAAGGTCTTGACATCAAGTGGGTTCTCGAGACCCACGTTCACGCGGACCACCTGTCCGCCGCGCCCTATATCCAGGAGCGCGTGGGTGGCAAGATCGGCATCGGCGAGAAGATCACCGTGGTCCAGGAGACTTTCGGCAAGGTCTTCAACGAGGGCACGGAGTTCCAGCGCGACGGATCCCAGTTCGACCGCCTCTTCAACGAAGGCGACACGTTCGAAGTCGGCGCGCTCAAGGGCCGCGTTCTGCATACGCCCGGCCATACGCCGGCCTGCCTGACCTACGTGATCGAGGACGCTGCATTCGTGGGCGATACGCTCTTCATGCCTGACTTCGGCACGGCCCGCTGCGACTTTCCGGGCGGTTCCGCCGAGAACCTCTACAAGTCGATCCAGAAGATCCTGTCGCTGCCCGATGAGACGCGCGTCTTCGTGGGCCACGACTACAAGGCGCCGGGTCGCGATACCTATGCCTGGGAAACGACGGTGGGCGAGCAGAAGGCGCTCAATGTCCATGTGGGGGCCGGCAAGCCGATCGAAGAGTTCGTGCGCATGCGGACCGAGAGGGACAAGAAGCTCGCCATGCCGCGGCTCATCATTCCGTCGCTTCAGGTCAACATGCGGGCCGGCCAGATGCCGCCGCCCGAGGACGACGGCAAGACCTATCTGAAGGTCCCGGTCAACGGGCTCTGATCGACATACGGGGTGCCCGCGTTTTCAAACGCGGGCTCCTCGGCATTTCAACCAAGTCTCGCTTAGATTTCAGGCCCCGGAGCCAAAGCAGCCAGGCGCCTCGGAATTTTCCCACTCGCCGGCAAGGCCCAAAGCCTCCGCCATACCACCGCCCTTCACGCCTTGCCCGGACGCTGACACATGCTGCGGAAATACTTCCCGATCCTGACCTGGGGCGCGACCTACAACCGCGACACCCTGACGAACGACCTCATCGCGGCGGTCATCGTGACGATCATGCTGATCCCGCAATCGCTGGCCTATGCGCTGCTCGCGGGCCTTCCGGCCGAGGTCGGCCTTTATGCCTCGATCGCTCCGCTGCTGCTTTACGCCCTTCTGGGCACTTCGCGGGCGCTGGCCGTGGGTCCGGTCGCCGTGGCCTCGCTGATGACGGCGGCGGCGGTGGGCCAACTGGCCGCCCAAGGAACACCTGAATATCTGGGCGCGGCGATCGCGCTCGCTTTCCTGTCGGGGCTCATGCTTCTGGGCATGGGTTTCCTCCGGCTGGGCTTCCTCGCGTCCTTCCTGTCTCACCCGGTGATTTCGGGCTTCATAACGGCCTCGGGAATCATCATCGCGGCGAGCCAGCTGAAGCACATACTCGGCGTTAAGGCCGAAGGGCATAACCTTCTCGAGCTTCTGACCTCGATCCTTGGCCGCCTTGGCGAGATCAACCTGCCGACGCTTGTCATAGGGGCCGCCGCCACGGCGTTCCTGTTCTGGGCGCGCAAGGGGCTGAAGGGATACCTGAAGAAACGCGGTTACACGGACAAGATGGCCGGGATACTCGCCCGTACGGGCCCCGTTGCCGCCGTTGCCGTGACGACCTTTCTGACCTGGGCGTTCGGGCTTTCGGACTGGGGCGTTCGGATCGTCGGAGAGGTGCCGCAAGGGCTCCCCATGCCCACGCTGCCGCCGCTGGACCTTGACCTGTGGAGCAAGATCGCTGTGCCCGCGCTGCTGATCACCGTTGTCGGCTACGTCGAGACGATTTCCGTGGCCCAGACGCTGGCCGCCAAGCGCCGGCAGAGGATCGACCCGGACCAGGAACTGATCGCGCTTGGCGGCGCAAACGTGTCGTCCGCCCTGTCTGGCGGATTCCCGGTCACGGGTGGTTTCGCCCGTTCCGTCGTGAACTTCGACGCCGGGGCGGAGACCCCCGCGGCGGGGGCTTTCACCGCGGTTGGCATGGCGCTCGCCACGCTCTTCCTGACCCCGCTGCTGTATTTCCTGCCGCAAGCGACGCTCGCCGCCACGATCATCGTAGCCGTGCTCTCGCTTGTCGATCTCGGGGCCCTGAAGCACACGTGGTCGTTCTCGCGCCCGGACTTCGCGGCGATGGCCGCCACGATCCTTGTGACTCTTGCCTCCGGCGTTGAAAACGGGATCGTCGCCGGTGTGGCACTGTCGATCTTCCTGCATCTCTACCGGACCTCGCGTCCGCATGTCGCGATCGTCGGTCAGGTCCCCGGGACCGAGCATTTCCGGAACGTCGAGCGGCATGCGGTCATCACCGCCCCGGATGTCGTGACGATCCGCGTGGATGAAAGCCTTTACTTCCCGAACGCGCGTTTCCTTGAGGACACGGTCTACGCACAGGTTGCCTCGAACAAGGCGCTTGGGCATGTCGTCCTGATGTTTCCGGCGGTGAACGACGTCGATGCTTCGGCGCTGGAAAGCCTCGAAGCGATCAACGAACGGCTGACGGATTCGGGCGTGACGCTCCATCTGTCCGAGGTGAAGGGACCGGTGATGGACCGCCTGAAACGGAGCCATCTGCTGGACGATCTGACGGGCCGCGTGTTCCTGACGCAATACGACGCGATGAAGGCGCTCGCGCCGGAACTGACCGCGCGGACGCTGGCAGCCTGCCGGAGGGACACGCTGCGGACTGCCGGCTGAGCCCCTTTCAGACGATTGCACGTTCGAGGAACGGCTCGCCCGCCAGAACACGCTCGACCCCGAGCGGTGAGAGGTCGAGGCTTCGATAGCCGCCGGTCACGATCAGTTCGGCGATCCCCCGCCCCACGGCGGGGGCCTGCTGAAGGCCGTGCCCGGAAAAACCGCTCATCAGGACGAGGTTGGGCACGTTCGGATGCCGCCCCAGGATCGCGTTCTGGTCCAGCCGGTTGAAGTCGTAGTGCCCGACCCAGGCCCGCATGACCTTGACAGCGTCGAAGCCGGGCGCGCGGGCATAGAGCAGCGGCCAGATGATCTCCTCGAACTGCGAGAGGTCCGGCTCGAAGTCGTCCGGATCGCAGGGGCCGTCATTGTCCGGCACCGTGGCGGTGATCCATTGCCCGTGCTCCGGACGCGCGTAGAAACCGGTGTGATCGATGATGAGAGGTGCCTCCGGATGCCGCGCATTCGGCGCGTCGATCAGGAAGACCGTGCGCTTGCGCGGCTCCACCGGCCATTCCTCGCCCGCCATCTTCATGATCTCCGCCGCCCGGGTTCCCGCAGCGCAGATCAGTTCCCCTGTTTCGATGACCTCCCCGGACGCGAGGCGAACTCTCTTCACGCGCCCGTCCATCAGGTCGAGGCCCACGACCCGATCCTTGATGATTTCGGCCCCGGCGGCCCTTGCGGCGGATCGCAGGCCCCAAAGAAGGCCCATGTTGTCGAACCACCCCTCCCCCTCCGGGCCGAAGCTGCCGGCCACGACATTGTCCAGCGTCAGCCACGGAAAGCGCGCTGAAAGCCCCACGGTATCAAGGACTTCGGTCGACGCCCCAAGCTCCCGCTGCATGGCCGCGAGTTCCGCCATGAGCGCCTTGCCTTCCTCGCTGCCGGCGAGGAAAAGGTAGCCGTTCTCCTTCAGTCCGAGCGAGGGCACGCCCCCCTCAGGCCCGGTTTCTCTTGCGAAGTTCCGGATGAATTCGAGCCCGAAGCGGCTGATCGAGACGTTGACGGGGTTCGAGAATTGCGCCCGGATCGAAGCGACGGACAACGCGGTGGCCGCGCGCTGGTAGGTGGGGTCCATCTCGACCACCGTAACCCTGAGGTCCGGCGCCATCCGCATGAGCCAGAAAGCGGCAGACGCCCCCATGACAGCGCCACCGACGATGAGAACGTCGACACTTCTACTCAAGACCGCCTCCTGTGCTTCGGCCGCTTCCGGATCCTGTCTCCAGAGAATCCGGGTGCGCGCTTCCCTCTCGACAGAGAGCCTTCGGCGTGGCAGGAACGCAATGGGGATTGAATCTCGTTATTGGCGTGTGTCGCAACTGGTATTGGCGAAACCTGTGTTCGACCAGTCTGCGTATGCGGTGCGCGCGAAGTCATTTTGAATGGGAGCCAGAGTGCAGTCATGAGCCTTGCCGAGCATCTCGAGCGGCTCATTGACGCGAACTCGATTCCCGAGATCTGGGAACTGCATACTCAGAAAATGGCGGAATACGGATTTGACCGTGTCTTGTACGGTTTTACGCGATTCCGCACCTCCGGTTCATTCGGCAACGTGGATGACCTTCTGATCCTCTCCAACCACTCGGAAGACTATCTGAAGACCTTCATACATGGCGGGATGTATCAGAATGCCCCCATGGTGAAATGGTCGGCCGAGAACGAGGGGGCGTGTTCCTGGCGACTCATCGAGGAGCTGGCTCTCTCCGGGAAGATGACGGAGGCGGAACGCGAGGTCATGGAATACAACCTCGCGATGGGCGTGCGCGCGGGCTATTCCATCAGCTTCCGCGACGTTTCGGTTCGGTCCAAGGGCGCGATCGGGCTCTGCGCTCAACCCGGTCTCTTCCAGCATGACGTCGACGCGATCTGGGAAACGCATGGACGAGAGATTGCCGTGATCAACAACGTCACGCATCTTAAGATCACGGCAATGCCCTTCGCGAGTTCTCGAAGAGCTCTGACGCCGCGTCAGCGCGAGGTTCTCGAATGGGTCGGCGATGGCAAGACGACTGCCGATATCGCGACGATCATGGGCGTGACGCCTGCGACCGTCGAAAAGCACCTGCGGCTCGCGCGGGAAGCGCTCGACGTCGACACGACCGCGCAGGCGGTTCTCAAGGCGTCATTCCAGAACCAGATATTCATCGTTTCACGGTAAGCGCGCCTGGAAAAACGCAGCACTTTTTCGCCGGTTGGATCGAAATAGACGCTTCCACGTCGCAGATGGAAATGTAGCAGGTAACAGCCTCGTGAGGCTGGTAGGGAATCCCCTACTTTCGTGACGTAGCGTAACACGGCACATTTCACACGTTCCGTGAGTGGTGGCATTAGCCAGGAACAGCGGCCCCTGACCAGCCCGGTGTTTTTTCGGGGGAAAGGGGCCGCACCGGGAAACCGGATACGGTTCGACGGGCACGTTTTCGTCCGAAGAGCCGATTTAAGGTCGCGCTCTGTCCTCATCCCCAACAGGTGCTGGCGCGTAAAATGGAAACGGTGCGGAACATGTGTCCCGCACCGTTTCTTTTTCTGCTCGCGGTAGGATCAGGCGCCGCGGGTCTTCGCGACTTCGGCGGCGAAGTCTTCCTTTTCCTTCTCGATCCCCTCACCGACGGCGACGCGGGCGAAACCGGTGATCTCGACGCCGGCGTCCTTCGCGGCCTGGGCCACGGTCACGTCGGGGTTGATCACGAACTTCTGGCCGAGAAGCGTGACTTCCTCGAAGAACTTCGCCATCCGGCCAACGATCATCTTCTCGATGACGGCCTCGGGCTTGCCCGATTCACGCGCCTGCTCGGTCAGGATCGCCTTTTCACGTTCGATGAGAGCCGGGTCGAGGTCCTTTTCCGACAGCGAAGCCGGGCTGGTCGCCGCGACGTGCATGGCGATCTGCTTGCCGATGCCGGTGTCATTGCCCTTCATGCCGACGAGAACGCCGATCTTGCCCATGCCTTCGGCCGCGGCGTTGTGAACGTAGGACACGACGGTCTCGCCTTCGACGACGACCATGCGGCGAAGCGTCATGTTCTCGCCGATCTTCGCGATCGCGTCGGTGAGCGTCTCGGCAACGGTCTTGCCGTTGACGGTCGCTTCCTTGAGCGCCTCGATGTCCGAAACGTCGAGAGCGGCTTCGGTGAACGACCGAACCATCGACTGGAACTCTTCGTTCTTGGCGACGAAGTCGGTCTCGGAGTTGACCTCGATCGCGACGCCCTTGCCACCCTTCACGGCGACGCCGACGAGGCCCTCGGCCGCGACGCGGCCCGACTTCTTGGCGGCTTTGGCGAGGCCCTTGGTGCGCAGCCAGTCGACGGCGGCTTCCATGTCGCCATTCGTCTCGGTCAGCGCCTTCTTCGCGTCCATCATGCCCGCGCCGGTCGTGTCGCGCAGGTCCTTCACCATCTGTGCGGTGATTGCCATGTCTGGCTCTCCTTGGTTCTCGAATGGGAACAGGCGGGGTGGGCCCCGCCTGGAATGGGAAAGAAGCGGGGCGCGGGGCCCCGCGTCCGCGGTCAGGCTTCTTCCGCCGCTTCCTCGGCCGGAGCCTCTTCGAGGGCGCCGATGTCCACGCCGGCAGCACCCATCTGCGCGCTCATCCCGTCGAGCGCGGCGCGGGCGACGAGGTCGCAGTAGAGAGCGATGGCGCGCGCGGCGTCATCGTTGCCCGGGATCACGTAGTCAACGCCCTTCGGCGAGCAGTTCGTGTCGACGACCGCGACGACCGGGATGCCGAGCTTCTGCGCCTCGAGGATGGCGAGGTCTTCCTTGCCAACGTCGATGATGAAGAGGAGATCCGGCAGGCCGCCCATTTCGCGGATGCCGCCCAGCGAGGCCTGAAGCTTCGCCTGCTCACGCTCCATCCCGAGACGCTCTTTCTTGGTGAGGCCCTCGGCGCCTTCCGCCATGACCTCGTCGATCTGCTTCAGGCGGGCGATCGACTGGGAGACGGTCTTCCAGTTGGTCAGCGTGCCGCCGAGCCAGCGGTGGTTCATGTAATACTGGGCGCACTTTTCCGCGGCTTCCGCGATCGGCTTCTGCGCCTGGCGCTTCGTGCCGACGAACAGGATCCGGCCGCCCTTGGCGACGGTCTCGCGGATGACGTTCAGCGCGGCGTCGAGCATCGGCACCGTCTGCGTCAGGTCGATGATGTGGATGCCGTTGCGGTCGCCGTAGATGTACTCGGACATCTTCGGGTTCCAGCGCTGGGTCTGGTGGCCGTAGTGAACGCCAGCTTCAAGCAGCTGACGCATGGAGAAATCGGGGAGCGCCATGTCCATTCCTTTCCGGTTTGCGCCTCGGCAGGGCCTCAGGGATCTCTCCCAACCGGCGGACCTGCGGGGATTTCTCCCCCGAAGGCCCATGCCCCACCTGTGAAGTGCGCGCCATCTACCCTCTTTCGCGCGCGGGTGCAAGTGCCTGCAGCTTCGCGCGGGCGCCGTAGCGCCTTCAAGGCAGATGGACGCTCGCGAAAGGAATGGCGGTCGGGAGTGCGCAAGGCAACCCCTTGTCATCGACATGGCTGCAGGTGACTAATCCGGCATGAAATCTTCGCCCCCCGATATCATCTGCGTCGGCGCCGCGCATTGGGACGTGATCGGCCGCGCCACCGAGGTCATGCGGCCCGGCGCCGATGTCCCCGGCCGCATCACCCGGTCGCCCGGCGGCGTCGCCCTGAACGTCGCGGTGGCGCTGGCTCGCTTCGGATTGCGCCCTGCCCTGCTTTCATCGATCGGATGCGACGCGGAGGGAGATGCGCTTGTTTCGGCGGCGACGGATCTTGGCGTCGATTGCCGCCACGTCTGGCGCGATGGGGGCCTTCCCACCGACAGCTACGTTGCCGTCGAGGATACCGGCGGTCTCATCGCGGCAGTCGCAGACGCCCGCTCACTTGAAGCCGCCGGGGCAGCGATCCTTGCGGCGCTCTCCGACGGTCGCCTCGGCCGCGACGGCGCGCCCTGGACCGGGACGATCGCGCTTGACGGAAATCTTACGCAAGCCCTCTTGTCCGCGATCGTGCAATCCCCGCTCTATTCCGAGGCGGACCTGAGGGTCGTGCCGGCATCCCCCACCAAGGTGACACGTCTTCTGCCGCTCTTGGACACCCAGAGAGCCACCGTATACTTGAATCTCGAGGAAGCGCAGGGGTTGTGCGGTAAGGAATTACCGGGTGCATCGGAAGCGGCAACGGCGCTTGTGCGGCTTGGCGCACGGCGCGCGATCGTGACCGACGGCGGCCGGCCCTGCGCGGATGCCTCGAAGGAGGGACTGCTTACGGCAACGCCACCTTCTGTCCATATCACGCGTTTCACGGGCGCGGGCGACAGTTTCATGGCCGCCCACATGGCCGCCGAAATCAGGGGTGCGGGACGCCGGGACGCGCTCACCCGTGCGCTTGACGCCGCAGCACGTCACATCTCGGAAGGAGCGTGAAACATGCCCCGAAACTCCTCGCAGGCGCCCCTGACCTTCTCGCCCGCAGTGCGATCCGCACTTGACCATGCCGAACCGATTGTGGCGTTGGAATCGACGATCATCACCCACGGGATGCCTTGGCCTCAGAACCTCGAAACCGCGCTTGGCGTCGAGGCGGAGGTGCGCGGATCGGGCGCCTGCCCGGCCACGATCGCTGTGATGGACGGCCGCATCCGTATCGGCCTGACGGAGGCCGAACTGACCTCCCTCGCCCGCACCAGGGGCGCGATGAAGCTATCGCGGGCAGATATGGCCGTTTGCCTGGCCCAGGGCCGCACCGGCGCGACGACCGTGGCCGCAACGATGATTGCCGCGAACCTCGCCGGCATCGGCGTCTTCGCGACGGGCGGGATCGGCGGCGTGCATCGCGGCGCGGAAGCGAGCTTCGACATATCGGCGGACCTCCGGGAACTCGCGCAGACGCCCGTGACCGTCGTTTCGGCGGGGGCCAAGGCAATCCTCGACCTTCCGAAGACCCTTGAGGTGCTCGAGACGCTGGGCGTCCCGGTGATCGCCTGCGGCCAGGACGATTTCCCGGCCTTCTGGTCACGTAGCTCGGGCCTTCCAGCGCCGCTCCGGATCGACAACCCGGCCGAAATTGCCGCGGCGCAGGCGATGAGGTCGCGGCTGGGCTTGTCCGGCGGACAACTGGTCGCAAACCCGATCCCTCACGAACACGAAATCCCCCGCGAAGTGATCGACCCCGTCATCGCCGAGGCGCAGGCAGAGGCCGAAGCGCGCGGCATCGCCGCAAAGGCGGTCACGCCCTTCCTTTTGGAGCGGATTTTCGAGCTCACCAAGGGCCGCTCCCTCGCCGCGAACATCGCCCTGGTCAGGAACAACGCCCGCCTCGCGTCCGGCATCGCGCGGGAACTCGCCAGTCTTCGCAAGGACGGAGAATGACGCAACCGGTTTCGGAGCGGGCCGCCACGGGTACCTGTTGGGCTGCAAACGCGAATTTGTTGCGCATAGCGGAATCTGCAGCGTTGTGGGGCCGCTCCAAAGCCCCTACATTCCGCGCTAAATCTGTCGCAGGCGCTCGATGACCGAAAACCAGGATCCGCTCAACCTTCACCCGCAGCCGCGGAAGCGCCACGGCATGCTGGCCGGGTTGCGCGCGTCGTTCCTTACCGGTCTTGTCGTGATCGCGCCCATCTTCCTGACGCTCTGGCTGTTCTGGACGGTGGTCGGATGGATCGACAGCTGGGTGTTGCCCTTCATCCCCTCCCAATACCAGCCGCAGAAGTACATCGGCGTGAACCTGCGCGGCGTCGGCGTCATCATCTTCCTGATCTTCACGGTGATCGTCGGCTGGATGGCGAAGGGGCTCATCGGGCGTTCGATGATCGCGTGGGCGGAAGGCGTCGTGGACCGGATGCCCGTGGTCCGCTCCGTCTACAACGGGCTCAAGCAGATCACCGAGACGGTCTTCGCTCAGGGCGCGGCGAATTTCGACAAGGCCTGCCTCGTGGAATACCCGCGCAAGGGCCTTTGGGCGATCGCCTTCGTTTCCTCGTCGACGAAAGGCGAAATCGACAAGAAGATCCCGCGGGACGAGCCGCTCATCTCGGTCTTCCTTCCCACCACTCCAAACCCGACATCGGGTTTCCTGCTTTTCGTGCCGCGCGAAGACGTCGTCTTCCTCGACATGTCGGTCGAAGACGCGGCGAAGCTGATCATCTCCGCCGGACTGGTGTATCCGACCGCGAAGGAAGTGGAAAAGCTCAAGGAAGATCAGATCAAGCGGCCAGCCTGATCCTCTTTCAAGCGCAAAGGCGAGGGTTGGTGCAACCTGAGCAAGGTGTTGCCGAAGCGCCGCGGCCCAGGGAAAGATCCAAGTTTTCGCATTGATGGGCACAGGTTGCATGCTAGCATCCGTTTACAAAGCGTAGATGTGGAGGTCATCCCATGAAGATGATCCGAACCGCCCTAGCTGCTTTCTGCATGGCCTCGCCTGCATTCGCGGGCGGCATGGCAGAGCCGGTCGTCGAACCCGAAGTGATCGTCGAGGACACGGCAGGGACCTCCGGCGGAATCATCGTTCCGCTTCTCCTCCTGGTGTTGATCGCGGTTGCGGTCTCGCATTCGGACGGCGACGCGGCGCGGCAGACCTGACAGACGAGTTCCAGCGGAGGAGATTTCTCCACCAATTTCCAACCTCAAACCGACAGTGAAGACAGGAGAACAATCATGAAGACACTCATTGCTGCCATTACGGCATCCATGATCGCGATGCCGGCACTCGCCGGCGGCATGGCAGAGCCGGTGATCGAGCCGGTCATCGCGCCCGAAGTGATCGAGGAAGATACGGCTGGCACCTCTGGCGGGATCATCGTTCCGCTTCTTCTCCTGGTGCTGATCGCCGTTGCCGTGCATGGACACGACAGCGGGTCGTCCACGCCGGTCGACACCGCCCCTGCTGGCTAATATTCGGAAGGGGTTCGAGCGGGCCAGTTCCGCTTGTGCTGGGAAGTGCGGCTGCGGTGACGCGGCCGCATTTTTCTATCTGGAAACGACGGCTTGGCCGAAGGACGCCCCATATTGTCAGAGCGCCGTCCAGCCACCATCCACGCTGATGGTCGTTCCGGTGATCTGATCTGCGGCGGCACTGCACAGGAAGGCGACGGTTCCGCCGATCTGTTCGATCGTGGCGAACTGCTTCGATGGCTGACGCGCCAGCATGACCTCGCGGATCACCGTTTCACGGTCCATGCCGTGCGTTTTCATCTGGTCCGGGATCTGGGATTCGATCAGGGGTGTAAGAACGTATCCGGGGCAGACGGCATTTGCCGTGATCCCCTGCCCCGCCGCCTCGAGGGCGACTGTCTTCGTCAAGCCGACGATCCCGTGCTTTGCCGCGATATAGGCGGATTTGTACGGAGACGCCGTCAGGCCATGCGCCGAGGCGATGTTGACAATCCGGCCCCATCCTTTCGCGCGCATCAGCGGCAAGGCGGCCGCGGTCGTGTGAAAGGCGGAACTGAGGTTGACCGCGATGATCGCGTCCCACTTCGCCGCCGGAAACGACTCGATCGGCGCCACATGCTGGATGCCCGCATTGTTGACGAGGATGTCGCAAGTCCCGGCGGTCTCAACGAGCGCCCGGCACTCCTCGCCCACGGACATGTCCGCCTTGATGTAGCGCGCCTTGACGCCGTGTTCTCTTGCGATCTGCTCGGCCAGGGCGTGATCTTCAGAGCGATCGGTAAACGAGTTGATGACGACATCCGCGCCCGCCCTTGCGAGCTCGTATGCGACACCAAGTCCGATGCCGGAGTTCGATCCCGTGATGACCGCGGTCTTGCCAGCGAGGCTCATGGCGTTCCCTTTCAAGTTGCGTCCGCAGCGACAATAGATGCTGCAGGCGCAAAGAACAGCCAAAAATGGTCGCCAAGACCGCTGCCGATTCTCGCGATCTGCTCGCCTCCTTGAGATGCCCGCAGAGGGCGAAAAAAAACGCCCGCGCGAGGCGGGCGTTGAGTTATTGAGGCAGGTTTCATACAGGCAAGAAACCTATCGAGCAGTGGGACCTTTATACGCGTAACACCGCCGCTCTCCAAGCTAAAAGTTTGAAAAGCCAAGAAAGCGGCGATAGCGTGGCCGCATCGGTGAACAGTGAAATCGAGAGGCCGTGGCAGGATGAAGGGTCGGATAGGGATCGCGGTGAAACGCGCTGCGGCGACAATCCTGATGGTGGCGGCCACTGCCGTTGCCGCGCACGCAGAGCCGAAACACGGCATAGCTATGTACGGGGAGCCCGCGCTGCCACCCGATTTTGTGTCTTTGCCCTATGCTAATCCGGACGCGCCGAAGGGTGGCCGAATGGTGTTCGGCGAGGCCGGTGGCTTTGACAGCCTGAACCCCTACATCGTCAAAGGGCGCGCACCCTGGGGATTGGGTGTTCACGTTGTGGAAACGATGATGGCGCGGTCCATCGACGAACCCTTCACACTCTACGGTCTTCTCGCCGAATCGGTGGAGACGGACGAGTCCCGTTCCTGGGTGGAATTCACCCTCCGAGACGAGGCCCGATTCTCGGATGGAAGCCCGGTCACGATCGAGGACGTGATGTGGAGCTACGAGACCCTGGGGACCATCGGGCACCCGCGCTACCAGACCGCCTGGGGCAAGGTCGCGAAGATGGAGCAGACCGGCCCGCGTTCCGTCCGCATCACCTTCAACACCGAGGACCGGGAGCTCGCTCTGCTCATGGGGATGCGCCCGATTCTGAAAAAGGCTCAGTGGGAGGGAATGGACTTCGCCGAAAGCACGCTCGACGCTCCGATCGGTTCCGGTCCCTACGTCGTCGACAAGTTCGAACCGGGCCGTTTCATCAGTTTCCGACGGAACCCGGATTACTGGGGCAAGGATCTTCCCGTTAATCGGGGGACCAACAACCTCGACGAGATCCGGTATGACTACTTCGGGGATGCCGGCGTCGTCTTCGAGGCGTTCAAGGCTGGCGAGATAAACATCTGGGCTGAAACGAACAGCGCAAAGTGGCTGACTCAATACGATTTTCCCGCCATGACCTCGGGCGAGGTGGTGAAGAGCGTCATCCCCCATAGCCGCCCCTCCGGGATCAGCGGCCTCGTGATGAATACCCGCATTCCCGTCTTCCAGGACTGGCGGGTGCGGGAAGCAATGACGCTCGTCTTCAATTTCGAGTTCATCAACCAGACCCTGAACGGTGGGACCGAGCCCCGGATCACCTCCTATTTCTCGAACTCCGTTCTCGGGATGGATCATGGGCCGGCGGCGGGACGCGCGGCAGAGCTTCTCTCGCCCTACGCCGACGAACTCGTTCCGGGAACGATCGAGGGATATTCGCTGCCCGTGGGCGACGGGACCGAACTCAACCGCGGCAATACGCGCAAGGCCATCGCTCTGATCGAGGAAGCCGGGTGGGCCGTCGATAACGGAGTGCTGAAGAACGCCGCCGGGGAGCCATTCACCTTCGAGATCGTGCTTTCCCAGGGCGCGACGGAAACGCAGTCGATCGTCGACATCTACATAGAGGCGCTGAAGCGGCTCGGGATCAATCCTGTTGTCAGCATCGTCGACAGCGCGCAGTACACCGAGCGAACCAAGGCCTACGATTTCGGCATGGCCTTCTACACGAGGTCGCTGTCCCTTTCGCCCGGCAACGAACAGCTTCTTTATTGGGGCCGCAAGGGCGTCACCGAGCCAGGTTCCCGGAACTGGATGGGCGTCGACAGCGAGGCGATCGAGGCGATGGTCGCGGCGATGGTCGGCGCAGCGGACCAGGACGAATTCATCGCGGCGACAAAGGCGCTGGACCGGATTCTCACGGCCGGCAGATATGTGATTCCGATCTGGTATTCGCGCGAAGCACGCGTTGCGCATTCGCGTCATCTGCGTTATCCGGACACGCTGCCGGTCTACGGATACTGGCCGGGATTCATACCCGAGGTATGGTGGTGGGAGGACTGAACCCATGACGCGCAAACTGATCCTTATCGCGATGCTCGCCGGGCTCGCCGCCTGCAACACGGTCGCAGGTGTGGGCGAGGATATTTCCGGCGCGGCGCGCACCGTCCGGGACACGTTCTGATCCCATCATCCGGTGCCAGACGGCCGGAACCGCTGCCTGAATGCGGCGGAGTGGATTGGCGCGCCCGGCGGGGACATGGCCGCCGCCTCGCGGCATGGATGCAAGTGTCGCGGTCAAAGTTCTTTTCCCGCTGAAACTTTGGCTGCATGATCGGATTGAAACGGACCCGAAAGAGACCGGAGGCAGGCAGAATGAAGTGGCACCACGTTCAGGACAACTGGTCCTCGTTCTTCGACGCCATCGTTGACCGTTGGCCCGAAGCGGACGAGGCGGAGCTTGAGGATATCGATGGCGATCAGCGGGCGTTCGTGAACTACATCGCCCAACTGACTGATCAGGAACCAACGGACGCGGCGCAGGAAATCCGCGAGTGGCTTCGGGGCGAACTGCCGTCCGACGTGGTCATGGACCCGCGCCACGACGATCATTCCATCTCGCTTTCCGGGAAGTTCCTCCCGGACGGAGAGGACGAATACGACGATGATTCCCGCTTCGGGGACGAGGGGAACGAATAGGGTTCCGCATTCGCTGCCCCTCGCCTGATCGCGTCCGCGGCTGTGGCGAGGGCAAGTATCCAGCATCCAAGCCGCCTTGAAACCTCTCCTGCCGAGGCGTAGCAGAGAGCGATGCTCTCGGTATTTGAGACTCCCCCGCTTCCGCCCTGCCCCCGGGAATTCAACCTCGCGGGTTACGTCCTCGGACATGCCAACGACAGGCCCGACAAGATCGCGCTGCAGATCGTGCGGCCCTCGGGGGCGGAACGCTGGAGCTACGCGCGCCTCAACGCCGCGGTTCTGGGGGCGGCCGCCGGCCTGCTCGGGCTCGGGCTCACGCCGGGCGACCGAGTTCTCCTGCGGCTGGGAAATACTATCGAATTCCCTATCGCGTTCCTGGGGGCGATAGCTGCCGGCCTCATTCCGGTTCCGACATCGACGCAACTGACGAGCCCGGAACTGGAATGGATTTCCACCGAAATCCGTCCCCGCCTGATCGTCGCCGGGGCGGGCATCCCGCTTCCGGAAAACCGCGACTGCCACGTCATCTCCGAGGCGGAGCTTCGGGCTTTTGAAAACCTCCCGCCGGCGATCCCCGTCTTGGGCGACCCGGAGCGGCCGGCATATATCATCTACACCTCGGGAAGTTCGGGCCAGCCGCGTGCCGTGGTTCACGCGCATCGCGCGGTCTGGGCGCGCCGGATGATGTGGGACGGATGGTACGGGCTGCGGGAAAGCGACCGTTTGCTTCACGCTGGCGCATTCAACTGGACCTACACGCTCGGCACCGGGTTGATGGACCCTTGGGCCGTCGGCGCGACAGCCCTGATTCCGGGCGCCGGGGTGACATCCGATCAGCTGTTCCTTTTGCTGAAGCGGTTCGACGCCACCATTTTCGCAGCAGCGCCAGGTGTTTATCGGCAAATGCTGAAGCGTGGGGACCGCGTTGACCTGCCTCGCCTCCGTCATGGTCTGGCAGCGGGTGAGAAGCTTTCCGAAGCGACTCGCGCCGCCTGGGAAGGCGCGACCGGCACGCTGATCTGTGAAGCTCTCGGCATGTCGGAATGCTCGACATTCGTTTCAGCCTCTCCAGCCCATCCCGCGCCGGAAGGGGCCATCGGCTATCCGCAGGAAGGGCGCCACGTCGCCGTGCTGGATGAAAGCGGCGCGCCCGTCGCGCATGGCGAGCCCGGAGTCCTTGCCGTTCATCGGTCGGATCCGGGGCTTTTCCTTGGGTACCTCGACAACGAAGCGGAAACGAAATCCCGGTTTCGTGGTGATTGGTTCGTGACCGGAGACATGGTGTCCATGGCCGAAGATGGTGCGATCACCTACCTTGGCCGCAACGATGACATGATGAATGCCGGGGGCTATCGGGTTTCCCCACTGGAGGTCGAGGCGGCGATGCATGCGTGCCCCGACGCCGGAGACGTTGCCGCGATAGAAGCACGGCTCAAGCAGGATGTCTCCGTCATCGCGTTGTTCCACACCGGCCCGGCGACCGAGGAAGCCTTGAAGGCCCACGCCGAGGATCGGCTCGCACGCTACAAGCAGCCCCGCCTCTACATCCGGCGCGAGGCCTTGCCGCTCGGTGCGAACGGCAAGGTCAACCGTCGAAAACTGCGTGAAGAATGGGAGGCAGGTCTTTGATTCGCCTTGATATACTTTCCGATCCGATCTGCCCTTGGTGCTATATCGGAAAGGCCCGCCTCGACCGCGCGCTGGAAGCCCGGCCGGAGCACCCCTTCCTGATTGAATGGCACCCGTTTCAGCTCAATCCCGAAATGCCCCCGGAAGGAATGGACCGGGCCGCCTATCTGGAGGCCAAGTTCGGTGGCCGGGAGGGAGCGGTTCGCGTCTATACCCAGATCGCGGAACATGCCGAACAGGCCGGGGTTGAGATCAATTTCGACAAGATCCGGCGCACCCCGAACACGCTGGACGCGCATCGGCTGATCCATTGGGCCGGTCTTGAAGGGCGCCAGACGGCCATCGTCTCCGCGCTGTTCCGTGCCTACTTCCGCGAGGGGCGCGATATCGGTGACGCCGGGACACTCGCCGACATCGCCGCCGAGGCGGGTCTCGACCGCGCCATGGTCGCGCATCTTCTTGCCACCGACGCCGACCGCGACGACATCATCGCGCGCGACCGCCACGCGCGCGAACGTGGCGTGACCGCGGTGCCGACCTTCATCATCGGAAACCGGCATGTCGTTCAGGGTGCGCAGCCCTCGCAACTCTGGCTGGATGTCATCGACGAGCTCGCGGAGCGCCCATCTTGAAAGCTCAAATAATGATCCCGGAGCGCCGGCTTTCGCTTCCGGAATTCACGGCGATGCTGGCGCTCCTTTTCGCGAGCATCGCGTTTTCCATCGACGCGATGCTGCCCGCCCTGCCCCAGATCGCGGCCGAACTCACGCCCGACGCGGTCAACCGCGCGCAGCTGATCCTGACTGCCTTCGTGCTGGGCATGGGGGTCGGCACGTTCTTCGCCGGGCCGATCTCGGACGCGACGGGGCGCAAGGTAGCGATCACGGGCGGTTTCGTTCTCTACCTCGCGGGGTCGGCGCTTTCGATGACGGCGACTTCGATCGAGATGCTGCTCGCCGCGCGCTTCCTGCAGGGCCTCGGAGCGGCCGGTCCACGCATTGCCGGCCTCGCACTGGTGCGCGACCTCTATGCGGGACGGGAGATGGCGCGCGTCACGTCGCTCGTCATGATGGTCTTCATCCTCGTGCCCGCGGTTGCGCCTTCCATCGGTCAAGTGATCCAGAGCTTCGCCGGCTGGCGCGGCGTGTTCGGGGCCTTCATCGTCTTCGGGCTCGTGGGGACCGCTTGGGTCAACATCCGTCAGGAAGAGACGCTGCCGCCCGAGCGCCGCCGTCCGCTGCGCGTCGTTCCGATGCGGGAGGCCGCGCGCGAGGTTCTGGCCGACCCGCAGGTGCGGCTTTACACGGCGGTTCTCAGCCTCGGCTTCGGCCAGATGTTCGCGCTCCTGTCCGCGGCGCAGCAACTTTTCGACGAAACCTATGGTCGCGGCGAAAGCTTCCCGCTTTGGTTCGCCTTGATGGCCATTCTCTCGGGGACGGGCTCTGTCCTCAATGCCCGTTTCGTTGTGCGGCTGGGCATGCGCCGGATCGCGACCTGGGCCTATGCCGGCCAGACGATCATGTCGATCGCGATGCTGACGTTTGCCTCGTTCGGGACTCTCGTGTTCCCGGCATTCTTCATCTGGGCCGTGAGTGTCTTCTTCATGGCGGGGATAACCTTCGGGAACCTGAACGCGCTCGCGCTCGAGAAGATGGGACATATCGCCGGAATGGCCACCTCGGTCGTCTCGGCGATCGCGACGATCGCGGCCGTCGCGATCGCTGTGCCGGTGGGGCTTGCGTACAACGGGACGGCCGTGCCGATCCTGATCGGAACGCTTGTCTGCTCGGCCGTCGCCTGGATGCTCATGCGCAGGACAACGGAGGCCAGCTGATACCCGGGGGCAACGCCTTCGGCGGATCAGGCCTTCGCCTTGGCCTTCGGCTTTTCAACGGCGCGGGCCTTCTCGGCAAGGTCGCGGGCGATGGCGAAGGCGCCACGGATCTTGTCTGCTTCGCTGGCCCAGTCGCGGCGCACGATGATCTTGTTGTCCTTGACCTTGGCGAGGCCGCGTTCAGCTTGCAGGTACTCGACGAGGCCCGCGGGGTTCGCGAACTTGTCGTTGTGGAACTGCACCACCGCGCCCTTCGGCCCGCCATCGAGCCGCGCGATTCCGGCCCGCTTGCACATCGCCTTGATGCGCACGACGAGGAGGAGGGTGTTCACCTCCTTCGGCAAATCGCCGAACCGGTCGATCAGTTCCGCGGCGAAGCCTTCCAGTTCCACCTTCGTGTCGAGGCCCGAGAGGCGCCGATAAAGGCCTAGGCGGACGTCGAGGTCGGGGACATATTCCTCCGGGATCAGCACCGGCACGCCGAGGTTGATCTGTGGTGCCCAGTCTCCGTCCTCGTCCACGGCGGAGATTTCGCCGGCGCGGAGCTTGGCGATCGTGTCCTCGAGCATCGACTGGTAAAGCTCGTAACCCACTTCCCGAATATGGCCGGACTGCTCCTCGCCCAGAAGGTTCCCCGCCCCCCGCAGGTCGAGATCCTGCGAGGCGAGGTTGAAGCCTGCGCCGAGGCTGTCGAGGCTTCCCAGAAGCCGCAGCCGCTTGATCGCCTGCGGGGTAAGGGGCGCGCGTGGCTTCGTGGTGAGGAAGCAGTAGGCGCGCGTCTTCGACCGCCCAACCCTGCCCCGGATCTGGTAGAGCTGTGCGAGGCCGAACATGTCGGCGCGGTGCACGACCATCGTGTTCGCGGTCGGGATGTCGAGGCCGGATTCCACGATCGACGTTGCAACCAGCACATCGTACTTGCCGTCGTAGAAGGCGTTCATCCGGTCATCGAGCTCGCCCGCCGCCATCTGCCCATGCGCGACGACGTAGCTCACCTCCGGCACCTCGGACTTCAGGAATTCCTCGACGTCGGGCAGGTCCGCGATGCGCGGGACGACGTAGAAGGACTGTCCGCCGCGGAAGCGTTCGCGCAGCAGGGCCTCGCGGATCGTGACCGCGTCGAACTCGCTGACATAAGTGCGGATCGCCAGCCGGTCGACGGGCGGCGTGCCGATGATCGACAGGTCGCGGACGCCCGTGAGCGAAAGCTGCAGGGTCCGCGGGATCGGGGTCGCGGTCAGGGTCAGGACGTGGACCTCACTGCGCATCTCCTTCAGCCGCTCCTTGTGGGAGACGCCGAAATGCTGCTCCTCGTCGATCACGAGGAGGCCGAGGTTCTTGAACCGGATGCCCTTTGCAAGGATCGCGTGGGTTCCGATGACGATATCGACGGAACCGTCCGCCAGCCCTTCCCGCGTCGTCTGGGCGTCGCGGGCAGAGACGAAGCGCGACAGGGGCCGGACGTTCAGCGGCATGCCCCGGAAGCGTTCGGCGAAGGTCTTGAAGTGTTGCCGCGCCAGAAGCGTGGTCGGTGCGATCACCGCGACCTGAGCGCCCGACATGGCCGCGACGAAGGCAGCCCGCATCGCGACCTCGGTCTTGCCGAAGCCCACGTCGCCCACGATGAGCCGGTCCATCGGCGTGCCTTGAGAGAGGTCGTTCAGCACTTCCTCGATCGCGGTCAGCTGGTCGTCGGTCTCCTGGTAAGGGAATCGCGCGCAGAACGCGTCCCAGAGCCCGTCCGGGGGCTCCATGACCTGGGCGGCGCGCAGGTACCGTTCGGCCGCGACCCGGATCAACCGTTCCGCAATCTCGCGGATGCGCTGCTTGAGCTTTGCCTTCTTCGCCTGCCAGGCACCGCCGCCGAGCTTGTCGAGAAGACCTTCCTCGTGGCCGTAGCGGCTCAGAAGCTCGATGTTCTCGACCGGCAGGTAAAGCCGGTCGCCGCCCGCGTATTCGATCCAGACGCATTCATGCGGCGCGCCGAGCGCGGTGATCGTTTCCAGACCGCGATAGCGTCCGACGCCGTGGTCGACGTGGACCACGAGATCACCGGGTGTGAGCGACTGCGCCTCGGTCAGGAAGTTCTCGGCCTTCCGGCGTTTCTTCGGGCCGCGGATCAGGCGGTCGCCCAGCACGTCCTGCTCGGCGATGACCGTCAGGCCCTGCCCCTCGAACCCGTGTTCCAGCGCCCAGACGGCAAGATACAGGCCACCCTTGGCGTCCTTCACGTCGCGGATGTCGCGGATCGGGACGGCGCCCTCGACGCCTTCATCGGCCAGAAGACCGGACAGGCGTTCCCGCGCGCCTTCGGAATAGGCCGCGAGGATCACGTTGCCGGACTTCCGCTTCGCTTCCAGATGCATGGCGAGCGCGCCGAAAAGGCTCACCTCTTCCTGCTGGCGCTCCGGTGAGAAGTTCCGGCCGATCCTGCCGCCCGCGTCGAGCACTCCGGGCCCGGTCGGCTGCGGCAGCGTCACGAGCTGGATGACGCGTTCGTCCGCGATCGCGGCATCCCAGGCCTGGCCGTCGAGATAGAGGAGCCCCGGTGCACAGGGCTTGTAGACCGTATCCAGCCGATCCTTCCGCCGCATCGCCTCGCGCCGCGTGTCGTATTGATCCGCGATCCCCTCCCAGCGAGACATCCGGGCGGGCGTCAGTTGATCGTCGAGCATCACGGTGGCGTCGGGAAGATAGTCGAACAGCGTCTCCAGCCGCTCGTGGAAGAAGGGCAGCCAGTGCTCCATCCCGGCGTGCTTGCGCCCGGCGCTGACCGCCTCGTAAAGCGGATCGTCCGTTCCTGCGGCGCCGAATTCGATCCGGTAGTTCTGCCGGAAGCGGGTGATCGAAGCCTCGTCGAGGATGACCTCGGAAACCGGGGTCAGTTCAACGGTGTTGAGCTTCTCGGTGCTTCGCTGCGTCGCCGGGTCGAAGCGGCGCGCGCCGTCGAGGACGTCGCCGAAGAGGTCGAGCCGCACCGGCCCGCCCTCGCCCGGCGGGAAGATGTCGATGATCCCGCCACGGATGGCGTAGTCGCCGGGTTCGGTGACCGTGGGGGTCTGGGAAAAGCCCATCCGGACGAGGAAGTCCCGCAACGCGGCCTCGTTCACCCTTCCTCCGACGCGGGCGGTGAAGGTCGCTTCCCGCAGAACCTCGCGCGTCGGAACGCGCTGCATCGCCGACGAAAGCGTTGTCAGAAGGACGAAGGGCTTGGGCATCCCGTGCGCTAACGCGGCAAGCGTCGCCATGCGCGCGGCCGAGATGTCCGGGTTCGGGGAGACGCGGTCATAGGGAAGGCAGTCCCAGGCCGGCAGGCTCATCACGACCGCGTCCGGTGCGAAGAAGGCGAGCGCGGCGCGCATGGCCTCCATCCGCCTGTCGTCGCGCGCGACGTGGATGATGCTCTTGTCCTGAGCCAGTTCCCGCGCGACTGCCCTGGCGTCGAAGCCTTCGGGTGCGCCGGAAAGAATTATGTGTTCGCGGCCGGTCATTCGCGCTGACCTAAGCAAAGGGGCGCCGGTGTCAACTGGGGATCGCGCCGATGTCGAGGTTCTGATACATGCCCCAGAAGGCCGTGACGAAGATCGACGCCATTCCGATCACCTGGACATAGAGGCGGTGGCGCAGGAGCACCTTCCGCAGGTCCTCGCCCTCGGGGGACGTCTCGTGGATCCTGTTGGCGGCCTTGATGCTCAGCCAGGCGACGAATGTCATCGGGAAGAGGATCAGGAAGATCGCCTGACAGAACTCGATCCTGTAGAGAAATCCGAGCAGACCGAGCGTGGTCATGGCGAAGCTGCCGCCGGCGACGAGCGTGACACCGGACTGGCTCGAAACGTGAACGATCCGATTGACGTTCACCTTCACGATCGAGACGAGATCCTCCTCGAATTGTCCTCCGCGCCGCCGCGCGCGCAGGATCATGTCGTAGGGCACCCCGAGTGTCCAATGCGAGGCCGAGGACCAGACCGTCGCCAGAACGATCCAGTACCAGAGATTCGAGAATGACCGCATGTCGATCAGCTCGAAAACCTGTTCAGTCCAGTCCACTCTGCCTCCCGCCGTCCGCCTTGGGCGCGCCGCTCCGCGACGATGCGCCGGGGGGCCTGCCGGTCATTGCGCTTGAGATATGCGCAGAACCCTCGTAACCCGTTCCGAAGGATCAGCCAAGAGTGTGCCCATGACGCCCGTCATCGCCCCCTTCCCCGCAAACCGCCCGCGCCGGCTGCGCCGGACTGCCGCCCTGCGCGATCTCGCACAGGAAAACCGGCTATCGGTCAAGGACCTGATCTGGCCGCTCTTCGTCACCGACGTGCCCGGCGCGGATGCGCCCGTGGCCTCGATGCCGGGGGTGAGCCGCCTGACGGTGGATGGCGTCGTGAAGGCTGCCGAGGAGGCCGCGCAGCTAGGCATCCCTGCGGTCTGCCTCTTCCCCTACACGGACCCCGCGCTGAAGACCGAAACCTGCGAGGAGGCCTGGAACCCCGACAACCTCTCGAACCGAGCGGTGCGGGCGATCAAGGCGGCGGTTCCCGAGATCGCGGTCATGACGGACGTCGCCCTCGATCCCTACAACGCGCTCGGCCATGACGGGATCGTGCGGGACGGCGTGATCGTGAACGACGAGACGGTCGAGGCCCTCGTGAAGATGGCTCTCGCGCAAGCGGAGGCCGGGGCTGACATCCTCGGGCCTTCGGACATGATGGACGGGCGGATCGGCGCCATGCGCTCCGCGCTCGAGGCCGGAGGCCACAAGGACGTGGCGATCCTGTCTTACGCTGCGAAATACGCCTCCGCCTTCTATGGCCCGTTCCGCGATGCGGTCGGCGCGAGCGGCGCGCTGAAGGGCGACAAGAAGACCTACCAGATGAATCCCGGCAACGCAGACGAGGCGATCCGTCTCGTTGCCCGCGATCTGGCCGAGGGTGCGGACATGGTGATGGTCAAGCCCGGCATGCCATACCTCGACATCTGCGCCGCGGTGAAGGCGCGGTTCGCGGTTCCGACTTTCGCCTACCAGGTGTCCGGCGAATACGCGATGCTGAAGGGCGCGATCCTGCAGGGCTGGGTCAAGGAGGACGTGATGCTGGAAAGTCTCCTCGCCTTCCGGCGTGCGGGCTGCGATGGCATCCTCACCTACTTCGCGCCGGACGTCGCGCGGCTGCTTTCCTGAGGCATTCCCGCCAGGTTTCCGCGACGCCTGGAACTCGTTACCCGCGGTTTTCGCGTGGGCAGGGATCCATTTTGACAGGCCGCGACAGCCGCGCCGGAGTTTGCCGAAGAAGGGCGTTTGGGCACAACACCTGATGACATCAAAGGCGGATTCCCCTATAGATAGGGGGCGACCGACCGGACAAGGTCGGCGGAGGCAAGGCAAGACCAAGAACAATAAATTACAGAACGGAGAGCAGCATGACCCTTTCGCGTCGTGGATTCATCGTGGCCGGAACGGCAACGCTTGGCCTGACGGCCTGTGGCAACGGCATTGGCGGCACAGGAGCGCAACAGCTGGATGCGAGGGTGGATGCGACACGCGATTACCTGCGCAGCCGGTATCCGGGCACGCAGGATCTCATGAACAAGGCGGTCGGCATTCTCTACATGCCGCTGATGACCGAGGCGGGCTTCGGCTTCGGCGGCGCCTATGGGCGCGGCGCGCTGCGGATCAACGATGTGACGGTCGACTACTACTCCGCCACGCAGGCGACGTTCGGGCTTCAGATTGGCGCGCAGCAGTATGCGCATGCGCTCTTCTTCATGACGAACGAGGCTCTGGCCAAGTTCCGGAGTTCCGACGGCTGGGCCGCCGGGGCGGACGTCAAGTATGCCGTGCCGGACCGTGGCGGCGCGGTCGGTGTCGAAACGACGACCGCGCTCGATCCGGTCGTGGCTCTGGTCTTCGGTCAGGCCGGGCTGATCATCGGCGCCACGCTCGAGGGCACCAAGTACACGCGGATCATTCCCTGAGGGGACTGCCGTGCTTCTGCGCAGGGCGGATGGCCTTGCGCAGAAGCGTCGATTTCACTCAGTCGAGTGCGCGCAGCCGCTTCAAGAGGCTCGATGTGTCCCAACGCCCGCCACCAAGCTTCTGCACGTCCTTGTAGAACTGGTCTACAAGAGCCGTGACCGGCAGGCTCGCGCCCGTCTCGTTCGCCGTCGCGAGGCAGATGCCGAGGTCCTTGCGCATCCAGTCCACCGCGAAGCCGAAGTCGTAGCGATCCTCGGCCATGGTCTTGTAGCGGTTCGACATCTGCCAGGAACCCGCGGCGCCCTGGCTGATGACCTCGACGACGGATTCGATCGACAGACCGGCCTTTTCCGCGAAGTGAAGCGACTCGGCGAGCCCCTGGACGAGCCCTGCGATCGCGATCTGGTTGCACATCTTGGTGATCTGCCCGGCGCCGCTGTCGCCGAGGCGGCGGCAGATCTTCGCATAGGCCGCGATGACCGGTTCGGCCGCGGCATAGTCGGCCTCGTCGCCACCGCACATCACCGAAAGCTGGCCGTTCTCGGCGCCGGCCTGGCCGCCGGAGACCGGGGCGTCCACGAAGCCCACGCCTTTCTCCCCGGCGAGCGCCGCCATCTCGCGCGTAACCTTCGCCGAGACGGTCGTGTGGTCGACGAATATCGCACCGGATTCCATTCCGGCGAACGCGCCGTCGTCGCCAGTGCAGACCGCGCGCAGGTCGTCATCGTTGCCGACGCAGGCCATCACGAATTCGGCGCCCTGCGCGGCTTCCGCCGCCGTCGCAGCCTTCTTCCCCTTGTGTTTCCCGACCCATGCCTCCGCTTTCGCCGGGGTGCGGTTCCACACCGTCACGTCGTGGCCCTTGGCGGCGAGATGACCCGCCATCGGAAAGCCCATTACACCCAGTCCCAGAAACGCCACCTTGGCCATGCCATCCTCCCCTCAGCGATTGCGGACAACCCGCATTTGCCCTAGTTACCCGCATCGCACCTGCCGTCAACCGCCGATCCGCGGAGACCTTCATGCTTACCGTTCTGCGCTGGCTCCTGAGAATCGTTACCGGCGCGCTCGTTCTCTCTTTCGCCATTGCGGTCCTCGTCTACTATTTCGGCAGCCGGTCGATCCCTGACTACAACGAAACGCACACCGTTACGGGAATCGAGGGTCGCGTCGAAATCGTCCGCGACACGGCCGACGTCCCGCACATCTTCGGCGCGAATGACGCCGACGTCTTCTTCGGCCTCGGCTTCGCCCACGCGCAGGATCGGCTCTGGCAGATGACGATCATGCGCCGCACGGCGCAGGGCCGGCTGTCGGAGGTGTTCGGGTCGGCGACGGTCGCGACAGACGAGCTGATGCGGCGGTTCGACATCTACGGTCTCGCCGCCCAGTCCGTCGCCGCGCAGGATGAAAAGACCCGCGCCGCTCTCGAAGCCTATGCGCGCGGCGTCAACGAATGGATCCGCATCGTCAACGAGCAGGCGAAGGGACGCGGCGCGCCGGAGTTCTTCCTGTTCTCGAACGAGATCGCGTACTGGCAGCCGGCCGACTCTCTCGCCGTGCTGAAGCTGATGGGACTGCAGATGTCCGATCAGCTCGAATCCGAGGTGCTCTTCGCCCGCGTCTCTCTCCTTTCGCCCGACTGGGCCCGAGACCTATTTCCCGAGGCGCCGGGACCTGGTGTCGCTGCCCTGCCCCCCTATGCAAGTCTTGCGCCGGGTCTGGACCGGCCGAAGGAGCCGCTCCGCTACGCCGAGAACGCGCTTTCGCCGTTCCGCCGCGGGGATTTCGCCGGAGCTTCGAATGCATGGGCGGCGGCGCCGGGGCGTTCCGCCGCGCGCGGCTCGCTTCTTGCCAACGATCCGCATTCCGCGTTCACCGCGCCCTCCAACTGGTATCTGGCGCGGCTGGAACTGAGCACGGGGGGCGTGATCGGCGCGACGATCCCCGGATTTCCGGCGATCCTTCTTGGCCGGAATGCGAACCTCGGCTGGGGCACGACATCCTCCTATCTCGACGATCAGGACGTCTTCATCGAGGAGCTGAACCCGGCGGACCCGACGCGCTACCGGACCGAGGCGGGATGGGCGGATTTCCAGACACGGCGGTCCATCATCGAAGTCGCGGACGGGGACCCTGTCACCATCACCCTGCGCTGGACGCAGAACGGTCCCGTGCTGCCAGGCTCTCACTACGGGCTGGCTTCCGTCACGCCGCCCGGCCATGTCGCTGCGCTTGGATGGACGCTTCTCGACGGCAACGACACTACGGCGACGGGCCTGCTTCGGCTGATGAAGGCCCGGACGGTGGAGGAAGGCATCGAGGCCGGCAGGGATTTCATCGCCCCGGCGCAGAACCTGATACTCGCGGACCAGGACGGGATCGCGATGCAGATGGTCGGCCGGATGCCCGCCCGAGATGCCGACCACCAGTCGAAGGGGCGCATGCCATCCCCCGGCTGGCGCCCGGAGAACCGATGGCACGGTATGCTGCCCTACGCGGACAACCCGGTATTCCTCGACCCCGAGGGCGGGATCGTCGGCAACACGAACAACAAGGTGGTGGACCGCCCCTTCCCCGAACATGTCAGCTATGACTGGGGAGACAGCCAGCGCGTCCAGCGATGGCAGCGCCTGATGCAGGAGCGGGAGTTCCACACGCGCGAAAGCTTCATCGCGGCGCAGCTTGATACCGTTTCTCCGACCGCGCGAAGCCTCCTGCCGCTGATCGGCGCCGAGCTTTGGTTCACTGGGGAGGCTGCGCCGGGCGGGACGCAGGAACGGCTGAGGCAGCGCGCATTGGGACTTCTGGCCGACTGGGACGGTGAAATGAACGAGCACCTGCCCGAACCGCTGATCTATGCCGCCTGGGTGCGCGCGCTGCAATCGCGGCTCATCCGTGACGAGCTTGGACCGCTGGCGGAGGATTTCATCGGCCTGCGTCCGCTCTTCATCGAGCGCGTGTTCCGGGATGTCGAAGGCGCGGGCAAGTGGTGCGATATCCTGCAGTCCTCGCCGGTGGAGACCTGCCCCGAGCTTGCCCGCATCGCGCTCGACGATGCGCTGCTCTATCTTTCGGAACACCACGGCTCTAACCCGGAAAGCTGGCGCTGGGGGGATTCGCATGAGGCCGCGCTCGATCACCCGGTGCTGGGGGACTCGCCGCTTCTCGGCTGGATCGTGAACATCCGCCTGTCGACCTCGGGGGGCGACAACACGCTGATGCGCGGCCTGACCAAGGGCACGGAGCCCGATCCCTTCCTGAGCGTTCACGGCGCGGGCTACCGGGGCGTTTACGACTTCGGCGATCCCGACAGCTCGGTCTTCATCATCTCGACCGGGCAGTCGGGGCATCCCCTCTCGCGCCACTACGACGACCTCGCAAGGCTGTGGCGGCGCGGGGAATACATCCCGATGTCGCTCGACCCGGCTCTGGCGCGCGCAGCCGCCACGGGTATCACCGTGCTGGAGCCCGCGGAGGGCGGGTAAGCGTCCGGCGGGGGCGCACGAAGGCCCGCACGGTCACGTCATTCAGACGGCGTCGAATCTCGCCTTCTGCTGTGCCGTCCATCGGACGGTCAGCCGGTAACCTTCCTCTTCCTGTTTCTCGGCGATGACGACGCCCTGATCATGGAGCCACGCGCGTCGCTTCCCCTCGGCGTAGGGCAGGAGAATTTCGGTCTCCTCCCGCGCCTCATCGAGGGTCGTGGAGACGGCGGAAAGGAGCGATGCGAGCCCCTCGCCCGTGAGCGCGCTCACGGCATGGATTCCGGGTGTGCGTGCGTCCTGCACCTGAAGCGCGGCCCGCGCGTCGGCCGCAAGAACGTCGATCTTGTTCCAGACCTCGAAAACCGGGACCTCCTCGCGAACGCCGAGTTCTTCGAGGATTTCTTCGACATCGGCGGCCTGCTCCTCCGTCTCCGGGTGGCTGATGTCGCGCACATGCAGGATAAGGTCCGCTTCCAGCACTTCCTCGAGCGTGGCGCGGAATGCCGCCACGAGCTGGGTCGGAAGGTTGGAGATGAAACCCACGGTGTCCGACAGGATCACCTTCTTGCCAGACGGCAGCTCGACGCCGCGCATCGTGGGATCCAGCGTGGCGAAAAGCATGTCCTTGGCAAGGACTTCGGCCCCGGTCATGCGATTGAAGAGCGTCGATTTGCCCGCGTTCGTGTAGCCGACGAGCGCGACAATGGGGAACGGCACCTTCCGCCGCGCGGCGCGGTGCAGTTCGCGCGTCTTGACCACCTTCGCGAGCTGCTTTCTGAGCCGCGTCACCTGTTCGTCGATGGCGCGCCGGTCCGCTTCGATCTGCGTCTCGCCGGGGCCCCCGACGAAGCCGAGACCGCCCCGCTGCCGCTCAAGGTGCGTCCAGGCGCGCACGAGGCGCGTGCGCTGATAGGACAGCGCGGCAAGTTCCACCTGCAGAACGCCTTCGCGCGTGCGCGCGCGATCAGCGAAGATCTCGAGGATCAGGCCCGTCCGGTCGAGAAGTTTGACGTTCCACTCCTTCTCCAGGTTGCGTTGCTGGACGGGTGTCACGGGGCCGTCGACAAGGACGAGCTCGATTTCCGCGCTGGCGAACCTTTCCTTCAGCTCCGCTACTTTCCCGGAGCCGAAAAGAAGACCGGGTTGAGCCTTGGGCAGGCGAACGACGTCCGCGCCCACGACCTCCATTCCGGGAAGCGCGTCCGCAAGCGCCACCGCTTCCTCCAGGGCGAGCCTGGGCTCACGGCGCGCGTCGGCCTCCCTCCGATCGGGATGCAGAACATAGGCCCGCGTCGCACGCGGTCCGGGCCCTTCGGCTACGGGTCTTTCGGTCAGTCTTCGCCCTCGTAGAGAGAGATCGGTTGGCCGGGCATGATCGTGGAAATTGCGTGCTTGTAGACGAGCTGCGACTGGCCGTCCCGGCGCAGCAATACGCAGAAATTGTCAAACCATGTAATAACGCCCTGAAGCTTGACCCCGTTGATCAGGAAGATCGTAACGGGAACCTTCGTCTTGCGGACGTGGTTTAGAAACGCATCCTGTAAATTCTGTTTGTCGGCAGCCATTTTGTTTTCTTGCCTTTTGTTAAGGTCTTGTCCCGCTGGTTTCGGCCCCTGGTCGCTGCACCCGGAACCTTGGCGCGAGTATGCTCAAGGAAATGAACAGTTTCCACCCCGAAAATATTCGGGCTGGCCACTCTCCCTGGAATTACCCGCGCCAGAATTCGGGATTGAGAAGCGCGATGATCGCCAGCGTTTCCAACCGGCCAAGAACCATCGCCGCGGCAAGGATCGCCTTTGCCGCCTGATCAAGACTCCCCCAGGCGATCGGCGTTTCGGCGGCCACGGTGGCGAGGGGCCCCGTGGTCGACAGCGCCGCGACCGAAAGCACGGTCGTCGACTCGAAATCGAGGCCAGTCAATGACAGGGCGAGCATGACCAGCGCGATCGAGGTCGCGAAGAGCATGAAGAAGATCCAGGCGATCTGGGCGCCCTGCCGGCGCAGCCGCCGCGCGATGATGCCGGCACCACCCACGGAATTGGGGTGGATCAGCCGCTCCATTTCCCTCTGGCCGTGACGGAAGAGAGCGTATACGCGCAACAGCTTCACGCCGCCGGCCGTCGTCGCGACGCCCCCGCCGATCACCGTGAGCCCGGCGAGGATCAGACCCGGCGACTTCAGGCCGGACCAGGTGCGCGCTTCCGCCCAGTCGGTGGATTCGAAGCCGGTCGTGGTCAGGAACGACATGACGGTGAAGGCCGCGCCCCAGAGCGCGCGAAGCGCCGCGTCGATATCCTCGACCGTTTCCTCCTCGAAGGCGCCGATCCAGTGCCGGAGGAAAAGCAGCAGCGGAACCGTCGCGACGATCAGCAGGCCAAGCCGGAACTCGGGGTCACGGCGAAGATCCCCGGTCAGCTGCGCCAGCTTCTCACCCGGATACATCCGGCGGGTCAACGCGAAGGCCAGGAAGAGGAAGATGAAGAACTCACCCGCGATGCCCGAGCCGCCTCCCGAAATCCCCCCGACGGGAGAGATGCCCGACGTGGCGAGCGTCGACATCGCGTGGCAGGCCGCGACGAGTGGCCCGTCGCCCGCAAGGATCAGGAGTATCCACAGCATGAGCGTGAGCGCCCCGTAGATCGGAAGGAGGGCGAAGGTGTATCGCACCAGGCGCTCGGAGGGGTCCGCGACCCGCGTGATCTGGCTTGCACCCACCGCCCCCTGCCCGGCGGGCGCGCCGGTCAGAACCTCGAAACCCCCGAGGTTCATGGGCGCCAGGATCGCGACCGCCGTCACGAGCGCGAAAAAGCCCCCGATCCATCCCACCAGCGCCCTCCAGAGGTGTGCGGAAGGCGGCAGGGCGGACGGTTCGAAAAGCGAGGCCCCGGTCGTCGTCAGGGAGGAAACCATTTCCCACCAGGCGTCGAAAAGGCTGTTGCTCGCCGTGACCTCGTTGAGGGGAACAGCAAGCATGATCGGCAGCACCGTATAGGTCCCGACCAGCGCGAGAAGGTGGCTGCGCGAGGTCTTCGTCGCGGGGTTGGCTATCGTCGCAAGCCCGATAAGGCCGGTCAGAACGAGGAAAAGCGAACCCGAGTAGAAGAATGCCCGAGCCACGGCCCAGTCGCGGCTGGCGACGGCGTGGGCGGCAGGCACGTACATGGATACCGCCCCAATTCCCATCAGGATCACGAGGAGCGGGAGATCGAGAAACCGGCGCATCTGTCAGAAGAAATCGATCGTGACCTGCAGCAGCCGTTCCACTTCTGGCACGTCGCCCGCCATCGCGAAAAGAAGGATCACGTCCGATTCCTCGACCCGCGTCGTGCTGGTCGGTTTCATGACCTTGTCGCCCCTCAAGAGTGCACCGACCAGCACGCCCTCGGGGAATTCGATCTCCCGGATCGTCCGCCCGGCGATGGGCGATGTCGAAAGCACCTGTGCCTCGATCACCTCGGCTTCGGCGTCGCCGATCGAATAGACCGCCCTCACGCGGCCGTGGCGGATGTGCCGAAGGATGGAGGAAACCGTCGTGGCGCGCGGGTTGATGTAGGCGTCGATATCGAGCGGGCCCATAAGCGGAACGAGAGTGGGGTCGTTCACAAGCGCGATCGCCATCGGACAGCCGGCCTGCTTCGCCCTGACGGAAACGAGAATGTTCGTCTTGTCGTCGTCGGTGACCGCGAGGACCGCATCGGCGCGGTCGATGTTGGCCTCTAGGAGCAGTTCCATGCTCATCCCGTCGCCGTTCAGGACGATCGTCCGTTCCAGCGCGTCAGCCGCCAGTTCCGCCTGGCCCCGGCTCCTTTCGATCACCTTGGCCCTGACGCGTTCGGTCCGCGCCTCGAGCGCCCTGGCCACGGCAAGTCCGACGTTGCCGCCGCCGATGATGACGATGCGTTCCTGTTTCTTCGTTGACTTGCCGAAGATGTCGAGCGTGCGGTTCACGTCCTCGACATGGGCGAAAACGTAGATCTGGTCATCGGCAAAAAGCTGGTCGCCCGCCTCGGGGGCGAAGAGGCGCCCTTCCCGCCTGACGCCGACGACGATCGCCCGCAGCGTGGAAAACAGGTCCGTCAGCTGCCGCAGCGGCGTGTTCAGAACCGGGCATTCCTCGTCGAGCGAGATGCCGAGAAGCTGGACCCGGCCTCCGAGGAAGCTTTCCGTGTCGAAGGTCGTCGGGGCCGCCAGTCGCTGGAGCGCCGCTTCCGCGACCTCGCGCTCGGGCGAGATCACGACGTCGATCGGCATGTGTTCGCGCCGGTAGAGGTCGGAATAGAGAGCAGCCGTGTAGGACTGGGCGCGGATCCGGGCGATCTTGCGGGGAATGCTGAAGATGGAATGCGCGACCTGACAGGTGACCATGTTCACCTCGTCCGAGTGGGTGGCCGCGATGATCATGTCGCAGTCCCGCGCGCCTGCCCGTTCAAGGACGTCGGGGTAGGATGCGAATCCCGATATGCCCTGGACGTCGAGCGTGTCCGAGGCGCGGCGGACGAGCTCCGGGTTCATGTCGACGACGGTCACGTCGTTCTTTTCCCCGGAGAGATGGCGCGCGATCTGCCAGCCGACCTGACCCGCCCCGCAGATAATGACCTTCATGCCGCCCTTCCTGTCCCGACTGCCGCCCTTGATAGGCACGGGCAGGCAGGCGGGTCAATTGCCCTATGGCAGGGACGGTCAGACAGATGACCCGGAGGACAGGCCGTCACGGTGCGGATGTGCGCGACGCTACGGCCGGCGATCACGGCTGCCGCTTTCGATCTAGGCCTCCTGCTCCTCGTCCTCGAGATGCGCGACGCGCGCGCCGGACTTCGCAGTCGTGACGACACCCAGCGACTTCAGCTTCCTGTGCAGGGCCGAACGTTCCATGCCGACAAATGTCGCCGTCCGGCTGATATTGCCACCGAACCGGTTGATCTGCGTCAGCAGGTATTCGCGTTCGAAAAGCTCGCGCGCCTCCCGCAGGGGTAGCGTCGCCAGGGCTCCGCCGAGAACGAGGCGCCCGTCGTCCGGCCCGGCGTCGCTCTGCCCCGGTAGTTCCTTCGCCTCGATCGGCCCGTGACCTTCGCCAAGGATCAGCACCCGTTCTATCACGTTGCGCAGCTGGCGGATGTTGCCGGGCCACTCCAGCGTCTGCATCAGCGCCTCGGCTTCCTCGGAAAGCGAGCGCAGGGGCAGTCCCTGGGACTTGTTGAAATTCACGATGAAGTGGCTGGACAATTCGGGAATGTCCTCGCGCCGGTCCGAAAGCGGCGGAACCGTGATCGGCACCACGTTCAGGCGGTCGTAGAGTTCCTGGCGGAACCGTCCCGCCCGGATTTCGGCCGACAGGTCGCGCGTGGTGGAGGAGATCACGCGAAGGTCCACCCGCACCTTGTCCGTTCCGCCGACGCGCGTGAACTGCTGTTCCGTGAGCACTCGCAGGATCTTCGACTGCGTGCCCAAAGGCATGTCGGCAACCTCGTCGAAAAAGACGATGCCACCATGGGCCTGTTCGAGAAGCCCCTTCTCGACCCCGCGCTCGAGGCTTTCGCGTCCGAAAAGAACCTCCTCCATCCGATCGGGTTCTATGGATGCCGAGGAGACCGACACGAAGGGGCCGGAGGCGCGGTTCGAATTCACATGGATGAAGCGCGCGGCGACTTCCTTGCCTGATCCGGGCTCCCCGGAAAGCATCACGCGCGCGTTCGACTTCGTCACCTTGTCGAGTTGCTCCTTCAGCTTCCTGAAGGCAGGTGAGGACCCGATCATTTCGGCCGAGGTCACGTCGCGCCGGCGGAGGCTCGCGTTCTCCCGCCGCAGGCGCGACGTCTCCATCGCGCGCGAGATGACGACGAGAAGCTGGTCGATGTTGAAGGGCTTCTCGATGAAATCGTAGGCGCCCTGCTTGATCGCGGCGACGGCGATCTCGATGTTGCCGTGGCCCGAGATGATGACGACCGGAACATCGGGATTGTCGCGCTTCACCGTCTTCAGAATGTCGATCCCGTCCATCCGGCTGTCCTTCAGCCAGATGTCCAGGATCATCAGCGACGGCGGAGCTTCGTTGATCTCTGCCATGCACTCATCCGAATTCGCGGCAAGGCGTGTTTCGAACCCCTCGTCCTTTAGGATGTCCGAGATGAGTTCCCGGATGTCGCGCTCGTCGTCCACAATCAGGATGTCGCTCATACCTCTTTCCACCGTTATTCGGCGGCCCTCTCTCTCAATGACTTGGAAGAACGCGCGCGCGGCAGACGAATTTCCGCCAGGGCGCCGCGATGCGCAGAACCTTCGAACGGCTCCGCGTCCGTAAGGATCAGCGTGCCGCCATGTTCCTCGATGATCTTCTTGACTATCGGCAAGCCAAGGCCGGTGCCCTTTTCCCGTGTCGTGACATAGGGCTCGAAAAGCCGGGCCCGATCCTCGGGAAGGCCGATCCCGTTGTCGGAAATGCGGATCGTGACGGCCTCTGGGCGCACCGTCATGGCGACCCTCACCTCCGGATTGTAACCCTCTGGCGCACCCTTTTCGATCAGGGTTTCAATGGCTTCTCCGGCGTTCTTTATGAGATTCGTGACCGCCTGCGAAATCATCGTCGCGTCGATCTCGACGATAAGGGGCTCCTGCGGTAGGTCGGCCACCAGCCGCGCTCCGTGCAGTGCGCCTTCCTGAAGAAGGACCGCCTCGCGCATCAGCTTGGCGAGGTCATGGTCGCGCCGGTCGGGTTCCGGCATCCGGGCGAACTTGGAGAACTCGTCGACGATCCGCCGCAAGTCGGCGGTCTGGCGGATGATGACGTTCGTGTATTGCTCCAGCGCCTCCCCCTCGGGGCCTTCGCCGGCGATCGGCGCGAATTTGCGCCGCAGACGCTCGGCCGAAAGCTGGATTGGGGTCAGAGGGTTCTTGATCTCGTGCGCGATGCGGCGGGCAACGTCGCCCCAGGCCGCCATGCGTTGCGCGGAGACGAGTTCGGTGACATCGTCGAAGGCGACCACGTAGCCTTCGAGCTTTCCGTCCGCATTCCGGCGGATCGCCATGCGGACGAGAAGGCTTTCCAGCCGTCCCCCGCGGGTCACCTTGATCTCCTCCTGCGCGACTTCGCCCAGACCTTCCCGCAGCCGGGTGAGCAGAGCCCCGAATTCAGGAACCGCTTCGGCGAGGGGCCGCCCGTGGTCCCTGCCCTCCTCCATGTCGAGAAGCCGCATCGCGGAACGGTTCAGGAAGTCCACCTGCCCGTCGGCATCGAGGCCGATCACCCCCGAGGTCACGGATGAAAGGACGGAGTCGAACAGCCGGCGGCGGCCCTCGGTCTGGCGATGGCTCTGCAAAAGCGCCTCGCGCTGGCCTTTCAACTGGCGCGTCATCTGGTTGAACACGCGGCCGAGCATCGCGATTTCGTCGTCGCCTTCCTCTTCCAGGACCTGCACGTCGAGGTTGCCGGCGCCAACCAGCTGCGCCGCCCCAGCAAGCCGGCCGACGGGCCGCGACAGACGTTCGGCGAACCAGAGCCCCATCCAGACCGCCGCGAGAATGAGGATGAGCGCGAAGCCCATGTAGACGAGGCCGAATTCGAACAGGACCCTGCCGCGCGTGGCCTCGAGCTGCTGATAAAGCCCCACCGTCGCCCGGGTTTCGTCGAGAAGCGACAGGATCGAGCCATCGACGTTCCGGGACACGTAGAGATAGCGATCCACGTAGGGCGTGAGCTTGAGAAGCGCCCGGAACTCGTTGTTCGCCCAATCCTCGATCAGCACGGTTTCACCGGCTTCTGCGCGGGCGAGTTCGTCTGCCGAAGGCTTCTCGTAGTCGAAGAGGTAGCTGCGTTCGCCCCGTGCCCGAATTTCCCCCGAACCGTCGATCACATATGCCTCGCGCAGGCCGCGCTGAATCAGCGCCTGACCTTGTGTCAGAAGCTGCCTCTGCTCTCCGTCCGAGATGAAATAAGACGCGATCTTGGCGCGGTTCAGGTAGTCCGCCAAAGCCTCGGCGTCGGCGGCGATATCATCGCGATGCTCGGCCTGATAGGCCTCGGCCGCCGCCAGTGACGTGCCCACGACCTGCCGGACACGGTCGGAGAACCACCCCTCGAGACCGATATTGACCGTCAGGCCCGCGAACACCGCGACGAGAATGGTTGGAACCAGCGCGATGCCGGCAAAGACGCCAGTCAGGCGCATGTGCAGCCTTGATCCGGCCGAGCGCGCCCGTCGCGCGGCGATCATGCGCCCCATGCGCGACAGAACGAGGGCGGCAAGTAGCAGGAAATAGACGAGGTCCGCAAGCAGGACGAGGCGAAGGGCCGTCGACTCCGCGCCCTGCCCGAACGGGCCGAGCGCGACGAAGGTCGCCACGGCCAGGACAGGCCCCAGAACGACGAGGCCGAACGTCACTACTCCTTGAATCCGGCGCTGCTTCCTGAGCCGGTTGAGTCGTTCCCATGTTGCCTGTCGCGCCGTAACTTGCACGCGGCTTATCCTTGATGTTGTGTCGCCTTGGGCGACTTACCGCTCCTATTGTGGTCTTGTTCCCGGTGACACGGGATCGCCACATTTGATGTTGCGGTTTTACATCAGTTTCCGGCGCCGTGTCACGCGAATATCAAGATCGGTGATCTTCTTGCGCAAGGTATTGCGATTGATGCCCAGGAGATCGGCGCATTTCGCCTGGTTGCCGCCTGTCGCGTCGAGCGCGATCTCGATCAGCGGCAACTCCATCTCCTTGAGGATTCGGTCGTAAAGACCGGGCGGCGGCAGGGCTCCCCCGTGCAGGTCGAAATACCGCCGCAGGTGCTTGGCGACGGAGGCTGACAGCTTGTCCCCCTCGCCGCCGCCGCGCAGCGGCTCCATCGCCGGCATGGCGCCCAGCACGGCCTCCACTTCGGCGCGCGTGATCTCCTCGCCGGTTCCCGTGACCAGCAGCCGGCGCACCGCGTTTTCCAGCTGGCGCACGTTTCCGGGCCATGAATAGGCGCGGATCAACTCCGCCGCCGCGTCGGAGAAATGGCGTGGTGGGAAGCCTTCCCGCTCCGCGCGGGACAGGAAATGCTGGGCAAGAAGCGGAATGTCCTCGACCCGCTCGCGCAGCGAGGGCACCGTCAGGGTTACGCCGCCCAGCCGATAGAAGAGATCCTGACGGAACTTCCCGGACTCCAGCCGCCGCGCGAGGTCCACTTGAGATGTCGCCATGATCCGGGGCGCGTTGTCGGGCAGCGCGTCCAGCATCCGCACGATGCGCGCCTGCGTCTCCTCGTCGAAGTCGCCGACCTCGTCGAAGATGAGGCTGCCGCCGCGAGCGCGCGCCAGCAGCGAGGAAGGACCGTCCATCCCTTCGAGATCCGTCGCCTGGGCCACCACGAAGGGCATCGTCCTGCGATCGGAAAAATCGTGGATGGCACGGGCGATCAGCGATTTCCCCGTGCCGGATTCGCCGGTTATGAGAACCGGAAGATCGGTGTTCATCACCCGCGCGACCAGCCGGTAAAGCGACTGCATCGCGGCCGTTCGACCGACGAGCGGCAGATCGTCGCCTTCTTCTGCGGCGGGCGCGCGTGTCGGCGCCGCGCGCCGCTTCTGTTCCAGCGCCCGAGCCGCGCGCTTCATCAGGTCCGGCAGGTCGAAGGGCTTCGGGAGGTAGTCGAAGGCCTCGGCCTCCGCAGCCTGGATCGCCGTCATGATCGTGTTCTGCGCCGATATGACGATCACCGGCAGACCCGGCCTTTCCTTCCCGATCTTCGGCAACGCCTCCAGACCGTTTCCGTCCGGCATCACGACGTCCGAGATGACGAGGTCGCCCTTCCCTTCCTCGACCCAGCGCATGAGCGTCGTCAGCGAAGAGGTTGCGTGGACCCGGCAACCCGCCCGTGTCAGGGCCTGGGTCAGAACCGTGCGGATCGTGCGATCGTCGTCGGCGACGAGAACAGTGCCGTCCATCAGATCACCTCCATGTCTTTCAGGGATTCCTTGGGCGCGAGCGGCAGCGATATCCGGAAGGTCGTGCGGCCGGGAACCGAGTCTACCCCGATCCAGCCGTCGTGCTCGGAGATGATCTTCGAGACGAGGGCGAGACCGAGGCCGGTGCCGTTTTCGCGTCCGGAGACGAAGGGCTCGAATATGTCCGCCGCGATGTCGGCGGGGATGCCGGGGCCGTCGTCGATCACCTCTACCTGCAGCGGGAGAGCCTGCCCCGAGCCATCGCGCCTGCGCACGCGCAGTGACAGGTCATAGAAGGTGCGAAGGCGGATCGTGCCCGATGGGCCAGCGGCTTCGGCAGCGTTCTTAAGGAGGTTCAGGACGACCTGCATCAGCTGATCCGCGTCGCCGAGCGTCGGCGGCAGCGAGGGATCGTAGTCCTCGAGGATCGTCATGTGGGCCGCGAAGCCGACGAGCGCGGACTTGCGCGCCCGGTCGAGAACGTCGTGTATGTTGACCGGCTTCTTTTCCGGTGGGCGAAGGTTGCCGAACTGCTCGACCTGCTCGAGGAGCTTCACGATCCGCCTGGTTTCCTCGACGATCAGCTCGGTCAGCTCCCGGTCCTCGGGGCCGAGCCCCATCGCGAGAAGCTGGGCGGCGCCTGCAATCCCCGCGAGAGGATTCTTGATCTCGTGCGCGAGCATCTCCGCCATGCCGATCGCCGATTTCGCGGCCGAACGCACGTGTTCGGCGCGGCCAAGCCGTCCCGCAAGTTCGCGTGGCGAGATGAGCAGAAGCACATGGCTCGGCGCATCCGCGACCGGCGCGACCTGGAGGTTGCACGAAATCGGCGCGCGCTCCCCTGTGCCGACATCGACGTCGTTGATGAACAGGGCCGACATGTTCGTCCGGGCCCTCGCGAAGATCTCCTCCAGCGGGGCGTCGATCGCCAGCCGCTCGAACAGGGGCTGCCCCTTCACCGAGCGCGCGGAAATGTTGAGGAACAGCTCGGCGGAGGGGTTGATCTCAAGCACGCGGTCATCGTCATCGATCAACAGAGCCGGAATTGGGAGCGAAGACCAGATTATGCCGGGGGCGGGCAGGTTCATGCATCGCTCTCCGACGAAACCGCGGATCTGCGCAAAGGCACCACGCTGTATTCCGCAAACATATTGTTCAAATGCCTATTCCTTGTGCGGCTTGACCCTGAGGTACTTGCTGAAACGCCGGGCTGCAACGTCTCGAAGGCTCAAAAGTCTGCGAAAATCACCAAATGCCTAAGAATTGATCACACCCAGCCGGTCGTCGCCGGATTGTCAGTCGCGCGCGTCTCGCCTAGAGACGCAAGAGACAGTCGGAGTTGTCATGACACGCGCCGCCATCATTACTGCTGCAGGCCGAGGGACCCGCGCGGGGGGCGGAGAGCCCAAGCAGTGGCGCAAACTTGCCGGCAAGAGCGTGCTCCTGCGTTCGGTCCTGCCCTTCCTCGGCTTTGACAGGGTAATTGTCGTTCTCCACCCGGAAGACATGGCGCGCGGCCTCGAGGACTTCGGCGGAAAGGTGACATTGGTCGCAGGCGGAGCGACGCGTGCGGAAAGCGTGAAGAACGCGCTCGAAAGCCTTGATGGCGCGGGGGTAACAGAAGTCCTCATCCACGACGGCGCGCGACCGCTCGTATCGCCGGCACTTATCGGCCGCGTGCTGACGGCGCTCGGCGATCTGCCGGCCGCGGCCCCGGCCCTTCCCGTCACGGACGCGCTCTGGCGTGGCGATAACGGCCAGGTGGTGGGCACCGTAGATCGCGGCGGGCTCTTCCGGGCGCAGACGCCCCAAGGGTTCCGCTTCGAAAAGATCCTCGCGGCGCACCGTGCTCATCCGGGCAATGCTGCTGACGATGTGGAGGTGGCCCGCTCTGCCGGGATTCCGGTAGCCATCGTCCAGGGCGAGGAACAGAACATCAAGATCACGCACCCGGAGGATTTTTCCCGTGCCGAGAAACTGTTGGAGGCCGACATGGATGTGAGGGTCGGGCACGGGTTCGACGTGCACGCGTTCACGGAAGGCAGCAGCGTGATACTCTGCGGAGTCGAGATTGCCCATTCGCAGTCCCTTCTCGGCCATTCGGACGCCGATGTCGGAATGCATGCGCTGACGGACGCGATCTACGGAGCGCTCGCGGAAGGCGACATCGGGAGGCATTTCCCGCCCTCGGACCCGCAGTGGAAAGGCGCGGCAAGCAAGATCTTCCTGGCTCACGCCGCGAACCTCGCGCGGGAACGCGGCTACCGCATTTCGAACGCCGACGTGACGCTGATTTGCGAGCGCCCAAAGATCGGCCCGCATGCCATTGAAATGGCTGAGGTTCTCGCCCGCATCGTCGGCATCGACTCGAACCGCGTGTCGGTCAAGGCGACGACGTCCGAGAAGTTGGGCTTCACCGGCCGCGAGGAAGGCATCGCCGCCCTTGCCACCGCAACACTGGTCTCGCCATGACGCGTCTCATCACGACCTTCTTCTTCGTCGGCCTCCTTCGGCCTGCCTCGGGAACCTGGGGATCGGCGGCTGCGGTGGCGGTCGGCCTTATCCTGCATGGCCTCGGCCATTTCCCCCTACTGCTCGCGGCGACTGTCGCCGTCATTCCCCTGTCCTTCTGGTCGGTCGCCCGCGAACTGCGGGATCGCCCCGGCGAAGACCCGTCCGAGATAGTCATCGACGAGGTCGCCGGCCAGTGGATCGCTCTGTGCTTCCCCTCGGCGGGCTTCTGGTTCGCCGGCCTAGAAAGCTGGAACTTCCCCTGGCCCGGCTGGGTTTCGGCCTTCGTCCTTTTCCGGCTTTTCGACGTCTGGAAGCCCTGGATCATCGGCCGCGCGGATCGGCGGGGCGACCCGGCAGGTGTCGTACTCGACGATCTTTGGGCCGGCATATTCGCTGGAATCGGAACGATCATTCTTGCCGCACTGTCCCACGGCGTTCTGATGCGGTAGCGTCATGGCCATGACGATCGCCGAAACGCTCCTGACCGAAGCCCGCGCGAAGGGCTTTCTCATCGCCGTGGCGGAGAGTTGCACGGGCGGGATGATCGCGGCCGCGATTACTGACGCGGCCGGCGCCTCTCATGTCTTCGATCGCGGTTTCGTGACGTATTCGAACGCGGCCAAGGAAGCCATTCTGGGCGTCAATCCGGAGACGCTTGCAGCTTTTGGCGCCGTGTCCGAACAGGTCGCCCGCGAAATGGCCGTGGGCGCTCTGTGCCGTTCCGACGCAGACCTCGCGGTTTCGGTCACCGGCATCGCCGGCCCCGGCGGGTCGGAATACAAGCCCGAGGGACGGGTGTGTTTCGGCCTCGCTGTCAAGGACGGACCCATCGAGACGAAGACGGTCGACTTCGGGGCCCTCGGCAGGGCTTCCGTGCGTCAGGCCGCAACCGAACACGCGCTAGGACTTCTCCTCGCGGCTTGCCGCGGCTGATCAATCTCTGCCCACAAATCACACAGCACTCACGGATTGCGCCCAAAATTGAGGCAGTCGCAAAACTGACTGCTGTCCGGGCATCTCCAGGCACTGTTGCCGCTTTTCTCGGCGGCGAAACCACGCTTTCACGCGCGGAAACTGGATTGTGCGAGGGAAGAAAACCATGAACGCCGCCGATACAGCCTGGATAATCGTTGCCACAGCGCTCGTGCTGTTCATGACCCTGCCGGGTCTGGCGCTGTTCTACGGCGGCCTCGTCCGCGCAAGGAACGTGCTTTCGGTCTTCATGCACTGTTTCGCAATTGCCTGCCTGATGAGCATCCTCTGGCTCGCGGTCGGCTACTCGATCGCCTTCGGCGACAGCGGCGCCTATTGGGGCGGTTTCGGCAAGGCCTTCCTGAACGGGATCGACGCGACGGCGGTGCGCGGCACTCTGCCCGAAATCCTCTTCTTCGCCTTCCAGATGACCTTCGCGATCATCACCCCCGCCCTCATCGTCGGTGCCTACGCCGAGCGGGTGGGCTTCGGCTTCGTTCTTCTGTTCTCCGGCCTCTGGATGATCCTCGTCTACGCTCCGGTCGCGCACTGGATCTGGGGCGGCGGGTTCCTTTCCGACGGCGGGATCTTCGGCGAAACCGGCGCGCGCGACTTCGCGGGCGGCGTGGTCGTCCATGAAACGGCCGGCCTCGCGGCGATCCTTCTCGCCCTGATGATCCGCCCGCGCCGCAACCGCACGACGCCCCCGCACAATCCCGGATACGTGATGATCGGCGCCGGCATGCTCTGGGTCGGCTGGTTCGGCTTCAACGGCGGCTCTCAACTCGCGGCCGACGGCACTGCGGCGATGGCGATCACGGTGACGCATATCTCTGCCGCGGCGGCCTCGCTGACCTGGGCGCTCTGGGAGCGTATCAAGTTCGGCCGCGCCTCGGTCGTGGGCCTCGTGACCGGCACGATCGCGGGCCTCGCGTCCATCACGCCGGCTTCGGGCTACGTCGGGCCCGTCGCCGCGCTCATCATCGGGGGCATCGCGGGCATTCTCTGCCAGGAAGCAGTCTCCCTCATCCGCGACCGGCTGCGCATCGACGACACGCTGGACGTCTTCGCCGTCCACGGTGTCGGCGGGATCTTCGGCACCATCATGATCGCGGTCTTCGGCGCGGCGTCCTGGGCGGCGCAGCTGGGCACACTTGTCATCGTCGGCGTCTACACGCTGGTCGGGACCTGGATCATCGCGAAGGCCGCAAGCCTGGTCGTGTCGATGCGCGTCGACGCGGAGACGGAGACGAACGGCCTCGACCTTTCCGCTCATGGCGAGCGGGCCTACGACCACGCGTCCTGACCTGAAATCCGGCCGGGGCCGCTCAGGCCCCGGTCATTCCGGCTTGCCGTAAAGCTGCTCGGCCCGAGCCTCGAAGGCGCGCACGACGCGGCGCATGGCCTCGTCGAAGACGACGCCGATCAGCTTCTGAAGGATCGCGTTCCGGAATTCGAAATCGACGAAGAAGTCGACCGCGCAGCCGCCTCCAGCAACGTCGGTGAGCACCCAGTGCGACCGCATGTACTTGAAGGGGCCATCGAGATATTCCGTCTCGATCCGCTTCTCCTCGGGCCAGAGCGTCACCCGGCTGCCGAAGCGTTCGCGGAAGACCTTGAACGAAATGACGAGGTCGGCCTCCATCAGCACCGATCCGTCGGGACGCGGTTCGCGCTTGCGGATACGGGCCGCCGCAGTCCAGGGGAGGAACTCCGGGTAGCGCGCGACATCCGCGACGAGGTCATAGACCTGCGTCGCCGTGTAAGGCAGCACCCTCTTTTCCTTGTGACTGGGCATGATCCTCCGCACCCTACGTGACACTGGCCGCCCATGTCGTAAAATCTGCCCGCCAATGCAAGGGGGTCGCCATGCCGCAACGCGCCTATGTGATCGACGAGATGATTTCGGCCAAGGCCATTGCCGCGCGCGTCGAAGAGCTCGCGAAGGAAATAACCCAGACCTTCAGGGGCACCGATCAGCTGGTCGTCGTCGGCCTTCTACGCGGGTCCTTCGTCTTCATCGCGGACCTGGTACGCGAAATCGATCTTCCGGTGGAAGTCGACTTCCTCGAAGCGTCATCTTACGGCGACGCCATGGAATCCAGCCGCGAAGTCAGGCTGATCAAGGATCTGTCGGGGGAAATCCAGGGACGGGACGTGCTCGTCGTCGAGGATATCGTCGACACCGGCTTCACGCTTCACCATGTCATCCATATGCTGCGCGCGCGTGGCCCGAGGCGTCTGGAGACGATCGCGCTTCTAGACAAGCCCGCGCGCCGCGAGGCCGAGGTGAAGGCCACCTGGACGGGATTCGAGATCCCGGATGAATTCGTGGTGGGCTACGGGATCGACTATGCCCAACGGAACCGCAACGTGCCCTTCATCGGCAAGGTGCGCTTCACGGAGGCGGAATGAGGCTCACGGCGAAAGAATCGGAAGACTTGTGGAAGGCGGAGCGCCGATGCGCCTGATCTGGTTCTTCCGGATGGCGAAATGGGCGCGTCACCCGCCCTCGGCGCGGCGGGTCGTGTTCATCCTGTCGATCATAGCCATCTGCCTTGCGCTCGCGGGCGCCGAATGGCTCGGGCTCTTTCCCGAGGGTTTCGGCAGCGGCCGTTTCACCGGACGGGTCCCGAAGGTTCAGACGGTTCCCTGAAGCCGCCCGGCCTGTTCTCTCAGTGCGCGGGCGATCCGGGCGCGGACCTGCGCAAGGCGCGGCACACCGGCCAGGTCGACATGGCTGGCCACCCACACGGGCACGGACAGGTCGGGGGCAAGATCGGTGCGGGCCCGCAGCCTCGCGTCGCCCTCGCCGAGCACTACCGGGAGGATCGCGATGCCAAGGCCCGCCGCGACCATCTCGCGGAGGATCACGAAACTGTCCGCCTTTCCGGTGATGTTCCGGGGCTGGACGTTGGCCTCGATCCAGCGGCCCGGCATCGACCTCGAGAGTGGACCGGAAAGCCCCAGCCAGGTATCCGCGCCCCCATCGGTCGCGCCATACGCACGGAATCCCAGGCGGGCGACGAATTCGCCGACGAGATCCTCAGGCAGTTCCACGGCCGGCCGGACGGCGATGTCGGCCTGGATTCGGGCCAGGTCGACATGGGCGTTGGTGCAGAGAATCTCGATCCGAAGTTCGGGCGCCTCGCGCCGCAGGTCCGCGACGATCGGGGGCAAGATGACCTGGCAGAATGTGTCGGTCGAGGTCACGCGCACTTCGCCCGACAGCGGCGCCTTTGCACCGCGCAGCGCCCTGTCGACCGCCTGCATCGCCGCCGCCACTTCGCGCGCGGCTTCGACGACCCGCCGCTTGTCCGTGGGCACGTCGTATCCCCGTGCGGTCTTGTCGAAGAGTGCCACGCCCGCACGCTCCTCGAAACCCGCGATCCGGCGAAGGACCGTCGCGTGGTTGACCCCGAGACGCCGTGCCGCGCCCGAAACCGATCCGGTTTCGGCGACGGCCAGAACGAAGCGCAGATCATCCCAATTATCCCTGTGCATGAATCGAAGATATATCCTGCGCAAATCGCAAATTGTATCGATTCTTGCCCAAGCTACACTTTCGAGGATTGTTCCCCGAAACTCCAAGGGAGGTCTGTCATGAAGAAGGCCGTTGTTGCCGCCACCGCTGCGGTTCTTGCATTCACCGGCGTCGCCGCGGCTCAGGACGCGGGCCCGCACGCACAGGCGATCAAGGCCCGTCAGGGGTTGATGAATTTCTATGCCATGAACCTCGGCCCCCTCGGGGCGATGGCCAAAGGCGAAATGGAATACGACGCAGCCGCCGCGCAGGTGGCCGCGGACAATATCGCGGGCATGGCAAACCTCAATCTCGGAATGGTCTGGCCGCAAGGTTCGGACAACGAGAACGCCCAGGGCACGCGAGCCCTGCCCGCGATCTGGGCGGATGGCTCGGACATCGGCGCCAAGGCCAGCGACCTGAAGGCGGCCGCGGAGGCGATGCAGGCCGCGGCGGGGACGGATCTCGCGTCTCTGCAAGCGGCGATGCAGGGGCTGGGTGCGGCCTGCGGCGCTTGTCACAAGGCCTATCGCGCGTCAGAGTGACGACGGTTGGGCGGGCCCCTGCCCGCCCGGTTTCCGCCTCGGCCCGGAGTTTTCCCGATGCGCCGCCTTCGCACCGCCATCGCCTTCGCCGGACTGGTTGTCGCGGCGGCCTTCTGGCTTCTGACCGCGCCGGATCCGCTGCCCGACGATGCGCTTGCGGGGCTGACGCCCGATCCGGTGCGCGGCGAGCAGGTGTTCTGGGCGGCCGGCTGCGCCTCATGCCACATGGCTCCGGGTGCCGAGGGCGAGGCCAGGCTCCAACTCGCGGGCGGTCAGCGCTTTCCGTCTCCCTTCGGCACCTTCCTCGCGCCGAATATCTCGCCCGACGCCGAGCATGGCATCGGCGGATGGACGGCGCAGGATCTTGCCAACGCGATGATCCGAGGCGTTTCCCCCGATGGCCAGCACTACTACCCCGTCTTTCCTTATTCGAGCTACGCGAAAGCTGAGCTTCAGGATGTCGCCGATCTCCACGCCTTTCTGATGACGCTGCCCCCTGTCGCCACGCCGAACCAACCCCACGACGTGGGATTCCCGTTCTCGGTCCGCCGCAGCCTGGGCGGATGGAAGACGCTCTTCTACAGCGCAGACTGGGTCGTTGACGGCGATCTGACACCGGAACAGGAGCGCGGCCGCTATCTCGTCGAGGCGCTGGGGCATTGCGGCGAGTGTCATACGCCACGGAACGCTTTGGGCGGTTCAGACCGCAGTCGCTGGCTCGCCGGCGGCCCGGTGCCCGCAGGCGAAGGAACCTTCCCCAACATCACCCCGGCGAAGCTCGCCTGGTCCGAGGCCGATATCGTCGAATACCTGACCTCGGGTTTCACGCCGGAATACGACAGCGCGGGCGGACACATGGCCCTCGTCGTGGAAAACACGAGCCGACTGCCGCCCGAAGACCGTGCCGCGATCGCCGCCTATCTGAAGATCGTGCCCCCGGTCGAATAGCTCCGGGACAGGGCTTTTCGGCAAAATCGCCGCCTTGTGGTATCCTGCGGATCAAGGACCCAGAGGGAGGAACTGATGCCGAGGGATTTCCCGCCCCGAGAGTCCGGCCGGATCTACCTGACCGAAGCCGGGACCGAGACCGAGGTCATGTACAAATGGGGCTATGACCTGCCGCATTTCGCAATGTTCACGCTGCTGGAGAACCCGGAGGCGGTGAAGGTCATGCAGGCCATGTTCCGGCGGTACTTCGATGCGGCCGAAGAGCATGGCGCGGGCATGGTCGTCTGCGGCGTCGACTACCGGGCAAGCCCGGACTGGGCGCAGCTTCTCGGTTATTCTCTCGACGGGCTGGCCGAAATGCAGGAACGCGCGATCGCGTTCCTGACCGGGCTGCGGGACGAATACAGGGAGCGTGTCGATGACGTCTATGTGGGCGGATGCATCGGGCCGCGCGGCGACGCATACAGCCTGAACAAGACGATCACCGAGGCCGAGGCCGAGGATTATCACTCCGTCCAGTTGGAAACCTTGAAGAAGGTCGGCGCCGACCTTGCCTGCGCCATGACCTTCAACAGCGTCCCCGAAGCCATCGGCGTCGCCCGCGCCGCCAAGGCCGTGGACATGCCACTGGGCCTGAGTTTCACGCTCGACAGCTCGTCACGTCTGGCGTCAGGGCCGAGCCTGCGTGAGGCGATCGAGACGGTCGATGCGGAAACCGGCGGCGCGCCCGATTTCTACGGGGTCAACTGTTCCCACCCGGTGGAATTCGAGCCAGCCTTCGAACCGGGCGACTGGGCGGCGCGCATCAGGTATGTCCGTCCGAACGCGTCGAAGATGGAAAAGATCGCACTCTGCAAGCTCGGCCATCTCGAGGACGGCGATCCGGTTGAACTGGGGCAGCAGATGACCGACCTCGCGCGGCGCTATCCGGGGATGGATATCCTTGGCGGCTGCTGCGGAACGGACGAGCGCCACCTTGCGGAAATCGCCAGGGGCGTCCGGGCCCTGCGCGCCTGCGCCTAGGCCTTTCCGAGCCTTTCCAGACGCGCCGCGCGGAGCCGCGCGAAATCCTCGCCTGCGTGGTAGGAGGATCGCGTCAGCGGCGTGGCGGAGACCATCAGGAAACCCTTGCCCTGCGCCGCCTTGGCGTATCCGGCAAATTCCTCGGGCGTCACGAAACGATCCACCCTATGGTGCTTCGGCGTCGGTTGCAGGTATTGCCCGATCGTCAGGAAGTCGACGTCGGCAGCGCGCATGTCGTCCATGACTTGAAGGACGCCCTGCCGGTCTTCGCCGAGGCCGACCATGATCCCCGACTTCGTGAACATCGTCGGATCGAGTTCCTTCACGCGCTGGAGAAGCCGCAACGAGTGGAAATAGCGCGCGCCCGGACGAACCGAAGGATAGAGCCCCGGAACGGTTTCGAGGTTGTGGTTGAACACGTCGGGCTTCGCCTCGACCACCTTTTCCAGCGCCGAGGGGGAGCATTTCAGGAAATCGGGCGTCAGGATTTCAATCGTCGTCTCGGGCGAACGGTGGCGCACCGCGCGGATGGTCTGGGCGAAGTGCTCCGCGCCGCCGTCTTCCAGGTCGTCACGGTCGACGCTGGTGATGACGACATGCGAAAGCCCGAGCGTCTGAACCGCATGCGCGACGCGGCCCGGCTCGAAGGCGTCGAGATCGTCCGGGCGCCCCGTCGCGATGTTGCAGAAGGAACAGCCGCGGGTGCAGATGTCGCCCATGATCATCATGGTGGCGTGGCCCTGGCTCCAGCACTCGCCCACGTTCGGGCAGCCAGCCTCTTCGCAGACCGTGACGAGCTTGTTGTTGCGCAGGATGTCCCGCGTCTCCTTGTAGCCCGCCGAGGTGGGCGCCTTGACGCGTATCCATTCCGGCTTCTTGGGCTGGGCCTGATCCGGCCGGTGCGCCTTTTCCGGGTGACGTTCGCTTGGGATCTTCAGGTCGCGCGGGCTCATGCTGCCTCCTGGGATTGCGCATTCCATAGCCCAACCTTGTCCGCTTGTCCAAGCACCTCTGCGAAGGGCTGGTTTTCGGCTGGGTCATGGCGCCGGGGATGATCCGGCGTCCATGGCGCCAGCCGCGTGCACCGCTAGCCGATGAGAGGCCGCGCGCTGCCATAGGTTTCCTCGTAGTGGCGCTTCAGTCGCATCAGAGCGATCCTGAGAACGATCTTCCCCGAGCGCGCGGACCATCCGAGCCGCTTCTCCGCGACCTCCAGACCCTCGAGGAAGCAGCAGGTCCGCAGGACCATGTCGCCAAGCCCCGGACCGAGGTCACGCAGCGCGGCCGCCACCCGATCGCGGGCTCTGGACGAACCCTCACCCTGCCCCGCGCCGGGCTGGAATCCGCCCCGTTCGCCGCCGGTCAGGAACCGCTCCCAGTTCTGGGCGATGCGCGGTCCAAGCTGGGCAAGTTCGAAGTCCTCTCTCAGACGTTCGGCGGCCACTACGAGGTCCTGGCTCAGAAAGGGTTCGCCATCCTTGTCCTTGCGCCGCGCCAGGGCCGCGACCGGACTTTCGGCGAGGTTATAGCGCATTCGCCGCGGCGCCGCGGCGCCGGGCTCCATGACGTTGCGTTCATCCCAGACCCGGTGCTGATCCGCGAAGCGCCCCGAAAACGCTGCCTGAGCCTCCGCGAAACCGGGGGCGCGGCCGACCTGATCCTCGGCGAGAAGACGCTTCAGCGCGGCGCGCCCCGCCACGGTGATCTCGTAGGCGGTCACCTTGCCGGAGCGTGAAATCGCGATCCAGTCCTTCAGCGCGAAGGCCTGAGCGACCGTGCGATCCAGAACCGCGACCCGCTGCGCGCCCTTCAGGACTACGGCCTTTTCCAGGTCCGGAGCGATGGCGAGCATCGCGCCGGTCTCGCACAGGCGGCGCAGAATCCTGCGCGCCTCGCGCATGACGGTGGTTTCGTCGGCAACTACGTCCTTCGATCTTGGAACAGCGGTCATCGGCAGTGGGTCCTCGTTGTCTGCGTTATGGTCGCCCTCGGCCGCCGATCCCGCTGACCGAGCGGAAATCCGAAGACCGAGTCTTGAAAGCGCCTCATCAACGAGCGGGTCTTCCCGCCGGTTTTCGTACCGGCGGAGTTTTCGCAGGACCGTGGAAGCGTGACACCCTTCGCTGCGAGCCAGCGCCCTGATCGAGACGCCTTCCTCCACATGACGCAGGTAGAGCAGCGCGGTTTCGGGCAGCCATGCGGGAAATTCCCCGCTCGCATTCGCCAGAACCGCCATCTTCATCCCCCAGTTCCGGCCGGGTTTTCGGCCCGGCCCAATTCCAGCGAAACTCAACCGTCAGTTGATATCGTTACCTGTTCGTTAAGATCAGGCGCGTCGCTGATAATTGTTCACAAAACATAAATATCTTTGAAAGGATCGCACGCCAGAAAACGCCCAGGCGCAACACCCGTTTAGGTTGTGTCACTCTCCCCCCGGAAACTGCCTTTTCGGAGAGAGAAATGACCGACCCCGCTGCCCGCGTTGCCGAACTTCGCCGTCCCCGGCTCTTGGTCCGCGCCGCGCGCTTTGGCCTGTCCGAATACAACCGTGCCCGCGACCTGAAGCGACTGATACGCAGTCCGGTCGCGCCCGCTCCGGAACGCGCGGTCCCCGCACTACTTGCCGAGGAAGAGCAGCTTGAGGAGACCCGCCTTGCGGGCGACGCCGCCTATTCCATATCGCGGCACATCGAGATCCTCATCGCGCTCATGGCGGAGGTCCGCCTGATATCGCGAGGCCCCGTCGGCGTCTGATCGACAAAAAGGAAAGGGCGGGAACAATCCCGCCCTTCCTGACGTTTGCCTGAGACGTGTCTCACATGAACGCGTCGGGCATCGAGGCCTTCTTCTTCGCCACGTATTCCGTGAGCGCTTCCTCGATGGCCGGATCGATCGCCGGCTTCTGGTAATCGGCCAGAAGCTTCGCGACGCGGGCCTCGGCGAGGGCGATGGTGTCCCGTGCGCCTTCCTCTTCCCAGGTTTCGAACGGCTTGTAGTCGAGAAGTTCGGTGCGCCAGAAGGCTTCCTTGAAGTTCGCCTGCGTATGGGCGCAGCCCAGATAGTGGCCGCCCGGCCCGACTTCGCGGATCGCTTCCATGCCCTGGCCGTTCTCGCTCATGTCGACGCCGGCCGCGAGGCGGTGCAGGACGCCAAGCTGATCGGCGTCCATGACGAATTTCTCATACGAGGAAACCAGACCGCCCTCGAGCCAACCGCAGGAATGGAGCATGAAGTTCACGCCCGCGAGAAGGCCCATGTTGAGCGAGTTCGCCGTTTCATAGGCGGCCTGCGCGTCCGGCAGCTTGGAGCCGCAGAACGAACCGGCGGAGCGGTAAGGAAGCCCCAGCCGGCGGGCAAGCTGGCCCGCGCCGTAAGTGATCTGCGAAGCCTCGGGGGTTCCGAAGGTCGGCGCGCCGGAGTTCATGTCGATCGAGGTCACGAAGGCGCCGAAGATCACCGGGGCGCCCTTGCGGATCAGCTGCGAATAGGCGACGCCCGCCAGCACCTCGGCCAGCACCTGCGTCAGCGTGCCCGCCACCGACACCGGCGCCATCGCGCCGCCGACGATGAACGGCGAGACGATGCAGGCCTGGTTCGCCTTGGCGTAGACTTCCAGCGCGCCCATCATGATGGAATCGAAGGTCAGCGGCGAGTTGATGTTAATGAGCGAGGTCATCACCGTGTTCTGGTCGACGAAGTCCGACCCGAACAGGATCTTCGACATCTCGACCGAATCCTCGGCGCGCGACGGCTCGGTGACCGAACCCATGTAGGGCTTGTCCGACAGCGTCATGTGCGCATAGAGCATGTCGAGGTGGCGCTTGTTCACCGGAACGTCGGTCGGTTCGCAAACCGTGCCGCCCGAGTGGTGCAGCCACTTCGACATGTAGCCGAGCTTCACGAAATTGCGGAAATCCTCGATCGTCGCATAGCGCCGACCGCCTTTCACGTCACGGACGAAGGGAGGGCCGTAGACGGGCGCGACAACCAGGCTCCTGCCACCGATCTCGACGGTGCGGTTCGGGTTGCGCGCATGCTGGATGATGCGCGAGGGCGCCGTGGCGCAAAGCTGTCGGGCAAGCCCGCGCGGGATCCGGACCCGCTCGCCATCCACGTCGGCGCCGGCTTCTTTCCAGCGTTTCAGGGCTTCCGGGTTCTCGACGAAGTTCACGCCGATTTCGGCCAGAACCGTTTCGGCATTGGCCTCGATGATCTGAAGCGCTTCCTCGTTGAGGATCTCCAGATTCGGGATGTTGCGCTCTATGAACCTCGCGGCCTCAATCCGCACCGCCGTGCGTTCAGCCCGCCGAGCGGCACCTCCTCCACCCCGAGCCCTTCGGCCAACCGTTTCTACATCGCTCATCCAAAATCCTCCTGCCGTACGCAGCTGCTTCCTTTTAGACGCGGCACCGCCCCCTTCCGACTGTCGATTGCGTCGTTTCGCACGCGAAAGCGACATTGCGGCCCCCTGGAATGTCGTTGCGCGCCATCGCGGCGCCCGGTGCCGCGACAAACCTTTTGCCGGCCCGCCCTTCCGCCTCTTGCGCGCGAACCGGCCTCGGCCTATTCCCCGCACATGACCGAGCATCAGCGCCTTCTCATCATCGACTTCGGGTCCCAGGTGACGCAGCTAATCGCGCGCCGCCTGCGTGAACTGAACGTCTACTGCGAAATCCACCCGTTCCAGCGCGTGACCGAGGCCTTCCTGGAGGACTTCGCACCGCGGGCGGTCATCCTGTCTGGTGGCCCCGCCTCCGTGACGGAGCCGGGCAGCCCCCGCGCGCCCCAAGCCGTGTTCGAGATGGGCCTGCCCATCCTCGGAATCTGCTACGGCCAGCAAGTGATGATGGAACAGCTCGGCGGCCGCGTAGAGGCAGGTCATCACGCCGAGTTCGGCCGCGCCTTCGTGACGCCGACGGAAGGTCACAAGAACGATGGCATCTTCGCGGGCCTCTTCGGCACTGGCCGCGAGGAAGTCTGGATGAGCCACGGCGACCGCGTGACGCTTCTTGCGCCGGGGTTCGAGGTGATCGGCACCTCGCCAAACGCGCCCTACGCCATGATCGGAGATGCGGCCCGCCACTTCTACGCGGTGCAGTTCCACCCGGAGGTTCACCACACGCCGAACGGGCGCAGGCTTCTGGAAAACTTCGTGCGCCTAGCCGGGTTCACCGGCGACTGGACGATGGGTGCCTACAAGGACGAGGCGATCCGTCTGATCCGCGAACAGGTCGGTGACCGCAAGGTGATCTGCGGCCTGTCCGGCGGCGTCGATTCGTCGGTGGCTGCCGTTCTGATCCACGAGGCGATCGGCGATCAGCTGACCTGCGTCTTCGTCGATCACGGCCTGATGCGGCTCGGCGAGGCGGAGGAAGTGGTGTCGATGTTCCGCGACACCTACAACATCCCGCTGATCCACGCCGACGAAGCGGATCTTTTCCTCGGCGCGCTTGAAGGCGTCACCGACCCCGAGGTGAAGCGCAAGACGATCGGGCGGCTCTTCATCGAGGTGTTCGAGAAGCACGCCAAATCCGTGGGCGGTGCGGAATTCCTCGCGCAGGGCACGCTCTACCCCGACGTGATCGAAAGCGTCAGCTTCTCCGGCGGCCCCTCGGTCACGATCAAGTCGCACCACAACGTCGGCGGCCTGCCCGAGAAGATGGGCCTGAAGCTCGTCGAACCGCTGCGGGAGCTCTTCAAGGACGAGGTCCGTGCGCTGGGACGGGAGCTTGGGCTGCCTCCGAAATTCATCGGCCGCCACCCCTTCCCTGGCCCCGGCCTCGCGATCCGCTGCCCGGGCGAGATCACCCGCGAAAAGCTTGAAATCCTGCGCCGGGCAGATGCGGTCTATATCGACCAGATCCGGCGCCACGGCCTCTATGACGAGATCTGGCAGGCATTCGTGGCGCTTCTGCCGGTCCGGACGGTGGGCGTCATGGGCGACGGGCGCAGCTATGACTACGCCTGCGCTCTGCGCGCCGTGACCTCGGTCGATGGCATGACCGCCGACTATTACCCGTTCACCCACGAATTCCTCGGCGAAACCGCAACGCGGATCATCAATGAGGTCAAGGGCATCAACCGGGTCACTTACGACATAACGTCGAAGCCCCCCGGGACGATCGAATGGGAATGAGGGCCACGCTGTGCCCCGCGTCACGGTCACCGGCTTCCTGATCTGCCGCAGCCTCGAAGAGGCAGACCGTGCCGCTTCCCTTCTGCCGGAACACACCCGCCTGACCCGCGCCGAAGCGGGGTGCCTCCGTTTCGAGGTGTTCCGGTCGATGTCGGACCCCTGCCGATTCGCCGTCCACCAGGTCTTCGCCTCGCCCGAGGATTACGACGCGCACCGGGAAAGGACCCGTGCCTCGGTCTGGGCCAAGGGCACCAAGGGTATCATCCGCGAATTGCGGATCAGCGAGCAATGAACGTGCGCAGGGGTCGCATTATTCGGCCAGATCATGACAAGAACGGTCCAGCCGACGGGAGGCGCCGCGCGACATGAACGACATTCACCCCTTCCGCGCTGCCGCATGGATGTCCGGCTCGATTCTGGGCTTTTCCTCCATGGCCGTTGCGGGGCGCGAAATTGGCACCGCGCTCGACACCTTCGAGGTGATGACCTACCGCTCGGCGATCGGGATATTCACGGTTCTCCTCGTGTCGACGCTCGCCGGCACGCGCGGCCAGATCGGAACGCGCCACCTGAAGGTGCATATCCTGCGCAACGTCTTTCATTTTGCCGGGCAGAACCTCTGGCTCTACGCGCTGCTCCTCATCCCGTTGGCGCAGCTCTTCGCGCTCGAGTTTTCCTATCCGATCATCGTCGCGCTGACGGCCCCGCTCTTTCTCGGTGAACGGCTTCCACCCGTGCGCATCCTTACCGCGTTCGTGGGCTTCGTCGGCATCCTCATCGTCGCGCGGCCCTGGGCGGCGGGAGGGCTTTCGCTTGGCCTCGTCGCCGCGCTGTTGTGCGCCGTGGGTTTCGCCGGGTCGGCTATCGTCACGAAGCGGCTGACGCGCCGCACGACGATCACCGAAATCCTGTTCTGGCTTGCCGTCACGCAGTTCGTTTTCGGCCTGACTCTCGCCGGAATCGATGGCGATGTCGCTCTGCCCCTGACCGAGGACATCCCGTGGCTGATCGTCATTGGCCTTGCTGGCCTCATCGCGCATTTCTGCCTCACGCGGGCTCTCAGCCTTGCGCCGGCGTCCGTCGTCACGCCGATCGATTTCCTGCGCTTGCCGATCATCGGCGCGGTCGGCATGGCGCTATACGGCGAACCCCTTGAAATATGGGTCTTCGTCGGCGGCGCCGTCATCTTCGCGGCAAACCTGATCAACGTTCAGGTCGAGGCGCGATCCCGGCGTGTCGCGGCGGTGACAGTGACTTGAGTGGCACGGCTGCGCGACGCTACATCCGGGTTGATTCTTGTCGTTCCGTGCTGTCCTCTTTGGCGAAAACTGGGGATGGCCAACAAATGAAAAAAGCACTGACGACGGTCGCGAGTTTCGTCCTCGGGACCACCGGGGCGCTGGCGGGAGGAATCGAGCGGTCGGCGCAGTCGGTCGCCATCCTCTTCGAAGAAGGCAGATACGCCGAGTTCTCTCTGGGCTATGCATCCCCGACCGTCTCGGGACTGTTCCTCGGCGCCGTGCCGTCAGGAGACATGGCCCCCGCCTACACGACTCTGTCCTTCGGCTACAAGCAGCCCCTGGGAGACAAGGTCGATATCGCCCTTATCTACGAGCAGCCTTTCGCGGCCGACGTCGCCTATCCGACGGGCACCGGATACCCGTTCGAGGGCTCCACGGCCGAGCTTCGGGCGAACTCGGTCACGGCGGTCCTGCGCTACAAGCTGCCTTCCAACATCTCGCTGATCGGCGGCCTCAGGGCACAGTCGATCGCGGGCGACGTGGCGATCCCATTCTTCGCCGATTACACCCTGTCCACCAGCACCGACTACAAGCTTGGCTATGTGGTCGGTGTGGCATGGGAGAAGCCCGAAATCGCAGCGCGCGTTTCGCTGACCTACAATTCGGAGATCACGCACGATATCGAAGCGGTGGAATACGGTGCCCTTGACACCAAGTTCGACACGACGACACCGCAATCCGTGAATCTCGAGTTCCAGACGGGCATAGCCGCCGATACGCTTCTCTTCGGCTCGATCCGCTGGGCCGACTGGTCGGTCTTCGACATCATTTCGCCCGACACCGGATTGCCGGGGGTGGACTACGAAAACGACTTCACCACCTACAATCTGGGCGTCGGACGAAGGTTCAGTGACAACTGGTCGGCCGCCATCACGCTGGGTTACGAGGCGCATAAGGGCGACCCGGTCGGGAACCTCGGTCCGACCGACGGTTTCCGCAGCATCGCTATCGGAGCCACCTACACCGAGGGCAAGGTCAAGATCACCGGCGGCCTGCGCTACGTCGAGATCGGGGACGCGATCACGAGGGGCGTCGGCAGCAGCTTCACGGACAACTCGGGATGGGGCGCCGGGCTGCGCGTGGGCTATTCCTTCTGATCCTTCTGAACCACGCCAACGCCCCGGCGAGCGTCTGCCGCCTGACGTCCATCGCGGCGCGATCTCCGCAATTGCCGGCATGTCCCGAAGATTTCTCGTGTAAATCGGGCGGCTTGCCGCTAGGACAGCGCTGACCACCAATGGATGACGCAATGATCTACCAAAGTGCTGAAGAGTGGCTGGGGTCGGAAGAGAAGCGCGTGCTGCTTTTCGGGATGTCCGGGCTTGGCAAGACCCATGTCTCCAAGCTCCTCCGCGACTCCGGAAACTGGTTCCACTATTCCATCGATTACCGCATCGGCACGCGCTACATGGGCGAACACATCGCCGACAACTTCAAGCGCGAGGCGATGAAGGTGCCGCTCCTGCGGGAGCTCTTGATGACGGATTCGGTGCACATCACCTCAAACATCCGCTTCGACAATCTCGCTCCTCTTTCGACCTATCTCGGCAAGCCGGGCAACCCGGCGAAGGGCGGCCTGCCCTTCGCGGAATACATGCTGCGGCAGGATCAGCACCGTGTCGCGGAAATCGCGTCTCTCCTCGACACCGCGCATTTCGCAGAGCGTGCCAAGTCGCTCTATGGCTACCCACACTTCGTCTGCGATTCCGGGGGGTCGATCTGCGAAGTCGTTGAGCCTGAGAACCCCGACGACCCGGTCCTCACCTCGCTCTCCCGGGTGGCGCTGATGGTCTGGATCGAGGGCACCGAGGCGCACACGGCCGACCTGATCCGCCGCTTCGACAAGGCGCCGAAGCCGATGTATTACCAGCCTGAGTTCCTCCATGCCGCCTGGGAGGAATATCTTTCCGAGAACAGGCTGTCAGAGGCCGAAGTCGATCCGGACGCCTTCGTGCGCTGGACTTACGCGCGCGCCCTCGCCCATCGCCAGCCGCGGTACCGCGCGATGGCCGAGAATTGGGGCGTGACCGTCTCGGCGCATGACATCGCCGACGTGAATAGCGTGGAGGGCTTCATCGCCCTCGTGGCGCGCGCCCTTGAGGCCAGGTGCTGAAGAGACTATCTGCCGTTCTCCCCCGAAGGAGCCCGAAATGCCCATCACGCTTCCAGAAACGCTTCCTGCCTTCGACGTGCTGAAGAGCGAGGGCGTGATGGTCATGACGCCCGACCGGGCGCTGCATCAGGATATCCGCCCGCTCCGCATCGGGCTTCTGAACCTGATGCCGAAGAAGATCCAGACAGAGATCCAGTTCGCCCGGCTGATCGGGGCGACGCCGCTGCAGATCGACCTGCAGCTGATCCGCATGTCCGAACACAAGACGCGGAACACGGCGGAAGAGCACATGACCGCGTTCTACCGCCCCTTCCAGGCGGTGAAGGAAGAGAAGTTCGACGGCCTGATCATCACAGGCGCGCCGATCGAGCATCTGCCGTTCGAACAGGTGACCTACTGGGACGAGTTGAAGGAGGTCTTCGACTGGACCCAGACCCATGTGCATTCCACCTTCGGCGTCTGCTGGGGCGGAATGGCGATGATCCATTACTTCCACGGGGTCGAAAAACACCTTCTTGATCACAAGGCCTTCGGGTGTTTCCGCCACAAGAACCTTGCACCGGCATCGCCCTATCTTCGGGGTTTTTCGGACGACTTCGTCATTCCGGTGAGCCGCTGGACAGAGATGCGTCAGGAAGAGGTGGATGCCGTTCCGGGCCTTGTCACGCTTCTTGCCTCGGACGAGGTCGGCCCGTGCCTCGTGGAGGATCCTGAGCACCGCGCGCTCTATATCTTCAACCACTTCGAGTATGACAATGGCACGCTGAAAGAGGAATACGATCGGGATGTGGCCGCCGGCACGCCCATCAACGTGCCCACCAACTACTATCCCGACGACGATCCATCGCGCCCGCCGGTGAACCGCTGGCGGAGCCATGCCCATCTGCTCTACGGCAACTGGATTAACGAAATCTACCAAACGACGCCCTACGACATCTCGGCCATCGGAACCTGACGGCCCGATTGCGCGTCGGCCTGCAATCGCCATACTGACCCGCGACACACCGCGAGGCAGACATGATCGATATCCCCTTCGTCGGCGACATCACGCGCTATTTCTTGGAAGAGGCGCCGGAAGAAGTTCGCACCGCCATCGAGGCAGGTGGCAAGAAGGACGTCCTGTCGGAAACCTACCCTTACGATCGGACGATGAAGAAGGGCGCCTACAAGGAGCAGATGAAGTCGCTTCAGGTCGAACTGGTGAAGATGCTCTGGTCGCTGAAGGCGAAAGGCGGCAGGCTCGCCGTGCTGTTCGAGGGGCGCGACGCCGCCGGCAAGGGCGGTACGATCGGCGTCATGCGGGAAAACCTGAACCCGCGTTCCGCCTATGTCGTCGCTCTGCCGAAACCGACCGAGCGTGAAACGACCCAATGGTATTTCCAGCGCTACACTGACAGGCTCCCCGCCGGCGGGGAAATCGCGATGTTCGACCGGTCCTGGTACAACCGTGGCGTGGTCGAGCATGTCTTCGGCTTCTGCACACCCGAACAGCGGGAACTTTTCTTCCGCCAGCTTCCGGATTTCGAACGGATGCTTGTGGACGAGGGTGTGACGCTCGTGAAACTCTGGCTCAACGTTGGCCGCGCCGAGCAACTCCGCCGCTTCCTGAAGCGCGAAAAGGAGCCCTTGAAGCAGTGGAAACTCTCCTGGATCGACATCGAGGGGCTGAAGAAATGGGACGAGTACACCGCGGCGATCACCGAGACACTCGCGCGCAGCCATAGCGACCACGCCCCGTGGACGGTGATCCGCTCAGACGACAAGGCCCGCGCGCGCATCGCCGCGATCCAGACAGTCCTCAACGCGGTCGAGTATGATGGGAAGGACAAGAAGGCGATCGGGAAGACCGACTCGAAGATTTGCGGCGGACCGGACCTGCTAGATGGTTAAGAAGGGTTATCATCACGGCAATCTCAAGCTCGCGCTCGTTGACGCGGCACTGAAGCTCATCGAGACCCAGGGCCCGCAGGGCTTCACGCTTTCGGAGGCAGCGAAGGAGGCTGGGGTCACGCCTGCGGCCGTCTACCGCCACTTCGCGGGGCGGGACGACCTGATCGCGGAATGCGCGCGCCAGGGGTTCGAGATCTTTGCCGATCTGATGACCCATGCCTACAACGACGGGAGGCCGTCCGCGCTGAGGGCCTTCGAGGCGACGGGCCGCGCCTATCTCGCCTTCGCGCGGAAATTCCCCGGCCACTACATGGCCATGTTCGAAAGCGGCATCTCGCTGAACCGCAACCCGGACCTTGCCCGCGCCGCCGAACGTTCCCGGGCGGTATTCACCCGCGCGGCGGAGTCCCTGTCAAAGCACATCCCGGCCGAGAAACGCCCGCCGGCCGCGATGTTCGCGGCGCACATCCTCGCGATGAGCCACGGTGTCGTGGAGCTTTACGCCCGTGGGGCGCCGGGCGCGCGGGCCCCCTTCCCGCCCGAGGATCTCCTCGAGACAGGGATCGGCATCTATCTCCGGGGCCTGGGCCTGGTGCCGCAGGACGCCTGAGTCAGCGGAAGAGGACCAGCGCGCCGGACGACCAGGCGACGCGCGCGCGCGTGCCGATGTCGAGGACCGGCCGTCCGAACACGTTGCGCATGGAAATCCGCACGGGCTTTTCCACGCCGTCGAGGCGGACGTCGTAATAGGTCATGTCGCCGTAGTAGACGACTTCTTCCACCGTTCCTTCGGTCTCGCGGTCCGGCGCATTCTGGCCTTCGTAGAGAATGGTCAGCGTCTCCGGACGGAAGCCGACGCTCGTTCCCTCGCCGCTGGCCTTGCCAGGCGCCTGCGCAATCGAGATTTCCGCGCGGCCAAGGCCCGCCACGTCGACTTCAATCTTGTCGCCGGTCTCCTGGAGGATCGATGCAGGCAGGAAATTCATGACCCCGATGAAATCGGCGACGCGGCGAGATTTCGGCCGACGGTAGAGCGTTTCCGGGTCGTCGAGCTGGGCGATCTCGCCCTCGAACATCACGGCGATGCGGTCGGACATGACCAGCGCCTCTTCCTGGTCGTGCGTGACCAGGATGAAGGTGATGCCGACCTGGCGTTGCAGCTTGATGAGTTCGACCTGCATCTGTTCGCGCATCTTCTTGTCGAGCGCGGACAGCGGCTCGTCGAGGAGAAGCACCTTGGGTTTCAGGATCAGCGCCCGCGCCAGCGCGACGCGCTGCCGCTGACCGCCGGAAAGCGCGTGCGCGGCGCGCTTGCCAAATCCGGTAAGCCCGACCATCTCCAGTGCCTCGGCCACGGCCTTTGCCTTTTCGGCCGCCGGGCGCGGATCGCGGCGCAGGCCGAAGCCCACGTTCTGCTCGACCGACAGATGCGGGAAGATCGCGTAGCTCTGGAACACCATGTTGGTCGGGCGCCGGTTCGCAGGGACGCCTTCCATGTTCTTTCCGTCGATCAGGACGGAGCCGGAGGAGATATCTTCGAAACCGGCGATCACGCGCAGAAGCGTCGTCTTCCCGCAACCCGACGGCCCGAGAAGCGAAAAGAACTCACCCGGCCGGATATCCGCCGTGATGCCCCTGAGGGCGTGGTAGTCGCCGTAATACTTCTGGACGTCTCGAAGGGCGATCATCGGTTGGTTCAAAGGAAGCCTCCGGTATCCTTGCCGCCGGTCCGGGCGATGCCGCGGCGGCGGAAATATTCAGCAATCGCAAGAAGCGTGATCGACATCACGACGAGGATCGTGCCGAGCGCCATGATGACGGGAACCTTCGCCGGGAAACGAAGCTGCGACCAGATGTAAACCGGCAGCGTCGGCTCCGCCCCCGACAGGAAGAAGGCGATGATGAACTCGTCCAGGGAGATCGTGAAAGAGATCAGGAGCGACGAGATGATACCCGGCATGACGAGCGGAAGCGTGATCAGCCGGAACGTCGAGAACTTTGTCTCGCCGAGGTCATAGGCCGCCTCCTCGAGCGATTTGTCGAGGGAGAGGAAGGCGCTGTTCAGGATCGCGATCGAGAAGGGCGTGCAGATCAGCACGTGACCCAGAATTACCGTCCAGCTGGCAAGGTTGATCCCGATCCCAAGGAGCACGACGAGAAGCGACACCGCCACGATGATCTCGGGCAGGACGAGGGGCAGCATGATCAGCCCCATGATCCCGGTCTTTGCCGGAAACTCGTAGCGCGAGGACGCGCGAGCGGCGAAGATGCCGAAGGCCGTGGCGAGGATCGAGGAAGACACGGCAATTATCAGCGAGTTCTTGACGGCCGAATGCAGCGGCGGAAGCGTCAGAAGCTCGGCGAACCAGTCCAGGGTGAAACCGCGAAGCGGGAATGCGATGATCGTGCCGTCGTTGAATGCGAACAGCGGCAGAAGCGCGATCGGAGCGTAGAGAAAGATCAGATACGCGATCGCGTAGATCCGAAGGCCGGGAAGTCTCATCGCTGTGCCCTCAGGAAACGACGGTTCAGCAGAAGGAAGATCACCGAGATCACGGTCACGATCATCATCGCGGAAACCGCCAGCGCCGACCCGAGCGGGTAGTTGTCCAGTTTCAGATACTGAAGCTGGATCGCGTTCGCGATCATTCTGCCTTCGGGACCGCCGACGAGCTGCGGCGTCACGTAGTCACCGATCGTGGGGATGAACACGATGAGCACCGAGGCAACGACGCCCGGCATGGCCAGCGGCAGCGTGACCCTCAGGAAGGTCATCGCCTTCGATTCCCCAAGATCCCGCCCGGCCTCGAGAAGGGAGCGGTCGATCTTCTCCAGCGCCACGAATATCGGCAGGATCGCGAAGGGCGCATAGGCATGCGCCAGCGTGATGACGACCGCGTTGACGTTGTAGAGGATGAAGGTCAGCGGCTCGTCGATGATCCCGAGCCCCATGAGCGTCGTGTTGACCACCCCGTTGAAGCCGAGGATCACCTTCCACAGGAAGACCCGGATCAGATAGGACGTCCAGAACGGGATCGTGATCAGGAACAGCCACAGCGACTTGCGCTCGGGCGCGACGCTGAACGAGACGAAATAGGCGATCGGAAACGCAAGGACGACCGTCGCCAGCGTCACCAGCGCGGAAACCATCAGCGAGCGCAGAAGCACCTGCCGGTATAGCGGATCCGTCCAGGCCTCGATGTAGTTGTCCAGGGTGAAATCCCTGATGATCTCCAGATAGCCGTCCGTGAAGAAGGAATACGCGAAAATCGTGCCAAGCGGTGCTGCCAGCAGCAGAACCGCATAAAGCGCCGTCGGACTGACGAGTGCGTAGCCGTGGAAGGCCTCGGAGCGGCTCAGCCGACCCCATCGAGTCTTTAGGTCCATCTTCCTCCCGTCCGCCCCCTGGACGCGCTTCCTGCATCGCTTCTAATTGGCACATGGCAGAGCGCCTGAAAAGGGGGGAGATTTGCCCGTCAGGATCGCCGGATCAGGCGCTTCGCGGCCACGCCGGATGGTCATCATCGATCATGAAGGAATGGGCATGTCCGCCGCCCGGCGTCCGGTGAGCGAGAAGATGCGGATGGTCATCGGGCAGGTCGGGATGGTCATGGGGCAACTCGGCATCCTCCGCGGCGGGCCAGAGCGCGCGGGCGGCAACCGCTCCGGCCAGGGCCAGCGCGCCGAGGATCGCCATGGCGGCGGGAAGCCCCACGGCCTCACCGGCCCATCCTGCAAGCGGATAGGTCAACAGCCAGCAGGCATGGGAGAGAGCGAACTGCGCGGAAAACAGGGCCGGCCGATCCTCGGCATGGGCGGAGACCCTCAGAAGCCTGCCCGTTGGGGTCAGGATCGCCGAATAGCAGAGGCCGCTGATCCCCCACAGAAGCAGAAAGGCCCCCCATCCCGGCAGGCCAGCGGCCATGAGCCAGCCGGCATGTCCCAGCGTCACGACCGACAGGAGAAGCGCCGCATTCGCCATCACGCTGCGATCCTTGAGCCGGTCCAGAAGCCGCGGCAACAGGAGCGCGGCGATCATTGACCCGCCGCCGAAGGCCGCGAGCGCCTGGGAAACGGCTGCCTCCGGCAGGCCAAAGCCCGATCGGACGATGACCACCGTATTCACGATCACGAAGGCCCCGGCCGCCGCCGCCGTCATGTTTAGCGCCAGAAGCCCCCGCAGGCGGGGCGTCGCGAGATAGATCCAACTCCCCCGCGTCAAACGTTGCAGGAACGGTCGCGTCCGGGATCCGGTCGGCGTGGGGATGGATGACGCGAGGACGAGCGCAGCCGAGCCGAGGAAGCCAGCCACGGTACCGGTGAACAGGTAGTGATAGGTCATCACCGTCAGCAGGAAACCGGCCAGCGCCGGGCTGGCCAGGTTCTCCAGATCATAGGCCAGACGCGACAGCGAAAGCGCGCGCGTGTAGTCCTCCTCCCTTGGCAGGATATCGGGGATGGTCGCCTGGAAAGCCGGCGTGAACGTCGCCGACGCGGCCTGCAGGACGAAGATCAGCGCGTAGACCTGCCAGACCTCGTCGACGAAGGGCAGGCACATCGCGACGGCCGCCCGGACCAGATCCGCGCCGACAAGCACTGCCTTTCGCGGAAGACGCGCGGCGGCGGCCTGAGATATCGGGGCAAGCGCGACATAGGCCACCATCTTGATCGCCAGAGCGGTGCCCAGCACCGCCCCTGCCCGCTCCCCCGCGATCGCGTAGGCCAGAAGCCCCAGCGCAACGGTCAGAAGGCCAGTGCCCAGCAAGGCGACGACCTGTGCGAGGAACAGCCTGGCGTAAGTCCGATTCCGAAGGATCCGAAGCATGGGAACAGGTTACCTCACACAGGTCCCTTGACGGGATGGGGACAGGCCGCCCGTCTGTCCACGGCGCGTGAGCCTTCACGGATGAGCACGAGCTCAGAACCCTCCTATGTGCAGCGTCTTCAGTTCCTGGAATTCGGCAAGCCCGTGCACCCCACCCTCTCTGCCGTTGCCCGATTGCTTCATGCCCCCGAAGGGCGATCCGTACTGCATGCCCGCGCCGTTCACATGCACGGCCCCAGCCCGAAGCGCACGCGCAAGACGCTCGGCCCGGTCGCGGTCCCCGGTCTGCACATAGGCGGCGAGACCGTAGTCCGTGTCGTTGGCGATGCGGATCGCCTCCGCCTCGTCCCGGAACGGGAGGATGGACAGGACGGGGCCGAAGATCTCCTCCCGTTCGATCGACATGCCGGGGCGCACGTCGGCGAACACGGTCGGGCGGCACCAGTACCCCTTTTCGAAACCTTCGGGTTTCCCCGGCCCACCACATGTCAGCCGCGCCCCTTCGGCGATGCCCGCCTCGATGTGGCCCTGCACCCGCCCCCACTGGATATCCGACACGAGCGGCCCCAGGTGATCGCCCTCCTCGGCCGGGTCGCCAAGCCTGGTCGCCCGCGCCGCCTCCGTCGCGATCTCGACCACGCGCGGGTAGACGCTTTCCTCGACCAGCATGCGCGTCGGCGCGTCGCAGCTTTGGCCCGTGTTCAGGAAACACTCGCGCACCGCGTAGCGAACGCGTTCTTCAAGCTGGTCTCCGCAATCGGCGAAGACGAGGTTCGGTGACTTGCCCCCGAGTTCCAGCGTCACACGTTTGATCCCGTCCGCGGCCGACTTCGTGATGAGCCGCCCCGCGCGCGTCGACCCCGTGAAGCTGACCATGTCCACGTCGGGATGGGCGACGAGCGCCGCGCCCGTTTCCGCGCCATCCCCCTGGATCATGTTGACGACGCCCGGCGGCACGCCGGCGTCGTCGAGGATCTCCATGTAGACGATGCTCGACAGGGGCGTGAATTCGCTCGGCTTCAGAACCGAGGTGCAGCCCGCCGCGATCGCAGGAAGGACCTTGAGCGTGATCTGGTTGATCGGCCAGTTCCAGGGCGTGATGAGCGCGCAGACGCCAACGGGTTCTCGCACCAGGATGTCGCCGTTCGCAAGTTCCTCGCGCTCCGGCTGAGCCTCAAGCGCGGCGATGATCCCCTGGAGATGCCCCACCGCGACATCGGCCTGCATCCCGAGGGACATTGTGGCCGGCGCCCCCATGTCTCGCGTGATCGCACAGGCGAGGTCCGAAAGCCTCCGCTCGGAAACCGCCAGAATCCGCCGCAGGAGAGCGAGCCGATCGGCCTTGGGCCAGGCGGAAAACCCCGGCAAGGCCCTCACCGCCGCATCGACCGCGCGATCCACGTCAGCCGCGCCGCCAAGGACGATCCGCCCCTCCTCCTCTTCCGTGGCAGGGTTCACCACGGGGAAGGTCCGGGTCGCCAGCGGCGCGACCCACATTCCTTCGACGTAATGGGTAAGCAGTTTCTCGGAAAGGTCCTCGGGCATCTTCGAATCCTCGGTCAGGCAGAGAACGTTTGCGCACGTTATTGAAAGATCCGCGGCCGTGCACCTTTCCTGCGGCTTTCCCCGCGGCGTCGCTGCGTCCTGCAAGGCCCGATACCGTAACCAATGCCCTTTACTCCAAAACTGGGATCGGTTCCTCTTTCCGGTGAACGAAGACGCGTCGACCGCCGGGCATTCCTGTCCGCGCCAGCGGCGCCATGACGGAGGGACTGGACGAGGCATGACCTACATCCTCGCGATCGATCAGGGAACGACATCCACCCGCGCGATCCTGTTCGATGGATCGCTGAAGGTCGCCGCTCTCGCCCAGGAGGAGTTCCCGCAGCATTACCCGGCTTCCGGCTGGGTCGAGCATGACCCCGCCGACCTCTGGGCCACGACGACGGCCACGGCCTGGGCGGCGATCGAGAGAGCGGGCATAACCGCCGGCGACATCGCAGGGATCGGCATCACCAACCAGCGCGAGACGACCATCCTGTGGGATCGCGCCACCGGCGTCCCCCTGCACAACGCCATCGTCTGGCAGGATCGCCGGACCGCCGCGATCTGCGATGAGCTTCGCGAGGCCGGGCACGAGCCGATGGTCACGGAAAGGACCGGTCTTCTTCTCGATCCCTATTTCTCGGGCACGAAGGTCAAATGGCTGCTCGACAACATAGAAGGCGCTCATGCACGCGCGGAAAGGGGCGAGATCCTCTTCGGCACGGTCGACAGTTTCCTCATCTGGAAACTCACCGGCGGTCGCGTTCACGCAACCGACGCCACGAACGCCGCCCGCACGCTTCTTTACAACATCCGGGACGGCCGATGGGACGAAGAGATCTGCCGCCTCCTCGGGATACCGCTTGCGATGCTTCCCGAGGTGAAGGATTGCGCAGCCGAATTCGGCGCGACCCACGCCGAGCTATTCGGGGGCGAGATCCCGATCCTCGGCGTGGCGGGCGACCAGCAGGCCGCCACCGTGGGCCAGGCCTGCTTCGCCCCCGGAATGATGAAATCGACCTATGGCACGGGCTGTTTCGCCCTGCTCAACACCGGCGACACGCTCGTTCAGAGTCGGAACCGCCTTTTGGGAACGATAGCCTTCCAGCTGAACGGGAAACCCACCTACGCGCTCGAAGGATCGATCTTCATCGCGGGCGCCGTGGTGCAATGGCTCCGCGACGGGTTGAAGATCATCCGTGCGGCGCCAGAAACCCAAGGGCTCGCGGAAACCGCCGATCCCAATCAGAACGTCATCATCGTTCCCGCCTTTACCGGGCTTGGCGCACCCTACTGGCGCCCCGAATGCAGGGGCGCCGTCTTCGGCCTCACCCGCAACTCCGGCCCGGCGGAATTCGCCCGCGCCGCCCTCGAAAGCGTGGGCTTCCAGTCCCGGGACCTGATCGAGGCGATGCGCGCCGATCTTCGGGGCGCGGAAACCGGCGCGACGCTGCGCGTGGATGGCGGGATGTCGGCATCCGACTGGACGATGCAGTTCCTCGCAGACATTACCGGCGCCCCGGTCGACCGGCCGAAGGTCCTGGAAACAACCGCGCTTGGCGCCGCCTGGCTCGCGGGAATGCAGGCCGGGGTCTATCCCGACGCAGACGGCTTCGCCGCCGGCTGGGCGGTGGAACGACATTTCGAACCCCGGATGGAAACGGGCCTGCGGGAAGAGAAATACGCAGCCTGGAAACGCGCCGTTCGGGCCACTCTGGGCGCATGACCGGGCTGGAGAGCTGTCACGTCGCCAAGGTTTCCCGCCGCAAATTCAATGGCCGGCACTGCGTCCAAAAGCCTCCCCACGACGATTCGTCTCAGTCCTGAAGGGCCGTTGATCGGCAGGGACACCGCGGCGCGAGCACGCAGATTCGCTGCCTGTTCGTTTCCGTTGCGAAAACGTTAATGACGCATTAACGCGTATTGTCCGAAACGCGCCCTTTGTGGATTGTTAACCATTCGCGTCCAATAATCATCGATGCGATCTCGCGGCATCCTCCTCTTAATGTGACGGCCACCGATCCGCCAATTTCCACGAAACCCACACACCGTTTGAAGAAATCTTCTATTCGGCCCCCTTGGTTCGCGAGGCCGGGACTGGAACGAACGGTTAGCCGCAACGCAACCATGGCTAGCTAGGCCCCTCTGCGAAGCAACCAATACGTGTAATGGGCCCTCTTGGCGGAAACAGTTGAAATCATGGCCAAATCTGGGCTCCGCCATAGTGTTGACACATTCCGGGTGAGGTGCGACGCTCGATTTCGTTGAGACCAGTGTTGCTGGAAAGTTGATGAGTTTCGGAGCGTCCAAGGTATTCAGCAAGGGGGCGAAAGCCTGAGTAACCTCTTTCGTTTCTGATACCGAAGCGATCCGCCCGTCCACTTTCTTCAGGGTAACGGGGGACGTCGTGGTAAAGAGTATTCGGTCCGAACGCCGGTTCGGACACAAGTTTCTGAGTGGGCTGTCATCCTCGGCCAGGAAGACGATACTCGTGGCAGGCGGGGCCGGGTTTCTCGGTTCCCACCTCTGCGAGAGGCTGCTGAATCAGGGCAGCGATGTCGTATGCCTGGACAATCTGCTGACGGGCAGTCTGGACAACATCGCGCACCTTTCCCAGACGGGGCGATTCACGTTCCGACAGCATGACGTGATCGAGCCCCTGCGGATCGATGGGCCGGTGGACGAGATCTACAATCTGGCTTGCCCGGCGTCGCCGCCGAAATACCAGAAGGATCCCTTTCACACGTTTCAGACGTCCATCATGGGCGCGATGAACCTGCTGGAGCTCGCCAAGGCGAAGGGGGCACGGATCCTCCAGGCCTCGACGTCCGAGGTCTACGGGGACCCCGAGATTTCGCCCCAACCGGAGAGCTACCGGGGTTGCGTCAATACCGTCGGCCCGCGCGCCTGCTACGACGAAGGCAAGCGCGCTGCGGAAACCCTGTTTTACGAGTATGGCCGGCAATTTGGTCTCAACACGAAAATCGCGCGGATCTTCAACACCTACGGTCCGCGCATGAGCCCTGACGATGGCCGCGTCGTCTCGAACTTCATCGTCCAGGCGCTCACGGGACGTGACCTCACGGTGTATGGCAAGGGGGAGCAGACGCGCTCCTTCTGCTACGTCGACGATCTCGTCGAGGGGCTGATGCGCCTCATGGCGAGCCCCGACGACCTGCGCGACCCCGTGAACCTCGGCAATCCCGGCGAGTTCACGGTGCGCGAACTTGCCGAGATCGTTCTCGCCAGGACCGGGTCGCGGTCACGTCTTGTGAACCTCGACCTGCCTGTCGACGACCCGCGCCAGCGGCGTCCCGATATCGCGCGGGCGAAGAGGGAGCTTTCGTGGTCGCCGGTCGTTCCGCTCGAAGAGGGGCTCGACCATACGATTGCGTATTTCGACGCAGTTCTCAGGAACTCGGCGAGGAAGGAGGCGATGGTCTCCTGATGTTAGGTGGTGCGAGGATACTAGTAACAGGTGGTGCAGGGTTCATCGGTTCTCATGCCTGCAAGGCGCTGGCTGAGGCTGGGGCCCTGCCCATCACCTACGACAATCTTTCCACGGGTCATGCCGACGCTGTCCGCTGGGGCCCGCTCTACGCCGCCGACCTGCGCAATCGCGCTGCCCTGAGGGATGTCCTCAGGACGGAACGGATCGACGGCGTCCTGCATTTCGCGGCGTCTGCCTACGTGGGCGAATCCGTCGAGGATCCGGCGAAGTATTATGACAACAACGTCGGCGGCATGATCGCGCTCCTCGAGACCTGCAGGGAGGCCGGCATCGGCCAGATAGTCCTGTCGTCGAGCTGCGCGACCTATGGCATCCCCGACCAGCTGCCGATCCGAGAGGACACGCCGCAACGGCCGATCAATCCCTATGGCCGGACGAAGCTCATCTGCGAACAGATGCTGGCGGACCACGAGGCGGCCTATGGCACGCGTTATGCCAGCCTTCGCTACTTCAACGCCGCCGGAGCCGACCCGGATGGAAGCCTCGGAGAGCGGCATGCCCCGGAGACGCACCTGATCCCGCTTGCGCTCCTCAGCGCGGCGGGCCGGCGCGGGCGACTCGACATCCTGGGCACCGATTATGACACACCCGACGGAACCTGCATCCGCGACTACATCCACGTGACCGACCTGGCCCGCGCGCACCTGCTGGCGCTCGCGCATCTGCTCAAGGGCGGCAGGAGCCTGTCGCTCAATCTCGGGACCGGCAGAGGTCACTCCGTGCGCGAGATCATCAGCGCAGTCGAGAACCTGACCGGATGCCCCCTGCCCGTTCGCGAAAGACCCCGCCGCGTTGGCGATCCGCCGGCGCTCGTCGCCGATCCGGGTCGCGCGGCCGAGGTCCTGGGCTTCCGGGCGCGCATGTCCGACATCGACACATTGGTGCGTCATGCCGCGGCCTGGTTTGGGATGGAGAACAAAGTTGTCGAACCAGCCTGATCTCCATCGCGAACGGTATCTCGCGCCCGTCCTCACCGGATGGCTCCGCCTGAAATACCTTCTCGCGGCCGGCCTGTGGATGGGCGCGACGCTGTTCTTCTGGGAATGGTGGCTGCGGCCAGAACACAACATCGACGGCGTCCGCTACTGGCTTATCACCGGGTCGATCGCGTGGGTCTATCTCATGCAGGCGTTCTTCGTGCTCGTGTTCCTCGCCGCGCGCCGCTCGGTGGCCCCTGCCCCGGCGCCCGGACAGTACCGCGTGGCGATGATCGTCACCAAGACCCCGTCCGAACCGTTCCCGGTCCTGAAGCGGACGCTGGAAGCGATGCTCGCCCAGGACTACCCGCACGATACCTGGCTTGCGGACGAGGATCCAACCCCAGAGACGATCGCCTGGTGCATCGAGCACGGGGTGAAGATCTCGTCCCGCAAGGGACTGGCCAGATACCATCAACCCGTCTGGCCGCGGCGCACGCGCTGCAAGGAAGGCAACCTCAGCTTCTTCTACGACCACTGGGGATACGACTGCTACGACGTCGTCTCGCAGCTTGACGCGGATCACGTTCCCCAGCCGGGCTACTTGCGTGAGATCCTGCGGCCCTTCGCCGATCCCAAGGTCGGCTATGTCACCGCGCCCAGCATCTGCTCGGCGAACGCCGAGAAAAGCTGGGCCGCCCGCACGCGCCTGCACGCCGAGGCCGCCTTCCACGGTGTCTTCCAGGCCGGCTACACTGGCGCGCTCGCCCCCATGTGCATCGGTTCGCACTACGCCGTGCGGACGAGCGCCCTTCGCGCCATCGGCGGCCTTGGCCCGGAACTGGCCGAGGATCACTCCACCTCGATGCTCATGAACGCGGGTGGCTGGCGAGGTGTCCACGCCATCGACGCGATCGCCTATGGCGACGGGCCGAGCACCCTCGCTGACATGGTGACTCAGGAATTCCAGTGGTCGAGGAGCCTCCTGACGATCTTCCTCACCTACACGCCGCGCTACCTCAAGCGGCTGCCGGCGCGGCTGAAGTTCCTCTTCATCTTCTGCCAGCTTTGGTATCCGCTTTTCGCGGTGACGACGGCGATGATGTATTTCGTCCCGCTGGTGGCGCTCGCCTTCGATCTGAGGTTTGCCGACGTTACCTATCCGGCCTTCGTCGGGCACGCCTTGCCCACGGTGATCGTGCTGACGTCCTTCGCGTTCCTGCTGCGGAGCGACGGCTTCTTCCGGCCGTTCCGCGCGCCGGTCATCGGATGGGAAAAGGCGCTTTTCATCTGCCTTCAGTGGCCTTGGGTCCTTTGGGGCTGCCTGATGGCAGTGCGCGACAGGATCACGGGGCGGTTCGTCGATTTCCGGATCACGCCGAAGGGTAACGCCGCGTCGCAGCGGCTGCCGAAACGGGTGATCGGGGTCTACGTGTTCCTTGCGGCGGTGTGCCTCGCCCCCGTCTACTTCGCCGGAGATCTCACCGAGGCGCGTGGTTTCCTGCTTCTTTCGCTGTTCAACGCGACGATCTACGCGACGATCGTGCTTGTCGCGGTCGTGCATCACCTGCGGGAGAACGGCATCGATTGGCGCCAGCAGCGCGCCGACGTGTTTGCCCAGATGGGCGCCGCCTTCGTCATCATCGCCCTTCTTGCGGGCGGGTTCGTCGGTCGCGGGGTGGAAAGCCTGCACGCTCTCGCCTTCGGCCTCGAGCCGCTTAGGATCACGCGCGTCGAATACTCGCTTTCCGGCGCGGGCAGCGATCTCGGCACCACCGGCGTGCATTTCAGATTTGATCCACGATGGAACTGACCGCCCTTTTTCGCGGAAGGATTTTATGGAGGAAGGACAATGAGACCGTTTGAAAAGGAGGGTGAACCGACCGTCCTGGGGCGGCGCCTCCTCGGTGCCGCGGCGGCGATATTCGCATCGCTTGCCGGTCCCTCGACACAAGCCGCACCGCCCGGCGGCATACCTTTCGGCGTCTACGACCCGACAGGAGCATTCTCGGACGACCCGGCGGTCGAGATCGAGCATCTGTTCCTGCCCTGGGAAGACGTCTACCTGCCCTCGCTCGTCGATGCCGACATCTATGCCCGCGCACGCGGCCGGGCGCTTCTGGTGACGATCGAGCCCTGGACCTGGTCGCGCAGCCAAAGGAACACACCGGAAAACCTGCGCTATGGCATCGCGAACGGCCTTTACGACGGGAACATGCGTTCGATCTGCGAGATCCTGAACACGCTGGAAAGCCCCATCACCGTGCGCTGGGCCCATGAGATGGACGACGACAACGGCCAGTTCATCTGGGCCGGCTGGGATCCGGACGATTACATCTCGGCCTATCGGCGCATGATCGACGTCTGTCGTGCCGCCGCGCCCTCGGTCAACTTCATGTGGTCGCCCCTCGGAGACGAGGGAATGGAGCTTTACTACCCCGGCGACGACTATGTCGACCTGGTGGGCATCACCGTGTTCGGTCTCCAGGCCTGGGACCGAGATAAGTACGGCGCGGACCGTGGCTTCGTCGATATTCTCAAACCCCGCTACGAAAGGGCCGATGCGTTCGGCAAGCCGATCGTCGTCGCAGAACTCGGCTACGTGGGCAGCGACAGCTATGTTGCTGCCTGGGAAAGCACGGTCCGGCTTGAGCGCGAGGAGTTCCCGAACCTCGTCGGGGTCATCTACTTCAACTACCCCGAAGTCTACCCCTGGCCGGATGGCTTCGGCCTCCCGGACTGGCAGATTGCGAATCGGGTTTTGAACTAAGGTCTTTTCGATACGAGTTCGGCGGCGCATTTGTGGCAACGGGATGGCCACAATTGCGCCGCCGCATTACTTTTGCACGGCAATGCATTGTTATTGAACTGTTATTCCAGCGCCCCGCCGCCAGAAGGCATTGTCACACCATCGCCCAAGTCAGGGCAATTTCTCCTGCCATCAATCGGATGTTCATCCGGCGCGGTCATACGTCGTCGATGAGTTTGGCACGTAGGGGCAGGCGACTTCTCCCATCTGTTTCGCCCCATCGCGCCATGCGTAGCGAGGCAGAGGAGGTGACCGATGAAGGCTATGGACGGCAAAACGCTCCGCGCGGCACGCATCGGTCTTCTTGCGATGGCTCTCGGCGCATCCGGCACGAGTGGGGCATTTGCCCAAACAAGCACTGACGGCGTTCGCGCCTCTGCGGGGTCTGGTTCAAACCGTGTCGTCCGTGTCGTGAAGTTCGACTGGCATGCGAAGAAATACCGCCCGGCAGTAAGGGCGGAAACGGTGACGCCCATAGCCCAAACCAACTATCTGCTCCTTGGCAAGGGCTCCTACGTCTGCACCCCGGCGGGGTTCGGGCACCGGTCGACCTGCTTCAGACGCTAGGTATCGGCCTGAGCGCAGTGCCGAAACTCTCACGGTCTTCCCGCTTCGCGGTCGAACCGGAACGGCGCTGGGTTGACGAAGGCGGTGTTCTCACCGATTTCCAGATTGCAGGCGACCCACAGATTTCTCGGTTACTCTGAGGGTTACGCGTTGGTGTTCGCGCGCCACATCTATGGCCGCCCGTGACCCCAAACTGAAACGTCGATGATCCCGCCTCGCTGACTACTCGGCAACCTTCAGCCCGAAACCGGGTTCGCTGCCCTCCTCCAGTTTCGAGAATGGCCCGGGGCCAAGCTTCGCGAGCTTCTTCCGGATGATCTCCTCCGACCGCGCCTGAAGGTAGTAGGCGATCGTCTCGATCCTGATCCTGACCGACCCCGCGGGCTTGGTCGCGTCGAGATCGCCGAACGCGAAGTAGAGCGTCCCGGAGGATTCCGTGATCGCCTGGACGGGCGTGAACGTGGGCTGATCCATCCCGCATTCGTAGCTGGAGAAACGGATCGCGCAGGCGATCCAGGGCAACTTGGCACCGTAACGCGCGGCCCACAGCAACTCGTTCGTGTTGGCGCTGTAGGATGACCGCCAGACGTCCGAGATGTCGAAGGCGGAGGCGATTTTGCCCGCGCGGATGTCCTCGGCGAAAAGCCAGTCAAGGATCTCGGGCTCCGTCGGCAGGTATTGGCCCCAGAGCACCGGGTAGCCATGCGCCTGAAGTTCGCTCTCGATGTCGTGGCCGATACCCGTGTCCATGTGATACGGCCGGCCCAAGGCAAGGACTGCCGGGTGGTTCGTGGCCGCGCAGCGCCGAATGATTTCAAGGCTTTGTTCGCGCATCTTCGCGTCGAATTCCGCCAAGGCTTCGTAGGCGGCCAAGGTCGCCCGCTCCGTCTCGGCCTCGGTCAGGCCCGGAATGACGTCCCGGAATGCCGCGAAGAGCTGACGCGCCGCCAGTCCGGGCTCGGCAAGGTTCAGAACCGGGGAGACATGTGCGATGCCGCGCTCGGCGAAGACGTCGTGTTCCCTCTGGAAGCCTGCACGCGCGCTTTCAGGGCCCGCCATGACACGCGGGCAGGAGAGGTTGTCGACCACATGCTCCTTAAGGAAGGATGGTAACGACTTGATCTTGGGGGAAAACAGGATGTTGATCTTGCGCTTCTGCCCGTCGATGAGCTCGCCGTAGTGGCCGGTGAGGCATTTCACCGGATAACAGCAGTCGACGACACCCCTGCCCTGGCCGAATTCGCGCTGCTGCGTCTCGGACGTGTCCGACGAGAAGACCACGTTGCGCGGGGAGATCCCCAGGTTCGTGAAGAAGGCCGTCCAGAACCGGTGCGTGGTCCACTGGTTCAGCACACGCGGGATGCCCACGCGCAGCTTCCGCTCCGGCGGAGTTTCCGGCTCAGCGGAACGCGGTTTCGCGAACCATGTCCGCAACGTTGGGAAAGGCATCCTTGGCCCCCTCAAGTTCATGTTTGCGAAGCCGCAGTTCGGCGGCGTCCTCGATCAGCCCCTTTGTGCAGCTGTTCCCGGTGATGACCCGTTCCCAGCCTTCGGGAAGGGGAACCTTGCTGTCCGGCTTGCCGCGTCCTTCCGGCACGCGCACGTCGATGAAGGCGCGGCGGCAGTTCATCGCGCACCAGCGGCAGGTCGTGGCGTCGTTCGTCGTGCTCGTGTAGTCGAGCGCCTCGATCCGGTCGAAGCCGACGAAGGCTGTGCGCCTCGAGTGCTCTGCGTGTTCGGCCGCCAGGAGCGCCGCGCCGAACGCGCCCGCCTCGCCGCTGTGCGGGTGAACGGCGATCTCCGCGTCATCCACCTTCGAGCGGATGAAATCCACCTGTGCCTTCACGACTGCCAGGTTCCGGTGCGTCCCGCCCTGAAGGACGAACTTCCTGCCAATGGCGGCGAGGTTCTGGAACTGCCCCGCATAGACCCAGACGTTCAGCGGCAGGACCGAGGCGAGGCTCGCCATGATCTCGTCGGCGGACCAGCCCTTGCGCTGCTGGTTCACGATGTCCGACTGCAGGAACACACCGCAGCCCATCATCAGGCCCGGCATCATCCGGGCGGAAAAGGCGCGGTCGGCATATTCCTCGAGCGGGATGCCGTAACGTTCCGCGACACCCTGAAGGAACGCGCCATTGCCGGAAGAGCATTGCGAGTTCAGGCGGAAATCAACGACGGCCTGCTGGCGCAACAGCATGATCTTCACGTCGCAGCCGCCGACATCGCAGATCGCGTCCGCGTCAGGGAAGAAGTGCAAGGCGCCAGCCGCATGGGCGACGGTTTCGACCACCGGCACATCGGCGCCGAGGATCGATTTCAGAAGATCCTTGCCGTAGCCGGTGATGCCAAGCGCGCTCACCTTGCTCAGGCCGGCCTCGCGCATCTTGCGGAAGATGGCCTTTGCGTCCTCGATCGGGTTGCCCTTGGACTGCTCATAGCAGGACAGACGCATCGCGCCTCCGGGGCTCAGAGCGACCGCCTTCACGGTCGTGCTGCCGAAGTCGCAGCCGATCGCGACGGGCTCATCCACGACCCTCAGCGCCGGGGTCGCCCTCGGGCGCTCGAACGCTTCGCGGAAGGCGGCGAGGTCCTTGTCGCTGCCAGCCAGCGCCTTGCCCCCTTCCTTTGCCTTCGCCTCGTGCTGCCCGTCGCTAATCCACCACTCCAGGCGTTCCGTGCCCCGGTAGGGTTGAGCCATGTCTGCCTCGCGCCCCGCGATCTCGACACAGCCAAGGCAGGCGTAATAGAGGGCGTCATCCGGAACCGACACGAGGTCTTCTGCCGTTTTCCCGTCCGGCAGTTCGATCGCCCGCTCTTTCCAGAGTTCACCGAGGTGCTTGACCCAGGCTTCGCGCAGCCCCTTGAAGAACATGTTCGGTCCGCCGAGCAGAAGAACGCCCGGCATCGGCGTATTGCCCTTGGCGAGCGTCGCGAGGTTCTGGCGGACCACCGCCTCGAACAGGCTCGCGATGATCTCGTTGTGAGGAACACCTGCCTTCACGAGGCTGTTCGCGTCGGTTTCGGCAAAGATGCCGCATTTGGCGCTGATCCGGTGCAGCGTCCTGCCGGAATAGCCCATCTCGGCCAGTTCCTCGGGCGGAACGCCGAGCTTTCTTGCGGACTTCTCGATGAAGGTGCCCGTCCCGCCGCTGCAGGCGGATTGCATGTAGACCTGCTTCGCCGTTCCTGCCTCGGTCGGCGTGAAGAAGACCGTCTTCATGTCCTCGCCGCCGATCTCCGAGACGAAGCGGACGTCGGGATGGAGCTTCTCGACCGCGGCGGCGACGGCGACCACCTCCTGCACGACGCGGCCACCAACGAGAGGCGCGATCAATCCGGCACCCGATCCGGTGAAGCAGACGACATCGCGGCCCTCCGCGATCCCGGCCTCGGCTTCCATTGCCTTGAGGAGTTCCTGGGTTTTTTCGGCCTGACGCGTCCCGTGCCGTCCGTAGGACCGCCAGATCACCTTCCCGTCTTCGACCACCACCGCCTTGACGGTCGTCGACCCGATATCGACGCCCGCGATCTTCATAGCCGCGCTCCCCCCAGTTCGAGGATCACGTTCGCCGCGGTGCCGGCGGCGCCGTGATGGGGCACTTTCCAAAGGCCCCGGCGGATCTCGGGCCGCGCGGCCATGAGTTCGCGCGCACGCTCCTCGGTCAACCCGGTCGCCGCCAGGGCCGCCTCGTATTCCGCCCGCGCGCGCGACTTGGCCTCCGTCAGCACCATCTGGCAGCGCGACAGGGCGTGTATCTCGCTGTCGCCCTTGATCTCGAGCGGCGCATAGAGAATTTCGGGATAACGGCCAAGAACGCCCGCCATCGCACCGACGCTCATCGTGTTTGGCATGCAGGAATAGGGCGACAGCTCACAGATCATGTGCGCCTTGCGGTGAAGGTGCGACCAGATTGCCTTGCCGACCAGCATGTCCCCCTCGCCGCCCGACAGGCGTGCGTCGAAATAGGGACTCGCCAGATCCCGCAGTTCCGACTGCTGCGGCAACTCGTGCGGTGTCGAGCCAAGCGCCCGCCTCATCGAATCGTACTGGCGCCGCAGGACCCGCGCCGCGAGCGCGTATCCGCGCCGCTTCATGCCCGACTTGGGCACGAGCCCTTCGCGGTCGGCCTGCTCCTGCATGGCGTAGCGCATCAGGTAGTCGAGCCAGATCGTCACCGCCGCCGGGTAGACCTCGGCGCCCTCGGATTCGAGCCAGGAATGGATGTTGTAGTTCGGCGCGCCTTCGACCGTCTGAAGGTAGAACTCGCCCGTGATCTTCACCTTTGGCTTGACCTTGAGCCTGTCCACCTCGACCCGGTCGAAATACCGGGCGGCCCGGCGCATTGCCCGCACGAAGTGCCCGGTCGTCAGGTGCCATGCCAGCGCGGAACCCCAGCGGTCGAACCTCCGCCGCGTGCGAAGCGCCTCGCAGATTTCCTTGACGGCGGCCTCCGATGCACGATCGGTGGCGCCGGGTTCGACCTCGTAGGGGCGGAGCTGGTATTCGAGGTCCTGAACCGCATCGGCCATCATGATCGCAAAGGCGATACCAAGCAGCAGTTGCGGGCCGAAATCGAGGTCTTCCTCCTTCTTGTTCTTGCCGCTCTGGTCGAAAAGGAAGATCCGGAAATCCTCCATCCCGAGGTTCCGAAGCGCGAGTTCGTAGCTCTGGTGATACTGGCCGAACCGGCATGATCCGCAGGAACCCGCGGTGACATAGACCTGGTCGCGGGCGAAGCTACCGTCGCCCTTTGCTTCACGCTCCCGAAGAAGATGGTTGGCGAGATTGCCCGTCACGAACGCGGTTGGGCAGCACTGTCCGATATCCGCAAGCTCACGCCCCCGTATCAGGTCTTCGCGCGTCGGCGCCGGGAGTCGTCGGGCCCGAAGGCCCGCGCTTTCGAAGGCTGCCTCTATCGCCTTTTCGGCCCGCCAAGTCAGCCCACCGAAGAGGAATGTCACGTTCTTCCGATCGGAAGCGGCAAGCGGGTTAGGCCGGTAGGCCCGATATGCGGCCATGTCGTTCATTTACCCCTCCCCGCCGCAGGGCCCGCTCATTGCGGTCAAGCGGCACAAAAATCGCTCCAGGCAAAGTATTCGAATTTCGACAAGGTTACCGTGGTGGGGAGACCCGACATTGACCTGCGTCAAAACGCGCATGTCGCTCGCCGTGCCGTATCGAGGCTCAGTAGCGCGCGCACCCTCGCGCACTGCCCGGCACGCAAGTGTCTGAAAAAGCGTTCATCTCCTGACGGATCACATGGTCGCCCCGGCGCAATTCGTCGCCGCGCCATTGATGCTTTCCATGACACGCACGAAAGCAAGCCGCCGCTCAGAAGAACGGCAGGGACCTCTCAGCCCGGCCATCCGGCAGCTGCGGAATCGACATACACGGCATAAAGCGAGGTCGTCGCCGTGATGAACAGGCGGTTCCCGCGCGGCCCGCCGAAGCAGAGGTTGGACACGGTTTCCGGCACGCGGATCTTTCCCAGGAGCGTTCCGTCCGGCGCGAAGACATGGACGCCGTCGCCCGCCGAGGTCCAGACGTTCCCGTGCCTGTCGACACGGAACCCGTCCGGCAACCCGTTGTCGATCGTCGCGAAGACACGCCCCTGCCCCAGCCGCTTGCCTTCGACCGGGAACACACGGATCACCGAAGGCACGCTGTCGTCGTGGCTCGAGCCGGATTCCGCCACGTAAAGAAGGCTCTCGTCGGGAGAGAAGGCGAGGCCGTTCGGCTGCACGAAGTCGTCGACCACGGGCGCAAGCTCACCCGTGTCGGGATCCAGACGGAACACGTGGTGATGGGCCTGTTCCGGTTCCGCCTTGTAGCCCTCGTAATCGCCAAGGATTCCGTAGGTCGGATCCGTGAACCAGATGGAGCCATCGGATTTCACGACGACGTCGTTTGGCGAGTTCAGGCGCTTGCCGTCGTATTCGGCCGCGAGCACGGTGCGCGACCCGTCGTGCTCGGTTCGCGTGACCGACCGCGTCCCATGTTCGCAGGTCACCAGCCGCCCTTCCCGGTCCCGCGTGTTACCGTTCGCGAAACCCGAGGGGTAACGGAACAAGCTCAGCGTTCCGTCCGGCGTCCACCGCATCATCCGCTGCCCGGGAATGTCCGAGAAGAGAAGCACCTGCGGCCCCGGAAACCACACCGGCCCTTCTGCCCACTGGAAGCCGAGCGCGAGTTTCTCCAGATGCGCGCTCGGATGGATCAGGCCGCGAAATCTCGGATCGTGGAATTCATAGCAGTCGGGCTTTTCCGTCATTGGCCCCTCCTCTTTCCGCTGGCCGCCGCGACGATGGCGATGATGATGACCCCCGTCATGATCAGCCGGACGCCCGCGCCGAGCCCGTAGGAGTTCAGCATCGAAACGATCAGGAACATGAAGAGGGCCCCGGCCCAGATCCCCGGCACGTTGGAATTGCCACCAGCGATCGAGGAGCCGCCGATCACCACAACCGCGATCGACATCAGCAGATATTCCGTGCCCATGTTGAGCGCCGCGCCACCGGAGAAACAGGACAACAGGAAGCCGCAGAACGCAGCCATGACGGCCGAAATGATGTAGGTCGCCGCCCGGACCGCATCGACGGGAACACCGCTCAGCCGCGCCGCCCGAAGGTTCTGCCCGACGGAGGACAGCCAGCGCCCGTAGATGGACCGTTCGAGCAGCACCCAGAAGACCACGGCGAGGATGATCGCCATCAGCGCAACGTTCGGAATGCCAAGTGTGCGTTCGGTGGTGAATTCGGCCAGCGACGGCGGAGGCTTGATGCGCAGCCCGCGGTTCGACCAGATCGCCAGGGACTGGTACAGGAAGGACGCCGAAAGGGTCGCGATGATTGGCGGGATGCGAAGAAGCCGGATCAGCGCGAAATTCGCGGCCCCTGCCCCTAGCCCGATCCCCAGCGCCACGGCGAGCCCGGCAAGTTCGGTCCCGGGCACGGTGTTCATGTATTTGAGCGACAACGTCCCGGCGAGTGTCATCGTCGCGGGGATCGACAGGTCCACGTTGCCGGGACCGAGCGTGATGACGAACATCTGGCCAAGGCCGACAAAGACGGAGAAGGACGCGAAGGTCATGGCGGCGACAAGAAGCCCAAGCCCGGCGCGTCCTTCCATCAGGGCAAGGGTGCCAGCGAAGGCCAGCGCCGCCGCCACAAAGGCCCAGAACCAGGGGCGCATGACGATCGAAAGCGCACTCATGTCGATGGCCCCCGCGAAATGACGAGCCTTGCGGCCAGCACCAGGATCAGGATCGCGCCCTGCGCGCCGATCTGCCAGTCGGGCGAAAGGCGAAGGAACGACAGGAAGCTTCCGGCAAGGGTAAGCGTCAGCGCGCCGATCACCGCGCCGATGGGCGACACGCGGCCGCCGGTGAACTCGCCGCCGCCGAGGATCACGCCGGCAATGGACAGGAGCGTGTAGCGCAGCGCGATGTTCGCATCCGCCGAGGTCGTCAGGCCGACGAGCGTCATTCCCGACAGCACCCCGAACAGCCCGGCCAGTCCGTAGGCGGACGCCTTGAGCCAGACGACCGACCACCCCGAACGCACCACCGTCCGCGCGTTCCCGCCGACGCCGCGCAAAAGGACGCCGAAGGCGGAGCGCATGATGACGACATGCGTGACGACCGCGATCAGCAGGCTCGCTACGATCGCCATCGGAAGAACGGGCGGCTTCGACGTCATGAGCCCGCGAAGCCAGTCCGGCGAAGAGCCGCCGGGGGACGGCAGGATCAGCACCGCAAGCCCTCCCCAGACGAAGGACATGCCAAGCGTCACGACGATTGCCGGCAACTGGCGCAATTGGATCAGAGCACCAAGCCCCGCATAGACGACTACCGCCCCGGCAAGGATCGCGTAGCCGAGCACCGGAGTGTCATGAACGAAACTCGCCGTGACGCAGGCCGCGAAACTCACGAAGGTGCCCACGGACAGGTCGATGTCGTTGACCATGATGATCATCATCTGCGCGATCGTCGCGAGCGCGATCGGGACCGCGAGATTGAAGAGAAGGTTTATCCCGAAGTAGCTCATCGCCCGCGGCTGGAGATAGAACACCGCGCCGAGCAACAGCACCAGGGACACGACAGGCAGCAGAGTGCGCGCATTGATGGCTATCACGCGTGTTCCTCCTGCATCTCGAAGGACGCGGCAAGAATGTTCTGTTCCGTGATCTGGTCGCCCGTCAGCTCGGCCGAAATCGCCTTGTTGCGGAACACGAAGACCCTGTCACAGAGGCAGGTTTCCTCTGTCTCCGTCGAATACCAGAGGAACGTGCGTCCCTTAGCGGCTTCCGCGCGGATCATCTCGTAGACCTCATGCTTCGTGCCGATGTCGACCCCGCGCATCGGGTCGTCCATCACGACGACAGGCGCGTCGGAGGCGAGCGCGCGGGCGAAGAGAACCTTCTGCTGGTTGCCGCCCGAAAGCGACAGGATCGGATTGGCGACATCGTCGGTCCGGATGCCGATCCGGGCCTTCCAGTCCGCGGCGAGCTGCTCTTCGCCGCCGCGGTCGATCAGCCCCAGCCGCGTAAGCGCGCGCAGCGTGGCCAGGCTCGCGTTGGCCCGAATCGACCAGAGCGGCATCAGCCCATCGCGCACCCTGTCACCCGCCACGAAGACGACCTTCGGAGACCGCGCGGCATACCAGCCGGAGCTTCGCGCCATGTATAGCCGCGCAAGAGCCTCCGCCTGGCCATGACCCGCGAGCCCCGCAAGGCCGACGATCTCGCCTTCGCGGGCCCGGATGCCCTCGGGGGACGAAAGGATCTCCGCCCCCAGTTCGGTCCGCCGGACGACCTTCGGGCGGTCCTTCTTCTCTTCCTCGTCCGTGGCGACATGGCCCATCGCATCGACGAGTTGCCTGCGCGTGAACCCACCGGCGGCCCGATCCTCGGTGATCTTGCCGTCCTTCATAACGACGATCCGCGAGGAGACCGTGAACACCTCCCCCAGGAGGTGCGAGATGAAGATGACTGCTCCGCCTGCCTTGCAGAAGCGCTTCACATGATCCAGCAGCTGCGCCGCGATGCTCGCGTCGAGGGACGAAGTCGGCTCGTCGAGGATCACCAGCCGCGCCGGCGTGTCGCCCTCGGAAAAGCCGATAGCGATTTCTACCATCTGGCGTTCCGCGAGCGTCAGGTCACCCACGGTCCCGCCGGGATCAATCGTGTGGCCGGGAAAGACCGCGTCGAGCGCCTCGGCGATGCGCGCGCGTGCCACCGCGCGCCATCCGGTTCCGCCGAGGTCATGCTGCGGTATCCGCAGGTTCTCCAGCACGGTGAGGTTCGGGCAGAGGGAAAGCTCCTGGAAGACGCTGCGCACCCCTGCTGCGCGGGCGGCCGCCTGGCCTGAAACGCTGGCGTCTGCGGGAAGGTCGTATTCGATGTCTCCCTCGGTCGGCGCCATCCCGCCGTTCACGAGGTTGACCAGCGTCGACTTGCCCGCGCCGTTATGCCCAACCAGCCCGACGCATTCGCCGGGCCGGATGGAGATGGTAACGCCATCGAGCGCGCGGACAGCTCCGAAGAACTTCCGCACGCCCGAGAGGGCGACGACCGGCCGGTCGGGAGAAGTGGCGGTCATGTTGTCTGCCGTAGTCACGTTCTCCCCCCGAACTGGCCGGTCACGGATTCGCGGCGATCACGCCTGCGCGTCACATCGCGTCCGCGATCACCTTCTGCGCGTCCTCGAGGGTGTATTCGACATTCGCGACACCGCCCTCGGGCGTGGTTTCGAGCGACGCGTCCAGCGTGTCCTGCGTGATCGTCAGGAACGGAACCGTCAGGTCCTGCGGGACGGTCGCACCGTCGAGCACCTGCTGGGCGACCCAGAAGGCGAGCGTGCTGACGCCGGGGGCGATCGAAACCGACATGGTTTCGTAGCCGTTCGCGTCACGCTGTTCGGCCCACCACTTCAGTTCGTCCTGGCGGTTGCCCATCACGATGATCGGCATGTCGCGCCCGGCTGCCGCGATCGCCTGCGCCGCGCCGTAGCCGTCGCCGCCCTGGGTCACGACGCCCACGATCTCCGGAAGGCTCGGCAGGATACCGGCGACGGCTTTCTGGGCCACGTCCTGAGCCCAGTCGCCATGCACGGAACCGACGATCTCGAACTGCGGGAATTGCTCGACACCGGCGTGAATGCCGGCAGAGATCTCGTCATCCACGAAAACCCCGGCCAGGCCGCGAATCTCGAGGAGGTTGCCGCCATCGGGCAGGCGACCAGAGAGGTATTCGACCTGCACGCGGCCCATTTCGCGGAAGTCAACGGCGATGCGATAGGCGCAGGGCTCGGTCACGATCCCGTCGAAGGACACGACGACGATCCCGGCGTCGCAGGCTTCCTTCACAGCGCCGTTGAGCGCCGTCGGCGATGCCGCGTTCAGGACGATCGCGTCATAGCCCTGCAGGATCATGTTCTGGATCTGGGCGGCCTGCTCGGTCGCCTGGTTCTCTGCGGTCGTGAAGGCGTCCGCCGCGGCGACAGTGCCAGCAGACACCGCCTCGCTGGTCACCTTTTCCCAGCTCTGCAGCATCGCCTGCCGCCAGGAGTTCCCGGCGTAGTTGTTGGAAAGAGCGATCCGCTTGCCGGACGTGTCGGCCATGCCCTGAACGGGCGCGAAGAGGGCCAGAAGCGTGACAGCTCCCAAAAGCTTTGACGTGGTATTCATGTTACCTCCCAGAGCGCTCCTGCGCGCTCATTTTGCGTGCGTCACCCGTCTGGATGATAGCCGCATCGTGGCGAAGCTGCATAGCGCGCAAAAGCCCATGTGCCGCAGTCCACTTGCGGGAACCCGCAACTGCGGTGCGGTCTGAAAGGAACCGAAATCTTGTCGTCGGCCCGTTTCTGTCCCACGTTCATAAGGACACAACGGGGCCGTCCAGATGACCACGGAGCCGCCCACAGGCAACGAGTGGGATTACTATCTGAGGATTTCCAGCCACCTCGCGGGGCAGGTGGAGATCCGCGCGGCCCTGCGTTCGGTCAAGGCCGAGATCGAGAACATCCTGCCGCTCGACCACCTCGACGTCTGCCTGATGGACGACGACGAGATCTGGAACACAAGCTACGAGGTCGGTCTGAGAACCCGCTGGAGCCGGTCAAGGTCGCTCGTCGCGATGTCCCCGGTGCGCGACGTCCTTCTGGGCAAGTCGGATTTTATGCTGACCGGTAATGCGATGGAAGATCCGCGCTACACCTTCCCGGGGGCGCTTTCCCAGCCGATCCTGAAGCACAAGCTCAGAAGCCGGGTGAACGTGGCGATGAAGGTCCTGGGCCGGACGATCGGCTCGCTGAACTGCTCGTCACGGACGGCCGACCTTTACGACGACACCACGGTCGAGCGGGTCCGGCACGTAGCGGACGTCCTCGCCCCTTACTTCTACGCCCTCCGCGCCGCCGAAAAGGCACGCGGCGCGGCGATCGTCCGGGCCGAGGCGCAGGCCCGGGAGGAAGGTCTGCGCCTCGGCGCGCTCCAGCTGACCCAAGCGCTCGAGCAGGAGCGGCAGCGCATAGGCATGGACCTGCACGACCAGACGCTCGCCGATCTTACGCGACTGATGCGCGACATTTCGCGCTCGGACGAGGATATGGACCGGGAAATGATTCTGTCGCGCCTGCAGGACTGCATCCAGGACCTGCGCCGGATCATCGACACGGCGGTACCGACGCTCCTCGAGATGTTCGGGTTCGTCCATGCCGTGCGCATCCACCTGGAGCGGGCAGTTGGCGACGAGGGAAACGTTTCCATCGCCGTCATAGACGAGACCGAGAACGCCCCGGACCGGCTCGACGCGACGACGCGGATCGCGCTGTTCCGGATCGTGCAGGAGGCGATCAACAACGCCGCCAACCATTCGGGGGCCGATCGGATCGTCGTCCGGATCGAGAATGACGAAGGGTTGCTGGTCTCGATCAGCGACAATGGCACGGGGATCTCGCCGCGCGACAGTTCGGGTTCGGGGCGCAAGACAACGGGCGGGCTGACGCACATGCGCACCCGCGCCCGCCTCATCGCGGCCGATTTCAGGATCGTCGAAAAGGATGGCACACGGATCGAGATCCGCCCCTCGGAGGCAGTCCCTTCGGCCGCGCCCCCCTCCCGCAAACGCTCAGGCGACAGGATGACCGGATGAAAGTTCTTCTCGTCGAAGACGACCATTTCCACGCCGGGTATCTGCGTGAAGCCGTGGCAAAGGCGCTGCCCGAAGCGAACGAAGTCATTCTCGCCTCGAACGGGCTCGAGGGTGAAATCGCCGCGCGCCGAGACGGGATCGGCGCGATCGTGATGGACCTCCAGATGAAGACCCGGAACGGGATCGACGCGGCGCGCACGATCTGGGCGGAACGCCCGGAAACCCGGATCCTGTTCTGGTCGAACTATTCGGACGAAGCATACCTTCGCGGCATTTCCCGCATCGTGCCGAAAGAGTCCGCCTACGGCTACGTTCTGAAGACGGCGTCGAACGAGAGGCTGCACCTCGCGCTTCGGTCCGTGCTGATCGAGGGGCAGATCGTCGTCGACCGAGAGGTTCACCAGGTCCAGCAGCGTCAGGCGCGCCCGGCCGAGGCGCTGACCGACAGCGAGTATGCCGTGTTGATGGACATGTCCCTTGGCCTTCCCGACAAGGCCATCGCCCGCCGTCAGGGCATGTCGCTGCGCACCGTGCAGAACCGGCTCCTGTCGCTTTACGACAAGCTCGGCGTTCCCGCCTCTGACGAGGATGGGGATTTCCAGATGAACAAGCGCGCGCGGGCCATCGCGCTCGCGCTGATCTCGCGCACGGTCAACGCCGAGAGCCTCGAAATAGCGGAGCGTGAACTTCAGGGCTGGATCCGGCGGGCGCTTCGGGAATCCGGTCCGTTCGGGAACGACCGGGCGTGACCTCGCCCTTATCGAAAGCGGGGGCGCCAACCTGCCCACGACGTTCACTCAGGAACCGACGGAACTGACGATACAGGTGACCGTCACCGTCGCGGGTCAGGACTTTCCCCGCAACCGCTGACCAGGTCTTGCCTGCGCCGAACTTCTGGTCGTGAACCAGACGGACGTCGCGTCCCATATCCAAGTCGATCCCACCATGCCCGAAGAGGATTACAGAACGCTCGGCGCGCGGCCCTTCGTCATGGTCCAGATCCGGCGGGCCAAGCGATTCACGAGGCGGTGGAGTTTCCCGAACGCGGGGCGTCCCGGAACTCGCCCGGCGCGGCCGGCCACGGGATCAGAGCTTGATGTCTGGCAGCCTGTTGAACGCGTCCTTCAGGGCGTCGCTCCAGCCGCTAGAAATCTCGTGGTAATAGGGATCGTTCACGTCGATGCGCTTTCGCGTCCCGGCGGTCAGCGTCCCTTCCTTGTAGATGTGCAGATCAAGCGGCAAGCTCACCGAAAGGTTCGCCTTGATCGTGCTGTCAAAGCTGAGGAGGAGCAGTTTCACCGCCGACTCGAAGCTCATGTCACGGTCATAGGCGCGCACGAGGATCGGCCGCCCGTACTTCGTCTCACCGATCTGGAAGAACGGCGTGTCGTCGCCGGCCTCGATGAAGTTGCCCTCGGGATAGATCAGGAACAGCCGCGGCGGGCCGTTGGCGATCTGTCCGCCGAGGATCAGCGTCGCGTAGAAGGCGCTGTCCGCCCGCTGGCCGTTGTCGGAATGTTCGGAGATGACGTCCTTCAGGGTGGCGGCCACGAGACGCGCGGCCTGGAACATCGACGGCGCCTTGAGGATCGATGGCGAACGTTCGTCGGGTGATTTGGTGCGCTCGTCCAGAAGGCTGACCACGGCCTGCGTCGTCGCGAGGTTGCCCGCCGACATCAACGTGAGCACACGGTCTCCGGGGGCCTCCCAGATGTGCATCTTCCGGAAGGTCGAGACGTTGTCGACGCCGGCATTCGTCCGCGTGTCCGACATGAAGACCAGACCGCGATCCAGACGCAATCCAACGCAATAAGTCATTTCAGGCTCTACTGCTGCGCAACCTCGACAACCACGGTCAGCGCCTCGCCCTCGCCTCCGTAGCGCGTCCCTGATACAGGCGCCGCCTCGGAATAGTCCAGCCCAGTCGCGACCCGCACATATCGCGTGTCCGGCGATATGCCGTTGGAGACATCGAAGCCGACCCAGCCCAGCCCGTCCACATGCGCCTCGGCCCAGGCGTGCGTGGCCTCCTGTTCGGTCCGGTCGTCCATCATCAGGTAGCCCGAAACATAGCGCGCGGGGTGCCCCATCAGCCGCGCGCAGGCGATGAAGACATGAGCGTGATCCTGGCAGACGCCATGACCGGCGGTGATGACCTGCTCGGCATCCCAGTGGGTCTCGGACTTGCCGACCTCGTAGCTCACCGCCTGCCCGATGAGGGTCGAGAGGTTGTGCAGACGGTTGATCTCGCCCTCGCCTTCGACCTTTCGGACCAGATCGCGGCAAGCGGGACCGGCCTTCGTGAGGTCCGTCGAACGTTGGAACAACCACAACGGCGCGAAGCCCTGATGCGCACCGACGACGCCGTGGGTTTCGGCAAGTTCCACCTCGCCCTCGCATCGGACGGTGATCGACCGCGCGCCGGGGTCGAGGCTGACGAGTTCGACGACATTGCGGTGCTGATCCTCGAACTGCAGCTCCTTCCGCCCGCCTTCGATGCTCGTCGTCCAGGACAGGACGCTCTGCGCGCGTGACGACTTCGGCGTCTTGCGCAGCTGCTGCAGGCCGTAGGCCACCGGGGCGTCGAAGTCGTATCGCGTCGTGTGGGTGATCTTCAGTCGCATGGCTCTATTCATAGAAGCGATAGTCGATTTCGATCTGTCGGCCGAGGTCTCGGAGCGCCGAGAGGATATCCTGGATGTATTCATGCAGGCCGTAGTCGAAGATCGCATCGATATCGTGGGTCTGGAATCGGCCCGAGATCGTCTCGGCAAGGTCGAGGGACGGAAGGCGGCGAGCGTAGTCGGACGACAGGAAGTTTAGATTGTCCCGAACCTTCGAGCAGCAGAAATTGAGGCTCCGCGGCATGCGCCTGTCGAGGATCAGGAACTGCGCGATCTCGCGCGGGCCCGAGTCCTGGCCGTAGACCATCCGGAATCCGCCGCCCCCGCTGACCGATCGCAGGATCGTTTCCCACTGGACGTTGTCGAGGTTCGATCCGACTGAAAACGCGGTCGGCAGAAGCACGTAGTACTTGACGTCGAGGATGCGGCCCGTGTTGTCGGCGCGCTCGATGAAGGTGCCGATGCGCGTGAAATCGTAGATGTCGTTGCGCAGCATCGTTCCCTGCGTCGCGCCCCGGACAAGGCCGTGATTCTGCCGTATGAGGCCGAGCACCTTCGGAAGGTCCCTTTCACCGACCTTCCTCGCCAGCGCTTCCTTCATGTCCATGTACCAGCCGTTCACGGCTTCCCAGACGTCATGCGTCAGCGCGGTGCGCACAAGCCGCGCGTTGCTGCGCGCCTTCTCGACCGAGGCGAGGACCGAAGAGGGATTGTCGGCGTCGCGCAGCATCCAGTCGATCGCGGTTTCCTTCGCGATCTTGTCGTGCTTCTGCACGTAACCGTCGTGTACGCCCGCCGTCCGAAGAACCGAGGCCCATTCGTCGTCCGAGTTGCCGGCCCGAGTCAGCGCGATGCGTTGGCCGGTTTCTATGAGCCGGGAGGCATTCTCCGCGCGCTCGAGGTAGCGGTACATCCAGAACAGACCGCCCGCCGTCTTTCCCAGCATGGCCTATTCCTCCAATACCCAGGTGTCCTTGGTGCCGCCCCCCTGCGAGGAGTTGACGACCAGCGACCCCTTCTTCAGCGCAACCCGCGTGAGCCCGCCAGGCGTGATGTTGATCCCTTCCGGGGAAACGAGCACGAAGGGCCGCAGGTCCACGTGACGCGGGGCGAGGCCCGAGCGCGTGAAGATCGGAACGGTCGACAGCGCGAGCGTCGGCTGCGCGATGTAGTTGCCGGGGCGCGCCTCCAGCTTCTTGCGGAACGCGGCGAGTTCCTTCTTCGAGGCCGCAGGGCCGATGAGCATCCCGTACCCACCCGATCCGTGAACCTCCTTCACCACCAGTTCGGAGAGGTTGTCCAGCACGTAGGCCAGCGCATCGGCCTCGTTGCAGCGCCAGGTCGGCACGTTCTGAAGTATCGCCTTTTCGCCGGTGTAGAATTCGACGATGTCGGGCATGTAGCTGTAGATCGCCTTGTCATCGGCGATGCCCGTGCCCGGCGCATTCGCGATGGTGATGCCCCCTGCCCTGTAGACGTCCATGATCCCCGGCACGCCGAGCGCGCTGTCGGGCCTGAAGTTCAGCGGATCCAGGAAATCGTCGTCCACACGGCGATAGAGCACGTCGATCGGCTCGTACCCCCGTGTCGTGCGCATCGCCACGCGGCCGTCGACGACGCGCAGGTCGTGTCCCTCGACGAGTTCCACCCCCATCTGGTCGGCGAGGAAGGCGTGTTCGAAATAGGCCGAGTTGTAGATCCCCGGCGTCAGCACCGCGACCGTGGGCGTGCCAGTCGCCGCCCTCGGCGCGCAGGCCGCGAGCGACCGGTGCAGCGCACGCGGATAATCCGAAACCGGCCGCACGCGCGTCGCCGCGAAAAGTTCCGGGAACATCTTCAGCATCGTTTCCCGGTTCTCGAGCATGTAGCTGACGCCAGAGGGGGTGCGGGCATTGTCCTCGAGCACGAAGAACTCGTTCTCGCTGGTGCGGACAAGGTCGATGCCGACAATATGGGTGTAGACGCCTCCGGGCGGCGTGACGCCGATCATGTTCGGCACGAAGGCGTCGTTCTTCGAAATCATCTCCACCGGAATGCGCCCCGCGCGGACGATTTCCTGCCGGTGATAGATGTCCTGCAGGAAGGCGTTGATCGCCCTCACGCGCTGCTCGATCCCGCGGCTGAGCTTCTGCCACTCGCGTGCCGAGATCACGCGTGGGACGATGTCGAAGGGGATCAGCCTCTCTTCCGCTTCGGCGCGGCCGTAGACGTTGAAGGTGATGCCGGTGAGCCGGAACAGTTCCTCCGCCTCCCGCTGCTTCGCGCGCAACCGGGATGGGTCCTGATCGTCGAACCATTTCCCGACATATTCGTAGGGGTCCCTGAGGCCACCCTGGGCAGTCCACATTTCGTCGAAAGAGTCGCTCATGACTCATGCTTCTCGGTGAACGAGGATTCCGCAACAGCAAAAACGCAAATTCGCCCGCCATGCAGCAAGTTGCACAGATTTCGGGCACCACCCGAGTGCAGGTGACCCGATGCTCATCCTCAGGCAAAATCCACTGCTTCTGGCATCCTGGCCCCCACGCGACGCCCGCGCGCCCGTGGCCAAATGCTCAGCGCGGCGCCCTGTCTTCCTTCCTGCGCCCCGCTGAACGGCCCTGTTCGACGACGCCATTCCCGCCGTCGTCGCGGTCTTCGAACTGGTGCCGGATCTTCAACGCGAGATGCTCGAGGTGGGCCTGGATCTCCTTTCGGACCAGCTTCGGGTCCCGCCGCTCCAGCCCTTCGACGATGCCGCCATGCTGGCGCAGGACACGCTCGCGACTTGCGGGCTGGCTCGCGGAAAGATACCGGGCGCGCCACAGGCGGGCCAGGAAGGCGTTATGCGTCTCCGCCAGCGCCTCGTTGTGCGAAGCCTTCGCGATCGCGAGGTGAAAACCCATGTCGATCTCGAAAAGCTCGAGCTTGTCGACATGGCCGTAAAGGTCCGTCATCCGTTCATGAATCGCCCGGATATCCGCGATCTCACGTTCGGTCGCGTTGTCGCAGGCAAGCTCTCCGGAAAGCACTTCCAGCGCCCGCAGCACGTCGATCGCGTCGGATATCTCCTTGAGCGACGGGTTCGCCACGATCGGACTTCGCGAGGGGCGCAGGAGCACCAGCCCCTCCTTCGCCAGAATGCGGATCGCCTCGCGCATCGGCGTCCGACTGACGCCCATGTCCGCGGCATTGTCCCGTTCCTTGATGGTCGATCCCGGAGGCAGCTTGCCGCGCAGTATGTCACGGCGCAGCTGGTTCGCGATATGGTCGGGCAGAGACGGCTCCACCATCACCGGGCTCTCCCCGCTCGGATCGGCACAACACCCCTTTTGCCGGGCTCATGGCGGCGCCGGGAACATTGCTATTTGGTATACCAAAAATGATTGATTGTCGATAACGACTTCGTTAGCGTTTCCTTTGCGGGATGGCGCACCGTTCCGTTCGAGGAGGAATAAAACAAGACTTGAAACGAAAGCGGCAAAAGCCGCGAAATGGGAGGAGCCATATGAAAATCAATACCTTTTTGCGCACGGCAGCTGTCGCCGCGCTTGTAGCCGCCCCCGCGACGGCGCAAACGACCCTACGAATCCAGACGCATTACGCGCCGGAAACGGTTTCCGGGAAGCTTGCCGCTCAGTTCGTCGATGACATCCAGACCATGTCGAACGGCGATATCCAGATCGAGATGTTCTATTCGTCGTCCGTCGTCGCGACCGTCGAAACCTTCGACGCCGCCGTGAACGGCATCGTCGACTGCGACATGACGGGTGGCGCCTACCAGACCGGCAAGAACCCCGCCTTCCAGTTCGTGGGCGACATCATGGGCGGCTACGACACGCCCTACCAGCAGCTCTCATGGCTCTACCACGGCGGCGGTTACGACGCGGCGCAACAGCTTTACAACGCGCAGGGCATGCAGCTCATCGGTTGGTGGATCTACGGCCAGGAATCCCTTTCCTCCTCGAAGCCGCTCGCCGGCCCCGACGATCTGAAGGGCTGGAAGTTCCGCTCCCCCCCGGGTCTGGAGACCGAGATCTTTGAAGAACTCGGCGCATCGCCCATCGTGATGGACTTCACCGAGATCTTCACCGCTCTCGAGACCGGCATCATCGACGGCGCCGACGCTTCGGGCCTCGCCAACAACGTCGGCCTCGGTCTTTACGACATCGTCAAGCACGCGACCTTCCCCGGCTTCCACTCGATGCCATCCGACCACCTCGCCTGCAACAAGGCGGTTTGGGACGGGCTCTCGGACAGCCAGCGCCGGATCATCGACACGGCCATGCAGAAGCTCGCGCTCCAGACGGCCCTGACCTTCGAAAAGGCCAACGCCGAGGCGGCGGCCAAGCTGAAGGCCGAGGGCGTCACGCTTTGGGACTGGTCGCCCGAGGATCGCGCGGCTTTCCGTGCCGGCGCCCAGAAAGCCTGGGAACGCTGGGCCGAGAAGACCCCGGAAGCGCGTGCCCTCGTGGACAGCCACAAGGCATACCTCGCGCAACTCGGCCTTCTGGCCGATTGATGCGGGCGGTCTGATGCTCGCCTGAAAAAAGCGGCGGCGGGCCCGGAAGGGCTCGCCGTTTCCATATGCATCGCAGGAACGCCCCGGGAGGAATGGCATGAACGGCGAGAGTGTCTGGCTAGGTCCGCTGAGAGGTCCGGTTCGCCTGCTGATGATCGGCTTCGCCATCCTGGCGGTTGGCCTGATCGCCTGGCTGATAGTCGGCCACGCGGTTTTCGGCAGCGAGGTCGCAATGTACGAGATGCTGCGTCCGGCCGGACGCCCGCTGGTGCAGGCGACGCTTCTGTCGCTCGGAGCGGCCCTTCTCCTGGCCTCGATGTACCTTTCCGACACGATCGGAGCGATCGAGCCGCGGCCAACCGGATTCGTCGACGTCATCTCGCTCATCTGCTCGCGGCTGGCGATGATCGGCATTGTATTCGTGGTCATCGTGATGTTCTACGAAGTCGTCTCGCGTTACGTCTTCGAAAAGCCGACACTCTGGGCCAACGAACTGTCCCTTTGGATCGCGGGCTTCGTGTTCCTGCTCGCCGGGCTCTACGCCAAGCAGCAGCGCAGCCATATCCGCATCTACATCATCTATGACCTCATGCCCCGGTGGGCGCAGAAGCTCTGCGACTGCGTTTCAGTAGCGCTGATCTGGGCCTTCACGCTCGCCCTCGTCTGGGGCGGCTACAACGAGGCGCGGGACAAGTTCTTCCGTGGCGAGACGTTCGGGACCGCCTGGGATCCCCCGATACCTGCAACGATCAAGCCCGCCATCCTGATCATCATTGCCCTTGTCGCGATCCAATCTCTCTCGAACCTGATCGCCGACTGGAACAAGCCGCCAGAGTCGCACACGCCGATGGATGACATCGACGAGACCGAGATCGAGAACATCCGTCGCACGCTGGAGGAATGAAATGGAATTTCTGAGCGCCTTCGGCTGGATGCAGGTGCCTGACATCGGCACGCTGAGCCTCATCCTGCTACTCGGCATGTTCGTCCTCCTTGCGATCGGCATGCCGCTGGGTTTCGCCTCGGCGTTCCTCGCCGTCGCGACGCTCGTGATGAAGTTCGGCCCGGAGCTTCTTTTCCGCGACTTCGGGCGCGGCCCGTTCTCGGTTCTGGGTCAGGCGATCTACCGGCAGATGACGAACTACGTCCTCATATCTGTGCCGCTCTTCATCTTCATGGCCGCGCTTCTGGAACGGTCCGGCATCGCGCGGGACATGTATTCCTCGCTCAACGTCTGGCTGTCGCGCACCCGGGGCGGCATCGCGATCGTCACCTCGATCATGGCCGTGATCATGGCCGCGATGTCCGGGATCATCGGCGGCGAGGTCGTGCTTCTCGGCCTCATCGCGCTGCCGCAGATGCTCAGGCTCGGGTACAACCAGAACCTCGCGATCGGCACGATCTGCGCGAGCGGAAGCCTCGGCACCATGATCCCGCCGTCCATCGTCCTGATCTTCTACGGGCTTGTGACGGAGACCTCGATCAAGGCGCTCTTCACCGCCTCCTTCCTGCCGGGCTTCATGCTGGCTTCGTTCTTCATCATCTACATCGTCCTTCGGTCGCACCTGAATCCCGACCAGGCGCCGCTGCCGCCCCCTGACCCGAATGACCCGCCGGGGCGCGAGAAGTTTCTTCTGTTCATCGGCTTCCTGAGTTGTCTCATCGTGGGGGCGAGCATCGTTCTGGCGCTGCGCAACGTCTTCTTCACGCTGACCGGCGCGAACGTCGTGACCGAGGGCGTGGAGCCCATCCCGCTCGGCATGGTGAGCGATCTTCCCTGGATCCTCGGCGCGGGCGTGCTGGCGCTGGTGCTGATCTTCGTGGTCATCGGAAAGGAACGCACGCTTCTCGGGTGGAAGATGGGCAAGGGTCTCGTGGCGCCGCTGATCGTCATTGGAGTCGTCCTTGGCTCGATCTACGGCGGCATCACCGGCATCACCGAGGCTGCGGGCATGGGCGTCATCGCTGTCTTCGTCATCGGCCTCGTCCGCCGCGAGATGACATTCGAGATCGTCTGGGACGCGGTGATGCGCACCCTGAAGTCGACCGGAACCATCATCTGGGTGACCATCGGCGCGGCGGCGCTCGCGGCGGCCTACACGCTGGCGGGCGGCCCGACCTATGTCGCGGAACTGATCGTGGGCACTGACCTCCCGACGATGGGCATCATCCTTGTCATGATGGTGATCTTCCTGATCATGGGGATGTTCATGGACTGGGTCGGCATCGTCCTTCTCATCATGCCCGTCTTCCTGCCGATCGTGCTGCGCCTTCCGGTGGAGGAAATCGGCGTCTTCGGCCAGCTGGAACCGCGGCACGTCGCGATCTGGTTCGGCGTCGTCTTCTGCATGAACATGCAGGTGAGCTTCCTGTCGCCGCCCTTCGGTCCGGCCGCCTTCTACCTGAAATCGGTCGCACCGCCGCACATCTCGCTGACGGACATCTTCCGAGGGTTCCTGCCGTTCATCGGCATCCAGATCCTGGCGCTGTCCGTTCTGCTGATCTGGCCAGGGATCGTCACCCTCTTCCTCGGGAGCTAGTGAGCGGGTGAAACACGGCTGCGCTGCATTTCGGCCCGAACGACCGGGCCGCCCAAACCATGATCCACGAGGTGCCCGCCATGTTGTCTGAGGCCCAGATCGAACAGTTCGAGCGCGAGGGCGTGCTGGTGGTCGAGGACGTGTTGTCGCCAGACCTCCTCGGACGCATCCGTGCCGAATACGAGGATCTGCTCGACCGGCTTTACGAAGGATGGCACGCCGAAGGGCTCGTCCCCTCGCCCGAGGGGATGGACTTCTGGGCCAAGCTTCTCACCAGCTACCGGGCCGGTTGTGACTGGTTCCAGCCGATGGACATCTCCCTTCCCGGCGACGCGATCCAGCCCGACACGCCTTTCCACTTCGGTCCCGCCGTTTTCAACATGGTGACGGATCGCACTCTTCTCGACCTGGTCGAGGACCTGATCGGGCCGGAGATCACGTCCAACCCGATCCAGCACGTCCGGTTGAAGCCGCCGTCGGACGCTCTGCGCAGCGACGAGATCCGCGCGCACATCAGTTCCACCGACTGGCATCAGGACCGCGCCGTGGCGCACGAGGAAGGCGACCGGACGAACATGGTCACGATCTGGCTCGCGATCACCGACGCCACGGTCGAGAATGGCTGCCTGCAGGTCATCCCCGGCAAGCCCCAGATGTATCCGCACTGCCCGAAGAAGCAGACGGCGATAGCCGATGGCTTCCTGGACTATTCCAAAGCCCGCCCCCTGCCGGTCCGCGCGGGCGGCGCGGTAATATTCCATCCCCTGACGCCGCATGCCTCGCTCACCAACGTCTCCGACCGGTTCCGCTGGTCCTTCGACATTCGCTACAACGTCACCGGTCAACCGACTGGCCGCGCTCACTTTCCATCCTTCGTCGCCCGTTCCGAAAAGGATCCCGGTTCCGTCCTGACCGACTGGCGCGACTGGCGCGATCTCTGGGTCGAGGCGCGTGCGCGGCTGAGCGGCCAGGCACATATCCCGATCCACCGCTGGCGTCACGACAGCCCGGCCTGCGCCTGACGGGAGGACCTTGGCAAGCGTTCCGGCAACGCAGAAATTTCCGAGGCGCGGCAACGCCTCACTTCGGACGGAGCATGAGGTTCGGCGCTCAACGCGCTGGCACAAAATGGTTTGTCGACGCTGATACGGGCGATCGCAGGAAGGAGACGAACGCATGGCGAAACCAAGGATCGGATTCATTGGCCTCGGTCTCATGGGGTCAGCCATGGTCGAGCGGCTTCAGGCCAAGGGCTATCCCGTAGCGGTGCTCGGACACCGCAACCGCGCCGGGATCGAGGCGGCGGTGAAGCGCGGCGCGAACGAGGCGGCCAGTGCGAAGCAGCTGGCCGAAGGCAGCGACATCGTGATGTTCTGCATGGGCACTTCGGAGCAGGTGGAAACCCGCGTCTACGGCGACGACGGGGTTCTGGCGGGCGTGCGGCCGGGGCAGATCGTGATCGACTTCGGAACGTCGTTGCCCGGATCCACGAAGAAGATCGGCGCCGACATGATGGAACGTGGTGCGGTCTACATGGACGCTCCGCTGGGCCGCACTCCGGCGCACGCGCGGGACGGTCTTCTGAACATCATGTGCGCGGGTGACGCCGCTGCCTATTCCGAGATCAGGCCGGTGCTCGACGATCTTGGGGAAAACGTCTTTCACCTTGGCCCCCTGGGCACGGGCCACACGATCAAGCTCATCAACAATTTCTTCGGCATGACCGTCGCCTGCGCCATGTCGGAGGCTTTCGCAATGGCAGACGCGGCCGGCGTTCCGCGCGACAAGCTCTACGATGCCATGTCCGCCGGTCCCCTGAGGTCCGGGATGATGGACTTCGTCCGCAACTACTCCGCCGAGGGCAAGATCGACCTCGCGTTCACCGTGGACAACGCCGTCAAGGACGTCGGTTACTACCGTTCGATGGCAGAGGAACTGGGCGTGCGCTCTCGCATGTCATCGGCCGCGAACGATACGCTGGTCGAGGCGAAGATGAACGGCTTCGGAGAAAAGATGGTACCTCAGCTGGTGGACTATCTGGCCGAACACCTGGCGGATTGAGGCCCCCATGTCCACGGTCAGCCCGCGGGAGGAGAAGACGGCGCTCGGCGTCGGGGCGATGGCGCTGGCCGTGCTGTTCTTCACCTGCATCGACACTTCCGCGAAATGGCTGATCCTCGCCGGGCTTCCGGCGCTGCAAGTGGTCTTCGCACGCTACGCCGGCCACTTCATCGTTTCACTGATCGTCTTCCTTCCCCGCGAGGGTCTCGCCGCGTTCCGGTCGAACAGCCCCAAGTGGCAGCTTCTGAGGGCCACGTTCCTTCTGGGAAGCACTGTTCTGAACTTCACCGCCCTCAGATACCTGCCGATTACCATCACGACGACGATCATGTTCGCGGGACCGATCGTCGTGACGCTCATGTCGATTCCGATCCTTGGCGAACAGGTCGGCATCCGCCGCATCGCCGCCGTCTGCACCGGCTTCCTCGGCGTCCTCGTCGTGATGCAACCCTGGGGGGCGGAGTTCCACCCAGCCATGTTCCTCTCCATCGCGGCCCTCACGAGCGCCGCGCTCTATTTCGTCATGACACGGATGCTCGCCGGGGTCGAAACCAACGCAACGAGCCAGCTCTGGAGCAGCGGGCTCGCCATGGTCTGCATCGCGCCTTTCGCGTTGCCCGGATGGGTCTGGCCGACCTCGGCGCTGGACCTTGGCGTTCTCGTCATAATCGGCGTTTTCGGGGCGATGGGCCACACGGTGGCGACCTACGCGCACAGGCTCGCGGATGCCTCGATCCTCGCCCCGGTCGTCTACGTGCAACTCTTGTTCGCGTCCGCCGCGGGCTACCTCGTCTTCAACGCCCTGCCCACGATCTGGACGGTGACCGGCGGGCTGATCATCATCGGTGCCGGCATCTACATCTGGCACCGGGAACGGCAGAAGGTCGGGCGGCGCGCGAAAGTCCCGACGCGAGAAAGCGCCTAGCCCCGACCGATATAAGGCATCGCGGTTGCCATGACCGTCATGAACTGCACGTTGGCGTCCAGCGGCAGGTTCGCCATGTGCAGGACGGAACTGGCGACATGCGTCGCGTCCATCACGGGCTCGATCTGCATCGAGCCGTCGGCCTGCGGAACGCCCTTTGTCATCTTGGCGGCCATCTCGGTCAGGGCGTTGCCGATGTCGATCTGACCGCAGGCGATGTTGAACCGCCGTCCGTCCAGCGACAGCGTCCGCGTCAGCCCGGTGACGGCATGTTTCGACATCGTGTATGGGACCGAGCCGTATCGCGGCACATGGGCCGAGACCGATCCGTTGTTGATGATGCGTCCGCCCTGCGGGTCCTGCCGACGCATCAGGCCGAAGGCCGCGCGGGCGCAAAGGAACATACCGGTGATGTTCACATCCGACAGCGCGCGCCAGTCCTCGACGGCGATCTCGTCGATCATAGCCGACGGCAAGCTGGCCCCGGCATTGTTGAAGAGCGCGTCGAGACGCCCCCACTCCTCCTTCAGACGCCCGAAGCCCGCCTCCACGGCTTCGGGATCGGTCACGTCGAAGGGCAGGACGAGCGCATTGGCGTGCCCCCCGGCGGTCTCCGCCAACGCTTCCTCCCGGCGGCCGACAAGGGCGACCTGCCAGCCGGCATCCAGAAATGTGCGCGCGGTGACACGGCCGATGCCGCTGCCCGCGCCGGTGATCATGATGCCGCTCATCGCCCGGACCCTCCCCGTCCTTTTCAGTGATTGTCGCGCGGCAGGTCGCGGGCGACGCGCTGATAGGCCGTCGCCAGCTCGAGGCACCCGCCATCGGCGAGTTGCCCGACGAGTCGGCGGTAGATTTCCTGCCAGGGCGTCTGGCTCCGTATTTCCGGCGCCTGCCAGGCATCCTTGCGCGCCTGCCATTCCGCCTCGTCCACGAGGGCGTTCAGCGTCCGCGCGTTCAGGTCCAGGCGGACCATGTCACCGGTCTTGAGATAGGCGAGGCCCCCACCCACAACCGATTCAGGCGAGGCGTTGAGGATCGAAGGGCTTTCCGACGTCCCGGACTGCCGCCCGTCACCAACCGTCGGAAGGTGATTGATGCCCTTCCTGATGACCGCGTCCGGCGGCTGCATGTTCACCACCTCGGCAGAGCCCGGATAGCCCACGCAGCCGACGCCACGGATGAAGAGGATCGTCCGCTCGTCGATGCCGAGCTCGGGGTCGTTGATCCTTTCGTGGTAGTCCTCAGGCCCCTCGAAGACCACGGCGCGGCCCTCGTGGATGCCCTCGCGCCCCGGCTCAGACAGGAAGCGGTTGCGGAAATCCTCGGAAATGACCGAGGTCTTCATAAGCGCGCTGTCGAAGAGGTTGCCCGACAGGACAAGAAAACCGGCCTTTTTCCTGAGCGGCGCGTCATAGGTCTTGATGACCTCGGTGTCACGGCTTTCCCAGCCTTCGAGGACCTCGGACCACGGCCTGCCCGACGCCGTCATGACGCTCTCGTGAAGCCGCCCGGCCTTGCGGAGTTCTCCCATTACGGCAGGCACGCCTCCGGCACGGAAAAAGCTTTCGCCAAGGTATTCCCCCGCCGGCTGCATGTTGACGAGCAGGGGCGCATCGAAGCCTACCTTCTCCCAGTCGGTCACGTCGAGCTTGACGCCGGCGTGGCGCGCGATCGCCTGAAGATGGGGCGGCGCGTTGGTGGACCCGCCGATCGCGGTGTTGACGACGATCGCGTTCTCGAACGCTTCCCGCGTCAGGATGTCGGAGGGTTTCAGATCCTCGAGCACCATCTCCACGATCCGGCGCCCGGTCTCGTAGGCCATGGCCATCCTCTCGCGGAACGGTGCCGGGATGGCAGAGGCGCCGGGCAGCGTCATGCCGAGCGCCTCGGCCATGGCGTTCATCGTGCTCGCAGTTCCCATCGTGTTGCAGTGGCCCAGGCTCGGCGCGCTTGCGCAGGCGCGGCTGATGAACTCGTCGTAATCGATCTTGCCCTCGGCAAGCAGCCGACGGCTTTCCCAGATGATCGTGCCGGAGCCGGCGCGCTTGCCTTTCCACCAGCCATCGAGCATCGGCCCGCCGTTGAGCGCGATCGCCGGGATGTCGACCGTCGCCGCGCCCATCAGCAGCGCGGGCGTTGTCTTGTCGCAGCCAGTCGTGAGGACGACACCGTCGATCGGATAGCCATGCAGGACCTCGACGAGGCTCAGATACGCAAGGTTCCGGTCCAGAGCGGCCGTCGGGCGTTTGCCGGTCTCCTGGATCGGATGCACCGGGAATTCCATCGGAATTCCTCCCGCGTCCCGGATGCCCGCCTTGACGCGGTCTGCGAGAAACACGTGGATCTTGTTGCAGGGGGCGAGGTCGCTGCCGGTCTGCGCGATGCCGATGATGGGCCGTTCTCCCTGCAACTCGCCGCGCGTGTATTCCTGGTTCTGGTAGCGTTCCAGATAGAGCGCCGTCATTCCGGGGTTGTTCGGATTGTCGAACCATTCCTGAGACCGGAATTTCTTTCCTGCGCGCGTATTGCCCATCTTCAGGCCCTCCCCGAATTCCCAGACCGACCAGCCTCACGACGGTCGTCTCACAGCTTGTGAGAGGTTCCCCGTTTGGTATACCAAATGCAAGGATATTGTTGGGCGCACGCGCCTGCGACACGGACGGGGAACGGCATGCGACTGGCAGTCACCGCGGCATTACTGGGCGCCCTGCCCTCCCTCGCCACCGCCGATGGCATGGCAAGTTCCGAGACGGTCGAAGCCTGCGTCACGGCGCAGGTAGAGGCCGGCGCACCGGTGGCGGATTGCGTGAACGAAGCGCAGGCCGCCTGCCTCGAATACCCCGCCGACGCGGCGCTTGCGGCGACGGCATGCTTCCTCGACGCGAAGGAAGCCTGGGGCAGCTACATCGCCGCGCGGATGGAAACCGTCCGCCAGAGCGCACCGGCAGAGATATCGGCCGTCGCCGAGATCGAGGTCAGATACGACCTCCTCCAGAACCTCATGCAGTGCGACAGGATGCAGGAACTCGTCCTGCTGCGGCAGGAGCCATCCGACGCGACGCAGCTTCAGAAGGCCCGGTGCGAGGCTACGGCGACGGGGCTGGCCTTCGTCAAGATGCTGCTTCAGTCGCGGGAATTCCAATGACTCCCCGGAGGGCCTTCTGGCGCGGCTTCGCGGATGGCGCGCCTTTCATCCTCATCGTGGTCCCCTATTCGCTTCTGTTCGGCGTCGTTGCACGGGATGCGGGCCTCGACCTCGTCCAGGTCATGTCCATGTCCGTCCTCGTCATCGCCGGGGCGTCGCAATTCACCGCGGTCGCGCTTCTGCAGGAACACGCGCCCGTCTTCATAGCGCTCCTCGCGGCGCTGGCGGTCAACCTGCGGATGGCGATGTATTCGGCGGCGCTGGTGCCGCATGTGGGGCACGCCTCGCTGGGCGTCAGGGCGCTCATATCCTACCTCATGGTCGACCAGGCTTTCGCGGTCGCGGTGAAGACCTACGAGGAACGCCCGCAGATGCCGCGAGAGGCCAAGGTCGCCTATTACTTCGGCTGCATGGCGCTGATCTGCCCGCTCTGGTACGGATGCACGCTTCTCGGCGCCGTGCTGGGGCAAGCGATACCGGCCTCGCTGTCACTCGACTTCGCCGTTCCGGTCTGCTTCATCGCGCTGACCGCGCCACTTCTGCGCAGCCTGCCCCACGTCGTCGCGGCGCTGGTCTCCATCCTGTCGGCGATCGCGTTTTCGTGGATGCCCTGGAGCCTTTGGCTGATAGTGGCCGCGTTCCTCGCGATGGTCGCGGGGGCACAGACCGACCTCTTCCTCCAGCGTCGGAAGGCGCGTCGGGCATGATCGAACCGTCTGCCTTCTGGACCGTGACGATCCTGCTCGGCGCCGGAACCTTCCTGATCCGTTTTTCCTTCCTGGGTTTCTTCGGGCGGAGGCAGTTGCCGGCATGGCTGCTCCTGCACCTGAAATACGTCGCGGTCGCCGTGTTCCCGGCTCTCGTGACGCCCCTGGTGCTCTGGCCGCAGGCGACGGAGGGAGCACTTGATCCCGCGCGGCTCGTGGCGGCGGCGGCGGCCATCGTCGCCGGCATGCGCCACGGCATAATCGCAGCAATCGTCGCGGGGATGGGCACGCTCTACCTGGCGCAATTCCTCCTGAGCGCGATCTGACTCCCGGTCAGGCGAAGGCGCTTTTCACGCCACTCGATTTCTGCGTCTTGAAAATCGAACTCGCATCAGGCGCCGGAGGCAGCGGGATCGAAACCGGAACGGCCTCCATGCGCGGGGTCAGGCAAAGCTCTCCGGTGATCAACCGTTCCTGCAGGTCCTGCCAGAGAAGGCGCTGGCCGAGAGAATGGATGTAGGAGCCCGCCCCGAGAAGCGGCCAGGCGTCCGCCGCGTGGCATTCGTAGAACAGGATCAGCCGGTTCCGGTCGCTCATGTTCGGCGCCGATCCGTGGAGCGTGCGTGCATGATGCACCGTCATCGACCCAGCCCTGCCCGTCAGCGTGACAGCCTTTTCCTTCTCGAACAGCGGATCGTCCGGATCGATCGCGCCGGCGAAGACCCCGTTCGCCATGTGGCTCAGAAGCGGCCCCTTGTGGGTGCCCGGGATCACCATCAAGGGGCCGTTGTCCTCCGTCACGTCCTCGAGCATCAGGCCGAAGGCCAGCATCGAATCGTTGGTGTGAGGGTAGAAGGCCCAGTCCTGATGCCACTCCACCGCCGCGCCGCCTCCGGGCGCCTTCGTGTTGAGCTTCGACGTCTGGATCATCGTGTCCGGCCCCAGAAGCTCGGTCAGAACCTCGGTGATCGCCGAGTTCTTCAGGAGATCCCAGAAATACGGGTGCTGCTTGTGCGGAAGCTTGATGCGCGTCAGCCGGGGGGCGTCGGCGCTGTGGCCTTCGTCGAGGTCGTAGACCCCGTTGCTTTCGGTCACATTGCGCGACTTCTCGATGAAATCGTAGGTGATGCGGCGCAGTTCGGCCAACTGCCCGGCCGTCACCACGTCCTCGACCATCAGGTAGCCGTTTTCGTCGTAGAAGTTCTTCTGCTCTTCAGTCAGCATCGCAGCTCCTCCCAAAGCCGACCCGTGCGGGGAAACGCTACTTCGCGCCCTTCTTGACCGCCTCCGCCATGTCGATCCCGTTCAGCGCCGCGACGTGATCGCCAAGCATCGGCAAGTAGTCCTCGCCTTTTCCGATGGCTTCCACGTGGGTGTAATAGTGCTTGATGGATGCGCCCATGATGTTCACGACGCCCGCCGCACTCGCCATGTTCGCGACGTAACGGACGTCCTTCGAAGCGTTGGTGATGGAGAACTTGTGCACGTCCCGGTCACGGTCGACCGTGTATTTCATGAACGTCTCGAAGAAGCCGTTGTTGAGACGGCTCGACCCTATCACGTTGCGCACCACCTGCGGCGACACGCCGACCTTCGCGCCAAGCGTGACGGCCTCCGAGTAAAGCGCACCATATCCCATGGCGATGAAGTTCATCAGGAGCTTCATCTTGTGGGCACTCCCGACCGGGCCGACATGGTTGATGTTCGAGGCCCAGCATTCGATGACCGGCCTGATCCGGTCGAAGATTTCCGGCGTCGCGCCCACCATCGCGTCGAGCGTGCCCGCCTCCGCCTCCTTGGGTGTCCGGCCAAGGGGCGCGTCGACCAGCGTCATGCCGGCCGCCGCCATCTCCGCGGCCAGGGCCTCCGTCGATGTCGGGTCGGCGGTGGTGGAGTCGATGACGATCAGCCCCTTCTTGCCCGACGCGAGGATCCCTTCCTCGCCGCGTATCACCGCCTCGACCTGAGGGCTGTTCGAAAGGCAGACGTGGATGATGTCGCAAGCCTCGGCCATTGCCTTCGGGCTGGCGGATTCCTTCGCCCCCTTCGAGACGAGGTCATCTACCGGCACGCGATTGCGGTGACCTTTGATGTAGAGCGTGTAGCCGCCCTTGAGGATGTTCGAGGCCATGCCGTGGCCCATGTATCCCACGCCAATGAAGCCGATTACCGGTTGCCCTGCGCTATTCGTCATGGTTCCCCCCTGTTCCTTTGGCCGGAGCGCGTGAAAGCCGCCCGCGCGCCGTGATTGGAAGTCTTTCCTGCCGCCCGGCTCAACCGCGAGCGGCCGGATACGGCCGCACGATCCTTCCGTGCGCGAGCCCGTTGCCCCCTATCCGGAGGCCGACGGTTGACACGCAGTGGCAGGAGAGCCTTGATGCTTGCGAAAATGGTATGCCATTTTCAGACCAATGCAAGCTGGCTGTCGGCCGCGGGCAGAGACTGCGCCACCGCCGGGGAGGATGACTGCATGAAGGCGACTTGCGGCCGCGGGGAACGGCCATTCGAAAACCGGGCGGGCGTCCCTTGCTGACCTTCGCGGCGGCAGTCATTCTTCTGATCATTACGCCCGGGCCGGGTGTCCTCTCCACCGCGGGAGTCGGTGCGGCCTACGGGTTCCGGTTCGGCCTGCGTTACGTTGCGGGGCTTTTCATCGGCACGAACATGGTCTCGCTGGCGGTGATCTCCGGGCTCGCGGCGGTGGTCCTCGGGATGCCGGCGGTGCGCACCGTGCTGATGGTCGCCTCCATTGCCTACCTTCTCTACCTCGCGGCGCGGATCGCCTTCGCGGGATCGCGGATCGCCTTCATCGAGGCCAAGGCGGCACCGGGCATCGGCGCGGGCGTTCTTCTTCAGGCGATAAACCCGAAGGCCTACGCTGTGAACACTGCGCTTTTTTCCGGCTTCGCCTTCTATCCGGCGAGCCTCGCGGTCGAGACGCTGACCAAGCTCGTGATCCTGAACGCGATCTGGATCCCCATTCACCTCGGGTGGCTCTGGGCGGGGGTCACCCTCCACCGCCTGAACCTTCCGGCAAGGACACATCGCAGGATCAACTACGCCATGGCGATCGCCATGCTCGGCGTCGTGGCCCTGGCCATCATTTCTGCAGCGAGGACAACATGACCGAGAAACCCTATTCCGGCATCTGGCCGGTTGCTCCAACTCCGTTCCAGGAAGACGGGAGCCTCGACACCGAGGGCATGAAGCGCGTGCTCGACTGCATGATCGACCAGGGCGTCGACGGGATCTGCATCCTCGCCAACTTCTCGGAACAGTTCCTCATATCCGACGCCGAACGCGACACGCTGACGAAGCTTTGCCTCAACCACGTCGCGGGACGCGTGCCGGTGATCGTGACGATCAGCCATTTCGCAACGCCGATCGTCGTCGAACGCGCAAGACAGGCCCACGATCTGGGCGCCGACATCGTGATGATGATGCCGCCCTATCATGGCGCGCTTCTCAAGGGCACGGCCGACCAGACATTCGAGCAGTTCGCCCGCGTCGGCGAGGTCGGCATCCCGATCATGCTCCAGGACGCGCCCCTTTCCGGCGTGGACCTGCCGGTGGCGCTTCTGGTGAAGATGGCGCGCGAGATCGAGATGCTGAAGCTCTTCAAGATCGAGTGCCCGCAGGCCGCCGCGAAGCTGCGGTCGCTGATCGCGGAGGGCGGGGACGCGGTCGAGGGCCCCTTCGACGGCGAAGAGGCGATCACCCTTCTCGCCGATCTGGATGCCGGCGCCACGGGGACCATGACCTCGGCCATGATCCCGGACCTCATCGGCCCGATCGTGCGAGATTTCCTGGCCGGAAAGCGCCATGCCGCGATCGAGGGCTACGGGCGCGTCCTCCCGGCGGTCAACCACGAAAACCGCCAATGCGGGTTCCGCGCGGCCAAGGCGGCGATGGTCGAGGGCGGCGTCATCAAGTCCGATTTCTGCCGCCACCCGATCCCGCCGCTGCATCCCGAAACGAGGGCGATGCTTCTCGAACTCCTGCGGCCGCTGGATCCGATTGTCCTGAACTGGGGCAAGTGATGCGCGCGCCCACCGAAACGGGAGAGGTTGAATGAAAGTCCTGATCATCGGAGGCGGCGGCCTCATCGGCCAGAAGCTCGCCAAGGCGCTCGCCGCGCGCGGCCGCTTGCGTGGCGACGTCATCTCCAGCCTCGTTCTTGCGGACCTTGTGGACCCGGCCCCCGTCGACGCCCCCTTCCCCGTCGAGAAGCGTCGCTGCGACATTGCCGACCGGGCTTCGGTCGATGCGCTGATCGACGCGGATACGGACGTGATCTACCTCCTCGCGGCCGTCGTGTCGGCCCATGCCGAGGAGGATCTCGATGCGGGCCTCAACACCAACATGCTTGGCGTTCTGAATGTCCTGGAACGTTGCAGGTCGCTTGGCACGAAGCCGGTTCTGGTATTCACTTCCTCCATCGCTGTCTACGGCGGCGAGGTTCCCGACCCCATCACGGATCACAGCTTCCTGAACCCGCAGACCTCCTACGGTGCGCAGAAGGCCATCGGGGAGCTGCTGCTCAACGACTATTCGCGCCGCGGACTGGTCGACGGGCGCGGCTTCCGCCTGCCCACGATCTCGGTCCGGCCGGGTAAGCCCAACAGGGCGGCTTCGTCCTTCATGTCCTCGATCCTGCGCGAGCCGCTGAACGGGCAGGAAGCGGTCTGCCCGGTGGGCCGCGATTTCCCGCATTACTACCTCTCGCCGCGGCGCTGCGTGGAAAACCTGATCCGCGGCGCGGAACTGGAAGCCGAGGCGCTCGGCCAGAACCGCTGCATGGTCATGCCGGGCCGGACATGGACGATCGGTCAGATGATCGACGCCATGACGGCCGTGGCAGGCCCTGCACCCGCCAAGCTCATCCGCTGGGAGGAACAGCCCGACATCCTGCGCATCGTCTCCGGCTGGCGCTATGCGTTCGAGCCGAAGAAGGCGCTTGCTCTGGGGCTCGAGGCCGATGAGAGCTTCGAGGACAACATCCGCTACTACTTCGAGGACGACCTCCCGCGAGGCTAGGCCCCTTCAGTTGACCGGCGTCAGCAGGTCGCGCCCTGCGAGGAAGGCCGCGATGTTGTTGCACTGGAGCTGCCCCATCGCCTTGCGCGTGGCCACGGTTCCCGAGCCCTGGTGTGGTTGAAGCACGACGTTGTCGAGCGCGAGGAAGCGGGGATCGATGTCCGGCTCGTTCAGGAACACGTCGAGCCCCGCGCCGGCGATCTCGCCCTTTTCGAGCGCGTCAAGCAGCGCGGCCTCGTCGATCGTCGTGCCGCGCGAGATGTTCACGACGACGCCGTTCGGCCCGAGTGCCCTTATCACCTCGGCCGAGACGTAGTTCTGCGTCTCCTTGCCCCCGACGAGCGCCACGACGAGGTAGTCGACCGCTTTCGCGAGCGAGACCGGATCGGCGTGGAAGGTCCAGCCGGGCGTCTCCTTCTCGCCGCGCGAGTGGTAGTGGATTTCCATCTTGAACGCGGCAAGGCGGTCCGCGATCTCGCGCCCGATCCGGCCCAGCCCAACGATGCCGGCCTTTGCGCCGCTCACCTTGCGGTTCAGCGCGAAGTCCCCCTTCCCGGCCCAGTTGCCCGACCGGACCCACTCCGATCCCTGAACGATGCGCCGCGACTGCGCGAGGATCATTGCCACGGCAAGGTCGGCCACGTCGTCGTTCAGGACATCGGGCGTGTTGGTGACCTTGATGCCGCGTTCCGTGGCGGCCGCGATGTCGATCGCGTCGAAGCCCACGCCGTAGTTCGCGATGATCCCGAGGTTCGGCAGGAAGTCCATGTGCGCACCGTTGACCGGTGTGTGCCCCTTGAAGGCCAGCGCCCGAGCCGCCGAACGGACGCCTTCCGGAAGACCTCCGATCTCGTCCGGCGTTTTCACGCTATGCAGCGTGTATTCGGCCTCCATCCGCTCGATATCCCAGTCGAAATAGCTTCCCACGGCGATCAGGTCAGGGCGCGTCATGTCATTCCTTCATTGATGCGTTCTTGCCTTCCGGTCGTAACCTCAGGCGCAACAGTCGATGTCGGCCGACTATCCCGCCTGATGAAGACCGAAGCAAGCTTCGCCTTGCCGCGACGGCCCGGTGCCTGTGCCATTCGCAGTGTCTTGGACCTCCTTTCATCGCGGCCTCTAATAATCGATTATCTGGCATCTATTTTCTATTCTGTCATCCAAGCGATGAAACCGTGTCATGTCAGACATTTGCTGGACAGAATAACGCGAATCCGGCAGTTTGCCCGCAGGTCCCCGCAGGGGGACGCTGTTACCGAGATCCAGGGAGGTACCTTCATGAAAACGACCCTTACGCGCCGTGCGATTCTCGCGGCGACGGCCACGCTGACGCTCGCGCTGTCCACCGGCGCCGCGCTGGCGCAGGACAAGATCAAGCTGCGCCTGTCGTCGGTGAACACCGAAACCGACCAGCGCGCCATCGCGCTCGTCGAGAAGTTCGGCCCGGCGATCGCCGAATTCGCCGAGTTCGAGCCGCACTGGAACGGCACCCTCTTCCAGCAGGGCACCGAGCTTGAGGCGATCGCCTCGGGCGACCTCGAAATGTCGATCACCTCGGCACAGGAACTCGCCACGTTCTTCCCCGAATGGTCGATCTTCACCGCCGGCTACGTGCTTCAGGACGCCGACCACCAGGTCCGCGTGTTCAACGACCCGCTCATGGATCCCTTCAAGCAGAAGGTCGAGGAAGAACTCGGCGTCAAATTGCTCGCCCCGATGTATCTGGGCCGCCGTCAGGTGAACCTCCGAATGCCGAAGTCGGAGCGCACCGTGATGACCCCGGCCGACCTCGCGGGCGTGAACCTGCGGATGCCGGGCACGGATGCATGGCAGTTCCTCGGCAAGGCGCTCGGCGCGAACCCGACGCCGATGGCCTTCACCGAGGTCTACACTGCGCTGCAGACCGGCGCCGTGGACGGCCAGGACAACCCGATCCCGACCGTGGTCGACTCCAAGTTCTACGAAGTCACCAGCCAGATCGTCCTGACCTCGCACCTCGTCGACTGGAACTTCATCGCGCTTTCCAAGGCCGCCTTCGACAGCATGACGCCTGAGCAGCAGGAAACCCTTCAGGCCGCCGCCTGGGAGGCCGCCGACTACGGCCGCGCCAACCAGCTCGCCAAGGAAGAGGAACTGGTCAGCTTCCTCAAGGAGCAGGGTCTGGAAATCTATGAACCCGACGTCGCCGCGTTCCGCGAGCACGTTCAGGCCGAATACCTCGCCTCCGACTTCGCCAAGGACTGGCCGGAAGGCGTGCTCGAACAGGTCAACGCGCTCGGCAACTGAGCCGGGCCCCGCGCGAGGGGAGCTGCATGGGACGTATCCAACGGATCTTCTCCCGCGTTACCGAAAGCGTGGCGGCCATGATGATGGCCGCCATGTTCGCTACCTTCATCCTCCAGATCACCGTCCGCTACATTGTCGGCTCCGAATGGTTCGACGCGCGTCTCGGCCATGTCATCGACGCGAGCGCCTTCGGCTGGACGCTCGAATTCTGCCTCGTCATGTGGCTGTGGATCGTGTTCTGGGGCAATGCCTTCATCGTCCGCGATCGTGACCACGTCACCTTCGACGTCCTCTATCTCTGGCTCCGGCCCGGCGTGCGCAAGTGGCTCGCCGTGATCGGCGCCCTGGCCATCGCGGTCGCGCTGCTGATGTCCATCGTCCCGACCTGGGAAAAGATGCGCATCCTGCGGATCAAGTCTTCCGCGACGCTCCCGGTGAAGATGCTGCCCATCTACTCGGTCTACTTCCTGTTCCTCGCCGTCGTGGCGCTGCGGTACCTCTGGCGCGTCGTGGACGTGCTTCGAAACGGCATTGCAGAGGAAGGCCATCACCACGTCGGGATCACCGACGAATGAGCGTGGAACTTCTTCTCTGCGTCGGCTCCCTTTTCTTCCTCGCGGGCATCGGGGTTCCGGTCGCCTACGCCATCCTCGTCGCCTCGATGATCTACGTGGGTGCGGCCGGTCAAAGCATCGGGATCGTCGGCAAGAACCTTCTCGACGGCATCTACCAGAGCTTTCTCCTTCTCGCGGTCCCTCTGTTCATCGTGGCCGCGAACATCATGAATGCCGGCACGATCTCGGACCGGCTCCTGAATTTCTGCGTCGCCACCGTGGGCCGGTTCAAGGGCGGCCTCGGCCATGTCAACATCATGGCATCGCTGATCTTTTCGGGCATGTCGGGTTCCGCAGTGGCGGACGCCGCCGGTATCGGCAAGATCATCATCGACATGATGCGGAAGGACAACCGGTTCACCCCGGGCTATGCCGCCGCCATCACTGCCGCCTCGGCCACGATCGGACCGATCATCCCGCCCTCCATTCCCATGGTGCTCTACGCGCTCGTGTCGAACGCCTCGATCGGCGCTTTGTTCCTTGGCGGCATCCTGCCCGGCCTTCTGATCGGGGCCGTGCTGATGGGCATGAACACCTACATCTCGCACAAGCGCGGCTTCGGGATCGAGGCGCCCGTGCCGCTGCGACAGTTGCCGCGAAAGACGGCCGATGCCTTCCCCGCACTGCTGATGCCCGCGATACTGCTCTACGGGATTTACGGCGGCGTCACCACGCCGACCGAGGCCGCCGCCGTCGCGGCATTCTACGCGCTCCTGCTTTCCTCCCTCTTCTACAGGGCGCTGTCGCTTCGCGGCCTATTCTCGATCTTCATCGAATCCGCGCGGTCCTCGGCCGCGGTCGGGCTCGTGATCGGAGGGGCGCTGATCCTCAACTACATCGTCGCGTCCGAAAACATCCCGAACCTGCTGGCGGGCTACCTTGGAGAGCTCAACGTCTCCCCGATCGTCTTCATGCTTGGCGTGAACGTCCTGCTGTTGGTGCTCGGCTGTTTCCTCGATGCCACGACGATCATCCTCGTCATCATCCCGCTGTTCCTTCCGACCTGCCGGAACCTCGGGATCGATCTCGTGCATTTCGGCGTCGTCGCCGTGGTGAACTGCATGATCGGGCTCATCACCCCGCCCTACGGGATTCTTCTCTTCGTCATCAACGCGGTGACGGGAATACCTCTGCGCGACATCATCCGGGAGATATGGGGCTTCCTCGCGATCCTCGTCTGTGCGCTGCTCCTGATGATCTTCATTCCCGAAATCGTCCTGTTCCTTCCAAGATTCGCGGGGTACGGGGGATGAGCGGTTCCCACGAAAAGACCTTCCGGCTCGGTCTCATCGGCGGCAACATCACGGCCACCCGGTCGCCCGTCCTGCATCTCGTCTGCGGCCTGTCGGTCGGGCGGAACGTCACCTATGACCTCATCATCCCGGCGGAGCGGGGACTGACCTTCGCGGAGCTTCTGAAGCAATGCGAGAGCGCCGGTTTCGACGGCGTGAACGTCACCTACCCTCACAAGGAAGAGGTCGTCACGCTCGTCCCGGCCGGCAATCCGGTCGTCGCGGCCATGGGGTCGTCGAACACGGTGAAATTCACGGAAGACGGCCCGCTTGCGTTCAACACCGACCATTCCGGCTTTGTCTCGGCTTACCGGAACCGGTTCGGCGACGTTACCCCGGGGCGCGTGCTTGTCCTCGGCACGGGTGGCGTGGGGCGGGCGGTGGCATTCGGCCTGGCCGATCTCGGAGCGTCGGAAGTCGTGCTCTACGACATGGACGCGGCCAAGATCGAGTCACTCGCCGCGGCGGTGCAGGGCCATGCGCCGGTCGCCGTCACATCCGGCTCGGCAGACATGCTGGCCGACATCCACGGGTTCGACGGTGTCGTGAACTGCACGCCGCTCGGCATGGTTGGCCGGCCGGGTTCGCCGCTGCCGGAAGGCTGCAAGGGCAGCCCCCGCTGGGGGTTCGATGCAGTCTACACGCCGACGCACACCCGGTTCCGGGCAGAGATCGAGGCGATGGGCGCGTCCTTCCTCGGGGGATACGAGCTGTATTTCCACCAGGGCATCGATGCCTTCGAAATCTTCACCGGGCTCAGCGTCACCGACAAGGACTGGGTGCGGGAGATCATCACGCACCGTCCGTGACGCGACTCCGCGAGGGCTGTTGAAGGAAGCCCTCAGCTTCCGTTGCGATCCTCGTGCGCGGACAGCGCGTGGATCACACCCGCACTGATGTGACGTTCAAGAATGGCCTGGGCCGTCGGCACGTCCCGCTCAAGCGCCGCCTCCATCATCCCGCGGTGCTCTTCACCCGAAATCGCGCCCCGAAAGGTCAGATAAAGCATCTGGTAACGCAGGTACTTGTCGAAGACCTGGGAATGCACGGCGAGAAGTTCGTCCGAACCGCAGGCCCGGATCAGAGCGTTGTGAAACTCGCTGTCGTAGCGCTTCCATTGGTCGAGAACGGATGTGTCGCCCGCCATCATCCGTGCCTCGGTGCGCGCAAGCTTGTGGTGGACCGCGACGACGTGGCTTTCCCAGGCCACGTCGCCCGCACGGAGGGACCGGGCCAGCGCATCCATCTCGATCAGCATCCGGAGGCTCGCGAGTTCCTTCAGGTTCTCGGCAGATATCGGCGCGACGGAGAATCCGCGCTGCTCCTCGGCCACGACGAAGCCATCCGCCGCCAACCTGTTCAGGACTTCCCGAAGCGTCGGAATCGAGACGCCATATTGCTGGCGCAAATCCTCCAGCCGCAGCCGCGCGGACGGAGCGAGCCGACCGAAGATCACGTCGGAGCGCATGAGGTCATAGGTGGTCTGGGCAAGTGAGCGCGTCACGAGGCTTCCTTCTTCATCCTCCGCTTTCGGCAATATCGGCGGCCGGAGATCCTTTTGCCAGAAATCGCGCGTGAAAATCAATTTTTCCTCCGATCGTTGTCTGGAAATTGATCATTGACTAACATCCGACGATCAGGACCCCGGGAAGTTCATGTCGGATACACCGCCCCCCTCCAAGGCCAGAAAAGAGACCCTCACGTCGCGCATCGCCGATGATCTGCGCGCAAGGATTCTCCGCGGCGAACTTCCGCCGGGCCAGAAGATCAATCTGGAGCGCCTCCGTGAGGAGACGGCGGTTTCCGTCAGCCCGCTCAGGGAGGCGGTGTCCCGACTGGTCGCGGAAGGTCTCGTGAGTTTCGAGGATCAGCGCGGGTATGCCGTTACGCCCGTGTCGATCGCCGATCTCGCAGAGATCACGCATCTGCGGGGGGAACTCGAGACGATGGCACTGGAGGATGCCATCGCGGGGGGTGATCTGGAGTGGGAAAGCGAGGTGATGGGGACGCTCTACCGGCTGAACCGAACCGAACGCGATCCCACGAGGCGTGCCACGATGGAGGCATGGGAAGAGGCGCACAGCGCCTTTCACGTGGCGCTCATCAGCGGCTGCAGGCAGCCTCGCCTTCTGCAGATCTGCACGACCCTCAGGAGACTCCAGGACCGCTACCGGAGGCTATTTCTCCTCTCGTCCAATCCCGACTCGCAGCGCTCTGTCGAGAGCGAGCACCGCGCCATCGCCGAGAGCGCCTCGTCCCGCGAGACCGCCCGCGCCAAGGCCCTCTTGCGGGCGCATATCGAGGCTACGGGTGCGGAACTGCGCGTGAGGATGGAAGCGGCCGAACGCGCCGAACGCATCACCGGATCGGGCTAGGTCGATCCGGCCCCGAGGAGCGGTCGGGCGCACCGCCACCTCCCTGACGGCCGCAACAGACGCGTTTCATCTCAAGAGGCTCAGGATCAACGAGACCGTGAAGAAGGACACCGCCGTTGCCAGGATCTGCGCCGTCGCCGTCATCCCCTCGCGCCCAAAGCGCTGGCCGAAGAGAGTGTAGATCGTCATCATCGGAACCGACGCTGTTACGACGCCAGCGATCATCAGGTCGTGCGGCAGTGTGCCGATCAGCGTGAAGGCCGCCAGCACGGCAAGGGGATGCAGGATGAGCTTTCCGGGCACCACGCGCAGAACCCCGAAGCCGACGGACCTGAGCGAAAGCTGGGCGACGGTGGCGCCGATGGTCAGAAGCGCGACCGGGGCCGCGACAGGGGCCATCATTCGCAACACCTGATCGACGGGGCCCGGAAGCGTGAGGCCGGAGACGGCCCAGCCAAGTCCGGCCACCGCCGCCGCGAGAAGCGGGCTCTTCGCCACGCCGCTAAGGATCCGGGCGACCGGCACACGCCCGGCGCCCTGCCCGGCCTCGCAAAGCCCAACGGCGATCGGGATGACGAGGAGGTTCTCTACCAGAACGGCCAGGGCGAAACACTGCAGCGCAACCGTCGGGCCGACGACGAGGGTGGCGATCGGCAGGCCGAGGAAGGCCGAATTCGAACAGGCGGACCCCATCGCCTCGAGAGCGGCCGCGCCGAAGGGCTGTCCGGCCAGCCGCGCCACCCCGAAACTCGCGGCATAGGTCGCGAGCGATGCGGCGGCGTAACCGATTATGAAATCCCAGCGCAGCGTTTCCGAGATGGGGTTGGACGCGATCGCGAGGAACATCATCGCGGGCATGAACAGCCGAAGCACGATGCGGCCAAGTCCCCGCATCTCCTCCGCCCCGAGATATTTCAGCTTCACCGACGCGAAGCCCGCGGCGATGAGGATGTAGATCGGAAGTATCAGCAGGAAGACAGATAGCATCGCGCGCCGGAACTTGACGCCACACCCTCGGTCGCCCGGACCGAAGTGTCAACGCCGGGCCTCGCTGCCGACCGGGCCTGTAACACCTTGCCGCAGTGTTACTTTTGCGCTCCGGGCAGAAGTCTCGTCAGAGTTCGGTCCGCTGGCCGCTTGCGGCGGCGCGCTTGATCGCGTCGATCAGCTCCAGTGTGCGCAGCCCCTCGCGCCCTGACACCAGGGGCGCCTCGCCGTCGCGGATGACGCGGACGAACTGCTCGGCCTGACGGACGAGGGGATCACCAGCCTCGCGCGGGGCGATCCGGGCCTGGATCGGCTCCCACCAGGACCGTTTGCCGGGATTCGACCAGACCCGGCCCGATGGCAGGTCGATCGCGCCGTGGGTGCCGCCAATCATGTAGCAGGCCTCCCCCGTCATCGGATAGGCAGGGTTCTCACCCGTGGTCAGCTCCCAGGACCAGGGCGCTACGATCGTGTCGGACACGTTCGCGGTGCCAAGCGCCCCGCCTTCGAATTCGAAGGCGATGGCGCAGGTTTCTTCGACCGGGTTACCACGCACCTTGTTCGACTGCATCGCCAGAACGGCAGTGACCTCGCCTACCAGATGGCGCATCAGGTCGAGGTCGTGGATCAGGTTCACCAGTACGGGACCCGCGCCGGGCTGGCGGCGCCATTCGACCTCGAAATAGTCGTCCGGCTTCATCAACCAGAACATCGCGTGGACGGAAACCGGGGAACCGATCTCTCCTGACGCGATGATCGATTTCGCCGCCGCGATAAGTGGATTGTGGCGCCGGTGGTGTCCGGTCAGGATCGGCACACCTGCGGCTTCGCCCGCCTCCACCAGTCGGCGCGCGGCCGCGACGTCGACATCGAGCGGCTTTTCCACGAGCACCGGAATCCCCGCCTCGATGCAAGCCAACCCGCCCGACACATGGACCTGGTTCGGCGTCGCGAGGAACACGCCGTCGCAGACACGCGCGGCGAACGCCTCCTCGAGCGATTGGAAATACGGAAGGCCCAGTCCGGCCGCGTAGTTCGCGGCCGAGGGCGCAGGATCGACGATCGCCGAAACGGTCGCACCGCGTGCCTGGCCTATGGCCTCCACGTGGCGCTTGCCGATCAGGCCCGCGCCTGCGACCGCGAAGCGAACGTCGCTCATTTCTTCGCCGAGACGATTGAACAGATGCGCCGCACCGCGAGTTCGTAACCCTCGACGCCGAACCCGGCCATCACACCATCCGCGCGCAGAGAGATGTAGGAATGGTGGCGGAAGGCTTCGCGCTTGTGCACGTTCGAGATGTGGCACTCGATGACCGGCCCCTCGAAGGCGTTGAGCGCGTCCAGGATCGCGACAGAAGTATGCGTGAAGGCGCCCGGGTTGATAACGATCCCGCAGGCCGTCTGACGGGCCTCGTGGATCGTGTCGATGACGACGCCCTCGTGGTTGGACTGGAAGAGCTTGACCTCGAAGCCCTTCTCGGCCGCGACCGCGGCGCAGTTCCTCTCGACATCGGCAAGCGTGTCGTAGCCGTAGATTTCCGGCTGGCGCTGGCCCAGAAGATTGAGGTTCGGGCCGTTCAGGATGTAGATCAGCTTGCTCATTCGATGCTCCATTCGAGGCGTCTTGCGCCCTTGCCGAATAGGAAAAGCAGGAATGCAGCGCTTGGGCAACGCCTCGTCCGGCCAAAAGGGGCGCCGACTGCGCGAATCCGGGCCCACGGTGCCCGTACTGGCGCTCGCATCAACACGGCGCTTCTGCGGCGGTTTCATCCGTTCCTTGCCTGCCGAGGTCGCAGGAAGAGCATCCAGGTCGGCATTGCATGTTGGACGACGCACCCCATCTTTTACATAACTGTAATGATTGGCTGGACTCTTCTCCTGATCTGATCAATGGGTTCGGCCGACACGTGAAGGGAATTGCACTGCCGTGGTCGATCTTAAGGAAATGCGCGCCACCCTGGCCGCAAACTATGATCTGAGCCCCTCCATGGAGGCGGCCGAGGCGACGCGCGACATCTACTCGACGATGGACCGCGTCGTGCCGCTGGCCGACTGGGCGCGCCATGCGCCCTACGTCCTGGCCATCCAGCGCATGAAGAAGGAACGCAACGCCGTCATCCTTGCGCATAATTACATGACGCCGGATATCTATCATGGCGTGGCCGACGTCGTGGGCGACAGCCTCCAGCTGGCCATCGAGGCCACCAAGGTCGACGCGGACGTGATCGTGCAATGCGGCGTCCACTTCATGGCCGAAACCTCGAAGATCCTGAACCCGTCAAAGACGGTACTCATGCCGGACATGGAAGCTGGCTGTTCGCTGGCCGAATCCATCACACCGGCCGGGATCGAGGAGATGCGCGCGCGCTACCCCGGCGCCCCGGTCGTGAGCTACGTCAACACGACTGCCGAGGTTAAGGCCGCATCAGACATCTGCTGCACCTCGGCCAACGCGGCACGGATCGTCGCCGCGCTCGACAGCGACACCGTCATCATGACGCCGGACCAGTACCTCGCGCAGAACGTCGCCAGGCAAGTGCCGAACAAGCGCATCGTCTGGTGGGCGGGCTCCTGCATCGTGCATGAACAATTCACCGCCCAGGACATCAAGGACTTCCGCAACTTCCAGCCGGACACCATGATCATCGCGCATCCCGAATGCCCGCCGGACGTGGTGGCCGAAGCCGACTTCTCGGGGTCCACCTCGGGGATCATCGACTACGTGCAGGATAAGCGGCCGTCCAAGGCGATGCTGCTGACGGAATGCTCCATGGCGTCGAACATCGCGGACGAGCTGCCCGAGGTGGAATTCGTCGGGCCCTGCAACATGTGCCCCTACATGAAGATGATCACGCTGGAGAAGGTGCTCTGGTCGCTGCACACGATGACCACGCCGATCGAGGTCGACCCCGCGATCGCGGCACGCGCGCGCATCGCCGTGGAGAGGATGATCAATCTCTCGCAGAAAGTCGCGGCGTGACCATCCGCACCGGGCGCGTCATCATAATCGGCGCGGGCCTCGGGGCGCTTTCAGCGGCGCTCCGCCTTGCGCCACGCCCGGTTCTGGTCATCTCTCCCGAAAGGCTCGGCTCAGGTGCATCGTCGGCCTGGGCGCAGGGCGGCGTTGCAGCCGCGATGGCAGCCGGAGACACGCCGCAAGCCCATGCCAGGGACACGATCCGCGCCGGCGCCGGCACCGTCGATCCGGAGGTTGCGGACCTCGTCACGCAGCTCGCGCGCGAACATATCGTCGATCTGACCCGCATGGGCACGCCCTTCGACCGCGATAGCGAGGGCAGATACGTCCTGTCACGCGAGGCGGCGCATTCCTTCCCGCGTGTCGTCCGAGTGATGGGCGATCAGGCAGGCCGCGAGATCATGCAGGCTCTGGTCGAGACCGTGCGCCACGAGGAGACGATCCAGGTCGCCGAGGGCGTCATTGCCTCCGGCCTCGCGGTAGAGAACGGCCGCATCACCGGCGTCTGGGTGGAGCGGGCCGAGCGCCCCTCCGGTCGCGTGCTTCTGTCCGGTCCCGCCGTGCTTCTGGCCGGCGGCGGCTCGGGCGGGCTCTACGCCGTCACGACGAACCCGCCCCGCATTCGCGGTCAGGGAATAGGCATGGCCGCGAGGGCCGGCGCAGTGATCGCCGACGCGGAGTTCGTGCAGTTCCACCCCACCGCCATCGCCAGTGGCGAGGATCCTGCCCCGCTCGCGACAGAGGCGCTCAGGGGCGAAGGCGCGACCTTGGTCAACGCGGCCGGCGAGCGGTTCATGCTGCCCATCCATCCCGATGCCGAACTCGCGCCGCGCGACATCGTCGCCCGCGCCATCTTCGCCGAAACGCAGGTCGGCCGCCGGCCAATGCTCGACACGCGGGCGGCCCTTGGTGCCGAAGTCGTCAAGCGGTTCCCGGCCGTGGCCGAAGCCTGCGCCCGTGCGGGCATCGACCCGGTGAAGGAGCCGATCCCGGTCGCTGCGGCCGCGCATTACCATATGGGCGGCGTCGAAACGGATATTCACGGGCGTTCGTCTCTTCCGGGACTATGGGCCTGTGGCGAGGCGGCCTCGACGGGGCTTCATGGCGCGAACCGGCTCGCGTCGAACGGTCTTCTTGAAGCGCTGGTCTTCGCGCGCCTCGCGGCGGACGACATCGCGTCCACGCTCGGCCCTGCAACGGACGAGCCGGCCGTGCAGCTCGATTTCCCCGAGGGCGGCCAGGCGGTTGACCCCGCAGCGGTCGCGCGGCTGCGACGCGTGATGACCGATCACGTCGGCGTCGTACGCGACGGCGACGGCCTGAGCAAGGCGCTCGCCGAGATCGCGCGGATCGAGGCCGAGTCGGAACCTTCCGAAAACCTCTCCAACATGCTCGCGACGGCGACACTCATCGCCGCGGCCGCCCTGATGCGACAGGAAAGCCGGGGCGGGCATTACCGTTCGGACTATCCCGAGGCGGACCCGAAGCAAGCACACCGTTCACGCCTGACGCTCAGGGACGCGCTCGCCCTGCGCCGGAAAGAGACAACCCATGCTGCCCGAACTCCTGCTTGAGCCCCTGGTCCGCGCCGCTCTGGTCGAAGATCTGGGTCCGATGGGTGACGCCACCTGTCGCGCGGTCATTCCGGCGGGACTGACCTACGACGCGCGCATCGCGGCCAGAAGGGCGGGAACCGCGTCCGGCATGCGCGTCGCCGCCACGGCCTTCCGCATCGTCGATCCGTCGCTCGACGTCGAGACGCTTGTGCAGGACGGCACGGCCTTCGATGCCGGCGACGTCCTCATGCGCATCTCCGGGAACGCCGCGTCGATTCTCATGGCCGAGCGCGTGGCCCTGAACTTCGCGGGCCGGCTCTGCGGCATCGCCACGCTGACCTCCGCCTTCGTGGCCGAGACGCGCGGCACCGAGGCCAGGATCACCTGCACACGCAAGACGACACCGGGCCTACGGGCGGTCGAGAAGGAAGCCGTCCGGCACGGCGGCGGGGCGAACCACCGCTACGGCCTTTCCGATGCGATCATGATCAAGGACAACCACATCGCCGCGGCGGGCGGCATCCGTCCCGTGCTCGAGGCAGCGAAATCGGCGCGGTCGCACATGATGCGGCTCGAGATCGAGGTGGACACCCTGGAACAGCTCGCCGAGGTGCTGGAGATCGGCGGCGCCGATGTCGTCCTTCTCGACAACATGTCTACCGCAGACATGGCAAAGGCCGTAGACCTTGCCGCCGGACGCATGATCCTCGAGGCGTCGGGGAACATGGCCCTGCCCCGCATCGCGGAAGTCGCCGCTACGGGCGTGGACTACATCTCGGTTGGCGCGCTGACCCATTCGGCGCCCGTGCTGGACCTCGGCCTCGATCTTTGACCGCTGGTCTTCGGACCCGGCATCACGGTGTGGCCTGAGCCTGTTCGGCCGGAAGGGTCGAAGGATGGCAGGCCGAAATAAGAAAGCGGCGGCTTCCAGTCAGGAAACCGCCGCTATTCTCAGGACCCGCCGGGAGGAATTGGGTCCCGATGAAAAAGTGCTTACTTGCCGTAAGCTGCCTCGCGGGCGACCGCCTCGATGTCATACCGGGACAGCCCGATATCCGACAGATCGCGATCGGTCATCGCCTCGAGTTCCGCGCGGGTCGTGCGGTAGACCGCGTATTGCCTCCGACGCACGGAAAGCGCCTCAAGAAGGTTTTGGATCTGGTAACGGACACCGGCGGCTGCCGGGGCTGCGCTGTTCACATAGGCCATGTCTTGCCTCTCAGTCTTTCTGCTCTGGCGCCTGATTGCGCCTTTGACCCCAAGATAAGCAAATGCTGCACCTGCACAATGCATGACTTGGTCAATGCCGCTATGCAGCATCCGCATGAAACCGCCGCTGCCGCAGACTGATCCCGAGCCTGGAGACAAGGCTTCCCGGCCACGAGAACACCCCGCCATCCCTTATTAATCAATGTGTTAGCTGTCATAGTTCACGACGGGACGCGAAGCACCGGGAGCACCATCCTCTGACGGGTGATTGACGGCGCTCTTTCGGCTTTGTGGACGCCGCGGCCTTCGCGACACGACACGTCGCGCCATCGGCGGACTATCGAGGATGTCCTCAACCGCCGTGCGGGACGCGTTCCGAAACCGCGCGGCTCCGACCGACCGAGCCATTGATTACCGTGAAATCGTCCTACAGTCTGATCTTGGGGCAGAGGAGGACCGAACATGCAGATCGGCAAGAAGGGCCGTGCGGTCACGTCAATATCGACGGCTGATGCGGACAGGATCGAGGTGCGCGGCCGCGACCTCACCTCGGACCTGATGGGGCGCCTCGGCTTCACTGAATATTTCTTCCTGCTGACCACCGGACGTGAGCCCACGGAGACCCAGCGCTTCTTCCTCGACCTGCTGCTCGTCTCGATTGCGGAACACGGGCTCGTGCCGACGAACCAGGTCGCACGGATGACCTATGCCGCCGATCCGGACTTCCTTCAGGGGGCCGTGGCCGCGGGGCTTCTTGGCTGCGGCAAGGTGATCCTCGGGACGACCGAGATCGCGGGCGCGTTCCTGAAAGACGCCCGCGCAAGGATCGATGCCGAGGGGATTACAGTTGCGGACATCGTGACGGAATACCGGGATGCGGGGCGCCGCCTGCCGGGGTTCGGTCATCCCCTGCACAAGCCCGTCGATCCGCGCGCTCAGCGGATCCTTGAACTCGCTGTCGAGAAAGGTGCCGCGGGGCCCTTCGTTGGGCTCGCCCGTGAGACCGAAGCCGCCGTGAACGAAATCTGGCCGAAGCCCCTTCCGATGAACGTCAGCTTCGCGATCCCGGCCGTTCTTCTCGACCTCGACTTTCCGGCATCCGTCCTCAAGGCGATCCCGATCCTCGCCCGCACCGCGAGCCTGCTCGCACACCTCGCCGAGGAAAGCCACACGCCGATCGGCTTCACGCTGGCCCATCACGCCGAACAGGGTATCGCCTTCGAGCGGACGGAAGAGTGAACGATGTGGAACCCTGCCGTCGAAACCCTTCCCTGGCACGAGCAGCGTGAACACGACGAGCCCCTTTACCGCGCCCAGATCGCACGCCTTCTTGAACGCTCGGAGTTCTACCGCCGGAAGCTGACCGATGCCGGCTTCGCCAGCGCGGACAAGGTCGGCGGCCTCGCCGGCATCACCTCCCTTCCCTTCACCGAGAAGGACGAACTCCGCCAGACCCGGTCCGACGAAAATGCCATAGGAACGCATCTTGCGGCAGAGACGTCGGAAATCGTGCGGATCTACTCCACCAGCGGCACGACCGGCACGCCGAGCTACATCCCGTTGGCCCAAGATGACCTGAACAGCTGGATCGAGATATCCTGCCGGTCCTATGGCGCGTCCGGAGTGATCGCCGGCGAGCGGATCGTCACGACCTACAACGCGGGGCCATTCGTGGCCGGCGTCACGCTCGACGCCTTCGCGAGGCTCGGCCTCTGCCACATACCCGTCGGCGCCGGCAACACGGAAAGGCTCATGGCGGCCGTCCGCCTTCTGAACCCGAGCGTGCTAGGCTGCACGCCCTCCTATGCGCTCCACCTCGCCGAATGGGCGGAAGATCGTGGCATCGACCTCGCGGCGTCGCAGGTTCGGCGCATCCTCGTGGCCGGCGAGCCGGGCGGTGGCGAGCCCGCCATGCGCGCACGGATCGAGGACGCCTGGGGCGCGAAGGTCACCGAGGCCATGGGAATCGGGGACATCTCCGTATCGCTCTGGGGCGAGTGCGAATGCCAAGATGGCATGCATTTCTCGGGCCGGGGCATCGTTCATGTCGAATTGATCGACCCAGCCTCAGGCGCGCCCGTTCCCCTTGCAGACGGCGCCGAAGGGGAACTCGTCTACACCCACCTCATTCATCAGGCGGCGCCTCTTCTGCGGTTCCGCTCGCGCGATCACGTGAGGGTGGCCATGGGCCCCTGCCCCTGCGGCCGGACCGCGCCGCGCGTCCGTTGCGTCGGCCGGACCGACGACATGCTCATCCTGCGCGGGGTGAACCTGTTTCCGACGGCCGTCAGGGAAGTGGTGAACGAATTCAGCCCGCATGTCAGCGGGGTCATCGCGATCCGGCCGCTGCAAAGAGCCGTCAAGCAGGAGCCTCCGCTGCCCGTCGCGGTGGAACTTGCAGCGGAAGCCCAGCCTCCGGCCGATCTTGCCGAGCGCATCGCGCGCCGCATACGTGACAAGCTTGTCGCGACGACCAAGGTCGAACTGGTGCGGCACGGGACGCTGCCGCGCAGCGACTACAAGTCCAAGCTCGTCGACTGGAGCCATTCGAACTGACGACAGACACATTGGGGGAAGACCATGGACAAGAGCAACTCCATCCGGAAGATCCAGACCCAAGGGGTCCATCACATCACGCTTGTCGGGGCTGACCGCCAGACCTCAATCGACTTCTGGGAAGGCGTGCTCGGCATGCCCTTCATCTTCGACCAGCCGAACCTCGACAACCCGAACGAAGGGCACCTCTACTTCGATCCCGGTGACGGCAGGCTGATCACGGTATTCACCAACGAAGACCGAAAACCCGACCCCAAGCGGACCTCGACCGATCAGGGGGCCGTGCACCACCTCGCCTTCTCGGTCAGCCAGGCGACGTTCAAGCAGGTCGCCAGGAGGCTCGACGCCCGGGGCATCAAGCATTCCGGGCCGAAGGACCGCGGCTTCATGGATTCCATCTATTTCAATGACCCTCTGGGGCTGTTGATCGAGATCGCCTCATACCGGTTCGAACCGCCCGAAGGCTGCCGGCACGCGGACGTGATGATCGAAGCGCATCGAATCCGGGTCGAGCGCGGAGATTACAACATCCAGGAGGAACATCTGGCCGACGCGATCGAACTGCTCGTCGAGCGCCGCCAGCAATCGCTGTCCGCCGACCGGTCGCCCAGGAATCCCTTCTGAGCAGGACCGGATCGGCGGACCAGTCGCGACTTGTCAGCCGGTGTGCTTGATGACGAAGGTGTAGATGCCGCCCTCGGCATTCGAGGACAGAAGCTCGTTTCCGGTCGTCCTGCAGAACGCCTCGAAGTCCTTGACCGCTCCGGGATCGGTGGCCTGGATTTCAAGCGTGCCGCCGGTCGGCAGCTCCTTCAGCGCCTTCTTGGCTTTCAGAATGGGCAGCGGGCAGTTCAGACCGCGCGCGTCGAGGACCTGGTCGGCCATCATTCGTCCTTTCGTCAGATATAAAGATTGATGTCGCTCTTCGTCGCCACGTCGACCCAGGTGGCCGCGCCACCGAGGACCGGGCCTTCGATCATGTCCTCTTTCTTGTACTCGAAGAGGTCCATGGTCATCTGGCAGGCGATCATGTTCACGTCGGCCTCGATGGCCAGTTCGCGCAGTTCCTCGATCGAGGCCACGCCCTTCTTCTTGATGAGGTTCTTCATCATCGCCGTGGTCAGCGCGGGCGCGCCCGGAAGCGCGGCCATGATGTTCGGCATGGCCATGTGCATGCCGCCCATCGGCATTTCCATGGCCGTGTTGCCAAGCGTCGAGACCTTAAGGTTCAGATCCTTCTTCAGCAGCGAGAGGCCGTAGAAGGTGAAGAACATCGTCACCTCGAGCCCCATCGCGGCGGCCGTCGTCGCCAGGATGAACGGCGGATAGGCCCAGTCGAGCGTGCCCTTGGTCACGATTATCGACATCGCCTTGGCGTTTGTGTCTTCGCTCATGTTTCCTCCCTGCCGGAGCGGCCCGGCGGCGCCGGGCCGGTTCCGGTCGTGTCAAATCGCTCAGGCGGCGCAGCCCGCGAAGGAGTCCGCGTCCATCTTCGCCTCATAGGGGCCGGCCACCGCCGAGCCGGGCGTCAGAGTCGCGCTGGCCGCGGCCGGGTCGGTGGGCTTCACGCGCACCATCCATCCCTCGCCGTAAGTGTCCGTGTTCGCAAGCGTGGGCTGCGATGTCAGGTTGTCGTTGACACCGACGATCTCGGCCGCGAAGCCGAGCTTCGCCGGCCCCACCCACTTGCCGCTCTCGACGGTCGCGCAGGACTTGCCCGCGTCGATCGTCTTGCCCTTCTTCTTGGCGGTGAAGGCGACGAGGTTCCCCGCCATCGCGGTCGCGACCATGGTCATGCCGACCGTGAAGGTGCCGTCGCCCTCGTCGCGATACCAGAGGTTGTTGTTGACGTCATAGAGGAGGTCGTCGGGAAGGTTGCAGCCACGAACCACTGGCATCTCAGGTCTCCTTCGCAGTCATGCGGTTTCACTCTGCGTTTCGGCTTGCTCGGTCTGGCGGACGCCGCGGGAGGAACAGCAGAATTCCCCCAACCCGTCGGATTCAAGCTTGCCGCCGATGAAAAGCGCAAGGTGGCGGACCACCATTGCCCCGAGCCGTGCGCGACGGGCGGTTTCCGGCGCGGCGGGATCGGAATGTATCAGGTTGCGATGATACACGATTTCCCGGCAGGTTTCGCGGCAGGCGTTGAAGCTCGGGTTGCCGCGCGCGGCCTGACGGTGCAGCGCGAGAAGCCGAAAGCCCTCGGACGTTGCGTCGGTCGGCACTGCGCCCTTGGCCTCCAGCCAGGCTTCGAGGATCGCCTCGCCCATCGAAAGGAATTCATCGCCCAGATCCGTAGCGTTCCGGGCAAGCTCCTCATCGCTCGCCGCGACGAGCGCTTCAGTCCGTTTCAGGACATCTTCGATCGATGGGCGATCGTGCGTCGTCATCCAAGCCCCTTTTCCTTCAGAAGCGCCCGCGAGTCCGAGAAATTCTCGTGCACGCCGACCTTCCGGGCCGACAACCCGAGCGCCATTCCGAGAAGTTGCGTGAAGTAGAGTATCTTCACGTTGGTCTTCCGGCCAAGAACCTTTTCGGCCCGCATCTGGTGCATCTCCAGGCCCGAATGGCAGGTCGGGCACTCGGTCGCGATCACATCCGCCCCGCAGGCTTCGGCGGTGGTCAGGAGATTCAGCACGAGCTTCGTCGACGTGTCGCTGTCCGAAAGCGTGTGCGCGCCGCCGCAGCACGCGGTCTTCAACGGGTAATCAACGTTCTCGGCCCCCGCGGCGGCAAGGATTTCGTCCATGAAATGCGGCTTCGAAGTCGACTCCGATCCCGGGCCCTGATCCTTCTCGGGGAAGATGTGGCGCGGACGCGTGTACATGCAGCCATAGTAGTTCGCGATCTTCAGGCCCTTCAGCGAGTTCTTGACCCGCTGCCGGATCCCCTCCTCGCCGATCGTGTGCTTGATCCAGTCGAGGGCGTGGATCGTTTCGACCTTGCCGGCCTCGTAGGTCTTGTGCCCGGCCTTCCCGGACAACCGCGCGTTCACATCCTTCGACTCGTCGTCGTTGGCGAGGTCGTATTCCGCCTTCTTGAGGTTGTGGTAGCAGCCGTTGCAGGGCGCCATCACGGTATCGAAGCCCATGTCCTCGGCGATCGAAAGGTTACGCGCCGAAAGATAGGTCTGAATCTTCGGGTCGATGTTCTTGACTTCCATCGCACCGCAGCAATTCCAGTTCTTGAGCTCGACAAGGTCAAGGCCCAGTTCCTTGCCGACCGCCTTGGTCGACCGGTTATAGGCGTGGCCCGTGCCTTCCAGCGCGCAGCCGGGGTAATAGGCGACCTTCTGGTAGTTCTTGCCGGCCATCACTCCGCTCCATGTGCTTTGAGGCCGAGGGCCTTGCGGTTCGCGGCCTCCCGTTCCTCGACGTATTCGTTGATCGCGTCACGCGCCCTGCCCCAGCCGCTGGTTTTCGGGCGGAAGAAGGTGGCGAGGCCGAGCTTCATCAGCATGGCGACCGGGAAGCGCAGGATCAGCCCCTTCACCATGGCGACGAGCCAGGGCTGCGTCAGCGGCTGACCGGTCTTCGCGAAGAAATCGCGCAGGACCTTGCCGTCCTCGATCTTGCCGCGCTCGAATACCTGCGCGGAAAATCCCTCGTCGAAGATCGTGGATGGGCTCTTTTCAGTGTAGCCCTTCAGTTCCAGCCAATGGGCCGTGGCCTTCATGACCCCTTCCGGTACGACGTCGCGTGGGCAGGCGTAGGTGCATTTGTTGCAGCTCACGCACTGCCAGATGATGTCCTTGTCGCGGACGAGTTCATCCTCCATCCCCATGCGGATCAGGTAGATCCAGTAGCGCGGGTTGAAGTCGGGATTGACCGCGTTGACCGTGCAGGCATTGGTGCAGGACCCACACTGCCAGCAGCGGTGGATGTATTCGCCGCCGGGAAGGGCCGCGATTTCTTCCTGGAGGTTCTCGTTGTAGTCGGTGACGGCGCGGCTTTGGATGAAAGTCGACCAATGGCCCGAAACGTCCACCCCGTCGATTTCAAGCTGGTCGTGGGTGACCAGGTTTTCCGGCCGGATCAGCGATTTCTCGTGGATTGGCATCAGCGCGCCTCCCCTTCAATGGCGGCTTGCGGGGCGCCCAGGACATGTGCGCTGCCGTCGATGAGTTTCAGCCGGGTGCGTCCGGTTTCGGTGTCGACCGCATCGAGGCCGAGCATCCGGCGGGTATGGGCCATCGGGTCGCCGCCTCCGGCGAAGTCGGCGCGCAGATACTGCCCGCCCCGGTCGTTGATGTAGCCCGCGTAGACATGGGCCATCAGCAGGTCCGTGTAGAAATGCAGGTCCCGGAAAACGCCCTGGTCCTTCAGGAATCCCTCGAGTTCCGCCGAGAGCGTCCTGAAGGTCTCGAAGCTGTCGTCAGCGGAGATCTTTGCGAGGTCGACGTCATCGGCGAACCAGATCTCCCGTAGGACGCCCGTCCCGACGCGCGCATCCCAGACCCAGCGGGTCATCAGCGGATAGCGGTCCGGCGCGGTGAAATGCAGGACCTCTGCGCCGAGGTCGCGCACCCAGCGGTGAGCGCGGTCGTCCGGGAAAGCCTCCGTGAAGGCCGAAAGCCTGCCGTCGGCGCTTTTCGTGTCCGACCAGCCGTCGAGCAGAGCCTTGAGCCGCCGGTGAAGAAGGTCGAAGCCGTTCTCTCCAAGCCAGGCTCCGACGCGACGGCGGACGGGCGTGATGAAGGCAGCGAGATCGAGGAATTCGGTCTCGGTCAGTTCTTCGAGCCGCCCTTTGCCGAGGAGTTCCTCGAAGAGGGACGCCTTCAGCGCCAGAGCGGTCACGTAGCGTTCCACGCCCCCCGTCGGTTCCGCGCTTTCCACGAGGTTCTCGAAAGCCCTGCGGAGGCGCGGACCCGAAAGGTCCAGGACCGGCCCTTCGGGGGCCCGCGTCTCGGCCGGTTTCCGCAGGAGGCCGAACATCATTCCGCCGCCTCCTTGGCCGGCACGGCCGCGTAAGTCATCGCCGCAAGCGCGGCCGCCTGACCCTGCGCGATGGAGTCGTCGATCGTCTCGGGCCCCGTCGCCGCCCCCGCCACGAAAACGCCGGGACGCGACGTTTCGCACAGATGGGCGTAGACCGAGGGCTTCTTGATGTAGCCGTACTTGTTGAGATCCACCCCGAAGACCGAGGACAGGGTCATGTTGTCCACGTTCGGGTCCATCCCGATCGCATGCACGACCATGTCGAAGGGAATGGAGATCGGGCGCTTCACCAGCGTGTCCTCGCCCTTCACCAGAAGCCGCTTGCCGTCGGACGTCACCTCGGCGATCCGCGCCTTGATGTACTTGACCTTATGCTCTTCCTGGCTGGCCCAGTAATATTCGCCCTCGTAGAGGCCGAAGGTGCGGATATCCATGTAGTAGATGTAGACGTTGCAGTTCGGCAGCGCCTCGCGGATCTCCATCGCGATGTTGGCCGAAACCGTGCAGCAGATCTTGGAACACCACTCCCGCCCGATCTGGCGATCGCGCGACCCCACGCAAAGCAGGATCGCCACGCGCTCCGGCGTGCGCCCGTCCGAGGGGCATTTGACGCCCGCGCCCGACGACAGCATCTGCTCGACCTGCACGGTCGTCACCACGTCGGGATAGGTGCCGAAGCCCCATTCCGGCTTGTTGATGCTGTCGAAATGCGTGAAGCCGGTGGCGAGGATCGCGGTTCCCGCGTTCACCTTGGTGCCGTCCTTCAGCGTCGCGGTGAAGGCGCCGGGTTCACCTTCGAAGCTTTGCACCGCCGAATTGACCCGCACTTCCACGAGGGGGTTGCCCTCGACCCGCGCGACCATTCCGCCGATAGCGTCCTTCGCCCATTCGTGGCTCGGAACGAGCTTCGCGTAGCCCTGGAGGATCGGCGCACCGCCGAGCCGGTCCTCCTTCTCGATCAGGACCGATTTGCGTCCGGCCGCAGCCAGCGCGTGGGCCGCGGACAGCCCCGCCGGCCCGCCGCCGATGATGAGGACTGGCTCTGTCACTTTTCCGCTCCTGCAAGTGCTTTCGGTTTCACGTATCCGGGCCCGGAGGTGATCGCCCTCTTCGGGTCATAGAGCGTCTCGATCCGGCCGGCCTTGACCTCCTCGAGATAGCCCTCGAACTCCGCCTTCGCCTTTTCCCAGTCGATGCCCATCTTCTCGAGAAGGTTCTCGAAGGGCGAGGCGTGCCAGTGAAGCTGCGCGAGCTTGTAAGGGTGCGCCCCCATCGTCAGAGCGGCGAACTGGCAGTCGGCCATGACGGGCAGCGCATAGACCTTGTCCACCGCCTTGCCGATCCACTGGTTCTTGTCGAGCGTGGTGATGCAGCCCGTGTCGTGGCCGATCATCACGTCCGAGCGCGCCTCCTCGACCGCGACCTTGATCTTGCGGTCGATGGCGAAGGACCGGGTGAATTCGCGTTCCCCGATGATGTGGCGGAAGCCGAAGCCGCAGCAGTCGTACCAGGTCGAATAGTCGATGACCTGGGTTCCGAGGGTCTGGAGAAGACCGGTGGTTACCGCCACCCGGTTCCCGTCCATGACCGTGTCGTCATAGATCACGTCCTCGGGGACCATCTTGTATACATGGCAGGCCGGATGAACGGTCGAACGGATGTTCGACACGTCGATCTTCTGATGCTGCTTGATCCGGTCGCGCACGACGTGCAGCCATTCGGAATAGTGCACGATCTCTTCCGGGATCAGCAGCTTGCCGTCGACGAGCCGCCCGAGCTTGCCGAGGATCTGCTTCACCTCGGCGCGGAGCTCGGCCGAATGCATCAGGAAGATCCGCATCTCCTTGTAGTTGCCGAAGGAGGTCCCGCAGTGGACGAGCGGGTAGAACGTCCCCGGAGGCAGGCCCTGCGACACCGCCGAGATATAGGCCTGGTGGAAGTTCCGGAGGAACACCGCGGCAAGCGAGACCACGTTGCCGATACCCGAACCGTGATAGTTCCACGCCGTGCAGGAGGTCTGGTCGGTCTCGTCCAGGTAGCTGGTACCGAGCTCGTTCATGATCCACAGGACGGAACTCGGATAGCCCGGGATGTTCCCGCACTGACCGCAGGACTTGTGGTGCCAGAGGTTGTTGGTCGGGATCTTCTTGTCCCAACCGTAAAGCGTCTTCGCCATCACGGGGTTATGTTCGTCGCTCACCCGGTGGACGACGATCTCGCCCTCCTTCTCGAGCTGCCACATGATGTCGCGGACATCTTCCTTGCGCTCTTTCGAGGTCAGGAGCGCGCGCTTGTCGATCTTCGCCTCGACCCAGTCAGTGGCGCGCCGCGCCTCGTCGGCGGTAAGGTTGCTGGGGCGCCATTCCGCGCCGAAGCCGCCATAGGCGCCAGCGCGTCCGCCCTTGTCCTCGTCATTCGTCATCGCACGCCTCCCGTCGTGAATGCCGTCGGCGACCAGGTCAGGACCTAGTCGTCGTCCTCTTCGTCTTCCTGCTCCTCGAGCCAGTCTTCCCACTCCTCGCGCTTCTCATCCATCACGTCGGAGACGACGTCGAAGAGGTTCTCGTCCACCGTCTCGAGCTGGTCGAGAACGCCGGTGGCTTCCCAGATCGTGTAAAGTTCGACCGACGCCTTGAGGTTGACCTCCCAGGCGGTGTCGATCGTGTGCATCGTGGGCATCGGGATCGCCTTCCGGAGCACCATGAGCGGCGCGTCGATGCGACTCACGTTCGGACCCCAGTCGGGGAAGGCGTCACGGGTGATCATGTTCGGCGCCAACTGGTTGCCGGTCGAGACGACCTTAAGCAACACGCGGCTGAACGGCCGGAGAACCTCCTTGGCCGATTCCATCCCGTGCTTGATCGCGATTTCGCGCATGATCATCACGAGCCCGCCGGGCGAGTTCTCGAACGGGCAGCGGGCGGCGCAGGTGTAGCACTGGGCGCAGGCCCAGATCTTTTCCTGCATCGCGTCGTAGATCCCTTCGAGGTTCTCGGTCCACAGAAGCTGGACGATCTCACGCGGGGAATAGTCGTAGTAATGCGCCGAGGGACAGGTCGCGGTACAGATGCCGCAGTTCAGGCAACCGTGGATCTCGTGGTCGTAGACCGCATGGTTGCGGATGTCGTCGAAGATCTCCTCGAGCTTCTCGCGCGGCACCGGTGGTGCTTCGGATACCGGGTCGCTTATCTGTGCATGGGCTGTCACGTTCTCCTCCCCGAGCCGTCAGCCTAGTAGGTCAGAACCTTGGCGTCTTCGTTCTCCATGATTTCCTCGATGACCTTGGCGCCGCCCACGATCCCCTCGCATTCGGGGATGAGGTCCTCCTCGGTCATGTCGAAAAGGTCGAGGTTAGGGGAGCAGCAGTAGAACTTGGCCCCCGCCTCGTGCGCGTCCTTGATGAAGTCGTAGACGGTCTTGGGCGAGCCTTCCTTGACCACCAGCTTCTCGGCCACGCCCTTCTTCATCAGCTGGCCGGAAGTCGCCGTGCAGATCACATCCACTTCGTAGTCCATCGCCGCGGCGACAGTGGCCTGGAAGAAAGGCGCGCCCAGTTCCTCGCCGTTGCGTGGATCGGTGTTGACCATGACGATGATCAGTTTGCTGGCCATATGAAATACTCCCCCCCCTGGGAACGGAGCTGCCCGGCCGGTTCGTTCCGGGCGGTCCGTCCCGTTTCAGGAACGATAGATGCAGAAATTCGAATATACAACGATATTGTTCACGGTTCCGATTTCACCATGTCTTGAGCATACGGTGAACGCCTACATGAGTCCCATGTGCTCGCTGATTCCGACCATGATCGATGTCAAGGCATCGGCGATATTTGCCTGGGCCGCGCCGAGAGCCCCAAGCGCTTCGACCGTGTTCTCGGGCGTTTCCGCGAATTCCATGATGAGATCCTCGGCCATGCCACGCTTCATGCCGGGATGACCCAGGAACCCAAGGGAATTTCCGCCAACCGAAAAGACGAGGGGATCGCCGCCCCCACCGGTGGCCAGAACCTCGGCTGCATCCGGCAGGACCGGCGCATCACGCAGGTAGAGAGCAAGCGGGAAACTCTCGGGCAGATGACCGCCGAGCAGCCCCGGCCGAACCGCGCGGGCGTCGTCGACGTAGAACCGAAGCGGCGCCTCGACAGCGCCCCCGCCCGCAGCGACAGCCAGAATCACCGCACCGAGTTCGATGCCGAGAACCGGAAGCCCGGCGTCGAGGAAAGCGCGCGTCAGGCGAAGTTCGTGCCCGGCGCTGGGCAGAAGGTGCCCACTGACCAGCCCATAGGGTCCACCGCCGAGGAGCATCAGCCCGTCGAAGCCCTTTGCCGAAGTCGGCAGCAAACCGCCCGGAGTGAAGGGGCGGCGGTACTGGAAGCGGATGTTCCGGCCTTCGAAGTGGTCCTCGATCAGGCCGAGATACTCAGCCTCCGTGTGCTGTATCACGCAAACAGTCTTCATCCCCTGCCCCCAACGCTTACGCCTGCGTTTCGATAGCCGGTTCCCGAATCGCGGTCTCCGCTGCGACGTGAAGCCCTTCGGATCGACGGCCTGACTGCGGATCGCGTCAGGCGGCATTCCGGGTCCGCTCCCGTCTCCAACTGCACAAGCTAGTCGCCGCGACAGGTCGTGTATACCTGCGCGTTGAGGTTCCGCGAGGTCAACCGAAGTCCGCCAAGCCAATCCGCAACGAACCTGGAGTCGCAGCTTCGGCACTCTGCGTTGTTGAGCGCGGCGAAGCCTTTTTGGGTGGCCCAGACCGCGATTCAATGACATTTGAAGAGATCAGCCGGGAAGTGCCCGCCTTCCTGCAACTCGGTGATCAGCCCGAACGCGGGTCCAGAACAGGTATGAAAGCAGACACATCAATGGCGGAAATGCGCACCCCATCAAGGGAGCTGAAGGAGCGGCTTGCCAGAGGCCTGGCCAATTCCTTGCTGCCGTTCTTCCGTCGCTATCCCTACCGGGGGCCGTGCAGCATCTTCCACCTGAATGTGAGGGGGGCTTACTCACCCATTGACGGGTTCTTCTACAACCGGATTCCGAAGGCGGCGAACACGACCGTTTCCGGCATCCTTGCCGAGAATTCCTCTTACCATCGACCGTTTTCCGGGAACCGGGACAAGGCGAGGATGCTGCGCCCCGCTTTCATGTCCCGGTCGCAAGTGGACAGCCTCTCGACAGACGCCGTCTTCACTTTCACCGTGGTGCGAAATCCCTACGCACGCGTCCTGTCTGCCTACCAGGACAAGTTCCTGCGCGGCAAACCGCAACTGCGTCGCTATGCTTCGATGATGAACTGCCCGGACGGACAAGTACTTGACTTCGTGGAGTTTTGTCGGTTCCTTGATCGCGGCGGCCTGTATCTGGACGCACATTGGGCGCCGCAATCCTGCCTGATGCTCTTGCCGGTGCCCGAATTCGATCTCGTGGCCAAGGTCGAGACATTGGACAGAGACATGGCGACGATCATGAACCGGATCTGGGGAATTACACCGACCGAAAAGCTGAAGAAGGCCGGCACGTCGACGGGCGCCGATGGCAAGCTGCGCGCGCAATACACGGACGAAGCCAAAGATATCGTCGACCGGCTCTATGCCGGCGATTTCGATGCCTTCGGCTACGAGCCTACGCTATAGGATCCAGCCCACTTCGCCATCCAAGCGCAATGGCGCACCTCTCGTCCGCGGCAACACATTCGGCCTCCAAGTGCCGAAGCAGGCAGAGGGTCGTCTTCCCCCTGCCCCCTTCCAATGCCGGACGACCTCAGGCCGGGCCTTCGGCCGCGGCCATGACCGCAACCGCGATGTCGTCCGCCGTCACGCCGGGCGTTTCGATGCCGAGTTTCTTCATTCCGGCCTCGGCCGCCTCGCGAAGTTTCTCACGGTCGAGCGGCGTGCCCTTCAGTTCCTCCGCGAGCCTGTCGATCCCGTCCGGCGGCAGGCAGGTGAAGTCGCCCGAGAGCATCAGGTCCTCGAGCTTGCCGTCACGGCCCAGAAGATGCACGCGGATGAGGCCACCGGGAGATTTGTGGGCGCTTTCCGTAAGGTGCGTCCCTTCCGAGATCTTCACACCCATCTCGACCAGCTTGCGGCCTTGCCAATAGGTCCATTCGGGATCGGCCAGCATCTTCTCGGCCTCCGCGATTGCGGCAAGCTCGGCCTCCGTCGGCTGGTCCTCAACCGGTTCGACCTTCAGGACGTCGGCGCAATGCTTCAGGAAGCGTGCCTTCAGATCCTCGCGGCTTGGCGGGGTGCCGAGTTCCTTCACCATCGTCGTCATGTAGTCGTTCAGCGTCTGGAAGAGCTTGTCGCGGAACTTCTCGCTCGGCACCTTCAGGCAGTGGGCCATCGTCTCGGTGTCGAAGTCGAACATGAAGCTGCCGACCATGACCGTCGCCTCACCGATGGATGCCGCGCCCGTCCCGCCGATCTTGCGGCCCTTCACCTGGATGTCGTTGACGGGCCGGTAGGCCGCGTCGATGCCGAACTCCTTGTAGGTGCGCACCACGGGTTCGATGAACAGCGGGTAGAGGTTCACCGCGTATTCCGGAGCCTTGCCGCGGGGATAGATGAAATGCGTGAAAAGCTGGTTGTGGTCCAGGTAGACCGCGCCGCCTCCCACATGGCGGCGGATGATCGGGAAACCGTTCGATCGGCAGAACTCCTCATCCACTTCCTTGGCGATTTCCTGGTGCATGCCGACGCAGACATAGGGCGTTTCGGGCGAGACCAGCGACAAGACCGGGTCACCGTCGGCGGTCATTGCCTCGGCAAGGCCATGATAGACCGCCTGGCTCCGCATCGCCGAAACCAGCCCGAAATCGATAACCCTCAGCCGCATTTGTCATCCTCCTCCTTGGCCCCTTCGCCTGGTCCATCATTTCCCGATTGTCCCGATGAGACAAATGTCATTTCGTCGCCCCGTCAGGTCTGAACGGGCGGCACTGCCCTATTCCTCAGGCCAGCCTTCGGATTCCTCCAGAAGCCGCCGCACGTCGGGATGATCCGGGTATTCTTCCTGCAGCACGGCGAGGTGCCTGCGCGCAAGTGCCGGATCGCGCCCGGCTAGAAGCTCGACGCGCTCCACGTTTTCCGAGAGGTACTGCGGCGTCATTCCCTTCTCGACGCAGGCGACGAGCGCCGCATCCAGCGCCTCGGGTGTCGGGGTCCCCTCGCCTTCCAGAAGCCCCAGATAACGCAGGTCCGTAGCAAGCTGGACCGCATACTCCTCCTCAAGGCTGATCGCCGCACGGTAGGCCGCCAGCGCATCCTCCTTGTGCGAGGCCAGCAGATGCGCGGCCCCAAGGGTATCGAGCCGCTCCGCGTTCCGCCCCAGTTCCAGGGCCGCCTGAACATGCGTGAGGGCCTTGTCCGCGTCGCGATACTCGGGAAGTCCGGCCGTCGCGTACACCCAGGCGACGAAGTTCAGCACCGACTCGTATTCCGGGTCGATCGAGATAGCGGTTACCAGTTGGTCGATCGCAAGTTCGTAGTTGCCCAAGTGAAAGGCGAGCATGCCGAGAGACCGGCGGGGATACTTGTAGTCCGGGTCGAGGCGGATGCTTTCGTCGAAGGCGGCACTTGCCTCATCGAACTTGCCCGAATACCCGAAGGAGAGACCCCGGTAATATTCGATCCGCGCCAGGAAATCCGTGCGGCCGGACGTTTGAGGGTCTTCGCGAAGAAGTGTCTCGCCCAGTTCACGGGCCCTGTCCAGATCGGCGATCGCCTCGTCGTAGCGATGGTCCGATCTCAGCGATCGGCCACGCTCGAAGTAGCTCTTGGCCTTGGCCTCCAACCGGCCGATGTCGACGCCGTCAACGGAAGGATAGCGCTCCGCAAGCGCCAGAGCGCGCCCGTAGGCTACGGCGGCTTCCGGGAAGCGGTCATCGACGTACAGGTCCCTTCCATGCTCGTAGTACGCGCTTTCAAGGAATTCGACGGTCTCGGCGTCAGGCCGGTCGCCTGCTGTCAGCCGGTCGGCAAGCTCCCAGGCCTCCTCGTATCTTTCCATTGCCAGCAGGTAACCGATGTCACCGAGGTCGAAGCGGCCCGGCGATATCCCGAGGATCTCTCCCGCGGCGCGATTGAACTCGATGATGGGGCCATGAACCGGAACCCACTCGCTCCCGCCCCAGTTGGTCGCGACGACGTTACCGTAGTTCCCCGCCACCCAGCCGACGCGCGCATCGCGCATGACAAGCGCGTGGAACGACAGGAACGCATCGCCGGTCAAAAGCTCCAGCCACCAACCGGCACCGCCATCGTCCGTCGCCAGGATTATGCCGTAGGTTCCCACGACAAAGGCATTATCCGCCGAGGTCGCGTAGACCGCAGTGGCCCGGAGCGTCGAAGGCTCGGTGAATTGCTCTTGATCCAGGAGTTCGGGCGGCCAGATGTTCGCGGTCTGCGAAAACCAGGTGCGGCCGGCATCCTCGCTTTTCAGGATCGCAAGACCTCCGTCAAGGCGTCCGACAGCCCAGACGTTCGTGCCGTCGGCAGTGTGGATTCCGCTGATGGACTGAACGTCGTCCACGGACGAGATCTCCGGGATGACGAAGACGCGCTCCCAGCTTCGCCCGCCGTCCTCCGTCCGCCATATCCCGCGCGTCCCGCCAGCGAGCCCGGTCTCGGCTCCGAGCATCTTGACCGTATTGAGCGCCCTTGTCGGCACCATCGCGAGCCTTTGCCAACTGCGCCCGCCGCCCTCGGTCCCATAGACGGACGAATATTCGCCGACGAGCCAGCAACTCGCGGCGTCGATGCAGTCTACGGAGAGATGCGTTCCCCTGCCCGCGCCAGTTCCGCCTGCCCATGTCTGCCCGCCGTCCTCCGTCCTGAGGATCGCTCCTTCGTGGCCGACGGCGATCCCGCGCAGTTCGTCCACGAAGTCGATTGACCGAAGGTGCGAAATGATCCCGGTCTCCTGCCGCTCCCAGTGCCCGCCATCGTCGGAGGAATGCAGGATCAGCCCATCCCAGCCGGCGATCCATATCTCCGACAGTCCGACGTCTCCGGTTTCTGGTCGCGCTTCGCCCGGCACCTCCCGCGTGTAGCCGGGCGTGACGACGTCGATCCCGTGAAGCCACATCGGGTTTTCGAAGAGATCGGCGAAATCCCGGAGGTTCGAGATCTGCTCGTCGATCTCCTCCGCACGCTCCGGATCCGCATCGAGAGCTTCGCCGACCTTGCTGATGAACAGCCAGATATCATCGATGGGGAACGACGGGGGCTCAAGCTCCTGGGCTCTCAGAGGGGCTGCGACGGATAGCATCGCGGCCAACGCCGCATGCGCCAGTGGACAGCGACCGCGCCCCATGAAAATCCCTCCCAGCTGCCCCGATAGAGAGAATGTTACGCGCGGTGCACACCAAAGCCTTTGACTTTGGTCAACTGGCGCCACTCGGGGCTTGAGACGAGAAAGGCGCAGTTGGGCAGCAGGCCTTTGCCATTTGACCGCCTCAGCCCGGCAGCCGAATGGGCTGGGACCGCTGGGCGCCGACCTCAGTAAGTCGCCCGGCCACCCGACAGGTCGAATACCGCGCCCGTGGTGAAGGAGTTCTCTTCCGAACACAGCCAGGCGATCATGCCTGCCGCCTCTTCGACCCTGAGGAACCGCCCGCGCGGGATCTTCGAAAGCATGTAGCCGATATGTTCCTCGCTCATCTGGTCGAAGATCCGGGTGCGGGCCGCGGCAGGCGTCACGCAGTTCACGGCGATGTCCTGCCCCGCGTGTTCCTTGCCGAGCGACTTCGTGAGCGCGATTACCCCCGCCTTCGAGGCCGAATAGGCGGCGGCATTCGGGTTGCCCTCCTTCCCGGCGATGGAGGCGATGTTCACCACGCGCCCGTAACCCGCCTGCTCCATCTGCGGCAGGATCGCGCGGCAGCAGTTGAAAACGCCGTGAAGGTTCACGTCGATGATCCGCTTCCACTCCGCCGGGTCGTAGTCGACAACGCGAGCGTTCGAGCCCGCGATGCCGGCGGAGGTCACGAGGATGGCGACCGGACCGACCTCGTCGGCGACGCCGCGGGCCAGGTCCATCACGGCGTCGGTCTCGGCGACGTCCACTGCATAGGCGATCCCGCCCAGCTTCCTGGCCGCCTCCCCTGCGAGCTCGGCGTCGCGGTCCCAGATCACCACACGCGCACCAGAAGCCGACAGCCGCTCGGCGACCGCGAAGCCGATCCCCTGCGCTCCGCCCGTCACCACAGCCACACGTCCCGAAAGATCGTATCTGTTCATCGCTCCCCCCGATCCGACCGGAAACCCGATGCCCTCCGGCTAGCCCGATCTTATTTCGGCGCCGCGGCAGGGCAACCTTGCACTTGTCCCGAAGCGAAGGGACCATCCCGATCGCGCCGGCAATGCCGTCAGCCCTCGAACACGCGGGCCATCCGCATCTGCGGGAGGGAACGGTTGCAGTAGCGGCCCTACAGGGTCACGATTGCATCGAAACCGCCGCGGTGTCCGAAACACCCGGAGGCAGCGGGGGACCGGAACGGGCTGGGAGGCAAGGCTTCGGTGGACAAGAAGCAGAAGTTCAGTCTGGGCTACGCCCTTTTCGCCTTCGCGCTGCTGTTCGCGGTTCAGTCGTGGATGGCGGTCCGCTCGACCGCGGTGATCGAGTACAGCCAGTTCCTGTCCTACCTCGAAGACGGCAGGATTTCCTCGGTCACGGTGACAGAGACGCAGATCATCGGGACATTCAAGGACCCCATCGACGGCAAGACGGACTTCGTCACGACGCGGGTCGATCCCGGCTTCGCGGACGAGCTTGCAGAATACGACGTTCCCTTCACCGGCGCACGCGACGAGACATGGCTCACCACGATCCTGTCGTGGGTCATTCCCACCGCACTGTTCCTCGGAATCTGGCTCTTCCTCTTCCGGCGGATTGCTGACCGGCAGGGAATGGGCGGGCTCATCAACATCGGCAAGTCCAAGGCCAAGGTCTATGTCGAGCGAGACACCGGCGTCACCTTCGACGACGTGGCCGGGGTGGACGAGGCGAAGGCCGAACTGCAGGAGGTCGTTTCCTTCCTGAACGACCGCAGCCGTTACGGCCGACTGGGCGCGCGCATACCGAAAGGCATCCTCCTCGTCGGGCCGCCCGGCACGGGCAAGACGCTTCTCGCGCGCGCCATCGCGGGCGAGGCCGGGGTGCCGTTCTTCTCCATCTCCGGCTCGGAATTCGTCGAGATGTTCGTGGGCGTCGGTGCGGCGCGGGTGCGCGACCTTTTCGAACAGGCACGTCAGGCCGCGCCGTGCATCATCTTCATCGACGAACTCGATGCACTGGGACGCGCACGTTCCGGCTTTTCCGGTCTCGGCGGCAATGACGAGAAGGAGCAGACGCTGAACCAGCTGCTGTCCGAGCTCGACGGGTTTGATCCCGCGGTGGGGATCGTCCTTCTCGCGGCCACGAACCGGCCAGAGATCCTCGACCCCGCGCTCCTGCGTTCGGGCCGGTTCGACCGGCAGATCGTGGTGGACCGGCCCGAAAAGAAGGGCCGCGAACAGATCCTCAAGGTCCACATGCGCAAGGTGAAGGCGGACCCCGACGTCAGCCTCGAGGAAATCGCGGGCCTGACGACGGGATTCACCGGCGCCGACCTCGCGAACCTCGTGAACGAGGCCGCGATCATCGCCACGCGCCGCGGGGCAGAGCGCGTTTCCACGGACGACTTCACCGCGGCGGTGGAACGCATCGTCGCCGGGACCGAGCGCAAGACACGGATCATGAACCCCGACGAACGCGCGCGGGTGGCCTATCACGAGATGGGACACGCGCTCGCCGCCGCATCGCTGCACGGTGCCGATCCGGTGCAGAAGGTCTCGATCATTCCGCGCTCGATCGGGGCGCTGGGCTACACGATGCAGCGGCCGACCGAGGACCGTTTCCTCATCACCCGCGACGAGCTCGAGGAACGCATGGTGGTCCTGCTCGCGGGCCGTGCGGCGGAGGAAATCGTGTTTGGAGAGATTTCGACGGGCGCGGCCGACGATCTGGCCAAGGTGACGGACATCGCGCGGGAATGCGTGACACGCTACGGGATGAGCGACACGATCAGCCACGTGGTGCTGGAGGAAAAGCGGCTTCGATATCTCGGTGATCGCGAGCTGCAAACCCAACAGCGCGACTACTCCGAGGAGACGGCGCGCGAGGTCGATCTTGCCGTGCGGGGCCTGGTCGACAGCGCATATGACCGGGCCAAGGCGATCCTGACGGAACGGAAGTCCGACCTGGAAACCGGCGCGAGGTTGCTTCTCGAACGCGAAACGCTCACGCCCGAGGATTTTCCTCCGCTTCAGAGACAGGCGCCAGCCAGGAAGGACCGCGGCTGAGAGCGTCCTTCCCAGGGACGCGTTCCCGCCCGCTCAGCCGGGTTTGTATTCCCGGTTCGATTCGGGATCCTCGCTCGAATGGGCGAAGCCTTCGAAGGCCTTCCAAGCCTCCTCCGGGATCGACGCCCCTGCCCATTCGAGCGTCTGGGCGACCCTCTCGGGTTTCGACACGCCGACGATCGTAGAGGTGATGCGCGGGTCGCGCAGCGAGAAGCCGAGAGCCGCCGCACCCGGGGCGACGCCGTACTCAGCACAGAGCGCCTCGACCTCGCGCACCGGCGCCAGCGCTTCCGCATCCGCTTCCTGGTAGGTGACACGAGGCATCGCCGCGCTGCCCTTGGCAAGCACGCCACCGGCGAAGGGCGCGGCATTGAAGATCGCCATGCCCGCCTTGTGGGCGTAGTCGAACATCTCGTCCGCCGACCGGTTCAGGATCGTGTAGCGGTTGTGGCTGATGAGCGTGTCGAAGGGCCAGTCGCGCAGGATCGGGAACATCATGTCGACGCGCCCCATGGCGAGGCCCACGGCATCGGCCAGACCTTCCTCCTTGATCTTGAAGAGCTCGTCGAGCGCGCCGCCCTCCCGCGTGATTTCCTTCAGGTCGCGGGCATGTTCGGGGTCGTGCAGGTGCAGGATCTGCACCCGGTCGAGTGACAGCGCCTTCAGGCTTTCCTCGATCGACTGGCGCGCACGGGCGGCGTCGAAGCGTCCCGTCTCCATGTCGCGGTCGAGCTTGGTTGACAGGACGAAGCCGTCTGGCAGTCCACCCCTCTCGCGGATCACGGCGCCGATGCGCTCCTCGCTGCGACCGAAGCCGTAGTTGCGCGAGGTGTCGAGGAAGTTCACCGGCCCGTCGAAAACCGCGCGGACCGTCGCGCGCGCCCGCTCCTCGTCGACGGCATAGCCGTAGGTGTCGGGCATATCGCCCAGAGCCGAGGCGCCGAAGCAGATATCCGTGACTTCGAGGCCCGTCTTTCCAATCGCTCGCTTCTTCATCCTGTCCTCCTCAGATCGATCCCGCCTCGACCATGTAATTGTTTGCCGAACACATCGCGGCGTCGTCGGACGCGAGGAAAACCACCATGCGGGCGACGTAGACCGGTTCGATAAGATCGGGCAGGCACTGCCGGTTTCGCTGCTTCTCCAGCGCCTCGGGCGTCGCCCACAGCGTCTTCTGACGCTCGGTCATGATCCAGCCGGGAACGACCGTGTTGACGCGGATGCGGTGTCCGCCAAGGTCGCGCGCCATGGTCCGGGTCAGTCCGTGCACGGCGGACTTCGCGGTCGCGTAGGCGGGGAACCCTCCTCCCGCTTCCCACCAGGAGTTGGAACCCATGTTGATGATCGATCCGCCGCCCCCCGCGATCATGTCGGGCGCGACCGCCTGGATGGCGAAGAACATGTGGCGCAGGTTCGTCGCCATGCGTTCGTCCCAGTATTCCGGCGTGACTTCAGTCCAGTCGTGGCGGTCGTCACGGGCGGCGTTGTTCACCAGAACCTGAGCGGGGCCGAGGCGATCCTTGAGCGCGGCGAAGGCCCCCTGAAGCGCCTCGATATCACGGAGATCGCAGATCTCGAAGGCAACTTCGCCCTCCAGTCGACCGACAAGGGCTTCGCTGGCCTCGCGGTCGAGATCGATGAAGCCGACACGCGCACCTTGCACCGCGAAGGCCGAAACGATCTCGGCGCCGATGCCCGAGGCGCCACCGGTCACGAAAACCGTGCGCCCCTTCAGGCTCGGGTAGATAGCGAATTCCTGCGTCATTGCCGTTCCTTTCAGCTCTTGGCGAGGGCTTCGGCCCAATCGGGATGCCAGCGCGACAGCGCAGGACGGTTTTCGATCATGTCGCCGGCGGTCCAGCGCATCCGCCTGGCGTCCATCTCGGACGTAACCTCGTTGTCGGCACAGATGATGTGGAAATCGCCCGCCCCCCGGATAGCACGGGAGGCGCATCACGATGCGCCTCTGGCATCCTGTGTCAGGCTGCCCGACTGTGCAAGCCGGGTATGCGCCACGTCCGGAAATCGGAAGTCCGCGCACGAGTAACCTTGGTTTCCGGTGTCATTCCTGAACGTGACTGGTGGTTTTCCATCATTTGCGGAAAAGACGAATTGACATATTGGAATATGACCATCTCAGCGTATAGTGCCGGAAAAGGGGTGTACACCCCGAAGCCTGAGGGACGGACAGGTTCGTAACTCCGGGGAGGGAATGGCGGCGCATTTCATATCGTCACCGATTTACGGGGCGGTCGGATATCCCGGCAACCACCCGCTTTCGATCCAGCGGATCGGGACGGTGGAAAAGCTCTGCGCGCTCCTCGGGTGGACTGGAAATCACGCTCCGGTCCTGCGGAGCCCGGTAGCGGACGATGCACTGCTCTCGCGCTTCCATGCGCCCGAATACATTTCTGCCTTGAGGGATTCCGAGGGCGCGCGATCGGTCACCGAGGCGGCGCGGGAGCGGCACAATATCGGGACGCTCGAAAACCCGGTCTTCCCGGGGCTCTTCAATCGGGCGGCGACTTCCGTCGGCGGCTCCTACCTTGCCGGGGAGCTCGCCGCCAAGGGCGCCCTCGCCTATCACCCGGCGGGCGGCACGCATCACGGGCTGCGCGACCGGGCGAACGGCTTCTGCTTTTTCAACGACCCGGTCTTCGCGATCCTCGCACTTCTCGACGCAGGGCTGGAAAGGGTCCTCTACGCCGACCTCGATGCGCACCACGGGGATGGCGTCGAGGTGGCCTTCGCCGACGACCCGCGCGTCATGACCATTTCCGTGCACGAAGAAGACCGCTGGCCGTTCACGGGCCTCGTGTCGGACCGCGCCGGCGGCAATGCCCGTAACCTGCCCGTGCCGAGGGAGATGAACGACACCGAATTCGACCTCCTGATGGCGGAAGCTGTCCTGCCGGCCGCGCAAGGCTTTTCCCCGCAGGCCGTCGTGGTCACGACCGGGGCGGATGCCCTGAAGGGTGATCCGTTGTCCTCCCTCGCGCTGTCGAACACCTGCCTTTGGGACGCCGTCGAGGCGCTTGTCGCGCTCGCGCCTCGGGCCGTCGTTCTGGGCGGCGGCGGCTACAATCCGTGGACGCTCGCCCGGGCGTGGTCCGGGCTTTGGGCGCGGCTCTCCGGCCAGTCGATTCCGGATGAATTGCCGGCAGAGGCGCGGGACCTGCTGAAGACGCTTGAGTGCGATCTCGTGGACGACGAAGATGAACAGGATCCGGCCTGGTTCACCACGATCGCAGACCGTCGCAACGACGGACCGATAAGGGAAAGATTCAGGGACATCGCGCGCGCCGTCCGGGGAACCGCGCCTGCGGATGGCTAGGGAGGACGGAATGGGGGATTGGCTGAGCCGCATCACCACGATCGAGGCGCTCGAGGACGCCGAGTTCGACGCCGGTCTGGTGGCGCAGATGGAACGGCGCGCGGAGCGGGTGAAGAACCGCGTCGTCCGCTTTTCCACCCCGACCTTCAAGGAGTACGAAACGGCCGAGGTGAAGGGCTGCGGCAAGAACGCCTTCCCCGCCTTCTCGATCACGGCCGGGGCCTGCGCGCTGGATTGCGACCACTGCCAGGCGAAGATCCTCGAACCCATGATTCCCGCGACGAAGCCGGAGGTTCTGGATCATAAGGTCCGCGAACTGATCCGCACGCAGGGGCTTCAGGGCTTCCTGCTCTCGGGTGGATCGAACCGCAGGAACGAAATCCGATACGAGCGTTTCTATCCGGTGATCGAGAAGCTGAAGGCGGAATTCCCCAATCTCCGCATCGCGATCCACACGGCGCTGACCGACGAGGCGGGCGCGAAGCGGATGGAGGCCGCAGGCGTCGACACGGCGATGATGGACGTCATCGGCGCCGAGGAGACGATCAGGCAGGTCTACCACCTCGACCGCCCCGTCGAGGACTTCGAGGCGACGCTGGCCGCCCTGACAGCCACGAACATGGAGATTTCCCCCCATATCGTCGTGGGCCTCCACTACGGCGAGATCCTTGGCGAAGAGCGGGCGCTCGAGATGGTCGCCCGCTATCCGGTCAATGCGTTGGTGATGGTCGTCATCATGCCATTCTACGCCAAGCCCGGCACCTTCAAGACCCCGGACACCGCGGATGTCGGGCGCATCTTCCTTGAAGCACGGGAGAAGATGGGGGACCGGCAGGTGCTTCTGGGCTGCGGGCGCCCGGCAGGCATGCACAAGCGCGTCACGGACGCCTACGCCGTCATGGCCGGGCTCGACGGCATCGCCTTCCCGGCCGAGGGCGCGCTCGGCGTCGCGGTGATGACGGGGCGGCGCTGGCATCAGGAACATGCCTGCTGCTCGATCAAGCTGGGCCTCACGCCGGCCGCCAGCCGCAAGGCGCCGACTTTCGCGGCATGACGGCGCATCCGGACATACTCGTCGTCGGCCTCGGGCCGGCGGGCGCGGCGGCAGCGAAGGCCGCGGCGGAGGCAGGGTTCCGGGTTCTCGCGATCGACCGCCGGCGCCGCGCTGGCGAGCCCGTGCAATGCGCGGAATTCGTACCGAGGATGCTTGGCGCCGATCACCGCGCTGTCTCTCTCGCCGGCATCCAGCCGATCACCCGGATGGAGACGTATCTCGAGAATCTCGGCGTTGAAGTGACGCCAGACTTCCAGGGCGTGATGATCGACCGCGCGGCCTTCGACACAGCCCTCGTGGCCGAAGCCGAGGCGGCGGGGGCAGAGGTTCGGTTCGGCACGCTGCTGCGGTCGCTCGACGCGGAGGGGGCACTTCTCGGCGATCGGACCCGTATTACCCCAAAGCTCATCATCGGCGCGGACGGCCCCCGCTCTCCGGTCGGGGCGGCGTCGGGGATCCGCAACCGCGAGCTTTGCGAGACGCGTCAGATAACCGTGCCGCTCAATACACCGCATGAGGCGACGGATATCTTCCTGAACGCCGAGATCGAGGGGGGCTACGCCTGGCTCTTTCCGCGGGGCGAGGTCGCCAACCTTGGCCTCGGCCTGCGCCCCGAGGCCAAGGCGCTTCTGAAACCTGTCCTCGAAAGGCTCCATGACCAATTGGCCGATGCCGGGCGCGTCGGGCGAGAGGTGCTGCGCACGACTGGAGGCGCGATCCCGGTCGGGGGGATCGTCGGCCCGGTCGGGTCACTGGCGGAAATCCCCGTACTTCTGGCCGGGGATGCGGCGGGCCTCACGAACCCCGTCACCGGGGCCGGTATCAGCGCGGCGGTGGTTTCGGGCGAACTCGCCGCCACGGCGGCGGCCGACTGGCTCAAGGGGAAGACAGACGCGCTCGACGATTACGCGGAGGAGATCGACGATCTCTTCGGCGGCTCGCTTCGCCTCGGGCTCGCGCGGCGGCGGGCGCTTCTTGAAACCTATTGCGGCGGCAACAGACCCGATGCCGCCGACCTGCGTGCGGGATGGATCGCCTATCCCGAATACTGGACCAGAACCGCGACCGAAGCGGTCGAGACACGCCTGGGGAGGCACGAACCATGACCTGCCAGAAACCAGAACATGCATTGCAGCGGCCCGTTGGCCCTGACGGGAAGGATTTCAATCCCTACGACCGGATGCAGCCCCGAGCGCCCGGCGCCGTGCCGCAGGGCATGAAGAACGGCCGCCCGGTGAAAGAGGCGAACCTGACGCCATCCGGCCTCTACAAGCCCGACTACCGGATCATGACGCCGAACATGCGCTCGCCCGACTATGTGCAGATGTCCACGGCGGCGGCGATCACGCTCGGACTGGTCGAAGGCAAGATGTACGGCTGTTCCTGCACGCGCTGCCTCAACCTGCTCCTGACCTACCCGGAGGGTTGCCGCGCAAACTGCGCCTATTGCGGCCTCGCCCGCCACAGGGAAGCGGACCGGAACTACGCGGACCGGAACTTCATCCGCGTCGACTGGCCGGCGGTGCCGATGGACGAGGTCGTCGAGATCATCGCGCGGGACGTCGAGGGCTCGCCCTTCCACCGTATGTGCATCTCGATGATCACCCACCCGAATTCGGATGAGGACACGGTCACGGTCCTGAAGAAATGGACCGACCGGATCGACCCCGACGCGATTCCGATCTCGATCCTGTCGAACCCGACGACGATGACCCGCGAGGACGTGCAGCGCCTGCGCGACATGGGGTCCGACATCTTCACCGTCGCGCTTGACGCCGCCACGCCCGCGCTTTTCGACCGGACCCGCGGCAAGGGTGTCCAGTCGCCGCACAGCTGGGCGAAATACTGGGAGATCCTCGAGGACGCGCGCGACATCTTCGGCCCGCAGAAGTTCGGCGCTCACATCATTGTCGGGATGGGCGAGACTGAATACGAGGTCATGTCGCTGATCCAGAAGCTCGTCGACATGGGCGGCCACAGCCACATGTTCAGCTTCTTCCCCGAAAAGGGCAGCCTCATGGACCACCTGCCCGCCACGCCGCGCGACCAGTGGCGCCGGGTGCAACTCGCGCGCTACCTCGTCGATTACTGCGATGTCCGGGTGGAGCACATGAGCTTCGACGAAGACGGCAGGATCACCGGGTTCGGGATGCCCGAGTCCGAGCTTTCCGCGATCATCGACGCGGGCATCGCCTTCCGCACCTCCGGCTGCCCCGGCAAGTTCGCCGAGGATATCTCCGCCTGCGACCGCCCCTATGGCGACAGCCCGCCCTCCAATATCGCGAGCTATCCCTTCGCGCTGCGCGACGTCGACATCCGGAAAGTGCGCAGCCAGCTGGGAATGGAGAAACCCGGGGAAACCTATGTCCCCGGCGAGGAATTCGACCTGTCCGAGTGAGGGAGCCGCACCACATGACCAAGCCATTCCGCGTGATCGACACGGGCATCCGCGGCTGCCGAGAACAGATGGCCTTCGACCAGGCGCTGATCGCCGGGCACAAGGCCGGGACCACGCCCGACACGGTCCGGTTCCTGCAATTCCCGCCCTCGGTTCTCGTCGGACGGCACCAGGCGATCAGCCAGGAACTGAACCTCGACGCCTGCCGTGTCGCGGGCGTAGGGATCGGGCGCCGCATCACGGGCGGCGGGGCGCTCTACCTCGACGAAGGGCAGTTCGGCTGGGAACTGGTCTTCCACAAATCCACGCTCGGCCTCACGAACCTCGGCGACCTCGCGCGGGAGATTTGCGAGGCGGCAGCCGCGGGCCTCTCGCGGCTCGGCATCGACGCGCGCTACCGGCCGCGCAACGATATCGAGGTCGACGGCCGCAAGATCTCCGGGACCGGGGGCTTCTTCGACGGCGACACCATCTTCTACCAGGGGACGGTCCTCGTCGCCATGGACGGGGCGAAGATGGCTTCGCTCCTGAACATCCCGGCGGCGAAACTGGCGAAGCGAGGTCAGACGAGCGGCGCACAGCGCGTCGTGACGATGACCGAACTGTTCGACGGAAACCCACCCCCGATTTCGGAGGTCAAGGCGGCCATCCTTGAGGGCTTTGCCGAGCGCCTCGGCATTTCGCCCGTGCCCGGCGAGATCCTCGAAAGCGAGGAAGCGGCCGCGAGGGCCATCTTCGACGAGGAAATCGGAACCGACGACTTCGTCTACGAGATAGACGACCCCTCGCATCCGGCCGACGTCATCTCGGCCCGCCACACCGGCGCCGGCGGCACGATCGAGGCCCATTTGCGTCTGGAAGGCCCAAGGCAGGATCGCATTCGGGAAATCCAGTTCACCGGCGATTTCTTCGTCACCCCACCCCGCGTCATTCCCGACCTGGAAGCCGCACTTCGTGGCCTTGCGGTCGACGACGCGGAGGCAGCGGTGGCGGAGTTTTTCGCGGCGGCGGGCGTGGGTCTCCTGACCGCGGCGCCGTCCGATTTCGCCCTTGCGCTGAAGATGGCGGCCGAGAACAGACCCTGACCTCCTAGACCCTGCAATCGGTTGTCAGGGCGCTTGTCCGACACCGGATCGATCGGGAGAAGGCAGTGCCTCTGGAATACGGGAAGCGCCCGCCCCGAATGATCGTCGGACCGACGGGATCTCCCCTCTCAACGGGATTGACTGCGCGAAACGGACCGACTTCCAGCCACGCCTGCGTCCAAGGCGGGGTGGAACACTTGATGCGAAGTGAGGGAAAACCTTAGCCTGTCTCGATAGGGTTCATCGGCAGTTCATTGTCGCGTGGCAAATGATTTTGGAGTACCCCCATGAAAATCGCAGTTATCGGGACAGGCTATGTGGGCCTCGTGTCGGGCGTATGTTTCTCCGACTTCGGCCACGAGGTCGTCTGCGTCGACAAGAACCCGGAAAAGATTTCGATGCTCGAGGCTGGAAGGATCCCGATCTACGAACCGGGCCTCGACGCGCTTCTTTCAACGAACGTCGAAGCCGGACGACTTTCCTTCACGACTGACCTTCGCGCCGCCGTCGATGGGGCGGAGGCGATCTTCATCGCGGTCGGCACGCCGACGCGGCGCGGTGACGGCCATGCCGATCTTACCTACGTCTTCGCCGCGGCCGAGGAGATTGCCCGGGCGCTGACCGGGTATGCCGTCATCGTGACGAAGTCGACCGTCCCGGTCGGCACGAACCGCAAGGTGGCCGCGATCGTCCGCACCACCCGTCCGGACATCGATTTCGACGTCGCATCCAACCCGGAGTTCCTTCGCGAGGGCGCCGCGATCGACGACTTCATGCGGCCCGATCGGGTCGTCGTCGGTGTCGAATCCGACCGCGTGAAGGGAGTCATGGGCAGCATCTATCGACCGCTCTTCCTGCGCGATTTCCCGATCGTCTACACGGACCTCGAGTCGGCCGAGATGATCAAGTACGCCGCCAACGCCTTCCTCGCGACCAAAATCACCTTCATCAACGAAATCGCCGCCCTCTGCGAACGGGTGGGCGCGGACATCAAGGCCGTGGCGCGCGGCATGGGGCTGGACAATCGCATCGGGAACAAGTTCCTGCACGCGGGCCCGGGCTATGGCGGCTCCTGTTTCCCGAAGGACACCAGCGCGCTGGCCCGGATCGGTCAGGACCATGCTTGCCCGATGCAGATCACGGAAACGGTCATGAAGGTGAACGACGCCGTGAAACGGCGCATGATCGACAAGATCATCGATCTCTGCGGCGGATCGGTGAACGGCAAGACGATCGGCGTGCTAGGGGTCACGTTCAAGCCAGACACCGACGACATGCGCGAAGCGCCGAGCCTGACAATCGTTCCCGCCCTAGTCGGCGGCGGGGCGAAGGTTCGGGTGACCGACCCACAGGGGCGCCGCGAGGGCGAGGCGCTTCTGCCCGGCGTGACCTGGGTCGACGACGCCTATTCCGCGGCGCAGGATGCCGACGCCATCGTTATCCTGACGCAATGGAACGAGTTCCGGGCGCTCGACCTCTCGCGCCTCGCGAAGTCGATGACCACGCCGAAAATGGCCGATCTCCGGAATATCTACTCTGAAGAAGATACCGGCGCGGCTGGTTTCACAGCCTATGTCTCCGTCGGCCGGCGTGACAGTTTCAAGGGCGAGTTGTTCCAGCAATCGCAAGAGGCGCGGCCCGGTCGGTCTTCCTTGTCCGGCACGGTCTGATTTCAGGAATCCGGCGGAATCCGGTTCGGACTCCGCCGCCATTTCACGCGCCCTTCGGCCTACCTTCCGCGCTTCGGAGCCACCTCCGGGATCACCCTCGTCTCGACGGTCAGTTCCTGGTCGGCGGGTGCCAATGGCTGATGCGTGAAGCCCCTGAGGCTGGCCATCGCGTTCTCGTCCCGGGGGATGCCGACGTCGCTCAGGGCATAGGCCGTCAGAAGTTCGGCAAGGGATCGCAGGGCGTGCATGTGGATACGCTCGTAACCGTGGCTGGCATCGACGCCGAAGGTCACGAGCGCCGTGCGCACGTCGGCTCCCGCCTCGATCGCCGAGGCGCTGTCCGACCGGTAATAGCGGAACACGTCCTTCTGGTAGCGGATGTCATTGATCTCGCAGAGCTTCGTCATCTTGCGGGTCAGGTGGTAATCGAACGGCCCCGTCTGGTCCGCCATGGCGATCGTGACACCGAACTCGGAAGAGTTCTGCCCCGGTGCCGTCGTGCCGTTGTCGACCGCCACCATCGAGGCGATGTCCGGCAGAAGGATCGCTGCGGCGCCCTGCCCCACCTCTTCCGCGATCGTGAAGAGCCAGTAGATGTCGACTGGCGGCATGGGGCCCTCGGCCATCGTCTTGAGCGCGGCCAGCATCACCGCGACGCCCGCCTTGTTGTCGAGGTGGCGCGAAACGATGAAGCCGTTGCCGAGGAACTCCGGCTGCGGATCGATGGCCACGATGTCGCCGATCGTCACGCCCAGACGCTCGACATGTTCCGGGTGCTGAGCCAACGCGTCGAGGCGCAATTCGACATGCGGCCAGCCGATGGGAGCCTGGTCCACGTCGTCCCCGAACGTATGGCCGGAGGCCTTGGGCGGCAGGATTGTGCCGCGATAGGTACCCTTTTCGGTGAACACTTCCGCGCGCGCACCCTCGGCAAACCGCGCCGACCAGGTGCCGATCGGCACGAGTTCCAGCCGCCCGTTCGGCCGGATCCCCGCGACCTGCGCCCCGAGCGTGTCGAGGTGGGACACGAAGGCACGCGCCCCTGCCGGGCGGTTCCCCTGAAGCCGGGCGCGGATGGCGCCGCGGCGGGTCAGTTCGTATTCCAGCCCGAACCGGTCCAGTTCGCAACACACATGGCGCACGATGTTGTCGGTGTATCCGGTCGGGCTCGGGATCGCGAGAAGCTCCGACAACTGATCCGCGAGGTAGTCGACGTCAATATCCTGACGCGTCGGTTTCTGACTCATTCCTGCAGCCTCCACCCCGTCTCACGCGCGGCCGCCGGGATCGACAGCGGGAAAAGCAGGTCGATGAAGCGTTCGGCCGTGGGCTGCGGCTCGTGGTTCGCGAGGCCCGGCCGTTCGTTCGCCTCGATGAACACGTAGTCGGGTTCGCGCGGCGATTTCACGATCAGGTCGATACCCGTGACCGGGATGTCGATCGCCCGCGCGGCCCTGATGGCGGCCTCGATCAACCTCGGATGCGTTTCTCCGGTGACGTCCTCGATCGTCCCGCCCGTGTGCAGGTTCGCGGTCTTTCTGACAACGACCTCGCGGCCCTTCTCGGGAATGTCATCCATGGTCAGCCCCGCAAGGGACAGGCAGCGTTCGGTTTCCGCGTCCATCGGGATCCGGCTCTCGCCCCCGGTGGCAGCGGCCCGGCGGCGGCTCTGCGCCTTGATGAGGTCGCGAACCTTCGTCACCCCGTCTCCGACGACACGCGCCGGACGCCGCAGCGCCGCCGCGACCACGCGGAAGTCGATCACCACGAGCCGCAGGTCCTCACCGGGAAAGTACTGCTCCATCACCACGTCGTCACTGACCTGACGGGCGCGCTCGACCGCGTCGGAGATCTCCTCGACGCTGGTCAGGCCCACGGCGACGCCGTGCCCCTGTTCGCCCCGTGCCGGCTTGACGACTACGCTTCCGTGCCGTTCGAGGAAGTCGCTCCACGCCCCCTCGTCCCCGGCATCGACCTGTTCGGGAACGGTGACGCCGGCCGCCTTGACGATCCGGTGGGTCAGCTTCTTGTCATCGCAGATCGACAGCGCGACGGCCGAGGTGAACTCGCTCAGCGCCTCCCGGCAGCGCACCGACCGTCCGCCGTAGGAAAGCCGGAAGAGCCCCGCGCCGGCGTCGAAGATCTCGACCCCGATGCCGCGCCGGCGCGCCTCGTTCACGATGATGCCGGCATAGGGGTTCAGACCCTCATCGCCGGTCTCGCCGGTAAACAGCCGCTCGTTGATCCGGTTCTTGCGCTTCAGCGCGTAGACCGGCACACGGCGGAACCCGAGCTTCTTGTAGAGCGCGATCGCCTGCTCGTTGTCATGCAGCACCGAAAGGTCCATGTGCGCGGCGCCACGCGCCTGGAAATGCTCGGCCAGGCGGCGCACGAGCGACTCGCCGATCCCGGCATGCGGCGCCTTGGGCGACACCGCGAGACACCAGAGCGAGGCGCCCCGGTTTGGGTCGTTGAACGCGCGCGCGTGGTCGACGCCCATGACGGACCCCAGAATGGCGCCCGTCTCCGCGTCCTCCGCGACGAGCACGGTCAGCGTGCGCGCGTCACGATTGCCCCAGAAGAACTCCGGCGCCACGGGAACCATGTTGCGTTCGGCATAGATCAGGTTGACCGCCTCCGCGTCCGCCCGCGTCGTCAGCCGCCGGACCGAAAACGCCTGACGCCGGCGCCGGGCCGGGCGGTAGGTAGACAGGTCCAGCCGATATGTCACCGACGGATCGAGGAAGAGTTCCTGTGGCGCCGCGGCAAGCGCGACCTGCGGTTCCGGAACATAGAAGGCGATGTCGCGCCGGTCGGGCCCTTCCGCGCGCAGCGTCTCGGCGAGAAGCGCGTTGCTTTCGAAGGTATGCGCGAAGATCAGCCGGCCCCAACCGCAGTCCACGACCGCGTTGCGCGTGACCTTGGGAAGGTCCTGCGCCGCGGCGTGGCTGTCTTGCCGAAGGCGCTTGAGGCGGTGTTGCTGAGCGTCCGGTCTGCGGGGCCTCGTGGTCATGTCATACTCCCTGCTCCTGCAGCCACATCTCCAGCAGCGCGACCTGCCAGAGTTCTGAGCCGCGCAACGGCGTGATGTGCTCGGACGGAGCGGCGAAGAGTTTGTTGAGGTAGTCGTCGCGGAAGATCGCGCGCTCGCGCGCCCGCTGCGAGGTCAGCGCGTCGCGGACCATGTCGAGGTACGGCCCGTCGATGTATTTCAGGGCCGGCACCGGGAAATAACCCTTCGGCCGGTCGATCACCTCGGACGGGATGACCCGGCGCGCGGCGTCCTTCAGGATGCCCTTGCCGCCATGCGCGAGCTTCAGTTCCGGAGGGATGCGGCCCGCGAGTTCCACGAGCTCGTGGTCGAGGAAGGGAACCCGCGCCTCGAGCCCCCAAGCCATCGTCATGTTGTCCACCCGCTTCACCGGGTCGTCGACCAGCATGACGTTGGTGTCGAGCCGCAGCGCCTTGTCCACGGCATCGTCCGCGCCGCCGAGCGCGAAATGCGCGGCGACGAAACCCAGGCTTTCGTCGCGACGGGCGAGGTAATCCGGGTTCAGATGCTCGGCCATTGTCGCGTGGCTGCGGTCGAAGAAGGCCGCGGCGTAGTCCTCGACCGGCCGGTTGGAACTCGCCATCGGTGGATACCAGTGATAACCGCCGAAGACCTCGTCCGCCCCCTGCCCCGACTGCACGACCTTGATGGATTTCGACACCTCGCGGCTGAGGAGGTAAAATCCGATGTTGTCGTAGGACACCATCGGTTCCGACATCGCACGGATGGCGGAAGGCAGGTTCGCAAGCATCTCGTCGGACGGGATGAAGATCTTGTGGTGGTTTGTCCCGTAGTGATCCGCGATCAGGTCGGAGTACTTGAACTCGTCGCCCTTCTCGCCCTTGGCTTCCTCGAAACCGATCGAATAGGTGGCGAGGTGCTTCTGCCCTTCCTCGGCCAGAAGCCCGACGATCAGGGAACTGTCGACCCCGCCCGACAGAAGGACGCCCACCGGCACGTCCGCGACCATGCGGCGGCGCACCGCGGCGCGGAGTTCTTCCAGGAGAAGCTCGCGCCAGTCCTCGGCCGAACGTTCGGCATCCTCCGCGCTGCGCGCGAAGCTGGGCTCCCAGTAGACGCGGTCGCGGTGCTGCCCGTCGGGCTCGATCTGCCGGATCGTCGCCGCCGGAAGCTTGCGCACGCCCGAAAAGATCGTGCGGGGCGCGGGAACGACCGAATGCCACGTCATGTAGTTGTGCAGCGCGCCTCGGTCGATCTCGGTATCCACGCCACCGGCCGCAAGAAGGGCGGGTAGCGTCGACGCGAAGCGCAGGGTCTTTCCGTTTTCCGCGTAGTAGAGCGGTTTGATGCCGAACCGGTCGCGCACGAGCCACACCCGTCCGGAGTCGCGTTCGTGAATGGCGAAGGCGAACATGCCCTTGAGCCGCTCTACAGCGGCGGGGCCCCATTCGGCCCAGGCCTTCAGGATCACTTCCGTGTCCCCGGTCGAGGCGAAGCGATGCCCCAGCCCGGACAGCTCGGCACGCAGTTCAGGGTAGTTGTAGATGCAGCCATTGAACGCGACCGTCAGTCCCGCCGCCGTATCGACGAAGGGTTGGGCCGATGCTTCGGACAGGTCGATGATCTTCAGCCGACGGTGCCCGAAGCCGACCCGGCCGCGTAGCACCGCGCCCGAGCCATCGGGCCCGCGCGGCGCCATCGCGTCGCTCATCTTCTCGATCGCCGAGGCCGACGCGGGCGCGCCGTTGAAACTGATTTCTCCGCAAATTCCGCACATAACGGGTCTTGATGTCTCCGTATTCCGATTTCGTTGATGGATTTGACGTCACGCGGACGGCGCCGCCTCAGCCACGTTCCGGAGCAAGCTTGGCGTCGGAAACGCGCGACCGGGCGATGCTGCCGAACCGCTTCTCGATCTGGCCAAGCCGCCGCGTGGACGCCGCGAGCTCGCCCTTCAGTTTCCGGATTTCCAGAACGACGTCGCGGACCTTCTCGGGCATGGCGTCACGATCCGCCGGCTCCGGCAGGCCCTCGCCCTCCCCGGTCAGGAGCCACATGATCGAGACGTTCAGCATCCCCGCAAGCATCTGCAACCGGTTGGACGCAGGCTCGCCGCGACCGTTCTCCCATGCCGACAGCGTGGCAAGCCGGATCCCGGTGCGCCGGGCGAGGTCCTCCCGGCTCAACCCCTGCGCCTGTCTGGCCGCGGCAAGCCGATCCCCGAAGGTCGAACTGTTGGCCTCGACACTATCCGCGCTATGAATTCTGGTGTTCGTCATCGTGCTCTGATGCCCCTCTTCATTGGATGGAAGCGGTGCGCCGTCCGAATGACAGCGCGGCGGCATTGCCCCGAGAGCCTCTCATGGCTCCGGGACACTCCCTGGGCTATGGGCAGCCGCCACAACCGCGTGATCTGATTTGACGTCTAATAGTTAGGGTCTTAACTATTGGAACGCAACCTCGGAGCGGAAATGTCGCAGAATCTTGAGTTATTCGCCTTCCTGAAGGCCGTCCGGCGCCTGTCGCGCGCGCTCGACATGCATTCGAGCCGCATCAATCGCGAAAGCGGTCTGACGCTTCCGCAACTCATCGTTCTGACATGCATCCGCGATCTTGGTCAGGTCACAAGCCGCGCGATCTCGATCGCGGCCGACCTCAGCGCGCCCACGGTCGTCGGTATCCTCGACAACCTCGAGGCCAAGGGGCTCATCGAACGGTATCGTTCCGAGACGGACCGGCGGATCGTCCATACCCGGCTGACCGACCGGGGCCGGCATCTGCTGGAAGAAGCGCCCTCGCCGATGGGCGACGCGTTCGAGGCCCGGTTCATGGCTTTGGGTGAGGATCAGCGCCGCGCCCTGCTCTCGGCTCTCATGACGACGGCGGAAATGGTCGGCTCGGACGAAGCGGCCAACGCGCGAAACGGCCAGACGGTATCTCAAGGCGTCGCGGGACCCTCCTAGGGGTTTCACCCCCCTGCCCCGACGCTTGCCGCGCCGACGATGCCGTCAGGTCGCGACCTCCGGCGTTCCCTCCGCCCTCAGCCGCCCGGACGCAAGCGCGCTGAGGCCCACCATGACTGCCGCCGTTCCAAGGCAAAGCGCGAGCCCCCCGGTCTGATAGCTGACGCCCGAGAGCACCGTGCCCAGGAGCCGTCCACCTGCGTTGGCCATGTAGTAGAACCCGACGTCCATCGTCACCCGTTCATCCCGCGTGAAGGCGAGGATCAGGTAGGAGTGGAGCGATGAATTGACCGCGAATATCCCGCCGAAAAACAGCAGTCCCGCGACAAGGGTGACGGTCAGCCAGACTGCGGGCTCTCCCGACAGAAAGGCCATCAGGGCAAGAATCGCCGGCACCAGGAACAGCATAATGGCCCACCGCCGCGCCTCGCCAACCAGTTCGTGCTCCGGCCTGGTAGCGGCGCGCAGAAGGCGGGGTGCGGCCGCCTGAACCGCTCCGTACAGCACGATCCAGAAAGCCATGAAGCTGCCGATCATGAAGAAGGCTGCGCGGTTGCCGTCCTCCGTGCCGTCCGACAGGACGGCGTAGAAATAGATCGGGATGCCCACGACGAACCAGACATCGCGCGCGCCGAACAGGAAGACCCGCGCCACCGAGAGCCAGTTCACGTTCGCGGATTTCGAGAAGACCTCGGAGAACTTCGCCCCCTTGCGCCCCCTGGGCAGGCCCGCCGGCATGGCGACCGCAACGGCGAGAAGGATCACCGCGAGCAACAACGCCATGCCCCAAACGGCTCCGACGAAGCCGACCGTGGCAAGCAGCGCCGCCCCCAGCAGGAAGCCCACGCCCTTCACTGCGTTCTTCGAACCGGTCAGCACCGCGACCCAACGGAACAGCCCCCCGTTGTCCTTCGGCGCCAGAAGCTTCACCGCGGATTTCGAAGACATCTTCGCGAGGTCCTTCGCCACGCCCGACGCGCCCTGCACCGCCATCACATAGGCGACCGAAAGACCGATCCCCCAGCCCGGATCGAGTTGCGCCAGCGCGACGAGCGCGACGACCTGAAGTCCCAGCCCAGCGTAAAGCGTCGAGGTCAGCCCGAACCGCGCGGCGACCCACCCGGCCGAGACATTGGTGACCATGCCCGCGATTTCATAGAGCACGAACAGATAGGCGAGTTGGACCGGCGAAAACCCCAGCGTGTGGAAGTGCAGGAGCACCAGCATCCGCAGCGCGCCGTCGGTCAGCATGAATGCCCAATACGCGGCCGTGACCGCGACATAGGCCGAAAGACCGGACTGACGGGTCACAGGCTGGCCCCGACCATCAGCGCCACGTCGACAAGCCTGTGCGCATAGCCCATCTCGTTGTCATACCAGGCGTAGACCTTCACTTGCGTGCCGTTGACGACCATCGTCGATGGCGCATCCACGATGCCGGAGCGCGGGTCGTTGGTGTAGTCCGCCGAAACGAGTGGCCGCTCCTCGTAGCCGAGAATGCCCCTGAGCGGCCCTTCCGCCGCCGCCTTGAAGAGCGCATTGACCTCTTCGGCCGTCGTTGCCCTTTCTACCTCGAACACGCAGTCCGTGATCGAGGCGTTGAGAAGCGGGACGCGCACCGCATGGCCATTCAGCTTGCCCTTGAGCTCCGGGTAGATCAGCGTGATCGCCGTGGCGCTTCCGGTCGTGGTCGGGATCAGCGAGTTCAGCGCCGACCGCGCACGGCGCAGGTCCTTCGCCGGCCGGTCGACGATGGTCTGTGTGTTCGTCACGTCGTGGATCGTCGTGATCGAACCGTGCCGGATCCCAATCGCCTCGTGAATGACCTTCACGACGGGCGCGAGGCAGTTGGTCGTGCAGCTTGCCGCCGTGACGATGCGGTGCCTTGCGGGATCGTAGATATCCTGATTGACGCCGTAGACGATGTTGGCCGCGTCCCCGTCCTTCACCGGGGCGGAGACGACCACCTTCTTCACCCCCGCCGCGAAATAGGGCGCGAGTTTCGCTTCGGACTTGAAGACCCCGGTGCAATCGATGACAACATCGACACCATCGAGCGGCAGATCCTCGATCCTGCGGCTGCAATGAACCGCAAGCCGCCGACCGTCGATCGATATCGAGTTTTCGTCCGACGCGAACTCCGCGTTCCATCGCCCATGCACCGTGTCGAATTCCAGAAGATGGGCGTGCATCGCGGGATCGCCGACGGCATCGTTGAGCCAGGCAATCCTCGCGCCGCTTTCCAGCAAGGGGCGAAGGGCGAGTTTTCCGATACGGCCGAGGCCGTTGATCGCGTATGTGGTCATTCGGGCGCAGTCTCCTTGTGTGCCGCGATGTCATCGACCGCGGCCTGAAGCGAAATCCGATCCAGCGAGTCCAGCGGCAGCGCCGTGAAGGCGAGGATCCGGTTGCGAAGCATTCCGTAAGCCTGCTGGAAGGCGAGGCGTTTCTGGGCGTCAGTCCCTTCCGCCTTCACCGGATCGGGCATGCCCCAATGGGCGCTGATGGGCTGGCCGTCCCAGCTCGCGCATTCCTCGTTGGCGGCCTGGTCGCAGACCGTGAAGACGAAATCCATTCGCGGCGCGTCGGGACCCTGGAACTCCGACACGTTCTTGGCCCGCAACTGCGATATGTCGTGATCCTTCGACTGGAGCATGTCGATCACGAAGGGGTTCAACTCCGAATAGGGCTTCGTTCCGGCCGAGTAGGCGTTGAAGCGATCGCCCGCTTCGTGGCGCAGGATCGATTCCGCAAAGACCGAGCGGGCGGAGTTGCCCGTGCAGATGAAGAGCACGTTGTACTTGCGGTCCGACATTTTGGTGGACCCCGTCCTTGGCGTGAACGAAACTGGCGAACAGACCTCGGGCCGTCCGCGACAGCAGTCGAGAAGTAGGTAGTCGAAGGTTTCCCGCACTTCCTGCATCTCGATCGAGTAGCGCAGCGAAGTGCCGACCCGCGTCTGCGTCACGAGGCCCGCTTGCGTCAGGGAGGCCAGATAGGACGACAGCGTGCTGGGCCGGATCTGAAGCGCCTCACCGATCTCACCGGCGGGAACGCCGTCCGGATAGCGCCGCATGAGCAGGCGGAAGATGGCCAGCCGCTGCGGGTGGCCAAGCGTCGACAGGCGGGAGGGAATCATTTCTTCCATATTTCGAGAATATTCGAATTATTGGCGTATGCAATGCTCGTCGCCGCAGAAACGGCCCGCAATCCGGAAGGAGAAGGAACCCCTGCCCCATGCCGTCCATCGCAGTTCGGGAAGCGTCCGGCCGACGTCCCATGCAGGCTGGCGGTCCGCCCGCGTTATCCCTAGGGTCGGGGCGCCGACCAAAGCGGAGTCGGCGAAAACTGCTTCTTGGGAAGGACGGCATGACCCAGATTGACGGATCGATCGGCATCATAGGCGGCTCAGGCATGCTGGGCAGCGCGATTTCGGAGGCTTTGCTGGATCATGAAGTCGTTCCCGGCCCGAACTTCTGGATATCGAACCGCACCGGATCCGCGGCCGGTCTGGAGCGTCACGCCGGGATCAGGATCACGACCGACAATCAGGAACTGGTGGACGCCTGCGACGTCATCATCCTGTCGGTCCCGCCCGCGCGCGCCTCGGACATCGGGATACGAGCGGCTGGAAAGCTCCTGGTTTCCGTCATGGCGGGAGTCACGGTCGAGGAGATCAAGGCGCTCACCGGCGCATCGCGCGTCGTGAGGGCCATGAGCAGCCCCGCCGCCGCACTGAGCCTCGCCTATTCCCCTTGGTTCGCGAGCCCGGAGGTCACCGAGGACGATCGCCGGAAAGTCACGGCCATCTTCGCCGCCTGCGGGCTGACCGACGAAATCGGCGAGGAAGGCAACATCGATCACTTCACGGCCATGACGGGCCCCGTTCCCGGTTTCGTGGCTTACTTCGCGAAGTGCATGGCCGACTATGCCGTAGGCAAGGGCATTGGGCGCGACGTGGCCGACAGGGCTATCCGTCAGCTGTTCCTTTCCGCCGGCACCATGATGTCCATCGGCGAAGCGACGCCGGCGGACCATGTCCGCGAGATGATCGATTATGCGGGCACCACGGCGGCCGGTCTGCTGGCAATGGAAAACTCGCCGCTTTCGCGGGCGATCCACGACGGCCTCGATGCCGCCGTGGAGAAGTCGCGGAACATGCGTCGTTAGCGTCGCCGAGCAGCGTCTGGCCGCCCGTCACGGGGCGGCCAGGTACTCCACCGTGGTCATCACGGCGTGCAGGAAGCTGCGGGCCGAGGAACGGGCGCAGAGCATCAGGATATCGCCGTTCTCGTCACGGACGAGGATGACACCCATGTGCTCAATCACCGTGCGCGCGATGCGGCCGGGGCCGAAGGAGGCGGGCGCGGTATCGACCGGCGCCATGCGCTCCAGCACCTCGCCGATCCTCTCGCCTGAGAGCCTGAGCGCCGCCCAGGCATCCGACTGATCGGTCAGGTAGGCCGCGCCGCCGATGGCGCTTCCTGTTTCGGAAACCGGGGCGTCGAAGCCCGGGAGGCTCAGCAGCATCGTTTGGTCCGGGGCCGTCCAGAGCAGCCGGTGCCGCCCGTCGCGGCTGACGGTCGAGGATCCGGCTTCCGGAAGTGCAAGGCCGAGGCCGTCGCGCAGCGCAGCCGCGAGAGCCCCCTCCCCGCCCAAGGGAACGGCGAGGGAGACCAGCGAAAAACCGGTCACCTCAGACACGGACACACCGGCCGCGTCGTGACGGAAGCCGCCCAGTGCCGGGCGCGCGGAAAGCGTGAAGTCAGACACGGAGCCGTTCTCCTTCGGGGTCGATGAAATGGGGGGACACGATTTCGACGGCGATCTCGCCCCCGCGGACGGCGTTGAAGGCGCGCACGACTTCGCCCATGCGCTCGCCACCGCGCCGGATGAAGCCGAGGCCGATGGAGTGTCCGAGCGATGGCGAATAGGCGACGGAGGTCATCCAGCCCTCGTCGTTCTCCATCGTGGCGGCCGCACCGACGGGCAGGAAATGCGCCCCCGCCGTCAGCGTGTCGTTGCGGTTCACGGGCCGGAAACCGACGAGCGTCAGCCCGTCCTCGCGCTGCATCCCCTCACGCCCGGCGAGCGTCTTGCCGACGAAGTCCTTCTTCTTCGACATCATCTTCGCCATGCCGAGATCGCGCGCCGTGGTCTGGCCGTTGAGCTCGTTGCCGGCGGCGTGCCCCTTCTCGATCCGCATGACGCCGAGCGCCTCGGTCCCGTAGGCGACGACGCCCAGATCGCGCCCCGCTTCCATCAGGACACGGATCATCGCATCGCCGCAGCGCGCGGGGACCGCGACCTCATAGGCAAGCTCGCCCGAGAACGAGATCCGGAAGAGCCGCGCCGGAACGCCGTTGCAGACCGTGAGCTCGGCACAGGCCATGTAGGGGAAGGCCTCGTTCGAGATGTCGAAATCCTTGTCGACGATCCGCGCCAGAAGATCCCGCGCCCGCGGGCCCGCGACCGAGAATTGCGCAAACTGGTCGGTGGAGGAGATCAGGTGCACGTCCATCCCGGGCCACAGGCATTGGCGGCAGAATTCGAGATGCCGGAAGATGCTGACCGCGTTCGCGGTGGTCGTCGTCATCACGAAGTGGGTGTCCGACATCCGCGCCGTCGTGCCGTCATCCTTGGCGATCCCGTCCTCGCGCAGCATGAGCCCGTAGCGGACCTTGCCGACGGCGAGGTTGGAGAAACCGTTGATGTAGACCTTGTCGAGGAAGGCCGCGGCATCGCGGCCCTGGATGTCGATCTTTCCAAGCGTAGAGACGTCGCAGATACCCACTGCCGCACGGGTCTGGAGAACCTCGCGGTCCACAGACTGCCGCCACTCGGTCTCGCCTGCGCGCGGGAACCATTGCGCCCTCAGCCACGGCCCGACCTCGACGAAGACGGCGCCCTGCTCGGCGGCCCAGTCATGGCTCGGCGTGAGCCGCGTCGGGCGGAAGTCCTTGCCCCTTGCGCGGCCGGCCAGGGCACCGATCGGAACCGGCGTATAGGGCGGGCGGAAGATCGTCGTGCCGGTTTCCGCGATCGTGCGGCCCGTGCATTCGGCCATCACGGCGAGCGCGGGGACGTTCGCCGTCTTGCCCTGATCGGTCGCCATGCCGAGCGTCGTGTAGCGCTTCAGCAATTCGACGGAACGGAAGCCCTCCTGGTGGGCGAGCTTCACGTCCTTCACCGTGACGTCGTTCTGGAAATCGAGCCAGGCGCGGCCACGGGATTCCTTGACGTGCCAGAAGGCCGACACGCCCGCCGCCTCGTCCGAGGCCGTGGGCGCCGCTCCCTTCGAAGACTTCAGTCCCAGGTCCGAAAGCGCCGCCTGCGCCGCTTCGACGCCCGAGCGTAGAGCCGCGCCGAGCGTCAGCGCGCCATTCGCCGCACCGGCCACGCGCATCCCCTGCGGCATGGCTCCACCCGGAACGAAGGCCGCGATGTCGTCGCGCCAGACGGGACGGCCGCGCTGGTGGCAGGTCAGGTGAACGTTCGGGCTCCAGCCGCCGCTGACCGCGAGGCAGTCCGTCGCGATCCGGCGGCCATCCTGGAGGATGATCTCCCGCAGGCCATGGCGCCCCTTCGTGTCCACGATGCGCCCGCCCGCGATGACCTCGGTGCCCTTGGGCGCCGTGCCGTAGGCGTCCTTGCGGCTGTCGATGATCGCGGTCACGCGGAGGCCGAGCGCCGACAGGTCCGCGGCCGTACGCCAGCCGTCGTCGTTGTTGGTGAAGACCGTGACCTCGCGGCCCGGAGCGACACCCCAGCGGTTCGCGTAGGCGCGCACGGCCCCGGCCAGCATCACGCCCGGCCGGTCGTTGGCGCCGAAGGCGATCGGACGTTCCGTCGAACCGGCGCAGAGAACCGAGCGGCCCGAATAGATGCGCCAGAGGATCTGGCGCGGCTTGCCGCCGCTTTCGGCGAGGTGGTCGGTCCGCCTTTCCAGCGCGCCGAAGATGCCGTGGTCGAAGGCGCCGATGACCGTGGTGCGCGTCATCACCCGCACGTTGGGCATGGCGGCAAGCTCGGCCACCGTCCTCGCAGCCCAGTCGCGGCCCGGCATGCCGTCGACCTCATGCGTCTCGGCGTTGAGCCGGCCACCGGGAAGGAAATCCTCGTCCGCGAGGATCACCCGCGCGCCGCTGCGCCCCGCGGCCAGTGCCGCCGCGAGGCCGGTGGGCCCCGCGCCGATCACCAGAAGGTCGCAGTGCAGGAAGCCCTTGTCGTAGACGTCGGGATCGGGCTCCATCGACAGCCGACCGAGGCCGGCCGCCGCGCGGATCACGGGCTCGTAGAACCTTTCCCACAACGCCGCCGGCCACATGAAGGTCTTGTAGTAGAACCCGGCCGTCAGGAAATTCGAGAAGAGGTCGTTCACCGCCAGAAGATCGTGGCGGAGCGAGCCGCGATGGTTCTGGCTGCGCGCCTCGAGCCCGTCGAAGAGCTCCGCGACGGTGGCCCGGGTGTTGGGTTCCTGCGCCGCGCCGTGCCGGAGTTCCACGAGCGCGCTCGGCTCCTCGGAACCCGCCGTCAGGATGCCGCGCGGGCGGTGATACTTGAACGACCGCGCCACGAGCCGTTGCCCGTTCGCCAGCAGCGCCGAGGCGAGCGTGTCGCCCTCGAAGCCCTGAAACTGCACGCCGTTGAACCGGAAGCCGAGCGGCTTGTCGCGATTGACGAGACCGCCGGAAAGACGATGAGACTGGGTCATTTGCCGCGCCCCCGTGCAAGCGCGACGTCGCGCGCGAGTTCCACCTTGACGACCTCGTGGGTCGTCGTGTCGCGCGTCACCACCAGCCAGGAACGGTCGCCCTGCTCGTGATACCAGAGCTCGCGGTGCTGCCCGGCGGGGTTGTCGCGGAGGTAGAGGTAGTCGTGGAACCGGTCCATCGCGTCGGGCAGGTCGGGATCCGGGCGGTCGATCAGAGAGGCGTCGCCCAGGTAGACGAACTCAGCGGCGTCGCGGGGGCCGAGAAGAGGGTGTGGGATGATCATCGGATCTTGCCTTCAGTGCAGGTTGGGCTGCGCGCCCATGCCCTTTTCGTCGATCACGTGACCGGTGCGGAACCGGTCCAGACGATAGGCCGTCGCGGTGGGATGCGGGTTGCCGGTGGCGAGGAGGTGGGCGTAGCACCAGCCCGACGCGGGCGTCGCCTTGAAGCCGCCATAGCACCAGCCGCCGTTGAAATAGAGGCCGTCGACGTGCGTCCTGTCGATGAACGGCGATCCGTCCATCGACATGTCCATGACGCCGCCCCACATCCTGAGAAGCCGCGCCCGGCCGATTGCCGGCATCAGCGCCATGCCGCCCTCGCAGACATCCTCGACCACGGGCAGGTTGCCGCGCTGCGCATAGGAGTTGTAGCCGTCGATGTCGCCGCCGAAGACGAGGCCGCCCTTGTCCGACTGGCTGATGTAGAAGTGGCCCGCGCCGAAGGTGATGACGCCGGGGATGACCGGCTTCAGCCCTTCCGACACGAAGGCCTGGAGCACGTGGCTCTCGATCGGCAGGCGCATGCCGGCCATCGACATGACCCGGCCCGACGAGCCGGCGACGCAGACCGCGACTTTGGCGGCGCGGATCGTTCCCCGGTTGGTCCGCACGCCGCGGACCCTGCCGTTCTCGATGTCGAAGCCCGTGACCTCGCAGTTCTGGATGATATCGACGCCGCGCTGGTCGGCGCCGCGGGCATAGCCCCACGCGACCGCATCGTGGCGCACAGTGCCGCCGCGCGGCTGGAGAAGCCCGCCCTGGATCGGGAAGCGCGCATTGTCGAAGTCGAGGAACGGGTAGAGCTTCCGCACGCCCTCGGTATCCAGCATGACCGGGTCGGCCCCCGCCAGCTTCATCGACGTACCGCGCCGCGCGTAGGCATCCCGCTGCGCGTCGCTGTGGAAGAGGTTCAGAACCCCGCGCTGCGACACCATCGCGTTGTAGTTGAAGTCCTGCTCAAGCCCTTCCCAGAGCTTCATGGAGAACTCGTAGAAGGGTTCATTGCCCGGCAGAAGGTAGTTCGAGCGGACGATCGTCGTGTTGCGGCCGACGTTTCCCGACCCGATCCAGCCCTTCTCGAGCACGGCGACGTTGGTGATGCCGAACTCGCGGGCCAGGTAGTAGGCCGTCGCAAGTCCGTGACCACCGCCACCGACGATCACGACGTCGTAGGCCGGCTTCGGTTCCGGATCACGCCAGACCGGAGTCCAGCCCTTGTGGCCCTTCAGGGCCTCGGCGAAGATTTTCAGGGCAGAATAGCGCATGGGCTCCATCCACGGGTAACCCGCGCAAAATGGACGCGCCGCCCGGCATTGAATTGCGCGAAACAGTCGTCTAGTTGCAGGATATGGACACAATCTCTTCAGACGCCCGGCCTTTCCGCATCGGCTTCCTGCTGATCGACGGCTTCGCGCTGATGTCCTACGCCTCGGCGATCGAACCGCTGCGCGCTGCGAATCTTCTTGCCGAGCACATGCTCTACGACATCCGGCACATCCATGCGGAAGGCCGCGCGGCCCGGAGTTCCAGCGGGGCGGAAGTGCCGGCCATCGAGGTTCAGGACGCGGGCACCGACCACGACATGGTCCTCGTGGTGGCGGGCGGCGACCCGATGCAGTTCACCAACGAACGCGTCCTCGGCTGGCTGCGGCGGCTCGACAGGCAAGGCGTCGTCCTGGGCGGAGTGTCAGGCGGGCCCGCCGTTCTGGCCAACGCCGGCCTGATGGCCGGCCGGCGCATGACGATCCACTGGGAACACATGCCCGCGCTGCTGGAGCGTCACCCGGACCTCCTGCTGGAAAAGGCGCTTTTCGTCCTCGACCGGAACCGCGTCACCTGCGCCGGCGGCTCGGCGCCGCTCGACCTGATGCATGCGCTCATCGCGCTCCACCACGGACAGGCCTTCGCCCGCGGCGTCAGCGACTGGTTCATGCATACGGAGGTGCGCCCCTCCGCCGGGCCTCAGCGCGCTGGCCTGGTGGAACGTTACGGGACGACCAACGGCGCGATCCTGTTGGCCATCGAGGTCATGGAGACACATATCTCCGACCCGCTCGACCTCGGGCAACTGGCGGGCTTCGCGGGCGTCAGCGAACGCCAGCTGAACCGCCTGTTCCGCGAGAAGATGGGCAGGAGCGCAATGGCGTTCTACCGTTCGCTCCGCCTCGGCAAGGCACGCAACCTGATCCAGACCTCCTCCGTCCCGCTGACCGAGATCGCGCTCGCCACGGGCTTTGCGAGTTCGGCGCATTTCTCGAATGCCTACAGCGCGGAGTTCGGGGCGCCACCCTCGCAGGTCAGGCGTCAGTAGTTTCGAAAATACCCGGATTGGCAGCGCGGATCATGTCGGTCGCCAAGGGAGAGACCGCCGCCCAGGGCCCGTCCACCAGCCGACGGAAGACATGGATCAGCCGCCGGGCCGCCTCCCCGGCGAGGTCATGCGTCTCGTCCCTGCGGTTCAGAAGGAAGAAGGTCCGCACCTGGTCCTCGCGGCACGGATGTATGTCGATGTCACGCAGCGCCGAGGGCAACTGGAACAGGCAGAACGTCGAGGTGATCGCCCAGCCGTAGCCAGCCTGGACGAAGCGCAGGAGGCTCTGGCTCGAATCGAAGCTGAAACGCGGCCGCTCGACCGCGCCCATTTCCTGCGCGATCGCCGCCGTGGCCGCCCCGAATTTCGAGGTCCGGCCGTAGGCGACCTGGTGATCCTCCGCGACGAACTCGGCCGGCTCCCGGCCGCTCAGGCGGCGCGGGCTGACCAGCACATAGGGATCCTTGAAAAGCGGCGTGCACTCCGCCCGTGTCGAGGGGTCGAAGGGCGGACTGTCCACGGCGAGGTCGAACTGCCGGGCGCGGAATGCCTCCTCGATCCAGGGCGAGATGCCGGAGCGCAGCTCGACCGTCTGGGCAAGCGAACCGGAAGCCGACAGGAACTCCGCCCCGATGATGCAGGAAAGGCTGTCTGGCATGGCCATCCGCAGGACTTCCCGAGAGGCGCCCTCTGTTCCACGCACCCGAGCCACGAGCGACTCGAGTTGTTCCAGCAGGCCCGGAAGCTCCTGCGCCAGCGCCTCTCCCGCCGCCGTGAGCGTCAGCGGGCGCGACTTGCGATGCACCAGCCGCTGACCGATCTGCGCCTCCAGCCTCTGCAACTGTTGCGTGATTGCCGGCTGCGACACCCCGAGCGCCGCACCTGCCGCCGACATGCTGGAAGACCGCGCGATCTCGAGGAAGCCGCGGAGCAGTCCGATCTCCGGAAGCGGCTGGGGACTCGCTCTATTCGGCATGCTTATGATCTCCATTGGTTTGGGCAATCATATAGAGGCAACTGGATTTCGGAGCCATCCCGCCCGATACGGAATCGCAAGTCTCGAAACTGGGAGCTTGCGATGAAGACGCATGCACAGGCGGTTGTGATCGGCGGCGGGCTGGTCGGCTGTTCTATTCTCTACCACCTCGCCAAACTCGGCTGGACCGACGTCGTGCTGCTGGAGCGTGACGAGCTGACTTCGGGTTCGACCTGGCACGCGGCCGCGAACATCCACGGCCTGCACGACAACAACAACATCTCGAAGATCCAGTACTACACGATGAAGCTCTACAAGGAGCTTGAGGCGGAGACTGGACAGGGCTGCGGCGTGTTCCAGCCGGGATCGCTTTACCTCGCGCAGACGGAAGCCCGCGAACATCAGCTGCGCCTTCAGGAAGCAAAGGCCCGTTACTTCAGGGCCGATTTCCACAACATCACCCGCGACGAGGCCGAAAGGCTGCATCCGCTGGTCGATTTCGACGGCATCCGCTGCATCATGTACGAACCCGACGGCGGCAACGTCGACCCTTCGGGCGTGACGCATGCCTACGCCGCCGGCGCGCGGAAACTGGGCGCGGAGATCTACCGCTTCACCCCGGTCACGGCGACCATCCAGCAGCCCGACGGTTCCTGGATCGTCGAGACGCCGAACGGCAACATCCACACCCAGTGGGTCGTGAACGCGGCAGGGCTCTGGGGCCGCGAGGTCGCGCGTCTTGCCGGGATCGAGCTGCCGCTTCAGCCGACCGAGCACCAGTATTTCGTGACCGAGACGATCGCGGAAATCGCATCGCTCGGCCGCCGCCTGCCCTCGGTCGCGGACCGCGACGGCGAATACTACCTCCGCCAGGAGGGCAACGGCCTCCTGATCGGTGCCTACGAAAAGGACATGCGCTTCTGGGCCGAGGACGGCACGCCCCAGGGCTTCGGCCACGAGCTTTTCGCCGATGACCTCGAGCGGATCGAAGAGAACATGATGCGCGCCATCGCCCGTGTGCCCGCGGTCGGCACGGCCGGGATCAAGCGGGTCATCAACGGCCCGATGATCTGGTCGCCGGACAGCGCGGCGCTCTACGGCCCGGTTCCGGAACTGAAGAACTACTTCTGCTGCACCGGCATCATCCCTGGCTTCTCGCAGTCGGGCGGTCTTGGCCTGATGAGCGCCCAGTGGATCATCCAGGGCGAGCCGCAATACGACATGTTCGCCTGGGACCTCGCGCGCTTCGGCGACTGGGCCGACAAGGCCTTCACCAAGGCCCGCGTGCAGGATCAGTACGCCAACCGCTTCAAGATCCACTTCCCGTATGAAGAGCGCGCCGCCGGCCGTCCGGTCCGCACCCGTCCCGCCTTCCAGATACAGAAGGACATGGGCGCGGTCTTCGGCCTCAACTACGGCTGGGAACATCCCTTGTGGTTCGCCCCGGAAGGCGTCGAGCCGAAGGAAACCTACGGCTTCACGCGCCAGCCCTGGTTCGACCATGTGGGGACCGAGGTGAAGGCGCTGCGCGACGGCGTCGGCGTGATCGACATCTCGAACTTCGCGAAATACGAGGTCAAGGGCGAAGGCGCCGGCGAGTGGCTCGACCGGATCATCGCCAACCGCGTCCCTTCCGAGATCGGGCGTTCCTGCCTGACGCCGCTCATCGGCAAACGCGGCGGCATCGCGGGCGACTTCACGGTCACGAAGCTCGGCGAGGATCACTTCTTCATGGTAGGCTCGGGCATGGCCGAGCGTTACCACCAGCGCTACTTCACGGAGGTTCCGCGCCCCGAGACGGTCTCGTTCACGAGCCTGACGGTCGCGCTCTGCGGCTTCAACGTCGCCGGCCCTCAGGCGCGCACGCTGCTGTCGCGGCTGACCCAGGAAGACCTGTCGAACGCGTCCTTCCCCTTCATGCGGTCGCGCCGGATCTCCATCGCGGGCGTCGATGCGATCGCCATCCGGGTTTCGTTCACGGGCGACCTCGGCTGGGAACTCTACGTGCCGGAAGCCGACCAGGTGAAGCTCTACTCCGCGCTTCTCGAAACCGGCCGCGACCTGGGCGTACGCCCGGTCGGCAGCCGCGCCCTCCTGTCGCTGCGCGTCGAGAAGGGTTACGGCTCGTGGGGTCGTGAATACAGCCCCGAATACTGGCCGCAGGAAGTGGGCCTCGACCGGCTCATCAAGATGGACAAGCCCGAATTCCTCGGGAAGGAGGCCTACGCGGCTCTGGCCGATCAGGCCCCGCGCGAGAAGCTCGTGATGATCGAGGTCGATGCGGACATCGCCGACGCTTCGGGCGGCGAGCCGATCTTCCTGCCGGACGGCTCGCCCGTCGGCCGGGTCAGCTCGGGCGCCTACGGCTTCTCGGTCGGCAAGTCGCTCGCCCTTGGCTTCATCAAGACGCCGAGCGCCGTCGCCGGCACCGAAGTCTCCGTAGCGATCCTGGGCAGGCCGCATCGCGGCATTATCCTCGCCGAACCCGCCTTCGACCCGAAGGGCGAACGGCTGCGCGGCTGACGACAGCAGAGAAAAGCGCCCCCGCGTTCGTGGCTCGGGGGTGCAATCAGGACGGAAAGGGAAACCAGGCTGGACTACGGACGGGATCATTCGGACCTGCCGAACGCCTTCAGGGCGCTTGTGCCGCCTGCCCTGCCCCGTTCATTCGCGCTTCCGAAAGGGAAGGCGGAAATCCATCCGCCTTCCCTTTCCAATGCAAAGAGAACTCCGAACCAGCGGAGCGATCAAAGACACTCCCCGCTCATCGTCCAACAAGGCGGCGTGCGGGTTTCACCCCAACAACACGGGACTAGCCCGTGGAGGAGACCGGAATGAAGAAACTGATCGGATTCGCCATTGCCGCGGGCATGGCCGCCACTCTCGCGAGCCCGGCGCTGGCCGACAAGCTCGAGGACATCAAGGCCGCCGGCAAGATCGTCGTCGGCGTCAAGCAGGACTACAAGCCCTGGGGCTACCTGACCACTGACGGCGAACTCGTCGGCCTCGAGATCGACCTCGCAAAGGACGTCGCGCAGCGTCTCGGCGTGGAAGTCGAGCTGGTGCCGGTCGTCGCGTCCAACCGGATGGAATTCCTCCAGCAGGGCCGCATCGACCTGATCATCGCCACGATGGGCGACAACCCGGAGCGCCGTGAAGTCGTCGGCATGATCGAGCCGAACTACTACGCCGGCGGCACCAACGTCATCGCTCCGAAGGCCGCTGGCCTGAAGGAATGGGAAGACATCCGCGGCAAGGACGTCTGCGCCCTGCAGGGTTCCTACTACAACAAGCGCGTGACCCAGCTCTACGGCCCGAACCTCGTCGCCTTCGCCGGCATCCCGGAAGCGACCTCGGCGCTGACCAACGGCAGCTGCGTGGCCTTCCTCTACGACAACACCTGGATCGAGTCGCAGCTGGCTTCGGACCCCCAGTGGGCCGAGTATGAAATGCCGCTCGTGACCGAGGACCCGCAGGCGTGGTCGATCGCCGTTCCGCTGGAAGACCTCGACCAGCCCTACGGCCAGCTCATGAGCGAAATCGTCACCGACTGGCACAAGTCGGGCTTCCTGATCGAGCGCAATGCCGCTAACGGCATCGCGGCCAGCCCGTTCCTGCAGGAACAGCACGACAAGCTGCAGTAAGGCTTGGCACAAACCGATACCGGGCCGGCGCCCCTGATGGCGCCGGCTCGGACCATTTGCGGGGATTGGCATGGAATCTGTGCTCGATTGGCTCCGGCCGGATTGGTTCTTGGATCTTTCGGTCGTCCAGGACGACTACAACCGCGGGCGATACCTCGCCGGGTTGTGGACGACGGCCAAGCTGTCGGTCCTTTGCATCCTGTTCTCTCTCGTCGTCGGCGTCATTGGCGCCGCCGCCCAGGGCGCACCCAGCCGAACGCTGAGGGTTCTGGTCGGGTTCTTCGTGGCGTTCTTCCGCAACACCCCGCCGCTGGTGCAGCTCTACTTCTTCTACTTCGCGATCGGGACCGTTCTTCGGATCACCGGAGAGAACGGACTGCCGCAACCGCTCGTCAGCAATTTCGGCTGGGCGCTCATCTCGCTGTCGCTTTTCGCGGGCGCCATGAACGTGGAGATCTTCCGCTCCGGGATCGAGGCCGTTCCGAAGTCGACGATCGAGGCCGCTGAGGCCCTGGGCTACACCCGGCTTCAGACCTATCGCTACATCGTATTGCCGCTCGCCATCCGCATCTCCATGTCGGCGCTCGGCACCAATCTCGTGAACCTCGTCAAGACGACGACGCTCGCTTACGCGATCGCCGTTCCGGAACTTCTATATGTCGCCGCCCAGATCTGGTCGGAGGATCTGAACGTGCGGGAGATGATGAACGTCCTTCTGTTCTCCTATGTCGGCATCGTCGCCGTCCTCGTTTGGGTCCTGCACCGTTGGGAAAAGGCGCTGCGGATCCCTGGGTATGGAGGCTGACATGAAGAACCTTTCGAGTCAGGCGCACGTCAAGGGGCATCTCCCCGTGCTTCTGCCCGTGCGTCGGGTCATGCTGTCGGACCTGCCGCTGCAGGATCGCCTGTTCAACGTTTGGACCGGCAGCGCCCTGCTCCTCGCGTTCCTCGCCGTGGCGGTCGGGCCGTCCTACGCACAGGCTGACACCGCCCAGACGCGCTCGATCGTTGCGATCCTGCTGGAGTGGACGCCGTCCCTGGCCAAGGCCTTCGGCTTCAACGTCCTGATTTCGATCTTCGCGATGGCGATCGGCACGGTCCTGGGCGTCGGGCTCGGGGTCTTGCAGGTCTCGCCGCTTCCCGCGATCCGCCGGTCGGCCTGGCTTGTGACCCAGTTCTTCCGCAACTCCCCTTGGCTCGTCCTCCTTTTCTATTGCATCCTCCTGATCCCGTTCAAGATTTCGGTCTTCGGCGTGACCGTGCCCTTCCCGGGGTGGATCAAGGCGGTCATCGGCCTGTCGCTGCCGGTCATGGCATACATGTCCGAGTTCATGCGCGGCGCCATTCTCTCGATCCCGACCGGCCAGTGGGAATCCGCGACCTCGCTCGGCTTCTCCCGTGGGCAGACGATGCGCGAAATCATCCTGCCGCAGACTGTGAAGCGGGTGCTTCCTCCGTGGATGAACCTCTATGCAGTTCTGACGATGGCCACGCCGCTGGTGTCGATCGTCGGTGTCAACGAGGTGATGAGCATGACGCGCGCGGCACTCAGCGCAGAGGGTCGGGTCGACCTGCTGATCCCGATGTATCTCTACATCCTCTGCTGGTTCTTCATCTACTGCTATCCGATCAGCGCCCTTACCAGCCGTCTTGAACGGCGGTTCGCGGTCAAACTTTGAAGGAGAACGGGCCAATGTCCTGGACACCCGATCAACCCATCGTCTCGATCAAGAACGTCCACAAATCCTTCGGCCACGTGGAGGTGCTGAAGGGCGTCAGCATGGACGTCATGAAGGGCGAGGTCGTCTGCATCATCGGCCCCTCGGGGTCGGGCAAGTCGACGCTGATCCGCTGCATCAACGCGCTGAACGACATCCAGCAGGGTTCGATCACGGTCGAAGGGCAGGAGGTCCATGACCCGAACCTCGACAAGCTCGAGCTTCGCAAGAAGGTTGGGATGGTGTTCCAGCAGTACAACCTCTTCCCGCACAAGACCGCGCTTCAGAACGTGATGATGGCGCCGGTTAAGGTCCTGAAGCAGGACAAGGCCGAGGTCGAGAAGAAGGCCCGCGCGCTGATGAAGAAGGTTCGACTGGAAGGCAAGGAAAACGCCTACCCCGGCGAACTTTCGGGCGGGCAACAGCAACGCGTCGCCATCGCGCGATCGCTTGCCATGAACCCGGACGTGATGCTCTTCGACGAGGTCACGGCCGCGCTCGACCCGGAAACGGTGAAGGAGGTGCTGGTCACGATCAAGGAACTCGCGGCCGAAGGCATGACCTGTATCCTCGTTACCCACGAAATGGGCTTCGCCCGCGAGATCGCCGACCATATCTATTTCACAGACAAGGGCGTGATCGTCGAACACGGGCCGCCGGATGTATTCTTCCAGAACGCCTCGGATCCGCGGACCAAGGAATTCCTCAGCCAGGTTCTGTGAGGCCCGGATGCGCAAGGACAAGGACAGCCTGGGCGAGGTCAGCATCCCTGACGAGGCTCTCTACAGTTCCGGCACCGTGCGCGGGGCGGAGAACTTCCGCCTGATCGGGCGGCCGCTCAGCGCCTATCCCGACTTCGTCGTCACGACCGCGCGCGTGAAGAAGGCCGCAGCGATCGCGAACAACCGGGCGGGCGGCATGACGGAAGAGGTCGCCCGTGCGATCGCCCAGGCCTGCGACGAAATCGCTTCGGGACAGCATCACGCGAACTTCATCGTGGCCATGGCGGAAGGCTCCGGCGGCACGTCCACGAACATGAACTTCAACGAGGTGATCGCCAACCGCGCAGGGCAAATTCTGGGCGACGAACTGGGCGCGTTCAGGAAGGTGCACCCCAACGATCACGTCAACATGAGCCAGTCGACGAACGACGTGCTCCCGACGGCGATCAAGCTGACCTGCGTGGTCGCTGCCGAGCCGCTGATCGCTTCGGCCTCCGATCTTGCGCGGGCCTTCCGCGACAAGGCGGAAACCTATCGGAACGCCCTGCGGCTTGGCCGCACCTGCATGCAGGCGGCGCAGCCGATGACCTACGGCCAGCTCTTCGATGGTTACGCCTCGGGGATCGAGCGCGCCATCGCCAATGTCCAGAAGGCCCGCGACGGCCTTCGCACCGTACCGATGGGCGGCACGGCCATCGGCACGGGGCTCGGCGCGGTGCCGGGCTACCGGGACCACATCGGCCCTGCCCTGTCGGAGGAATTCGGCTTCGACGTCTCGCTTCCCGCCGACTATTTCGACGCGATGCAGTCCGCCGACGCCTTCGCGCGGTTCTCGGCCGAACTGAAGATCCTCTCCGAGACGCTCGGGAAGATCGCCGCCGACCTCGTCATCCTCGGCAGCGGCGGGAATTCGGGACTGGGGGAAATCATCCTGCCCTCCGTGCAGCCGGGATCGTCGATCATGGCGGGCAAGGTGAATCCCGTCATTTGCATGATGGTGCAGCAGAACGCCTTCATCATGCACGGCTACGACGCGACGGTTTCGGTCGCGGCGCTTCATGGCCAGATGGAGATCAACCACTTCGAGCCTGTGATCGCGCACGCGCTCTTCAACGCGCTCGAGCTTCTGACGAACGGCTGCCAGATCTTCCGAGAGAAGTGCATAGAGGGCCTCGCCATCGACGAGGACCGTTCCTACGACAATCTGGTCCGGTCCCACGCGATGTCGTCCGTCTTCCTCCGGGATCTGGGCTATGAGCGGGTGACCGCGCTGGTTAAGGACGCGGCGGCCAAGGGAATCCCCTTAGCGGAAAACGCCGTTGCACATGGCCTTCTGACCGAAGCCGGGATCAGGGCGTCTCTTGAACAGGCGGCCCAGGGGGCGACCTGAACGGAGCGGTGGCAGGCTACGGGGCCATGCGGCCCTTGCGCTAGTCCTCGTGAATGCCGTCAGCGGCGAACATGCCACCCTGGTAGATCGCGTCAGGCGCGTCGCTGGATGGCGGAGCCAGTTTCGCGCCCAGTTTTTCGCGGAAGACCTCCGAGTTGTCCCTTGGCACCCAGCCGAGATAACTGACCTTGGAATTGTCCCACCAGGTCGCCTCGTTCGCCGAGGCGCCGTAGATGATCGGGCAACCGAGGTTCGGCACCTCGAACACACGCTCGATCAGGCGCACGAAGTCATCGTAGCTGAGCCAGGTCGAAAGCATGCGGTAGTTCTTCGGTTCCGGAAAACTCGATCCGATCCGCACGCAAGCGGTTTCGATGCCGAACTTGTCGAAGTAGAGGCTGGCGATCGCCTCGCCGAAAACCTTGGAGACGCCATAAAGGCCATCCGGCCGCGTCGGGGAATCGGCATCGAGCCTTTCGGTCTGCCTGTAGAACCCGATCGCGTGGTTTGAACTGGCGAAGACGATGCGCTTGCAGCCGTGTTTGCGCGCCGCTTCGTAGAGGTTGAAGACGCCGTCGATATTGGCGCTTCGGATCACCTCCCAGGTGTCCTCTACGGAACGGCCGCCGAAATGGACGATGCCGTCGCATCCTTCCACAAGCGCCTCGACAGCAGACTTGTCGGCCAGATCACAAGGAACGAGCTCTTCGTTCGGGGCGGCGGCTCCCAGGTCGGAGATGTCCGAAAGGCGCAGCACCTCGGCCATGTGGGCAAGGCGCATTCGCAAGACAGAACCGAGCCCACCCGCCGCGCCGGTGATCAGAAGTCGCTTCATCCCCGTCTCCTCGCTGTTTCACCCGCCATGCTGCGGACGCGGCCCTCGTTGGGCAAACCTCAGCTCCGAAGATAGCCGCCGAAGCTGGATATGCGTCTCTCGAATGCCGCGATATTCTCGGCGGCAGTCTCGGACCGCGCGGCCATGCCGGCAAGCAACATCTCCACCACGGTGAATGCCGAGGCCAGCGAAGGCATGAGCTGCGGCCCAGCCATCGGCAGCCGCAGAACTTTCCATGCCCCGGCCGCGATGGGCGAGGAATGGCTGTCCGTCATGGCGAGGATACGCGCGCCGCAGTCGCGCGCAACCTGGCAGGCGCGGACGACTTCGGTCGAATAATGTTCATAGGTGATGGCCACCACGATGTCCTCCGGCCCGGAGCGCGACACCTGGTCCAGAATGGACCCGGGCAACGAGGCGACCTCCACGAAATTCGGGAAGGCCATGTTGCCGACGTAGGAGAAATAGTGCGCGATCGAGTAGCAGCTGCGCACCCCCACCGCGTAGACGCGCCGGGCAGAGAGCAGCGGCGCGATGCAGGATTCCAGCTGCTCGAGCCCCTCGGCCGAAAACACCGCCTCGGCGTTTGCCCGGCTCGCCGTGATGACCTCCCCGAAGATCTCCGGTCCCGACCTGTTGAAAAGCGCCTGCGCACGTTCGCCGTAGCTGGCCGCGCGCTGCTGCAGGACGCTCTGCACTTCGGCGCGGAATGCATCGAATCCGTCGTAACCGAGTTCCCGCGAAAGCCGCATGACGGTGTTCGCGTTGACCCCCGCCCGTTCCGCCAGCCGACGAATCGAGAGAAAGGCGACGTCGGTGAAATTGTCGAGAACCCAGGCCGCGAAAGCGGAAACCGTCGGCGTGCCCTCGGCGGCGATCCTTCCAAGACGGTCGCGGAGATTGTCCTGCAATTCCGGCATGATGGCTCCCGTCATCCAATCCGAGTCCGAACCCTATCACGAGTTATACTACAGCGCACAACGCATTTGCTTTTTTTCCGGATCACCAATAATACGAATGCATTACTCCCCCGGACAACGATCCCCGGGAGATATCAGGAGAGGATACGCAATGAACATGAAGGCAATTGGGGCGGCGATCGCCCTGGCTATGACCTCCGCCCCGGCGATGGCGCAGCAGCAATTCGTCTCGATCGGGACGGGCGGCGTGACGGGTGTGTACTACCCGACCGGCGGCGCGATCTGCCGCATGATGGCCAAGACCCGCTCCGAACATGGCATCCGCTGCGCCGTCGAATCGACGGGCGGCTCGGTCTACAACGTCAACGCGGTCCGCTCGGGCGAACTCGAGTTTGGCGTCGCGCAGTCGGACGTGCAGTTCAAGGCCGTGCACGGCGAGGGCTCGCTGGCAGAACAGGGACCGAACCCCGACCTTCGCTCCGTCTTCTCGATCCACCCGGAGCCCTTCACCGTTGTCGCCCGCGCGGATGCCGGGATCACCAACTTCGAGGACCTGAAGGGCAAGCGCGTCAACGTCGGCAATCCGGGTTCGGGTCAGCGCGACACGATGGAAGTGCTGATGGGCGCGCTCGGCTGGACGATGGACGACTTCTCGCTCGTCTCCGAGCTTCAGGCTGCCGAACAAAGCCAGGCGCTCTGCGACAACAACATCGACGCGATGGTCTACACTGTCGGCCACCCCTCGGGCTCGATCCAGGAAGCCACCACGGCGTGCGACTCGGTGCTCGTCAACGTCTCCGGCCCCACCGTCGACCAGCTCGTGGCCGAGCATCCCTACTACCGCCTCGCCACGATCCCGGGCGGCATGTATCGCGGCACGGACTCTGACGTTCAAACCTTCGGCGTCGGCGCCACGCTTGTGACCTCGGCCAGCGTGCCGGATGACGTGGTCTACGCGCTGGTGAAAGCGGTGTTCTCGGATCTCGACCAGTTCCGCGGTCTGCACCCGGCCTTTGCCAACCTCGACCCCAAGGAAATGGCGAACGACGGTCTTTCCGCGCCGCTGCATCCGGGTGCTGAAAAGTACTTCCGTGAAGCCGGCCTGATCGAATGAGCCGGCATCCTGCGGCCATGCGTGCCGTCGGAACGTGACAGCGCAGGGCCGCCGCGATCCAAGCGGCGGCCCTTTTTCGCAATCAGGGTTGCAGTGAGGCGCTCATGACGGAAGACACGGAAGCCAAGACCGGCCGAGAATACACGGAGGCCGAACTCCAGGACCTCGTCGCAAGCACGGACAGCGGCGGGCGGATGCCCTCGAACCGCAACATCGCGGTCTTCATATCGTCGGTGGCGTTCCTCTGGTCCGTCTTCCAGCTCTGGATCGCGCAGCCGCAACTCTGGTTCGGCCAGTGGATCCCGGTGATGAACTCGTCGCAGACGCGGCCCGTTCACCTTGGCTTCGCGATCCTCCTGGCCTTCCTCGCCTACCCCGCGTTCAAGTCCTCCCCAAGGGACCGGATTCCGGTTTTCGACTGGGCTCTGGCCATCGTCGGCTCGGCCTGTGCCTTCTACGTGTTCCTCTTCTCGCGCGAACTCGCGCTGACGGCCCGTTCGGGCGTGCCTACGCAAACGCAGATCATCATCGGCTCGATCGGGATCGTGCTCCTTCTGGAAGCCTCGCGCAGGGCGCTCGGGCCGGCGCTTACCGTCGTCGGGTCGCTCTTTCTACTATACGCCTACATGGGCCAGGGCTGGCTCATCCCAGACATCATCGAGCATTCGGGCCTTTCGTTCGTCGCGATCGTCAACGCCCAGTGGCTCGACACGACGGGCGTCTTCGGCATCCCGCTTGGCGTCTCAACGGCGTTCGTGTTCCTGTTCGTGCTCTTCGGCGCGATCCTCGACAAGGCGGGGGCCGGCAACTACTTCATACAGCTCGCCTTCGCGGGGCTCGGCGCGCTCCGCGGCGGTCCGGCGAAGGCCGCCGTCGTGGGTTCAGCTATGACGGGGCTCATCTCCGGCTCCTCCATCGCCAACGTCGTGACGACCGGCACCTTCACGATCCCGCTCATGAAGCGCGTGGGCTTCTCCTCCGAGAAGGCCGGCGCGGTCGAGGTCGCCTCCTCGGTCAACGGACAGATCATGCCTCCGGTCATGGGCGCGGCCGCGTTCCTCATGGTGGAATTCGTCGGCATCTCTTACGTCGAGGTCATCAAGCACGCCTTCATCCCGGCGGTGATCTCCTACATCGCGCTTGTCTACATCGTGCACCTGGAAGCGCTGAAGCGCGACATGCCGGCGCTTGGTCCGGCCGCCAACCTCGCCCGGATGTTCGTCAAGATCTTCGTCGGTTTCGTCGTCACGGCGATTGCCTTCACCGCGCTCGTCTACGGCATCAAGGGGCTCCGCGCAGCGGCGCCCGCCATCGCGGACCCGCTGGTGCTGGCCGCGATCCTCGTCGTCTACGTGGCCATGGTCCGCACCTCCGCGCGGCACCCAGACCTGGCGCTCGACGATCCGAACGCCAAGAAGTTCCATCTGCCGACCGTGGCCGAAGTCTTCCCGACCGGCCTTCACTACCTTCTGCCGATCCTCGTCCTCGTCTGGTTCCTGATGGTCGAAATGCAGTCGCCCGCGAAGTCGGCCTTCTACGCCGTGGCGGTGATGCTGCTCATCATCCTGACCCAACGCCCGCTCAAGGCGCTCTTCCGTGGCGAGGATTTCGGCGCGGCCACGCGCGCGGGCGGTCGCGACCTTGTCGACGGCATGATCGCCGGGGCGCGGAACATGATTGGCATCGGCGTCGCCACGGCGGCGGCGGGCATCATCGTCGCCACGGTGACGAAGACACCCATCGGCACGGAACTCGCCGGACTGGTGGAAGTCCTGTCGGGCGGCAACCTGATGATCATGCTGCTGCTGATCGGGGTGTTCTCGCTGATCCTCGGGATGGGCCTGCCGACAACGGCGAACTACATCGTCGTGTCCTCGCTCATGGCCTCAGTCGTCGTGACGCTCGGTGCGCAGGAGGGGCTGATCGTGCCGCTAATCGCGGCGCACCTCTTCGTCTTCTACTTCGGGATCATGGCCGACGTGACGCCGCCCGTCGGGCTCGCGAGCTTCGCTGCGGCGGCGGTTTCCGGAGGTGATCCGATCCGCACGGGCTTCACCGCGTTCTTCTACTCGATGCGCACGGTCGCCCTGCCGTTCCTGTTCATCTACAACCCGACGCTGATCCTTTACGGCGTCGACCTCGGTACGTGGCCCGGCATCCTTCATGCGGTCTTCGTGTTCTTCGTCGCGACGATCGCCATGCTTCTCTTCGCCGCCGCGACACAGGGCTATTTCCTCGCCCCGTCGCGCAAGTGGGAAAGCGCGGCGCTTCTCCTCGTCGCCTTCACGCTCTTCGTGCCCGGGTTCTGGCTGAACCGGATCCAGGATCCCTTCGTTGAGCGCCCGGCGACCGAACTGGCCGCCGCCTTCGACGAGGCCCTTCCGGGCGAGCGTGTGCGTTTCGTAGTGAGGGGGCCCTCATTCACAACCGGCCAGACGACAGAGACCACGCTTGTCCACACCGTGAGCGAGGAAGAGCCCGAAACCGGCCGCGCGGACGCCGCGGGCCTCTTCCTCCTGCCCGAAGGCGACAAGCTGTTCATGGATGAACCCATGTTCGGCACGCCCTACCAGGAGAAGCTCTCGGGCTTCGACTTCTACCTCGATGAGCGCGTCGAGGTGGTGAGCCTGCTCACGCCGGCGCATCGCATGCCGAAGCAGGTATTCTATATCCCGGCGCTTCTGCTGCTCGGTCTCGTCGTCGTGCTGCAGCGCCGCCGTCAGACCAAACCGGCCTTCTGAGGAGTGACGACAATGGCAAAGAAAGTTCTCTTGGCGGTCGACATCAACAACGAGGAGACGAGCAAGGGGCCGCTCGAGGCCGCGCTCGACCTCGTCCGTGATGGCGGCGTCCTGCATGTCGTGAGCGTTGTTCCGGAATTCGGGCTGCCGCAGGTTTCGGGCTTCTTTCCCGAGGGTTACGAAAAGAGGATGCTCGCCAAGTTCAGCGAAGCTCTCAAGGCCTGGGTCACCACGCATGTGCCCGACGGGGTCGAGGCACACCCGCACGTCGCCCACGGCACGATCTATGACCAGGTCGTCCGCGCCGCCGACAAGCTCGAAGTCGATGTCATCGTCATCGGCTCCCATCGGCCCGAGCTGAGGGACTACCTCCTCGGCCCCAACGCGGCGCGTGTCGTGCGCCACGCAAAACAATCTGTCTACGTTGTCAGGACCTGAATGAATGCCTAACCACATCTTCGGACGCTCGACCAAGGGCGCGCTGCCCACTGCCGTCTCGGGTGACGGCTGCTATCTGATCGACGCTTCCGGCAAGCGTTATCTCGACGGGTCGGGCGGCGCGGCGGTCTCCTGTCTCGGCCATTCCAACGCAAGGGTGCGCGCGGCGCTGCACGACCAGCTCGACCGCCTCGCTTTCGCCCACACCGGATTCTTCACCACCGAGGCGGCCGAAACGCTCGCCGACACGCTCGTCGCGCAAGCCCCTGAGGGGATCGACCGGGTCTATCTTGTTTCCGGCGGGTCGGAAGCGGTCGAGGCGTCGCTGAAACTTGCGCGGCAGTATTTCCTGGAAATCGGCCAGCCGGCGCGGCACCGGGTGATCGCCCGGCGCCAGAGCTATCACGGCAACACGCTCGGCGCGCTGGCGGCGGGCGGAAACGAATGGCGGCGCGCGCAGTTCGCTCCGCTTCTCGTGGAGACCACGCACATCTCCCCCTGCTACGAGTACCGGGGCCGCGCCGAGGGTGAGAGCCCGGAAGACTACGGCCGCCGCGTCGCGGACGAGCTAGAGACCGAAATCCAGCGCCTTGGCCCGGAATCGGTCATGGCGTTCATCGCCGAGCCGGTGGTCGGGGCGACGGCAGGCGCCGTGCCTGCGGTGCCCGGCTACCTGAAGCGCATCCGCGAGATCTGCGACCGCCACGGCATTCTGCTGATCCTCGACGAGGTGATGTGCGGCATGGGCCGGACCGGCTATCTGTTCGCCTGCCTCGAGGACGGCGTCGCGCCCGACATGATCACCATCGCCAAGGGTCTTGGCGCAGGTTACCAGCCGATCGGCGCGCTCCTGACCTCGGGTCGCATCTACGACGCGATCGCCAAGGGAACGGGCTTCTTCCAGCACGGGCACACCTACATGGGCCACGCGATGGCTGCGGCCGGGGCGAACGCCGTCATCGGCGAGATACTCGAACGCGACCTTCTCAGCCGCGTCCGCCAGCAGGGCGAAAAACTCGACGCGGCGCTCCGCGCGGCTTTCGCCCAGCACCCGCATGTCGGTGACATCCGGGGGCGCGGCCTGTTCCGTGGCGTGGAACTGGTGGCCGACAGGGAAACCAAGGCGCCCTTCGACCCCGCGCGCAAGATCAATGCCCGGATCAAGTCCGAAGCCTTCGCGGCGGGGCTCATCTGCTACCCGATGGGCGGCACGATCGACGGGCAGACCGGCGACCACGTCCTTCTCGCACCGCCCTTCATCATCGAGGATGCGCAGATCGACGAACTGGTGGAGAAGCTTTCGGGCGCGATCGACAAAGCCCTCGCGGCATGAGGCCCCTGCCCCGGCTGATGGTCGCGCCAAACGGCGCGCGGCTCACGCAGAGCGACCATCCCGGCATCCCCGTCACGATCCCCGAGATCGTCGCCTGTGCGATTGACTGCATGGCCGCGGGGGCGGACGGGCTGCACGCCCACGTGCGCGACGCCGACCAGCGTCACGTTCTGGACGCGGGGCAGTACGCGGAACTCCTGGTGGAACTCGGCCAGAAGGCCCCGAATCTCTACGTGCAGATCACGACTGAGGCCGTCGGGCGCTATACGCCCGCCGAACAGCGGAGCCTCGTCGAGACGCTCCGCCCCTACGCCGTTTCGATCGCGCTCCGGGAGATCACCGCAGGGGAGGATGACGCGACGGTTCGCCGCTTCTTCCACTTCTGCGCGGAGGCCGGCGTTGGCGTGCAACACATCCTCTACGACACCGACGACATCGCGCATCTCGCTCGGCTCTTGGCGTCGGGTACCGTTCCCCGTGAGGACCTGAAGGCGCTGATCGTGCTTGGCCGCTACGCAGAGGGGCTGAGTTCTTCCCCCGCCAACCTCGATGCTCCCGCCGCCGCGCTGGAGGCCATCGGCCCGCCCATCGACTGGGCGGTCTGCGCCTTCGGGGCGGGGGAAAACGCCTGCCTGCATGCGGCAGAGAAACGGGGTGCCAAGGTGCGCATCGGGTTCGAGAACAACCGGACCAACGCGGACGGGACCCTGGCGGCGACGAATGCCGAAAGGATCCGCGATTACCTTTCCTGCAGTGAAAGGGCCGGATCCTGACGGCTACGAGGATTGGCCGGTGGCCAGTCAGGCCGCCCCGCGGCGGATGAGGTAGATATCCATGATCCAGCCATGGTCCTTCCGGGCAGCAGCCCGACGCTCGACGATAGTTGGGGTCATCTCTTCCAGCGGCCCGGAAAGCAGGATTTCCTGCGGCATGCCGACATAGGCGCCCCACCAGATCGAAAATCCTTCGCCGGAAAGCGTCTGGAAGGAGCAGTCGCCATCCAGCATCACGACGATCGTATCGACCCCGTCCGGCCAGCCATTGTCGCGCAGTTGCCGCCCGGTCGTGATCTGTACCGGGGCACCGATTTCGTTCAACGGGATAGCGTGGGCCGCGCAGAGGCCCTGGATGGCCGTTATGCCGGGGATGACCCGAGTCCTGAGGGGAAGACGTTTCCCGACCCTTTCCGCGATCCGCAGGGTCGAATCGTAGAGCGACGGATCGCCCCAGACCAGAAGCGCGACGCAGCCCCCCGCTTCGGGATCGAGATGCGCGCGGACATGCGTTTCCCACGCCTCGGCGATGGCGTCGTGCCAGTCGTCGACACCCTCGCGGTAGCTCGGATTCTCGGCATCGCGTCGAGGCAGCTCGAATTCGACGATCTTCACCGATGACCGGACGTGATCGCGGCAGATTTCCCGCCGCAGCCCCGCAAGGTCCGACTTGTCGGCGCCTTTCAGCGGAATGAGGATCAGATCGGCCGCGTTCATCGCCCGGATCGCCTGCGCCGTCAGATGTTCGGAATTCCCGGTTCCGATACCCGAGCCGGTCCCACGGACCGCGAACGCCGTCAGGGCATTTCCCCTCGTCGGGCTTCTTGTCGGGGGAATCGCCGGGATCGTGCTCTGCGCGACCCTGGCCCTCGGCCTCCCCGCGCCGGTCGCCGCGCTGCTCGCCCTCGCGGCACAGATCGTCACGACGGGGGCGCTACACGAGGACGGGCTCGCAGACGTTGCTGACGGTTTCTGGGGCGGACAGACGCGAGAGCGCCGCCTCGAGATCATGCGCGACAGCCGGATCGGCAGCTACGGAACCCTGGCGCTGATCCTTTCGGTCGGCCTGCGCTGGCAAGCCATCTCGCTTCTTGCGGTGTACGACGCCGCGACCGCGTTCCTCGCCCTGATCGTTGTAGCCGTGACGAGCCGCGCCGTTCCTGCCGCGCTGCTCGCCGTGCTTCCGGCCGCGCGCGCCGACGGTCTCGGCAAGGTGGCGAGTGGCGTGGAAGTCGGACCGGTGGCTGCGGCCATCGCGATCGCCTGCGGCACGGCCCTCGTCACGCCTTGGGCCCTCGTCGTGCTCGCTGTCCAGGCGATCGGGGCCGCGCTGTTCGCCGGGTTCGCCGGACTTCGGATCGGTGGGCAGACAGGTGACGTTCTGGGTGCCAGCGAGCAGATCGGGGAATGCCTGGGGCTCGTCGTCCTGGTAACGGCGATGGCCTGAGGCACGACGAGCCGACTAGCCGCGGCCCGGATGCCCCGGCTGCAACAACGCCCGCTTCACACGTTCGGCGTCCTTCGAAAGGGCAACGCCGCTCCGGTGCAGGACGTAGTAGCCCTTGCTGGTCACGAGTTCGTCCGGCGACAGCGCCACCAACCGCCCCGACGCGATTTCATCCTCGAGCAGCGGCCGGCTTCCCAGCGCTACGCCCTCGCCCTCAAGCGCAAGGCCGACCGTCTGCAGATAGCTCGCGCACCTGCGCTTCGGCCAGTCGTGAACCAAGGGGTTTCCGGTCAACTCGGCCCATCTGCCCCAGTTGATCCAGTCGGGCCCGCGGCGGGAATAGTCCAGCAATGGCAACTCGCGCGATCTCGCGAAAAGATCGGCAAAGCCCTCGCGCGCCTTCACGATCGACGGCGCGGCAACCGGAACGAGGCGTTCGCCGATCAGCATGCCGCCTTCCCATCCGGGCACGACGCCATCGCTGTAGATGACGGCGAGGTCCGTCTCGGCGGAAAGGATGTCGCTGGGGCGATCCGTCGAAACGAGGTTGAAGGCGCAGGCGTCACTCCCCAATGCGAAGACACGCAACCTCGGCTGCAACCAGAACATCGCCACCGAGCTCATCGAGGCGATCGTGACAACCTTTTCCGCCGGAACACGAATGGCCGCGATGGACTGGTCGAGGAAATCGAGCGACATGGCGACCCGCTCCGCCAACCTCTCACCCGCCGGTGTCTTCCTGATCCTCCGGCCCCGACGCTCGAAAACCGGCACGCCCAGCCAGGATTCGAGCTGCTGGATCCGCTTGCTGACCGCGGCCTGCGACACGAACAGCTCGGCCGCCGCGCCGGTGAAGCTCATGTGACGCGCGGCGGATTCGAAAAACACCAGCGTGTCCAGCGGCGGCAGGTTCTTGCGATAGCTTTTCATAACCTAGGGTTATCACGATGAAGGAGAATTTCCACCGTTATCCTTACACTTCGCCAGTCATAGTATGCCCCTTGCTCTATCAAACCAGAGGATGGATATGGCCGAACTGGACTGGCACGCGGAACGCAGCGACCTTTCGGGGCTCGCGCAATTGGACCGGTCTCCGGACACGGACGGCATCGATCTTGTCGCCGTGCGGACCTATCGGCAGGGCCGTGTCCGGGCCGAAATGGCCAGGCGCGGCATAGCGGCCGTGATCCTGTCCGACCCGGTGAACATCCGTTACGCGACCGGAACGCGGAACATGCAGGTCTTTTCGATGCGGAACGCGCCCTCGCGGTACCTGCTGATGACGCAGGACCGCTCGATCCTGTTCGAATTCACGGGCTGCCTCCACCTCGGCCAGGGGTTCGAAACGGTCGACGAGGTTCGCGCCTCGAAGACGGCGAGCTTCGTCGCCGCTGGGCCGCACATCGCGGAACGCGAACGCGCCTGGGCCGCGGAGATGGCCGACCTGATCAATACGCTTGTCGGCAAGGGCGCGACCATCGGCCTCGAACGCCTGAACGCCGGCGTGGCGCTGGCGCTTGCCGAACAGGGGCTGCGCATCGTCGACGCCCAGGAGCCCGTCGAGATGGCCCGCGCGATCAAATCGGCCGAAGAGATGAAATGCGTCATCGCCTCGCTTCGCGCCACCGAGATCGGCGTCGGCAAGTTGCGCGACGCGATCCGGCCGGGCCTCACGGAGGTCGAACTCTGGTCCGTCCTTCACCAGTCGATCATCGCGCAGAACGGCGACTATGTCGAAACGCGGCTCCTGAGCGCCGGTGCCCGGACCAACCCCTGGTTCCAGGAAACGACCGACAGCGTGATCGGCGAAAACGAACTGATCGCGCTCGACACGGACGTGGTCGGCTGCCACGGCTACTACGCCGACTTCTCGCGCACTTTCCACTCCGGCCCCGGAAAGCCCTCGGACAAGCAGCGCGAGCTTTACAGGGTCGCCCACGAGCAGGTTCACTACAACATGGGCATCCTTCGCCCCGGCATGACCTTCCGCGATTACGCGGACGAGGCCTGGAACATACCCGACAGGTATTACGCGAACCGCTACTACCTTTCGGCCCACGGCTGCGGGATGACGGGCGAATACCCCTATCTCTACCACCACGGCGATTTTCCGGATGCCGGCTACGACGGGGTGATCGAACCCGGCATGACCATCTGCGTGGAAAGCTACATAGGCGAGGATGGCGGCAAGGAGGGCGTGAAGCTGGAGCAGCAGGTGCTCGTCACCGATACCGGCATCGAGCTCCTGTCGCAATTCCCGTTCGAAGAGGAATTGCTGCGCTGACTCGACTCGCAGGGCCGCCGTTTTGGCACGGCGGCTCTGCAAGTTCCGGAAGTTTCCTTCCGCTCAGTCGTTGTCGCTCTCGGCCGCACCCGCATCGGCGCGCGAGGCGTCGGACGCGGGCACCGTGGTACGCATCGCATATGCACTAAGAGCGGAGATCGTGGCCTTCGCAATCACGGGCGCGGGTGCCTTGTCAAAGGGTACGGCCGTCGCATCCTCGGCGCAGGAGATTGTCAGCTCGGCCTCTGCGACCGATGCCAGCTTTACCACGTCGCCGCCGACATCTCCATCGGCGGAAAGAACGACCGCCCCGCCCTGCCATTCCGCGCGAACCGAACGGCGAGCGGCCTTGGCGATGCCGCTGAGGAACGGCAGGATCAGCAGCGGACGGCTTACCGGGGCGCAGGAGATGCCCGGATCGCCCTGACCGGACTCGGCGATCTGCGTGAAGTCCGACAGCGCGGCTCCGAGCCAGATCGGGCAGATCGGGGCCACCCCGTTCGCCCGCCACGCGCCGTCGACCAAGACCGGGCGCATCGCGGACCGGTCGAGACCGTCGACACGGTCGAGTTGGGCCAGAATCGCGGACGCACCGTCAATGCCCCGCGCACTCAGCCAACCGGCCGCGAAGCCGGCCTCTTCCGCGAGGCCCCAGCTCATGCCTGCTCCGCGCGCAGCCTTGAGGCACAGCGACTCCGTCTCGTTGCGCGAAAGCTGCACGGCACCGGCTGCGGGAGGGACTACTGTTCCCGATACGGTCGGATCGTTCGGTTCCACCATCATGCTGTACCGCCGTTGTTCATGTCTGAAGGATAGGGTTCCCCCTGGAACAGGCTGATCCGCACCCATTTGTCGGAACGCGGATCGAACCGGCTCGCGCCGAAGAAGGCGAGCTTGCAGCGCATCAGGTCGATGGGCAGCATGTCGTCCGCGATCAGGTTGTCCTGGACCTCGGCGTAGGGATGATCCTTGGCGATCTGGGCGCGGCGGACCATGTAGCGATGATCCGGATGTTCCAGCAGGAAGGCCGCAACGGGCTCGTTGGCGGGCCGCGACGCAAGCGCCGCGTCCAGTTCAACCGCGAGGCGCGCGATGCAGAGCGGCATTTCGAGTTCCGCGCCACTTTCGTCGAAGCGGTTCCCCAGCCGAGGTTCCAGCTTCTCTTCGGAGACATACCAGAAGCGCGCCGCGTTCTCGGGGGCCGTGAAATCGATCGAAAGCGCCCAGCCGAAGTGGTCGGAGAGAACGGCGCGAAGCGCGCCAACCTTCATCGCGCCATCGAGCCGGAAGGCCGATGCCTCATCCGCGCTCATGCAGTCCGCGAGATCGTCCACGAGATCGCCATGCGGTTCGAGAAGGAGCGCGAAAAGCGCCTCCTGCCCCTCCAGCGACAGATCCTCACCCCAGCGCCAGAGCGCGTCCCAGGGCAGGGCCTCGCCTGCCGGCCAGTCGGCGGTCCGCTCAGCGACCAGCCTCAGATCACGGCGCAGGTCGGCGAGCTTCGCGATCTGGATCGGGTGCTCGGACCGCCACAGCGACGCGTTTTCGTCGGCCGCCGCAAGGGCGTCGCGGAAGCACGCGACGGCCTCGGGCGTCGCCTCGGGCAAGGCCCGCACCCGCGCAAGCGCCACTTCGCGCGCCTGCGCCCAGTTGTTCAGGAGAACCGGATGGCGGACCAGGAACGGCGCCATGCCGAGGCCCGTGGAGTTGCCGACACCGAGGTCGCGCTTGATCTCCGGGTCGAGAGTGACAGCCGCGGATCCGCCCTTGGCAGCCGCGAGGTGTTCCGCGAGGTCCACCGTGAAGGCGCGGGTCAGCCAGACGGAAAGCATCTCCGCCTGGAACGGGCCGGAAAGCTCTGCCCGGCCGGCGATCGCGTCGCGATCGGCCGCCCCGAACTTGCCGGAGCCATAGACAGCAGTCGTGCGCATCAGGTATCCGACGGCGTCGACCTCCTCCCTGTTCGGCTGGCGGCCGGCGGCGAGGCTGTCGACGACGTGGTTGAACAGACGGACAGAACGGTTCGCGCGGCTCAGTGACAGTTCGGTCGGGCCGATGCGGCCCGCTTCCTGCAGGGGCACATTGGCCTGCAGGCGATCGAGGTCGGCCACGGTGGGCTCGCCGTCGAACAGCGCGAAGGTCGCATCCCAGGCGGTCGCGATCACCCGGTCCGAACGCATTTCGTCCGGAAGGTCGTGCGCGAAGGCGACGAGGCAATAGGTCCGGTCCGGTCCGGTGGCGCGGTAGACGGCGCGCCCGACACCGTTTGCATCGACCTCCCACACGGGACGGTCGAACCGCCATCCTTCGTTCCGCACGCGCCGAAGCAGCACTCGGAGGAACGAAAGCCGCGTCGGATGGGCGCTACCCATTCGGGCAAGCCGCATCACTTCGGACGGCGGCCGGAGCGGCAGCGCGGCCTTTCGGTCGGGATGAGGGAGCGGTCTATCCATGACGTCCTCGCTGTTTGGAAACGGGACGGGCGGAAAATCCGCCCGTCCCCGGATTTCATTACTTGCGCCCCAGCGCCAGCGTGATGCGCAGCGCATCCCAGAGCGAGGGCAGCAGCACCAGCGACACCGGAACGGCGGTGACCACGATGAAGCTTTGCAGCTTGCCGACGCCACCGGAGCCGGTGGAGATCAGGATGAGCGCCATGACGCCCATGGCAATCCCCCAGAAGGCGCGCAGCGCGGCCGACGGGTTGTCGTCGCTCATCGAGGTCGCGATGACGTAGCTCATCGAGTCGCTCGTGGTGGCAACGAAGATCATCGTCAGCACGAGGAACAGGCTCGACAGGATGAAGCCCATCGGCATGGCCTGCGTGATCGCCAGAAGCCCGGCCGGCAGGTTGAACCCTTCGAACGGACCCGAGATGACGCCCGGCGTCACCTGTTCCAGCGCGATGCCGGTGCCGCCGATGATCGTGAACCAGAAGTTGGTGATGATCGGGGCGGCGATGGACAGCATCAGAATGATGGAGCGGATCGAACGGCCGCGGCTGACGCGCGCGATGAAGATCGCCATCAGCGGACCATAGCCGAGGAACCAGCCCCAGAAGAACACGGTCCACCAGCCAAGCCAGCCCGGCGCGCCGAACATGCCCGCGTCACCCCGATACATCGACATGTCGAAGAAGTTCGAAAGGTAGACGCCAAGGCCGCCCGCGAAGCCATCGAAGATGAAGAACGTCGGCCCGGCGACGAGCATGAAGGCGAGAAGCACGAAGGCCAGGATCACGTTCAGCTTCGACAGAAGCTGGATCCCCCGCGACAGGCCGGAGATCGCCGAAACGGTGTAGAGGCTGACCAGGGCCAGGATCACGATGGTCTGCGTGGCGAAGCTGTCCGGGATGCCGAACAGCGCGTTCAGCCCGTAGGACATCTGGAGACCGAGGAATCCGATCGGGCCGACGGTTCCGGCGACCACGGCAATGATGCAGGAGGCGTCCGCGATGAGGCCGATCGGCCCGTCGATCGCCTTGTCGCCGAAGACCGGGTAGAGCAGCGTCCGCGGAGCGAGCGGCAGACCCTTGTCATAGTGGTAGTGCATCAGCATCACGGTCGTGAGCGAGCCGAGGATCGCCCAGGCGAGGAAACCCCAGTGCAGATAGCTCTGCGCCAGCGCGGCGTGGGCGCGCGCCTCCGGGTCCGCGCTCAGATCGCCGAAGAGCGGCGGCGTCGAAAGGTAATGCGCGATCGGTTCGCCCGCCGCCCAGAACACGCCGCCGCCGGCAAGCAGCGTGCACATGATCATCGAACCCCACTGGAACGTCGTGAACTCCGGCCGCTCGAGCTGACCGAGGCGGGTGCGGCTGCCCGGCAGGACGCACAACACGATGCCGATCACGAAGGTGGCCAGCAGCAGGACCTGCCAGTAAAGGCCGAAATAGGTGGCCGAAACGTTGAAGCCCCAGTCGACGATCGACGACAGCGCATCGATGTCGATCAGTGCCAACGCGCAGAACAGCAGGATGAACCCGCCTGTGATCGCGAACAGCGGCTTGTCCACCCGGCCGAGACCGCCGGCAGTTCCGCGCCCTTGTGTCGTATCGCTCATCTCATTTCCCCTCTGAACGATCGAAGTCCATGTGCCCGAACTTTTCTATTTCATGGCACGCCGAAGCTCTTGCCCCGCAGCCGTCGCGGGACCGAAGCTATTCTCGAAAAAGCGCAGCCAGTTGCCGCCCATGAGGCCATCGACCTCGGACGCGCTCATCCCCGTCGCGCGCAGGCCCTCGGCGATCCGGCCGAAATCGCGGTTGTCGTGGAACCAGGTCGGCATGGGCGGGAAGCCCGGCGCGTCCGCGCTGCCCTCGCCGTAGTCGATCGACTTGGTCCAGCGCCCCACGCGCATCCATTCCACGATGCTGTCGGGCTGGTCCTGGCACAGGTCGGTGCCGATGCCGAGCCGGTCGACGCCCATCAGGTCGGCCGTTCGGGCGATCATCTCGCAGAAGTCCTCGAGCGTGCAGGCGCTGCCGCCGCGCAGGTGGTGCGGGTAGATCGAAAAGCCAAGCATGCCGCCGCTTTCGGCCAGCGCGCGCAGCACCGTTTCGGACTTGTTGCGCAGCGCGGGGTGCCAGCTTGCCGGGTTGGCATGGGTGATCGCGATCGGCCGGGTCGAATGCTCGATCGCCTGAAGGGTCGAGCGTTCGCCGGAATGGCTCATGTCCACGACGAGGCCGACGCGGTTCATCTCGGCAACGACCTGCCGTCCCATGCGAGTGAGCCCCGTGTCCTCGGACTCGTAGCAGCCCGTCGCGAGGAGAGACTGGTTGTTGTAGGTCAGCTGCATGAACCGCAGACCCAGCGTGTGCAGCACCTCGACGAGGCCGATGTCGTCTTCCATGCAGGACGGGTTCTGCGAGCCGAAGAAGATCGCCGTCCGCCCGGTCTGGCGCGCCAGCGTCACGTCGGCGGCCGTCCGGCCCTGAAAGATCAGGTCCGGAAAGCGCTCGAACCAACGGTTCCAGCGCTCGATGTTCAGCACCGTCTCACGGAAGCTCTCGTGGTAAGTGATGGTCACATGGACCGCATCGACACTGCCCTCGCGCATCTGGCGGAAGATCTTTTCCGACCAGTTGGCATATTGCAGACCGTCGATCGTGACGCTCATTCCGGGGCTCCAGCCGCAACATAGGCGGTCTTCACGGTGGTGTAGAACTCGGCGGCATAACGCCCCTGCTCGCGCGGCCCGAAGGACGAGGCGCCGCGGCCTCCGAACGGCACGTGGTAGTCGGTGCCGGCGGTGGGCAGGTTCACCATCACGCAGCCAGCGCGCATGTTGGCGCGGAAGTGCGACGCCCTCGACAGCGAGCGCGTCATGATGCCTGCTGTCAGGCCAAACTCGCTGTCGTTTGCGATTGAAAGGGCTTCGGCGTAGCTCCCGGCCTTGATGACGCAGGTGATCGGCGCGAACATTTCCTCGCGGTTGATCCGCATGTCGTTGCGGGTTCCGACGAAGACCGCGGGCGACATGAAGTAGCCCTCGGTCGACCGGTTCAGCCGCTCACCGCCACAGAGAAGCTCGGCACCCTCGGCCTTGCCAGCCTGGACATAGTCGAGGTTCTGCGAAAGCTGGGTGTCGCTGACGACCGGGCCGATCTGCGTCCCGTCCTCGAGAGCGTGGCCGACCTTCAGCGCCTTCGCGGCCGCGACGAGCTTCTCCACGAACGCGTCGTGGATCTTTTCGTGCACGATGAGCCGGCTCGCAGCGGTGCATTTCTGCCCCGTGCCGCCAAAGGCCGCGTTTGTTGCATGGGCGACCGCGAGCTCGAGATCGGCGTCGTCCATGACGAGCATCGGGTTCTTCGACCCCATTTCCATCTGGACCTTGGTCATGTTGGCGACCGCAGCCGCCGCGATCCCGCGCCCGACCGGGACGGAGCCGGTGAAGCTGATCGCGTCGACGCCCGCGCTTTCAACCAGGCGCTGGCCGACCGCACGACCGGGGCCGGTGACGAGGTTGAAGACACCTGCCGGAATATCCTGCTTGGCGATGATCTCGGTCAGGGCGACGGCCGAGGCCGGCGTCAGGTTCGCGGGTTTCCAGACCACGGCGTTGCCGAAGGCAAGCGCCGGCGCGATCTTCCATGCGGGCGTCGCCACAGGGAAGTTCCAGGGGCTGACGATGGCGACGACGCCGACCGGTTCGCGGCGGACGTCGATCTCGATCCCCGGGCGCACGCTTTCGGCAAGGTCGCCGTGCAGGCGCAGCGCCTCGGCGGCGAAGTAGGTGAAGAACTGACCGGCGCGGTAGACCTCGCCCTTGCCCTCCGCGAGCGGCTTGCCCTCTTCGCGCGAAACAATGCGGCCGATTTCTTCGGCGCGGGCCATCAGTTCGTTGCCGATCGCCATGAGCACGTCGTGCCGCTTCTGCACGCCGGCCGCCCACCAAAGCGGCTGGGCCTTGCGGGCGGCGGCGAGGGCCTCGTCCAGCTGATCCCCGGTGGCCTGGCCGTAACGGCCGATCACGTCGGATATGTCCGAAGGATTGATGTTGTCGATCTCGGAGCCGCCGGCAAGCCAGCGCCCGTCAATGTAGATCCCTGTAGGGTTCGTCATAACCACCTCGCTTCGCATTCTACTGTGCTAGACGAAGGCCAGAATTTAAGGCAATCTTGAAATTCTCAACTTGAATTCAGGATTTCTGAAATGGCCATCAAGCTGGAAATGCTCCGTGTCTTTCGCGCCGTGGCCGAGAAGGGAAGCCTCTCTGGCGCTTCGGATATCCTGGGGCGGACACCTTCGGCGGTGTCGATGATGCTTTCCCAGCTTGAGGAACATCTTGGCGCCCCCCTCTTCGAGACAGAGAGGAAGAACCGCCTGACCCCCCTCGGACAACTCGTTCTGGAAGAGAGCAGCCGCGCCACGGACGCCTACGAACGCAGTGTCGACGCGATCCGGCGGCACGCGCAATCGATCGCCGGGACGGTGAGGATCGCGGCCGTCCCTTCGGCGACGATCGCCATTCTGCCAAACGTGGTGTCCGCGTTCCGAGTGAAGCGTCCGGAGGTCCGGCTGGAAATCAGCGACGTCGACAGCGAGTTCGTCCGCCGCCGCGTCATGTTGGACGAGGCCGACATCGGCATCGTATCCGCGGCGCCGGACGACACGTCCGGCGGCACGGTCATACTGGAGGACGATCTCGGCATCGTCTGCCGGTCCGATGGCAAGATCGCCGCCAAAGTCACTGATGGTGCGGCGGTTTCCTGGAATCTGATGGAGCTTGAGCCGCTGATCGCGAACCCGCTCTGCAACCTCGTCACGCACCCGAGGGTCTCGGCACTGCTGATGGAGTGCAATCTGGAGGCGCGGAACACGATGGCGCTGCTGTCTTTGGTGAGGGCCGGACTGGGCGCGACGATCCTGCCGAGGAGCGCCCTGCAGGATCGGCTGGGTGACCTGTCCTTCATCGTGCCCCGTGATCCGGGGACACGGCGGGAATTGCGCAAGATCTCCCGCGCCGACAGTCTCCTGAGTCCGGCGGCGCAGGCGTTCTGGGCGGCACTCTAGCCCGCCGGGGACGACAAGGGACAACGTGCGCCGTCATCACCGAGGCGCTTGCCGGGCGCGAAGGACTGCTCCTCCGTCGCGGCCGGGGACACCCAGTCAGTCGCCTTCGAGAAGAGGCTCGAACACGTCGGAAAGAAGGGAGGCCACCCCCCGATCCGCTCCGGACGAAATGCCAAGGCCAAGGACCGCAGCCTCCAGGCGGCCACTGCGTTCGGCGCCAAGAACGGGTTCCGCCAGCCCGCGGTATTTCTCCACCATCTCCTCGGCCGGAAGCGGAGCCTCGGGGTCGCCCCGCGCTTCGGTCACGCCCGAGGCAAGACGGCGGCCGTCCTTGAGCACCAGCGTGACCTCGGCCAGCCGACGCGCCGGGAACGCGGCGTTGAAGTCGTCCCGCTCGGTGAAGACCATTCCTTCCGACAGGCGCAGGATCTCGGGATCGGAGAATGCCGCTTCCGAAACCTCCTCGGTTCCGACGCGCCCGCGTACCATGCCCGCGGCCGTCGGGAAGGAGGTGGAATACTGCGCCTCCTCCGTCGTCTTCGGACTGCGGCAGGCGAGACGGACGGACTGGTGGAACGTCTCGACCTCGATGCGCTCGACCTGATCGGAACTCAGCCCGTGCGCGGCGCGCAGGTTGAGGACTGCCTGCAAGGGCGGCTGGGCCCAACGGCAGACGGGGAAGCACTTGATGTACTGCTCCATCACCCGCCAGGTGCTGCCGAGATCGCCCCACAGGTCGGCGACGTCGGGCGCCTCCACCGTGATCGCGGGCGCGCCGGTGAACCCCGAGGCGGCGAGATAGGCGGCCGAGACCCCGGCCATCGCCCCCCAACCAGAGCCGTCCTTGACCATGGTCGGATAGTCGATGCAGCGCATCATCTGGCTACGCGGCCCGTGATACTCCGCGATGCCGATCGCCTCCCGCGTGGCCGCTTCGCCGAGACCAAGGGTGCGAGCGCCAAGCGCGGCGGCGGCAATCGCCACCCAGGCGCCGGAGGTGTGATAATCGCAGGCCGTCCGGTGGAGCGCGATGCCGGCGCGCGTGGCGACCTCGTATCCGATCGCCATCTGGGTCAGGAACTCGCGCTCGTCACTCAGCCCCTCGGCGTCGAAATAGGCAAGCACCGAGGGCAGGACGCCGCAGCCTGCATGGCCCTTGGTGAGCTTGTGACCGTCATGCCCATCCATCGAGTCGATGGAAATGCCGCCTGCCAGCGCCGCCCCCGCCGGACTGACAGCGCGCCCGTCGAACATGAGGCGCGTCCGGCGGCTCCCCGGTCCGAACATCCCCGCCGCGTGATCACGGATGATGCGCGACATGTCGGTGGTGGTCCCGGCGGCCGCCACACCGATCAGGTCCAGCAGCAGATACCGCGTGCGTTCGATAACCGGTTCGGGGATGTCCCCGAAACGGAGGCCGTGCAGAAAGTCATTGAATTTCATGGCAGACCTCAAGCTGCGTTGCGCAAACTAGCGACCGGTGAACACCGCGTCGCGCTTTTCCAGAAGCGAGGCCACCGCCTCGCGATGATCCTCGGTCTGGTGGCAGGCGCCCTGGTAGGCGGCAGAGATTTCCAGAAGCGAGTCGAGGCTCTGCTGCATCCCCTCGCGCAGAAGCCGCTTGGCGAGACGGAGTTGCCGCGGCGGGTTCCTGGCGATGCGCCCCGCAAGCTCGCGCGCGGCGTCCATGAGCGCGTCGGGCTCGACCACGCGCGAAACGAGACCCCAGGCCAGCGCGGTTTCCGCATTGATCGGCTCGGCGGTGAAGGTCATCTCGGCCGCGCGGCTGAGGCCGACCTGCCGCGGCAGAAGCCATGCGCCGCCATCGCCCGGAATGATGCCAACGCGCACGAAATTCTCGGCGAAGGTCGCGGTCGTCGAGGCGATGCGGATATCCGCCATCAGCGTCAGGTCGCAGCCCGCGCCATAGGCCGGGCCGTTGACCGCCGCGATGACCGGAACCTCGAGGTTCCAGAGCGCCTTCGGCACACGCTGGATGCCTGCCTTGTAGCCGTCACGCACTTCGAGGGCGTCCCCTGCGAAAAGGCCCGAGCGTTCGGCCATGTGCTTGAGGTTGCCGCCAGAGGAGAACGCCTTCCCTACCCCGGTGATGATGACGCAGCGCACCGACATGTCGGCCGAGATGCGGGCGCAGGCGTCAACGATGCCGTCCACCACGTCGGCATCCGTCACCGGGTTGCGCAGTTCCGGCATGTTGAGGGTCAGCGTGACGACGTGACCCTCCTGTTCATAAAGCAGCTTGTCAGTCATCATGCCTCTCCTCTTCAGGCCGCCTGAATCCAGCCTCCCGGCCGCATCGCTTCGAGCGGCAGGAGAATATCGAACTGGCGGCGGATCTCGCGGTCGATTTCCTCGGGGATGACCACCGGGAAATGCTCGGACAGCACCTGGCGCGCGCGCTCCTTGGCGACCATGCGGATGTCCAGCGCCCCGGCCGCTTCCCAGTCGGCGCGCGTGCGACGGTCGAAGAGCTCCGGATAGAGGTATTCCGTGTTCATCAGCGCGAGCGTCTGGGCATGGCCGAGGTAGTGCTTCGGGCCGCCGACGCAGACGTCGTGGATCACGTCCAGCGCGAGCGTGTCGTCGGTCACCTCGATCCCGCGCGTCATGCGCATCACCGCGCCATTCACGTCGTTGTCGATCACGTACTGCTCGTAGGCCACCGTCAGCAGGCTTTCCAGGAACCCGGCGGAATGGTGGATGTAGTTCGACCCCGCAAGTGCCGCCGTGGCCGTGGTCAGCCCCTTCTCGAATCCTGCCTGCGCGTCGCCCACCTTGGAATCCGCGATGCCGGAGGAGTTGTAGATCGGGAGGTTCAGGTATTGCGCGATCTGCGCGCAAGCGGCGTTCATCAACGCGAATTCCGCCGAACCGCCCGTGAAGGCGCCCGTGCGGAGGTCCGCCTGCGCCGGCACGCAGCCGAGGATCGTCGGGTGGCCGGGCTTCTTGAGGTTCACGTAGACGATGCCGGAGAGCTGCTCTGCGATGATCTGCACGAGCGTGCCGGCAAGCGAGGCCGGCGAACTGGCCCCGGCCTGCGGCGCCGAGCTCAGCACCACCGGCACGCCCTGTTCGATGATCCGGTCGAGGATCTCGACCGTCTCCATCGCGTAGCGCAGCGGCGAGACCACCCAGGATGCGACGAAGGAGATCGGCGGACGCGCGTCGAATTCCGCCGAGCCGCCCACCAGCATCTCGCCCATGCGCCTCAGGCGCGACACGTTGGACGGCAGGTAGGAGTTGCTCATCACGTGCTTCTTCGTCGACGCGACGCAGGCGTAAAGCTGGTTGACGTCGATGTCGTCGTTGCCCAGGTCGCGGCAGACGACGGGGCGCATGTAGAAATGGATGTGGTCGAGAGTGTCAACGAGCCGCCCGATGTCATAGTTGTCGCGCAGCCGTGTCTCGCGGACACGGTCGTCGAGGTCCATGATCTTCACGGCCTGGCCGCCGGTGCCTAGATAGACGCGCCTTCCGCCAAGGTGCAGGTCGTGGCGCGGATCGCGGCCGGCGAGCAGTACCTCGGGACGCGCGGTCGCGCGGGCCTCGTCGATCACGCGCGCCGGGATGTGGACGCGCCCTGCGTCGGTGTCCACGCGGCAGCCCGCGCGCTCGAACAGATCGCGGCACTCGCCGGGGCCGACCTCGACGCCCGTGCGTTCCAGCACGGCATAGGCCGCACCGACGATCCGTTCCAGCGCGTCTGCGGTCAGCGGTCGGTAGCTGCCGCCTTCAAGTCCGGCGGGCGCCGGGTTGACCGGCGCTTCCTGTGCCGCCACGCGGCCACGGCGGTTGACGCGCTTTTCCCGGCTCATGCCACTTCCCTTCTACTTGGAGCGATGCCGTTCGCCGGATCGTAGTCCGCCACCAGCTCTCGCTTGATTACCTTTCCCGACGGGTTGATCGGCAACGCGTCGACGAAGTGATACCGCTTGGGCCGCTTGTAGGCGGCGAGATCGTCGCTCTTGCGGCAGAAGGCGTCGAGCGTGTCCGCGTCCGGACCGTCGGCCGTGCGGACCACGAAGGCGGTGACCACCGCGCCCCATTTCTCGTCAGGAATGCCCACCACGGCCGCCTCTTTGACGCCGGGGCAGCGATAGAGGATTTCCTCCACTTCACGCGGATAGATGTTCTCGCCACCCGAGACGATCATGTCGTCGGCCCGGCCGTGGAAGAAGTAGAAGCCGTTCGCGTCCTTCGAGAAAAGATCGCCCGTGTAGACCCAGCCGGCCTTCAGCTTCTTCTGCGTCTCGAAGGGCTTGTTCCAGTAGCCCTCCATCGCCTGGGGCCCGCGCACGATGAGTTGCCCGATCTCGCCCTGCGCCACCGTTTCCAGGGGGGAAACCTCGCGGCCCGGATCGTTGGCGATGACCCGCGCCTCGGTGATCAGCGTCGGCTTGCCGCAGGACCCGAGCCGCGCGAGCGCGTCCTCGGGGTGGAGAAGCAGCGTCAGGCTCGCTTCCGTCATGCCGTAGCCGTTGTAGATCCGCGGGCAGAACTCGCGGATGACGCGCTCCAGCGTGGCCGAGGCGATGGCCGCGCCACCCGTCGTAATCAGCCGGAGGCTGGAGACGTCGTAGGTCTTGAAGTCCGGCAGGAACAGCATTTCCTGGATCTGCGTCGGCACCGCGAAAAGCGTCGTGATCCGTTCCTCCTGGATGTGTTCCAGCGTCTTGCGCGCCTCGTAGCTGCCGAGGACAACGTTCGTTCCGCCGACCATCAGGTGCGGGATGAAATAGGCCTGCATCCCCCCGACATGGTAGAGCGGCGCGATGTGAAGCGCCGTGTCGCGGTGGCTCAGCCCGTATTCCATCACGCAGTTCATCGCGATGGCAAGATCGTTCGCGTGAGTGTGGATCACCCCCTTGGGGCGGCCTGTCGTGCCGGACGTATAGACGAGCGCGGAAATGTCGCTCTGGTTGGACACGTAGGTGGGTTCGTCGGCGGGAACGGTCTGTTCCGCCAGCGTCTCGAAGTGGTGGTGGCCCTCCGGGATGTTCGCCGGATCGTAGGCGCAGCCGATGAAGTCGTGGACGGAGCGGACCTGCTCCTGCACCTTCAGCGCGTTTTCCGTGAGGTTGCGCCCGTAGATCAGCACCCGCGCACCGCTGTCGCGGATGATGTAGGCGGCCTCGCCCGGCGCCAGCCGGAAGTTCAGAGGCACAGCGATGACGCCCAGCATCTGGCAGGCGAAATAGGTCGTCACCGAGTTCTCGGAGGTCGAGACGTAAAAGGCCACCCGGTCGCCGGCGCGCACGCCAAGATCGGTCAGGGCCTGCGCGAAGCGGCGGATGCGGGCGAACCACTGGGAATAGGTCCAGCGGCGGCCGTCGAAGACGAGCGCCGTGTGATCCGGGTAGCGGTCAACCGAACCTTCGAGAATGCGAGCGATGTTCATCGCGTCAGTCCTGTTCTGGAATTCATCAGAGATTTGGCCTGATCTCGGGCATCTCGCGCGCCGCGATCAGGTATTTGCACATTTCCGACGTGCCGCCGACGATCGGCAGCGCGCGGGCGTCGCGGTAGATCTGTTCGCAGCGGCCGAACTGGCGGGTATAGCCATCGCCGCCGAGGATCTGGACCGCGCGGTCGGCGCAAAACACGGCCGTTTCCGTGGCCACGAGCTTGGCCTGCGCCGCCTCGCGCATCAGTTCCTTCCCGTCGATCCCGGAGTCATACATCTTCGCCGCGCGATGGGTCAGCAGCTCGGCCGCATCGATGCGCCAGCTCATTTCCGCGATCATGTCCCAGATCAGCTGCTTCTGGCCAAGCTTCTGGCCGAAGGCTTCGCGCTTCTGGGCGTGGGCACGTGCGATCTCGAAGGCCGAGCGGGCGACGCCGAGGCCGGAGCCGCCGAGGATCACCCGTTCGAAGTTGAAGGCGCCCAGCATCACCTTGAAGCCCTGGTTCTCTTCGCCAAGAAGATGGTCGCGCGGCACACGCACCTCGTCGAAGGCGACCTCGCCCACCACGCAACCGCGCCGGCCGGCAAAATCATAGGTGCGCGGGAAGCAGAGGCCGGCCGCGTCGGACGGCACGGCAAGCGCGGTCATCCCCTTCTGCGGGGCGACATCGGGATCGGAGATGCCCCAGACGATGTAGACATCGGCCTTGGACGCGTTGGAGATGTAGCGTTTGAAACCCGAGATCACCCATTCGTCGCGCGCGGCGTCGAAGCGGATGCGGGTCTTCATCCCGGCGCTGTCGGATCCGACGTCGGGCTCCGTCATGCAGATCGAGCCGACCGCCCGACCCTCGAGGATCGGCGACAGGTAGCGGTCGCGGATTTCGGGGCGCGCGTGGCGGTGAAGCGGGAAGGCGCACGACAGAGCGGTGGCGATCGTCGTTTCGAAGGCGTAGTTCCTTAACGCGGCCTCCTCCGACAGGATCGTGGCGTGCGTCAGGCCGGGGTTCGACAGCGAACCGGAGTACAGGTCGGCGAACATGAGCTTCATGTAGCCGGCCTCGCCGAGTGCACGGACGACGGCGCTGACCGCTTCCCAGTCCGCGTCACGCTCGATCGCCTCTGCGCGCGGGACGAGTTCACGGTCGAGAAACTCCACGATTTCCGCGCGGAACGCCCGGTCCTCTTCGTTCAGCATGAAATCACGCATCGGCGCCTCCTGTTCCTTGTCGGGTCAGCCGCGGACGAAATCCGGCACGCCCAGATTCTCGACCAGGCGCGTCGTCTCGCGCAGGACGAGGGCGAGGTTGCTGTCGCGCACCGTCGGCAGGAGGACACGCGCCTGGCGCACGGCGTCATACGAAATCTCGGCGGTGATGAGTTCTTCGCCGCTGCCAGCCAGCGCGAGTTCACGCCCGTGCGGGTCGATGATCCGCGAGCCGCCCCAGAAGGTCAGGTCCTTCTCGACGCCGCAGCGGTTCACCATGATCGCCGGTGCGCCATACATCATCGAATAGAAGCGCATGGTCAGCGCCCACCCGCCCGGGTTGTCGAAATCGGCGCCCACGGCCTCGACGCCCGAGCTGATCGGCGCGATCATCAGTGTCGCGCCGTGCAGGAACGAAAGATGCGTCAGCGCCGGGTTCCACAGATCGGCGCAGATCAGCAGGCCCGCGCGCCAGTCGGGGCTGAGCGCGTGCGTGTCGACGTAGCGGCCGGTGGCGTAGTACTTGCCCTCTTCCAGCTTGCCGTAGGTCGGCAGGTTCACCTTGCGATGAAGGAAGACGACCTTCCCGCGATGCAGGATCGCCGCTGCGTTGTAGAACTGCGCCGCCGGGCCTTCCTCGATGAAGCCGACGACGGTGTGCATGTCGCCCGCCGCTTCGGCCAGCCGGAGAAGGCGCGGATCATCCCGCTTCATCGCCGCGTCGAGGAGGTGGTGGCCGCCGTAGTGGCCGACGAGCGAAACCTCGGGAAATACCAGCAGGTCCAGTCCGGCTTCGTGCCCCCTGGCGATGAACTCCAGGTGCTTGCCCATGTTCGCATCCGGATCGCCGATCACGCTTTCAATCTGAGCTGCGCCGAGTTTCACTTTGCCGTTCCGCCTTGCTGTTTTCGGGGGGAAGACGGGGCGCGCGGGCGCCCCGTCCTGTTCAGGTCAGTTCACGAGACCGTTTTCGGTCAGGAACGACGTGGCGACGGCCTCGATCGTTTCCTTGTCGACGTCGACGCGGGCGTTGAGCGACGACATCACCTGATCGTCGAGCTTGGCCGAAACCGCGTTCAGCAGCTCGCCGATTTCCGGGTGAGCTTCGAGGATGGGCGCGCGCACGACCGGGGCCAGCGCGTAGGCCGGGAAATAGCCCTTGTCGTCGGCAAGCGTCACGAAGTCGAACGCCGGGATGCGTCCGTCGGTGGCGAACACGAGGCCGACGTCAACCTGACCGTCCTTCAGCGCCTGGTAGACGAGGCCCGAGTCCATGCGCACGACGTTGTCGCGGCCGAATTCGAAGCCGTAGGCTTCTTCCAGCGGCTTCAGGCCGTCGGGACGCGCGTAGAACTCGGCGTTCGATCCGAGCTTCAGGTCGCCCGCTTCGGTCACGCGCGCGGCGAGGTCCGAAAGCGTCGCGATGCCCTTTTCCTCGGCATCGGCGCGGCGCATGGCGAGCGCGTAGGTGTTGTTCGCCTTCGAAGCGTCGAGCCAGACGATCTCTTTCTCGGCGTCGAGTTCCTTGACCTTGGCATAGGTCGCGTCAGCGTCGAGCTTCTCTTCGATCTTGTTGTAGGTGATCAGCGAGGTGCCGGTGTATTCCCAGTAGACGTCGACCTGGCCGCTTTCCATCGCGGTGCGCAGCGCGGCGGAGCCCATGCCCGAACGGTTGTCGACTTCCAGGCCGTTCGCGGCCAGAAGCTGAACGGTGATTTCCGACAGAAGCTGCTGCTCGGTGAAGTTCTTGCCGCCGACTACGATGGCCTCGGCCATGGCGCCGGTACCGATCGTGGCCGTGGCGAGCATGGCGGCGCCCGCGAGCAGCGACTTGAAGGTGGGGTAGGTCATAGAGGGTGGACTCCTTGCTGGAATTACCCTCCGCGTCAGCGGAGGGGGTTTACGCCTTTTGGAACGGCCAGGAACTGGACCTGCCCCAAGAGGAAATCGACAAGCACCGCGAGCCCCGCGGTCGGTAGCGCGCCGGCCAGAAGCATCGTCGTCTCCATCAGGTCGATGCCCGTGAAGATCAACTCGCCCAGCCCGCCGCCGCCGATGAGGAAGGCCAGCGGCGCGGTGCCGACATTGATGGCGAGAGCGGTGCGGATACCCGAGAAGATGACGTAGAGCGCATTCGGCAACTCCACCCGCCACAGGATCTGGAGGGGCGTCATGCCCATGCCGTGAGCGGCTTCCTTCAGATGCGCGGGGACGGCGAGGAGACCGGCGTAGGTGTTGCGGATGATGGGCAGGAGCGACGCCACGAAAAGCCCGAAGACCGCCGGGACGAAGCCGATGCCCAGAAGCGACATCGACAGCGCGATCACCGCGAGCGTCGGGATCGTCGTGCCGATGTTGAACACCTGCATGATGGTTTCGGCCGTGGAACGCATCGCCGGACGGGAGAGCACGAGTCCCATCGTCACGCCAATGAGGATCGCGAGTCCGCCCGAAACGGAAACGAGCACCACGTGCTGGACCGTGAGGTAGGAGATGTCCTCCCAGTAGATCATGATCTCGTCAGCAAGCCCGGCCATCGCCGCCCAGACCCCAAGGGCGAAGACGGCGGCAATGCCGACAAGGCGCGCGGTGTTGGCGTTCGCGCCCATCAATGCGCTCCCGCGCCCTGACGCTGGCGGTAGGTTTCGCCCAGGAGATGGGTGATCTGCGCCTGCGTGACGACACCCTGGAACCGCCCGTCCGTGCCGACGACCGGAAGCCAGGTCGTGTCGTTCGCGAACATCACCGACACGACCTCGCGAAGATCGGCGGAAGCCTTGACCACGGCGTGCACGGGCTCCGACTTCTGCGCGGCAACGCCCTCGGCAGAAGCGGCCTCCCCCGTGATCTGGCCCGCGACCTTGCCGGCCTCGTCCAGTAGAACGGCGGCGTCCGCGTGACGTTCCGTCATCATGGCGCGCAGGTCCCGAAGGCTCGTGTCGCGGTTCACGGCCAGCGCCGACGGGTCGATCGCGGCCTCCGCCTTCAGAAGCCGAAGCCGTTTCAGCGTGCGGTCTGCCCCGACGAAATCGGCGATGAAATCGTTCGCCGGATGGGCGAGAAGCTGGTCCGGGCTGTCGAACTGCTCGAGCTTGCCGCCCCGGAAGATCGCGATCTTGTCGCCCATCTTCACCGCCTCGTCGATGTCGTGCGAGACGAACATGATGGTCTTCTTCAGCTTGTCCTGCATCTTCAGGAACTCGTCCTGGATCACCTCGCGGTTGATCGGGTCGATCGCGCCGAAGGGTTCGTCCATCAGCATGACCGGCGGATCGGCGGCGAGCGCCCGGATCACGCCGACGCGCTGCTGCTGGCCGCCCGAAAGCTCCTTCGGATACCGGTTGAGGAACATCGCGGGCTCGAGCGCCACGAGGTCGAGAAGTTCGGCGGCACGCTGGCGCGCCCGCTTCATGTCCCAGCCGAGCATCTTCGGCACGACGCAGATGTTTTCCTCGATCGTCATGTTCGGAAACAGGCCGATCTGCTGGATCACGTAGCCGATGGAACGGCGAAGTTCCGTCACGCGGTAAGCGTCCGTATCCTTGCCGTTGATGTAGATCTTGCCCGAGGTCGGCGCGATCAGGCGGTTGATCATCTTCAGCGCCGTGGTCTTGCCGCAGCCCGAGGGCCCGAGCAGCACGCAGATCTCGCCCTCAGGCACTTCCATGTTGATGTGGTCGGCCGCAACGATCTCGCGCCCCGGGACCTTGAAGACCTTGGTGAGGTTTTCGAGCTTGATCATGTTCTTTCCCCGGAACTTCGGATCACTGGACGAGGCCGGGCGGCGTCAGGCGACGCTGCAGCCAGAGAAGCGCGTAATCGGCCAGAATGGCGAGCAGGCTGACCGCCACGGCGCCCGTCACCAGCTGGCGCGGATCGGTCTGGCTGATCCCGCGCGAAATAAGGACGCCGAGCCCGCCCGCGCCGATGTAGGCGGCGATCGCGGCGACGCCGATGTTCATCACGACCGCGGTGCGGACGCCGGCCATGATCACCGGCACGGCGATCGGGATTTCGACCCGGATCAGCCGCTGGAGCGACGACATGCCCATGCCGCGCGCCGCCTCGCGATAGGCGGGGTCGATGTTCGTGATCGCGGTGTAGGTGTTCCGGATGATCGGCAGCTGCGAATAGAGCAGGATCGCGATGACGGCCGGAACGTAGCCGATGCCGTGACCGAAGCGCGACATGATCGGGATCATCAGGCCGAAGAGCGCAATGGAAGGAATCGTGACGACGATGGAGGCGATGTAGAGGATGGCATTGGCCGCGACGCGGTTCTGCGTGATGGCAATGCCGATCGGTACGCCCGTGAGGATGGCAGCGCCAACAGCGACCGCCACGATTGCGAGATGCTCACCCCCAAGACTGAGGATGAGGCGCCAGTTACTTGCCATGAACTGGAGAATTTCCACCCCGCGTTCCCCCTTTGCGAGCCAGACTTGCCCGACGTCGCCTCTATAGAAGAAGGCCCGGCGGATCGGCTTACGGGGAGTCGCCAGAAATTATCAGGATTCCGCCATAGCGCGCCGGCCTCCCCTCCGGAGGACGGAAGGGGAAACGCCGTATTCCGCTTTGAAAGCCTGGCTGAAATGGGCAAGGCTGGAAAACCCGCACAAATCGCTGATCTCGAGCAGCCTGTGCGTGGAATTGAGCACCATTGCATGGGCTGCCTTGAGGCGGATCTTCTTGTAGAACTCCGACGGGCCAAGCCCGAACTTCGCCTCGAAGAGGCGCTCCAGCTGGCGTTCCGAGATTCCCGCGAAATCGGCGATCTTGCTGACCTTCAACGGGTGGTCGACATGCTCCTCCATGAGCTGGATCGCCATGAGGATGCGTCTGTCGGTCACCTGGAAGCGCCACCGAAGGTCCGGCCGCTGAGTGACGCCGGGCGCTCTGATCGCGCCATGCAGGAACTGGTCGGCGACGTCCGCGGCGGCCTCCGTGCCGTGGTGTTCCGCGATCATCGACAGCATGAGATCCATGGACGCGGTGCCGCCCGCCGCGGTGAGGATGCCCCGGTCCTGGCAGTAGAGGTCGGGCACAACCTCGATCTCAGGGAAGTCCTCGGCCAGTTGCCGCTGCATTTCCCAGTGGATCGTGGCACGGTGGCCGTCGAGCAGCCCGGTCCGGGCCAGAAGCAGCGCGCCGTTACTGATCGCACCGATCCCGCCTTCTGCGCGGCGGCGCTGCCGCAGCCATTCCAGCACCTGGGCATCGCGGTAGCCCTCGATACCGAGAGACGCGACGACGATCGTCCGTTCGGCGCGCGGCGCCTCTGCTATTCCGAAACTTGCGGTCAGGTCGAAACCGTTGCTGGCGGTGACGACGCCTGCGGTCCGCGCCACGAGCCACCAGTCGTAGACCTTCCGCCCCTCCCTCCGGTTCAGCGCCCGAAGCGGTTCCACGGCCGCGCTGAGCGCCATCATCGAAAAACCCGGAACAAGGAAGAACTGCACCCGGAAAGGCGCTTTCTCCGCTGCGCGCTCGGGCGCGACTGCTCCGGCAGGTGACTTCCGTGGGGATGTGGTTCTTGCAGGCATCGCGGGGAGCGCAGTCAGACGAGGACGAACCGTTTTCTGCCAGAGCAGCGAGCCTGTCTCGATTTCACTTTGGCCATCGTCAAACCGTAGTTTACCGCACTGCCCCTCTCAAGCGGCTCCCTTCCTAATCTTCCCCGATGAGCGCTTCTGTCGCCCCTGCGACACCCCCGGTCACGGCAGCGCCGCCCGGAAAGCGCGGCTACATCGCCTTCTTCATGATGGCGAGCAGGGTATCCGAGTCCAGCTCGAACGGGTTTCCCTTCATCGAACTCGACTCCTTCGCCTCCTCCGCAATCGCGGAAAGGTCGGGAGCCCTGCTCAGCCACTCGCCCAAGCGTGGCAGTCGCAAATCATCAAGCCTCGATGACAGAAGCTCGAACGGATCTCCGCCCCGAAGGCCGAAATGGTCGCGGAACGCCGCCTTGATTTCCTCGTAGCGCGTCAGGTCGACGCCCGCATCCCCGGCGCGCTGACGGTTTGCCGACAGCACGGGACCAAGCAGGCGTCCGCAGATCAGGCCATGCGGCGCCCCGGTCCGGCCGCCGATCACGCCCGCGAGTCCATGCACCGCCCCGAGCCCCGCATTCGCCAGCGCGATGCCGCCCGTAAGGCTCACGTAGGCCATGCGGTCCCGCGCCCCTCTGTCCTCGCATTCGGTCAACCTCGCCAGGGCCGCGACGCCCATGGGGATGGCCGCGCGGCACAGGGCGTCGGTCAACGGGTTGGCGCGGCTCGACAAATAGGGTTCGACAACCTGGGTGACCGCGTCGAGCCCCGAGGCGAGCGTCACCGAAAGCGGCGCGCCATCCGTCAGTGCGGGATCGACGATGGCCAGGTCCGGCAGCATCCGGGGATCGCGCAAGCTGACCTTTCGGCCCGCCTCCGGCACCGATATGACCGCGTTTTTCGTGACCTCGGCCCCGGTGCCGGCCGTGGTCGGAATGGCGACGAAGGGAAGCGGGTCCGACGGCAGCGGCAGGCCCTTCCCGACCACTTCCAGGTGGTCCATCGCGTCGCTCCTGGCCGGAATGAGGGCAGCCGCGGCCTTTCCCAGATCGATCACGGCGCCGCCCCCGACCGCAACGACGACATCGGCCGCATGCTCGCGGCGGAGCGACACGACCCTCTCGACATCGGCAAGCGCCGGTTCTCCGTGGCAGGCCGCCACCCCGACCTCGGCCCCGGCCGCGGTCAGCCTTTCGGCAAATCCGTCCACCCAGGATACCGAACGCCCGCGCACGAGCAGCACGCGCCTCCCGTAATCCCTCACGAGGACATGCGCCTGATCGGCCTGGCCCCGGCCAAACAGGATCTTGCCTGCGGTCTGGAAGGCGAAGGGCGTCATGTCAGGCCATGATCCCTGAACGCCGTGCAGGCGTTCAACTTGTGACCGGCGATGCCGAACCGTTCCGGAAATTCAAGGACTGCCCGCGCCATCAGTCCGGCCTCCGCCGATCGGCCCCGAGACGCTCCGCGTCGCTTTCCCTCATGCCTTGGCGGATCCAGTCGACGGCCTCGTCCACGTCGTCCGTCAGCTTCACGACTTCCAGATCGTCGACGTTGATCAGACGGGAATCGGCCATCGTGCCCACGAGCATCTTGCGGATCGGTTCCCAGAAGGCCGTGCCCATCGCCACGACCGGGAAGCGCGTCAGCTTGCTGGTCTGGATCAGGGTGGCGATCTCGAAGGCTTCGTCGAGCGTTCCGAACCCGCCGGGAAGGATCACGAAGGCCGAAGAGTATTTTATGAGCATCAGTTTCCGCACGAAGAAGTGCTCGAACTCGACGAACTGGTCGAGGTAGGCATTCGGCTCCTCCTCGGTCGGCAGAATGATGTTGCAGCCGAGGCTGTAGCCGCCCGCATCACGCGCGCCGCGGTTCGCGGCTTCCATCAGCCCGGGGCCGCCGCCGGTCATGACGGTGAATCCCTCTTCGGCGAGGCGGCGTCCGAGGGCCCGTGTCATCTCGTATTCCGGGTGCCCCTCGCCGATGCGGGCCGATCCGAAGACGGACACGCACGGGTCGGGAACGTCGAAAAGCTCGAAGCCGCGGAGGATCTCAAGGAAGATGCCGACGGCGCTCTCCACGTCCTCCTGCTTCTTCCGGCGGCCCGACAGGAGCGCTTCTTCGGCTCCGCGTATGAGGTCGATCATCGCCCCTTCGCCCTGCCCCGGCCATTTTCGCGCCATTGCCGCCCCCCGTTTTCTTGTTGTCCGTCCGACAGTCATCCTACGAACGACTCCCGGGGACAATTCGATTCTGGAGAACGCGCGGGGGGGTCACGCCGGGATCCGTCCGGAAGGCTCCCGGCCTTCGGGCACCTGCGTCAGGCTTTCTGCTCTTCCAGCACTTTCCGCGCCACGCGGAAGCATTCCAGCGCCTGGGGCACGCCGCAGTAGATGCCGACAACGTGGATGATTGCCCGGATTTCCTCCTTCGACACCCCGTTGTTGATCGCGCCGCGGCAATGGATTTCCCATTCGTGCATCTTCCCGAGCGCGCCGATCATGGACAGGTTCATCATGGAGCGGGTCTTCGGGTCGATCACCTCGTCGCCCCAGCCGAACCCCCAGCACCAGGCCGTCATCGCTTCCTGGAACGGCCGGGTGAAGTCGTCCGCTGCGGCGAGGTTCTTTTCGACATACTCGGCGCCAAGCGTCGCCTTGCGCTGCTCGAGCCCCTTCAGGAACAGGTCTTCATCGAATGTCATTGCCATCTTACCCTCTCAGCCTGATCGCGACGTTCTTCGTCTGCACGTAGTTCCAGAGCGCCTCGCGCCCTTTCTCGCGGCCGTAGCCGGACTTGCCGTAGCCGCCGAAGGGGGTTTCCACGCCGCCCGCATACCATTCGTTGACGAAGACCTGCCCTGCCCGCATCCGGCGCGCGGCGCGGGTGGCGCGGTCGAGGTCACGGGTGAAGACACCGCCCACGAGCCCGTAGTCGGTCGAATTGGCGATCTGGATGGCCTCTTCGTCGGTGCGGAACTTCAGGACGGACAGCACCGGGCCGAAGACCTCGTCCCTCGCGATGGCCATGTTCGGCGTGACCGACGTCAGCACCGTCGGTTCCATGAATGCGCCCGCGCGGTTGAGTTTCCGGCCGCCGGTCGCGACCGTCGCGCCTTCGGCTTCCGCCGAGCGGACCATGCCTTCGGCGCGGTCGCGCTGCGCCTCGCTCACCATCGCGCCCATCGTGGGGCCGATTTCGGCCTGATCGATGCCGGGGCCGACGGAGAGTGATTTCGCAATGCCCGCGATGCGGTCCACGAGTTCATCGTGAATGCGTTCGGAAGCGATCACCCGGCTCATCGCGGAACAGACCTGGCCCGCGTTGAAATAGATCCCCCAGCGCACATCGCTCATGAACGCGTCAAGATCGGCGTCGTCATGGACGATGGCGGCGGACTTGCCGCCAAGCTCCAGCACGCAGGGAACCACGTTCCTCGCCGCCGCCGTGGCGATAGCGATGCCGGTCGGGACCGACCCGGTGAAGACGATCTGGTTGACGCCGGGATGCGCCGAAAGCGCCGCGCCCGCGTCGCGCCCGAGGCCGCAGATCACGTTGACCGCGCCGGTGGGCACGCCCGCCGCCTCGGCAGCGCGGGCGATGTATGCGTTCGTCAGCGGCGTCAGTTCCGGCGTCTTGATCACGCAGGCGTTGCCGGTGGCAAGCGCGGCCGACAGCGACCGGGCCGTCATCTCCAGCGGATAGTTCCAAGGGATGATATGCGCCGAGACGCCATAGGGTTCGTGCGTCGTGAAGTCGAAGTAGCCCGCACCGAGCGGGATCGAGCGGCCCTCGACGGTCTCGGCCTGGTTGCCGTAGTATTCGAAGTAGCGCGCCGCTCCCTCGATCTCGATCCGGGATTCCCACAGGGGCTTGCCCTGTTCGAGCGTCAGCAGCCGCGCGATCTCGTCGATGTTGGCGAGCAGATAGCGCCCCATGGCCTGCACCATCCGGCCACGCTCAACCGGACGCAGGTCGAAAAGGACACCGCTTTCATGCACCCGCCGGGCCACGCTGACAGCGCGGTCCACGTCGGCGGCGTCGGCGAGCGCCTGTTCGGCGAGCTTTTCGCCCGTCGCCGGGTCAACGACGCCGATGCGGCCCGCGCCACCGTCCACCCACTCGCCGTCGACGTAGTTCTGCCAGTAGTCCTGCACTGCGGTGTCCCTCATCTTCCGCGCTACTGGTCGAGGCGGTCGATGACCGTCACGCCAGCGCCCCTGTAGCTGTCCATCGCCTCGAGCGCCGAGCCGAGTTCGGACAGCGCGATCGTCTTCGTCACCAGCCGGCCGGGATCGAGCCGCCCGCCCGCCGCCATGCCGAACAGTGCGCCGAACCGGTTCGCGCCCATCCCGCGCGAGCCGTGGAGCGTGATCTGGCGGGAGTAGACCAGTTCCAGAAGCGGCAGCGACGGCACCTCGTGCCGGCCAAGCGGCATCCCGATCTGCACGTGCCGCCCAAGCTTCCTGAGGCTGCGGAGCGAGTTGTCGAAGGTCTCCGTGATGCCGAGCGCCTCGATCGACACATGCGCGCCTCCCCCGGTCACCTCGCGGACAGCGGCCCCGACGTCACCCGCGCCCTTGGCGTTCACCACGGCATTGGCCCCAAGTTCCCGCGCGAGGTCGAGCGCCGCCTCGTTCACGTCGACGGCCACGATCTGCGCGCCGAGCGCCGCACCGATCATGATCGCCGAAAGGCCGACACCGCCGCAGCCATGAACCGCCAGCCACTCGCCGGCCCGCAACTGCCCGCGGTCGACTGCGCCCCGGAATGCCGTTGTCACGCGGCAGCCCATCCCGGCGGCGGCGACGTAGCTGACCGCCTCGGGCAGGCGCACGAGGTTGAAATCGGCGCGTGGTATGGCGATGCGCTCCGCAAAGGCGCCCCAGCCGGTGAATCCGATGACTTCCTGATGGTTGCAGATCGTCGCCTCGCCCGCACGGCAGTCGGGGCATGTGCCGCAGCCCAGGATGAAGGGCGCCGTCACCCGATCGCCCACGGAAAAGCCGTGACACTCGGGGCCGACGGCGATGACGTCACCCGCGAATTCGTGACCCATCACGTGAGGAAGCGCGACGTCGGGATCGGCGCCGTTCCACGCGTGATGATCGGACCGGCACACTCCGCAGGCTCGCACCGCGACGACCACGCCATCGCGCGGGCAGTCCGGGTCCGGCACGTCGGTTACCGAGACCGGACCACGAAATTTCTCCATCAGAGCAGCCTTCATGCCGCACCTCCCTGAAAGTCCACTTCACCTGATCGGTAAGTAACCCCTCACGGCACCCGCAGCGGGGCCATTCGCGACATCCGTCGGTCGGTGAAGGCCGTCCCCGCTCAGCCGTCGACGGCTTCGCGCATCCAGTCCTGAAGCTGGCGGATGGAATGTTCCGAGTTCAGACCGCAGGCCGGGTCGAGCACCAGCGGACCAGGACGGTAGCCCCGGCTCTTCAGCCCCTTGTGCACGCTTTCGACGAGCCGGATATCCTCCTCCACCGTCGTCGCGCGGTCCTGGATCGCGAGCCGCCGGATCACCTCGCTGTCGACGCCGCCAGGCGTGTACCAGCCGCGCCAGACGGTACAGTTGTCCACGCCATGCGCCCGCCAATGGTAGGTGTTCAGCACGTTGCCCGGATAGACCTGGAACGAGAACATGGGCCAGAGGAAGAACGACCGGTATTCCCCGCCATGCGGGACCGAAAGGTCGATCGGATAGGTCATCTTGCTCAGGTCCTGGCACTCGGTCGTGTGCCTGAGGACGTAGCCGCTGTTCATCGGCTGGATGTCATAGGTCTCCGGCCGGATCACCCCGGTCGCGAAGGTCGGATGGTTCATCGAACAGTGGTAGCATTCGGAATAGTTCTCGACCGAGACCTTCCAGTTGCACTTCTCGGGGATTTCGACCCATTCGAGCGGTTCGAGCGTGTCGATGTGCGGCACGTATTCGGCCAGCTCCTCCCGAACGCCCGGATACCATTCGTCCATCGGCGCCGCGTTGTCGTCGAGGTTGACGAAGATGAAGCCGTGGAAGACCTCGGTGCGGACCGGGGTCAGGCAGATCTTCGACCGGTCGAACCCCGGAACGGACTTGATGTTCGGCCCGGCGCGCAGCTCTCCCGAAAGCTCGTAGGTCCAGGCGTGATAGGGGCAGACGACGACACGCGTCGTGCCGGAGCCTTCGACCATCTGGTGCGCGCGGTGCTGACAGACATTGTAGAACGTGCGCAGTTCGCCATCGCGGCCGCGGATGCAGAAAAGGTTTTCCCCGGCGATCTCGAAGGCGAAGTAGTCACCGGTGTTCTTCACCTGGGATTCGTGACCAGCGAATTGCCATGTCCGGGACAGAAGCCCCTTCATCTCCTTCTCGAATATCGCGGGGTCGGTGTAGTAGCGCGCGTCCAACGAATGAATGAGCGGGGCGTTCATTCGCCATCCTCCAGGTAGAGGCCGAGCATGTGCCGGCGTTTGTGAAACTTCTCGACCCTCTCGACGATCTCGGGGCTTGCGACCGCGATCACGAAGCTCAGGAGCGTCTCCAGGAGCGCGATGATCGAGACCGACGAGGGGAAGAACTGCGGCGTGTCGACGGACACGACGAAGCGGTGCTGGGCAGCCATCACGATCGGGCTGGCCGGGCTGTCGGAGATCGAGATTACCGTCATGCCCTGTTCGCGGGCTATCCGGACGGTCTCGACGACCTCGGTGCGGTAGGGGCGGCTCGTCATCGCGATCAGAACGTCGCGCTCGTCCGCCCAGGCGATGTCGTCGGCGGGACTGGACCCGGCCTGCGGGATCGCGTGGAACTCCACCATTCCGGTCGAGGCGAGATAGGTGAAATTGCGCGCGTTCGCGTTGTTCACGCCGACGCCAAGCGTATACACGCTGCGCGAAGCCCAGATCGCCTCCGCCGCTGACTTGAGAGCCGCCTGGTCGATTCGCGCGAAGGTCTCCTCGATGTTGCGGATCGCCGCGCCGACCATCTCGGCATAGAGACCGCCGAGCTCTCCCTTCTTGGACACGTCCTGCAGCCAGCGCGCGCGGTCGGTGAAGCCCGCCGAACCGCGCCGGATGGCCTCGCGGAACGGCTGGCGGAAATCCTCGTACCCCTCGAAGCCGACCTGTCGCGCCATGCGCACGATCGTGTTGGGCTTGACGTTAGCCGCCTCCGCGATCTCGCGCACCGTGGAAACACCCACATCCTGCGGGTTCTCCAGCACGTAGCGCGCCGCCTTCTGCGCCTCCGGCGTCAGCGCGTCCCACTCTTCGGTGAGGCGCGTCAGGACTGTTGATGATACATCTGTGGCATTCATGATTGACGATGGTATATTTGTGCGCTTAGCCTGTCGAGAGAAAACGCGACTCTCACTCGGGAAATTTTCAATGTCGGAAAACGCTCTGCCCTCTCAGGCCCGCGTCGTGATCATCGGCGGCGGCATCATGGGCTGCGGCCTCGCCTACCACCTTGCGCATGAAGGCTGGACGGATGTGGTCCTCCTGGAAAAGGCGGAACTGACATCCGGCTCGACCTGGCACGCGGCGGGCCAGATCACGCATTCGACCTCGAGCTTCGCTCTGGGCAAATGCGTGGGCTACAACATCGACCTTTACTCGAAGGTGCTGGAGGAAGAGACCGGCCAATCCGTCACCTGGCACGGCTGCGGCTCGCTGCGCCTCGCCTACACTGATGACGAGCTCGACTGGCTTCACCAGACGATCTCGGTGGGCAAGGGCCTCGGCTTCCCGATGGAGATCGTGGGCCCCGAGCGCATCCGCGAGCTTCACCCCTTCTACAACCTCGAGGGCGTCAAGGCGGCGCTGCATACGCCCGACGACGGCCACGTCGACCCCGCCGGCGCGGCCTTCGCGCTTGCCAAGGGCGCGCGGCAACTGGGCGTGAAAGTCGTCCGCCGTTGCCGGGCGACGAACGTGACGCAGCAGCCGAACGGCGAATGGCTCGTCGAGACGGAACAGGGGCCGATCACCTGCGAGCATGTCGTGAACGCGGGCGGCACCTATGCGCGCCAGGTCGCGCTCTGGTCGGGCTACGACCTGCCGACGACCTCGATGACGCACCACTACCTGATCACCGACACGGTTCCGGAGTTCCAGGCGCTCGACAAGGAACTGCCCGTCGTGCGCGATGACCGGCTGGTGTCGGGCTATATCCGGATGGAGCAGAAGAAGGGCCTGATCGGCATCTACGAAAAGGCCAACCCGAACACCGTCTGGGAGGATCACTGCCCCTGGGAGGCGGAGAACGAACTGTTCGAGCCGGACTATGACCGCATCATGCCCTGGCTCGAGAACGCGATGGGCCGCATGCCGATCCTCGCCGAGCTTGGCATCACCCGCGAGGTTCACGGCGCGATCTCGCATCCGCCGGATGGCAACCCGCTGATCGGCCCCGCGCCGGGGCTCAGGAACTACTGGTGCTGCTGTGGCACGCAGATCGGCATCGGCTGGGGTCCGGGCCTGACGCGGGAACTCGCGCGCTGGATGGTTCATGGTGCGGCCGACATCAACATGCGCGAATTCGACCCGCGCCGGTTTGGCCCCTATGCCGACCAGAAATACCAGATCACCAAGGCGAAGGAGGACTACCTCCTGCGCCACGAGATCCCCTTCCCGCATTTCAACCGCCTCGACGGCCGTCCGGTGAAACCCTCGGCGCTCTACGAGGACCTGAAGGCCGAGGGCGCGGTCTTCGAGGAAGTCTTCGGCCACGAGCGCCCGCGCTGGTTCGCGCCGGAGGGGACGGAGGCGAAGGACATCTACGGTTTCCGCCGCACGAAGCTCCACGACATCGTCGGCGCCGAGGTGCGGGCGGTGCGGGAACGCGCGGGCATAATGGACATTTCCGCCTTCACCAAGGTCGAAGTTTCCGGTCCCGACGCGGCGACCTTCCTCGACCGGCTGGTGCCGAACAAGCTGCCCGCCGTCGGACGGATCGGTCTGACGCATCTTCTGAATGACAACGGCCGGATCGAGCTGGAAACCACGATCGTCCGGCTTGCGGAGGATCGATTCTACTTCGTCTGCGCTGCGTTCTTCGAGCAGCGCCTGGTCGATTACCTCACCTTTGCCCGCAAGGGTGAGGATGTAGCGATCACCAACCGCTCCACCGACTGGGGCGCGCTCACCCTGAACGGGCCGCTTTCGCGCGACATCCTCGGCGCCTGCACCGGCGCGGACCTGTCGAATGCCGGCTTCAGATGGATGACCGCGCGGGAAATCGACATCGGCGGGCACACGGTCTGGGCCTTCCGCATGTCCTATGCGGGTGAACTCGGCTGGGAGATCCATGGGAGCCGCGACGCGATCCTCGGGGCGTTCCGCGCGCTGAAGGCCGCCGGCAAGGCGCATGGGATGGTGAACTACGGCTCCTTCGCGATGAACGCGATGCGGATGGAGAAGGCGTTCAAGGGCGCGGGCGAGCTTACCAACGAAGTCACCCTGCCAGAGGCCGACGTGATGCGCTTCGTGCGGATGGAAAAGGATTTCCGCGGCAAGGCGGCGACCGCCGCCTCGGCGGCGAAGCCCCTGCCCTGGGTCTGTGCCTATCTCGAAGTGGCAGATGACGGACGGTCGGACGGCAACGGCGGCGAAGCGGTTCTGGCGAACGGCAAGCAGGTCGGCACCGTCAGCTCCATCGCCTTCGGCCATGCGGTCGGCAAGCTTCTTGCCTTCGCCTACGTCAAGGCCGGCCACGCAACCCCCGGCACCGAGCTCGAGGTCGTGATCATGGGCGAACCGCGCAAGGCGCGGGTCCTTTCCGAGCCCGCTTACGACCCCCAGAGCCTCCTGCCCCGCACTGACGCGCGGGAGGTCGCCGCCGAATGAGCGGAACGATGAAAGCCATGGTCCTCACGGGCCATGGCGACTTCGACAAGCTCGCATGGCGCGAGGACTGGCCGAAGCCCAGCCCCGGTGCGGGCGAGGTGCTGATCAGGGTCGGAGCCTGCGGGCTCAACAACACCGACATCAACACCCGCACGGCCTGGTATTCGAAGGCCGTGTCGGAAGGGATCACCGAGGCGGCCGGCAGCGGCGGCTTCGAAAAGGCAGATGCTGCGGACGCGACCTGGTCCGGCAGCCCTCTGAGCTTCCCTCGCATCCAGGGAGCCGACACGGTCGGCCGGATCGAAGCCGTGGGCGACGGCGTGGACCCGGGCCGCATGGGCGAGCGGGTGATCGTCGATCCCTGGCTTCTCGGAACCGGCGACTGGCTCGACCCGAAGAACGCACCCTATTACGGCTCGGAATGCGATGGCGGCTTCGCCGAATACACGGTCATCCGGGCAAGCAACGCACACCGGATCGAAAGCGATCTTTCGGACGCCGAGCTCGCCACCTTCCCCTGCGCGCTGACCACGGCCGAGAACCTGGTGATGAAGGCCGATCCCCAGCCGGGCGAGACGGTGGTGATCGCCGGAGCCTCGGGCGGGGTCGGAACGACGGCGGTCCAGCTGTGCAGGATCCGAGGCGCGCGGGTCATCGGCATCGCCTCGGCCGCGAAAACCGAGCTTCTGAGGAAGCTGGGCTGCGACGCGGTGATCGACCGCGCCACGCCCTGCCTGGAGGCCGCGATCCGCGATGTGGCCGGCGGCTCGGTCGAGGCCGCGCTCGACGTGGTAGGCGGCTCGATGTTCATGCCTCTGGTCAACGCCCTCAGGCAGGGCGGTCGCTACGCCTCCTGCGGAGCGATCTCCGGGCCGACGGTCGAATTCGACCTGCGCCAACTCATCTACAAGGATCTGCGCCTTTCCGGAGCGACGATCACTCCGCCCGGCACGATGGCGCGGCTCGTCAAGCTGATCGAGCGTGGACTGGTCCGGCCGCAGCTGGCCGCGACCTTCCGGCTCCGCGACCTGCACGACGCACAACGCGCCTTCCTGGCGAAGAAGCATGTCGGCAACATCGTGGTGGAACCATGAAGATCACCCGCATCCGGGTCTACAAGACCGACCTGCCCTATGTCGGCGGCGCCTATGTCTGGGGCGCGGGGAACGCGATCACCGTGGCGAAGGCCTCGGTCGTCGTGATCGACACGGACGCCGGCCTTTCCGGTTGCGGCGAATTCTCTCCTTGCGGGGAGAACTACATGATCGCCCATTCCGAGGGCGTCGAGGCCGCCGCCCGCCTGATGGCGCCGGCGTTACTGGGCGAGGACCCGCGTCAGGTGGCGCGGATCGAGCGGATCATGGATCACGTCATCCAGGGCCACGGCTATGCCAAGGCGCCCTTCGACGCGGCCTGCTGGGACATACTCGGACAGGCTACCGGCCAACCGGTCTGGATGCTGATGGGCGGCAAGCTGACCGAGGCCGCGCCGATGTATCGCGTTGCCCCCCAGAAGGCGACTGACGAGACGATCGCCGAGATGGAGCGCTACCGCGCCCAGGGCTACCGGCAGTTCCAGATCAAGGTCGGCGGCGACTGGGTGAAGGACATAGACCGTATCCGCGCAACCGTTCCACTGCTGAAACCCGGCGAAAAGGCGATGGCGGATGCCAACCAGGGCTGGCGCGTGGACAACGCGATCCGCGTCGCCCGCGCCACCCGCGACCTCGACTTCATCCTCGAACAGCCCTGCCAGACCTACGAGGAATGCCAGCAGGTCCGCCGCATGGTCGACATACCGATGAAGCTCGACGAATGCGTGACGGGCATTCGCGCCGCGCACAGGATCGTCGAGGATCGCGGCGCCGATCTCGTGTGCCTCAAGATCTCCAACCTCGGGGGTCTGTCGAAGGCGCGGCGCGTGCGCGACTACTTTGTCGACAACCGCATTCCGGTCGTGGCGGAGGACACCTGGGGCGGCGAAATCGCCACTGCCGCGCTCGCGCATTTCGCGGCGTCGACCCCGGCCGAATACCTTCAGAACACGACCGACCTGCACAACTACAACACGCGCAGCACCGGGAAGCCGGGCCCGGCAACGGCCAATGGCTGCCTGATCGCGCCCGATACCCCCGGCCTAGGCGTGACGCCGGATTTCGAAAGCCTCGGAGCCCCAGTCGCGGAGTATGCGGCATGAAGATCACACGTATCAGCGTCTGGGCGATAGACCTGCCGCTCACGAAACCCTACTGGCTCTCGGGCGGCAGGCTCAAGTTCGAGCGGCTCGACTCGACCTTCGTCCGCCTCGACACGGACGAGGGCATCAGCGGATGGGGCGAAGGCTGCCCCTGGGGAACGACCTACCTGCCGGCCCACGGCCCCGGCATCCGCGCGGGCATCCAGACCCTCGCGCCCGCGATCCTCGGCCGCGATCCGCGGAGCCTGCGCGCCCTGAACGACGCGATGGACGTGCAACTTCCGGGGCATCTCTACGTCAAGTCCGCCATCGACATGGCGGCCTGGGACATCCTCGGCCAATCCGCCGGAATGCCGCTCTGGCAGCTTTTCGGCGGAACCGTCGCGGAACCCGTCGCGGTCAACTCGTCGATCTCGACCGGCACGCCGGAAGAGATGATCGCGCTCATCCGCGAAGCCTCGGCAAAGGGCTATCGCACCCATTCCGCGAAGCTCGGCGGGCATGACATCGCCGCCGACGTCGCGCGGATCGAAGCGATTTCGGCCGCCCTGCCCTCGGACGAAAAGGTGACCTACGACATCAACCGCGCCTGGACACCCGGCGTGGCCGTGCAGGTCCTGAACTCGGTCGCGGCGCGCGACTGGGTGGAACAGCCCTGCGAAACGCTCGACCAGTGCGCGCATGTGGCCGGCAGGGTCGCCAATCCGATCATGCTCGACGAATGCCTGCACACGTTCCAGGACCATCTGGAAGCGTGGCGGCTTGGCGCCTGCGAAGGCGTGAAGGTCAAGCCCAACCGGGTCGGCGGGCTCACGAAGGCGCTGCAGATCCGCGACTTCGGCGTTTCGGTCGGCTGGCAGATGCACATCGAGGATCTTGGCGGCTCTGCCCTTGCCGACACGGCCGCGATCCACCTGGCCAGCGCGACGCCCGAAGCGAACCGCTTGGCGAGCTGGCTATGCCACTATCACCTGTCCGTCGATCCGGTCCCGGATCAGGGCGCCCGCAACGCCCACGGTTTCGCCACTCCACCCACGTCCCCCGGCCTCGGCGTCGCGCCAGAGGTCGATCGGCTCGGCGAGCCCATCGCCGTCTACGAGGTTTGAAATGAAGATCACCCGACTGACACTCTGGGAAGTGCCGCTCACGAGCCACCTAGCCTATCACATGGCGGGGGGAAAGACCTGCGACACCGTCACCTCCGTCATCCTGCGCGTCGACACGGACGCAGGAATATCCGGCTGGGGCGAGGTCTGCCCGATCCCGCATTACCTGCCCGCCTATCCCGAGGGCGTCCGGCCCGCGCTCGAATACCTCGCGCCGGTCGTCATCGGAGCCGATCCGGTGGGCCCGGAGGCCGTGATGAGCCGCGCGGACGCCTGGCTTCAGGGTCACGTCTACGCGAAGTCCGCACTGGATCTCGCGCTTTGGGACATCACGGCGAAGGTCGCCGGGCTCCCGGCCTACGCGCTTCTGGGTGGCAGGCAGATGACGGACATGCCGCTCTACCATTCGATCACCTGCATCGCTCCGGAAGAGATGGCCCGCATCGCGAAGGAGGCCCAGGCCGAAGGCATCACCCAGTTCCAGGTCAAGCTTGGCGCGGATGGCGACTGGCAGGTCGATGTCGCGCGCCTGCGGATGGTGCGCGAAGCGGTCGGCGACGGTCCGCTGGTTTACGGCGACTGGAACTGCGGCGCGACGCGGCTTGACGCGACGCGCGTGGGCAGGGCCGTCGCCGGGCTCGACATCATGCTGGAACAGCCCTGCGCGACGCTCGAGGAATGCGCGGCCGTCCGGGCGGCGACCGGCTTGCCGATGAAGATCGACGAGAACGGCCATGACACGGCGTCGCTTCTGAAGGCCTACGAGCTTGGCTGCATGGACGCCGTCGCGCTGAAGCTGTCGAAGTTCGGCGGCCTGAGCCAGATGCGGCGGGCGCGCGACCTCTGCCTGCACCTCGGCGCGAAGATGTGCATCGAGGACACCTGGGGCTCGGACGTCACGACCTCCGCGCTTCTGCACCTCGCCGCTGCGACGCCGGAGCGGTTTGTCCTGAACACCTGCGACCTGTCGGGTTACGTCGCTCCGCGGCTCGACCCTGGGGCGCCCGCCCGCAAGAATGGCAGGATCGCCCCGCCCGAAGGTCCGGGTCTGGGCGTCGCGCCCGATCCCGACACACTCGGCCAGTCTGTGGCCATTATCGACTAGGAGACCGACATGCTCGACAAGACCCCCATGACCAGCTGGGCCGACCGCGCCCGGGCCGTGTTGCCGGCCGGGGGCTTCGGCAACTTCGACCCCTCGGTCTTCATCCGCGAAGGCAAGGGCTCCCGCGTCTGGGACGAGGACGGCAAGGAATACGTCGACTACCTGATCGGCTCCGGCCCGATGCTTCTTGGCCACGGCCACCCGGAAGTGCTGGAGGTCGTCGCCGAACAGCTGCCGAAGGGCATGACCTTCTTCGCCAACAACACGGCCGGCGTCGAGCTGGCGGAGGAGATCTGCCGCGCGGTGGCCTGCGCCGAACAGGTGCGGTTCCTGTCGTCGGGCGGCGAGGCGGACATGTACGCCATGCGGCTCGCCCGGGCCTACACCGGCCGCGACAAGATCCTGAAGTTCGAGGGCGGCTATCACGGCATGTCGGCGGAGGCGCAGATGAGCCTCGCACCCACGCGGCTCGTGAACTTCCCGCAGGCCGTGCCGGACAGCGCCGGCATCCCGGAGGCCGTCCGGAACGAGATGCTGATCGCGCCGTTCAATGATCCCGACTATCTCGAAAGCCTGCTCGCCGAGTGGGGAGATCAGATCGCGGGCATCATCGTGGAACCCCTCCAGCGCATCATCCCGCCCGCGCCGGGGTTCCTTCAGGCCGTGCGGGAGTTTTGCAGCAAGTACGGCATCGTCCTGATCTTCGACGAGGTCGTGACCGGCTTCCGCTTCGCCTACGGCGGAGCGCAGGAAGCCTATGGTGTCGTCCCTGACGTCTGCACCCTGGGCAAGATCATCGGCGGCGGTTTCCCGCTTGCAGCCGTCGTGGGGCGCAAGGAGATCATGGACCACTTCGACAAGGCCATCGTCGGCGCAGACCGCTGGCTGATGATGCTTGGAACGCTATCGGGCAACCCGGTCGCTGCCGTCGCGGGGCTCAAGACAATGGAAATCCTGCGGCGCGAGGGCGCCTATGACACGCTCATGGCCCACGGCGAACGGATCATGGGCATGTTCCGCACGCATCTCGACGCGGCGGGCGTGGCGCATCGCATCGTCGGACACCCGACGCTTTTCGACGTCGTGTTCACCGACCGGGACGTGCGGACCTATCGCGACGTGCAGGCAGCCGACAGCCAGAAGAGCGCGCGCTTCAACGCGGTCCTGCGCAAGAACGGCATCTTCAAGTCGCCCGGCAAGGTCTACCCGAGCCTCGCGCTGACCGAAGCGGATTTCGAACTGACCGAGGCGGCCATCGCGGAGGCCACGCAGGCCATCGCGGGAAGCTGAGGCCACGCCGGACTGCAGTTCCGGACGAGCGGCGGCGGCCACACCGGCCCGCCGCCGCGCATCGGCCGCCTCTCGCCCCGCGTGCAGGCGGTCGGGAGGGAAGCCGCTTTCACAGGGACCGCCCCCGTTATAGTGTGCCGCGCGAGCAGCCATTCGGGGTAAGACCGTGCTTAAGAAACTCCTGAGCCGAGCGAAGATCTCCAAGCTCGGCATCCGCTCGCCACGGCCACTTCCCGATCGCTCCGGCATGGCGATAGCCGTGATCGTCAAGAACGAGGCCGATTACATCGGCGAATGGGCCCGGTTTCACCTCGCCGGCGGCGCGCGCCATTTCGCGGTCTATGACGACGCCAGCACCGACGACACCATCGCCGTCCTCCGCGCCACCCTGCCACCCGAAAGGCTGACGGTGATCCCCTGGCAGCAAAGGCTGACGGACTCCCGGCTCGGGCGCGAGATTCACAACCAAGTCCTTGCCTATGCCCATGCCGCGTCGAATTTCGGCAGCGCCTTCCGGTGGATGGCCTTCATCGACGTGGACGAATTCCTCGTGCCCGCCAGGGCGGGTTCATATGACGAGGCACTCGCCCCGCTCGGCGACGTTCCCAACGTTTCGTTGCCGTGGCACATGTTCGGGACATCCGGACACGCGACCCCGCCCGAAGGCGGAGTGGTTCCGAACTTCCTGCAAAGGGCCCGCGATCCGATGAGCGACGCCCCGGGCCTGCGCGCGTTCAAGTGCCTCGTGGACCCCTGCCGTTTGACCGCGCTGCGCGTCCATTCGGTCGAGACGGACGGCTCTTCCGACACCTGGAACGACCGGGGAGAGAAGTCATCCCTCAAGGATCGCGACAAGCCGGGCTTCTATTCCGCCGACGCGATCCAGTTGAACCACTACTACACACGGTCGCGCCAGGACCTCGAGGCCAAGATCAGCCGCGGGCCGAACCTGATGGGCAAGGCGGGCGAATACCGCCGCAAGGTCATGCGCACGGTGAACAGCATCGAGAGCGACACCGTAGAGGACCGCCGCGCGCTGGACTTCATCGAGCGCGCGGGCCAGTCCTGAGGCCGGTCTATTCGCGCCAGTTCCGGCTGACCCACTCTGCCGGATGGAGGAAGTGGCGCAGATGTTCCGATACGCTGCCGTTGCGCGACTTGGTGAAGGTCGCAAGGAAATGCCTGAAGGGCGGAAGCACCGGCGACCGGACATTCCAGCGGCCCGCAATCGCGTCGGGCGGGTTGAGACCGCCGGGGAAGATCACGACCTTGGATTTCGCCGGCAGCTTCGGCGGCAGGAAGTAGTTCAGCGGGAACTGCCGCATGCAATGCCACTTGAACAGGCTCACCCACCCGCTCGGCCAGAACTTGATCCCTCCGGGTGCGCGCCGCGTCACGAAGCGCTGCTCGAACACGAAGGTCTCGGCGACCTTCTGAGGATCCGAGAGGAACTCCTGCCGCATCGGCTCCAGCTTGCCGATCGGGAAGCGATACAACGACGTCTGGCCCAGACGCTCGAACGGCGTGTTCGGATTCCGCGCGAGGATCACGTCATCCTCGGAACCGTATTCGAAGAAGCCATCGATGTTTCCCACGATGACCACGTCGAGGTCCATGAACAGCACCGGCCCCGACAGCCCGCCCAGGTCCTTGCGCCATAACCGCGACTTTCCCCAGACGCCCTTCCGCGTCTTCGGCAGATCGCAGTCCAGGTCCGGCAGGGGCAGGCATGAGACCTCCGGGCGGACGCCTTCGGGATCATCGGTGAAGCAATAGAAATCGAACGGCGGCGTGATGTTGCGCGACACCATACCATAGAGCCGGTTCACATACTCCGGCCCGTATTTCGTGCCCCAGCGGATGCAAATGATCTGCTTCTTCATTCTTTTCCAGCTTCCTTGGCCGCGTCACAGCCCTGACGAGGGCGATCCTTCGCGCTCTCTGTAGAACGGGCCTCGCCGATGGTCGAGGCACATATGTGTCAGAATGTGTAGCCGAAGGTTTCGGCCTCGCGCGCGTAGAGGGTGCCGACGATGGCCGCCGTCTCCGCGTCGTACATGTCCCGATAGCCGCCGGAGCGCTTTGACGTCTTGCGCGTTCCGCCCTTGGCGCGCGGCAGCCATCCGTCCCAGTCCAGGCCCAGGCTTTGCAGAACGGTCTGCAACTCCTCCGCCAGGTTCTCGAACCGGACCACGTGATCGGCGATGACCGTGTCGTTGATCGTGTAGAGCTCCCAGTTCGAATGGAACTCGATCGGCACGATGCCGTTCAGGCTGTCGCCTGCTGCCAGCGCGCGCACGTATGCGTCGAAGGTCGGCGGGTTCCTGATCCCCTTTATACGCCAGAAGTAGTCCGAGACGGTCTTGTCCCAGGGATTGCGCACGACGCAGAACTTCCGGCACGCGGCCCAGTCCTCGGGAAAGGCCGCCGCCACCGTCGCGGCCGGGGCGTGCGGCGGCTTGCGACCCAGGAGAGGACGGTAGGCGTGGTCGATCGAGCGCGCCACGGCACGCGCATAGGCCCGTTTCCCGAGCAGCCTGAACAGCGGCAGAAGACCGTGGGCCTGCTTGTTCGCCTCGCGCAGGACACGCTCCGTCAGCGGCAGCCCGGCGCTCAATGTCTCGGGGATCGCGCTGATCTGAAGGTCGTCCGGGCCGAGATAGCGCGAGAGCGAAACCGATATGGAACTGCCAGCCGTCTTGCGGTTGTGCAGGAAGATGAAGGAGTGTTCGCGGCTGATGATCACGGCGGCCTCTCAGCGCAGGAACCGCGGACGGTTGTGCGCGATGAACTTCTTCGCCTTCCGCTTCAGCCAGCCCATCTGGCGGCCGCGTGTCCGGCCGATGTCGTGGAAGTCCTCCGCGTTCAGACGATAATCGGGCAGACGCGCCACGAGATCCTCCGCTTTGTCGCTGTCCAGATCGAACTCGATGTACTGCGCCGGGTGGTCCGCCATGAACCCTCGCACGTCGGCGAGATGCGCGTCCCATTCGGTCCGCCACTGGTCCGTGAGTTCATCCATGCTGCTCAGCCCGCGGGCCGCCATTTCCCGCTTCGCGAACTCGCCGTGACCATGCCTGAGTCGGGAGGTAATCCACTGCTCCCGGTCACGCAGGTTGAGGATGAAGATCGTGTCGGGATAATCGCGCAGGATCTCGCGATAGGCCGAGGCGCCGTCGAACGTGGAGGACTTCGTGGCGTAGATCAGATCGCAATAGAAGGTGTAGTCCTCAACGCTGTCGAAGACCTTGCGCCCCGCGGCAAGGTTCTCCTGCATGATCTTGCCGATGCGCCGCGGAACCGGCCAGCGGTCGCGCACCTTGTGGTGAATGACGCTGTGCCCGGCTTTTCTGAACAGCTCGGCAAAGGAGCGCGTTCCGCATTTGTTGAACCCGATGGCCACAACGCGGGGAAGTCTTCCGTCCGGTCCGGATTTCGTCATGTCTCGCCTCCTGCGGCCAGTCCCACCGGACCGGAGCGCGCCTGAAGTTCCTGTTCCTGCACCGCCGGCCTGCGGCGGCCCGAGAGGCGGTCGTGTTCCGGTCACCCCGTCCTTCGACCGCGCCTGCCCGGCGGTCAAGGCCGTTACTTACCGCATGACCGGGCGTTGATCCATCCGAAGGACGCATCTCGGGACGGATCCGAACCCTCCCGGTGCCATTTGGCCGAACGCCCCGGCCGTGGCAATGTGAAATCCCCGGGCGGGGTGCCCACGTGAACCCCGCCCGATTGGACTTTACAGCGTGCCCGCGTTTGGAAATATCGCGTAATGATGAGCCAGCTTCAGAACAGGTCGGTCACGCTTCGGGGGCTCGAGGTCTTCGACGCCCTGGTGAGCACCGGCTCGCTGCACGAGGCCGCGCGGCGACTGGGACTGAGTCCTTCCGCGGCTTCCCAGCAGCTGAAGAACCTCGAGGACGTCCTCGGAGAGGAACTCGTGGACCGAAGCCGGCGTCCGCTGGCACCGACCCCGGCGGGGCGGGCCTACCTCGTTCACGCGCGTCAGGCCCTGATGCATCTCAGGCAGGGGGCGATCGAGCTTTCGCTGAAGGATCTCGGCCGTTTGCGGAGCCTCGAAATCGGCTACATCGACGATTTCGACGGCGAGGTCATGCCACGCCTTGCCGTCTCGCTGGCCGAGATGCTGCCCAACTGCGACATGACGATCGTCACGGGGCCAAGCCATCTCCTCCTCGAAGACCTCGCTCAACGCCGGTCGGAACTCGCCATAGCGGCGAGGGCGCCCGAACTTCCCGAGGGCCTGGTGGAACTGCCTCTTCTGCGCGATCCGTTCGTGCTGGCCGTGCCAAGAGGTTTTCTGCCCGCAGCGCCCGAGTCGATCGGGGCCCTCGATCGGCTTCCGCTCCTGCGTTACGAGAAGAGCCAGCTGATCGGCCGCCAGGTCGCCGCGCATCTGAAGCGCCTTCGACTCGAACCGCAGAGCCGGATCGAGATCGACAGCAACCAGGCGATGTTCGGCCTTGTCGCCAGTGGTGCCGGCTGGGCGATTTCCACGCCGCTCGGCTATCTCCGGGCGCGGAGGTTTCACGGCCAGGTCGACGTGCATCCCCTGCCCTTCGCGAAGTTCTCGCGCACGATTTCCCTGTTCCACCATTCTGACTGGAACGAGGAGATTTCCGGGATCATCGGTGAAAAGCTTCGCGCAATCCTCAAGACGGTGGTCGTGGAACCAGGACAGGCCGCCATGCCGTGGCTCGGCGACGCGCTCTCGGTCCTGTCCGACTGACCGCAGTGCGTGCCGGTCACGCCTCGAGCAGGATGTTGAACTCGTCGCGGATCCGCGCCTCTGCCGTAGGGTCAAGGTAGGACGGGTGATGCGCCTCGAGGACGGCCTTCGCGGCCTGGCGAGCCCGCGCCCAAGCGTCGCGCTGGCCCTTCTCGGTCCAGGTGATCGGGGCGTCGCGATCGGCGAATTTCGGGTAGAAATAGTCGCGCTGCATCGCCGCGAGCGTCTGGGCGCCGCCGAGGAAATGCCCTTCCCCGAGCACCGCTTCGCAGATCGCGTCGAAGCCGAGCGTTTCCTCGTTCACCTCGATCCCGCGAAGCGCGCGGTAGATCATCGAATGCATCTCGTCATCGAGAATGAAGGCCTCGAACGACGCCCCGAGGAGCGAAGCCATCATGCCAGAGCTTTCGTAGATCAGGTTCCCGCCCGCCAGCCCCGCGGCGAGCGAAGACAGCGCCTTTTCCACGCCATACTGCGCATCGACCGCCTTCGCGTCCGTCATGGAAGACGCTACGCCGGATGGAAGGCCAAGCCAGTTGGATATCTGCGCTGATGCCGCGTTCATCACGGAAATCTCGCCGCCGCCGCCGCAGAAGGCCCCGGTGCGCAGATCGATGACGAGCGGCCAGTTCGAGAAGACCATCGGATAGCCCGGCCGGAAGACATTGACCATCATGAGGCTGCCGAGCGTCTCTGCCAGCGACTGCGCGAGGAACCCCGCGAGCATCGCGGGCGCCGTAGCGCCGGATTGGGCGGCCGTGATGCAGGACAGGGGCAGTCCGTGTTCCATGCAGGCAAGGGTGACAAGCACCGCGTCCTCCCCGAAACGCATGGGCGAGATCACGGGGCTGATATGCGCCTTCAGGAACGGCGTCCGGCGGAACGCGCCATCCGACCCGAGCGCGATATCGACCATGCGAATGATCGGCTCCACGTGTTCCGCCAGAGTGAATGACGTGGCGACGGGCTTCGTCGTTCCCTTGAGAAGCGCGAAGGCGGTGTTGACGTCCAGGTCGAAATTGTCCGGCACGTCGGTCGCCACGCAGCAGCGTGTGAACCAGCTGACGTTCGTCAGCGTGTCCTGGAGCCGGGTGAAATCGTAAAGATCCCGGAGCGTCGAAGGCCGGTAGCGGCCCGTGTCGAGGTCGAGGGTCTGGACCGCCGCGCCGCCGGTCCCGAAATGGACCCGGTCCCCGCCAACATCGATCGAACGCCTCGGATCGCGACCATGGAACGTGAAGCGTTTCGCGGCCACGTCGATGCAGCGCTCGACCATTTCTCTAGGGAAAAGGATGCGGGAACCCGATTTCTTCGCGCCGCATTCGAGGAACCTGCGCTCCAGCACCTCGGGCACCTCGCCCATGCCGAGTTCCGCCAGAAGCCGCAGCGCGGTTTCGTAGATCGCTACGATCTCGGGCTCTGAAAGCGGCTTGTAGAAGCCGCCGGGTTGTCCCGGCGGGCAGGGATTCAGCTCCGGCGGCGCGGTCCGCTTGGCAACGCGCTCAGCCCGCCCGCCGGCCCTGCGGCTTACGACATCTTGCGCCATTCGACCCTCCGCCCGTGACGCCGCTATTTCGCTTCTCTTGACGTTCCCCCGCAAGCGCGTCCAGCGCCGTTCGGAAACGCGAATGTCCGGAAACGGTTTTTCCGAATTCGCCTGTGTCCCGTTGACCCGCGCGCCGGCCTTCGCGCTTCATCGCCGTCACCCGGAAAGACGCGAAAACAGGAGGCGGACTTGAAGAGCCAGACGCGCGTGGTGGTCATTGGCGGCGGCATCGCCGGCTGCTCGACGCTTTATCACCTGACCCAAGAGGGCTGGGGCGATGTCGTCCTCGTCGAGCGCAACGAACTGACCTCCGGCACGACCTGGCATTCCGCCGCGCAGGTCACGAACTTCGGCATGAACCAGACAATGGTCGGGCTCAAGAGTCACTCCATCAGGCTCTACAAGGAACTCGCCGCAGATTCCGAATACCCGATCAACTATCACCACGGCGACGGCGGCATCCGTCTGGCCAACACCGAGCGCGTGATGGAGGGCTACCGCCACTTCGCAAGCCAGGCCAAGGGCATGGGTGTCGACTTCGAGATCATCGACGCCGCCGAATGCGCCCGCCGCCATCCGCTGATCACGACCGACAACCTCCTCGGCGGGCTCTGGGACCCGCTCGATGGCGACATCGACCCAGCGCAACTCTGCCAGGCGCTCGTTCGCCGCGCGCGTAAGGCCGGCGCCGAGGTCTACAGGAACACCCCCGTCACCGGGCTCACGCAGCACAAGGACGACAGCTGGACCGTGCACACCGCTCACGGTGACATCCGGTGCCAGATCGTCGTCAATGCCTGCGGCTACCGCGTCAACGAGGTGGGCGCGATGATGGGGGTGCACCATCCCGTGGCCTCGATGGAGCATCAGTATTTCCTTACCGAACCCATCGCGGAGCTGGAGGCGCGCGAGACGCGCGTGCCGCTCCTGCGCTGCCCGATCGACGACTTCTATTCCCGGCAGGAGAAGAAGGGGCTTCTCGTCGGCTTCTACGAACAGGGGTGCAAGACCTGGGGCATGGACGGAATCGACCCCGACTTCGTCAACGCACTCTGCCCGAACGACGTGGACCGGGTGATGCCGGTGCTGGAGAACGTCTTCAAGCGCATGCCCGCGCTGGAGAAGGTCGGGATCCACACCATCGTCAACGGCCCGATCACCTATTCCATCGACGGGGCGCCGCTCGTCGGTCCGATCCCGGGCAAGCGCAACGCCTTCTGCATCATCGGCTTGCGCGCCGGGCTGGGCGAAGGCGGCGGACATGGCTGGCTTCTGGCGCAGCAGATCGTCCATGGCGAAGCCTGCTATGACACCTGGGTCATCGATCCCCGCCGCTTCACCGGCCACGCCAACGTCGAACTGACCGCGCTGAAGGCGATCGAGGACTACCAGAACGAGTTCCGCTTTCACTTCCCGCACGAACACCGCCCGGCGGGACGGCCGATCAAGACCACGCCCCTGACCCCGATCCTCGCCGCCGAGGGCGCGGAGTTCGGCGTCGTGAACGGCTGGGAGCGCCTGGCCTACATCAAGCCTTCGCCCGAGTTCCACGAGACCCACAGCTTCCGCTTCACCGAGGCGTTCGACGTGGTCGCGAGCGAGGTGAAGGCGGTGCAAGCGGGCGTCGGCCTGACCGAAGTGAACGGCTTCAACCGGATCGAGGTCACCGGCGACGGCGCGCGCGACTGGCTCGACACGATGTTCTGCGGACGCATTCCGCGCAAGGCGGGCAAGGTCGGCCTCGGCTATCTCCTGAACCACCACGGCAACGTGAAGGGTGAGGCGACGCTCGCGAACCTTGACGAGGGCACGATCTGGTACGGCTCCGCCGCCGCTTCGGAATTCCACGACATGGACTGGCTTTCGGCCCATCTGCCCCGGGACGGCAGCGTGAAGCTGAGGTCCCTGACCAACGACTGGACGATCCTCGTCCTAGCCGGCCCGAAATCGCGCGATGTGCTCTCAGTGGCCGCGCGCGGCGACTGGTCGGCGGAGGCTTTCCCCTGGCTATCTGTCCGCCGCGCCTTCGTGGGCATCGCGCCGGCCGTCGTCATGTCGGTCAGCTATTCGGGTGAGTTGGCCTATGAAATCCACGTGCCGAACGCACAGCTCTACGCGGCCTACCTTGCGCTCAGGAAGGCGGGAGAGGCGCACGGGCTGCGGCTCTTCGGCTCCTACGCGGTGGAATCGATGCGCCTCGAAAAGGGCTATCGCCACTGGAAGGCGGATCTCGTGACCGAGTTCACGCCCTTCGAAAGCGGCCTTGCCCGGTTCGTGGACCTGTCGAAACCGGCTTTCGTCGGCAAGGCCGCGCTGGAGCGCATGCAGGCGGCCGGAGCGCGGCGGGCCTTCGCCACGATGGTCCTCGAGTGCACCCATGCGCCGGCCCATCCCGGCGACAGCATCACCCACGAAGGCCGCGTGATCGGCACCGTGACCTCGGCGGGCTGGGGCCACCGGGTCGGGAAGAACATCGCCATGGGCTTCGTCGAACCCGACTTCGCCGCCGTCGGATCGCGGGTCCAGGTCGAAGTGATCGGCGAACCGGTCGCCGCGCAGGTTGTGCCAGGTTGCCTGTACGACGCGGAGAATTCGCAACTGCGCGGAGCAAATAACGCGGGTTCAGTTCCCATCGCCGGGCCGACAGACGGCCGAACACTCGAAACGACTCGCTAGACAGGTGGAGCGAACGTTTGTACGCTCTTTAGTCATGAACAAAACAAATGTTCTCAGCCCCGAGACGAGCGCCGATATCCTGGGTCGGCTGCAAGCCCTGCGGCCCGGACTGACCCCGGAACTGGCAAAGCTGGCGGGCTATCTCCTCGACCATCCGAACGAGATCGGGATCAGCTCCATCCGCCAGCTTGCCGCGAAGGCCGACGTGAAGCCCAACACGCTCGTGCGCCTGACCCGCGCCATCGGACTGGAAAGCTACGAAGCCTTCCGCGAGGTCTTCCGGGCCCAAATCAGGCAAGGCCGCGAAACCTATCCCGACCGCGCGCGCTGGCTGCAGTCGATTTCCCAGCGCGGGCAGTTGGGCGGGCTCTATGCGGACTCCGCGGAAGCGTCGATCGACAACCTCGAAGGTTTCTACGCCGCGACGGATCACGAAGCGATCGCGGCGGCGGCGCAAGCCATCGTGTCCGCGCGGAGGACCTACGCGCTCGGCGTCGGCGTCACTAACCCGATCGCCCAGAACTTCGCCTATCTTGCGGGCATGGCCATCGACAACGTCCGGGCCCTTCCGAACGGGGGAACCCTGCCCGTCGACGGGCTCGCGCGCGCAGGGGCCAAGGACGTGCTGATCGCCATGACGTTCCGCCCCTATCGGCGCGAGGTCGTAGATGCGGTCGCGGTGGCGCGCGCTCAGGGTGTGCAGGTGATCGCGGTCTCCGACGGCCTGGCCTGCCCGATCATGGCCGACGCGCAGCACCGCTTCATCGTTCCGACCGAAACCCCGCAGTTCTTCACCTCGACCGTCGCGCTGACGGCGTTCTTCGAGGTCCTGATCGCCTTCGTGATCGCCGCAGCCGGAGAGGAGGTCGTGACCTCGATCGAGGCATTCCACAACCGCCGCCACGAACTGGGCATCTATGTCGAGGAGGCGTGACCGGCCGCGCGAACACAGGGTCCCGGCAAGGGAGCCACGTTGAGAAAATTCAAACGAGAACCGGGTGATAGCCGGCAAAATTCCTAACCACGCAAGGGAGAAAAGACTTGACGACGAAAATCCTCAAAGCAGCGATCGCGGGTGGCGCATTCGCACTGTCCACCAACGCGGCCATGGCCTGCGGCAGCGTGTCGATCACCGAGATGAACTGGGCCTCCGCAGCCCTTGTGACCTCGGTCTCGAAGTTCCTGATGGAACAGGGCTACGGCTGCACCGTTACCGTGGTGCCCTCCTCCACCCTTCCCGCAGTCACCTCGATCGCGGAAACCGGAGAGCCCGACATCGCGACCGAACTCTGGGTCAACACCGCGCCCGCCTATCCGGATCTGGAGGCGGCCGGCAAGGTCCGGACGCTGACCGACGTCCTCTCGGACGGCGGCGTGGAGGCCTTCTGGATCCCGCAATACCTCGCGGACGAACATCCCGAGCTCACCACGATGGAAGGCATCCTCGCCAATCCCGAACTGGTCGGCGGCAAGTTCCACAACTGCCCCGACGGTTGGGGCTGCCGGGTGACCAACGACAACATCGTGAAGGCATGGGACTTCGAAGGGAACGGCCTTGAGGTCTTCAACCACGGCTCCGGGGAAACGCTGGCCGCCGCGATCGCCGCGGCCTACGAGAACAAGGAGCCCTGGTTCGGCTACTACTGGGCGCCGACGTCCGTGCTTGGCAAGTATCCGATGGCGATGGTGAACATCGGTGAATTCAGCGCCGACGTTCACGCCTGCAACGCGTCGGCCGATTGCGCGACGCCCGGCAAATCCCCGTATCCGAAAGCCCAGGTCGTCACGGCCATCACCACCGCCTTCGCGGATCGCGAACCCGAGATTGCGGAGCTGATGTCCAAGGTGACCTTTACCAACGATCAGATGAACGCCGTGCTCGCCTGGCAGGAGGAAAACAACGCGTCGTCCGATGAGGCCACCGTTCACTTCCTGACCACCTACAAGGATGTGTGGGGCAGCTGGCTCAACGATGCCGCCCGCGAGAAGCTCGCTGCCATCCTGCAGTAAGCGAAACCGGCGCGGGGGCGGCTTCCGTCCCCGCGCGCACCGGACCTGAGAGCGTGGTCTGGCAAGAAGAAGAAGATCGGGAGGCGCGCAAATGGCTGCATATTCGGGGTTGTTCGAGACTTTGGGCCTGAAGGGCTGGTGCGAGGCCGGCTCCTCCGGAGGGCCGGTTTCGATGGCGGAGCTTCTGGCGAAGACGACCGGAAAGACCGAAGAAACAAGCGTTTGGCAGACGCCCTTCCCCTCCCTCGACACCCTGCATGAGGCCTGCGGCGCGATCCCCCGGACCCGGGAACTGACTGCGGGTCTGGAACAGTTGTTCCTCAGCGTCAAGGATCCGCTGAAGGTGGTCCTGGACCCGCTGACGCAACCCCTGAGCTGGGCGATCGACGGGGCGCTCTGGGCCATTCTCGCCCTTCCGTGGTGGATCGTGATCCCGCTCTTCCTGGTCATCGTCCAGTTCGCGGCCCGGTCCGCGCGCGTCACAACGCTGGTGGCCGGTGTTCTCGTGGCGCTCGCCTTCGTGGACCACTACACCTACGCCATGCAGACGCTGGCGATCATCCTGGTCTGCACGGTGATTTGCGTGGCCCTCGGCGTTCCGATCGGCATCGCGATGTCGCGCAGCGACCGCCTGCAGCGTTCGGTCATTCCCGTTCTCGACATGCTCCAGACCCTGCCGACCTTCGTCTATCTCATCCCGCTGATCTTCCTCTTCAGCGTGACGGAATCGAAGCTCTACGGTATCGCCATCATCCTCTACGCCATCGTTCCGGCGATCCGCCTGACCGACCTCGGCATCCGCCTCGTCGACAAGGACGTGCTCGAGGCGGCCGAGGCCTTCGGCATGTCGCAGCGTCAGAAGCTCTTCGGCGTGCAGATCCCGCTCGCGCTGCCGAACATCATGGCCGGCGTCAACCAGACGATCATGATGTCGCTCGCCATGGTGGTGATCGCGTCACTGGTGTCCGCGCCCGGCCTGGGGGCGCTCGTTCTGAGGGGCATCAACAAGCTCGAACTCGGCGTCGGCATCGTCGCGGGGCTCGCGATCGTGATGCTCGCCATCGTGCTCGACCGCGTGACCAAGGCCGCACTCGCCCAAGTCAACCGCGCCACCAAGCACTGAGGGCCCCCGAATGAACACGCACTCGATCCCGCCCAAACTCTCTATCCGCAATCTTTACAAGATCTTCGGGTCGCAACCTGATGCGATGCTTGAACATGTGCGGTCAGGCACGGGCAAGCAGGAACTCCTGTTGAAGCACCGCCATGTCCTCGGCCTCGAAGACATCAACGTCGACATGCACGCCGGCCAGATCACGGTCATCATGGGCCTGTCGGGGTCCGGGAAATCGACGCTGATCCGGCATCTCAATCGCCTGATCGAGCCGACGGCGGGCGAGATCCTTCTGGACGGCGCCGACGTCACGCTGCTGACGCCCGATGAGTTGCGGACCCTGCGCCAGACCCGGATGTCGATGGTCTTCCAGAAGTTCGCGCTCCTGCCGCACCGCACCGTGCTCGACAACACCGCGCTCGCGCCGACGATCCGGCGCGAGCCGAGCGCCGGGGCCCGCGACAATGCCCGCCGCTGGCTGGAGCGGGTCGGACTGAAGGGCTACGAGCAGCACTATCCGCACCAGCTGTCGGGCGGCATGCAGCAGCGCGTCGGTATCGCGCGCGCGCTCTGTTCCGAGGCGGAGATCATGCTGATGGACGAGGCGTTCTCCGCCCTCGATCCGATCATCAGGACCGACATGCAGGCGCTCCTCCTGGAACTCCAGCGGGAGCTGCACAAGACGATCGTCTTCATCACTCACGACCTCGACGAGGCGCTCAGGCTCGCCGATCATCTCGTCGTCCTGAAGGACGGGCGGATCGTCCAGCAGGGTGAGCCGCAGGAAATCATCCTGAAGCCGGCAGACGAATACATCGAGAACTTCGTGCGCGACATCAACAGGGCGCGCGTGCTGCGCGTGCGGTCGGTGATGGCTCCGCACGATGGCGCGCACGACCGGGACGCCATAGGCGCGAACGCCACGCTCGAAGAAGCGCTTGAGCGCGCGCAGGGCGCGATGGATCACGTGTTCAACGTCACGGACGAGGAAGGGGTCGTCGGGTCGCTGGCCATGACGGAGCTTCTGAAGGCACTGGTCCCGCGGCACGCAAGGCAGGCGAAACCCTGAAGCGAAGCTGGGGCAAAGGCGTCACCCTTCGCCCCGCGTCGCCTTGTCACGGGCGCGCCGCATCGTCCCTTCCCTCTGGGCGCGATTCTCGTCGGCGCTGTTGGCGTTCGCGAGTTCCTCCGACCGCAAGCCGACGCAGTCGGGCGCCAGCGAGCCGGCATCGCGCAAACCAGCATGGCGCGCATGGGCGAAACGCTTCTTCGTGACCTGATGGGGCTGCGTCGCATCGAGGAAATCGATGCCGACATCGCGCCCGAGCGTCAGGGCGCCGTCGCGAACTGCCGCCTCCAAAAGTTCCATGCCCGCACGCGTGCGTATGAGGAGCGAGTTCACGCCCGGATCCGTCTCGGACGTCATGCGGTCGGGACTTGCGCCGGGCCAGGTGTCGGCGGCAGCGATGTCGGCGCCGTCGCCGATCCCGTCCGGGCAGATCTTGCAGCGGAACGGCAACGACCAGGCGCTTTCGTCCTCGCCCCAGAAGTCGAGGTAGTGCATGGCCACTTCGCTGCCGTCGGAAAGCCCGATCACCGTCGGCCCCGGACACCCGCGTCCCCGATACCGCAGGCTGGTCATCCGGCGACGGTCTATGCCCCGGTCGGCAAGAACCTCCGACAGCGATTGGTCGGGCATATAACCGCCACAGACCGGTGTGAGCCAATAACGGATCAGCCGGTTCACCCGTTCGTCGAGATGCGCGAGATTTCGGACGGCGTTCAGGTCGCAGGGCTTCGCGATGAGCGCGAAGGGCCTGCCACGCGACAGCGCCCCCTCCAGGTCGATCAGGGGCGCCGCGGGCCCATAGCGCGAACCGGCGCCGGCAAGCGCCTCTTCGACGGTGAAGCTCAGCACCGCTTCCCCGAAACTCGGCTCTTCCTTGGACGGCCGGACGTGCAGGACGAAGTCGACCCGGCCCGACCGCAGGAGATACTGCCCCAGCGCCGTCAGCACGCCCGCGGTCGAGCCTTCGTGTCGGACCACGGGATCGGCCGCCCATCCCAGCACGACCCGGTGGAGAGGCCCCCAGACCGGATCGGTCAGCGGCGCCTCGGCGGCGATTGAGGCCGGAAGACCTTCGGCCCGCACGCCGGGGCATGTGGCGTATATGCGATCGACCGTTCCGTGATCGAGCGCCCGGACAACCCCGGGCCGGAGTTCGCCGTCCTCACCCTTCAGGACGCGGACCCGTTCGGGCCCCGCGACCGACTGGCACAGCCCACATCCGATGCACAGGCCATCGTCGACGATCCGCCGCAGTCGCGCTTCCGGAGTCGCAGGTTCCGGCGCTTCCGTCACGGGCTCTCCTTTCTCGGTGGTCAGGCTTCAAGTCATGCTACCGGAACCGCCGCCCTGATACGGTGGCGGTGGAGCCGTTCATAATGCGGCCGCATCCGGCGGTGCACCTGCTGCACGCGGGCGGGCGTGTTTTCCAGCGTCACATACTTCCGCTTCTGCGGTTTCAGACCGGTGGAATTGCGGAGGTTTGCATGGAACGAGCCGCCATCCCACCAGCTGTACTGGGCCGTATCGGCCCCCGGTTCCCAGGTAAGCGCCTCGGGGATGAAGGGAATGCCCACCGCTTCGCAGAAGGCGCGCGTCATTTCGTGCGGGTTCTCGAGCAGATCGTCGCTGTCGACCACCGGCGGCGGCGCGCCGCTCAACGCGGTCAATAGGTCGAACAGCGCACGCTGTTCGGGGAAGCCGACTTCGCCTTCGTCGAAATCCGGCCACTTGTCGTAGAGCGACGTGATGGTCAGGGCGGGATCGCGGATCAGGAAGGCATGGGTGAATTGGGACAGGAATTCTTCGTCCCACATGTGGTTGATATAATGCGGGAAATCCTTGATGAAGACGGGCCCCGTCTCCGCTGCGGACCTGACGGTTTCCCAGACGCTTTCCAGTGTCAGACCGGGCGTCGTCTTGTCGCCTTCCTTCCAGCGCTGCCACAGAGGCGCCTCTCCCTGATACCAGGCTTCGCCAAAGGGTTCGTGGAAGCAGGTCATGTCACCACGCTGCCGCATCATCCATTCAAAGGCGGTCGAAGTGGACCTCGGGACGGCCCAGAGAGCAACGATCTTGTGCATCCGGTCAACCTTTCAGAGAGGAGAGAAGTTTGCCCTGGCTCGTCGTCGGAGCCAGACCGAGGGACTTGAAGATCCGCCAGTAAAGTGCCGTATCGTGGCCAATAACCGGCTTTCCGAGCATCTCTTCCAGTTCCAGCTCCAGATGGACGGGCCGCTCGGCCACCCCGTCGCTGGCGCGCCTGAAATTGCACATCCCGTTGATCAGGTAGGCATCGGCATTCGGTGCCTTGTCGGCAACGTATTCGAAGCTCTTGCGCGCCAGATCGCCGTCGAAGCACCAGATGCAGGCGTTCACCTCTTCCTGCGTCCGGAACCAGCCCTGATCGACGAAATTGCCGGCCCAGATCACGTCGAAACCGGCTTCCTTCCAGAAGGCGACGGTTCCCTGCCACCAGCTTGGCCAATGGTAGGCCGCGTTCAGCGCGACCTTCTCGACATTCATCGCGCGGAGCGCCTCGACCATCGCGTAGCCAGCCATGTGGAACGGCGTCTGGTACTTCTCGCTGAGCATCTCGCAATGCTGACGGATGCCTTCCACCCCAAGCCCCGATGCATGAACCCAGTTCGAACCGACCTGCCCGCAGACATCGGCGCCGTTGTTGGCCATGCAATGGACGAAGTCCTCCAGCATGTCGAACTTCTGCTTCCTCTGGTCCAACTGGTGCCGGTAGTCCGGGACATGGAGCATCCAGCCGTGGACGCCCACCTCCCTCGGCGCCATCCGGAGGAAATCCGAGGGCGCAGCATCCCAATCCTGCGGCGGGCATGTGAACCCGACCTGATATGGAAAGAGCTTGTTCTTCGGATCCGCCCAGTGTTTGGGTTTCACATAGTCCGACATGATTTCCCCGTCCTGATCGCGCGTTTACCTGAACTCAGGATCGGATCGCAGACGTCCGAAATCCATTGCCTTTTTCCGGTGCATCCATATCAAATGCGATATGAGTCAAAGGCGTCACCGCATCCCATCCTCCAGCGCGCTCGTCGCTTTCGAATGCGTTGCGCGCCTTGGTGGCGTCGGCCGCGCGGCGGAGGAACTCAACACCTCGCAGTCCGCGATCAGCCGTCACCTCAAGCACCTCGAGGACGACCTTGGCGTCAGGCTCTTCGAGCGATCCGGACGCGGCATCACGCTGACGCCGGCTGGAAATTCCTACTTTCTGGCGGCGCGATCGGCGCTTGAAACGCTGACCTCGGCGGGCCATTCGCTCCGCCTGGCCTCGCGGGATGTGACGATCGCCTGCACGCACGAGGTGTCGCATCTTCTGCTGATGCCCGTGTTTGGCGACCTGCGACGGGCCATCGGCAAAGGGGTCCACGTCCGGATAACGACCTGCGAATACGATGCCATTCCGGCGATGATTCATGCCGGGGCGGATATCGTATTCCAGTATTCGGAGAGCGCCCCGCATCGCCGTAGCGTCACCGTGGTCGACGAAAGCATCACCCCCGTCGCCGCGCCTTCCTTCATCGAGGCGCATGCCGGGGCGTTGCGGGGCGCACCTTCCGGATGGGATGGCGTTCCGCTTCTCGCGCTCACCAAGAACAACTTCGGCTGGGCCACGTGGGAAGACTGGTTCAGTGCGACGGGCGCCTCTGCCCGATCCAGCCACGTCGAGACTTACGACAACTACGTCTACCTGCTTGAGGCTGCGGCCGCGGGAACGGGACTGGCGTTGGGCTGGAAGGGGTTCGTTGACCGCTACGTCGCCTCCGGCACTCTCGAACAGGTCTGCGACTATTGGGTCGAGCGGAGATCGCGGCTTCATGCCTGCCTCACGAAGAAAGGCGAATCCAACGAGAACGCGGCTAAATGCCTGGCCTTCCTCGCGACCATCTGCGCGTGAATTCTCGCCACGAGGCATCCGGCCCCACGGACATCATCACGTCTGAGCCCTGGCGCCTGCAGGCCCTTCATTCGGATTGACCGATCTGCGGGCTTGCGCTAACTGCGACCTATCGAAGACGCGCCGATTTGACGTTCAGATTGCGGGCGCGAAAGAAATGCAGCTAAAGCGAAGGTGCATCCGCTCCTTCGGCAGACACGCGGGCAACCGCAAGGGAGGACGAGATGGCAGATGGTTGCCTCGACAATGACGCTTTCGGTTCGTTGATCCCGGTCGATCAGATCGTGGCGACGCGCGCCGCTTTCCCGAAATCCTATCTGACCTTCGAGATCGATTTGCACGCAACCGATCCCTGGTCCGGGCTCGCATGCATAGCCGAAGCGTTTGGCCGGTCCGGCCTTGCCCCGATATCGCTGCGCTGTACCGCCGAGGGTGCCGTTGCCTGCCGGGTCATCGATAGCCATGAATGTAATTTCAATGCGTTGCACCAGATACTTCACAATCCGGGCAAAGTCAGGATCGTCAAGTGGACGACGGTGATCGGGTTCTGAACGCCCCATTCGGGCGGTGCCGCCGAAGCCTAGCTGAGAATCGTCCCATCAGTCGGAGACCACGTCTTCGTCGCCCCGCTGAAGAGGTCGGCGAGGACGGCAAGCTCCTCGTAGAGATGGGCCATGAAGGCCCGCACGCGGGCCGTATGGCGCAGATCCGGGTGGGTCAGCACCCAGAACTCCATGTCGAGATGCGGAAAGGTATCGGACACACGGACAAGCCGGTCGTCCGCATCACCCACATAGCAGGGCAGAAAGCAGACACCCATCCCCGCCGCGGCGGCATTCTGAACGGCGCGCGATGCGCGGCACTGGAACACGGTCTGCTGCTCGCCGATCTCGGCCGTTTTCCACACCTGAGGAACGAGCCACGGGATCGTTCCGTCGATGATGCAAAAGCTGTGATGTGACAACGGAAGATCCGACCTGTCCTCAAGGTAGGCCGGGCTCGCGAAGAGAGCGAAGCGGAAATCGCAGATCTTCCTGCCGTAGCAGTTGTCCGGGGGCGATTTCGTCGCCCGGATGGCCACCTCCGCCTCGCGCCGGTTCAGGTCGACCGCCCCGTGCCCCGGCGCGAGGTCTATCTTGATTTCGGGGTGTTCACCGCAGAACCGCGAGATGATTCCGGGGGCGTGTTCTTCGGCGAAGGCTTCGGGACAGGTAACGCGGATGCGCCCGCGCAGCTTCTCGTCCCGGCCAAGGACTTCGAGCCCGAGCGCGTGAAACTCGCTCTCGATGCGCTCGCCGTATTCCATCGCGGTGCGTCCGGCATCGGTCATGACATAGCCGTGACGGAAGCGGTCGAAGAAGCGCACGCCGGTCTTCTCTTCGATCGCATTGATGCGCCGAAACACGGTGCTGTGCGTCTGCCCCAGGAATCGCGCGGCGCCCGATAGGCTTTCGGCGCGACAGATGGCGAGGATGAGCGCGAGGTCGTTCCATTCCAGCGCGCGCGCTGTCGAAGTCGGATCCTGGGGTCGGGATGTCACGCGATCAGCTGTCCGTTTCTGCAAAGATGCTTTGAGAAAGTAGCGAATTCTTGCGCAAAAGAGAACATGCCATCGTCACGACAGATCGAGGCAATCGATCGCCGATGGAGAAAGAAGGAGACAAGGCAATGATCGTTCAGTTCGTTCAGTTCGAGACTACCCTGACCGAAGAAGAGGTTCGCGCAGTAGCCGAGGAACGTCTTCCGCAGTTCCGCGCGATCCCGTCGCTCGTCCAGAAATACTACCTGAAGCTCAACAAACCCAACCACTATGGCGGCTTCTACATCTGGGATTCGGCCGAGGCCCTGGCCCATTTCCGCTCCAGCGAGCTCGCGAAGACAATTCCTGGTGCCTACAAGGTCGTCGGCGCCCCCGACGTGGACGTGCACGAGTTGCTGTTTCCGCTCAGGAACGAAGGCGTTCCTCACGCTGCGGAGTGGACCGCCTGAGCTGGCGGATCACCCCCTTCCCGCAGGGGACTGCCCTGATGACGGGCATGGCTATCACGCACAGACAGCGCACCGAATGCCGAAGCCCGTCATCTGAGCCCCCCTGCCATGCCTCGCGCTTCGGGGTGGGCGCGCAAGCGCAGCATGGAAAGGACTCCGACCACGGGTCCGGGAACGAGCAGCAGGAAAGCCCACTGCCACCCGCCGATGGCGGCGACGAAGAACGGGATCGCCCAGATCGCGATGACGGTCAGGCCGAAACCGATGCCCAGCTGAAGCGCGAGCGCCGTTCCCACGAAGCTCTGATCGGCAAGTTCAGTGACCGCGGCCGAAAACTGCGCGCTGTCGCCGACCACGCTGATGCCCCAGACGATTGCGATCAGGGCAAGCAGCCACCCCGGCCCACCGAAGGCGAAACCGATGAGGAGCGCAGAGCTCCCCGATACGGCCATCATGCCGGCCGTCGTCAGGCATCGCCCGATCCTGTCCGAAAGCCAGCCGCCCAGCAGGCAGCCGACCGCGCCGGACGCCACGACGATGAACGAAAGCATCGATGCGGACCCGAACGGAAAGGAGGCAAGGCCCGCCTCCGCTGCCCGCGCGAAAGCGAGCAGCCAGACCCACATCGCGTAAAGCTCCCACATATGCCCGAAGTAACCGAGGTTCGCGAGTAGCAATGGCCGCGAAGAGAATACTGACAGTGCCTGCCGAGGGTTGAACACCGCCCTGCCGAAGGGAAAAGGACCCTCCCGCACCGCGAAGGCGAAGATGGCGGCGCCCAAAAGCGTTGCAAGCGTCGACGAGAGCACGACGGACTTCCACTCTATTCCGGCGGTCAGGGCGCGGAACAGGTGCGGCATGGCCGAACCAAGCGTCAGCGCCCCGATGAGGAAGCCCAACGCAAGCCCCCTGCCCTTGACGAACCATGTGGCCATGAGCTTCAGCGCGGGGGGATAGACACCGGCCAGCGCGACACCCGTCGCGAACCGCGCGCCGATCGCGGCGGCGGTTCCGGGCTCCGCGAGCAGAACCAGATTGGCGGCGGCGGCGGCAAGGCTCGCAACCGCCATGAGGCGGTTCATCCGAACGATGTCCGGCAGGTTCACGAAGGATGACGAAATCGCTCCGACCACGAAGCCCAGCTGGACCGAGTTCGTCAGCCACGCCGCCGCACCGGGAGAAAGCGACCATGACTCTGTCAGTTCGGGAACGATCGCCGTCGCGGAGAACCAGGTCGTCAGCACGCCCACGACGCCGAGGCAGATCAGTGCCAGAGCGGTCCAGCGTCCTTCCGCGTGGGCCGCAGTCGCCATGTCAGAGGCCCTCGAGGGGCATCGTGTAGGTCGTGGCAGTGCCCTCCACGCATATGTCGCCCGCGCTGTCGCGAACCGAAACCTTCAACTGGCAGATCGGCTTGTCGTCGCGAACGCTCGCGACTTCGACACGGCCGGTTATCGTTTCCCCGACGCCGACGGCTTTGCGGAAGTCGAGGCTGGTGTTCAGGAACACGGTGCCCGGTCCCGGCAGATCCTCGGCGACGCAGGCATTCAGGATACCCGTCGTAACGCCGCCCTGCACGATGAGCTTGCCAAAGGCCGTCTTCTTCGCGAGCGCCTCGTCGTAATGGACCGGATTGCGGTCCCCCGTCATCGCGGTGAAGGCCTGAATATCCTCCATCCGCGTCGTGCGGCTCCGTTCGGCGAAGGCACCGACTTCGGGCTTGCCGTTCAGGACTCCTCTCCACCCGTCCTTGACATTCGCCATGCGTGAACCTCCCGCTGCATGGGATCGAAGGCGGGCCGGATCCCGCCGCTTCCCTTGTGAGCCTGTCGCTCCGGCGATTGGGGTCGGATCGCGCGCCATCAGAAGACCGCCTTTCGGCCGCCGCCGCAACGACAGATGCGTCAGTCTAGCCGAAACGCAGCCGCGCGACGATCAGCAGTCGCGTCGCCCCGGGTCGGCGGCGGAGGTGAGCCAGTCGATGAACAGCGCCGCATCCGGATGGGTGCCGCCCCGCGTGGGCTCCAAGAGGTGAAACGCTTCGCTGATCGGAACCTCGAGGTCGAAGGGGGCGATCAGCCGTCCGGCAGCGCGATCGCGCGCCGACAGGGAGCTGCGTCCGAGGGCGACGCCTCCCCCTCGCGCCGCGATTTCGAAGGCCGTCAGGGAGGTGTCGAGCTGAAGCCCCTGCCCCGGGTCGACCTTCCGCGCCCCGGCGGCGTTGAGCCAGATCCCCCACCCCTCCTGGTAACCGAGGACATGCAGCAGTCGCTGGTTCCTCAAGTCGTCAGGGACCCTGAGCCCGCTGCGGTCGGCCAAGCCGGGCGCGCAAAGCGGTGTGACCGTCTCCCAGGTCAAGCGATGGCTCTGGAAACCGGGCCAGTTGCCCGTGCCGTACTGGATGTCGAGGTCGAAGGCGTCCTTGTCGAAGGCGTCGTTCCAGACGCTTGACAGGATGCGCACGGACTTGCCCGGATACCTGTCAAGAAACTCGGGCAGCCGCGGCGCGAGCCATGCGACGCAAAAGGATACTGCGCAACGCAGCGTCAGCGCTTCGTTCCGTCGGCGGCCGAAGACCTCGCGCGTGCCGATCGCCAGACGCTCCAGCGCGTCCTGTACCTTGGGCAGATAGGCCTCGCCGGACTTGGTCAGTTCGAGACTGCGGGGCCGGCGGATGAACAGCTGATGCCGAAGATGCAGTTCGAGCGACTTCACGTGCTTCGAGACAGCCGCCTGGGTCACGTGCAGTTCGGCCGCGGCGGCCGTGAAACTCAGCGTCCGGGCCGAAGCCTCGAAGGCGCGCAGCCAGGTCAGAGGCGGAAGGTCGGAATGCATGTCACGCTCACTCCCAACCGAAGCATAACCGTTTGTATGGGCATTGGCATCAAATACGTTGTTTGACGGAAGGGCACCAGAGCCTTCATCTGCACTCGTTCCCATGGAGGTCCCGATGTTTTCCGTCTTCCCCACGGCACGGCTACGCCCGTCGCCCTTCTACGAATCCGCCGTCGCCGAAGGCATGGTCGCGGCCAGCATCTACAACCGCATGATCATGCCCACGTCCTACGGCGACCCCGAGGGCGAATACTGGCGGCTGATCAACGGCGTCTCGCAATGGGACGTCGGCGTCGAACGCCAGGTCCAGCTGAAGGGCCCCGATGCCGGGCGCCTCGCGCAGCTCCTTTCGCCGCGCGACCTGTCCAAATGCCAGGTCGGCCAGGGCAAGTACGTGCCCCTCTGCAATCATCGCGGCACGATCATCAACGACCCGATCCTCCTGAAACTGGCGGATGACCTCTACTGGCTCTCGATCGCCGACAGCGACATCTGGTTCTGGGCCAGTGCCATCGCGGCAGAGCGCGGGCTGAACGTCGAGGTCAGCGAACCCGACGTCTCGCCGATGGCGCTGCAGGGCCCGAAGGCGGAGGACGTGGTGGCCCAGGTGATGGGCGACTGGGTGCGCGGCCTGAAATACTTCTGGTTCCGGGAGACCGAGATCGAAGGCATCCCGGTCGCCGTTCAGCGGTCCGGCTGGTCCAAGCAGGGCGGGTTCGAGATCTACCTGAAGGACGGCACGAAGGGCACGAAGCTCTGGAACATCTTCAAGGAGGCGGGGAAGCCCTGGGGCATCGGCCCCGGCGCCCCGGCAACTGCGGAACGCACCGAAAGCGGGCTCGTGTCGGTCGGCGGCGACACCGACGACATGACGAACCCCTTCGAGGTTCGTCTGGGCAAGTATGTCGACCTGGACGTGGCTGACGACGTGGTGGGCATCAAGGCACTGCGGCGGATCAAGGCCGAAGGCGTGAAGCGCCACCAGCTGGGGCTCATCCTCGAGGGCGATAAGCCCTCGCCCCTCGGCTTCAAACGCGAGGACATCCGCCAGGGCGGCGCCACTGTGGGCATGATGACGAACTGCGTCTGGTCGCCCCGGATGAAGGCCAACATCGGCTACGCGCTGATCTCGGCCTCCGTCCTGCCGGGCGAGACGGTGGAGGTGATGCGCGCCGGCGGGCCGGTGCCGGCGCGGCTCGTCGAGTTGCCGTTCCTTTAGGGGACGTGGCATATCCCGGTCCCGCTTGCCGACCTTCCGGTTCGCGGGGCCCACATCCTGCGGGCATCGGGGCTGGCTCCGGACATGACCGCGTGATCCGAAGGAAAGATCGAATGACCATCGACATCACCCAACTGAACCTCACGAACATCACGCTCGACCTGCATGAGGACGGTGTCCTTGTCGCCACGCTGAACCGTCCCGCCAAACGCAACGCGCTGGATGCGGTCACGGTCGAGGAACTTGTCACGCTCTTCTCCGCCGTGCCCCGGGCCGGGGTCCGGGCCGTGGTCCTGGCCGCCGAGGGCGACCACTTCTGCGCGGGCCTCGACCTGGTCGAACACCACAAGGAAGACCGCCGCCCCGAGGATTTCATGCACCTCTGCCTGCGCTGGCACGAGGCGTTCAACAAGATGGAATACGGCGGTGTCCCGATCATCGCCGCGCTGAAGGGCGCGGTCGTCGGCGGCGGGCTGGAACTCGCCTCCTCCGCACATGTTCGCGTGGCGGATGCATCCACCTATTTCGCGTTGCCGGAGGGCCAGCGCGGGCTCTTCACGGGCGGCGGCGCGACGATCCGGGTGGCGGACCTCGTCGGCAAGGCGCGGATGATCGACATGATGCTGACCGGCCGCGTCTACAAGGGCCGCGAGGCCATCGACATCGGGCTGGCGCAATACCTCGTCGAAGGGTCAAGCTTCGACGTGGCGCTCGACCTCGCCCGCAAGGCCGCTCAGAACCTGCCGCTGACGAACTTCGCCATCTGTTCGGCGATCAGCCACATCGGCAACATGTCCGCGCTGGATGCGTCCTACGCAGAGGCCGTGGTCGCGGGTGTCGTGAACACTCAGCACGCTGCGCGAGAACGGCTCGAGGCTTTCGCGAACAAGACCGCCGCGCGCGTCAGGCCGGGCGATTGAGCCGCTTCGGGCCGTTGCCGCCTGCTTTGGAAGCGCGGCAATTCGGCACATGCTCCGTGGCCGGGGAACCTGCAGGCGTCTCCCGGCCACGGAATTTCGCTAGGCGGGTGCGCTGTATTGGGCCGCCAGACTTGCGGCCTTCTTCTGAATCGCAGTGAATTCGTCCGACGTGAAGGCGCGGATTGTCTGCACGTTGGAGATCGCTCCGGTGCTGGCTGCGACCATCAGCCCGGCGAGAAGCGAACTGACGTCATCGATCACGATCTTCATCGTGAAGTCGGATGGACCCGTCGTCATGTAGAAGCTTTCAAGCTTGCCACCCGCGGCCTCGACCAGCTTCCTAGCGGCCGCCTCCCGGTCGCTCGGGTTTTCCATCAGACCTTTCATCGCCGAAGCAGTGTAACAACCGGTGACTATGAACCGTGGCATGGTTCGTCCTCCCTAGAGGCTCTGGTGCAACCCGTCCGCCTGCCCCGTGCAGTGCCGATCCGGCCTGCCCATCCCCCATTGCAGGATAGCACGAATCCTTCTTGCCGGACGCCGCGATCAGAACGGGTGGACAAACGCGCTCACCCGAGCCGGCAAACAGCAGGTCGACGCCCGTCTGGATCGAACGCCTCCACTCACCATCCAAAGCGTGTCGGATGACGCAGATCCCGATCCGCGTGGCGGCGAAGAAAGGCGGAATCGGCGCGGCTGATCCCTGTTTTCGCCGCGGCCCCGCGCGCGCCACGTGCTGGTTCACGCACATTCCCACGGTTCGCGACGAGCGCTTCGAGCCATTTGGGCCAGTGCCAGCCCAAACGGACAAGGTGCCGGCCAGTTGTGTAGGCGTTCACATCCGAAGTCTGCATGATCTGTCTCCTGTGACTGATGGGTCCGGAGTCTTGCCGCGACTTCGTTTCAGCTGTTTGTCGCTCGGCGGCATGCTCGTGTTTCAATGTTTGCGGTAGAGCGGCGGAAGCCGGGAGATATCGCAAAAGAGCCGAAGGCCTCCTCGCGACGACCTCAGGATTGGCGCCATGCGCACGGCGACAACTCTGGCGAAGCTCAACCGGCTCCTCCGACCAAAGTCCGTAGTAGCCACCGTGGGTTGTGCTAGTTTGCCGCCATGCAGACGCAGAAGCAGCGCCTTGCCCTCTGGGACCGATGGACCTTGCCCGTTCAGTTCGTGCTGGCCGGGGGCGTCGTCATGGCGCTGGCCGCCCTGATCGTCGGTTTCTGGGTTTCGGCGCGCATCGAGCAGGGCGTGGTGATGAGTTCGGCAGCGGCGGCGGCCGACTACGTCGAAACCTTCATTGCGCCGCTCGGCGACGAGTTTGCGGGCGACAGCGCGCTTTCCAGCCCGGTGAGCCGCGCGTTGACCGAGGTGTTCACCTCGCCTGCCGTGGCCGAGCGCGTCGTCTCCTACAAGATATGGCGGCCCGGAGGGCTCGTGCTGATGGCGTCGGATGCAGAGATCGTCGGGCGGAGATTCGAGGAGTCCGAAGACCTCCGGCACGCCTGGCAGGGGCAGGTCGCCGCCTCCTACGAAGATTTCGACGACGCCGAGGACGACCGCGAGGCCGCTCTCGGCATCCCTCTCCTTGAGGTCTACAGCCCGGTGCACGAGTACTTCACCGGGGACGTCATCGCGGTGGTGGAGTTCTATCACAACGCCACCGAACTGGAGGCCGAGCTTGCCGACGCGCAGCGCACCAGCTGGCTCGTGGTGGGTTCGACGTTCCTTGCCAGCGGGCTTCTGCTCTTCGGCATCGTGCAGGCCGGCGGGCGGACGATCGACCGGCAGAGGATTCTTCTGAACGAACAGCTGGCCGAAACGCGGGCGATCTCGGCGCAGAATGACGAATTGCGGAGGCGCGTCGTGTCGGCCTCGTCCCGAGCGACGGCCCAGACCGAAAAGACGATCCGGCAGGTGGGCGCCGATTTGCACGACGGCCCGGCCCAGCACCTCGCACTGGCCGCGTTGCGGCTGGACTCCGCCGTCCCCGAGACGGAGCGCGACAGCACCGAAGTGGCCTCGGTGCGGGCCTCGCTGGACCAGGCGCTCGCCGAGATCCGGACCATTTCACGCGGCCTTGCGCTGCCCGACCTCGACGTGATCGACATGGCTGCGGTGATAGAAAGGGCAGTCCAGGAACATGGGCAGAAGACGGGAATGACGGTGGCACTCGCGGGAAGCCCTCCCGCCGGCGCCGCGTTCGACTACGCTCAGAAGCTATGCGTCTACCGGTTCCTGCAGGAGACCCTGTCGAACGTCGCGCGCCATGCCGGGGTCTCCGCGGCCGAAGTGAGGACCTTCGCGGAGGCGCGCGTGTTCAAGGTCGCCGTCCGCGATGACGGCGAAGGGTTCGACAGGACAATGGCCGTATCTCTGCGCCAGGACGGAGGACAGGGGCTTCTTGGCCTCATCGACCGCGCCGAGAGCATCGGGGGAACGCTCGCGATCGACAGCACGCCCGGCGCTGGCACGACGATCACTCTCGCACTGCCGAGGGAGGAGGTGACGACATGAGCATTCGCGTCATACTTGCCGACGACCATCCGATCTTCCGCCAGGGGCTCGTGCACAGCATCGAGGAGACCGGAGAGTTCGAGGTGGTCGGCGTCGGCGGAAGCGCAGATGATGCGATCCGGCTCGCGGCCGAGCATCGTCCCGACATCGCGCTACTCGATCTGTCGATGCCAGGGGGCGGGATCTTCGCCGCCGGACGCATCGCGGCGGACGGCACCGCACGGCATGTCGCCATGCTCACCGTCTCCGAAAACGACTCGGACGTCACCGCCGCCCTCAACGCGGGGGCCATCGGCTACATCCTGAAGGGCGTCTCGGCCGGGGAGCTTCGCCGCATTCTCGCGCGCATCGCGCAGGGGGAAGCGCATATCACCCCGGCACTCGCCGCCCAGGTGCTTAAGCTCATCCAGGCGCCGAAGAAGGCCGCGCGCAGTCCGATCGATGACCTGACCAAGCGTGAAGAGGACATCCTGCGCCGCGTCGCGAAGGGGATGTCCAACCGGGAGATCGCCGAAGAACTGGAGTTGCAGGAAAAGACGGTGAAGCACTACATGACCGAGATCCTGAGCAAGCTCCATGCCCGAAACCGGGTCGAAGCCGCGATCATCGCGCACGAAGCCTGGCGGGAGCCCTGAACCCTACCTTCCGGCGAGCGCCATCAGGCGGTCGCGGTCCGCGGCCGTGGCGGCGCGGTCGGAGACTGTCCTGCCGTGCCTGTCCGTCAGGCGATACCGCGATCCGCGGACTTCCTCGCTCCAGCCATTCGAATAACGGACGATCACGCTGCGGCCGCTGATCCGGATGCGAACCGGCTGCGCGGAGGGATCAAGGGGCTTCGTCGCCGTGGTCAGATCCCGGCGGCCAGCTGCAATGGCGCGAAGGCGCACACTGTCGGCCCCCGTCGCGCGCCGGCGCTCGACGACGTGGCCCCGCCGATCCTCGCGAACATAGATCCCGTTCGCGATCATCTCCCGCGTACCACTCGCGTAGATCACGACGATTCCCGAGGCGCTGATCTCGATGCGCAGTATGTCCGCGCCGGAGGTCATTCCGCCTGACCCGCTTTCCGGCGAAGAACTCAGCGAGCGATCGTCATCCTTCCTGCCGTCGCCCTCATCATCATCGGCATCCCGGTCGTCGTCTTGATCGTCGTCGTCGTGATCGTCACGGTCGTCATCCCTGTCACCGCCCGACACGCCGTCTCCGTACTTGCCCGGCCCGCTTTCGGCGCGGGCCGTCGCGGCGGTGATGGATATCCCCCGGTTCCGGTCGAAGCCGACGGCAAAGGGCGCGGCCAGGAAGAGGACCGCGAGGGTCAGGAACAAGACGGGTCGCAACCGGGTTTGCATGGTTGGATGATCGTGGTCTGACGGCACCATCTGCGCATTCCTGCCACGTCTTCCCTCGCGCCGCATCGGACCTTGGTCCGGCCAAATCGGCCCGAAAAAAGGGGAAGCGCGGGACGAACCCGCGCTTCCCGGGGCCGCAGGGAGCTTTGGGGAAAGAGCGGCCCCTGGGTGTCACACCTGACATTCAGGATGTTCGGCCACGTCGTGCGGATCGTCGCAGCCGGAGCCGCCCGGAATCCGCGGCCGGTCGCGGCCGGAACCGCGGTCGTCATCGTCGTCATCGTCGCTGCCGCGCCCCCGATGATCGTCGTCATCGTCGTCGTCATCGTCGTCCCGGTCGCGATCACGGCCGCGCTCACCTGTTCCGCTGCGCCCCTGGCGCACGTCGATCACGAGGTCGTCTCCGCTGTCCAGGGCGATGCCCGGGAGGCCGAGACCAACGGCGGGGCTTGCCGCCTGGAGCGGCGAGAAGACGAAAGAAAGACCCAGAGCGATTGCTGCGGTGCCGATAAGATGCCTGCGTATCATGTTCATTCTCCTTGAAGGCTCGGATGTCCGTGAAAGGAGCATCGCTCAAGCCGGGAACGAACATCACCGCACAAGGGCCGGTCATCTTCCGTCAAAGGGCCGCCCAGTTTCGGACCTTGGTCGGACCGAGCGTCCGCAGTCGCGCAATGCCGCCGCCTTGCCCTCCGTAAGGAGGCGTGCTCCGGCCTCACCCCCGCAGATTGCGGATCACCTGGCGGGTGGCCGCCTCCATCGGGGCGATCGTCCGTTTCAGAAGTTCGATCCGATCGAACGTGTTCGGCTGGGCAGCGATCGCCTCGCGCAATGCCTGCCCGAAGACCATCCGCAATTCGGTCCCGATGTTGAACTTGCAGATATTCGAGGTCTTCGCCAGCCGCGCGCGGTCCGCGGGAGGAATGCCCGAACCGCCGTGAATGACGAGAGGAACGTCCGTCGCCGTCGCGATTGCCTCGAGGCGGGTCTCGTCGATCCGTCCGTCGTGGCTTTCCTGCAGGTGGACGTTGCCGACCGAGATCGCCATCGCATCGACGCCGGTCTCGCGGGCGAAGCGCGCGGCCTCCACCGGATCGGTGCCCTGCGACGGCGCTCCGCTCCGGTAGCCGACAAAGCCGATTTCGCCTTCGCAGGACACGCCTGCGGCGTGGGCCATTTCCGCGATGGCGCCGGTTTCGGCGATGTTCTGGTCCAGAGGCATCCGCGAACCGTCGAACATGACCGACGTGAACCCCTCCCGGATCGCCGCCCGGCATTCCTCGGCGCTCGCCCCGTGGTCGAGATGGATGACTACCGGGACCGAGGCGCCCTCCCCCAGGTGCCGCATCATCGCGGCCAGGACTGGTAGCGGCGTGTGCGCCCGGCAGGACGGCCCCGCCTGCAGGATCACCGGCGCGCCTTCGGCCTCCGCCGCCGCCACGTAGGCGCGCATGTCCTCCCAACCGAGGCAGACGAGGCCCGCCACCGCGTAGCCCTCCCGCAGCGCGGGTTGCAGCACCTCGGCGAGTGTCGCCAGCGTCATTTGAACTTGGCCACCATGTCCATGATGCCGGGGATCGTGTGCAGCTGCTCGGCGTGTGTGGGCTGGAAATACTGCTTCAGGCTGCGCTGCGAGAGACCGCCGAGGATCGTGAAGTAGTACATCTCGTAGCCCGGCAGCACGCAGCAGGGGTGGTAGCCCTTGTCGATCAGCACGGTCGATCCGTCCATCACGTGGTAGGCGTCACCCGGTTCGTTGTCGACGCGCTGAAGCATCTGCAGCCCCGAGCCGTAGTTCGGGCGGAAACGGAAGTTGTAGGTTTCATCATGCCGCGTTTCTTCCGGCAGGCGGTCGGTGTCATGCTTGTGCGAGGGGAACCCCGACCAGCCGCCCGCGCCCACGGTGAAGAGCTCCGACACGAGAAGCCTTCCCACCCGGTCGTGATAGGCCGCGCCGAGGATGTGCTTGATCTTGCGGTGGGTCTTGGTGTCATCAGATCCGTATTGGACGACGTCCAGCTCGTGCGCACGGACGGCGAAGGGTTTCTTGACCTCATCGAATTTCGCGCCGCCGATGAACACCTCCGCAGCGTCGGATCGGCAGGTGATCCGCGCAGGCGTTCCGGTCGGGACGTAGACGCCCTCGGGCTCGCCGTCCCAGACGTCCTTCATGCGGTTGCCGATGTCCCTGTAGGTCTCGCCCGCCACATCCACCGTCACCGTTCCGGTGGCCGGCACCACGCAACTCTCGTAGCCCGGCACAGCGTAATCGAAGCTCTCGCCCGCTTTCAGCTTCACGATGTTGAAGTAGTTCAGCGGCACCAGCGGGTGGTCGGTGCCGACGATGGGTTCGTTGCGGTTGTCATGCGGTGGGATGTGCATTGGATCTCCTGTCAGGCGGCGGTTGGCCCGGCGTGGCTGGAAAGGAAGTCTTCAAGCTCGGCGTTGGTGGGCATGGCCGGGGCGCAGCCCACGCGAGAGACGACGATGGCGGCGGCGGCAGATCCCCTCAGCACGGCCTCTTCGACGCTGCGGTCCTGGGCGAGCGCGGCGAGGAACCCGCCGAGGAAGCTGTCGCCCGCGCCCGTCGGCTTCAGTGCTTCGGTCGCGTAGATGCCGGTCGTCACCTCGGCATTCGGCGTGATCGTGACCGCTCCCGCTTCGCCGCGCTTGTAGACGGCGATGGCGGCGCCCTGCCGCACGAGTTCCCGCGCCTTTTCGAGGCCCAGGCCGTAGTCGCCGGCCATGAAGCCGAACTCCACGTCGTTGCCGACGATCACGTCGGAAAGCGCGCCCGCGCGGGAGTAGACCTGGGTGGCGACCTCGGGCGAAGGCCAGGAATAGGGCCGGTAGTCGACGTCGAAGACGATCGGAAGGCCAGCCCTACGGGCCAGGTCGAAGGCCCGGAACGCGGCAGACCGCGACGGTTCCGCGGCGAGCACCGTGCCGGTGCAGACGAGCGCCGAATAGGCGGCGTAGTCCACCGCTTCCACGTCCGATTCGGTCATTTCGAAATCGGCAGCGCCGTTGCGGTAGATCACCGATGCGGGCTCGGTCCGCGTCTCGACCACGGCCAGCGAATTCCTCGCCTCGCCGCCGACGGGTGTCACGTGCCGACGGTCGATCCCGTAGCGGTCGAGTTCGGCAAGGCAGAACAGCCCCACCGCGTCGTCCGATACGCGCGTGACCAGCGCGGCCTGTCCGCCGAGCCGCACGATCGCCGCCGCGATGTTGGCGGACGAACCGCCGAGGCAAGCTGTGAAGCTCCGCGCGTCCTCCGTCCGGGTGCCGGGCGGGTCGGCGTAAAGATCCATTCCGGCGCGGCCGAGTATGAGGAAGGAATTGCCTTTCAGGCGTGCAAGGTCGGCCATCTGTCCTCTCGCCGTTGCGGGGCGCGCCCGGTCGGAAGGAGAGCCGTTGCGCCAAGGCATGTGCTACGATACAGAAGTTGCAACCGGTTGCAAATCCAATCCGGGACGGGAGGGCGCCATGTCGGACATCGGCATCGGGATCGTGGGCGGCGGCTATATGGGCAAGGCCCATGCGGTAGCCATGTCGGCGGTTGGCGCGGTGTTCGAAACCCGGCTCCGCCCGCGTCTGGAGATGGTCGCCGCCTCTTCGCGCGAAAGCGCCGGGCGCTACCGCGACGCCTTCGGCTTCGCCCGCGCGGCGGCGGACTGGGCGGAACTCGTGAACGATCCGCGTGTCGAGGCCGTCATCATCGCCTCGCCGCAGGATACCCACCGCGCCGTCGCCGAAGCCGCCCTTTCGCAGGGCAAGCCGGTATTCTGTGAAAAGCCCCTGGCCGACAATATCGAAGACGCCCGCGCGATGGTGGCGATGGCCGAGACGGCAGGTGTGCCGAACATGGTCGGCTTCAACTACATCCGCACACCGGCGAGCCAGTTCGCGCGCCGTCTCCTCGCGGAGGGCGCGATCGGCGATGTCACCTGGTTCCGCGGCGAGCACACCGAGGACTTCCTGGCCGATCCGGAGACGCCGTTCAGCTGGCGCTGCGAGGGGGTGGCGAACGGCAACATGGGCGATCTCGCGCCCCATCCGATCAACGCGGCGCTCGCGCTGATGGGACCCATCGCGCGAGTCCTCGCGGATGTCGAATGCGTCCACGATTCGCGGCCCGGCGGGCGCGTCACGAACGATGACCACGCCCAGATCATGGTCCGCTTCGCGTCGGGCGTGATGGGTCACATCTATTCCAGCCGCGTCGCCACGGGGCGCAAGATGGGCTACGCCTACGAAATCCACGGCACGAAGGGCGCCATCCGCTTCGACCAGGAGGACCAGAACACTCTCTGGCTCTACCGGGCCGAGGGACCCGAGGCCGAGCGGGGATTCCGGAAGATCCTCACGGGACCCGCGCATCCTGACTACGCGGCCTTCTGCCAGGGCCCCGGCCACGGCACCGGCTACCAGGACCAGATCATCATCGAGGCGCGCGACTTCCTCCGCGCAATCGAAACGGGCGAGCCGGTCTGGCCGACATTCCGCGACGGGCTCGCCGTGGCAGAGGTTGTGGAGGCCGTCCTGGCCTCCGCCAGAGCCGGAACCTGGACACAGGTCGATCAACCCTGAGGGCATCCAATCATGACCATTCGCATCGGCAACGCTCCCTGTTCCTGGGGCGTCGAATTTCCGGACGACCCGCGCAATCCGCCTTGGCGGCAGGTGCTGAAGGAATGCGCCGAGGCCGGCTACCGGGGGATCGAACTGGGCCCCGTCGGGTTCATGCCCGAAGATCCCGCCATCCTGTCCGAGGCGCTGGACGAGAACGGCCTGACGCTGATCGGCGGCGTGGTGTTCCGGCCGTTCCACGACCCCGAGAAATGGGACGAGGTGATGGACGGCGCGACCCGCACCTGCAAGGCGCTCGTTGCGCATGGCGCCAAGCACCTGGTGCTGATCGACTCGATCTCGCCGCGTCGCGCGCCCACGGCCGGACGTCCCGCCGAGGCCGAGCAGATGGACAAGACCGAGTGGACCGCCTTCCGCGACCGGATCGCCCACGTCGCGAAGATGGGAGCCGAGGACTACGGCCTCACCGTCGGAATCCATGCCCACGCGGCGGGCTTCATCGACTTCGAACCCGAACTCGAGCGGCTTCTCGACGAGGTGGACGACAACATCCTGAAGATCTGCTTCGACACCGGCCACCACTCCTACGCCGGCTATGACCCCGTCGCCTTCATGAAGCGTCACATGCCACGCATCAGCTACATGCACTTCAAGGACATCGACCCCAAGGTGAAGGCCCGCGCGGTCGCCCATCGCACCGATTTCTACGAGGCTTGCGGACAGGGCATCTTCTGCAACCTCGGCAAGGGCGACGTCGATTTCCCGGTCGTTCGCCAGGTTCTCCTCGACGCGGGGTTCGGGGGCTGGTGCACGGTCGAGCAGGACTGCGACCCGACGCTCGACGTCCGCCCGCTCGACGACGCGCGTGCCAACCGCGAGTATCTCGAATCCATCGGCTTCAACTGAGGAGAGTCCGAAATGGCGAAACTGAACTGGGGCCTCGTTGGCGGCGGTGAGGGCAGCCAGATCGGCCCGGCCCACCGTCTGGGCGCGGCGGTCGACGGCGAATTCGCCTTCGTCGCGGGCGCTCTCGACCACCGGCCGGAGGCGGGGCGCGAATTCGGGCAGCGGCTCGGCCTTGCCGCCGACCGTTCCTATGGCGACTGGCGGGAGATGCTGGAAGGCGAGCGGAACCGTCCGGACCGGGTGGACCTCGTGACCGTCGCGACGCCGAACGCCACGCATTTCGACATCACCAAAGCCTTCCTGGAGGCGGGCTTCCACGTGCTCTGCGAGAAGCCGATGACGATGACCGTAGAGGAAGGCGAGGAGATCGTCCGTATCTCCGAGGCGACGGGCAAGATCTGCGCGGTCAACTACGGCTACACCGGCTATGCTCTCGTCCGGCACATGCGGGCCATGGTGGCGCGGGGCGACCTCGGGAAGGTCCGCCTCGTCGTGGCAGAATTCGCCCACGGCCACCACGCCGACGCCGCCGACGCTGACAACCCGCGCGTCCGCTGGCGGTATGACCCGAAGCAGGCCGGTGTCTCGGCTCAGTTCGCCGATTGCGGCATCCACGCGCTGCACATGGCGTCTTTCGTGGCCGGACAGCAGGTCGAGAGGCTTTCGGCAGACACCGTCTCCTGCATCGCCTCCCGTGTCCTTGAAGACGACGCGATGGTGAACTTCCGGATGTCCGGCGGTGCCGTCGGACGGCTTTGGACCTCCTCCGTCGCCATCGGCCGGCAGCATGGCCTCACGATCCAGATCTTCGGCGAAAAGGGCGGGCTCCGCTGGGCGCAGGAGCAGCCGAACCAACTTTTCTGGATGCCGCTCGGGGGCCGGCTTCAGGTGATCGAACGCGGCGAGGCCAATCTCTCGCCCGAGGCGGACCGCGCCAGTCGCGTCACCATCGGGCATGCCGAGGGCATGCCCCTCGCCTTCGCCAACATCTACCGCGACCTCGCCGAGGCGATTCGCGCCCGCAAGGAGGGCCGCGCGATGGACCCCGCGGCCGACCTCTACCCGCGCGCGGAGGATGGCCTGCGTTCCATGGCGGCCGTTTTCGCCGTCGCCGAATCCGGCAAGGCGGAAGGCACCTGGGTCGACGCCCGGCCGCCGATGTTCCGCTAGCTAGGGGCTGGGCAGGGGCCGGAGCGTCCCGCGCTCCACCACCTCGCAGGTGAGAATGCGGGCCTCCGGCGGGCCGTCAGGCGTCTCCGCGACCGCCACGGCGAGTTCGATGGAGGCCGCGACGATCTCCGGGATCGGCTGACGGATCGTGCTGAGGTTTATGATCTCCCAGCCGGCCATCTCCATGTCGTTGAGCCCGAGAAGACCGACGTCTCCCGGCACGTCGAGTCCGGCGTCCCTCAGGGCCGAGAGCGCGCCGATCGACAGCACGTCGTCGCCGCAGAAATAGGCTTCGGCCGGCGGCCCCTCGGACAGGAGCCGCCGCATTTCCGCCCTTCCCGCCTCGAAGGAATAGGCGGTGGCGAAGCTCGCGGTCGCCGCGGCCCCGGGATGGCGCGCCAATTCCTCGCGGAAACCGGTGAGGCGATCCTGCGTCGAGGTCGCCGCCTCCGGCCCGCCCAGGAACGCGAGCCGACGATATCCCCGCGCCACCAGCGTCCGTGCGGCAAGGCGCCCCGCCTCGACGTTGTCGATCCCCACCACATGCACCTCCGCCTGCCCCGTCGGCCGGCCGAAGGAATGCACCACCGGCACCCGCGCCTCGCGGAAGGCCCGCGAGAAGCTCGGCGGAAGAGTCGAGGAAGCGACGATCACGGCGTCGACCGAATACTGCCGCAGGAGCCGGACCGAGGCCGCGGGATCAGTTTCGTCCGAGAGGTTGACGAGAAGCGGCCTGAGCCCGCGCTCCTGCAGGCCCTTCGTGAAGCGGTCGAAGACTTCGAGGAATACCGGGTTGTGGAAGTTGTTCGAAACGAGCCCGATCAGCTTCGTCCGCCCCGTCGTCAGGCTGGAGGCCAGAACGCTCGGGCTGTAGCCAAGTTCGGCGGCGGCCTGCTCCACCTTGCGCCGGGTCTTTTCGGACACGGAGGCGCCTTCGGTGAAGGTCCGCGAAACCGCCGAACGGGAGACCCCGGCCCGCTTCGCAACGTCCTTCAATGTGACTGTCATCGATCCTTGCGCCACTCTCCGAGCCATACGCAGAGCCGACGGCCACGCGCTTCATGCGGCACATGAGACAAGGCTGCCAGCGGTTCTGCAACCGCTTTCATGCAGGAGGGGGGCCCTGCAGGACCGAAGGCGCCCGGCACTGCCGCCGACAGCTCAGTTCCCCGCCATCCGCCGTTCTTCCCCCAGCCGCTGCCAGACCTTCTGCGCGATCTCGCGATAGATCGCAGCCTGCGGCCCGTCGGGATCGGCGATCACGATCGGCGTGCCGCTGTCGGAATGGCTGCGGATCGTCATCTCCAATGGCACCTCGCCGAGGAACGGCGCGCCGATGCGGGCGGCCTCGGCCCGCGCGCCGCCGTGGCCGAAGATGTCGTGACGGCCGCCGCAGTCGGGGCAGATGAAGGTGGACATGTTCTCCACCAGCCCGAGGATCGGCACGTTGACCTTGCGGAACATGTTCAGCCCCTTGCGGGCGTCGATCAGCGCGAGGTCCTGCGGCGTCGAGACGATGATAGCGCCGGCCAGGGGCACGCTCTGCGCCATCGTCAGCTGGGCGTCGCCCGTACCCGGAGGCATGTCGACAATGAGTACGTCAAGCTCTCCCCAGTTCACTTCGCGCAGCATCTGAGTCAGTGCCTGCATCACCATCGGGCCGCGCCAGATCATCGGGTCTTCCTCGTCGACGAGGAAACCCATCGACATGACCTTGAGCCCGTAGGCCTCGAGCGGCTCGATCACCCCGCCCTCCCCCGCCTCGGGCCGGCCCGAAACATGCAGGAGCCGAGGCATCGAGGGGCCGTAGATGTCCGCGTCGAGAATGCCGACCTTCAGCCCGTTTGCCTGAAGAGCCAGCGCAATGTTGACCGAAGTGGTGGATTTCCCGACGCCGCCCTTGCCCGAGGCGACAGCGATGATGGCGCCGATCCCCGGCACCGGGGCCTTGGTGCCCGGCGGCGGAGTCTGGGGGCGCGCCTGCCGCAGCATCGGCGGCGGCACGTCCCCGGCCTGCGCGGCCTTGGGTGCCGGCCGGACTGGCTCTTGCCGGTCGGGCGCAGCACTCGCCGCCGTCAGGGTGACGATGGCCCTGCCCACACCCTCCGCGGACAGCGCCGCCTTCTCTGCGGCCGCACGCAAGGGCTCAAGCTGCTTGGCGAGCTGGGCCGGGACGGTCACCGAAAACGTGACCTTGTCGCCCTCGACCAACAGATCCGAAACCAGTCCGAGATCGACGATATTGCCGGTCAGTTCGGGACCCTTCACGCGGCGCAACTGCGCCAGCACCTTTTCCGCTTCGATAGCCAAGAAACCTCCCCTTAACCTTCGAGCCTGCGGCGAAGGGACACGCGGCGCGGCGCCTCCGGCTGCACCGTCGTATCTGGCTCTTCCCCCGCGTCTGATCCTTCCTCGTCCCAGGCCGGAGCTTCCGCCGGCTCCTCCTCGGTTGCGCGCGGCTCCTCCTCCGAAGCGGCAGGCGCCTTTATCGCGTCTTCCTGCGGCGCGCTCACGCTCCGCACGGTCTCATCGGCCTCGGTCATGTATCCGCGAACGACGTCCCAGCTCGATTTGTACACCTTGCGGGCGGGGTCCGTGTAATCTTCGTCGTAGTCGTTCAACCCGTCGAGATTGGCCAGAATCGGGTCCGAGGCGAAGAACTTCCGCAAGGCCCTGCGTCGAAGCAGATCCGGCACGCCACGCTTGAGAAAGATCGAGAAATCGTCGCCATATTTCAGCGCATCCAGATCGATGGCCTCGGCTGCCAGCCTGTTGGCCTCTTCCTCTGCCAGCCGCGCCGATTCCTCGGCCTCCAGGACCTCGGGATCGGGCGCGCTGACATCCTCCTCCGCCTCGACCTGCCGCTTCCGCCGCGACCAGCGGGCGACGAAGCCGTCTTCGTCCCTTTCAGCCATCCAATCCTCCGCCGCTCCGGCGATTGCGTTGCAGGAAGATCGGCTGCTTGCCGAATTTCTGTTCCTCGACATCGATCTTGTCGCGCCGGCGTTTCACGAATTTCCGCTCGACGTGGTAGGCGTCGAGGAAATCCAGCATCGCCTGTTCGATCTCGGGCGGCATCTGTATCCGCTCGATGAGATCGTCGCTTCCCACCTCGCAGTCCTGAGCCTCGTGCGGTGACGCGGTGACCATGTGCACGAACCAGTCCAGCGGGTGCGTGCCCTCCGTGTCGCGGCGCAGAACGACATAGAGAGCGGGCGCGCCGCTGTCGAAATTCTCGATATAGGCCTCGGTGTCGGCGGCGTAGCAGGTGAGGTCGAACCGCCCCATGTAGTAGCGCGTGACCCGGTCGTCCGAAAACAGCACGTCTCCCGGCTCCAGATCGGCGGGCGCCAGCATCACGCCAACCGGGATCCAGTAGTCCTTGGCCCAACGCGAAACGGACTTGCGCCGCTCCGCCATCACGCCAAGCATTATGGTCATCTCACGAGCCACGTGGCCGAAGCTCCTTTTGCCGGTGTCGGGTAAACAAGGTTGCCTCCTCCGTGGCAAAGAATAAGGTCATGTCACAAGACAACAAGGGAGAAGATATGGCCCGGGAGGAGACACGGCTTTTTCTGTGCAGTTGCGAAGGCTCGATGGAGGTCGCGCCGGACGGGCTCGGGAAGGCCCTGGGCAAGGTCGGGGGGCGCGAAGCCTCGTTTCACCGGCATCTGTGCCGCGCCGAACTGGCGAAGTTCGAGGCCGCGCTTCAGGACGACGCCCCGATCTGCGTGGCCTGCACGCAGGAGAGCCCGCTTTTCGCGGAAGTCGCCGGGGAGGCCGGGCGCGAAGGCCCTCGCTTCGTGAACATCCGCGAAACGGCCGGGTGGAGCGGCGACCGCGCGTCGCCGGTGCCGAAGATGGTCGCGCTCATCGAGGCTGCGCTTGCCCCGGTCACACCCGCGCGGCTGCGCACGATCGAGAGCGACGGGCTGTGCCTCGTGATGGGGCAAGGCCAGGCCGCCTACGAAGCGGCCGCGAAGCTGAACCGGACGCTTTCCGTCACGCTGCTCCTGACCGATCCGGCCGACCTGATGCTGCCGCCCGTGCTCGATTTCCCGATCTTCGCCGGCCGGGTGAGCAAGGCCCAGGGTTCGCTCGGCGGGTTCGAACTGACTGTTGACGGCTACGCCGCGCTTCTACCCTCTTCGCGGGGCACAGCGGAATTCACGATGGCCCGGAACGGCGCGAAGACACAGTGCAGCGTGATCTTCGACATGACGGGTGACGCCTCGCTCTTCCCGAGGCCCGAAGGACGCGACGGCTATTTCCGCGCCGATCCGGGCAGCCCTGCAGCCGTCCTGGAGGCAATCCTCGACGCGTCTGATTTCGTGGGCACTTTCGAGAAGCCGATCTACGTCACCTACGATGCCGGAATCTGCGCCCATGAACGGTCACGCATCACCGGCTGCACCAACTGCCTCGACCATTGCCCCGCCGGGGCGATCACCCCGGACGGCGATGGCGTTCACGTCGACCCCGGCATCTGCGGCGGCTGCGGCAACTGCGCGGCCCATTGCCCGACGGGAGCAATCTCCTACGCCTATCCGAACCGCTCCGACCAGATCGGACGGATCCAGACGCTGGCGCGCAGCTACCTCGCCGCGGGCGGCGCTGCCCCGGTTCTGCTACTGCATGACGCGAGCCACGGCACTCCGCTTATCGGCGCGATGGCGCGTCATGGCCGCGGACTCCCCGCCCGCGTCATTCCCTGGGAACTGCACTCGGCCAGCGGAATGGGCCACGATCTTGTCGCGGCCGCGCTCGCTGCCGGGTTCCGGCAGGTGGTCGTGCTGGCCGACCCGGCCAAGGCCGGGGAATTCGCCGCGCTGGAAGCGGAGGTCGACCTGATGGAGGCGCTGCTTGCGGGCTTCGGGCTTCAAGGCGGGCGCGTCGTGACGGTGATGGAGAGTGATCCCGACGCGGTCGAGGCCCGCATTCACTCCCTGACCAACCTGCCCGAGATCACCCATGGCGCTCCGGCCCCTCTCGGCGGCAAGCGCGAAGTCGCCCGCGGTGCATTGGCTGCGCTGGCCGAGGCGGGAAAGCCGGCTTCGGATCAGTTCGATCTTCCGGCAACGGCACCCTACGGCGCTGTCGTGGTCGACACCGATGCCTGCACTCTGTGCCTCGCCTGCGTCACCGCCTGCCCCGTCGACGCGCTGCGCGACGCGCCCGACAAGCCGCAGCTGCGGTTCGTCGAGGCTGCCTGCGTGCAGTGCGGGCTTTGCGCCAACACATGCCCGGAAGACGCGATCTCGCTTCAGCCGAGATACAACCTCGCGCCCTCCGTCATGCAGCCCGTGACGCTGAACGAGGACGAACCCGCGCTCTGCATCTCCTGCGGCAAGCCGTTCGCGGCGGGCGGGATGCTCCGGGCGGTGGAACGCACGCTGGCGGGAAAGCACCGGATGTTCGCCACCGAGGACAGTGCCAGGCTGCTGCGCATGTGCGACGCCTGCCGGCTGGCGGAGCTGTCGAGAGGCGGAACCGACCCCTTCGCCATCGCCCATCCGCGCCGGACGCGGACGACCGACGACTACCTCAACGCCGAGAAGAAGGGGCTGTCGATCGACGATTTCCTCGGCGACGAATAGGTTGCCTGTCCAAGCGACGGGGGTTCCTTGCCGCCTCCGTCGCTCACTGCCTGACAGGCAGAAGCGGCAGGTTCACCAGAAGGTTCTGCGGCTTCATCCTCAGCCGGTTGCCGGCATCGAGGGCGAGGCCGAGAAAAACCGGCTTGCCGCGCATCCGTTCGATCAGCCGATCGGGTTCGGCGACCTCCATCCGGAATAGCGCCGCGATGCGTCCCTGCCCCTCCGCCGGCAGTTCCTCGCCTCGGTAGAGCGCGTTGAGAATACGCGTCGCCTCCGCGTCGAGCCCCACGTGCCACGGCCAGCTCTGGTTCTGGACCGATTGCAGCGGCTGGACGCGCACGGTGAGGTCGAGGAAATGCAGAAGCCAACGCTCGATCAGCCGGGCGAAGGCATCCTGGCCGGGCTCGGCGAAACGGAAATCCAGCGCGAAGTCGAACCGGTCGGCGCGGTCCCAGTAGCCCGACGCCGTGCGCGGCGTAAGGATGTCGAGTTCCACCTCGCGCGGCGGCTCCGCACCGGCGGGCACCAGCGCCCCCGACTGCGCCCTTGTATCGACCACCTCCGCGTCGGCGAGCAGCAACTGCTCGTCCGACGTGGTCGCGACCTGGTCGCGGAAGAACAGCTCCGCGGCACGTGCCAGGAAAGCGTCCGTCTCTCCACGCAGTAGATTGGACATGATCAGGTGAACGAGCTGATCGATAAACATCGGAGGCACGGCCGGCGCGCCCGGCTCGAACAGCGCGCGATAACCCGCCTCGACCGAGCCGTGAGCGATCAGGTGGTCTCGGAAGCGCAGCACGACCGCGTAGTTCGCCGCCGTATCGCGGTCGGCGATGGCGGAAAGGTCCGCTTCGGTCACGGGCGCGGCGGGCTCGGCCATCAGCCGTTCGAACAGAGCGATCTCCGCCGCGCAGCTCTCGGCCACGGGATGGATCTCGGGCCGGGTATAGTAGGCCCGCAACAGCTCCGGGCTGACTTCAAGCCATCCGTTCTGCAGCCGCCGGGTCAGGTGCAGCCCCGCCGATTTCCAGATGACCGCCGCGTCTGTCATGTCCGGATTCCCAATGCCTTGGTGAGAGGGATGCCGCGCTCGCCCTGCCCCTCTACGGCGATCGCGCTGCCTGTGTCGTCGATCCGCACAAGGCGGGCGCCCTCGACCGAGGCTTCGGGCTCCAGTCGCGACGTCAGAACCCTTGCGACGGGCGTGAAGCCCTCATGGTGCCAGGCGTCGAGCCAGGAGAGGAAATGCCGCGCGACGGCACCGATCAAGGCGCTGCGGTCGATATCGCCGCAGCCTTCCTCGTGCAGGGCCGTCAGATGCGCCACTTCGCCCGGCTCGCCAGGCAGATCGTCGGGCAGAGTGAGCGCGATACGGAAACCCACGACGATGTGGGCGGGCACCTCTTCCGCCCGCGCGCCCTCGGGACGGGCAAGCGTCACCTCCCCCGCGACGCCGCCGTTGGCAAGGACCGTCAAGGGCCAGCGCACCCCGTAGGAAAAATTGGGCGGTCCGATCGCACCAAGCGCGTCCCCGATCGCGACAAGCATCAGGGGCGCCATCTGCGCCGCCACCCTGAGAGGAACCTCGGGTTCCAGCACCAGCGCGGCAGCGGCCACCGCCGTCTCGTCCGACCAGCAGAGAATCCCCGCGCCGAAATGACCCGCCCTCCCCCCTTCCAACGCCACGCGCGAAGGATCATACCCATCGGTCACGGGATGGCCGGTGAGTAGCGGCGGAAGCTCCGGCGGAGGCAGCACGTCAGTCAGGGCAGTTCGATCTCTCCCTCGACGACATGATCCAGCGGCGCGCCCTCGGCCGTGAGCACCATCTTCACCTTGAGCTTGCCGCCGCCAGCCTTGCCGCCCCGCACCAGTTCCTCGATCTGCTGCTGCGAGGTCACGCCGACCTGCTTGAGAAACTTGCGCATCGACATGTTGAAGGCTTCTTCGCTCATCAATCCTGCTCCTTTTTTTGTCCGGCGCCGCTGCGCCCTATTCGTCAATCTGGTCGGCCAGCACTTCGACGAGGCTCTGGACCTCGTGCTCCCAACCGAGCGCCTGGCGGCTTTCGTCCATCGTCAACCGACAGTTGGCACAGGCCGAGACGAGACCATCGGCCCCTGTCGCCGCCACCTGGTCCATCTTGATCCGAAACACTTCATGGCGCAATTCCGAGGCGCTGGCCATAGCCTGCACGCCACCGCCCCCGCCGCAGCACCAGTTATGGTTACCTGTCGGTGACATCTCGCGGAAGTCGGTCGCGAAAGCGCCGATTATGTCGCGCGCGGCCTGCGTCGCGCCGCCCCGGCGAGACACCTGGCAGGGGTCGTGATACGTCATCGCGACATCGGATTTCTTGAGCTTGAGCTTGCCGGCCCGGATGAGGTCCGCGAGGAACTCGGTGATATGCGTCACCTCGAAGGGCAAGGGCCGGCCGAGGATATTCGCCCCGCTCCAGCGCATCGCACCGTAGGCGTGGCCGCATTCGGGGATGACGAGCGTCTTGGCCCCGACCGCCTCGGCAGCTTCGGCAAGCCGCTCGACCATCACCTTCGCCACGTCGCTCTTGCCCGAGAGCACGCCGAAATTCGTCGCCTCGTAACCCTTTGACGAGATCGTCCAGTCGACGCCGGCGTGGTTCAGGAGCCGCGCCATGGCGACAATCGAATCCGGGTATTTCATCATCTCGATGGACGAGACGGTGATGAGAACCTCGGCCTTGTCGCGGTCGAGCGGGATATCGATCTCGTTATCGTCGGCAAGCCACTCGATCCGGTCGGCAAGAACCTCCGAAGTCATGCCAAGGGGGCTCCCCTTGTCGCGCGCGTTGTCGGCCGCCTGCATCAGGTCGGCCGGCCCGAGGCCCGCGGCCACCATGGCCTGGCGCGAAAGCGCCACGATCGAGGCGATGTCGATGCCCATCGGACAGACCTCGGTGCAGCGGCCGCACATGGTGCAGCTGTCGAACAGGATCTCCTGCTGTTCGATGAGGTAGTCCGCGGTCAGTTCGGGCGGCACGAGCCCGAGCATCCGCTTGATCCCGGACAAGGGTGCCTTGTGGCGCTTGTAGACCCGGGTGATGGGCTGAAGCTTCAGCGCGGGCGTGTATTTCGGGTCCCGCGTGACTTCGTGGAAATGGCAGGCCTGGCTGCACTGGCCGCAATGGATGCAGGCGTCGAGGTAGGACGCGACATGGCTGCCGGTCAGGGCGAGGAACTTGTCGATCGCCCCCTGCGTATTGACCTGTCGCTTCTCTGCGTTTGCGGTGTCGGTCACGGCGTCGCTCATGGCGTCACCCCCCTGCGTCCGTAGGTTGCGCCGGTGTAAGAGCGGCTGAAGGCGAAGGTGAAGGCGTGCATCAGGCGGCTGAACGGGAAGTAGATCAAGAGCGCCTCGACGGCGAGCATGTGGAGCGCGCGCAGTCCGTCATGCGCCTCCTGCAGCGCGAGGCAGCCGGTCAACATGACGACGAAGGTGAGCCAGGTGGCCACGTGGTCGTCGGCATCCGACAGCCGGCGCATCACCGGGTCGGTCATCCGGCGGACCCACATCAGGATGAGCCCGGCAAATGCCGCCTCCGCCGCGAGGATGAAGCCCCAGCGCGGCAGCGGCGTCCAGCCGACGCCAAGGATGCGCTCCTCGATGAAGGCGATATGCGGCGCCGCGAAGAAGAGAAGCACGAAGAGGCCCACGTGAAAGGCGTAGCCCGTCAGGAAGTGGTAGACTGTGCGCTTGAGGTTGCCGCCATGCGGCACCGAATGGAGCGCGATCGCCTTCAGCGCCCCGCCCACGCCCGAACCGCGCGCCACGCTGCGGTCGACGGGACGACCCAGCCGCAGGATGCCGATCAGGCGCCAGGCCACGCCGGCAACGAAGACGGTTGCGGCGATGTACCACAGAGGCCCTTCGGTCAGTTCCAGAAACGTCATGCCCATCCTCCTAGACGTCGCCGGCCGCGGCCTTGACCTCGGCGCGGACGCTGTCGGTGCTCGCCGCAGCGAGGTGGTCTTCATACCAAAGGTCGTGGTGTTCCTTGGCCCAGTTCTCGTCGACCGTGCCGCGCGTCATGCCTTCAAGCGCGCCCTCCATCCCGATCGTGCCGAGGTAGATGTGGCCCATGCCGAAGGCAATGAAGGCCAGCGCCGCGACCGCATGGACCACGGTGGCTATCTGCAAGAGCGCGCGTTCGGGCGGTACGGAGGGATCCACCTGTTCGGCGAAGACCGGCAGGTGGTTGGGAAAGAGCATCAGTATCCCGGAAACCGAAAGTGCGATCCCGCAGAGCGTAGCCCACCAAAACCACGATTTCTCGCCGAAATTGTAGCGCCCGGAGCTCGCGTGTCCGCCCAGCAGCCCGCCGCCCTTGAACGCCCATTTCAGATCGACCCAGCGATAGCCGTTGCCCCGCACGAAGGTGACGAAGAGCGCGACGATAGACAGGATGAAGAGCGGCCCGAAAAGGTTGTGGCCCTGCATCGAGGCGCTGGCCAGAAGGGCGAAGGCATCGGCACCGATGACCGGAATCAGAAGCGGCCGACCGAAGAGGATGATCAGGCCGCTCACGCCAAGCAGGACGAAGAGGATCGCGGTGAACCAGTGCACCACCCTCTCAACCAGGGAAAATCGGGGTATGACCCGGCCGGAGCGGCCTCCCTTGATCTTGATCCTCCCCCGCACGACGAAGAAGACGGCGAGAATGCCCAGCACTGCCAGAAGCACCTGACCGCCGTAGGGTATGACCCATTGCAGGCGCAGAAGCCGCCAGTCCTCGCCCTGGGACTGGATCAGCGTCGCCGCGTTGGGATCGGGGATCGTGGCCGTACCCTCCGCACCGAGGCGGATGTCATGCCAGATCTCCCCATCGGACCGGTTCCCCAGGACGCCACCCCGGAAATCAGGGCCAAGCGGCACCTCGGATGTCGTCGCGGATTCGGGCGGACGCACGGAGCTTTGGGCCTGCGCTGCCCCCGGCAGGGACAAGGCCAGAAGGCCAAGGACCGCAAGAAGGACCGGGATCCGCCGGGCAGCGGCCCAAAGCGACCGCACGGACAGAATTCTCGGACTGGGCATCAATTCACTCCCCAAACAGGTAAGGCGTGGGTTCCGGACACTGTGCCCGGAGTAGCCGGGGCGCAGATTGCGCCCCGGCCTTCCCGTCGAGGTTCCGCCGGCGGCTCAGCCGCCGCTCGGGTCCTTCGCCTGGTAGGCAGTGCCCCAGCCCCAGGCTCCGGCCCCGAAGCCGCGCGCCACGATGCGTTCGCGGTAGATCGTCGAGACCGTGTCGCCGTCGCCCGCGAGGAGCGCCTTGGTCGAGCACATTTCCGCGCAGATCGGCAGCTTGCCTTCGGACAGACGGTTGCGCCCGTACTTCTGGAACTCTTCGAGCGAACCATCGGCCTCCGGGCCGCCAGCACAGAAGGTGCACTTGTCCATCTTGCCGCGCGAACCGAAGCTCGACGCCTGAGGATACTGCGGCGCGCCGAATGGGCAGGCGTAGAAGCAGTAGCCGCAACCGATGCACAGGTCCTTGCTGTGCAGCACGACGCCTTCCCCGGTCTGGTAGAAGCAGTCGACCGGGCAGACCGCCATGCAGGGCGCGTCCGAGCAGTGCATGCAGGCGACCGAGATCGACCGTTCCCCGGGCTTGCCGTCGTTGATGGTGACCACCCGACGACGGTTGATCCCCCAGGGAACCTCGTTCTCGTTCTTGCAGGCGGTGACGCAGGCGTTGCATTCGATGCAGCGTTCGGCGTCACAGAGGAATTTCATACGTGCCATGATGTCGTTCCTCCCTTATGCCCGCTCGATCCGGCAGAGCGTACTCTTCGTTTCCTGCATCTGCGTGACCATGTCGTAGCCATAGGTCTGTGCAGTGTTGCAGGCCTCGCCCAGCACGATCGGGTCCGCACCCTCGGGATACCTGTCCCTCAGGTCCTCGCCCTGGAACTGGCCGCCGAAGTGGAACGGCGTGAAGACCACGCCGCGACCCACGCGCTCGGTCACCATCGCCGCGACCTTGATCTTGGCGCCCGACGGGCTGTGAAGCCAGACCATGTCGTGATCCTTGATGCCGAGGTTGTTGGCGTCGAAGGCATTGATTTCGACGAACATCTCCTGCTGAAGCTCGGCAAGCCACGGGTTCGACCGTGTCTCGTCGCCGCCGCCCTCGTATTCCACGAGACGCCCCGAGGTCATGACCAGCGGGAAGTCCTTGGAATAATCGGTCTTCTGGATCGACTCGAAGGCCGTTGGAAGGCGCCAGAACGTCATGTCGGCGATCGTCGGGTAATCGGCGACGAGCTGGCGGTCGGGCGCGTAGAGCGGCTCGCGGTGGAGCGGAACCGGGTCCGGGAAGGTCCAGACGACGGCGCGGGCCTTCGCGTTGCCGTAGGGCGCGCAGCCGTGCATGATCGCGACGCGCTGGATACCGCCCGAGAGGTCGATCTTCCAGTTCACGCCATCAAGCGCCTCCTGATCGTCGGAGCCGGCCACCATCCTGATCGCGGCCATTTCGTCTTCGGTCAGGTCCTTGTCCCAGCCGAGGCCTCGCAGCATCCCGTAGGTGAACTCGGGATAACCGTCCTCGATCTCGGACCCAACGGGCCAACTGTCCTCTGCAAGGAGGTTGTCGCCGTCGCGTTCGACCCCGAAGCGCGCGCGGAAGCCCATGCCACCCTTCGCCACCGGGATCGACGTGTCGTAGAGCACGGCGGACCCCGTATGCTTCATCTCCGGCGTGCCCCAGCACGGCCAGGGGAGACCGTAGAACTCGCCGTCATGCGGACCGCCGAGGGCCCTGAGGGTCGTCCTGTCGAAGGTGTGCTGATACTTCATGTGCGACTTCAGCCGCTCGGGCGACTGCCCGGTCATGCCGATCGTCCACATGCCGCGGTTCCACTCGCGGGTGATGTCCTCGACGTCGGGCTCGGCACCGTTGACCTTGATGTTGCGGAACATCCGGTCCGCGAAGCCGAACTTCTGCGCGAACAGATAGATGATCTCGTGGTCCACCTTCGATTCGAAGAGCGGATCGATCACCTTCTCGCGCCACTGGATCGAACGGTTCGAGGCGGTCACGGAGCCGTAGGTCTCGAACTGCGTGGAGGCCGGCAGCAGGAAGACGCCGTCCTGACGGTCCTGCAGCACCGCGGTCATCGTCGGATAGGGGTCGATGACGACCAGAAGGTCGAGCATTCCCATGGCCTTGCGCATCTCAGGCAGGCGGGTCTGCGAGTTCGGCGCATGGCCCCACATCACCATCACCTTGGTGTTGTCGGGCTGCTCGAGGTTCTCTTTCGCCTCGAGGACGCCATCGATCCAGCGCGACACCGGGATGCCGGTCTCGTTCATCATGGCCTTCGGCTTGCCGTCCTTGCCAGTCATCGTGGCGAAACGGCCCTTGAGCCAGTCGAGATCCTCTTCCCAGACCCGCGCCCAATGCGCGTAGGCGCCCGCTGTCAGGCCGAAGTAGCCCGGCAGCGTGTCGGCGAGAACGCCGAGGTCGGTCGCGCCCTGCACGTTGTCGTGACCGCGGAAGATGTTTGCGCCACCGCCAGACGTGCCGATGTTGCCAAGGGCGAGCTGAAGGATCGAATAGGCGCGGGTGTTGGACGAGCCGTTCGTGTGCTGTGTGCCGCCCATGCACCAGATCAGCGTGCCGGGGCGGTTGTTGGCCAGCGTCTGCGCGACGCGTTCAAGCTGCGACCCCGGAACACCGGTCACGCGCTCGACCTCGTCGGGCGTCCACTTGGCGACCTCGAGACGGATCTGGTCCATCCCCCAGACGCGGCGGCGGATGTATTCCTTGTCCTCCCAGCCGTTCTCGAAGATATGCCAGAGGATGCCCCAGACGAGCGCCACGTCCGTTCCCGGGCGGAAGCGGACGAATTCGTCCGCATGGGCCGCTGTCCGCGTGAAGCGCGGATCGCACACGATGAGGGGTGCGTTGTTCTCCTCCTTCGCCTTCAGGAGATGCAGCAACGACACCGGATGCGCCTCGGCCGGGTTCGATCCGAAGAGGATGATCGACCGGGAATTGTGGATGTCGTTGTAGGAGTTCGTCATCGCGCCGTAGCCCCAGGTGTTCGCAACACCTGCGACCGTGGTCGAATGGCAGATGCGCGCCTGGTGGTCGATGTTGTTCGTGCCCCAGTAGGCGGCGAACTTGCGAAGCAGGTAGGCCTGCTCGTTCGAATGCTTGGCCGATCCGAGCCAGTAGACGGAATCCGGGCCCGAAGTCTCACGCACTTCGAGCATCTTGTCGCCGATCTCGTTGATCGCCTCTTCCCAGGAAACCTGCTGCCACTTGCCGCCGACAAGCTTCATCGGATGCTTCAGGCGGCGATCGCCGTGGGCATGTTCTCGGACGGACGCGCCTTTCGCGCAGTGCCCGCCCAGGCTGAACGGAGAATCGAACCCCACGCCCTGCCGCGTCCACACGCCGTGGTCCAGTTCGGCAATCACCGAACATCCCACCGAACAATGCGTGCAGACCGTCATCCTGGTTTCCACAGAACCGGCAGTGGCTTCAGCGGTCTGAGCTTCGGCGCGCTGGACCATGCCGCCCGGCAGGGCAGTCATGGCAGTGGCACCGCCAAAGGCGAGCCCCGAGCGCTTCAAGAATGTGCGGCGGTCGACCGCCACGGTACCGAGCTCTGCACCGGCCGAGGACAGCCGGGGGCCTCTCGCAACCCCATTTGTCTTCTTCCTGAGCATCTTACTCTCCGTTGTGAATGTGTTGCCCGAAGGCGGCGTTCAGGAGTGTCCGCTCAGAAGCGGGCACTCTCGTAGTAGGCCCTCACGTGGGCGGTTTCCCGGTAGCTCTCTCCCGGCTGGGATATGGCCGCCTCGGCGGCCTCGGGCACCGCGCCGGTGGCCAACGCGGCCCCTCCGGCGATGGTGCTGACACCGGCGAACTTCAGGAAACCGCGCCGGTCCGTGCGGACCCCTTCGGTCTTGTCCTCCATCGAAGTCTCCTCCCTATGACGCCCCGTTGGACACCCGCGGCAGGCCGGGCGTCTTCGCCTGGCCACGGGGTATGCGCTTCGTCACATCTCGAAGGCGGCAGCCTCGATCGCCATGAACAGCCGCCCGATGCGTCCTGCGGGCGCATACAGTCGGGCCTGAGGCAACTCCTCGAGATCGGCAAAGAAATGCGGCGCCCAGCTTCCGACGTGCTGGGCAAAGAATTCTGACTGGACGGACAGCGGCTGTGGCGCACCGAAGCTGCCGTCGATCAGACCGGCCATCATTTCCATCAGAGCCGCGATGTGATCTTCGGGTTCCTTCACCTCGGGGTTGCGGGCGATCCCGAGAGGTTCCATGTCGGTCCGGAGCCGGGCCAACGGCTTTTCATGAAGGAAACCCGTCAGGTAGTAGGAACCATAGGGCAGCAGAAGCCCCCGGCTGATCCCGACGAACAGAAGCTGGTATTCATCGCTCGCGGCCTCCGGCGTCGTCTCGCGCGCAGCCGCGGCCAGGGCGGAAATCGCCTGCCCCATCTCGGTCTCGTCCCCGGCAAGAGCGGCAAGCGAACTGAGGAACGCACTGTCGGGTGCTCTCGCGAACAACCGGGCCAGCAAACGATACATGCCTGCGCGAAGCTGGTCTGCCTCGTCCATGGCTGTGTGCACCGTTCGGGCTTGCTGCATTGCTGGCATTCCCCCTCATGCGAATGTCACCACCTCTTGCCCTCAAGAGCAAACAAAAAATTAGCACACTTGCGACTTTTGGGGGGCCGCACGGGGATCAAGGCGAGGAAATCCAAGGGATTCCTGCGCATCCTGACCTTGAAACGCGCAAAAGATCCGACGCTTTCACGGGAAACCTTCTCTGCGAAGGGGACGCGAAGGCGCGACCCCATTTACAGGGTTGGATGGGAACAGTCCTTGCGCCGATCGCCCCCGGCAATTGACGCTAGCGCCGCGCGTTCCGGATGCGCAGCGCCTCCTCCTGATCGCTTTCGTCGAGGGCCTCGGTGACCGCTGCGAGGTTCTGTTCCGTTTCCGGCAGGATCACGTTTTCCAGAGCGCGGGCCCGCCTTTCGGTGGCCCGGTATTCGCGAATGAGACGGCGTATGTTCTGGGCGTGAACCGCGATCCGCACAGCGAGCGGCACCAGCTCGCCAAAGGCGCGCCGGCAGTCCTCGGCCACCTCGGAAGCATCCAGCGCCTCGAACGGTCCCGGTGTCTTCCAGCCGGCATCGGGGACTTCGAGAAGGCCGAGTCCAAGGAAATTCCGGGTCCGGAACTGAAGGCCCGTCGCCTGCCCGGCGGAGGAAGGATAGAGGCTCAGGCTTTCCAGACCGTGCCGCCCGATCGCGCCCTTCAGCCTTGCCACCGCCTCGGTCATCGCCTCGTCATAGGATCGGCGCGACGCCCGCCAGTTTTCGAGTTCCTTCAGCAGCGTCGCCGCAAGCAGCATCCGCTTCTCGTCGAGGAACTCGTAACCGTTCTCGAGAAAGCGCTTGTCCTCGGCCAACGCGAGCGCCGCGCCGCGGGTGGGGATTATCTCAGCCATCGCCCGGCTCTGCCTGCTTCTCGGACACGGGCTTGATGTGGCGGGCGATCTGCGCATCCGAAAGCCTCGACAATTCGACGGTCGGCAGCATGGCGAGGATCTTCCATCCCAGGGCGAAGCTTTCCTCGAACGGGCGCATTTCCTTCTGGTGGACGAATTCCGCCTCGAACCGGTCGCCGAAGTCGAGATACAGCCGATCGACATCTGTCAGACCGTCGCGGCCGACGACGCTTGAAAGGATGCGCACCCGTGTCGCGCGGGCGTAGGTCGAAAAAAGCTGCTGCGCCAAAGCGGGGTGGTCCTTGTGCGTGTAGCCCTCGCCTATCCCCTGGTCGATGAGCCGCGACAGCGACGGAAGCACATTCACCGGCGGGTAGATGCCCTTGTGCTCCAGCGTGCGGTCAAGGACGACCTGGCCCTCCGTGATGTAGCCGGTGAGATCGGGGATCGGGTGGCTGATGTCATCGGCGGGCATGGTCAGGATCGGCAGCTGCGTCAGCGTGCCCGGGACGCCCTTGATCCACCCCGCGCGCTCGTAGATCGTGGCGAGGTCGGAATACATGTAGCCCGGATAGCCCTTGCGCGAGGGGATTTCGCCGTGGCTCGCCGACACCTCCCGCAGAGCCTCGCAATAGTTCGTCATGTCGGTGAGCACGACGAGAACGTGGCGGCCCTCCTCGAAGGCTAGGTATTCGGCGGCCGTCAAGGCGTACCGGGGTGTGAGCAGGCGCTGCGCCGAGGGTTCGGAGGCTAGGTTCAGGAACATCGCCGTATGTTCGAGCGCGCCCGACTCCTCCATCGCCGCGCGGAAGTTCTCGGCCGCGTCATGCGACACCCCGATCCCCGCGAAGACGACGGCGAAACCCGCCTCGTCCTCGCCCCTGAGCCGCGCATTCTGCGCGATGCCGGCGGCCAGCCGGTCGTGCGGCAGGCCGCCGGCGGAAAAGATCGGCAGCTTCTGGCCCCGAACGAGGCTGTTCAGGATATCGATGGAGGAAACGCCGGTCTCGATGAAATCCTGCGGCAGGCCGCGCGTCGCGGGGTTGATCGTTCCGGTATCGACGCGACGCCGCACCACTGCGGGCACCGGAACGCCCCCATCGCGCGGTCGCCCCACCCCGTCGAATACGCGGCCCAGTAGTCCGGGGCCCAGCGCCATCGTCATCGGCTCGCCGCGAAACCGGACGGTCACGTCCTCGATGCCGAGGCCCGTTGTGCTTTCGAGAAGCTCCATCACGATGCGGTCTTCGTCCAGCGCAACGATGCGCCCGAGCCGGACGCTGCCGTCGGCGCCCTCGACCTCGACCGCCTCGCCCAGTCCGACGTTGACGACCCGCTTGAGGAAGACCAGCGGGCCTTCGATCGAGGTGACCGCGCCCTTCGTTCGGAGTTCAAACGTCATCGCGGCCCTCCCGTCCAAGGTCTCCGATCGCATTCTCCATCTGCTCGGTCAGCGCCGAGAAAGCTTCCGGATCGCCAGCCGGGATCTCCTCGCCCATCCGGGAAATCCGCCGGAAGACGGGCACCTCCGCGATCGACTGGACCTCAACGCCGCGCGCCACGGCCGCCTCCGCCACGTCGAAGAAGCGCATGAGGACGCCGAGCATGGCCGTCTGCTTTTCCGGCGAGCATGTCCGGTCCGTCACCGAGAACGCCGATTGCCGCAGGAAGGCGTCATCCACGAGGCTCGCGCAAAGAAGCGTCAGCTGTTGCGCCTGAGGCATCGCGTCCCGTCCGACGATGCGCGCCATCCGTTCAAGCTCCGCCTGCGCCTCCAGCAGATCGAGGATCCGCGCGCGCTGCTGGCGCCAGTTCGGATTGCCATGTTCGGTCCACCATCCGGCGAGGCCATCGGCGTCTTCGGAATAGCTCTGCAAGGGATGGATCGCCGGGTAGAAGCGCGCTTGCGCCCGGCCCCGGTCCAGCCCCCAGAAGGATCGGACGTAGCGCTTCGTGTGGCTCGTGACGGGCTCCGAGAAGTCGCCCGCCGGCGGGCTCACCGCCCCGATCAGGGTCAGCGATCCTTCCGCGCCGCCCAGGGTCTCTACCCGGGCCGCCCGTTCGTAGAACTCCGACATGCGCGAGGAAAGGTAGGCGGGATAACCGCTTTCCGATGGCAGTTCACCCAGACGCGCCGACACCTCGCGCAGCGCCTCCGCCCAGCGCGAGGTGGAGTCCGCCATCAGGGCCACATTGAACCCCTGGTCGCGGAAATACTCGCCGACGGTCACCCCGGTGTAGATCGACGCCTCCCGCGCGGCCACCGGCATGTTGGAGGTGTTGGCGACGATCACCGTCCGCTCCATCAGAGGCCGTCCGGTCCGGGGGTCTTCGAGTTCCGGGAACTCGTGCAGGACCTCGGCCATCTCGTTGCCGCGCTCGCCGCAGCCGACATAGACGATCACATCCGCGTCGGACCACTTCGCCAGTGTCTCCTGCAGGACCGTCTTTCCCGTTCCGAAGCCGCCCGGGATGGCCGCACGCCCACCACGGGCCACGGGGAACAGGCTGTCGAGGATCCGTTGGCCGGTGACCATCATCGTGTCCGGCGGGAGCCGCCGCGCCACCGGACGCGGCCGGCGCACGGGCCAGGCGTGGGTCACCGCGATGTCGCGCGTGGCGCCGTCGGGCAGCTCGATGCGGGCGATGATGTCCTCCTTCGCGAAACTTCCTTGCTCCACGCTGACGACTTCGCCCTCCCTGAGATCGGCGGGCACGAGGATGAACTGTTCCTTCGCGGGCCCTGCGACCCTGGCGAGCCGCTGGCCTCCGCGAACGCGATCACCCGCGCTCACCAGCGGCTCCATCTCGTAGGTCTCCGGGGCGTCGTCCGGACGAAGCGGGCGCAGGAGCCCGTCGAAGATGTGCCCCAACAGATGCGGCCCAAGTTGCACCGACAGCGGCGCGCCCATGCCTTCCACCGGGCCTCCGGGGGCGAGCCCGGTCGTGTCCTCATAGACCTGCGCCGTCAGGTCGTCGCCGGACAGGCGCACGATCTCTCCGAGAAGCGCATCACGGCCGACCCGCACCGCCTCGCCCAGGCTGAAGGGACCGTCCCGCCTTGCCCGGATAACCGGACCCGCGACGGAGGTGATGGTCGCCTTGCTCATGGCGTTCCCTCCCTACCCCGTTCGATTTCGGCCAGAAGCGCCGCTCCAGCCTCATTGGCATCGCCCATCAGTGCCTCGATCCCGGCATCAAGACAGGCGTTCCCCGCGCACAGGCGCACCCCCGCCTCGAGGTCCGTGGCCACTTCGAAGTCCGGCGCCTTGCCGGTCCGTTCCACCACCTCTTCGGCCGCGGCCTTTCGCTCGGCTTCGCTCCAGTCCTTCGGGTGTTCGATGACCCAATCCCGGGATACGAGGCGTTCCGACGCCGCACGGACCGCGGCGGCGACCCATGCCTTTCGTGCCTCGGCGTCTGCCCAAAGCGCGGTGAAGGCCGCCTCGAGCGCCGGCACGCCGTCCTCGATGAGAGCGCCGGCCTCGCGTTGCCTCAGTTGCCGGCGGAGCGTGTCGAGCCTCGCTGTCTCCTGGCGCGCTGCGTCGGCGCGCCTGCGGCGGAGGTTCTCGATATCCTCGTGAACACGTTCCCGCGCCCGCCTGTGCGCGGTCCTGACCGCCGACGCCGCCTCTTCCTCCGCCTCGGCGCGCAGGCGATCCAGTTCCTTCCGCGTCGCCGCCTCTATCCGTGCGATCAGTGCCCGTGCCCGTTCCGCCTGCCTTGCATCCACCATCTCACACCTCGATTCCGAGCGCCCTGCGCACCTCCGCCTCGATGTCGGGCACGGCAACCGTTTCCCGAGCATCCGGCACGACCGCGAGCAGCGGGTAGCTCGATTCGAGCAATCCGCGGGCCACGGGTTCGGGCAGGCGCGACAGCATTTCCGCCGTCATCACGATCATGCAGCAATCCTCGCCTTCGGACGCGATGACTTCCTCGAGCCTTGCGGGATCGGGCGAGAAACTTGGCACGCCCGCAAGCCGGAAACCCGCCGCCGTCACGTCATCACCGATGAAGATCACCTCGGGCATGACGCCGACCTCACACCGTGTTCAGGATAAGGACCGCCACGATCAGCCCGTAGATCGCGATCCCTTCCGCGAGCCCCACGAGGATGAGCAGCCGCCCAAGCAGTTCGGGTTTCTCCGTCAGCGCCCCGACGGCCGCGCTGCCGACCATCGCAACCGCGTATGCCGCGCCCAGAGAGGCGAGCCCGGCGGCGATCGCCGCGCCTATCATCGCCAGATCGGCGTGGGCTGACGTCGTCGCCGGTTCGGCCTCCGTCACGGTCTGGGCCAGGGCCGGGTCGATCCAGAGGTACGTCAGCGCGATCGCCAGAGGCAGGGCGAGCGCGATCAGGCCGATCAATGGTGCGGTAAACCGTTTCATGGTGTGTTCTCTCCACTGAAGTGTGAACGGGGAGCCGAGAGCGGGCGGAACTCGCGCCCTTCGGCCCGAAAAAACCGGATGAAGAATTCGAACAGGATCAGACGCGTCGTCTGGATGCCGGTGACGAGGCCCTCCAGTGCGAGGATCAGGAGGTTCCCCACTAAGAGCGCGAGCCAGAAGCCCACCCCGCCGATTGCATCGGCCACGCCCACGATGGCGGCCGACAATCCGGCATGGGCAAGCGCAAAGGCGCCGACACGGGAAAAGGACACCGCGGCCACCAAGAGCCGCATCAGCGCCTCCACGAATTCGGCCGCAGCCTTCGCGGCAGCGGCCGGCGTCCAGCCGCCATCCCCGCCTGCGGCCACGACGGTAAGGCCGAGGCCGACAGGCAACGCCAGGGCCAGGGCCGGCTCGAACCACGCGCCGAGAAGCCCGATGAACGCCAGCACCACGCCTCCGGATTCACCGAGCCAACGCGCCGTGCGCCGGTGCCAGAAGGCTTGCGTGAAATCGAGAACGACACCGACGAGCAGCAGCACCGCACCAAGGACGAGAGCGGCCGCAAGCACCCTGATCGGTTCGTCGAGGGGGTGGAGCCAAAGAGCCGGGATGACATGTTCGAGGCTGAAGACGGATCCGAACATCAACCCGAAGACCATCGCCATCACGCCGCCGGGAACCAGCAGGAACAGCATCGGCATCCGGCGCGACAGCACGAGCCCCGCGACGAGCAGCACCGCACCCTGCCCGACATCCCCGAACATGAACCCGAAAAGCAGCGGCGCGACCACGGCGGTAAGCACCGAGGGATCGACGTCGCGGTTGGCCGGGACGCCAAGGAGGCGGGGGAAGAACTCGAAGGGCCTGAGCCAGTGCGGGTTGTCCAGAACCATCGGCGGGTTTTCCCTCGTGGGATCGCCGAGCGTGACCGCGTAGTCGATCCCCGCCTCGTCCAGCGCTCGGCGAATTTCCACGCCGTCCGGTGACCGGGTCCATCCCGTGATCCTCACCATGTGGCGGGTAGCGCCGACCTCTCCGGAATTTGCCTGTAGCCACTCCAGCACCGCGACGCGGTTCAGCAACCCCGCCAGATCGATCTCCTCGGCCAGGGCGTCGAGGCGCGCCCTGTTCCTGCGGCAACTCGCCCAGGCCTCCTCGATCTCCTCCCGCACCTGGCGCGCGTGCGCCGTATCATCCGTCGAAAGGAAGTCCGGCAGCGGAACCGGGGTCGCCCGCAGCGCGGCCATCCGTGTCGCGACCTCGGCCATTTCGGGCTGACCCGCCAAGGCGATGACGAAGGCGCCGTCCCTGGAGGGGAAGACATCGAACAGAACATCTTCGATCTCAGGGAGTTCCACCTCGGGCCCCTGCAGGAAGTAGATCGCGTGTTCCAGAAGCCGCGCCTGCGTTTCCGTGAGGTGGTGGAGAGGCGTGCCCGCAGGAACCGCTTCGACGAGCTTTCCGATCAGCTCAAGCTCCCCGAGCCGGGCCTCGCAGGCACGCAGGTCCGAAACGACCGGGTCTGCGCGTTCCGCCCAACCGGACAGCTTCTCAAGGGTTTCCTCGAGGACTTCGATCGGGTTTTCCAGCATGGCCCCGGCGTGGCCGCGTGCATCGGGCCAATACGGCCCATACTGCGCTTCCAGTTCCCTGAAGGCCGCGAAGAAACCATCCAGCCGGGGCAGAACCGGCTCGGAGCCGTCGTAAGGGCTGGCCTCCAGCTGCGCCACACCGTGAGCCGCGAGCGTCTGCATCGTGCGGGCAAATTGCCCGCGGCTCGTCAGCAACTCGAACCACGTGGTGGGGCGCGGCCGAAACATCAGGCGCCCTCCACCGGCTGACGGGCGGGAAAAAGGACCGCGCGCAGAAGCGCACCGCGCAGCCGTTCCATCACAAGCGCCATCAGGCCGAGCCAGGCGAAGGCCGCGACGGGTTCCTGGGCCCGCGTGCGGAACAGCGTTTCGAGATGAACCGAAAGGGCGGCCGCGTCGGACTCAGGCCGGGGCGGACCCTCCAGGAACCGGTCGAAGAGCGGGGCGAGATCCCGGACGAGCGCCGGATCGGACACCGGCAGGCGCGAGATGAGCCGCTCTCTCCATGCCTCGGATACCTCAAACTCGCCGACGGCCTCCGCCTTAGACGCTTCGTCTGCAACCAGTTCCGGTGCGCGCCACGCCTCCACCAGCCGGAGATGCGGCAATGCAGTGATCCAGAGGAGAGCCGGCCGCCATTTCTCCGGCACCCAGGATGCCGCCTCAGCCACCAGATCGGCCCAGGACTGCCGCAGCGCCTTTTCGATTGACGCCTCATCGCTTTCCCGCCCAAGCCGCGTGACGAAGGGGACAAGCGAGGTGCGCGTCGTCGCGTCGAGGCTCTGGGCAAAATCGCGGCCGGTCTCAATCATCTGCCATTCGACCGACGTCGGACGTTCAGCCAGCCGCGCCTGCATGCGAACCTGAGCGAATGCGAAACCCACCTGTCTCATGACTTATCGAGTCCCAGGATGCGCCTTGCGAGCCGCATGGCGGCCGCAGCGATTTCATCGGCGCCGGGTCGCGTCGCGAGTTCTTGCCGTTCTTCCTCGAATGCCTCGACCATCCGCGCCTTGTCCGCCGCGATCTTCGCCTGAACCGACCCGTGCAGCGCCTGTATTCTCTGGTCAGCGCGCGACGAGATGCGCCGTCCCTCGGCAAGTCCTGCCTGGCGGATGCGATCCGCCTCCCTGCGCCCTTCGGCAAGTCGCGCATCCGCGGCCTTTTCGCCTTTGAGAACGAGGGCGATGCTGCTCGCCTCGCCCCCACTTGCCTGTGGATCAGCGCCGTCAGTCACTTTTCCTTTTCCCCCTTCATCAGGCGTTCCCGGACGATAAAGAACAATAGACCCCATTTTTCTCTTTAGTTCGAATGTCTGGGCCGACCTTGATCTGGCGCAGACAGACGGCCTTTGTGGCGACAATGGTGCCGCTGCCCAATCGCGAACCCGATCAGGACTTCCGCTTCCGGCTTCTATCGGCAAAGTTCCCTCCGACGCCCCCGTGCGGCCGGAAGGCCCGATCTGTGCTATGATAGTCTGTCCGCTCCTCCATGGAGTGGTCACCGCAAAGGGGGGAAACAGCAATGAAACTCAAACTGTTCTGGACAACCGTTCTGTTCGCGCTTGCTTCTCCTGCTGTCGCCGAGACCTACGATGCCGGCGGCACAGGACATGGCACGGCCATGAACGAGGCAATGCCCGTCTCCGAGGATCTGGTGGTGATCCATGCCGTGTCGCAGTACGATCGGTTCGACACCACCGACCCCGACAGCCCGATGTCCAGCCTGAAAGGCCCCTGCTTCGGCTCGCTCGTCATAAAGGCGGGCCAGGTTTCGGGCGACGGCTATTGCCATTACGCCGACAAGAACGGCGACATGGTCATCATGGCGTGGACCGCCGAGGGCCTGAGCGACGACGGCAGGACGATGGGCTCGTGGTCGGTCGTCGGAGGATCCGGCAAATGGGCAGAGGCTTCCGGGGGTGGCGGGTTCCTCGCCGGTGAGGACGCCGCCGGAGTCTACACCAACGAGATCACGGGCGAGGTAATGCTCCCCTGACAGGAGCCGTATAGCCCGATCGTATCTCGGCACCCGTATCACTGCTCCGCCGATCGAGAGCGTTTTCTTGGGAGGCGCGGGGCGAGCAGTGACGCTTAGGGCAACGCGGCGCCTTGCCAGCATCAGAGGCGCTCAGGCGTCACGCCAGCTAAGGCCGATCGGCATCCGAAAAGGAAACCCGTCTTTCCGCAAAATCCAGAACCTTTGAAAAAATCTCCGGCTTCCGCCAGTTCAGCTTGTGAATTGGAAAGGAAGAAAACAGATCGGCGATCCTGTCGGTTCCCAAATTCCCGCTCGACTTGGCACATGCAGACTTCAGTCGGCCGGCTGGAGCACTGGAAACCTTCCTGACTTTTTTCCATTCAGCCGCGCAATCCGCACGTGTCTTGAGGAGCTGCTCGAAATGGTAATGCAGCACGTGATACGGGTAGAATTCTGATCGTCCAGCGACGTCTTTTCGGGCAAAGCTGGCCGGGGCCACCATGCGCCTTAACTCCTGCCGCATGCGGACATGGAGCGGTGCTTTCTTGTTGGGCCTTCTCGGGCTTCGGAAATAGTCCACATAGATCTCGCGCCACCGCTTCGCGATCAAGCTGTCTGGCGTCGCGCTGAGGAACCAACTGGATATGAGGCGGTCTCGATGCCGATTGGTGAAGGCGAAAAAGTGGGCCCGAACGAGATGCTCATCGAGCCAGGTTCCGACAGGCACGGACGGAAGCATCGTTGCATCCGCCCAGATCCCTCCACGGTCCGCAAGCAGGATCAATCGCACGAGATTCGAACGGACCTGCATGGTGAGCGACGTGGGGTCGATGCCTTCGGCAGAAATCAGATCATCGACCTCCTGACCTGAAACGAGATGCACCGATTGCGGCCCATGCATCTCGGTCCAGATGCGGTTGATGCGACGTATCATGTCAGGGGCCTCTTTCAGACCCTGATACCACATCATGTAGATCGGCGATGCTGACAACATCTGGGAAGCCGCTCACCTCAGCTTCAGATGGCCTTTGTTCCCTAATCCGACAGGCATCTTATCGCTTCCGGATGAATGCACAACCAGCCATCCATAGAGACCAGAGCAATAACGTCGAACTTCTTCATTTCCCCGCGCATCCACCTTGGCGGAAAGAAGGCAATCGAAGCCCCGTCGACTCCACCTTGTCGCGATGGAGCGTGAGTGAGCGTCCCCTTGAAAGGAATTCCCCCGACGCTGGCCATTTCTTCCGATGGCGACGCGCCTTAGACTGATCCGCAGGCTCGGGTCTCGAACGCGGAGAGTGGTCGGATGGAACAACAAACGCTGTCCATGGTTCTGGCCCTCAACGGCGCTTTGGTCCTGGTGTTTTCCATGACGGCCGGACTCGTTCTGTACCGAAGGATATTGTCGAGGAGCAGGCCCGAGGACTGGCATCTTCTGCACGCCGGCGGCAGCACCCGGGGCGTCATGCTGATCGCCCTGGCGGCGACGGTCCACCTTGCGGCGCTTTCGGACCGGGCGCTCTTCTGGGCGTCGATGCTGGTTCTCTATTTCGCCTGGGCTTCCGTTCTTGCGATGTTTCTGAGGGCTCTCACCGGCGAGCAGGGCTACCAGTTCTCCGGCACCTTCATGAACCGGGTGACCTTCCTGCTGTACGCTTCGGGTGTGGTAACCGTCTTCGCCGGTTTCGGCTGGTGGATCCTCGGCCTCCTGCGCGGGTTGCAGTTGGCGGCGGGATAGACCCGATACGCGAATGCCAATTGCCGCTGGCCCCTGAGGGCGCGCAGAACCTCCCTGCGCGGCCTTGCCGCACTGCCGCTTCGGAAAGACTGCCATTTGCGTTTGACGCCTGCGGCATTTCCCAAATGATGTGAAAAAGGGAGCGAGGCCGCGGCGCCTCTTCTGGCACGGGAAAGACGGAGCATCCGAAAATGACCGCCAACGCGATGAGAGTCCTTGTCTGCGACGAACCGGGCCGGCTGACCGCCACGACCCGGCCGCGCCCCGAAGACAAACCGGGCCACCTGCGCGTTCAAATCGCGGCCATCGGGATCTGTGGCACCGATTATCACATCTACGGCGGCAATCAGCCCTACCTGGCCTATCCGCGCGTCATGGGGCACGAGTTGTCGGCCCGCGCCATGGCCGACAGCACGGACGGGCGGATCAGGCGCGGTGACCTGGTCGTCGTGAACCCCTACCTGACCTGCGGCACCTGCAATGCCTGCTCCATCGGCAAGCCCAATTGCTGCGAGAACATCGCCGTCCTTGGCGTCCACACCGATGGCGGCATGTGCGAGGAAATCGTCGTTCCCGAGGGCAATCTTTATCCCGCCAACGATCTGACGCCGAAAGCGGCGGCGATGGTCGAATTCCTTGCCATCGGCGCCCATGGCGTGCGCCGTTCGGCCCTTGCGGAGGCAACGAGCGCACTGATCGTCGGCGCCGGACCCATCGGCGTCGGCGCGGCGCTGTTCGCGTCGATCGCCGGGGCCAGGGTCGTTCTGCGCGACACCTCGGCAAACCGCCTGGCACTCGCGAAGGCCATCGTGCCAAGTGCCACGACCGAACTCGTCTCAGAGGCGCAGCCGGCGGTCTACGAAACCGTCTTCGACGCGACCGGCAATATCGATGCGATGAACGCTGGCCTGAAATGGCTCGCACATGGCGGCAGCTACGTCCTGCTTTCGCTCGTGAAGGGCGACCTGAAGTTCGCCGACCCGGAATTCCACAAGCGCGAAACGACCCTGTTCGCCAGCCGCAACGCGCTGAAGGCCGATTTCGAACATGTCATGGACTGCATGGCCCGGGGGCTCGTCCCCGTCGAGGCCATCGGGACCCACCGCACCACGCTCGAAGGCGCGGTCGAGGACCTGCCGAAATGGGCCGCCGACCGGGGCACGGTGGTCAAGGCGCTGATCGAGCTTTGACATGAGCAGGATCGTCACCCCTACCGTGCAGTTCGGCTCCTCGCGTTTCCTGCAGGCCCATGCCGACCTGTTCTCTTCCGAGGGCACGCCACCCCGCGCGGTCACTGTCGTGCAAAGCTCCGGCGACCCGGTCCGGGCCGCGCGGCTCGGCGCGCTCGCCGCGCCCGAGGGCTATCCCGTGCGCATTCGCGGCCGGAAGAACGTCCGGACCGTCGACGAGGAACTCCGCGTCATCACGGGAGAGGCGGAAGCGAACCTGTCCAACACGAGCGACGCCAGTTGTGACCCAAAAGCCGCCGAAGGCGACCGGGCACCGTCGCAGGACCGGCGGCGCACCGCGGGTGAGACAAACAAGGATAGGTCCAAGTGAGCGAAAAGGTTTCGCGCGCAGAAGAACGCCCCTGAATCCGTCGTCCCGATGGACCAGAGGCCGGTCATGCACTAACAATCAAATCGGACCACTCAGGTGGGGCTGATCAAGGCCAACCGCACAGATCATTCGACGAACGACACGTGGACAAGCCCATTCACCCAACAATTCTCTGTGGTGGCTCCGGCACTCGGCTTTGGCCTCTGTCGCGCAAATCCTATCCAAAGCAGTTCGTCCAACTGGTCGGAAACGAGAGCCTGTTTCAGGCGTCGGCCCGTCGCGTTCACGGCGACGGATTTGCGGCGCCCTGCGTGATTACAGGTACAGATTTCCGCTTCGTCGTGCTTGAGCAACTCGCTGCGCTGGAAATCGCGCCTGCGGAAGTACTTATTGAACCCTCGGCCCGAAACACGGCGGCGGCAATCTGCGCGGCGGCCCTGACCCTTGACGCCAAATCGCCGGGCGCAATGATGCTGGTCGCCCCCTCGGACCACGTCATCCCCGATGCAGAGCGCTTTCGCGCAGCGGTGGCAATGGCAGCAACGGCCGCTGAGGCCGGAGACCTGGTGACTTTCGGCATCCGCCCGGACCGCCCCGAAACCGGCTATGGCTGGCTGGAACTGACCGCGAGGCCAGATGCCGAATTCAGCGCCACGCCGCAGCCACTGAAAGCCTTCGTCGAAAAGCCCGACATCTCCACAGCCGAAAGCATGTTGGCAGGGGGAATGCATCTATGGAACGCGGGGATCTTCCTGTTCTCGACGACCGCAATCCTTGAGGCTTTTTCCCGCCACGCGCCAGCCACCCTTGCCGGTGTCCGCGCGGCGGTCGAAACAGCCGAACGCGACCTGGGCTTCACCCGTCTTGCCGTCGAACCATGGTCGGAACTGGAAGATATTTCGATCGACTACGCCGTCATGGAGCGGGCCCAGAACCTGACCGTCGTGCCCTTTGGGGGCGCGTGGTCCGATCTCGGGGACTGGCACGCCGTCTGGCGTGAAAGCGGTCCCAACGCGACCGGGACCGTCGCAAGGGGCATGGCGACCGCCATCGACTGCAGCGACACGCTTCTGCAGGCAACCAGCGATGCCCAACAGCTCGTTGGCATTGGCCTCACCGACATCATCGCCGTTGCGATGCCAGATGCCGTCCTGGTTGCGCACAAGGACCGCGCGCAGGACGTGAAGCTGGCGGTGCAGAGGCTCAAGGCCAAGGGGGTGACCCAAGCCGATACGCTGCCCCGCGACTACCGTCCCTGGGGCTGGTATGAAAGCTTGGTGATCGGCCCTCGCTTTCAGGTCAAACGCATCGTCGTCCATCCGGGCGGCAGCCTGAGTCTGCAAAGTCATCACCACCGCGCCGAACATTGGATCGTGGTCGAGGGTACGGCCCAGGTGACCGTAGATGATGCAGTCAAACTGGTGACGGAGAACCAGTCCGTTTACGTCCCGCTCGGGGCCGTCCACCGCCTTCAAAACCCTGGAAAGGTTCCTCTGACCCTCATAGAGGTCCAGACCGGCAGTTATCTCGGGGAGGATGACATCATCCGCTACGAGGATGTCTACGCGCGCGGCCAGGGAGCGAAGGGATAGGCTTCACTGTGAAGCCACGTATTGGAAAACCGTAATCTAGCGATGGACCAGAATGCACCTTGCTGTCATCGGTTCACCGTGCGCTGACCCCGCGAATGCGGAACTCCCGGCCAGGGCCAATGGGTGGGTGCCCTTAAGAATCCCGAAGTGGCACACATCAATCGCCACCCATCAAGGACCAACCGAAGTTCGGGACGTGCCGTGCAGTCCAGCAGAGCCTACTCCCGGACTTGCCGGAAGAATGTCGACTTCAGATGCCGTTTCCGAAGCAGAGGGATCACCCGGGAGCATTTCGGCATGAGGTAAAGGTCATCAATGCAGATCGGTCTCCCGATGACATTCCCGACACGGAGGACAAAGCCTCCACTGGAGCATCATTTGGCACCGAACTGTAATGTTTTCTCCGGCCCGGATCGACCCAAGTCGATCTTCAACCGAAAGCAACGCTCGACGAGCAGCGCCTCAGAATCGAGAAGGCGAGTTCATGGATGGCAAGCTGACATGCTTCAAGGCCTACGACATCCGCGGCCGCCTCGGCCATGACCTCAACGCAGAGATTGCCTACCGGATCGGGCGCGCGTTCGCACGCGTCCTGAGGGCAGGAACTGTCGTGCTCGGCCGAGACGTCCGGGCGTCTTCGGAAACCTTGGCCGAGAGCGTGTCTCGGGCCCTCGTGGATGAAGGCTGCAAAGTGCTGGATCTGGGTTTGTCCGGCACGGAAGAGATGTACTTCGCGACGAGCCACTTCGACGCTGATGGCGGGATATGCGTTACCGCGTCACACAATCCGATGGACTACAACGGGATGAAGCTGGTGCGGGCAGGTTCGGCCCCGCTTGATTCCGTGTCGGGACTGGCAAGGATCAAGGCAGAGGCGGAAGCGAATGACTTTGGCCGCCCGGTTCCGGGCGGTCGGATCCTGAACGTCTCTCGCGAAGCACGGGACGCCTATGTCGCGCGGGTCATATCTTTCGCAGAAGTCTCTGTTTTGCGTCCCTTACGGATCCTCGTGAACGCCGGGCACGGCGCGGCAGGTCCGACGTTTGACGTGATTGCAGAACGCCTAAAGGAGCTAGACGCCCCGCTGTCCTTCGTTCGCACATGTCATGAGCCGGATGGAACCTTCCCCAAGGGCATTCCCAACCCGCTCCTGCCGGAAAACCGACCCGCAACCGCGGAGGCCGTCCGATCGTCCGGTGCCGACTTCGGCGTCGCCTGGGATGGTGATTTCGACCGATGTTTCTTCTTCGATCACCGTGGAGACTTCGTGGACGGGGAATACGTCGTAGGCTTGCTTGCCGAAGCATTTCTGGCGAAATCTCCCGGCGCGACGGTCATTCACGACCCGCGTGTCATATGGAATACGCAAGACATCGTCGCAAAGTCCGGCGGAAAGGCTATTCCATCTCGCACGGGACATGCCTTCATCAAGCAGGCAATGCGTGACGAGGAGGCCATCTACGGCGGCGAAATGTCCGCTCACCATTACTTCAGGGACTTCTGCCATTGCGATTCAGGGATGATCCCATGGCTCATCATCGCAGAGCTCGTCAGCAGGTCCGGACCGCTTGCTGATCTGGTTGCCGACCGCAAGACAGCCTTCCCGTCCTCGGGAGAAGTGAACTTCACTTTGGAAGATCCAACGGCGGCCATTGCGAGAGTTCGCGACACCTTCCAATCCCTCGCGCGCCGCGTGGACGAAATGGATGGTCTCAGCTTCGACATGGGCGAGTGGCGGTTCAATCTGCGCAGTTCCAACACGGAACCCGTTGTACGCCTGAATGTCGAGGCCCGCGGCAACGCCGCCCTGGTCTCTGAGGGGGTCGAGAAGGTCAAGGCATTGCTGTTTTGAACCATGTCGTTCGAGGAGAGGTCTGAAACGCGCGGATCCTGCGCCACGGTGGCGGGGCCGGCTTCGTCACCAGACAGCCACTGCTCTGCGGCCTGCGCGGCCGTGCAGGCCTTGCGTTCTTCACGACCTCTTCCATGAAGCTGGTGGCGCAACCCGGTGCCGAAGGTGTGGAGCCGGCCGCGGCACGCCGAGGCGCCAGATCCAGGCTCGGCGTCGGTCTGCCTCCGCTTCTTCAAGAGCCGCAGCCAAGCCATTCGCGGACCCCGGATGCAAATGCCGCCGCATCAGAGGCGGAAAAGGCGTCCGGGTGCGGTATCCGCCACGGCAGCCTCCGAGCTGCGTGCCATGTGCCATGCCAGCGCCTGGTTGCTGCTGACCACGGGAATGCCCAGTTCCGCTTCCAGCCCGTCGATGACGTCGAGCGTGCGCAGGTTCGTGCAGGACAGGAACACCGCCTCGATCCCCGGCTTTCGACCGATTGCCAGCGCGGCTTCGCGGATGGATTTCGGGTCGATCCGCGCCACGCGGGCCTCGATCTCTTCGCCGAAGGACAGCGTTTCCGGCACCTCGAAACCGCCGGCCTCGAAGGCGCGGCGGATCGGGCCGGCGACCGAGGCGATATACGGCGAGACGATGCCGATCCGCCGCACGCCAAGCGCCCTCATCGCGGCCAGCGCGGCGGTCAGCGGGTTCGTCACGACCCTTGTCGTGGCGTGGGCCCCGACCAACTCGGCCACCCGTTCCGCACCGATCAGCGTCGTCCCCGAGGTGCAGGCATACCCGACCGCATCGAAACTCGCCGCGGGCGGCAGCAGCGCGGCGGCGGCAGGCAGGTGGGTTTCCATCGTGGCGATGGTGTCGGGGGTCAGTTCGGCACCAGATGGCACGCGGCTTACATAGAGCGCCACCTCCGGCGCGGCGAAGAGCCGCCGGAAATCCTGTTCGATCGTCTCGTCCACCTGCAAGACGATCAGCCCAAGCGTGCGCGCGCCGATCGGGCCGGTCAGGTCGTAGGGAAAGTCGCTCATGCCTCTATCTCCGGCAGTTCGGCGGGGGCGCGGGTGGATAGCAATTCGCAACCGTCCGCCCGCAGAACGAGGTTCTCCTCGTGCACCATGATCGTGTCCGGGGCGATGCACACACCCGGTTCCAGGGTCAGAACCATGCCCTCGCGCAGCGGGGTGGTATCGAGCGGCGTGAAGGACGGCCACTCCGTCAGCGTGATGCCCAGCCCGTGCCCGAGACGCCCGCCGCCGGGATCGGCCCCTTCCCTTGCCAGTGCCTCGGTCAGGATGCGATGGACATCGCAGGCCAGCATGCCCGGTCGCAGGGTTTCAAGCGCGGTCTCCGTTGCCCGATAGAGCGCGGCGTGGGCGCGCTTCGCGGCGTCTGAGGCGCGCCCGATGGCATAGTTGCGGTCGAAGTCGCAGAAATACCCGTCGCGGACGGCACCTGTGTCCAGCATCAGGATATCGCCGCGCGCCAGGGGTTGCGGCCCGGCGGGCGAGATCACGTCGCCATAGCCGCCCTGCCCCGCGCCTCCGGCGACATAGCTGACCCAGTCCGCCCCCTCATCGAGCAGGGCGATCTGGAAGGCGCGGAACACCTGGTCAAGCGGTGTCCCCTCGCGCGCGAATTCAGGCACCCGCGCATAGGCTCTGTCGGCAATCGAACAGGCCGTCCGTATCTTGGCGATCTCTGCCTCGGTCTTTATTTCACGGACGCGCTGGACCGTGTCGGTGGCATCGACGAAGCGGCGCGGCGCGATCCTTGCGGACACCTGAAGATAGTCGGCCATCGGCATCCGAACATGGGTCTCCAACCCCATCGGCACGCCGATCCGGCCCTCTGTCGGAACCGTGCCGCACAGGGTGTCGGACAGCAGGCTGACCCCGTCATCGCGCGGGTCGGGAGCGCTCCACGTGCGGATGTCCCGCATCCACGTCCGCCGCATCAGATCCGCCCCGATGGAGGGGATCACCGCCACGGGATCCCCTTGCGCGGGGACGACGATGAACCACGGGCGCGCCGGGCTTTCCCAGAAGCGCGTCAGGAAACCGGTGACGTAGAACACATCTGCCGGCGCGGTCAGAAGCAGCGCATCGAGCCCGTCCTCATCCATCTTGCGCTGAAGACGCGCGACGCGCTCACGGTACTCCCCGGCGGGAAAGATCAACGAATTCTCATGCATCGACAGGTCCCTCGCTGATGATCGCCAGAACGCGCGCGTCTGCGTCAAGGTCAAGCCCGCTCAGGAGAGCAGCGAGTGCCGCCCCGCCGGAAGGCGTGGTTTCCAGGCCCACTTCGGCCAGTTTCGCAATGCCCGAGGCAGCCTCTTCCTCGCTGATCGTTACAAAGAGATCGGCATCGCGCGCCAGCCCCGCAAGCGCGATCATCGAGGGGGTCTTGCAGTCCAGACGCCCCATATCGGAAACCGGCCCCTCGGTCGTCACGATCCTGCCCGCGCGGATGCTTTCGATCAGGGCGGGCGCGGCTTCGGGTTCGACCACGATGATGGTGGGGTCGTCCCCCCAGACGCTTCGGGCGTGGGCCGCAACCGCCCCCGCCAATCCGCCGACACCGGCCTGAAGCAGGATGTGCGTGGGCGGCGCATCGATCTGCGAGACGGCCTCGGCGGCCATTTGCAGATACCCCTCCATCACCCGCAGCGGCAATTCGGTGTATCCCGGCCACGAACTGTCCGAGAGCAGCGTCCATCCGTTGGTGGCCGCCGCCCTTTCCGCCGCCGCCATGCTGGCCTCGTAAGTCGCCCCCTCGCGCACCGGCTGCGCGCCCATTGCGGCAAGCCGCGCGACGAAGGCTTCGGGGACCGCTTCGGAGAGGTAGATCACCGCCTTCGCTCCGAACACACGCGCGCCGGCGGCGACGGAGAGGCCGTGGTTTCCCGCGCTGGCGGTCACGAAGACCCGACCCACGAGCGAACTGGCCCAATCGTCGTCGCGGACCGCCGCTGCCGCCTGCCTCGCAATGGCATAGGCGGCGCCAAGCGCCTTGAAACTCCCAAGCCCCATACGGCCGCGCTCGTCCTTGACATGGATACGCGCGACACCTGCCAGCCCTGCAAGTTCGGGCACGTCGCGCAGAGGCGTTTGGGCATGTGCCGGGCACATCCCCAGCAGCCGCGCCACGGCACTGGCATCGCTGAGAGGCAGCGGTGAGAGTTCGGGCAATCCCTTGCCCCTGTGAGGGTTCACAAGCATGTCGCGCATGAGGCGTCTCCGCGTTTCCGGATTTCGCCCAAGATAGCGGCTGCGCAGAACCCGTTCCCGGATATTTCGGCCTCCGACCATCCCGTTTTCGGACGCAACCCGCTCAATATGTCCGAATATCGGATCAAGGGCACGAAATGGCTTTCCAGAACGCGGGTTTTCGGAAAGTCTGGCCGAATGGACAAATTCGACGCCCTTATCCTCGACTCACTCCAGCAGAATGCCCGCCTGACGGCCGATGCGCTGTCACAACGCGTCGGGCTGTCTCCCGATGCCTGCCGCAAGCGGCTTGCAAGGCTGCGGGACTCGGATGTGATCGAATCCGAAATCGCCGTCTTGCGCCCAAGTGCCGTGGGTCGGGGGCTGATCCTGATCGTCGAGGTCACGCTTCATACTGAGCGGCTGGCCGATATCGACCGGTTCAAGCGCCGGATGAAGCAGTCCCCGGAGGTGATGCAGTGCTACTATGTGACCGGAAACGCGGATTTTATCCTGATCCTGTCCGTCCGTGACATGGCCGATTACGAGGATTTCACCCGCCGCCACTTCTTCGCCGAGGAAAACGTGATGCGCTTCCGGACCAGCGCCGTGATGGACCGTGTGAAAGTGGGCTTCTCGATGCCCGTCAGTAAAACGGACTAAGCAGCCACCCTTGCAGGACCCGGGCCCCGCGCGGCGTCGAGACGGACATCCGGGGCGATTTCGACAGATGCCGCCAGCCGCGTCGAAAGACCGCAGACCGCGCACTCCCCGTCAGAACGGCCACGGGTTGTGCTCCCCTTTCCAGTGGTCCACCCTTGGCGCGGCCCCGGTGGTTCCCCCTTGGCGCGGCCACCCTGCAACACACCTGACTGACGGCCAGTTCGTCGCAATAGAGCGAGCCCCCCTCATGTTCAAACACATCCTTGTCCCCGTGGACCTTGCCCATGCCGAGCGGCTTCACAAAGCGCTTGCGATCGCGGCGGAAATGGCGCGGCTTCATTCCGCTCCCGTCACGTATCTCGCCATTGCCGAGGAAACGCCGGGACCTGTCGGACACAATCCAAACGAGTTCCGCGAGCACCTGGAAGCTTTCGCCCGCGGCGAGGGGGACAAGCACGGGATCGAGACGCGGGCGCACATGATCGTGTCGACCGATCCCGCGGTGGAGATCAATCGGTCCATCCGGAACGCGGTGAAGGAACTCGGGGCCGATCTGGTCGTCATGGCCTCGCACGCCCCCACGGTGATGGACTGGATCCTGCCTTCACACGCCGGAAATGTCGCTGAGCATTCCGAAGCTTCGGTTTTCGTCGTGCGCTTGGCGCCAAACGGACCGATCTAGAGGCACTTCCGAAACGAAAGACACTGCCATGACTGAAGATCCGCGCGACCAGGAAGAACCTGTCGGCGCCACCCCCGAACTCGAGCCAATACCCGAGCCCGAAGGCGACACGGAGATCATCCAGACCAGTTACGAGATTGGTCAGGACAACATCGCCCCGCGCTGGGTGCTCGAATTCGACTTCCACCAGACGGTCTTCACCATCTCCGCGATCGGCGTGATGGCGTTCACCATCCTCGCGCTCATCTTCCAGACCGAGGCCGAGCCGCTGTTCACGGGGCTGCGCGACTGGCTGACGACGAACCTCAATTGGTTCTTTCTGCTCGCCGGCAACATCTTCGTGGTCCTGTGCCTGTTCCTGATCGTGTCTCCGCTCGGCAAGATCCGCCTTGGCGGGCCGGAGGCGACACCGGACTACGGCTACATCGGCTGGTTCGCGATGCTCTTCGCCGCGGGGATGGGCATCGGCCTGATGTTCTACGGCGTGTCCGAACCGATGTCGCATTATTCGTCGTCGTTCGCAGGCGTAAGCTTCGACGAGAACGGTGTCCGCACGGACTGGGCGCCACTCGGCGGGGCCGCTGGTGATGCCGCGGGATCGATCCGACTGGGCATGGCCGCGACGATCTTCCACTGGGGGCTGCACCCCTGGGCCATGTATGCGGTCGTGGCGCTGGCGCTGGCGCTGTTCTCCTACAACAAGGGTCTGCCGCTGACGTTGCGTTCGGCCTTCTACCCGATCTTCAAGGAAAAGGTCTGGGGTTGGCCGGGGCACATCGTCGATATCCTCGCGATCTTCGCCACGATCTTCGGCCTGGCGACATCCCTTGGGATCGGCGCTCAGCAGGCGGCTGCGGGGCTGGATCACCTTTTCGGCTTCGGAACGTCGAATTCGCGTCTGATCTTCCTGATCGCCTTCATCACCGCCATAGCCATCTTCTCGGTCGTGCGCGGTCTCGACGGCGGGGTGAAGCTCCTGTCCGAGGTCAACATGGCACTGGCCGCCCTCCTGTTGGCCTTCGTCATCGCCTACGGCCCGACCGCCGAAATCGCCTCCGGCTTCGTCGCCAATCTCGCCGCCTATGGTGAATACCTTCCGGCTCTTTCGATGCCCTTCGGGCGCGAGGACGCGAACTTCGCCTCGGGCTGGACGGCCTTCTACTGGGCCTGGTGGATCAGCTGGTCGCCCTTCGTCGGCATGTTCATCGCCCGCGTGTCGCGCGGGCGCACGGTCCGCGAGTTCATCATCGCCGTGCTGATCGTGCCCACCATCCTGTCGGTACTGTGGATGACGGCGCTCGGCGGCACTGCGATCAGCCAGGTTCTGAACGACGGCTTCACCGGCGCGCAGGACGCCGCGCTGGAACTCAAGCTCTTCGAGATGCTGAGCCAACTGCCCCTGGCAGGGATCAGCTCGCTAATCGGGATCGTCCTCGTCGTGGTGTTCTTCGTCACCTCGTCCGACTCCGGCAGCCTTGTGATCGACACGATCGCGGCGGGGGGAAAGGTCAACGCGCCCGTCGTCCAGCGTGTCTTCTGGGCTACGCTCGAGGGCCTGGTGGCCATCGCCCTGTTGCTAGGAGGCGGGTTGGCCGCGCTGCAGGCAATGGCGGTTTCCACCGGGTTGCCCTTCACGATCGTTCTTCTGGCGGCATGCTATGCCATCGTTCGGGGCCTGATGAACGAACCGCGTTGACGACGCAACTGCTCGCGGCAACCGGTGGAGGGCCCCTTGCGGGGCCCGACAGGAAACCGGTTGCCGCTGGTCCACCCCGCCGAATTCACCCACCTGCCGGGCGCTGGCGGGCGAATGCGGACCGATCTCTCAGCCAGCCTTGTGCGCGGAACCGACGGCAACCCATGACCGGGTCCCGCCCCCGGTCCGCTCAGCCATGCTGATCGACCGTGTCCTCTGACGTTTCGGCAAGTTCCAGGTGCCCACTCGACTTCGAGAAGACCCGGCGCACCATCGGCTCGAAGAACTCCAGGGGTTTCGTCGGGTACTCGGGGTCGAAGGCGTTCTGATCGTAGTTGTGACAGAAATAGACGCAGTCGTCGTAGTACGGGCTGTCCCTGTATTTGTCGCGCGCGTTCCGGTCGCCGCCCAGATGGTGGTTGTAGTAGTGGCCCTGAAAGACGCAGTGGTGTTTGAGGATCCAGCAGGCCTTTTCGGACATGTAGGGCTTGGCGATCGCGGCGGCGAGTTCGCCGTGATTGTACGGCGACAGGATGTCCCCGACATCGTGGATCAGGGCCGCCACGACGATTTCCTCGTCTGCGCCATCCTCGTAGGCGCGCGTGGCTGATTGCAGGCAGTGCTGGTAGCGGTTGATCGGATACGGCGTCCAGTCCTCGTCGAGCGAGCGGATCGCGTCGAGCAGGCGGTTCACGAGGCCCGCATTGAATTCCTCCTCATAGTCCATGACAGCAAGGAAATCCTCCTTGGTGGCATCTTCCATCCGGGTCCACGTGGGCTTGTGCGATTTGTCGAGCATTGCGCGTTCCTTTGCCTTCGCAGAGTTCCGACACGGCGTCGGACCTCGCGTTGGGATAGCACCAGGGCAGACCACAAAAAAGATAATTGATTTTGCCATTACGATAGAATTATTTTGTTATTCTATGCATATCACCCAGCTTCACACCTTTCTGGCGGTCACAGAGAGCGGCAGTTTCCACCTTGCCGCCGAGCGACTGAATATCACGCAGGCCGCCGTGAGCGCGCGGATCCGGCAGTTGGAAACGATCCTCGACGTGCGTCTTTTCGACCGGGGACGGCGCGGGGCGGCGTTGACCGAGGCCGGCCGACATCTTCGGCCCCATGCCGAAAGCATCACAAGGCAATGGCGTACGGTGCTGGAGGATACGCGCCGCCGGTTCTCGGGCCGGGTCTTCCTTCGCCTCGGCTCGCAACTCAGTATCTGGGACAGGTTGCTTGTAGATCTTACGATCTGGATCGAGACCAAGTTGGACAAGCTGCCGCTCACGGTCAATTTCGATCACGACATGAACATGCATGAAGCTGTGCGGAACGGGATTCTCGATCTCGCGCTGACGCATGAACTCCCGGTCGGAGCCGATCTGGCCCACGCGCCGTTCCCCGCAGAACGGCTCGTTCTCGTCGCCGACAAGCCGTGTTCGCTGCACGACACCGAGTTGCCGTTGTTCGTGAACTTCGAACTGGGAGCCGAATATGACGCGGCGCTTGGCGACGCCCTGCCAAAGGGGGCTGCCCAGCACATCTTTCTCGGCAATTGCACGATGGGACTGCACTACCTCAGGCAAAGAGGCGGCATGGCCTATGCGCCGCAGCCGATGGTCCAGGACGATCTGCAGGCCGGGCGCCTCGTGGCCGTGCGGGACGCGCCCGATATCGAGATCAGCTGTCACGCGGTCTATGATCCGGAGTCGCCGGCCGCCGAACTGGTCAAACGGGTCCTTGAAGGGTTCGCCGCCTGACAGTGCTGTCGGACCGGAACGAACCAGCTTCTGGCTGAGCGGTAACGCTGCGCCTCAGCCAACGTCGAGTGTCATGCCAGAGCGGCGCCAACATTGTCCGGGCGGGCGCCACCTGCAGCGGATCGCCCAGCGGCTCGCGTCGATGCTGCGTTCGTGCAGATGATCCCCCACACTTCGCCGTGACGCGGGAAGCGAACGTCGATCTCCACCGCGGGGCGGATGATGCAGGGATTGGAAGTGAACCGGAAAAAGAGCTGCGCTCAGTCCGCGGCGCTCAATGGCAGCTTGGTCGTGTACTTGATCTGCTCGATGGCGAAGGTCGAGCTGACGTCCTTGAGTTTCACTGCCGCGATCAGTTTCTTGTAGAACCTGTCATAGGCGTCTATGTCCGGCACGACCACGCGGAGCAGATAGTCAACCTGACCGCTCATTCGGTAGAACTCCATCACCTCGGGAAATCCCTCAACGGCGGCATGGAAGCGATCCAGCCATTCCTGGCTATGTTCCGGCGTGGTGACGGCGACAAACACGGTCATGTTTGCGCCGGCCTTGCGGGGATCAAGTATGGTCACACGTTCCAGAATGGTCCCGTCTTCCTCGAGGCGCCTTATGCGATCGGCACAAGACTTTTCGTCCAGACCAGTCTGCTCTGCGACCTCCCTTGCCGAAAGGGCGGCATTGGATTGCAGAACGTCTAGGATCTTGGCGTCTGTTCGGTCCATTTTACCTGCTATCTGTAAGTCGCTGGCGTTCGATCAACTCATGGAAGGCCCTTCAAGTCTAGGCAAGCCACGGAATTTGTGAACAAGAAAGATGTTGCCGCAAAGGGAGAACTGTCGGCGGCGCAGTCTGAACAGGAGACTAGGCGGGCGTGCTCGAATTCGTCAATGTGACCCCGGAGTTCGCGATCGGTCCGCAGATATCGGCCGAGGATTTCGCGCCGCTTCGCGCGTCCGGCTTCGCTTCCGTTCTGAACGCGCGTCCCGACGATGAAACCGGGCCATATCTCCTTTCCCAGGATGCTGAGCGTCTCGCGCGCGCCAACGGTCTGGCGTATGCGCACAGCCCGACTGAAAACCACTCGATCTTCGAACCCGAGGTCATCGACCGGTTCGAACAGGCGCTGGTCGAACTGCCCAAGCCCATCTTCGCTCACTGCAAGAGCGGCACCCGGGCCGCGATCCTCTGGGCGCTCGTTGCTTCGCGTCATCGTTCCGTAGAAAGTGTCATTGCAACGTTGCGGGCGGCCGGTCAGGAGCTCGAGTTCCTCGAGAACGAACTCCGTGAATCGGCCGATGCCGCTCGCCAATCACCATTCCGCCTGAAAGGAGACGCACTGCTTGTCCTGGGCCAGTCCAGCTTGCTCGGCGGCAGCGTCACACGTTCTGACGAGGAGTGAACCGCTGGAAGATCAGGAAACTGCGCGGTGCTCGCTGCCATTGCCGTGTTTCAGGCTGCGCTGCCTGCGTGATTCAAGCTTTCGCACCGATGAGGGCATGATGGGGCATCCCTTCTGACTGACCGGCAAACAGACAGCACGACTGCGGCTGTTCTCTCCGCGGAGCCTTGGCACGCCACGGGTTGATGACCGGCGCGTTCGGCGATGCGCGAACTTCATGAATCCCAACAGATTGCGACGGTGCGACACCCTCAAGAAGTATGGGCCGCCCAGGACGCCCTGAAGCCACCGGGCGCGTTGAAGGACTAGGGATGCACCCCTGCATCCCCGGCCCGATTTCCCGAGGGAAGGCCGTCCACCACGACAAGCGCCGCTACAAGCTGCGCAACCGCATCGGGATCATCTTCATCGCCTGAAGGACTGGCGCCGGGTCGCGACCCACACGACCGATGCCCCAAGGACTTCCTCTCCGCTGTCGCCCTCGCCGTAGGCATCATGTTCTGGCTTTGACGATCCATGAGTCTGGAGCCTAATGTCATCCGCAATCGTGCCTGACAGAAAAAGCACCACGGGGGGGAGAAGATGGTCGAATCGTGGAAAATGGCGGCCGTGGAATCCGCGGCATTCTATATCGGCTGGGGCGGGTTACTCATTGGCATCGCTTTCGGTTTCATCGTCTACCGGACGAATTTCTGCACCATGGGGTCAATTTCCGACATTCTGTCCTTCGGCGACAAGAACCGGTTTCGCGCCTGGCTGCTGGCCATCGCAACGGCGATTCTCGGCGTGTGGTTGATCGAACGCGCGGGTGTGGCGGACACCAGTCTGTCCATGTATCGGACGCCGACACTTGGATGGGGCGCCAATATCGTCGGAGGGCTACTCTTCGGATTTGGCATGGTGTTCACGGGCGGGTGCATCAGCCGTAACCTGGTCCGAGCCGGCGCCGGCGATTTGCGCTCGGTAGTTGTCCTGCTGATAACCGGAGTCTTCGGCTACATGACGATCGGCGGTCTTCTGGGCCCGCTGCGCGTGTCGATCTTCACGCCCTTGTCGTCCGAGCTCGGAGCAGCAGGGATAGAAGATCAGGGTATCGGCGCAGTCATTTCCAGCCTGACCGGGATGTCGGTCGAAGCGGCGACGACCGCCAGCGCGCTGGCCATCGCGGCAGCACTTGTTTTCTATTGCTTCAAAAGCCCCGAATTCCGTTCATCTGCCGCCAACCTGACGGCCGGCATCGGAATCGGGCTCTGCGTGGTGTTCGGCTGGATCCTGACCGGGCTGACCTATGACGAATTTGCCGCCAACCCGACGCTCATATCGCTCAGCTACGTGCGTCCGGCCGGTGACACGATTGACTTCGTCATGCGCTACACGGCACTCGGAGCGCCCGGTTTCGGCGTCGCGACAGTTGCGGGGGCCTTGATCGGCGGATTTCTCGGGGCCCTGTCCATGGGGCGCCTTCACCTGACCACTTTCGCCGACAAGGCGGATACAATCAGGAACATGTTTGGCGCGGCGCTCATGGGGATCGGCGGTGTGCTGGCGCTTGGCTGTACAGTCGGCCAAGGGCTGACCGGAGTATCGACGCTGGCCATCGGGTCGGTCATCACATTTGTCTTCATCGTGGTCGGCGGCATCGTCGGCATCAAGACGATGGATGCTATCGCCTGAACCGCAACGTCTCGCGGCGCAACTCGCTTGCTGGTGCCATCGGACGGTGCTGTCAGATTGACTCCGCCCCATCAATCACCAGCGCGTGCCCGGTCATGAACGAGGATCGGTCGGAAGCCAGAAATACGATCCCGTCGGCCATTTCGTCGACCGTGCCCCAACGCCCCATTGGGATCTGGTGCGCGATATAGCTCTCGAGTTTCTCGCGTCCGCCCATTTGCTGCTCGAAGCCAGCGTTGAACGGGGTATCGATGAAGCCGGGGCAGAGCGTGTTGACCCGCACATTGAACCGGCCATAGTCCTTCGCGATCTGCTTGGCCATGGCAACGACGGCGTGTTTGGTGGTGGCGTAGGCCACCATCTCGCTGTCGTACTGGATGCCCGAACCCGACGCCGTGATGATGATCGAGCCTCGGCGCGCCTTCTTCATGTGCGCCATGGCCGCGCGGGTGGCCACGAAGTGCGAGCGCACGTTGAGCCGCCACGAAGCGTCCATGTCGTCGGCAGTCACCTCCTCCAGGGTGCCCGGGATCTGGATGCCGGCATGAGAGTGGAGCACGTCCAGCCGGCCATGCCGGGCGACCGCTCCATCGATTGCCGCGATCACCGCAGCATCGTCACCCGCGTCGAGTTGGGACCCCTCGGCTTGACCCCCCTCGTCCCGGATCCTGGTTGCCGTCGCCTCGGCCGCCGGGCCATTCAGGTCCGTCGCGATCACGATCGCGCCCTCGCGGGCCATAGCCAGTGCGCCCGCTCGTCCGATGCCCGATCCGGCTCCGATCACGAAGGCCACGCGGTCCTGAAGAAGCATCAACAAGTCCCTCCGTTCAGGCGGGCTTCCGCCCGCGTTGCAGTATCGCCTGCGCGACGATCAGCAGGATCAGGGAAACAGCCAGAACCATCGTGCCAATGGCGTTGATCTCGGGCGTCACTCCGCGACGGATCGAGGAGAAGACGTAGATCGGAAGCGTGGTTTCGGATCCCGCGACGAAGAAGGCGATGATGAAATCGTCGAAGCTGAAGGTGAAGCCGAGCAGGAAACCCGCGAGGATCCCAGGGAAGATCTGCGGCAGTGTCACCTGGCGGAACGTCCCGAACGGCGTCGCGTAGAGGTCGGCCGAGGCTTCGATCAGGCTGCGGTCCATGCCCGCGATCCGCGCCCGCACGATTATGATGACAAGCGCCATCGCGAAGAGCCCGTGCGCGGCGATGAGCGAGCCATAGCCAAGCGACAGGCGCGGCGCGGATTCGGCCACCGGCCAGATGGCGGAAATGATCGGGTTCAGCCAGTCAAACAAGGTGACCAGGGCAATCAACGTCGCGATTCCGATCACGATGCCGGGCACCATGACGGCGATATAGATGAGCGCGTCGAAGAACACCCTGAGCCGGCCCTTGACCGACTGAAGCGCCAGCGCCGCGGCCGTTCCGAAGAGCGTCGCGAGGACCGCCGAGACGAAAGCCACCGTCAGGCTGGTTCTCAACGCATCCATCACGAAGGGATTGGACAGCGCCTTTCCGTACCACTGCACCGAAAACCCTTGCAGCTGCGTCGCATGCCGACCCGCGTTGAAGCTGAAAAGCGCGATGACCCCGATGGGGATGTAGAGGAAAAGGTAGACGGCGAACGCGTAGATCCTCATGGCCGCCTCACATCAGCGAGACTTCGTCGCGCGCTCCGGCCCAGCGGCGCGTGAACCGCATGTAGGCCGTGACCGTCACGAGCATGACGAAGACCAGCGCGACCGCGACAGCGGAGCCGAAGGCCCAGTTGCGTGACTGCAGGAACAGGTCGACAAGCGCATTGCCGACGAAGAACACCTTGCCACCGCCCAGCATCGCCGGGATCAGGAACTCGCCCATCAACAGGATGAAGACGAGCATGCATCCGGTCGCGACGCCCGGCATGGACAACGGCAGTGTCACCGATAGGAAGCCGCGCCAGGGCGGGCAACCAAGGTCGGACGACGCCTCCAGCAGTCGCTTGTCCAGACGTTCGAGGCTCACGTAGATCGGGAAGATCATGAGCGGGAGGTATCCATAGACGATGCCGGTCAGCACGGCGAACGGCGTATTGATGAGCTGGATGCTGCCCAGCCCGAGGGCGGACAGAAACGCCGGGATGCCCTTGCCGCCAAGGATGAAGATCCAGGCATAGGTCCGGATCAGGATCGAGGTCCAGAAAGGGACGATGACGAGGACCAGAAGCAGCGTCCTCCAGCGCGGGTTGGCCCGCATCGCGAGGAAGTAGGCCAGGGGGTATGCAATTATCAGGCATAGGAGCGTCCCCACCGGCGCGAGCGTCAGCGTGTTCTTGAACGCCGTCCAGCGCGCGCCGAGGTTGGCATAGTTCTCGAGGGAGAAAGCGGGGACGTAGCCACCGGCCGGCCCCCGCTCTCCGAAGCTGAAGACGAACACGACCACGAGCGGCAGGATGAGCATGGCCACGAACCATGCGCCTGCCGGCAACAGGAACAATGCTGTTTTGTAACGTGGCCGCACCGTGACCTCCTCAGGCGGACTTGAAGCGCGCCATGAGCTCGGCCCGGTTCGGGTCGGTCAGCGTCACCGCTGCTCCGAATTCCAGGGCATCGAGGAGCTCCTGCGCGGGATAGAGGATCGGATCGTTCAGCACCTCGGCCGGAAGCAGCGCATTGACCCGGGAGTCCGCCACCGGATAGCCGTGGAACAGGCTCTCCTTCGCATTCACCTCCGGGGTGAGCAGGAAATCGATCAGCGCGTAGGCCGCGTCGAGGTGCGGTGCACCCTTCGGGATTGCATAGAAGTCGCTCCAGAGTTCGCCGCCTTCCTTGCCGAGGATATACTCGATTTCGGGCATGTCGCGGTTCATCTGCTTGCCATCGCCGGTCCAGCAGATCGTCATCCAGGCATCGCCCGAGCGCATCGAGGGCTGGTAGTCCGAGGTGATCGCGAAGAGGTGCGGCTTCACCTCGATCAGGAGCTTCTCGGCGTCGGCAAGCTCGTTCGGGTCGATCGAGTTGAACGAGTAGCCGAAATACTTCAGCGCGTTGCCGATGGTCGTGAGCTGGTAATCGTGCACCATGGTGCGGCCGGAGAACTCGGCCTTGGTGATGTCCCAGAACTCCTTCCAGGTCGACGGCTTCGGAAGCGCCCCGAGTTGCGAAGTGTTCACCGCAAAGCCGGTCGTGCCCCAGTTCTTCGGCACGCCGTAGATCTTGCCGTCCACGGTGCCAGGGCCCGCGAAGCGCTGGTCGAACGACATTGGGTCATAGTTGGGGATCTTGGCGAGGTCGAGCGGTTCGATCAGATCCTCGCTCACGTAGGTGGTCATCGTGTAGTTCGTCGGAACGAAAACGTCCCAGCCCGAGCCACCAGCCTGGAGCTTCGCCAGCATCTCCTCGTTCGATCCGAAGACGTTGACCTGAACCGCTGCGCCGGTCGCCTCGGTGAAGGCGTCGAAGTTGGCCGGGTCATGGTAGTTGGGCCACGTGGCCAGAACCACACGGTCGCCGATGTTCCCTTGCGCCCAGGCACCACGCGGGCGCAGGGCGGGCACCGCGGCGCCCAGAACGGCCGATGCGGCACCAAGGCCCGTCACGCCCAGGAAATGCCGCCGCGTGACGGAGCCTTTCTTGTAACGCCAAAGCTCAGCCATGAACTTTTCACGAGAGATGTAGTCATTCCGGTCCGACATGGTCTTTCTCCCAGTTGCTACGTGTCGTTGTCAGTCTTTCCCGAGGATCAGCGCCGTCCCGGCCCGCCAGGTCGCATGCGCCGCGTCGCCGGGTTCGAAACTGCCCTCGGTTGCCTCTGCCTGGCGCGGAACCAGCACCAGAAACTCTCCAATCACGTCATTCCTCACGAGGTATTCGGTATGCTCTCCGAGGAAGATCCGGTTCACGATCTGCACCTGCAGGCCGAGGGTCTGATCTCCCTCGACCGGCTTGCGGGTCAGCGCTATCTGCTCCGGCCGCAGGCTGGCTGATGCCGCCTGACCCGGAGCGAGTTCAGCCGTCACCGTCCCTGATATGACCAGTCCGCCCGCCGCCTCCATCGTGGCGCTCGTGGCCGAAGCCTTCGTCACGCGGCCGTCGAAGAAATTGGACTTTCCGACGAAGTCGGCGACGTAGCGGTTGCGCGGGCGGTCGTAGAGTTCCCGCGGCGAGCCGGTTTGCATGATGCGTCCGCCCCGCATGATGCAGATGCGGTCGGACATGGATAGCGCCTCCTCCTGATCATGCGTCACGAGGACGAAGGTGATCCCCAGTTTGCGCTGGAGCGTCTGCAGTTCGATCTGCATATCCCGACGCAGCTTGCGGTCGAGCGCCGCCATCGGCTCATCGAGAAGCAACAGCTTGGGACGGTTGATGAGCGCCCGGGCCAAGGCCACGCGCTGCTGCTGACCGCCCGACATTTCCCAAATGCGACGCGGACCGAAGTCCGGGAGCCGCACCGTCTCCAGTGCCTTGCTCACCCGATCCGCGACTTCGGCGACGGAGAGCTTCGGCCGCTGCTGGCGAAGACCGTAGGAGATGTTGTCGGCGACGTTCAGGTGCGGGAACAGCGCGTAATGCTGGAACACCATGTTCACCGCGCGCTTGTGCGCGGGAAGGTGGTTCACGACCTGACCGTCCAGAAGCACCTCGCCTTTCGTCGGCGTCTCGAAACCCGCCAGCATCCTGAGTGCCGTCGTCTTGCCGCATCCCGACGGGCCGAGAAACGACAGGAATTCCCCCTTGCGGATGGCGAGGTTCAGGTCCTCTGCCGCCACCACGTCGCCGAAATGCTTCGTCGTCCCGCGAAACTCGGCGATAGGCAGCGGTTCTGTCTCGGGGTCGGTGTTGTTCATCGGGCCGCTTGCATATGCTTGATTTTGGGGAAAATCGTAGGAACTATGCCGTTTGTTGTATATATCACAATTTGCATATGGTTATGCATGAAGCGCCACTGATGAATAGAAACGACAAGATTCACCTCATGGGAGAGTTGGTGGCGGCTATCGGCTCGAAAGACTTTCCGACACGGCTGGCAAGGCTTCTGCGCTGCATCGCGCCATACAACTACACCGTGATCTTCGGTTATCAGGGCGCCGCGCGCCCCCTGGACCTTTTCGATGACTTCCCAGTGGGAAAGCGCAAGATTTTCGTGACCGACTACCAGGAGGGCCCATACCTCCTCGACCCGTTCTACCTGGCATCGGTGGAGCCGGTGCCCGCGGGTCTCTACCGGATGCGCGACCTCGCACCTGACCGCTTCTACCAGGGCGAATACTTTCGCAGTTATTACGTGCAGACTGGGCTCGCCGAAGAGATAGGTTTTTTCGTCGACTTGCCCGGCCCCGCCATGGTCGTTACCTCGATGATGCGGGAGGAGCGTCCCTTCGCAGCCCGAGAAATCCGCGCACTGGAAGAAGTGCGGCCAGTGGTCGAGGCCTGCATTCGCCGCCATTGGCATGACCTTGCATCGAAGTTCGAGCAGCCAGAAGACGGCGCTGACGGGTCAAACCTGCAACTACAGATCGAGCAGTCTTTCCAGACCTTCGGCGACGGTCTCTTGACCCCGCGCGAGCGCGAGATTGTCGAATACACCCTCAAGGGGCACTCTGCCGATGCGATAGGACGGATCCTGTCCATCTCACCCGGCACGGTGCGCATCCACCGCCGCAACATCTACTCTAAGCTCAGGATAAGCTCGCAAGGGGAACTGTTCTCGAAGTTCATCGAGACCTTGGCACGGGCCTGAAAGGTGACGCGGAGCATCAGGGCCAGACGGATCGGCTCCGGGCTCGTCTTGAACTGCCGAAACGGATGACATTGGTCATGGGCGAAGGCCGAGAGACCGCCCTGCCCGTCTCAAGCCACGTTCCCCTTGCACTTCCCCTGGCATGAACGTGAGAGGTGGCCCCATCGAAGGCGCCCGGTTTCCGGCCCCTGCCGGAGGGCGCTCAGAAGACGAGCAGCATCACTTGAGTTCGATCTCGACAAAACTCATCGGGGCGTCTCCGCGATTTATGACGTTGTGCTCGACGCCAGCCGGTCGCTTGTAAGCATCGCCCGCCTTCACGGTCACTTCGCGGGACCCTCCGCCGGGCTCTTCCAGCAACATCGGGCAATCAGTAATCGCGGTGATGACATAATCCATCCCATGTGTGTGCCAGCCGGTCTCGGCTCCCGGCACGAAGTCAAAGCGCGTGACGCGTACCGCATCGTCCTCGATCATGAGTGTCGCAGTTGCCTGCAGGCGTGACATGGGCTTCCCTCCTGCTAGGACCGGCCGCGATCGGTCGCGGCCGGTCCGGTCTATTTCAGGTCACTTCATCAGGTCGGCCACCGGAATGGGTTCGGAGATCGTCCATTCGTCGACAACGCCGGGCTTGCCATTGCTGGTCTCGACGATCAGGTAGCGCGCCTTGTTCTGATGGTGCAGCTCGGAATTGAAGGTCCGCGGGCCAAAGAGCGTCGGCTCCTCATTCATCTTCTCGAGCTCGGCCACCACGGCCTCAGCATCGGTCGTGCCTGCGCGCTCCACTGCCTTGGCCCAGACGTCGATGAGCACGTAGCCTGGATAGACGTACTGCGTGGACGGGTCGCCTCCGGTCGCTTCCTTGTACGTCGCATTGAAGGCGGTCACCTCCGGGTTCGGGTCGTCGCCGTAGATGGAGCCCTGAACCGGTACGTAGAAGTTCGACAGATCAGGCACCGCTGACAGCCAGTACGAACCGTCGACGGCCGAGCCGTTGATGATCATCGAGTTGATGCCCGCCGCCCGGATCTGCTTGATGGCCGAAACGGCGCCCGGCATCATCGTGCAGAGCATGATCGCGTCCGGCTCTTCCGGCAACGACTTGATGCGCGTGATCTGCGCGGCGATGGAGGCGTCTTCGTTCTTGAACGTGTCCTCGCCCACAAGCTTCGCCTCGGGCAGCTGCGGCAGCATCCAGTCGAAACCGTCACAGATGCCCTTGTTGTATTCGGTCCATGTATCCAGAAGGCGGTAATAATTCCGCGCACCCTTCTTTTCGTAGGACCACTGCGCCATCGTCGCGCCCTGCACGGCCGCAAGGACCGAAGCCGAGAAGCTGTGCGGGCCGACGCCCTGGATGCCGGCCTTGATCGATTCCGCGCAGAGGAAGAACGACACGAGGCCAGCGCTTTCCGCCGTCAGAGCCGCCGGCGATCCGAAGTCGTAGTCGCACGAGACGACGACGAGGTCGGCTCCCTGGTCGATGACGGCGAGGCCCGCTTTCGCGCCCTCGGCCCGGTCGGTCTTGGTGTCGGCGTTCACCACCTCGATCTGCTGGCCCAGCAGCCCGCCTGCGTCGTTGATCTCCTTGATGCGGATCATAGCCGCGTCCTGTGCAGGCTTGTCGTAGGCCTGCATGAACCCCGACTCGGCGGTCGCGAAACCGACCACGATCTTGTCGTCTTGCGCCGCTGCCGGCGCCGCGAAGGTCGCCATCGCGACCAATGCGGGGATTACATAGCCCTGTCTTTTCATCGTCTTACTCCCATGCTGAACAGTCAGTTCTGTTGACCGGGTTCACCCGGATTTGCTGCTCTGGCGCCTGGGCCAGGTCAGTTCGGAATTGCCCATGATGCCGACGGGTCGCCGCGCAAGGATCAGGATCATCACGATCCCGAGCGCGATTTCCTGAACGCCGTTCGGCAGGGCGAAGGTCGATGTGCCAATGCTCACCCCGGCCTCAAGCCAGCGCAGCACCTGAATGAGCGTCGATAGGAGAAGGACGCCGAGCACGGCCCCCGACAGGCTTCCGATCCCGCCGACCACAAGCATCGACAAGGTGATGAAGGTAAGCCCGAGGTAGAAGGTGTCGGGTGTGACGACGCCTATGGAGTGGGCGAAAAGTGCGCCCCCCATGCCCATCACCGCGCCGGAGACGACAAAGGCAACGAGGCGCTCCCTTGGCAGGTCGATGCCGGAGGCCGACGCGGCGGTGGGCTCGTCCCGCGCAGCGCGGAGTGCCAGGCCGGAGCGGCTTATCGCGTGTGCCCATGCCACGAAGACGGCGAGGATCGCTGCGACGAGATAAGGCCAGACCGTGCGCACGATAGGGATGCCCACAACGGAGGAGGTCGCGCCGGTCACATCCTCCCAGTTCGAATAGACCGTGTTGATCATGGCGAGCATCGCGAAGGTCGCGATGGAGGCCGCGATGCCCGACAGCCGCATGAGGATCTTGCCGAAGATCCCCGCCCATATCGCGGCCCAGAGCGCGGCAAGGCCGGCTCCCGCCCAGAACGGAAGCTGCAACTGCGTCAGCCACTCCGGCAGACCCGGCAGAAGCGTCTGTTTCATCATCGGCGGCATCGTCAGCCAGGCGGCAGCATAGGCGCCAAGGCATGTGAAGCCAGCGTGCCCGAACGAAATGACCCCTGAGTTGCCGACGAAGATGTATAGCCCTACGACGAGGATCACGCGCAGGAACACGTCGATGATCGTCTGGTTGAAGGGCTTGGAGCCCACGAACCACGCCAGCAACGCGAAGGCGATGAGAAGCCCCGAGAGGATCAGCGGGGTGGCGATGGTGCGGCGGGTAACGGAGGCGCGTTGCGACATCTCAGACCCTCTCTCTCGTACCGCGCGCGGCCAACAGGCCCTGCGGGCGGAAGATGAGGACAAGGATCACCGCGCCGTAGACGAACGCGTCGCGGAAGGGCCGCGCGTCAATCGAAAGCGAGACCTGCATCACGACCGAAGCGGCACCGAGCAGGAAGCCGGCCATGACCGCGCCCGGGAGGCTGCCAAGGCCGCCGATGACGGTCGCAATGAAGGCCATCAGCATGACGTTCGCGCCCATCTGTATGTCGGCCGTCCCGGTTTGGCTGCCAAGGATGAGACCGATCGAGGCGGCAAGGGCACCTGAAAGCGCGAAGGCCCCCATGATGACCCGGTTGGCGCGCACGCCGAGCATCCGCGCCATCGTGAAGTTCTCCGCTGCCGCGCGCATCTCCAGCCCGAAGCGGGTGCGCTTCAGGAAGGAAGTCAGGCCGAAAAGTATCCCTACCGTCACCGCGATGGTGATGACCTGCAGAAGGGGGATGCGCGCGCCGAGGATTTCGACGGGTTGGGAGAGTGCAGGCAGAAGCGAGATCGACTTCGGCCGCGAGGAAAAGAGCATCAGCAGGAAGTAGCGGATGACGAAGCCAAGCGCGAAGGAGGCGATCATCATTGTCGCCGGGCTCGCGTTGCGGAAGCGGCGGAAGACGGTGATCTCGGCCAGAACCGACAGCCCCGCGCCAACGGCGAGCACGAAGGGGACCAGCAGGAACCAGGGCAGGTTCGCGGCAAAAATGACCGCCACGGCGTCGGTGGAGGGCCAGAGCAGCGCGAAGATCGAGAAAGAGATCACATCGCCATGCGCAAAGTTGACCAACCGCATCACTCCGAAGATCAGCGCGATGCCCAGTGCGCCGAGTGCGTAGAGCGAGCCGAGGCTCAGGGCATCGAAAACGATCTGAAGAATGCTGCTCATCAGTGCTCCCCGTAGCCGAAGTAGGCGGCCTGCATGGCCTCGGATTGCCCCATCGCACGGGCGTCGCCGTCCAGCAGCACCTCACCGCCCCGCATCAGGATCATCCGCCCGCCGACGATCATCGCGCGGGTCGAGCTCTGCTCGACGATCAGCAGCGTCAGCTTCCGCTGTGAGCGGAGCGCGATGAGCCGTTCATACACCTGGTCGATGATGTTGGGCGCGAGGCCGAGCGAGGGTTCGTCGATGGCGACGAGGCGCGGGTTCGTCATCAGCGCGCGCCCTATCACCAGCATCTGCTGCTGCCCGCCTGACAGAAGTCCCGCTTGCGCATTTCGGCGTTCTTTCAGAATTGGGAAGGTCGCATAGACCTCCTCGAGCCCGCTGGCCGCACGGGCGCGCCAATTGTGCTCCTTCGCATGCATGCCGATACCGACGAGAAGGTTCTCCTCGATCGTCAACGAGCCGAAAACGTCCCGCCCTTCCGGCACCATCGACAGGCCCAGCCGCGCAATGTCTTCGGGCGCACGGCCAGTGATGTCGTGGTCGGCGAAATCGATCCGACCGCCCGCCGGAGGCGTCACACCGGCGATGGCGCGGAGAAGAGAGGACTTCCCCGCGCCGTTCGGGCCTGTGATGAAGAGAATTTCGCCTTCCGCGAGCGTCAGCGCGAGGTTCCGAACGGCCGTCAGGCGACCGTAGCGGATGGTGACGTCCGAAAGTGACAGAAGGCTCATTCCATCACCTCCAGCACCGGAAGACCGGTCTCGGCGGCAGTGCCCATGTAGGCATGGCGGACCTTTTCCGAAACGCGGATCTCGGCGGGCGACCCGGCCTCGATGACCGCGCCGGAATCCAGCACCACGATATGGTCGCAGAGTTCGAGCACGAGCCCAACGTTGTGCTCGATCAGCAGCACTCCGCAGCCCATTTCTCCCGCGATCCGGCGGATCAGGGCAGAGAGATCGGCGGCCTCGGCCGCGCTCATGCCTGCCGCCGGTTCGTCAAGGAGGACGAACCCCGGCTTGCCCATGAGCGCCCGTCCGATCGCCACGCGGCGCTCATCGGTATAGGGCAGCGTTCCGGCAATCCGCTCCGCAAGCGGGGCGATGCCAACCCAGTCGAGCATCCGCTCGGCCTCGGCGATGGCGGCACGACGGCTTTGCCCGAGGCCTACTCCCGTCACCTCGAGGTTGTCGATCACGGGAAGATCGCGGAACAGCCGACCACCCTGAAAGGTCCGCGCCACACCGCGCCTGCGGATCTCGTGCGGCTTGAGGCCCGACAGGGCGGTGCCGTCCAGCATCACGGCCCCACTGGTCGGGGCCTGAAACCCGGTCAGCACGTTGACAAGGGTGGTTTTGCCTGCGCCGTTCGGGCCGATCAGGCCGATGATCTGGCCGGGAGCGACCTCCAGATCAACCTCGCTCAGCGCCGTGAGCCCGTCGAAAGCAACCGTTACCTTGTCCGCGCTGAGCCGCTGCATCAGCCCCCCTTCCGTCCCTTGGTGATTAGATAGGACCCGCTTTCGTCGAGCACGGCCTGCCAGCCGGGCTCGATCACGATCGTAGTCGTCACCTCTTCGATGATCGCCGGGCCCGCGACTTTCGCCCCCGCGCCCAGGAAGCCACCATCGTAGACCGGCGTCTTCACCCGCTTGCCGTCGATCGAGAACACCGCATCGCGATGCCCCTTCAGCGCCGATGCAATGGGCTTGCCCTTGGAAATCGTCATGCGCTTCGGCTTTTCCACACGGCCGTAGACGGTGCTTTCGATGTTCACCACCTCGACCGTCGAGTGACGCTCCGAGTAGGTGTAGAGCTGCTCGTGTCGCTTGTGGAACGCCTCCTTGATCTTCTCGATCGACTTCGCGTCGACCTTGAAGTTCCCCACCTCGACCGTGCATTCATGGACCTGGCCCACGTAGCGCATGTCGAGGCTTCGACGGATCTCGATGTCCCTCTTGGCGAACCCGTCGGCTTTCAGATGGGCGATGCCTTGGGCCTCGATCTCGTTGAAGAGACTGTCGATCTTCGCAAATGCCTCGTCATTGTCGAGCCGGAGCGGCGCGGTGGCCATGTAGTTGTACTTCACGTCAGAGATGATCTGACCAAAGGCACAGAGCCCCGAAGCGAGCTTGGGCAGGACGATGGTTCCGATGCCCATCTCATCGGCAAGAGCGGTGATATGTGCCGCCGTCGCGCCGCCCGCGCCGACCAGCACGAAGTCCCGCGGGTCATAGCCGCGCTCGACGGTCACGCGGCGAATGCCGTTCACCATGTTGGCGTTGACGATGGTGAACATGCCGTATGCCGCCCGCTCCACCGACAGCCCAAGCGGATCCGCAAGGTGGGTCTTGATCGCCGCCCGGGCGAGCTTCGCGTCAAGCGGCAGCCGGCCGCCGACAAGGCCGTCGGGGTTCAGGTATCCCAGCACGAGGTTCGCGTCGGAAACCGTTGGCTGCGTGCCTCCCTGCCCATAGCAGGCCGGTCCGGGATCTGAGCCTGCCGACTGTGGCCCCATCTGCATCAGTCCCATCTCGTCGATCCAGCCGATGGACCCGCCACCCGCGCCGAGCGTTTCCACCTGGATCATCGGCACGCCGATCCTGTAGCGCAGGAAGTCGATGTTCTTGTTGATGTTCGTGATGCCGCCCTTGGTCAGCGTGATGTCGAACGAGGTGCCACCCATGTCGATGGTGATCACGTCGGTCTTTCCGAAGGGTTCGGAGACATATTGACCAGCGGCGGGGGCGGAGGCCGGGCCAGAGTTGATCGCGTAGACCGATCGGTCGGTCATCGCCTGGCCGATCGCGAGGCCGCCGTTCGACTGGTAGTAGCGCACCGGCTGCTTGGCGCCCAGGGACTGGAAGTAGCCGTCCACCGCGTCCACGTAGCGCTTCATGATCGGGGCGAGGTAGGCGTTGACCACCGCCGTCGAGGTGCGGGTGTATTCGCGCACTTGCGGGTAGAGTTCCGAGCCGAGCGTCAGGATCACGTTCGGCATCATCTCGCGCACGATCTGACCCGCCCGGCGTTCATGGTCGGGATGCAGCACCGACCAGACGAAGCTGATCGCCACCGTCTCGACGCCCTCGGCCAGGAAGAGTTCGCAAGCCTGGCGCACGTCCTCCTCGTTGAGCCCCATGCGGACCGAACCGTCCGACAGCACCCGCTCGCGTACGCCACGGCGAAGGTAGCGCGGCACCAGCATTGTCGCCGGCGGGTACTCCGGGTCATAGCGGTAGCCGTCCTCCTTGTGGCCAAGGCGGATTTCCAGCGAGTCCTCGTGGCCCGCAGTGCAGATGAGCCCGGTCTTGGCGCCCTTGTGCTGGATGAGCGCATTGAGCCCCACCGTCGTGCCGTTGATGCAGAGGTCGCAGTTCGGGATGATCTTGGTGGCCGGGATGCCCATTTCCTCGGTGATGAGGTGCAGGCCGTTCTTGATCGCGAGCGTCGGGTCCTGCGGCGTGGACAGCGCCTTGAAGAGACGCACCTTGCCGGTCTTGTCGGCCAGCACGAAGTCCGTGAAGGTGCCGCCCGCGTCGATGCCCAGTCGGTAATCGGTTCTCATCGCCCGTCCCCCTCAGTGCGCGGCCGCGGCGCGGCGTTCCGCGCGCAGGGCGTTGGTTGCGGCCATGTCGACGGCAAGCGTCGCGGGGTCCTTGATGACGACGCCGTAATCCTCCTTCGCGCCTTCCACGGAGACGAGCCCGTTCTTCACGTCCGAGACGACCTTCTCGACCGCGCGTTCCATCGGGTCGCCGTAGCCGCCGCCTCCGGGGTTCATGTTGGTAATCCGGTCGCCGGGCTTGATCACCTCGATCACGTTCTCGCGGATCGTCTTGGCCTTTCCGCCCTTGACCAGTTCGAGCCGGCCGACCTTCTTGTCGACCATCGTCGAGGCCGCGCCCGCCGCGCCCACGGCCGGAATGCGGCGACCCTCGCCGAAGGTGATGAAGGTCATATCGTCGTTCAGCGGCTCGACCTCCCAGGCGGTTCCCGACCCGCCACGGAACTTCCCTGCGCCGCCTGAATCGGTCATCAGCGAATAGCGGTGGATGATGATCGGGTAGGAGTATTCCAGAAGCTCCACGTCGCCCGAAGTCAGTGCGCCGAAGCAGCATTCCGGCCCGCAGGCGTGCCAGCCGTCCTGCGACGGCGTCGCGCCCGCGCCGGAGATGATGGTGGCGAGCACCATCGTCACGTATTCCTCGTCGTGCCGCTTGTCCCAGCCGGCGATGTTGAGCCCGTTGGCGTGGCCCCAGGAGGCCGAGACCTTCTCGGGCACCGCCTTCTCGAAAGCGAGCCGCACCGCGTCGGTGAGCGTCTCCATCGGCGTCGTGGTGCAGTTCATGTGCGGCGCTGGTTCCTTGGCGTTGCACAAGGTACCCTTCGGCCCCATGTCGACCGTCACGCAGCGGTAGAGCCCCTCGTTGTAGGGTGGCGGGAGCTGGGCGAACATCATCAGCCCGAGATAGACGCCGGAGTAGGAGTTCCCCTCGTAGCTGTTGATGAAATAGGGCACCTGCGGCGGAGAGGAGATCGCGATGTGGCAGGTGTCGTCCTTGATCGTCACCTTGGCCTTGATCTCGAAGTCGCCAAAGCCGTGACCGGCATCCTCGAGGATCGCCGAGCCCTCGTAGGTGCCGTCGGGCACGGAGGCGATCAGCCCGCGCATCTGCTTCTCGGCCATGTTCAGAAGCGTGTCGATGCAGGCGTCGACCTGCTCCTCGCCGTATTTCTCAAGCATCCTGAGCAGTGCGCGCTCGCCCACCTGGCAGGCGCCGATCAGCGCGTTGAAGTCACCCTCCTGGTCGCGGCGGGCGCGCATGTTGGTCAGGATCATGTTCAGGACGTCCTTGCGCACTACGCCCCGGTCCCAGACCTTAACGGGCGGAATGCGCAGGCACTCGGCGTAGATCTCCTTGGCGTTCGGGTTGTAGCCCGCAGGCACCGGCCCGCCGACATCGGTCAGGTGGCCCTTGCAGACGGTCCAGTACTTGAGCTTCCCCTTCCAGAACACCGGCCGGTAGAAGCAGGTGTCGATGGCGTGGCTACCGCCCCAGGCCGGGTCGTTGTGAATGATGAGGTCGCCTTCGTGGATGTCGTCCCCGAAGTATTTGGATACCACCTTCATCGCCGGAATAAGGGAGCCGAGGTGAATGGGGATGTCCTGCCCTTGCAGGATCATCTCGGGGCGCGCGTCGAAAAGCGCGGTCGAATAGTCATGCGCAAGGTTGAACACGCTCGACCGCGCGGTCTTTTCCAGGCTGAGCGTCATCTCGCGCTGGGTGGTTTCCAGAATGCCGCGCACGACCGACAGGGTGATAGGGTCGACCTTCACGGGCTTCTTGGCAGCTTTAGCCATCATCGTGCCTCTCTCTTGAGGCCGCGCAAAAGGCAAGCGGCGGGCAAATCGCCCGGTCGAATCGCTGAGGTTCCCTGTCGCGCGGCGTTCTCTGCACCGTTGCGACACAAAGGCTAGCGCCCCCTGGACGGCACCGTCTTTGCACCGTGCGCACGTGTTCTTGACGCTGAGCGCACAGCGACGCGCCGCGCGTATTCCGCGCTTTACAGCCCACGCCCCAGCGTCCCAGACTGCGAGATGGGAGGTACGGGTGATGAAGACGACGATCACAACTCGGGGTGTGGATACGGCCGCGCGCAGCCGCCACTGGCACGAAACGATCGCCCGCACCTACTTCCCTCTCGACCTCACTTTCCGCCGTCCCGAAGCTTTCGATGGCGAACTGACGAGTTGGCAACTCGGTCAGGTTTCGCTTTCGCGGCTTACCTCCGACGGCCTCTTCTACCGCCGACTGCCTCGCCATCTCTCGGTTCAGGGCCCCGAGGAATTCCTGGTCACGGTGCCCGCCAAGTCCGAGGTCCGGTTCAGCCAGTGCGGGAAGGAGGTGCGCGCCAATCCCGGCGCTTTCTTCCTTGAGCGCAGTCACGAACCCTATGAGTTCAGCCACGCCGAGGCCGCCGATCTCTGGGTAATGAAGGTGTCCGCGGACATGCTCGGCGGACGGGTGCGTTCGCCCGACCGGTTCTGCTCTCTCGAATTCGACGCGACCAACGGTGCGAACGGTCTTTTCGTCGACATGCTGCACCTCGTCCCCGGGCGCTACGACGCGATGAGCGAGCAGACACGCGCGACCGTGGGGCGCCAGCTCGTCGATCTCCTGGCGCTTGCGGTCCAGTCCGACGAACGCGTGCTGACCTCCGGCGCCTCGTCCGTCCGCGCCGCGCACCTTGCCAGAATCGAGGCGTTCGTCCACGGCCACATCGACGACCCTGACCTTGGGCCCGACGACGTTGCGGCCGGTTGCAGGATCTCGGTGCGATACCTCCATGAGCTCCTGCGGGATACCAACCAGACTCTGGGTCAGTGGATCCGTGACCGCCGCCTGCAGGCCGCGCAGGAGGACCTCGCGAACCCGGCCTGCAGCCGCAGCATCGGCGAGATCGCCTATGCCCGCGGCTTTGCCGATCAGGCGCAGTTTTCCCGCGCCTTCCGGGCCCGCTTTGGCCTTACCCCCAAGGAGATGCGAGCGAACCATCGCCGTTCGACCTCATCCTAGTCCCGGAATCGCCGCCGGATCTCGGACACTAGAAGCGCGGCCAGACCAAGCTTGAGTGCCTCACCCGGGAGGAACGGTACCAAGCCTGCGGCCAGCGCCTTCTCCATGCCCGTGAAGCCCGCGAGCCAGAGGACGCCAGCGCTGAAGATCAGCGCTTCGGCCACAAGGAAGATCGCAAGCGTCGGGATCAGCCCACGCGCGAACCCGCGTTCGAAGGCCCAGCCCGCGAAGACGGCAGCAGCGAGGAATCCCAGAAGGTAGCCGCCCGTCGGCCCCGTCATATAGGCAAGACCCGCACCCGAGGCGAAGACGGGCAGTCCGGACGCGCCTTCGATCAGGTAGGCGAGAACCGTCGCTCCCGCCAGCCTCGCCCCGAAAAGCGCGCCGATGGACATGACCGCAAGCGTCTGCAACGTCATCGGAACTGGCCAGAACGGCACTTGCACCTTGGCCGAGAGCGCCAATAGCAGCGACCCGGCCAGAACAATCCCCGCACGCGCGATCAGGCTGTGCGGCACCGATGGAGCCATGCGGTCGATAAGGGCTTTCGCCATGATCCTATCCTTTCTGTCAGATCCCAAGATGGTCGCGCACGCGCTGAAGCGCGGCCTTGCGGTCGGCGCGCGCCTGCAGCGCCTGATCCATATTCACTTCGACGAAACGTGCGGGTGCGTGGGGCTGCAGCTGACCGATCAGGTCCATGTCGGCCGAGATCACGCAGCCCAGCATCATGTAGCCGCCGCCCGACACCGCATCTCGGTGCAGCACGATCGGCTCCGTCCCGCCCGGCACCTGGATCGAGCCGTAGGGATAGCAGGCATCGACGATGTTGGACGGGTTCGAGCCCGCGCCAAAAGGCTGCTCGCGCGGCACGAAGTCGAGCGCGGTGCCGCCCCGGAAGCGATAACCGATCCGGTCCGCCTCGGGCGCGACCTTCCAGGTGTCCGCGAAGAACCGCTTGCCGCTTTCTGCGGTGATGCGGTGCCAGTAAAGCCCCGGCAGCATTCTCAGTTCCGCCGGGTTGCCAGGCATCCGGCGCAGATCGGTCGGCACGGAGCCCCCGCCTTTCCTGCCTTCGCCGACCGGCAGTTCATCGCCGGAAACAAGCGCCCTGCCTTCGTGGCCGCCCAGCGCGCCCAGCGTGTATGTCGACCGCGAGCCGAGTTTCATCGGCACATCGATCCCACCCGAGACGGCGATATAGGCCCGCGCGCCGCCCTTGAGGAACCCGAAGGACAGCCGGTCGCCGGCCTTCACCTCGAAGGCCGCCCAGCCTTCGCGATCCTCGCCGTTCAGCTTTGGCGGCAGGTCGCCCCCGGTCACGGCGACTGTGGCGGAAGCGGTGAACTCCAGTTCCGGTCCCATGAACACGGCTTCCAGCACCGCCGCGTCTTCATCGTTGCCGACGAGCATGTTGGCCACGCGCAGCGCGAAACGGTCCATGCCGCCGGACAGCGGGATGCCGAGGTGGTAGTAGCCCGGCCGGCCGAGGTCCTGCACGGTGGTGGAGAGCCCCGGGGTGATAACCTTAACGGCCATGGAGCACCTCCATCAGCTTGGCGTTGGTTCCGTCGATGTCGCGGTTGAAGTCCGTCAGGCTGAAGGTGCACTCGCGGACGACCGGCTCGAAGGTATTGCGCTCTACCTCTTCAAGGGCGGCGTCGTATTCGTCGCGGGTGATCGGCTTCCACTTGACTATGTCGCCGGGCTTGAAGAAGCACATCTCCTCGGTGAGGTAGCTCACCTTCTGGTTCGGGTCGTAGATCGGCATCGGCGTGATGCCGAACATCTGGTAGCCGCCCGCGCCCCTGACCGAGTAGATGCAGGAAAAGCATCCGCCGTAGCCCACGGTCAGTTTCGGCGTATCCGTCCGCGGCCGCAGATACTTCGGCACCTCGATCTGCCGCTTGCGCTCCACCATCTGGTAAAGGAACGGCAGGCCCGCGACGAAGCCCACCATCGAGACGAACCAGGGGCTGCCGGAATGGGCGGCGATGAAGTCGTCCACCGTCTTGAAGCCGTTGATCTCGGCCGCGTATTCGATGTCGGTCGAGTTCGGGTCCTGATGCCGTTCGCGGAAACGCATCAGCGTCTCGTGCGTCCAGGGATCCTGATAGTAGACCGGGATTTCCATGATCCGGGTCTTCAGCGTCGCGTCGGATTTGGAGGCCGCGCTCTCCATCGACTGAAGTTCGTTCAGCAGATCGTTCGGCTTGATCACGTCGGGATCGAACTTGATCTGGAAACTGGCGTTCGCCGGGCAGATCTCGGTCACGCCGCTGATACCTGCCTCGCGCACTGCATTTGTCATCGAGAGGCTCGTGAAGAACGCCTCCAGCGACATGGCCTCTGAGACTTCGGCGAAGATGTGCTCATCGCCGCCAAAGCTGAAACGGATAGACATGGCCCCTCCTTCCTTACGATTGCGGCTCGGACGCAAGCGCGCCCGCATTCTGGTCGAGCCAGCCTTCCAGCCAGCGCGTATGGACTCGTCCCTCCTGCACCTCGGCGTCCTTCGCCAGTTCGAGGAACAAGGGTTTCGTGGTCTTCATCCCCCCGATCTCCAGTTCCGAGAGGGCGCGTGAAAGCCGCGTGATTGCGTCACGACGCGTCTCGGCGTGGACGATGAGCTTGGCGAGGAGCGAGTCATAGAAGGGCGGCACCTGATAGCCGGGGTAGAGCATGGAATCGAACCGCACGCCGGGCCCGCCCGGCAGGCGCAGCGCTCCGACGGTTCCCGGGAATGGTGCGAAATCCCGCGCCGGGTCTTCGGCGTTCAGCCTGACCTCGATCGCGTGGCCCTTCGAGCGGATGTCCTGCTGACTCAGCCTCAGCCTTTCGCCCCCTGCGATCCTCAGGCTCTCCGCCACGAGGTCGATGCCAGTGATCATTTCGGTCACCGGATGCTCGACCTGGATGCGCGTGTTCATCTCGATGAAGTAGAACCGGTCGTCGGCGTCGTCGTAGAGGTATTCGACGGTGCCGGCGCCAGAATAACCGACCTCTCGCGCGAGCCGCACGGCGCTGTGGCAAAGCTCGTCCCGCATCCGCGACGAGAGCGCGGTGGAGGGCGCCTCCTCCCAGACCTTCTGGCGCCGGCGCTGGAGCGAACATTCGCGTTCAAAGCAGTGGATTGCGTCCGTCCCGTCGCCAAGCACCTGCACCTCGATATGGCGCGCGCGCTCGATCACCTTTTCCATGTAGAGCCCGCCGTCGCCGAAGGCGGCCAGAGCCTCGGCCTCGGCCTGCGGGAAGGACTTCTCGAACTCCGCGAGATCCCTCGCGATGCGGATGCCCCTGCCCCCGCCGCCAGCGGCAGCCTTGATCATCACCGGAAAGCCGGTTTCGATCAGGATGTGGCGTCCTTCCTCGATCCCGGCCACGCGGCCGTCCGAGCCCGGAACGACCGGCACACCCGCAGCCGAGGCCGCAGACCGCGCGGCGACCTTGTCGCCCATGAGCCGGATCGCATCGCCGGACGGGCCCACGAAGACAAGGCCCGCTGCCGTGACCGCATCGGCGAAACTCGCGTTCTCCGCGAGGAACCCGTAGCCCGGGTGGACACTGTCCGCCCCCGTGGCTTCGGCCGCCTTCAGGATCGCCTCGGCGTTCAGATAGCTCTTCCTCGCGGCCGGCGGGCCGATGTTCACAGCCTCGTCGGCGATCTGGACATGCAGCGCCGTTGCGTCCGCGTCCGAATGGACCGCAACCGTCGCAATCCCGAGATCGCGCGCGGCGCGGATGATCCGCACCGCGATCTCTCCCCGGTTGGCGACGAGGAGCTTGTTGAGCATCAGTCGAGCTCCGCCAGAACCGCGCCAGCCATGACCGGCTCTTCGTTGTCGGTCATGAAGCGGACATTGGTGCCCGCGACCTCGGCCATGACCTCGTGAAAGCTCTTCATCACTTCGATGAGCCCGATCACGTCGCCCACTGCAACCGCGTCTCCATCGGCCTTGTATGGCGGCTTGTCTGGCGAAGGCGCGCGGTAGAAGGTGCCGGGAAGCGGCGAGAGGATCTGGGCCATGGGTTACTCCTTTCGGTCGGAATACGGGGCGATCGCCTTCCGCACCGCTCGGGCGATGTCGAGCGCGTTCGGCGTATCGGAATGGATGCAGATGGAGTCGCAGCGCGTGGGGAAGTGCGACCCGTCCGTTGCCGTGCCCTCACCCTTCTCGATCGCCCGAAGGCAGCGCGCCGCCATCTCGGCCGGGTCCTTGGCGTCGTGTTCGCGGGTGACGATCAGCGAACCGTCGGGCCGGTAGTCGAGGTCGCCATAATACTCGGCGACCAGCCGGTGTCCGCGCGCTGGATAGATCTTCTCGTGCAGCGTACCCGTCATGCCCAGAAGTGGCACGCCATAGATGTCTGCCGCGTCGCAGACCGCGTGGGCGATTTCTTCCTGCCGGGCGGCCATGCCGAAGAGGCTGCCGTGCGGCTTTATGTGATTGAGCTCCATACCCTCGGCCTTGAGGAACCCGCAGAGTGCGCCGATCTGGTAGATGAGGCAGTTTGCCATCTCCTCGCGGCCCATCTTCATCTCGCGCCGTCCGAAGCCCTGAAGGTCGGGGAGCGAGGGATGAGCGCCGACCTTGACGCCATGCTCCTTTGCCAGCCGCACCGTCGCTCGCATGTGGTTGAAGTCGGACGCGTGGAAGCCGCAAGCGACGTTCGCGATGTCAATGAAGGGCATCATCCCTGCGTCATCGCCCATGCGGTAGAGCCCGAAGCTTTCACCCATGTCACAGTTGATGGTTACTCCCATCTCCACCCCCTCAAGATGACACTTCGAAAGGATGTTGCGGCGAGTTCACCGTATTGTAAAATTCGAAAAACTGCTGAATGATATAAAGAAAGTCGATACGGATATTTGATGTCGCTGACCTTCAAGCAGGTCCGGTATTTCATCGCGGCAGCCGAGACCGGGCAGATCAGTCATGCCGCAATGGAGATGAACATCTCCCAGTCAGCGGTAACGGCCGCGATACAACAGCTTGAAACGCAACTCGGCGTCATGCTTCTGGAACGCACGCCCTCAGGCGTGCGCCCCACAATCGAGGGCGCGCGCTTTCTCAACCATGCGCGGAACATCGCGGCGGCCGTCGAGGACGCCGTGCGCAGCCCACTCGGCGAGGGGCGCACGGTCTCAGGATCGCTCCGCGTCGCGGCGACCTACACCGTCTCTGGCTATTTCATGTCACGCCACTACACGCGTTTCCGCCGGGCATATCCGGATATCGACATTGAGATGGTCGAGCTTCAGCGCGGCGATATCGAGAAGGGGATCATCGATGGCTGGGTCGATATGGCCGTCATGCTGGTCTCCAACCTCGAGAACCAGGCCGAGATTGACCATGAAACACTCTTCCGCTCGCGGCGGCGTCTCTGGCTGCCCGCCGATCACAGGCTGCTTTCGGCTGATCATGTCACTTTGAAGGAGGTTGCGGCAGAACCTTACGTCATGCTGACGGTCGACGAAGCGCGCGTGACCGCCAATCGCTACTGGCAGAAGGCCAATCTGTCGCCGAACGTAATCTTCGCGACAAGTTCGGTCGAGGCCGTGCGCTCGCTCGTCGCGGCCGGGATGGGGGTCACGATCCTTTCAGACATGGTCTACCGGCCCTGGTCGCTCGAAAGTCAGCGCATCGAACTCCGCACCCTCGACCAGGAGATCCCGAGCATGGACGTGGGCCTGGCGTGGGCACGAAGCCGTCCGCAGTCGCAGGCGGCGGGGATATTCCGCGCCTTCATGTCCGTGGCTCTGGGCGGCGGCGGATAACTGACACGGCTGAAGACCGGCCTGCCCTCAATCCGCCATTTCCTTGCCATGGCGGCGATCACCGGCCCGAAGCATGAGCGGAAACCGGACGCAGAGCATTACCGTCAGGCGGATGACCTCCGGGCTGGTTTTGAAATGCTTGAATGGGCTGCGTTTTGGCCATGCGCGGACGCTGCCCGACCAATGCGTGAGTGGACAGTCTCATGCCAGCCTATCGCAACGATGACCTTCCTGGCAGCGCCATGCGAGCGAAGCCGGTCGGTCACACGCACCTCGTCGAGATGCCGACGCCATCGGCTCGACCGCATGCCCTCGACCCTCGGGCATCTGTCGTAGCGGGCGGCCCTTTGCATCCGTGACCGCATGCAGCCTGGTGTTCCGCCCGCCTTTCGTGCCCCCGTAAGTTCGGGAGCGTGAATCACGCGGGCACGTCAGTCTCAAGCAGGTCAACGCGCCCTGCCCCCAACCACTCCCGCGACAAGGCTTTATCCTCCGGCGCCTCGGGGCCCACGCAGTTCTCTCCGTTGGCCAGGGCTCGCGCTACCGTTTCATTTACGCGTTTTTCCAATACTGTAGCCGAAGTGCCGCGTGAACGCCTTGCCAAGGGCCGCCGCGTCGGAAAAGCCGCAGCGCAGGGCGATTTCCCGTTGGCCGAGATCGGTGTTCGCCGCGAGATCGCGGGCGCGCGAGAGGCGCAGGAACTGGTAGTAGCGGCCGGGCGGCATTCCCAGTTCCGCAAGGAACAGCCGGTTCAGCGTGCGCGGCGTCAGGTTGGCCTTCGCGGCCAGCGCTTCAAGGGACACCGGCGTCTCGATCGTCTCGATCATGTGGTTCAGCACGCGCCGCAGCGGCTCTGAACCCTTGCCTGACAACCGGCTCGGCCCGCGCCCCCCGCTGCTTTGCCGTTCGGCATCGTGAACGAACATGGTAGATACGTCGAAGGCCTGCGCCGGGCCAAAGCGCTCGGCGACGAAGGCCAGCATGAGGTCGAGCGCGGTCGACGCCCCGCCGCAGGTCCAGACCCGGCCTTCCTTGACGTAGCGTGCGTAGGACAATTGTGTGTCGGGGAATGCCTCCGCGAAGTCGGACAGGACCTGCCAATGCAGCGTCGCCGTCCGCCCCGACAGCAAGCCCGCCTCGGCCAGAAGCCAGGCCGCCGTATCCGCGCCCAGAACGCGATCCGCCTGCCGGCTGAGCCGCAAGAGCACCGAGGACGCGGCTTTCGTGGCGTGCTCCCGGAACCCGTAGCCGGAGACGACGATCAGTAGGTCCGAGCGTGAAACTCCCGCGATGGGACGATCCGGTGCGATGCTAAGCCCGCTGGAACTGATGGCGGGCCGGTCGCCCGGCGTGATGACCGACCAGACGATGCCGCCGCGAACCTGGTCGCGCACGGCGCGCAAGGGCTCCAGGAGGCACGCAAGCACCATGTTCGAGAAACCGTCGAACAGAAGGATCGTGACGTTCAGCGGGCTCATTTGGCATTATTGGATAATTCTTTGTCATTATTGGACAGACCAAGCGGTAGAAGCAAGCCTAATGTCCAGCCCATGCAACGACGTCGGAATCGCCGTCCGATCATCGAAGAGGCGCTGTAGTGGGCAGATTTCTGTGGAGAGCGGGACCGGAACGGGCGGCCGAGGCGTCGATCACACGCTTCACCCGGCTGGCGGCCGCAGCAGCGGCGGGACGGGACTTTCGGACCTATCCCGACCTGCATCGCTGGTCGGTCGAGCGCCCGGAGGAGTTCTGGCCGCTCGCGTGGGACTTCTGCGGGCTCGTCGGAGAGCCGGGCGACACCGCCGTCCAGCGCGCAGAGGACCCGCTCGGCTGGCGCTTCTTTCCCGGGGCACGGCTGAATGTCGTCGACACGCTCTTGAAGAACGCAGATGGCCGACCGGCACTCGTCTCCATCTGTGAGAATGGCGCGCGCGTAGTCCTGAGCCGAGCCGAGCTGAAGGCCGAGGCCGCGCGGCTCGCCGCCGCGCTCCGCGCCGCGGGCGTCGGGCGCGGCGATCATGTGGCGGGCTTCCTGCCAAACGCGGCGCAGTCGGTCATCTGCATGCTGGCGACAGCGTGGCTCGGAGCCGTCTGGTCCTCCTGTTCGCCCGAATTCGGCGCCGATGTCGTCGTCGACCGCTTCGGCCAGATCGCGCCGAAGGTGCTCTTCGGCGTCGCCGGCTACCGCTACGGCGGCAAAGACTACGACGTGGCGCCGGTTCTGGCAGAGATCGCCCGGCGCATCCCCTCGCTCGCCCATGTGGTCACAGTCGACCGCGCCGAGGCGCCGGAGGGCATGGTGGCCTACGCGACCTTCCTCAGCGCCGGTGCCGCGCCCGGCGCGCCCGAGCCGCTCGGCTTCGCCGACCCGCTCTACGTCCTCTTTTCCTCCGGCACGACCGGCAAGCCGAAATGCATCGAGCATGCAGGAGGCGGCGCGCTCTTGCGGCAGATGGTGGAACACCAGCTCCACGCCGACCTCCGCCCCGGTGACGTGATGTTCTACTACAGCACGACAAGCTGGATGATGTGGAACTGGCTCGTCGCCGGCCTCGCCTCCGAGGCAACGATCGTGCTTTTCGACGGCAATCCGATGCATCCCGGCCAGGGCCGGCTCTTCGACCTGGCCGAGGCCGAGAAGGTCACCCATTTCGGCGTCTCGGCCAAGTATGTCGACGCGACCGCCAAGGCCGGGCTGAAGCCTGCCGCGACCCACGACCTCTCCGCACTGCGCGTCGTCTGGTCGACCGGCTCACCCCTGTCGGCGGCCGGTTGCGAGCATGTCTATGCCGACTGGAAGGCGGACGTGCAGCTTTCCTCGATCTGCGGCGGCACCGACATCCTTGGCGCCTTCATCGGCGGGGCGCCAACCCTGCCGGTCCATGCCGGCGAGATCCCCGGACCGACGCTCGGCCTTGACGCGGCGGTCGTGGACGAGGCGGGACAGCAGGTCATCGACGCACCCGGAGAACTCGTCTGCCGCCAGCCGCATCCCTCGATGCCGACCCGGTTCCTGAACGATCCCGGCAAGGCGCGCTACCGCGCCTCCTATTTCGACAAGTTCCCGGCCTTCTGGCGCCAGGGCGATTTCGCCATCCGCCGCGCAACCGGCGGGTTCGAGGTGCTCGGCCGCTCCGACACCACGCTCAATCCCGGCGGCGTCCGGATCGGCACGGCCGAGATCTACCGCCAGACCGATGCGATCCCCGGAGTCGCCGATGCGGTCGTGGTCGGCCAGAGCCACGACAACGACGTCCGCGTCGTCCTCTTCGTTGTACCGGCCGAGGGCGCGCAGCTCGACGATGCGCTTCGGGCCGAGATCAAGGCGCGGATCCGTCAGCACGCCTCGCCGCGCCACGTTCCGGCGCTGATCCTCGACGTGCCGGAGATCCCACGCACCCGATCCGGCAAGATCGCCGAGCTCGCGGTGCGCGATGCCGTCAACGACCAGCCGGTGCGCGACCTCGGCGGACTGGCCAACCCTCAATCCCTCGATGCCTTCAGGAACCGGCCGGAACTGGCCGCCTGACCAAGAAAGAACGGAGATACCGATGCCTCTCACCATGAACCGCGAAGTCTTCATCACCTGCGCCGTCACGGGGTCTGGCGGCACCCAGGATCGCAGTCCGCATGTGCCGCGCTCGCCCGAAGAGATCGCGAAGTCCGCGATCGACGCTGCGAAGGCGGGCGCCGCGATTGTCCATTGCCATGTCCGTGACCCCGAGACCGGCAAGCCCTCGCGCGATCTCAAATACTACCGCGAGGTGACCGAGCGGATCCGCGACGCCGAGGTCGACGTGGTCCTCAACCTCACCGCCGGCATGGGCGGCGACATCGTCTTCGGCGGCGTCGAGAGCCCGTTCCCGGTCAACGCCGCGGCGACCGACATGGTCGGCGCCACCGAGCGCGTCGCCCATGTCGCCGACTGCCTGCCCGAGATCTGCACCCTCGACTGCGGCACGATGAACTTCGCCGAGGCCGATTACGTGATGACCAACACGCCGGGCATGCTGCGTGCTATGGGCAAGATGATGACCGATCTCGGCGTCTGCCCCGAGATCGAGGCATTCGATACCGGCCATCTGTGGTTCGCCAAGGAACTGGTGAAGGAGGGCGTGCTGAACGGTCCGGCACTGGTCCAGCTCTGCATGGGCGTGCCCTGGGGCGCGCCGAACGACCTCAACACCTTCATGGCGATGGTCAACAACGTGCCGTCGGACTGGAACTGGTCGGCCTTCTCGCTCGGCCGCGACCAGATGCCCTATGTGGCCGCGACCGTGCTGGCCGGCGGCAACGTGCGCGTCGGGCTGGAGGACAACCTCTGGCTCGGCAAGGGCCAGCTCGCGACCAACGCGCAGCTCGTCGAGCGCGCGGTGACGATCATCGAGAACCTGGGCGCGCGGGTGATCGGGCCTGATGAGGTGCGCAAGAAGCTAGGGCTGACGAAGCGGGCGCCGAACGCGCGCTGAGGCGATGTCGGTACGGCGTCGGCACGCGAAGCCGACGCCTGCGGTACGGAAAACAGACGCCCCTTGACGGGCTGAATTCGGAAAGGACGGGCGCATGGCGCGCAAGGCAACCATCATCGGCGGGGGCGTGATCGGCGGCGGCTGGGCCGCCCGCTTCCTCCTCAACGGCTGGGACGTTTCGGTCTTCGACCCCGACCCCGAGGCCGAACGCAAGATCGGCGAGGTGATCTCGAACGCGCGGCGTTCGCTGCCCGCACTCTATGACAAGGCGCTGCCCGCCGAGGGGCGGCTCAGCTTCCATACCGAGATGGCCGAAGCTGTGGCCGGCGCCGACTGGATTCAGGAAAGCGTGCCCGAGCGGCTCGACCTCAAGCACAAGGTGCTCGGCGCGCTCTGCGCCGCCGCGCCGGCCTCGGCGGTGATCGGATCCTCGACCTCCGGCTTCAAGCCGTCGGAACTGAACGAGAAGGGAGCGCGCGCCGTCGTCGCGCATCCGTTCAACCCGGTCTATCTCCTGCCGCTGGTGGAACTCGTGGGCGATGCCACGGAAACCGGGCGCGCGGCGGAGATCCTGCGGTCGATCGGGATGTTCCCGCTGATGGTCCGCAAGGAGATCGACGCGCATATCGCCGACCGTTTGCTCGAAGCCGTCTGGCGCGAGTCGCTCTGGCTCGTGAAGGACGGCGTCGCGACGACCGGCGAGATCGACGAGGCGATCCGGATGGGATTCGGCCTCAGATGGGCGCAGATGGGACTTTTCGAGACCTACCGCATCGCCGGCGGCGAGGCTGGCATGAAGCATTTCATGGCGCAGTTCGGCCCCTGCCTGAGCTGGCCCTGGACCAAGCTCATGGATGTGCCGGAGTTCAACGACGAACTCGTCGACCTGATCGCCGGCCAGTCAGACGCGCAGTCCGGGCACCTGTCGATCCGCGAGCTTGAACGGCTCCGCGACGACAACCTCGTCGGCATGATGCGGGCGCTGCGAAAGTCGGGGAGCGGCGCGGGCGGCGTCCTCAAGGCGCATGAGGCGACGTTTGCGGACCCGGTGGCTACCGAACTTCCGGTGACGGGCGAGCGGCAGGTCCCGACGAGCTGGACCGACTACAACGGCCACATGAACGAAGCCCACTACCTCGAAGCCGGGGCGCAGGCCACCGACCGGTTCATGGAGATGATAGGGGCCGACGCCGCCTATGTCGCGGCGGGGCGCAGCTACTTCACGGTCGAGAGCCATGTCCGTTTCATCGACGAGGTGAAGGCGGGCGAGCGGCTTCGCGTCACGACACAGGTCCTGGGCGGAGAGGGCAAGAAGATGCACCTGTTCCACCGCCTTGAGCGCGGCGACGGCACGCTTGGCGCGACGGTCGAGACGCTGCTCCTGCACATGGACCTGACCGCACGGCGCAGCAGCGAACCCGCGCCCGAGGTCGCCGCGAAGCTCGCCGATTTCACCGCCGCCCATGCCGCGCTGCCGTTGCCGGACGGTGCGGGGCGGCATGTCGGGCAACGGGCGTGATCTGAGGCTGGCGGTGGCCTCGCTCGCCCGGCACGGGCCCAAGGCGCCGCCGCTGCCGTCGCAAGACGAACGCCCGCCCAGATCGCGCGGGGGAAGCCGACGTTCACCGACGCCGCAATCCAGGCCTGCCTGGATCTGAAGGCGCTGTACGGTCTGCCGCTACGGCAGCCGACCGGCATCGTGACAAGCCTGCTGGATCTGGCGGGGCTGACCGGTTCCGGGCTTCAAGCGCTCGTCCGGATCGAGAATGCAATGGCCTGACGAAACCGAGGGTCGGAGGATTGGGTCCCGAGAGTCCGGCTTCCACATCGTTGTCGGGATGGCTCTGCTCGACCAAGCCGTGAGCGCGTGATTTGGGCTTTGTGCGGTTCGGTTGAGCCAGAGCTGCCGTGACGACCAAGAAAAGGGCGGAAGGCGGTCGTTCGCCGCAACTGCTGCGATCCGGGTGGCAAACGTATTCAGCGGGCATCAGATATCCATGCGACAGAAGCCGAATCCGCTTTGAGCACTCCCAGGCCAGGGGGCTGATCCGCAATTCCTCGTCGGCGCGCAGGCAACGATTGCCGCGAGTAGCCAGTTGGCAACGATATTCTCAATGCGTAGATGAACCAGTGTTCGCCCCGATGGGAAGCGGCTTGCCTCGAGGGTGGCTATTGATGAAGGCTGTGCGACAATGAAAAAGACTACCCTGGACGCCGCAGATATTCGCATTCTCTGTGCGCTTCAGCAGCACGGCCAGCTCAGCAAGTCCAAGCTGGCTGAGCTGGTCGGGCTCTCCTCGACGCCTTGCTGGGCGCGCTTCGACAGGCTGAAGAAGGCTGGCCTGATACGCGGATACCACGCGGACCTCGCGCTGAACAAGATCATCAACGTGTCCAAGGTCGTCGTGACCGTTTCGCTGAAAAGCCACCGCAAGGCGGACTTCGACCGCTTCGAGACGCATATCAATCAGCTTCACGAAGTCATTGACTGCGTCGCGACGGGCGGAGGGATGGACTATGTCATGACGGTCGTGACGACCAGTCTTCCCGCCTTTCAGAACCTGATGGAAGATATGCTGTCCGCAGAGCTCGGGATTGACCGCTACATGACCTACATCGTGACCCGGGAGGTCAAGTCCGCCCAGCCGGATCTTCGTCGCCTGCTGGCCGGGTCGGAAAGCTGAGTCGGGGAGAAAAACGCGCTTCGGGAACGGAAAGTCCGAACGGTCCGAGTCTCGCGTGAAATTGGTCCGTTCAGTCTCTCCCGCCTGAATCTTCAGCCCGATTTCGTGCGCTGATTGCCACTAGAAACTGCCCAATTCGACGAGGTCGCGCGGTCTTTGGAAGACCCGCCAGAGAGGGCAATCAGGATGGCACAATCAGACGATTTCGGTTTCGGAACGCAGATCCGGAAATCTCCCTATTTCAACGCGACGGTTCGTTGTGGTGCAAAGGGCTTCTCGGTGTACAACCACATGTACATCCCGCGTGACTTCGGCGATCCCGAGCAGAACTTCTGGAACCTGATCAACGACGCGATCCTCTGCGACGTGGCGGTCGAGCGCCAGGTCGAGATCACCGGCCCGGATGCCGCGACATTCGTTCAGATGCTGACCCCGCGCGATCTCTCCAAGATGGCGGTCGGGCAATGCAAGTACGTGCTCATCACCAATGCCGACGGCGGCATCCTGAATGACCCGATCCTGCTGCGCCTCGCGGAGAACCATTTCTGGATCTCGCTGGCCGACAGCGACATCCTCCTCTGGGCGCAGGGCGTCGCCGTGCATTCCGGCATGGACGTGACGATCCGCGAACCGGACGTGTCGCCGCTGCAGCTTCAGGGGCCGAAATCCGGCGAAGTGATGAAGGCGCTCTTTGGCGACAGCATCATGGACCTGAAATACTACTGGCTGCGGCAGGTCGAGCTGGACGGCATTCCGCTCATCGTGTCGCGCACCGGCTGGTCGAGCGAGCTTGGCTACGAACTGTACCTGCAGGACGGATCGCGCGGCGACGAGCTGTGGGAAAAGATCATGGCGGCGGGCAAGCCCTTCGGTCTGAAGCCCGGGCACACCTCTTCCATTCGTCGCATCGAGGGCGGAATGCTGTCCTACCACGCCGACGCCGATATCAACACGAACCCTTACGAGCTTGGGCTCGACCGGCTTGTGAACGTCGACATGGAAGCCGACTTCATCGGCAAGGCCGCGCTGCGTCGCATCAAGGAAGAAGGCGTCAGCCGCAAGCAAGTTGGCCTCGTTATCGACTGTGCCCCCCTGAAAGGGCCCAATACCACGTTCTGGGCCATCAACAAGGATGGCGTCTCTGTCGGCAAGGTCACCTCGGCCGTCTATTCGCCCCGGCTGGAGCAGAACATCGCCCTGGCCATGGTCTCGGTGGATTTTGCGCAGGTCGGCATGGAAGTCGAGGTCGTCACCGCTTCCGGTCCGGTGCGCGCCAAGATCGTGGAGCGCCCGTTCTACGACCCCCAGAAAAAGCTTGCCGCCGCCTGATTGCCACGGCCAAGACAGGGATCTGCAGACATGTCCGACCTTTCGATCGAACTGCACTGGCACCGCACCACCCCCGCCCTTCAGCCCGGCAAATACTCTGCCGAGCACACCGTGCGCTATAACAACAGCCACGAAGTTCAAGTGGACGCCGCCCCGGATTGGGGCGGCCAACCGGAAAACACCAACCCCGAACAGGCTCTCGCTTCGGCGCTGTCCAGCTGTCACATGATGACCTTCCTCGCGCTCGCGGCGAAGGCCAACTGGCCGGTGGCCAGCTATCACGACTATGCCGTTGCCCATCTTGGCAAGAACCCCAAGGGGCAGATGTCGGTCACGCGCATCGACCTTCACCCGGTGGTGCGTTTCGATACCGGCTTCACGGTCGATGACAAGCAGCTCGAAGAGATGCAGGACCGCGCGCATCGTTACTGCTTCATCGCAAACACGCTCGCCGACAGCGTCGAGATCAACATCCTTTAGGCGCCGGCAAGGGAGGAAAACCCGTGGAAGTGAGCGATATTCTGCTGCGCGAGCTGGATGGCGACGGAGTCCTGCGTCTGACCCTGAATGACGCCCGGCGCCGCAACGCCCTTTCCGAAGCGATGCTGGGGGAATTGGGCGCGGCCTTTGCCGAGGCAGGCGCCAACCCTTCGGTTCGGGTCGTCGTTCTGGCCGCCAACGGACCGGCCTTCTGCGCGGGTCACGACCTGAAGGAAATGACTGCCGGCCGCGCTGCCCCCGATCGCGGCAGAGCCTACTTCACCAAGGTGATGGCGATGTGTTCGGGCGTCATGCAGGCGATCGTGAATTGCCCGAAACCCGTCATTGCCGAGGTCACGGGGATTGCGACGGCAGCGGGCTGCCAACTGGTCGCCAGCTGCGATCTTGCCGTTGCCGCCGACACTGCGCAGTTCAGCACGCCTGGCGTCCATATCGGGCTGTTCTGCTCCACGCCGATGGTGGCGCTGTCCCGGAACGTGGGCAACAAGCACGCGATGGAAATGCTCCTGACGGGGGACATGACCTCGGCTGCCCGTGCGGCCGAGATCGGGCTGGTCAACCGGGCCGTTGCTCCCGAAGCGTTGCGGGAGGCGACGATGGAGATGGCGCGCAAGATCGCGTCCAAGTCCAGCATGACACTCGCCACGGGGAAACGTGCGTTCTACGCACAGCGCGAAATGACCCTGGCGCAGGCCTATGACTACGCCTCCAGCGTGATGGTCGAGAACATGCTCGCCCGCGATGCGGAGGAAGGCATCGGTGCCTTCATCGAAAAACGCGCGCCCCAATGGCTGGATCAATGAGGTTCATGGTGGAAAACCCCTACAACACCGGTCTGGATCGCAACCCGGCGAACTATCAGCCCCTTACGCCGCTGACCTTCCTGGAGCGCGCTGCCAGCGTCTTTCCCGACCACACCGCGATCATCCACGGCGCACTGCGGCGCAACTATGCCGAGTTCTATGCGCGGTCGCGGCAACTGGCCTCCGCGCTTGCCGAGAACGGCATCGGCAGGGGCGACACCGTATCCGCCCTTTTGGCGAATACGCCGGCGATGCTGGAATGCCATTACGGCGTGCCGATGTGCGGCGCCGTCCTGCATTCGATCAACACCCGCCTCGACGCGGCCATCATCGCCTTCCAGCTCGATCACGCCATGTCCAGGGTCGTGATCGTCGACCGGGAGTTCATGCCGCTGATGCAGGAGGCGCTTGCGCTTGCAACCGTCAGGCCCGTCCTGATCCAGTACGACGACCCGGAATTCGACGGTCCCACCATCCCTGTCGAGGCGCAGGATTACGAGGCCTTCCTGTCGAAGGGCGATCCGGATTTCGCCTGGCTGATGCCCGAGGACGAATGGGACGCGATCTCGATCAACTACACCTCCGGCACGACCGGCGACCCGAAGGGCGTCGTGTCTCACCACCGGGGCGCGTACCTGCTCGCGCAGGGCAATGCGCTGACGACGTCGATGCGGAAACATGCGGTCTATCTGTGGACCCTGCCGATGTTCCACTGCAACGGCTGGTGTTTCCCCTGGACGATGTCCGCCATCATCGGCACCCATGTCTGCCTGCGGCAGGTGCGGGCCGAACCGATCTGGAACGCCCTTGCCGACGAAGGTGTGACCCACCTGTGCGGCGCCCCCATCGTGATGTCGCTGATGATCTCGGCGCCGGATACGGTCAAACGCGATCTCGACCACACTGTGCAGTTCTTCACCGCCGCCGCGCCGCCGCCCGAAAAGCTGCTGGCCGACATGCGGGATGCCGGCTTCGACGTGACCCACCTTTACGGGCTGACGGAAACCTATGGCCCGGCAGTCGTCAATGACTGGCATGAAAGCTGGTCCGGGTTGCCCTCTGCCGAACAGGCCGCGCTGAAATCCCGTCAGGGCGTGCGCTATCTGGCGCTGGAGCAACTGGACGTCATCGACCCCGAAACGATGCAGCCCGTGCCGCGCGACGGCAAGACCATGGGAGAGGTCATGTTTCGCGGCAATGTCGTCATGAAAGGCTATTTCCGCAATCCAAAGGCGACGCAGGAAGCCTTCGCGGGCGGCTGGTTCCACTCCGGCGATCTGGGGGTCATGCATCCCGACGGCTACGTCCAGCTCAAGGACAGATCGAAGGACATCATCATCTCGGGCGGCGAGAACATCTCCTCGATCGAAGTCGAAGAGGCGCTGTACCGGCATCCCGCCGTCGCGGTCGCAGCCGTCGTCGCAATGCCCCATGAAAAATGGGGCGAAACGCCCTGCGCCTTTGTCGAACTCGGCACGGGCCAGAAGGCGGATGCGGAAGTGCTTCGCGCGTGGTGCCGGGAGCACCTAGCCCCGTACAAGATTCCCGGCAAATTCGTCTTCATGCCCATTCCCAGAACGTCGACCGGGAAGATCCAGAAGTTCGTCCTGCGCGAACAGGCAAGGGAAATTTCGACCCGATAAGGCAAGCGGTTTCCAATCCTCTCGGCACGGGACTTCGGTATCGGGTTCTTCCGGGAACGGCGGCGCGAAGTACGTTCCCGCGCGGCGCCCTTCTTGGCCAGACCTCGACCGCCTATGGGGTGACGAGAGCGTCTTCGAGTTCGACGCCGAGGTAGCGGACCGTGCCGTCCGTCTTCGTGTGCCCGGGAAGAAGTTCGACGGCGCGCAAGTTGCCGGCCTTGAGGAAGATTGAGCGTCTCCATGTCCTCCGATCTGCGGGGCAAGTGCACCCCAGTTGGTGGAGCACTTGGGTCCGGGCACCTCACGTTTTGGCACGATAGCCACGACCAAGGCGCTGACGCCGGGCCTAGGTCGATGAGGCGGCGATCTGCAGAAGCCAGTCGGCGAAGGCGGCGACGTCAGGATCGCGCGTTGCTCCCGGCTCGTGGGCAAGGAAATACCCGTAGTCGGCCAACTCATGGTCCGTCAGCCGCACCAGCCGCCCGTCGTCGAGCTCACGTTCGACAAGCGCGTCGTTCAAGGCGATGCCCTGCCCGTCGATGACTGCCTGCACACGCACGTTCGGGTCAGCGATCGTCAGCACGTCCGTCCGGCTGGAGAAGCGCAAGCCCGCGACGCGGTGCCAGTCCTCCCAGGCACGCGAACCGCTGCGGTCGGCCAGAAGGGTCAGCCGCCGGAGCGCCGCTTCGAGCCCTTCCTCACGCACGAGCGCAAGCGCCTCGGGCGACCCGGTCGCGAAGGCCGGGCTCAGGAAGAGCGGCCGAATCGTCACGTCGGTCCAGTCGCCGCGGCCCCAGCGGATCGCGAGGTCGATGCCCTCGGCCTCCAGTTCGGACAGGTCGATCATGGGCTGGATGCGAAGGCGCACCCGGGGATGGGCCTTCATGAACAGCATCAGCCGTGGCGACAGCCAGCGCGAGGCGAAATAGGTGGTCACCCCGATGGTGATCGGCCGTTCGGGGGCCTCGCGCAGGTCGGCGATCCGCGCCTCCACGGTGTCGAAGGCGACTCCCAGGGTCATCCAAAGTTCCTGCCCCTTAGGCGTGAGCGAGATGCCGCGTGGCAGCCTGTTGAAAAGAGGAAATCCGAGCGCCTGTTCCAGTCCGCGGATCTGGTGGCTGACCGCGCCCTTGGTCAGGTTCAGCTCTTCGGCTGCGGCCGCGAAGCTGCCGTGGCGCGCGACGATGCTGAAGATGTGCAGGCTGTCATAGTGCTGAAACCGCATGGGTAGCGTATAGTTTTTCTATACCATCCATGCAATTCGTTTCGCTTGTCCTTTTGACTAATCCGTTATCAACGTGGTGAACAGCGGCGATCTGACGACCGCAGCCATGCGCCGGAGGGTCAAGCCGTGCTATCCGTTGATGGGCTCGCACCGCAGCCTGTTCTGCCGGAGCGCAGACGTGGTGGACGGTCACGGCGCGCGGCCGGAGAGGCCGGTTCCACGACGGCGGGCGCGGTCCTGCGCCGGATCCCGGCCTACGAGCTTCTGGGCGAAGAGGCACTCGTCGCGCTCGAAGAACAGGCCGACTGGATCCTGACTGAAATCGGCATCGATTTTCGCGGCGATGCCGAGGCGAGACGGCTCTTCGCGGCGGCCGGGTGCAGGGTGGAGGGCGAACGCGTGCGGTTCCAGCCGGGACAGGCGCGCGCGATCTGCGCCACCGCGCCCGCAGAGTTCGTGCTCCACGCCCGGGACCCGCGCCATTCGGCAACCCTTGGCGGAAGTCACCTCGTGCTGATGCCGGGCTATGGCTCACCCTTCGTCACGGACCTCGACCGAGGGCGGCGCTACGCGACGATCGAGGATTTCCGCAACTTCGTGAAACTCGCCTGGCTGTCGCCCTGGCTGCATCATTCCGGCGGCACCGTCTGCGAACCGACCGACATCCCGGTCAACAAGCGTCATCTCGACATGGTGCATGCGCATCTGACGCTGTCGGCCAAGCCCTTCATGGGCGGCGTCACCTCGCCCGCGCGCGCCGAAGACTCGATCGCGATGGCGCGCATCGTCTTCGGTGAAGGGTTCGTCGAGGCGAACGCGGTGATGCAGGGCAACATCAACGTCAACTCCCCCCTCGTCTTCGACGAGACCATGTCGGGGGCGCTCCGGGTCTATGCCGAAGCCGGTCAATGCGTCTGCGTCTCGCCCGCGATCTTCGGGGGCGCGATGGGGCCGGTGACGCCCGCCGCCGTAGCCGCCCAGACACATGCCGAGGCGATGGCGGGGATCGCGCTCGCGCAGCTCGTGCGACCCGGCTGCCCGGTGGTCTACGGCAGCTTCCACAACACGATGAGCCTCAAATCCGGCGCGCTGACCTTCGGCACGCCCGAGGCGAACCTCGTCACGCTGGCGCTCGCCCAGCTCGCGCGGAGGCTCGGCGTGCCGGTGCGTTCGGGTGGCGGACAGATCACGTCGGCCAATTCGGCCGACGGTCAGGCGATGCAGGACAGCACCTCCGCGATGTGGGCGACCATCCTCTCGGGGGCCAACCAGGTCTGGCACGCGGCCGGCTGGCTCGAGGGCGGGCTGACCATGGGATACGAGAAATTCGTCATGGACCTCGACCATTGCGGCGCGATGCTGAAGCTGGTCGCCGGGATGGAGGCAAGCGCGGACGCTCTGACCCGCACCTCCTACCTCGAAGCCGGGCCGGGCGAGAATTTCCTCTCGACCAGCCACACGATGCAGCACTTCGCCGCCGCGAACTACCTGCCCGGCATTGCCGAGGCCGGCCCCTATGAGACCTGGGCCGAAGGCGGCCGCAGGACGGCCGAGGAACGCGCGAACGACCGCTGGAAAAAGATGCTCGCCGACTACGAAGCGCCGCCCATCGATCCTTCCATCGACGAGGCGCTCAAGGATTTCATGGCACGCCGGAAAATGGCGATGCCCGACGAATGGTACTGAACCGGAAAGGACGACCCAATGACCGAACCTCTCAGCCGCGCCTCCGCGCTTGCCTCTCGCCACGCCGCCCTCGGCTCGGGCCTGGAGGACTGGAACGGCATGGGCACCGCGTGGAGCTATTCCACCGACCCGCGCGACGAACATGACGCGGTGCGCGAGGCGGCGGGCATGTTCGACATGTCGCCCCTGAAGAAGGTCTTCGTGCGCGGCCCCGACGCGGCGGCGGTGCTCGATCACCTGACAACGCGCGACATGGGTCGCATCGGTCCGGGCCAAGCAGCCTATCTCTCCGTCCTGACGGACGCGGGGACGATGGCCGATGACGCCATCGTGTCGAACAATGGCGGCGACGAGTGGATGATCGTCCACGGCTCGGGCGACACGATGGCACTGCTTCTGGCCTCGGCGACAGGGCGAAATGTCGATATCGAGCTGGACGACGACTTGCACGACATCTCCCTTCAGGGGCCGAAGGCGCTCGATATCCTGAACGCCGCCGCCTCGGCAGACCTTTCGGGCCTTCCCTATTTCCACCATGCGCCCGCGACCCTCTTCGGCCACCCCTGCCGCATTTCGCGCACCGGCTATTCCGGCGAGCGGGGCTATGAGATATTCGCCAACACCTCGGTCGTCGGCGACATCTGGGACCAGCTTGCGGGCACCGGTGTTGTGCCCTGCTCATTCACCGCGCTCGACAAGGTCCGGATCGAGGCGGGCCTCCTTTTCTACGGCTACGACATGACCGACACGCATACGCCTTGGGAGGTCGGGCTGGGATTCACCGTCAGCCGCAACAAGGGCGAGTTCCGAGGCAAGGCGGCACTGATGGCAGCGCGGGACAAGGGGCACATCCGCAATGTCGGCCTCGTCGTCGACCATGATGACGCCGCCGCCGGCGCGCTTTTCCTGGATGGTCAGGAAGTTGGCGTGATCAACAGCCCCTGCTGGTCCCACCGGATGAAGAAGTCACTCGCGCTCGCCCACATTCGACCCGGGATCGCGGACGGCACCGCACTCGAGGTCCGGGGCGAAGGGCTCGACACGACTGCCCGCGTTGCGCCCCTGCCCTTCTACGACCCGGAGAAGTTAAATACCCATGCGAAATGAGTTTCCCGGCAGCTCGAGAGCCCGTGACGATCGGTCTGAAAGGGGCCGATCGGCCGGGCTTTGGGTGGCCGCACGCGGGCAATGTCCCTGGCGGGCGTCGATCAGGAAATCGCGCCTCCCCTGCGGCCTTTGCCACTGGAACTGACTGGCCAAAGGAACGCGACATTGGCCGTGTTCGACAAAAGGCAGTCAGGCATGACACGCCTTCGACTCCTGGAAGCCTATGCTCGAATGCTTGACGATAGCGGCTTTTCGAATGTGAAGTCGTCGTCATATCTCGCGCGCAGGAAGTTCATGAACCGATCATGGAACTGCCGCGTGTGATCGTGGGCGAGAAGGTCGGCTTTCTCGACGTCCCTGTCACGGATCGCGTCGATCATGTCGTAATGATCCGAACTCAGGAGGCGGTCCGTCTTCGACGACTGGATGTAGTCGAAGTGCATGTGGAGAATCCGCCGCCCCTCATCGAGTAGCTGGCCGTAACTGCGCGCGAGATATGGATTCTTTCCTGCCTCGGCGATCGCCATGTGGAAGTCGCGATTGGTTGCCGACATCGCGAGGTAGTCATTTTCTCGGCAGGCCTCGTCAAACGCCTTCGCAAGTCCAGTCATGCGCTCGATGTCCCGATCGGAGCGGTGGCGCGCCGCCAGGCGCGTGTTGATGCGTTGGAGAAAGTCCAGCGCCTCGACATAGCGCGGAAATCCGGCGAGATCGATCGGCGCGACCAGCGTGGACCTGTTCGACAGCATTTCGACGAGACCGTCCGCGGAGAGACGGACAAGCGCCTCGCGGATCGGCGAGCGCGACATCGAGAAGCGCTGCGAAAGAGTTGTCTCGTCGAGCGGCGTTCCCGGTTCCAGGGCCAACGTCAGTATCTCGCGGCGAAGCTCTTCGTAGACGTGACGAGCGCCAAGGCCCTTGGCCTGCTTCTTTTCGGCTTTCGAATTTCCATCCATCATTTCGAACCCCTGCTCGCGCCTCAGGTGCTCAGGATGCCGCTGAAGCGCCGCTCAGCCAATTCTATTGACATGTCGGCAATATGTCGACACCATTCTTGCAGACAATATGTCGACACAGGGACAGGGCCATGGAATTCACTTCGACGGCGCTCGCGGCTTCGACCGCGCTTGTCGCGGCGGCCCAATTCCCGCATGCGCAGGTCGCGCGGAGTTACCGGTTCAGTTCCGTGACTTGTCGACAGCCCCGCGAGGAAGACCGGGACGCGACGCCGAAGCTCCTGCGCGGGAATTCCAACGCTGCGCGCCGGGCAAAAGTGGTCCCGTCCGTCGAGCCGCGCGGCAACCTCCACCACAGATCTTGAAGGACATTCCCATGAAGCTATCCGGCGTCATGCCCGCGCTCGTCACCCCGTTCGACAAGAACGGAGATATCGATTTCAAGGCCTTTGAAACCCACATGACCAACCTGCGCGCGGCGGGGGTGAGCGGCTGGGTGCCCTGCGGTTCCTCCGGCGAATACAACCTCATGAGCGACGAGGAGCGTGTCGAGGTTCTGAAGTTCGTCAAGGACTTCGCGAAAGAGGGTGAAACCCTGATCGCCGGCACCAACGCTCCGCATACAAAGGGCGTGATCGCGAACACGCTGAAGGCCAAGGAACTCGGCTATCACGCCGTTCTCCTTGCGACCCCCTTCTACACCAAGCCGACCGACGCCGAATTGCTCAACCACTTCCGGGCGGTGCTCGACCAGACGGGCATGAACATCGTCCTCTATTCCTACCCGGACAAGGACGGGATCGAGATATCCTTCGATCTGATGGACGCGCTCGCCGACGATCCGCGCATCATCGGCATCAAGGAAAGCTCCGGTTCGCTGCAGCGCGCGATCGGCATTGCAGCCCGCTACAAGGACCGGATCCAGCTCGTTTCCGGTTCCGATGACATCGCTCTCGATTTCATGTTCTGGGGCGCCGACAGCTGGATCTGTGGACCGGCCAACTGCATGGGCAAGGCGGTCTGCGACCTGGACCGCACCTTCCGTTCCGGCAACCTGAATGCCGCCAAGGCTAAGATGGCCACGCTCTACAAGGCGATGAACATCCTCGAGTCCGGCAAGTTCGTGCAGAAACTGAAATACGGCTGCGAGCTGCAGGGCACCCCGGTCGGCGAATGCCGCATGCCGCTCGGCCCGCTGACGGATGAGGAAAAGGCCGCCTTCAGGGAAGCGATGGAGCCGATCCTGAACTGGTCCTAACGTCCCGGGCGCGTGGTCCGTCGCCCCTGCCCTGCAACGCTCCTATGAGGCCCGTCGGTGTCCCTGCCGTCAAACTCCCCCGGAACGCTCGTGATCGGTGCCGGCGTCATCGGTACCGCAATTGCCCTTGAGCTTCAGAAACGTGGCCGTTCGGTCACCCTGATCGACAAGGATGAACCCGGCCGGGGCGCGTCCTTCGGCAACATGGCCTCGATCGCGGTGACGGAATTCATGCCGTCCTCGCGACCGTCGGTCTGGCGCCAGATCCCCGGCTGGCTGATGGACCCCGAGGGGCCGATTTGCGTCCGCCCCTCATACATGCCGAAGCTGGTGCCCTGGTTCCTGCGCTTCCTCGCGGCAAGCCGTCCAGCCAGGCTGCGGGAACTGGAGGCGCAGGGGGCAGCTCTGTGCAAGCGGGCGCTTGGCGACACGCAGGCGCTTCTGGACGAGATCGGAGCGAGCGACCAGATCACAGAGACGGGCTGCCTGTCGCTTTATGCCAGCGAGGCGGAGTTCGGGGCCGACCGCGATCACATCGAAATCCTGGAACGTTTCGGTTTCGACCACGAGGTCATCGGCCGCAACAAGCTGCGCGATCTCGAACCGGAGCTCACCCCGGGAATCGAGAAGGCGGTTCTCTTCCCGGACAACCGTTCGCTGCGCGACCCCTACGCCTTTGTCATTAAACTCGCAGAGAGGTTCGAAGCTTCGGGCGGCATGATACGCCGCGCAGAGGTCACAGGATTTCAACGCTCCGGGGGGATCACGGGCGTGCGCCTGCACGGCGGCGAGGTGCTGGAAGCTCAGGAGGTGGTGCTCTGCGCCGGGGCCTTCACCGCGAAGCTCGCGAAAATCCTTGGCGAACCGATCCCGCTCGAAACGGAACGCGGTTATCATACCCAGATCATGGCGCCGGGAATCTCCATGCGTCACTCGGTCATCTGGCCCGCGCGCGCCTTCATGGTCACGCCGACGGCGGGCGGCATCCGTGTGGGGGGCACTGTCGAGATGGCGGGGCTCGACGCGGCGCCGAACTACAACCGCTCGAAGATCACCGTGAAGCGAGCGAAAGAGGCGTTGCCGAACCTTCGTGTCGAACAGGCGACCGAATGGATGGGGCACAGGCCCGCCCTGCCGGACACCGTGCCGATCATCTCGGCCTCGGCGAAGACCAAGGGCGTATACTACGCCACGGGCCACGGTCATCTCGGGTTGACCTATGCCGCCACCACCGCGCGGCTGATGGGGCAGCTCGTCGCCGGGGAGCGGCCCGAACTGGACCTCTTCCCCTACCGCATAAACCGATTCTGAAAGGAGCGAGATCATGGCCCAGAAGGTTTGCCTGATCGTTGGGGGTGGCCGTGGCATGGGGGCCGCGGCGGCTCGCGAAATGCACGAGCGCGGCTACAGGCTGGCGCTGATGTCGCCGTCGGACAGCTGCGAGAAACTGGCTGCGGAACTCGGCGGCGTCGCCCACCGCGGCGTGGCTGAGAACGCGGAAGACACGCGGGCGATCTTCGACCTGGCCATGGCCACCTATGGCCGCATCGATGCCGTGCTGATCCACGTGGCCGGTCCGCCGAAGGGCGATCTGCTGGAAATCCCGGAAGAGGACTGGGACCGCGCCCATGCCATGATCCTGAAACCCGTGATCCGCATGGCGAAACTCGTGACGCCGGTGATGGAGAAACAGGGCGGCGGATCGATTGTCTGCATCACGACCTTTTCCGCGTTCGAGCCGAGCCTCGCCTTCCCGACATCCAGCGTATACCGGGTCGGCGTATCGTCCTTCGCGAAGCTTTATTCGGACCGATACGGCCCCGCGAATATCCGCATGAACTGCCTGCTGCCGGGCTTCACCGACAGTCTCGACCTGCCCGAGAAATACGCAAAGATGTCGGCGCTCGGCCGCCTCGCCCGCGCCGAGGAACAGGGCAAGGCCGCCGCGTTCCTCCTGAGCGACGATTCCAGCTACATCACCGGCCAGAGCCTTCGCGTCGACGGTGGCGTCACCAGGCACATGTGAGGACCGATGAAGGACCAGATGTTCATTCACGGGGACTATGTCGGCTCCGCCTCCGGTGCGATGTTCGATGTCGTCGCCCCGTCGAACCGCGAAGTGTTTCACCGGGTGCCGCGCGGCAATGGCGAGGACATCGACCGCGCCGTGAAGGCCGCGCGGAAGGCCTTCGACGACGGCCCGTGGCCGCACATGTCCGGCTCCGAGCGTGGCGCAGTCCTGCGCCGGATGGGTGACCTGATCGCGGAACGCCGCGATGAACTCGCCCGGCTCGAGGTCAGGGACAATGGCAAGCCTCTTCCCGAGGCGCTCTGGGACATCGATGACACTGCGGGCGTGTTCCACTTCTACGCCGATCTGGCCGAGCGTCTGGACAACAACGCCGAGGAGGACATCCCGCTCGGCGCGGAAGGGTTCACCTCGAAAGCGATGAAAGAGCCTGTCGGGGTCGCGGGGGCGATCATCCCGTGGAACTTCCCGCTGCTCATGGCCTCATGGAAAGTCGCCCCGGCATTTGCCGCGGGCTGTCCGATGGTTCTGAAACCCTCCGAACTGACGCCGATCACAGCCCTCGAACTCGGCGACATCGCGCGAAAGTCCGGGCTTCCGTCAGGCGTGCTGAACATAGTCACGGGCTTCGGTCCCGAAGCCGGGCAGGCGCTGGCCGAACATCCCGGCGTCGACAAGCTCGCCTTCACCGGATCGGTTCCGACGGGGTCGCGGATCATGGCGACCGCCGCAAGGTACATCAAGACGGTGAGCCTCGAACTCGGCGGCAAATCCCCGCTGGTGGTCTTTGCCGACACGCCGATCGACGAAGCGGTCGCGTGGATCATGTTCGGCATCTTCTGGAACCAGGGCGAGGTCTGCTCGGCCACGTCCCGCGTCCTCATCGAGGAGGCGATCTACGAACCGCTCATGGCGCGGCTGGTCGAAGAGGCACGCAAGATCGAGATCGGTCACGGCCTTGAGGATGGCGTGCTGCATGGCCCCCTCGTCAGCCAGTCGCAGCATGAAAAGGTGCTGGCCTGCATCGAGCCCGGCAAGTCCGAGGCGCGGCTTGTCACCGGCGGCGGCGTGCCGAAAGGACTTGAGGCCGGCTGCTATGTCGAGCCGACGATCTTCGCCGAAATGGACGAAAGCGCCTGGATCTGGCGCGAAGAAATTTTCGGCCCCGTTGTCTGTGTGAAGCCCTTCAGGACCGAGGACGAGGCGGTCCGCATGGCCAACGACTCGCGCTTCGGCCTTGGCGCGGCGGTGATGTCCGCCGACCTCGACCGTGCCGAGCGCGTGGCCGGCGCCTTCCGCGCCGGGATCGTCTGGATCAACCGCTCCCAGCCCACATTCACCGACGCGCCCTGGGGCGGCTACAAGCAGTCGGGCGTCGGCCGCGAACTCGGCGAATGGGGCCGGAACAACTACCTTGAGACGAAGCAGATCACCACGTTCGACCGCTCCAGGCCCTGGGGCTGGTATTTGAAGAACACCAATGGATGATGAACGATGTCTCATGTTCAAAATCCACCCGCTGCCACGCGGCACCTTCACGGTCAGACTGTCCTTGTGACCGGCGCCACGGGGGCCATAGGCAACGCCATCGCGCGCGCCCTGGCCGCTTCGGGCGCGCGTGTCCTGTTGCACTATGCCCGGCGGGCAGAGGAGGCGAAGGCACTCGCCGCGGAGATCGGCGGAGGTGCGGTGTGTTTTCAGGCAGATCTGGCCGACCCGACCCGTCCGACCGCTCTTTGGGAGGCCGCCGAGGCCGTTGCGGGCCGGATCACGGGGCTGGTGAACAACGCGGGTATCCTCAGCCGTGTTTCGGTCGGCGATCCGTTTGACGCGTGGCAGGCCGTCTGGACGCGCGACATACAGGTGAACCTTTTGGCCGCCGCCGATCTGAGCCGCGGCGCGATCCGGCATTTCCGGACCCACGGCGGAGGACGTATCGTCAACATCGCCTCGCGCGCGGCACAGGGCGGCTATCGCGGCGACGCCATGCCCTATGGCGCCACGAAGGCAGCGTTGGTGAACCTGACGCAGAGCATCGCGGGCAGCTTCGGGGCCGAGGGGATCACGGCCGTTGCACTTGCCCCCGGATGGGTGCGCACGGAAATGGCCGAGGCATATGTCGCCGAACACGGAGAGGCCGCCGCGCTCTCGGGCATCCCGATCGGCCGAATGGCGGAACCGGACGAGATCGCCGAACTGGTCGCCTTTGTTCTTCGACCGTCACAGGTTTCGCTCTCGGGGGCGGTTCTGGATGTCAACGGCGCAAGCAAGATGAGGTAGCCATGAAGGAGCGGTTCGCGAACAAGTCGGTCATCGTGACCGGCGGTGCCGGGGGCATCGGCACGGCCATCTGCCACCGTTTCGCGGCGGAGGGCGCGCATGTCTGGATCGTCGACGCAAATGCCGAAGGCTGCGAGGCTCTCGCCGCGTCGATCAACGCCGAGGGCGGTTCGGCCGAATGCTGTATCGTCGACCTGGCGGACGGGGCTGCGATCCGAGCGTTCGTCGCCGGGCTGGACGCAGCGGGGCATCGCATCGACGTGGTCTGCAACAACGCGGGCGTCATGCGGCGCGGCCCGCTTATGGAACTGAGCGAAGCGGATTGGGCCTTGTCCTTCCGGATCAACCTCGATGCGATCTTCCACATGGCCCAGGCGGTGATCCCCGTAATGCAGAGACAGGGCGGCGGGGCCATCGTGAACACCGCGTCGCAATGGGGCCTGTTCCCGGCGCCCGGGCACATCGCCTACAATACGACGAAAGCCGCGGTCGTGGCCTTCACCCGGTGTCTTGCCCGGGACTATGCGCCGGACAGGATCCGGGTGAACGCGGTCGCACCGGGAGAGGTTCGCACGCCAATGCTCGAGACGAACCTGACCCGCACCGGCCGCAGTCTCGACGATCTCAACGCGCTGGTGCCCTTCGGGCGGATCGGGGAGCCCGAGGAAATTGCCGCGCTCATCGCGTTTCTGGCCTCTGACGAAGCGGAATACATGTGTGGTTCGGTGGTGGAAATCACTGGCGCCCAGGCGGTCGCCTAACCGATTGGAGAATTGCCGATGCGCTGGTCGCGAACCCTGCAAACCGTGGACGTGCACTGTGCCGGCGAGATTGGCCGCGTGGTGACAGGAGGCGTCCTGAACGTCCCCGGCGCGACGATGGCCGAAAAGCTGCGCCATCTGAACGAGGTGGACGACAGCCTGCGCCGGTTCCTCTGCTCCGAGCCCCGCTCCGCCCCGGCGGGATCGTTCTGCCTGCTGGTCCCCGCTTGCGATCCGGCGGCGGATGTCGGGTTCATCGTCCTGCAACCCGATCAGGCGCACGCAATGTCGGGATCGAACGCTATGTGCGCGGTCACTGCGATCCTCGAGACCGGCATGATGCCGATGTCGGAGCCCGAGACCGTCGTGACGCTCGACACCGCCGCGGGCCTCGTGACGGCGCGGGCGACCTGCAAAAACGGCAAGGTGACGCGCGTGTCCCTTGATATGCCGCCTTCGTTCGTAGCCCGAATGGCTGGCAAGATCGAAACCCAGGAATGGGGAACGATCACCTATGATCTCTGCTTCGGCGGGGTCTTCTATGCGCTCGTCGATGTCGAACAGATCGGCCTGACGATCACCCCGGAAAACGCACGCGAACTTGCGATGCGGGGGGTCGCCCTTCGCAACCTGATTGCTGAAATCGAGCCCGCGCCACACCCGATCACACCGGCGTTGAACGGGCTGGCCTATGTCATGTTCCGCTCGGAAGAACCGGATGGCGCCTTGCGCACATGTACCACGCTCAGACCCGGACGTGCGGACCGCTCTCCCTGCGGCACAGGGTCCAATTCGAACATGGCCGTGCGTTACGCGAACGGCCGTGTCAGACCCGGCGACGTGGTTGTCTCCCGTTCCATCATCGGGGGGGAATTCACCACCGAGTTCCTTGAAGAAACGCAGGTCGGCCCATACCCGGCCACGAGAAACCGCGTCTCCGGCCAGTGCTGGATCTATTCAATGACCCAGATCGGACTGGACCCGACAGACCCCTTCCCGACAGGCTTCACGTTGTCCGACACATGGGGCGGATGATCGACCGAAAGCCGCAGACTGCGGAGCGGTGATCCGACCGTCACCGCTTGCGCAGCCAGCGATCCTGCCACTGACCCGATCTGCCTCCGGCACACCGGAACGCTCGGCTGAAGCGGAGCGAGAGTATCCCTTCTACGATGCGACGATGTCCCAAGGCCCTGTCCGTGACGATGGCCGCTGACCTGCGTCATCGAGCGCCACTCGACCTTCAGGGAACGTGGCTCATGCCGCGGCTTCGAGCAGCCCCTCCACCCAGTCAGCCAGACCTGAAGCGTCGGAGTCCAGCACTTCGCCTACCCCGGCGCTGAACTCGAGAAAGGCATCGAGATTGAGCTTGTTCACGCCAAGCAGGACGGGAAGGCCAAGCTCCAGGGCGCGGGCGATTACCGGGCGGAACCCCCGACCCTCTGCCTCGTGCTTTCCGAACTTGTTCAGGATCAGCGCATCGGCTTCGCCCTTTTCGAGCCGCGCCATCACCTCCACGACCGCCTGTTCCAAGGCGCCGGGATCAAGCCGGCAGCCCCGCGCGTTTGCACCGAGGTTCTGCGTGATGTTGATGGTCGGGCCCTCGGGAAGGATCCTCAGGTCCATGTCGCAGTGATACCGCTGGGGCCGTTCGATGTTGGTCTGGACCACCCCCGTCAGGCGCATTCCGCGCGCCGCGAGCCGTGCGGCGGTTTCGGCCAGGACACGGTCCGTCAGGCCGCGGTCGGCGGAAGTGATATAGGCAAGGCGCATGTCGGTCCTTTCTCAGCGGGAGTCGGCACCGCTGGTCGTGCAGTCGAGGTTTCTCAGGACGCCGTCGCGGATGCCGTAGATCAGACCGTGCAGAAGCGGGTAATCCGAGTTCTTCCAGGCGCGGCGCAGGATCGGCGTTTCCGCCACGCGGGCGACGCTTTCGAGTACGTTGAGTTCGGCCAGCCGGTCACGGCGCATCTCGACGTCGTCGATCCCGGAAAGCTCGCGGGCGTGGCGCTTGGCGACCCGCCGGATCGGTTCCAGCCAGTGGTCGGCGAGGCCGTGCGGCAGGTCTTCTTCCGTCGCCGCCCGGACACCGCCGCACCCATAATGGCCGCAGACGATGATCTGACGGACCTTCAGAGTGTCCACGGCGAATTCGAGGACCGACAGAAGGTTCATGTCGGAGGAATGGACGACGTTCGCCACGTTGCGGTGGACGAACACTTCCCCCGGTTCGAGCCCGGCGATCACGTTCGCCGGCACGCGGCTGTCCGAGCAGCCGATCCAGAGGTATTCCGGCTTCTGCTGCAGGGCGAGGCCGTCGAAATAGTTCGGCCTTTCGGAACGGATCTTCTCCGACCATTCCCTGTTGCGGTCGAGTAGTGCCTGCAAGACCTGCGCCATGTCACGCAGCCTTCAGGTCGATGCCCGTGACCTCGGCCCGGTCGGCGAGTTCCTCGATCAGGTCGCGTGCAGCCCTGGCCCAGGCGGCTTTCGCCAGCATGGCCCGGATCTGCTGCGCCGCCGTGTCGTAGGGCAGGATGGCACCCTCGGCGCGAGCGTCGAGGCGAATGATGTGGAGCCCGAAGCGCGTCGCGACCGGTTCGTCCGCGATCTCGCCTTCGGCCAGCGTATCGAGCACGGCTTCGAATTCCGGCACCGTATCGCCCGTCGCGATCTGCCCAAGCCGCCCCCCCGCATCGCGGGAGGAACAGGCCGACAGCTCGCGGGCGAGACGGTCGAAGTCGCGCGGGTTGCGCTTGAGCTCCGCCAGCGCGGCCTCGGCCTTCGCCCGTTCCACGGCGAGAGCGTCAGCGTCGCCGGCATGGACCGGGAAGAGGATGTGCGCAGCTTCGTAGAGCGTCGGTGCGCGCCAGCGGCCCGGATCGGCGTCATAGGTCGCGCGCACGTCCTCCTCGGCGGGCGCCGGGGGCTGAACGGCCTCGTCCAGAAGTTGCCGGATCAGCGCCTCCTCCTCGGTCTCGGCCCGCTCGCCGTCACTTGCCGGCTGCGGCGTGAGCCCGCGGGCCCGGGCCTCCTGCAAGAGGAGAGCCCGAACCGCGAGTGCCCTGCCCGCCGCGCGCCAGGCGATACCCGGCTTGCCTTTCGGTGCGGCGTGCATTTGCGCTTCGGCGGCGATGGTGGCGGCGGGGATAACCTCGCCGTTCACCGTGATATCGCTCAGAAGCGGTCCCATCTCAGGCCCCGCGCTTCTTCGTCCGCACGATCTGGTAGCCCGGCCGCCAGATATAGCGGACCGGAACCGAGAGCATGTGCACGAGCCGCGTGAACGGGAACAGGAGGAAGATCGTCAGGCCGAGAAACAGGTGCAGCTTGAACAGCAGGTTCACGTCCTCGATGTAGCTCGCGGCCTGACCGTCGAAGGTGAAGATGCCGGAGGCCCAGGCCATGAACTTCGTCATCTCGTGACCGTCAAGGTGCTGGAGCGAGACGAAGATCGTCAGCACGCCGAGGACCAGTTGGACGAGAAGCAGGATCAGGATGCCCGTGTCGGCGAAGGTCGAATTCGCCCGGATGCGGGGATCCATGAGGCGACGGTGCAGCAGCATCGCTCCACCCGCCAGCGCCATCACGCCGGCCACGCCACCGGCGATCACCGCCAGGAGCTGCTTCGCCCCGTGGCTGATGCCGAGCGCGTCGAACACCCAGATCGGCGTCAGAAGGCCGACGAGGTGGCCGAAGAAGATCACCAGCACACCAACGTGGAACAGGACAGACCCGATCACCAGCTGCTTGCGGCGCAGAAGCTGCGAGGAGGACGATTTCCACGTGAACGGGTCGCGTTCGTAGCGCGCAATCGACCCCAATAGCAGCACCGAGAGCGCGATGTAGGGATAGGTTCCGAAGAAGAATTCATGCATCTCTAGCCCTCCTTCATTGGGCCGTCCCGGCCGAAGCCGGGGTCTTGGGTACGTCCATCCGCGCGAGGATGTCGCGCGAGATCGGGCAACCGGCATTGGGATCGGGCGCGAAGGTCACCTGCGCCTCCTCGTAGACCGCGTCGAGGGCCTCGAGGTCCTCTGGATCGTCGTCCGCCTCGGCCAGCATCGCCTCGGCCTCGGCGCTGTCGGTCCCGGCCTGCGCGAGCACCGCCAGCGCCGTCAGCACGGCCGCATAGGGCGTTTCGCGCCGGCTGAGCCGCTCGGCGAGGACCGCGATGATGTGACCGGCGTCAGCGAGAATCTCCTTCGCCTCGGCGAGGGGCCGGGTCGAGAGGTATTCCAGCAGGACCGGCAGGTGGTCCGGAAGCTCCGGCCCCGTAAGGTCGAAGCCGCCTGCGCGGTAGGTCTCCAGCAGATCGACCATGGCGCCGCCACGGTCCCGGCTTTCGCCATGGATATGCTCGAAGAGGTTCAGCGAGAGCGTGCGCGACCGATCGAACAGGAGCACGTAGCGCTCCTGCAGATCGTAGATGTCGCCCGCCTCGAGGCTCTCGAGCAGCGGCTCGAGCGCGAGGCGTTGGCCGAGGTGCACAAGCGCCTCGGCATCAAGCACCTCGCGGATCGCCGGGATCGCCGCCTGAAGGTCCTCGCTGGGGTACGTAAGGAGCGCCGAAAGCGCCTTGAACGTCCTCATTTCCAACCCTCCGCAGGTGTGACGAACTTGCGGCTGCTGAAGAGCTTCGCGCCGCTCACACCGGTCGAGCAGCCGTTGCCGTCAGTGAAACCGCAACCGCCCCGGATGTCGTAGGCATCTTCGACCATCTCGCGGTGCGTCGTCGGGATGACGAAGCGGTCCTCGTAGTTGGCAAGCGCCATGATCCGGTACATGTCGTCGATTTGGTTGGGCGTGAGGCCCACCCTCTGCGCGACACCGAGGTTCACGACCCCGTCCACCGTCTTCGACCGCATGTAGGCGCGCATGGCGAGCATGCGTTCCAGGGCCGAGACGATCGGAGCCTCGTCCCCCGCCGTCAGCATGTTGGCGAGGTAGCGGACCGGGATGCGGAGCGATCTGACGTCCGGCATGTCGTCCTGGCTCGCGATCTGGCCCGCCGCGGCGGCGTTCTGGATCGGGCTGAGCGGCGGGATGTACCACACCATCGGCAGCGTCCGATATTCCGGGTGCAGCGGGAAGGCGATCTTCCACTCCATCGCCATCTTCCAGATCGGCGACTTGCGGGCCGACGCGATCCAGTCCTCCGGCACGCCTTCGGCGCGAGCGGCCTCGATCACCTTCGGGTCGTTCGGGTCGAGGAAAACGCCGAGCTGGGCATCGTAGAGCTCCTTCTCGCCGGCAACGGCCGCGGCATCCGCGATCTTGTCGGCGTCATAGAGCATCACGCCGATATAGCGGATCCGCCCCACGCAGGTTTCCGAGCAGACCGTCGGCATGCCGGATTCCAGGCGCGGATAGCAGAGCGTGCACTTCTCCGACTTCCCCGTCGACCAGTTGTAGTAGATCTTCTTGTAGGGGCAGCCCGAGACGCACATCCGCCAGCCGCGGCACTTCTCCTGGTCGATCAGAACGACGCCGTCCTCTTCGCGCTTGTAGATCGCGCCGGAGGGGCAGGACGCCGCGCAGGCCGGGTTGAGGCAGTGCTCGCAGAGCCGCGGCAGATACATCATGAACGTATTTTCATACTGTCCGTAGATGTCCTTCTGCACGCCCTCGAAGTTGTAGTCCTTCGAGCGCTTGGAGAATTCGCCGCCGAGGATCTCTTCCCAGTTCGGACCCCACTCGATCTTCTCCATCCGCTCGCCCGAGACCTTGGAGCGCGGGCGCGCGGTGGGGAAGGCCTCCATTTCGGGGGCCGACTTCAGGTGGTCGTAGTCGAAATCGAACGGCTCGTAGAAGTCGTCGATCTCGGGCAGGTCCGGGTTCGCGAAGATGTTCGCCAGGATCCGCCACTTGCCGCCCTGCTTGGGCTTGAGACCGCCCGAAGAAGTGCGTTCCCAGCCGCCATTCCAGCGCTTCTGGTTCTCCCAGTCCTTCGGATAGCCGATGCCGGGCTTGGTCTCGACGTTGTTGAACCATGCGTATTCGACGCCTTCGCGGCTCGTCCACACGTTCTTGCAGGTAACGGAGCAGGTGTGACACCCGATGCATTTATCGAGGTTCAGCACCATGCCGATTTGTGCGCGTACTTTCATTCCGCAGCCTCCACTTTCGAAGCCGGCCGGTCGAGCCAGTCGACCTTGTCCATCTTGCGGACCACGACGAGTTCATCGCGGTTCGAGCCAACGGTGCCGTAGTAGTTGAACCCGTAGGATTGCTGGGCATAGCCACCGATCATGTGCGTCGGCTTGACGATCGCACGGGTGACGGAGTTGTGGATGCCGCCGCGCTTGCCGGTGATGTTCGATCCCGGCGTGTTCACGATTTTCTCCTGCGCATGGTACATGAAGAGCGTGCCGTCCTTCATCCGCTGACTCACGACAGCACGGGCGGTCAGGACGCCGTTGGAGTTGAAGACTTCGACCCAGTCGTTGTCGACGATGCCCGCCGTCTTCGCGTCGTTCTCCGAGATCCAGACGACCGGGCCGCCCCTGTTCAGCGTGAGCATCAGCAGGTTGTCGGAGTAGGTCGAATGGATGCCCCATTTCTGGTGCGGAGTGATGAAGTTCAGGACGACGTGCTTCTCGCTGCCACCCAGCGCGCTCGTTGCTGCGGCGGTGATCGTCTTGAGGTCCACCGGCGGGCGCCAGGTCACGAAGAATTCGCCAAAGGCCTGCATCCATTCGTGGTCCTGGTAGAGTTGCTGGCGGCCCGAGACGGTACGCCACGGGATCAACTCATGCACGTTGGTCCAACCGGCGTTGTAGCAGACCTCCTCGCTTTCGATGCCCGACCAGGTCGGGGACGAGATGATCTTGCGCGGCTGCGCGGCGATGTCGCGGAAGCGGATCTTCTCGTCTTCCTTGACCTCGGCCAAGTGGGCGTGTTCGCGGCCCGTGGCCTTTGACAGCGCATTCCAGGCCTTCACCGCGACCTCGCCGTTCGTCTCCGGCGCGAGCATCAGGATGACCTCGGCCGCGTCGATCGCGGTCTCGATCTTCGCCATGCCCTCGGTCGGGCCATCGCGGTGGCTGCCGTTCAGGTCCTTGAGGTGATGCACCTCGTCCTTGGTGTCCCAGGAGATACCCTTGCCGCCGTTGCCGACCTTTTCCATGAGCGGGCCAAGCGAGGTGAAGCGGGCATAGAGGTTCGGGTAGTCCCTCTCGATCGCGATGTAGTTCGGCGCGGTCTTGCCGGGAACAAGGTCGCACTCGCCCTTCTTCCAGTCCTTGACCGTCGGCTGCGCGATCTCCATCGGGCTGTCGTGCTGCAAGGGCAGCTGCACGACGTCGGTCTCGACCCCGAGGATCTCGGGCGCGACCTCGGAGAACTTCCGGGCGATGGCCTTGAAGATCTCCCAGTCCGACTTCGACTCATAGGCCGGGTCCACCGCCGCCTGAAGCGGGTGGATGAACGGGTGCATGTCGGAAGTGTTGAGGTCGTCCTTCTCGTACCAGCTCGCAGTCGGCAGGACGATGTCGGAATAGACCGCCGTCGTCGACATGCGGAAGTCGAGCGTGACGAGGAGGTCGAGCTTGCCTTCCGGCGCCTTGTCGTGCCAGCGGGCCTCGACCGGCTTCTTCCGGCCTTCCTCGCCAAGGTCCTTGCCGAGAACGCCGTGATCGGTCCCGAGAAGGTGCTTGAGGAAGTACTCATGCCCCTTGCCCGAGGAGCCGAGCAGGTTCGAGCGCCAGACGAAGAGGTTGCGCGGCCAGTTCTCCGGTGCGTCCGGATCCTGCGCGGACATTTCCAGCGTGCCGGCCTTCAGTTGCTCGGCGACGTATTCGGGAATGGTCTTGCCCGAGGCCTTTGCCGCCTTGCCGACTTCCAGCGGGTTGGTCCGCAGTTGCGGAGCCGAGGGAAGCCAACCCATCCGCTCGGCGCGGATGTTGTAGTCGATGAGCGACAGGTCCTTGTAGTCGCCATCGGGCGCGGTCGGCGAGAGGATCTCGGACGACGACACCGTCTCGTAGCGCCACTGGTCGGTATGGGCGTACCAGGCCGAGGTGGAGTTCATGTGCCGCGGCGGCCGCGCCCAGTCGAGCGCGAAGGCCAAGGCCGTCCAACCCGTCTGCGGACGCAGTTTTTCCTGCCCCACGTAGTGCGCCCAGCCACCACCGGACTGACCCACGCAGCCGCACATCACCAGCATGTTGATGACGGCGCGGTAGTTCATGTCCATGTGGTACCAGTGGTTCATCGCCGCGCCGATGATGATCATCGACTTGCCGTTCGTCTTTTCGGCATTGGTGGCGAATTCCCGTGCGACCTGGATGATCCGGTCGCGCTGCACGCCCGTGATCTTCTCCGCCCATGCGGGCGTGAAGGGCACGTCGGCATCGTAGTCGCTGGCCACGTGATCGCCGCCCAGCCCCCGGTCGAGGCTGTAGTTGGCGCAGAAAAGGTCGAAGACCGTGGCGACGTAGTGTTCCTGGCCGTCGGCGAGCTTCACCTTCTTCACCGGGATGTTCCGCGTCAGCACCTCGCCGCGGGGGTCATTGGCCCAGCCGTTCGAGGCCTGACCGCCGAAATACGGGAAGTCGACGCCAACAACGTCATCGCGGTCGCTGTCGAGGATGAAGCTCATCTTGAGCGTCGCGTCCTTGCCACCCGCCTTCTGTTCGAGGTTCCACTTGCCTTCCTCGCCCCAACGGAAGCCGACCGAGCCGTTCGGAACGACGATCTGGCCCGACTTCTCGTCGATGGCGACGGTCTTCCAGTCCGGGTTGTTCTTTTCACCCAGTGCTGCGTCGAAGTCCGAAGCGCGAAGCTGACGTCCGGGGACGAAGCTGTCGCCCTTCGGCTCCAGCTTCACGAGCATCGGCATGTCCGTGTACTTGCGGCAGTATTCCTCGAAATACTCGGCCTGCCGGTCGAGGTGGTATTCGCGCAGGATCACGTGGCCCATCGCCATGCCGAGCGCCGCGTCGGTGCCCTGCTTGGCGTTCAGCCAGATGTCGCCGAATTTCGCGGCCTCGGAATAGTCGGGGCTGACTACCGCCGACTTCGTGCCGCGATAACGCGCCTCGGTGTAGAAGTGCGCGTCCGGCGTCCGGGTCTGCGGAACGTTCGAGCCCCACAGGATCAGGAAGCCCGCATTGTACCAGTCGGCCGATTCCGGAACGTCCGTCTGCTCGCCCCAGGTCATGGGCGATGCCGGCGGCAGGTCGCAGTACCAGTCGTAGAAGGACATGCAGGTCCCGCCCAGAAGGCTGAGGTAGCGCGAGCCCGCGGCGTAGCTGACCATCGACATCGCCGGGATCGGCGAGAAGCCGAAAACGCGGTCGGGGCCGTAGGTCTTCGCCGTGTAGGCGTTGGCGGCGGCAACGATCTCCGTCACCTCATCCCAGCTGGCGCGCACGAAGCCGCCCTTACCGCGGATCTTGGTGTAGTCCGCGCGCTTGGCCGGGTCGGCCTGGATCGTTTTCCAGGCCTCCACCGGGCTCTTCGTCTTCCTGAGGTCGCGCCACATCCGCATCAGCCGGCCCCGGACCAGCGGCGTCTTCACCCGGTTGGCCGAGTAAAGATACCAGCTGTAGGAGGCGCCGCGCGCGCAGCCGCGCGGCTCGTGGTTCGGCAGGTCGGGCCGCGTGCGCGGGTAGTCGGTCTGCTGGGTTTCCCAGGTCACGATCCCGGACTTGACGTAGATCTTCCAGGAGCACGACCCGGTGCAGTTCACCCCGTGGGTGGAGCGCACGATCTTGTCGTGCCGCCAGCGGTTCCGGTACGTGTCCTCCCAGTCGCGGTTTTCGATCGTGGTCTGGCCGTGTCCCCCTGCAAAGGTGTCCTTGCGGACCGATTTCAGGAAGTTCAGCCGGTCGAGAAGATGACTCATCTTTCTCTCCTTTCAATTCAGGCCTTGGCGGAGGCGGCCGGTGCGCGGCCACGCTCGATGTCATGAAGGACCCCGCCCGGACGGGTGTAGTAGAACCAGGTCAGCACGACGCAGATCGCGTAGAAGCCGAGGAAGCCCCAGAGCGCCATGAAAGGTGCGCCAGTCATCGCGATCGAGGTGCCGTAGGCCTTCGGGATGAAGAAGGCGCCGTAGGCCGCGATGGCGGAGGTGAAGGCGATGATCGCCGCGCTTTCGCGCTCCGCCTGGCGACGGGTAGCCGCCGCGTCGAGGTTCGGCATCAGACGCGGGATCTCGCGCCCCATGATCGCCGGGATCATCTGGAAGGTGGAGGCGTTGCCGACACCCGTCAGGAAGAACAGCGCCATGAAGCAGGCGAAGAAGCCGACGAAGCTGCCGCCCACGCCATCCGAGGGCAGGAAGGTGATGACGCCGAAGACCGCAACGATCATGCCGAGGAACACCCAGAAGGTCACACGGCCGCCGCCGAACTTGTCACTGACCCAGCCGGTAGCCGCGCGGGAGAGCGCGCCGACGAGCGGGCCGAGGAAGACGTATTGCAGCGCGTTCACCTCGGGGAACATGAGCTTCGTCAGAAGGGGGAAGCCCGCCGAGTAGCCGATGAAGCTGCCGAAGGTCCCGGTGTAGAGGATGCACATGATCCAGTTGTGGAAGCGCGAGAAGATGATCGCCTGATCACGGAACGAGGCTTTCGCTTCCGCGATGTCGTTCATGCCGAGCCAGGCGCCAATGGTCGCCGCGATGATGAACGGCACCCAGATGAAACCGGCGTTCTGCATCCAGAGCTGGCCGCCGTCGGACAGCGTCTGCGGCGCACCGCCCATCGCGCCGAAGACGCCGGCGGTGATGACGATCGGCACGAGGAACTGCATGACCGACACGCCGAGGTTTCCGAGACCCGCGTTCAGCGCCAGCGCGTTGCCCTTTTCAGCCTTCGGGAAGAAGTAGGCGATGTTGGCCATCGACGAGGCGAAGTTGCCGCCGCCGAGCCCGCAGAGAAGCGCCAGCACGATGAAGATCAGGTAGGGCGTTTCAGGGTTCTGCACCGCGTAGCCAATGCCGAGCGCCGGCAGGAGCAGCGAGGCAGTCGAAAGCGTGGTCCAGAGACGACCGCCGAAGATCGGCACCATGAAGCTGTAGAAGATCCTGAGCGTCGCACCCGAGAGGCCCGGTAGCGCCGCCAGCCAGAAGAGCTGGCCGGGATTGAAGTCGAAGCCGATGGCGGGAAGCCGCGCCACGACCATCGACCAGACCATCCAGACCGAGAAGGCCAGAAGCAGCGCCGGGATCGACAGCCACAGGTTACGGCGCGCGATGCGGCGCCCCTTGGCGGCCCAGAAGTCCTTGTCTTCCGGACGCCAGTCATCAAGCGTGTGTTTCATTACAGTGGTTCCAGGGATGTGAATTTCTTGCATTTCGGGAAGACCCGGCAGTTTCTCGAGCGCCTCGCCATGAGCGGCACGCTCCATCGCGCGGATCGAGAGGTGCATCCAGGTCAGCGCGATCGCCACCAGAACGAACAGGAGCGCGAAGCAGCTCGTGTAGATGCCGGTGAGATCCAGAAGCGCCCCGAACATGATCGGCAGGATGAAGCCGCCGAGGCCGCCGATCATGCCGACCAGACCGCCGACAGCACCGACGTGAGTGGGGTAGTAGACCGGGATGTGCTTGTAGACCGCCGCCTTGCCGAGGCTCATGAAGAAGCCGAGGCCAAAGAGCGTGATGACGAAGGGCCAGCGTCCCATCTCGGTCGAGAAGGTGATCGGGCCGTCCTTGCCTTGAATGACGTAGTCGGTCGGCGGGTAGGACAGCATGAACAGGAAGATCAGCGAGAAGATGAACGTCCAGTACATCACCGCGCGCGCGCCGAAGCGGTCGGACAGGTGTCCGCCGTAGGCGCGGAAGAGCGAGGCCGAAAGGGAGAAGGCCGCCGCCGACATACCCGCCGTCTTCACGTCGACATGATAGACGTCGATCAGGTAGTGCGGCATCCACAGCGCCAGCGCGACGAACGCGCCGAACACGAAGAAGTAATAGAGCGAGAAGCGCCAGACCTGGAGTTTCTTCAGCGGCGCGAACTGCTCCGCGAGGCTCGGGGCGCGAACGCCGGTCTTGCGGCGTTCGACGAGCATCGGGTCATCCTTGGCGAACAGGAAGAAGAGCACGCCCATGATCGCGATGCCCGCCGCCCATACCTGCGCGACGCCCTGCCAGCCATAGGCCACCATGACGAACGGCGCGATGAACTTGGTGACGGCGGCGCCGACGTTGCCCGCGCCGAAGATGCCGAGCGCGGTGCCCTGCTTGCCGGCATCGTACCAGCGCGAGACATAGGCGACGCCGATGATGAAGGAGCCGCCCGCAAGACCGACGCCAAGCGCGGCGACCAGGAACATGACGTAGGTGTCGGCCAGCGTCAGCGCCCAGGTTGCAAGACCCGTGAGGATCATCTGCGTCGAGAAGACGATCCTGCCGCCGAACCTCTCGGTCCAGACGCCGAGAATCAGGCGCGTCAACGAGCCGGTGAGGATCGGAGTGGCAACCAGAAGGCCGAACTCGGATTCGCTCAGGCCGAGATCCTTCTTGATGGCCACGCCGATGATGGAAAAGATTGTCCAGACCGCAAAACAGGCCGTGAACGCAACGGTGCTGAGTGCGAGGGCGCGATTCTGATCGCCCTTCGACACATGCGAACCCTGCAGCATAGTCGCCTCCGTTAGGTGCGCGGAGTCAGTCCCCGCGCGATCCCGGCGACAAAACCACCGGCGGGCAGCCCGTTGCTTGATCCAAGTCAAAAAGCCGACATTTTATGCCTTAAATCAATGACTTGTAACAAATATCATGCCGCGCCGAAAAATCCTTGGCGGCACCCTCGGGATTTTGTCAGAGGACGTGTCGACATGTGCCGCGTCATCCCTTAACAATTATCAAGAGACGACAATTCCGGCCTTGGTGATTCATGCGTGACGCCGACCTCGAAGAGATCCGCGCCCTTTCGCTTTTCCGCGACATGGATCTCGACCATTTCGCCGAACTCATGCGCGGCGCCTACCACCAGAGTTTTCCTGCCCAGGTAACGCTGATCGAAGAGGGCCGGGCTGCCGATTTTCTCCACATCGTCACCGAAGGTGCGGTCGAGCTTTTCGCGGGATGGAAAGATCGCGAAACAACGTTGGCCGTGGCGCGACCGGTTTCAACCTTCATCCTCGCTGCCTGCATCAACGACGCGCCCTACCTGATGTCAGCGCGGACTCTGGTGCCTTCGCGGATCGTGATGATTCCGGGTTCCGACCTGCGCATGGCATTCGCCCGCGATGCAGCGTTCGCGCAGGCGATCGTGCGCGAACTCGCAGGCTGCTACCGAAGCGTGGTGCGACACGTCAAGAACATCAAGCTGCGCACATCGAAGGAAAGGCTGGCTGCGTTCTTCGTCAGCGAGGCCGAAAAAGCGGGTCAGAAACTGACCTACGATCTGCCTTTCGAAAAGCGGGTCCTCGCCTCCTACCTGGGCATGACGCCCGAGAATCTTTCACGTGCCTTGCGGCAGCTGAAGGACGATGGGGTCGTCGTTGACGGGACAAGGGTGACCATCAATGACATGAAGCGGCTTCAGGAAATCGCGCTCACCGGCCCGCTGATCGACGGTTCTTCGTTCTCGGCGAACAGCGCTCCGTGAAGCGAGCCACTTGCCATTCATGACTCCTCGCGAGGGGCGCGCGAAAGCGCCCTGCGCTTGTTGCACGCCACGCCGCGCTGACGCGACGGGTGGGGCTGCTATCATGTTTTGAATCAGCCTTTTCGGAGAAGACCGCCATGTCCGATCGACCCGCGATCCTTTTCGTCTGTCTCGGCAACATTTGCCGCTCGCCGCTGGCGGAGGCTGCGCTGCGGGCGGCGGCCGCACGGCACGGGATCGGCATCGAGGCGGATTCGGCCGGAACAGGTGGCTGGCACGTCGGCGAAGCGCCGGACCTTCGCGCGCAGGACATCGCCCTGAGGCACGGGATCGACATTTCCGGCTATCGTGCGCGCCAGTTGGAGCGCGCGGATTTCGATCGCTTCAGCCACATCGTGGCGCTCGACCACGACAACCTCGCCGTGCTGAAACGGCTGAGGCCGTCCGGGGCCCGCGCCGAGCTGTCGCTGCTTCTAGACCACGTTCCGGGACGCTCGGGGCAGCCGGTGGCGGACCCTTACTACGGGGCGTCGGAAGGCTTCGCCACGACATGGGCGGATGTGACCGCCGGGGCGGAAGGACTCCTCGCGAAGATCGCAGGTTTGGCATGAAGGGGCTTGCCGCCCGCGCGGCCGACCTGCTCGGGGCAGATCTGGCGGAGGCGCGCGGCCTTCATGGCGGCGACCTGTCGGAGGTCATCGGGCTGCGGCTGATGGATGGACGGCAAGCGGTCGCGAAGTCCGGCTCCGCCGCGCGGGCCGAGGCCGAGATGCTGCGCGCCATCGCCGCGACAGGGGCGCCCGCGCCCCGCGTCTTGGCCGTAGCTGACGACATCCTTGTCATGGAAGATCTCGGCCGGGACGAGGGCCCCTCCGCGGCATGGGCAGATCTCGGCGCCGTATTGCGGAGGCTTCACGCGTTCGAAGGCCCGGACTACGGTTGGCACCGGGACCACGCCTTCGGCCCGGTGCCGATCCCGAACGGTCCGGCGCGGGACTGGCCGGCGTTCTGGGCGGAACGGCGGCTCCTGCCTTCCTGCCCCGCAATCCCGGCGGACCTCGCCCGGCGCGTCGAGGCGCTTGCCCGGCGCCTGCCTGAGCTTCTGCCCGCTCGGCCTCCCGCGTCGCTTCTGCATGGCGACCTCTGGTCAGGGAATGTGATGGCGCGGAACGGACGGGTCACGGGGCTGATCGACCCGGCCTGTTATCATGGCCATTCCGAAGTGGATCTTGCCATGCTGACCCTCTTCGGCAACCCGGATACCGGTTTCCGGCGCGCCTACGGCGACCCCCAGCCGGGGATCGAAGCGCGCCGGCCGATCTACCAGCTTTGGCCCGCGCTGGTGCATCTGAGGCTTTTCGGCGGCGGCTACCGCGGCCTGGTGGAACGCTGCCTTGACGCGGCGAGCTAGAACAGAACGCCTACCCGCAGCTGGCCAATTCGCAGACCGCTACGATCCGGATGCCGGGTGGCAGTGGCCCGGGCGTTCAGGCTCCGACGAGCGGGCCGGCAATCCGCGCGCATGCGACGAACCGGCGCGAAATCCCCGCCCTCCGCGGCAGCTATAGCGAATACTTATGCCGATACACGGGCTTTCGAATTGTTCCGCCCGAAGCCGGCATGAGATGTAGGTTTCAACGTCAACCAAGGGAGGCCCGAATGCCCGCCAACAAAACCGCCCTGGTCATCTCCGCCCATGCCGCCGATTTCGTCTGGCGGTGCGGCGGCGCGATCGCCCTGCACGCGGAGATGGGCTACGACGTCACGGTCCTCTGCCTCTCCTTCGGCGAGCGCGGCGAAAGCGCAAAGCTCTGGAAGCAGCCCGACATGACGCTGGGGCGCGTCAAGGAAGCGCGCCGGGCCGAGGCGGAAAAGGCGGCCGAGGCGCTTGGAGTGCATGAACTGGTCTCGTTCGACCTTGGCGACTACCCGCTGGAACTGACGCGCGAGGAAAAGAACCGCGTCGTGCACGTGATCCGCAAGGTGCAGCCCCGATTCATGCTGAGCCATTCGCAATACGATCCCTACAACACCGACCACATGTACGCGACGCAGGTGGCTCTTGAGTGCCGCATGATCGCGCAGGCATGGGGGCACAATCCGGGCGAGAACGTCCTTGGCGCGCCGCAGCTCTACCTCTTCGAGCCGCACCAGACAGAGCAGATGGGATGGAAGCCCGACACCTTCCTCGACATCACGCCGGTCTGGGCCAAGAAGCGCGCCGCGATCGAATGCATGGAGGGGCAGGAGCACCTCTGGGACTACTACACGCGCGTCGCGCAGAACCGCGCGAACCATTTCAAGCGCAATTCTGGCGGCCAGTCCGGCGGGCGGGACTGCAAGTACGCGGAAGGATTCCAGTCCGTCTTCCCGCGCACCGTCGACGAACTCTGAGGCCCGAAGGGACGCTGCGGCCTGTGTCAGCCACGGCGCGAACGGCCGGTCCGACCGAAGGACGCCCGGGGGGCGTTCACGCAGAGACAGGAGGAGACCTGCACATGAACCAGCCCACGAACCCGTCCTTCGACATCGCCCATCTCGGCCATGTCGAGGTCTACACCGACAAGTTCGAAGAAAGCCTGGATTTCTTCACCCGCGTTTACGGGCTGAAGCTCTCGGGGCAGGACGAGACCTCCGCCTACCTGCGCGCCTGGGACGACTACGAGTTCCACTCGCTCAAGCTGACGCGCCACCATACGACCGGCGTGGGCCACATCGGCTATCGCGCCGCCAGCCCCGAGGCGCTGGAGCGCCGCGTGAAGGTCATCGAGGCATCCGGCTACAAGGTCCACGGCTGGAACGACGGCGATATGGGCCACGGCCGCGCCTTCCGCTTCGAGGATCCCTTCGGCCATGTCTTCGAGATCTACTGGGGGACTCGCCGTCCCATGCTTTCGGACGCAGACCGCCCGGCCCTGAAGAACAACGCCAGCAAGTTCCACGCCCAGGGCGCCTGCCCGCGCCGGATCGACCACCTCAACCTGCTCTCGCAGGACGTGACGGAGTTCCGCCGCTTCATGGAAACCTGCCTCGGGTCCCGCGTCACGGAATACATCCAGCTCGACAACGGACGGCTTGGCGGTTGCTGGTTCACCGTCAACAACAAGACCTACGACCTCGCCTGCACGGAGGAACATGGCGGCGGACAGGGACGTCTGCACCACGTCACCTTCGCCACCGACCAGCGCGAAGACATCCTGCGCGCGGCCGACATTTTCCTCGAAAACGGCGTCCACATCGAAACCGGCCCCCACAAGCACGCGATCCAGGGCACGTTCTTCCTCTATGTCTGGGAACCCGCCGGAAACCGCGTGGAACTGGCGAACGCCGGCGCGCGGCTGATACTCGCGCCCGACTGGGAGCCGGTCTGCTGGACCGAGGCGGACCGGAAGAAGGGCCAGGCCTGGGGGCTCAAGACGATCGAGACGTTCCACACCCACGGCACCCCACCCGTCGTGAAGAAGGAAGCCTGAACGATGGGCGTCGTCGTTCAGAACATCGAACGCGCCCGCCCCGAGGTCATCGACGGCCTCGGCCGCGCGGGCGTCGCGACCGTGCACGAGGCGCAGGGCCGCAAGGGGTGCCTCGCTTCCTGCATGCGGCCGATCTATTCCGGCGCGCAGATCGCCGGGTCGGCGGTGACGATCAGCGCGCCGCCGGGCGACAACTGGATGGTGCACGTCGCCATCGAGCAGTTGAAGGAAGGTGACATCCTCGTCCTCGCGCCGACCTCGCCCTGCGACAACGGCTATTTCGGCGACCTTCTCGCGACCTCGGCCATGGCGCGAGGCTGCCGTGGCCTTGTCATCGACGCGGGCGTCCGCGACGTGCGCGACCTTACCTCGATGGGCTTCCCGGTCTGGTCAAAGGCGATCTCCGCCCAGGGCACGGTCAAGGAAACGCTCGGGTCGGTCAACGTCCCGATCGTCTGCGCGGGACAGGTGATCGAAGCGGGCGACGTGATCGTCGCCGATGACGACGGCGTCTGCGTTGTCCGCCGAGCGGAAGCCGAGACCGTCCTGGCCGCCGCCGAGCAACGGCTCGCCGCAGAGGAAGCCAAGCGCAAACGCCTCGCCGCAGGGGAACTCGGTCTCGACATCTACGACATGCGCCCCCGGCTTGCAGAGAAGGGGCTGAAGTATGTCTGATCCCGGGCGGGAGGGCATTCCCTGCCTCTGGATGCGCGGAGGCACGTCCAAGGGGGCGTATTTCCTCGCCTCCGACCTGCCGTCGGACATGAAGGCGCGCGACGCGCTCCTTCTCGGCATCATGGGCTCGCCCGATCCCCGACAGATCGACGGCATCGGCGGTGCGGACCCGCTGACCTCCAAGGTGGCCGTCCTCTCCCCCTCTTCGCGGCCCGACGCGGATGTCGACTACCTCTTCCTGCAGGTCTTCGTCGATCAGCCGCTGGTGTCGGATGCGCAAGCCTGCGGCAACATTCTTGCCGGCGTGGGCCCCGCCGCCATCGAGCGCGGCCTCGTCCCCGCGTCCGGAGACATTACCGCCGTTCGCATCCACATGCTGAACACGGGCGAAGTGGCCGTCGCGCAGGTCCGGACCCCCGGCGGCCGCGTGAGCTACGAGGGCGATGCCGCCATCGACGGCGTGCCCGGCACCCACGCCCCGATCCCGCTGATGTTCCAGAACATCGCGGGTTCCATGTGCGGCGCTCTGCTTCCGACCGGAAGCCCCGTCGACGTGATCGACGGCGTGGAATGCACGCTCATCGACAACGGCATGCCCTGCGTGGTGATGCGCGCCTCCGACCTCGGCCGGACGGGACAGGAGAGCCGCGAGGCGCTCGATTGCGACACTGATCTGAAGACGCGGATCGAGGCGATCCGCCTCAAGGCCGGTCCGATGATGAACCTCGGCGACGTCGCCGAAAAGAGCGTGCCGAAGATGACGCTGGTCTCACCGCCCCGGAACGGCGGCACGGTTTCGACCCGCTCCTTCATCCCGCATCGCTGTCACGCGACCATCGGCGTTTTCGCCGCAGTCAGCGTCGCCACGGCCTGCACCCTGCCGGGCTCCCCCGCGGCGAGCGTCGCCGCACTACCCGACGACGGCCGCTTCGCGATCGAACACCCGACAGGCGCGGCCGAGGTTCTGATCGAGCGTGACGGAGACGGCGCCGTGATCTCGGCCGGAACGCTGCGGACTGCCCGAAAGCTATTCGAAGGACGCGTCTTTCCGCGATGACGGCGGGTTGACCACGCGATCCTCCGGCGCGTGACGGTCGGGCGAAGGCCCGCGCCCTGCACCGCCCAGTCCACTCCACCCGAAATGCACGCCCATTTCCTTCGCGGAGTGCCACGTTGCAGCGGCTGGTGTTGCATTTTCGCCGCGAATGGCAGGTGCCACATTTTCGCAACATTTGGGCCGGACTGACGCCGGAGTCGCCCGATATCGAGAATTCAGTGGACGAGTAACAAAGGGGCGGCGGGAAGACCGACCGGAGCAGTGGAAATGAAACGGATTACCCTTTTTGGCGGAAACAAACCCACGACCGAAGACCGGGTGGCGAAGATCGACATCAGCAAGGCGGTCGAGGCGGCGCGTGGGCGCATGACCGGGCTCATCGCCGATAGTTCCGCGAATGTGGTGGCCAACAGCGCGCAGCTTCAGGACTGCGCCGCGATCTGACATCTTGCGGGAACGGGCGGCGACGCTAGGCTGGGCGGCCTGAGAGGTTGCCCATGCCCCGCCCGGTTTCCGCGATACCGAATCTTGGCCCCGCCTCCGACGCGGCCTTCGCCCGTGCCGGCATCCGCACTGCCGAGGAGGTCTATGCTCTCGGCCCGGACGCGGCCTATCTTCGCCTGATCCAGTCTGGAACCCAGCCGCATTTCATCGGTTACTACGCGCTCGTCATGGGGGTGCAGGGACGCCCCTGGAACGATTGCCGGGGCGAGGAGAAGAAGGCGCTTCGCCTCCGCTTCGATGCGCTGAAGGCACGCGCCGCAGCTGATCCCGAAGCGGCAGAGACCCGCAGCAACGCGCGGATCGAAAGTGCTCTGGACGAGATCGGGTTGGGCCTGAAGCGACGCTGAGGCCGCGCGACCTTTGAAGGCCGATTCCGCCGCTTCACCTTCGGCAGCCTCCAACGAAAAGGGCCGCCCGATGGGGCGGCCCTGACGTATCACACGCTGTGCCGCGGCTCAGCCGACGATCTCGAGGCCCGAGAAGAAGAAGGCGATTTCCTGCGCGGCAGTTTCCGGCGCGTCAGAGCCATGGACCGAGTTCTCGCCGACCGAGAGGGCGAATTCCTTGCGGATCGTGCCTTCGTCAGCGTTGGCCGGGTTCGTCGCGCCCATCACTTCACGGTTCTTCGCGATCGCGTTCTCGCCTTCGAGAACCTGCACCACGACCGGCTCGGACGCCATGAACTCGCAAAGCTCGCCGTAGAAGGGGCGTTCCTTGTGCACTTCATAGAACTTGCCCGCCTGTTCCATCGACAGCTTGATGCGCTTCTGCGCGACGATGCGCAGACCCGCTTCCTCGAACTTGGCGTTGATCTTGCCGGTGAGGTTCCGCTTCGTCGCGTCGGGCTTGATGATCGAAAGGGTGCGTTCGATGGCCATGTCTGGTCTCCGTTGTCAGGCAAGGCCCCAACGGCCCGCCCAAAATTTTCCGCGCGCCTGCTAGCACGGGCTGCGGACAAAGGGAACCCGGCATCGCGGCCCGATTGACGGATGCGGGCAGTTCAGGCAAGTCCCGTCCATGCTGCGGATCCAGGACATCACCTATTCGGTCGACGGCCGTCCCCTGTTCGAGGGGGCTTCGGCCACGATTCCCACTGGCCACAAGGTCGGCCTCGTCGGCAAGAACGGCGCGGGCAAGACCACGCTCTTCCGGCTGATCCGGGGCGAACTTGCGCTGGAAGGCGGAGAGATTTCGCTTCCCTCCCGCGCCCGCATCGGCGGCGTCGCGCAGGAGGTGCCATCCTCGTCGACCTCGCTGATCGACACCGTGCTGGCGGCCGATACCGAGCGCGCCGCGCTGATGGCTGAGGCCGAGACCGCGACGGACCCGCACCGCATCGCCGATATCCAGCATCGCCTAGCCGATATCGACGCATGGTCCGCCGAGGGACGCGCTTCGGCGATTCTCAAGGGCCTTGGCTTCGACAGCGAGGCGCAGAAGCGCCCCTGTTCGGATTTCTCCGGCGGCTGGCGGATGCGCGTGGCGCTGGCCGGCGTTCTCTTCGCGCAGCCCGATCTCCTTCTTCTGGACGAACCGACAAACTACCTCGACCTCGAGGGCGCGCTCTGGCTCGAAAGCTATCTCGCGAAATACCCCCACACGGTCATCATCATCTCGCACGACCGCGAACTTCTGAACCGCGCGGTGGGCTCGATCCTGCATCTGGAAAACCGCAAGCTGACGCTGTGGTCGGGTGGCTATGACACCTTCGCGCGAACGCGTGCGGCTGCCCTGGCCGTTCAGGCAGCCGAGGCGAAGAAGCAGGAGGCCCGGCGCGCGCATCTGCAAAGCTTCGTGGACCGGTTCAGAGCCAAGGCGTCGAAGGCCGTCCAGGCACAGAGCCGGGTCAAGATGCTGGAAAAGATGACGCCGATCACGGCGCCCGAGGAAGCGAAGAAGCAGGTCTTCACATTCCCGGTGCCGGAACAGCTTTCGCCGCCGATCATCGCCCTCGACGGCGCCGCCGTCGGCTATGACGGACCGCCGGTGCTGAAGCGCCTCGACCTGCGCATCGACCAGGACGACCGTATCGCGCTTCTCGGCAGGAACGGCGAAGGGAAATCCACGCTTTCCAAGCTCTTGGCGGCCAAGCTTCAGGCCTGTGAGGGGCGGATCGTCCGGTCCTCGAAGCTCCGCATCGGCTACTTCGCCCAGCACCAGGTGGACGAGTTGCACCTCGACGAGACGCCGCTGCAGCACGTCATGCGCCTGCGTCCCACCGAGGGGCAGCCGAAGCTTCGCGCCCGGCTCGCCGGCTTCGGCCTTGGCGCCGATCAGGCCGATACTCTCGTCGGGCGCCTGTCCGGTGGCCAGAAGGCGCGGCTCTCGCTGCTTCTGGCAACGATCGATGCGCCGCATCTCCTGATTCTCGACGAACCCACAAACCACCTGGACATAGAAAGCCGCGAGGCGCTGGTCGAAGCGCTGACGGAATATCCGGGCGCAGTGGTCCTCGTCAGCCACGACATGCACCTTCTGAGCCTCGTCGCGGACCGCCTGTGGCTCGTGAAGGGGGGCGCGGTGAAACCCTACGAGGGCGACCTCGAATCCTACCGGCGGGAACTTCTAGCCGGCGAGGAAGCCGAAAGACCCGCCGCGCCGAAACCGAAGCCCGCCCGCCCCTCGCGCGAAGTCGTGCTCGCCCTGCGCGCAGAGGCGCGCAAATGCGAGGAGCGCGTCGAAAAGCTCACGGAGATGCGCGAGAAGCTTTCAGTGAAGCTCGCGGACCCGGAACTCTATGACCGCCCCGCCGAGGCCGTCATCTGGCAGAAGAAATACGCCGAGGTCATGGAAGGGCTCGACCGGGCCGAGGCGCTTTGGATGACGGCGCTGGAAAAACTCGAAGCGGCAGAGGCTTAGAGCATGGAACTCACACATTACCTCACCGCATTCGTCACCCTCTTCGTGATCGTGGACCCGATCGCGCTCGCGCCGCTTTTCGTCGCGCTGACGCAGGGCATGGACAGCGTCCAGCGCCGGGGCGTCGCGCTCCGCGCGGCGCTGATCGCGATCGGGCTACTCACGCTCTTCGGGCTTCTGGGGGAGGCGATCCTGTCCGGGATCGGCATCTCGATGTCGGCCTTCCGGATCTCGGGCGGGATCCTCCTGTTCCTCACTGCGCTCGACATGCTTTTCGAACGGCGGACGCAGCGGCGGGAGGGGCACCACGCCGACCCGCACCACGACCCCTCGGTCTTTCCCCTCGCGACGCCGCTCATCGCCGGGCCCGGCGCATTCACGACGATGATCCTTCTGGTGAACGAACCCGGCACCGGCATCGGCCACGTCGTCGCGATCCACGGCGTCATGGTCCTCGTCATCGCCTGCGCCTTCATTCTGTTCAACGCGGCCGGTCTGATCGAGCGCGCGCTCGGCCGGACCGGCATCCTCGTCATCACGCGACTTCTCGGCATGCTTCTCGCCGCGCTCTCGGTCCAGTTCGTCCTTGACGGCATTCTTGGAACGGGGCTCGCCGGCGGGTGACAGAGCCGATGCGCGCACCTACATCGGGTGCAGGAGGCGCAAATGGACGGCGACAACATCGGACGGCTGATCTACCTCGGGCTGCTGCTCATGGCGGTCGGCGGCTATTTCATCTTCGAGAACCGCAACCGCATGGGCCAGATGGCGAAACAGGCGGCGGTCTGGGGGTTCATCTTCCTCGGCGCTATCGCAGCGATCGGTCTGTGGGAGGACATCCGTCAGGACGTCAGCCCGCGCCAGACGGCTTTCTCCGGTGGCCGCGTTGAGGTTCCGGTCTCGCAGGACGGGCATTTCTACCTTGTCCTCGAACTCAACGGCACGCCGGTCCGCTTCGTCGTCGACACCGGTGCCTCCGACATGGTCCTGACCGAACGCGACGCGCGCCGCGTGGGGATCGACACGAACCAGCTTGCCTTCTTCGGCCAGGCGCAGACCGCCAACGGGATCGTCCGCACCGCGCCGGTGCGGATCGACAGCGTGCGCCTTGGCGAGATCGAGGATCGGGGCGTGCGCGCCTCGGTCAACGGCGGCAACCTCGACACCTCGCTGCTGGGCATGAGCTACCTTTCCCGCTTCGCGAAGATGGAGATCACGGGAACCCGCCTTACCCTCACCCGTTAAGCGGGATCACCTCGGTCGCCGCGCCTTCCCGCGTGAACATGGTCCTCCGGTGGATCCAGACCACGCCCAGCGCGGCCGCGGCGAAGAACAAAGTGTCATAGGGCTGCGCATCCGGCCAGAGCGGGTTGTTCAGCTGGAAATGGTAGAGCGCGGGCAGGAGGATGCTGCCCCGTGACGCATTGAAGAGCGGCGTGACGATGATGCTCACCGAAACCGAGCCGATGAAGAACGGCGTGAAGCTCCACGCGCTTTGCGGCGTGCCGCTGAGGAAGAACGCCGGCAGGTGCCAGACGCCCCAGATGATGCCAAGCACCAGCCCCGCCCAGATCGGCGCCATGCGCCGCTGAAGCAGCGGCAGCATCAGCCCGCGCCAACCGAACTCCTCCATCGGCCCGAGGAACAACATGAAAAGCATGGCGCCAAGGGCTGCGCCAAGGCTGTCGAAAGGCACGGAGACCGGGAACAGGTTGCCCTTCACCGCCGAGCCGAACGCGTAGATCAGGGGGATGCCGAGGATGAGGAAAGCCGCCCAGCCAAGTGAGCAGCGCCAGAGGAGAAGGCGCGACAGGTAGCGGCCGAGGCCGCCGACGCCGCCGACCACGAGAACGATCGCGAAGGTTGCGATCGCGGGCGAATAGACCGCGAGTATGAACAGCGGATGGCTTCCGCTCGGCGGGCCAAACATCCGCTCCAGCGCCTCGGGATAGGCGGCGAAGAGCGCGAAGATGCCCCAGGCGAGGCCGAAGGCCATCAGGAGAAAGGGAAAAATCGCGAAGACGGGGACCTGCGGGCCGCGGGAATGACTGGATAAAGGCGACACGGATGGATTCCTCCGCAACGGAGCTGCCCCTCACCTAGCCCGCCGACAGCGCAAAGACCTTGATCGGCGTCAAGAATTCCGGCCTGGTCCTACCTTTCCGTCTTCAGCTGCCAGCGCCCGGACTCCTCGCTCCAGTACTGGGCTTTCATCCCTGCCCCGGTCAGCATCTTCCATTGCGCCCGCGCGACGGACAGCGAGGCGTCGTCGTTGCCGTCGAACAGGACGCAGAGCCGTTCGAGCCCCTCGCCCTCGTCCGCCGACACCTCCGCGCCGTCGACCGAAATCAGGCAGGCCGGACGGTTCGGCATCTCGCGCGCGCAAGTCAGCAGCACTGGCTGAAGGGCGTCATGCGCCCCGCCTGCAAGCCCGTGCGGCATGAAACCCTCCTCCGGGGCCAGCCACAGCTTTTCGTCCAGCCAGCTCATTCGCGCGGTGTCCCTGCCCCGCACCACCACGCGCCAGCCCGCATCGAGCGACTTCTGCAGAAGCATCGGCAGCGTCGCCTCCACGGGCGAGCGCGTCAGGTGGTAGAACATGGCCGTCGCGGGCATGGCTCAGCCCTCCAGCATCTCCCGGACGAGACGGTTGAGCGACATGACGCCCCAGCCCGTCGCGCCCTTCTGCGCCAGCGGCGTCTCCTCGGGCGGCAGGGTGACGCCCGCGATATCGAGGTGGATCCAGGGCGTCTCGTCCTTGACGAAGCGCTTGAGGAACTGTGCCGCGGTGATCGCGCCCGCAGGGCGGCCGCCCACGTTCTTCATGTCGGCGATCCGGGATTTCAGCTTCTTGTCATAGGCTTCGCCGAGCGGCATCCGCCAGGCGCCCTCGCCCTCGGCCCTTGCGGCCTTCAGGAACGCATCGCAGAGCGTGTCATCGTTGGAAAAGACGCCTGCGTTCTCATGCCCGAGGCCGATGATGATCGCCCCCGTCAGCGTCGCGAGGTCGATCATTCCGCGCGGCTTGAAGCGTTCCTGCGCATACCACATCACGTCGCAGAGGACGAGCCGCCCCTCGGCGTCGGTGTTGATCACTTCCACCGTGTCGCCCTTCATCGAACGGACGATGTCGCCCGGCCGCTGCGCACGGCCGTCGGGCATGTTCTCCACGAGGCCGACGAGGCCGACGACGTTGGCCTTGGCCTTCCGAAGCGCGAGCGCACGCATGACACCCGCGACGACGCCGGCGCCCCCCATGTCCATCGTCATCTCTTCCATGCCGCCCGCCGGCTTGATCGAGATGCCCCCAGTGTCGAACACCACGCCCTTGCCCACGAGGGCCAGCGGCGCGTCATCCTTCTGGCCGCCGTTCCATTCGATGACCACGACTTTCGATGGGCTCTCCGAACCGTAGCCAACGGCCAGAAGCGTCCGCATCCCGAGCTTCTCGAGGTCTTTCTCCTCCAACACCTCGACCTTCAGGTCAAGCTTCTCCATCTCCTTGATACGCGCGGCGAATTCCGTCGTCGTCAGGACGTTCGCGGGCTCGTTCACGAGGTCGCGGGCAAAGATCACACCGTCGGCCAGCGCGGCGAGCGGCGCGTATTCCGCCTCGACCCCCTTGGGATCGGCCGTCATCACCCGGATCGGCCCCTTGGCCTTGGTGTCGCCGGTCTTGTGCGCGGTGAAGTCATAGGCCCGCAGCACCGCGCCGAAGGCGATGTCCGCCACCTTCGTATGGCCGCCGGCGATGACCAGCGCGCCCTTCTCGCCCAGCGCCTTTCCAACCGCGGCGCCTGCCTTGCGCGCCTCCTCGACGCTCGCCTTTCGGTCCAGCCGGATCACCTGGACGGTCTCCGCCGCAAGCCCCACGGGCCAGCCGAGGTCCACGCCCTCGCCCGGCTTCATCTTGCTGAACGCTTCGCTTTCCGCGAACCGCTTGAGCGCGCCCTTCATCAACCGGTCGAGCCGCCGCGCCGGAGGGGTCAGGCGCCCCTCCCCGCCCAGAAGCACGGCGATCCGGCCCTCGGCTTCAGCCAGCTTTTCAAGGTCGGTTTCGATGAATTCCGGCATGGCGGGGATGGTCATGGATACCTCTCGGCAAAGGCTGTGGCAGTGTTCTGCCGGACCCTAGCGGGCGTCCGCCCGCTTGGCCAGATATGAGTTTTCCCCGCTTCGCGATTGGGCTAGGGATAAATCCGTGGGGAGCCTTCTGGGGGAAGAGCGCCGTTGTCGAGATTCGACCGATATCTCTTGTCGCAACTGATGATGCTGTTCGGCTTCTTCTCGCTCGTGCTCGTCTCGGTCTACTGGGTGAACCGCGCCGTGCGGCTCTTCGACCAGCTCATCTCCGATGGCCAGTCGGCTTGGGTCTTCCTTGAATTCACCGCGCTATCGCTGCCCTACGTCATCCGTCTCGCGCTGCCGGTCGCGGCCTTCGTCGCGACGGTCTACGTGACCAACCGGCTTTCCGGCGACAGCGAGCTCGTGGTCATGCAGGCCACCGGCTTCTCGCCCTGGCGCATGGCGCGGCCGGTGGTCGTCTTCGGGCTCATCGTCGCGCTTCTGCTGGCGATCCTCATGCATGTGCTCGTTCCGGCGAGCCGCGCGCAGCTTTCCGTCCGCTCCAACGAGATCGCGGAGAACGTGACGGCGGGACTTCTGGTCGAAGGAACGTTCCTGCACCCCGGCGAAGGCGTCACGTTCTATGTTCGCGAGATCACGCCGCGTGGCGAGCTCATCAACGTCTTCCTGTCGGATGCGCGCTCCGAGGCGACACGGACGACCTACACAGCGGAGCGGGCCTTCGTGGTGAAGGGAGAGTCGGGTCCGAAGCTCGTCATGTTCGACGGGATGGCGCAGACCGTGCAGCTGAAGGACCACCGCCTCTTCGTGACCCGTTTCGCCGACTTCACCTATGACATCGGCGCGCTGATCCTCGGTGGCGCCGGCGGCCGCCCCGACCCGGACGAATTCTCCACCGCCCGCCTTTTGCGGGCCGATGCCGCCGATCTTGCGGCGACCGGGGACAGCCGGTCGGAGTTCCTTTACGAGGCGCACAGCCGCTTCGCCCAGCCGCTTACCGCGGTCTTCGTGCCGCTCATCGGCTTCGCCATGCTCCTGCTCGGAGGCTTCAGCCGTTTCGGCCTCTGGCGCCAGATCGCGGCCTCCATCGCGGCGCTGATCGCCGTGCAGTTCCTCGCCAACTCGATGACCTACTTCGCTACCCAGAGCGAGCATTCCTGGCCCTTGGTATATGTTCCGGTGCCCGCCGCGGCCGCGGTCGCCGCGGTAACGCTCGCCATCGCGTCCAAGCCCCGTCGACTTCGCCGAAGCGCGCGGTTCGCGCAGGAGGCGACGGCATGACGCTTTCCCTCTACATAGCGCGACGGTTTCTGATGACCTTCCTGATGGTCTTCGGGATCTTCGCCGCGATCCTGCTGCTCATCGACTTCGTCGAACAGATCCGCCGCTTCGCCCCAAGCAACGTGGGGCTTACCGAAGCGCTTGGCCTCGCCGCGCTCAACGTTCCCGCGGCGCTCTACCGGATCCTGCCGCTCATCATGATCCTGTCGGCCATCGCGCTTTTCCTCGGGCTCGCGAGGTCGTCGGAGCTCGTGGTGATCCGCGCCGCCGGGCGTTCGGCACTTCGGATGCTCGTGGCGCCGATCCTGACCGCACTGCTGATCGGCTGCATCGCAGTCGGGGGGCTGAACCCGATCGTCGCCGCGACCTCGAAGCAGTACGAGACGCTTTCGGCACGCTACGCGAGCGGCCCGAGATCGGTCCTGTCGATCAGCCGCGAGGGGCTCTGGCTCCGGCAGGGCGGAGAGGGTGTTCAGACCGTGATCCGGGCGGAACGCGCGAACCTCGACGGAACTGAGCTCTATTCGGTCACCTTCCTCAACTTCGCGCCCGACGGCAGCCCTGTTTCCAGGATCGAAGCGGCCTCGGCGCGGTTGACGATCGGCGCCTGGGAGATCACCGATGCGAAGGAGTGGCCGCTAGCGGACAGTCCGAACCCCGAGCGCGACGCGCTGCGCCGGGAAACGATGACGCTCGATTCCGACCTGACGCCGAACCAGATCCGCGACAGCTTCGGGACGCCCTCGGCAATCGCGATCTGGGACCTGCCCCGCTTCATCGAGGCGCTCGAGCGCGCGGGCTTCTCGGCGCGAAAGCACGTCGTCTGGTTCCAGATGGAACTCGCGCTGCCGCTTCTTCTGGCGGCGATGGTCCTGATCGCGGCTGGGTTCACGCTGCGCCATGCGCGCTTCGGCCATACCGGCATCCTCGTGCTGACCGCCATGTCTTTCGGCTTCGCCATCTTCTTCCTGCGGAACTTCACCCAGATCCTGGGTGAGAACGGCCAGATCCCGGTCGTCCTTGCCGCATGGAGCCCGCCCGTCGCCGCGATCCTGCTGTCGCTCGGCCTTCTCCTGCACCTGGAGGAAGGCTGATGCTTCGGACCCTGGCTGCGGCCCTTTTCCTGTCGGTGGCGCTTCCGGCGCAGGCGCAGGACCTCGCGACGCTCGTCGCGGACCGCGTCGCGATCAACGGCGATACGAAACTCGTGGCCGAAGGCGCTGTCGAGGTGTTCTTCCAGAACACGCGAGTGAAAGCCCAGCGCATCACCTATGACCGGTCGACAGGGCGTCTGCTGATCGAGGGGCCGATCACGCTGACGGAAGGCGACAGCATCATCCTCCTCGCCGACGAGGCGGAGCTTTCCGCGGACCTTCGGGACGGAATCCTGCGATCGGCGCGGGTCGTCCTTGAACAGCAACTCCAGCTTGCCGCGAACGAGGTGGCTCGGGTCTCCGGCCGCTATACGGCGATGTCCCGCGTGGTGGCCTCATCCTGCCAGGTTTGCCCGGGACGGCCGACACCACTTTGGGAAATCCGCGCCCGGCGCGTGATCCATGACCAGGAAGAGCGCCAGCTCTATTTCGACCATGCGCAGTTCCGCATCGCCGGCGTGCCCATCGCCTACATCCCGCGGCTCAGGATGCCCGATCCGACGCTCGAGCGTGCGACGGGCTTCCTCGTCCCCCAGATCCGGTCGACCTCCCAGCTCGGAACCGGGATCAAGCTGCCCTATTTCATCGCGATCGGCGATCACCGCGACCTCACGCTTACGCCCTACGTCTCCAACGGCTCGACCCGGACGCTGGACTGGCGCTACCGGCAAGCCTTCCGGACGGGGCGGATCACGTTCGAGGGTGGGGTATCCCGCGATGACATCCAGCCGGGCGACTGGCGTGGCTACGTGTTCGGCACCGGCGAGTTCTCGCTTCCGGCGGATTTCACACTGGGCCTCACCGTCGAAGCGGTTTCGGACGACGCCTACCTGCTCGACTACGGACTCGGCGACAAGGACCGGCTGAGGACGGGCATCGACGTGACCCGGACCCGCGCCGACGAACATATCAGCGCCGCCTTCGCCCACTACTACTCTCTGCGCGAGGGCGAGGATAACGACACGCTGCCGTCGATCGTCGGCGACGCCAGCTTCCAGCGCCGGTTCACGGCGCCCTGGATCGGTGGGCAAGCGGCCTACGGCTTCCAGCTTCACAGCCAGAACCGGAACTCGGACGCGGACGGTGCCGGCCGCGACATGAGCCGCGCTTCTGCGATGATCGATTGGCAGCGCAACTGGATCCTGCCCAACGGCATGATCCTGGCCGGGATGGCGGAGGCTACGGCCGACTTCTACTCGATATCGCAGGATTCCGCCTATCCGGGCACCGTGACCCGCTTCTTCCCCGCCGCCGCGGTGGAACTGCGGTGGCCCTTCGTCAAGACCGAGGCCTCTGGCGCAGTCCAGGTGCTGGAGCCCGTCGTGCAACTGATCTGGAGCCCGAAGAGCCTTGAGGACGTGCCGAACGAGGACAGCATTCTCGTCGAGTTCGACGAGGGCAACCTTTTCTCGCTGTCCCGCTTCCCCGGCGCCGACCGGCACGAGCTTGGCCTTCGCGCCAATGTCGGCATCGGCTGGACCCGGACCACGCCGGGAGGCTGGTCGATGGGAGTGACGGCGGGACGGGTGCTGCGCGCGGACGACCTGGGGCAGTTCAGCGCCGGAACGGGTCTTGCCGGAACGAGCTCCGACTGGCTCCTGGCGACGAGCGTCAGCGCGGCGGATGGCATTTCGTTCACCAATCGCGCGCTCTTCAATGACGAATTCGACCTGACCCGCGACGAACTGCGCCTTGCGTGGACGGGAGGTCGTCTCGGGCTTGCCACGAGCTATGTCTGGATGGTCGCCGACCCGGCGGAAGATCGCCTCGTCGACACGTCCGAATGGGTCTTCGACGCCGCCTGGCAGGCCACGGACCGATGGACCGCGAGCGTCGAGGGCCGCTACGACTTCGCCACCGACCAAGCCACCCGTGCCGGATTGGGCCTGTCCTACCGCAACGAATGCGTGTGGGTCGATCTTTCCCTCTCGCGTCGCTTCACGTCCTCGACTAGTGTAAGACCGACAACGGATATCGGCCTCTCGGTCGAACTGAGCGGTTTCGGCACTGGCGCCGACGGGCGCCCATATCGAAGAAGCTGCGCAAAATAGAAGGACAGGCGCGGTATCAACGCGGCCGAGACGAGCGGAACGGACAAGGATGACGATGCGGCTGATTTCACACCTTCCCGCCCTGATGCTGGCGTTGGCGGTTTCGCTTGTGCCCCCGACCGTGGCGGAGGCCCAGCAAGGGCTCTTCTCGCCCAGACTGACAGTCAACGGGCGCGCGATCACCGAATACGAACTTCAGCAGCGCATGAAGTTCATGGAACTCCTTCGGACCCCGGGCGACATCGCGGAGGCGGCCGAGGTGGCGCTGATCGAGGATCGGCTGCGGATGGATGCAGCCGACGCGATGGGCATCAAGCTGACGGATCAGCAGATCCTCGAAGGGATGAAGGAATTCGCCAGCCGCGCCGACCTCAGCGTGGAGGAATTCGTGGAGGCGATTGGCCAGGGCGGTGTCGAGCCGGAAACCTTCCGTGATTTCGTCGAAGCCGGCCTCGTCTGGCGCGAGGTCATTCGCGCCAAGTTCGGCCCCCGGGTCCAGGTCACCGATGCCGATGTCGACCGCGCCCTGTCGCTGTCGTCCAAGCGCGGCTTCCCGCCGAGCGTCCTGGTCTCGGAAATCGCGATCAAGGTTTACGCCCACAAGGAAGAAGAGACCCAGGCCCTTGCCGAGAGGCTCGCGGCCACGCTTCGCGGAGAGGCGGCCTTCGCGGCTGCCGCCAAGGAATACTCGGCCGCGCCCACGGCCGAGGAAGGCGGCGACCTCGGCTGGATGTCCTCCGTCAGCCTCCCGCCGCCCGCCCGCGCCGCGCTCCAGGGTCTTCGCCCCGGCCAGGTGTCGCAACCGCTCCGGGTTGGCGATATGCTCGTCATCTATTACCTCCGCGACCTTCGCGAGGGCGGCCAGACCGCGCCCGAGGGCGCCTATGTCGAATACGCGGAATTCCTGATCCCGGGCGGACGGAGCGCCGCAGCCCTTGAAGAAGCCGCACGGGTCCGCGCGCGCGTCGACGCCTGTGACGATCTCTACGGCATCGCCAAGGGGCTGCCCGAGGACCGCCTCACGATAACGTCCATGCCCGCCGCGCGTCTCTCGCCCGAGGTCGCCCGCGAGCTCGAATTGCTCGACGAAGGCGAAAGCTCGACCGCGCTCACCCGGGGCGACGCGCTCGTCTTCCTGATGCTCTGCAACCGTCAGGCCGGCCCGGCCGAGGAAATCCCCTCGCGCGAGGCCACGCGCACGGCCCTCGCCAACGAACGTCTCAACGGCTACTCCGAAAGCTACATGTCGGAACTCATGGCCGAGGCGCTCATCCGCTACGCCCGCGATGAAGAGGGTGGCTGACCTTCCCATCGCGCTGACCTGCGGAGAACCCGCTGGGATCGGCCCGGAGATTGCCGCTAAAGCCTGGGAAAGGCTTGGCGCCCGTCTGCCGTTCTTCTGGATCGGCGACCCGCGTCATCTGCCCGCGGGCGTGCCCGTGGCCGAGATTTCCGAGCCGGACGACGCAATGGCCGTCGCCGCGCGGGCTCTTCCGGTCTTGCCGCATGCCTTTCCCGAGGCCGTGAGCCCCGGACGCCCGGCCCCTGAGAACGCGGAGCACGTCGTCAAGGTCATCGCCGAAGGCGTGAAGTTCGTGATGACCGGGCAGGCCGCCGCGCTCTGCACGGCGCCGATCAACAAGAAAGTGCTGAAGGACGGCGCGGGCTTCGCGTTTCCCGGCCACACCGAATACCTCGCGCACCTCGCACATGTGGAGCGGGTCGTGATGATGCTCGCCTGCGAGGGCCTTCGCGTCGTTCCCGTGACGATCCACATCCCGGTTTCCGAGGTTCCGAGGGCGCTGACGCCGGCTATCCTGCGCGACACGATCCGCATTACCCACGCCGCGCTCATCCGCGACTTCGGCCTCGTCTCGCCCAGGATCGCCGTCGCGGGGTTGAACCCCCATGCGGGCGAAGGCGGCACGATGGGGCACGAGGAGGAAACCCTCATCTCTCCGCTTCTCGAGGATCTGCGCGCCGAGGGAATCTCGCTCACGGGTCCCCTTTCCGCGGATACGATGTTCCACCCCGCGGCCCGCGCGCGCTACGACGCGGCGATCTGCATGTATCACGACCAGGCGCTGATCCCGATCAAGACGATCGACTTCGCCGGCGGCGTCAACGTCACGCTGGGCTTGCCGTTCATCCGCACCTCGCCCGACCACGGCACAGCGTTCGACATCGCCGGCAAGGGCATCGCCGATCCAGCGAGCCTCATTGCCGCGCTCGAGATGGCCCGCGACATGGCGCTCACGCGAAACGGTTCATGACGTCAGGCCGGTTGGAATTCCGATACAAGAGCGAAGGCCGTTAGGATGAGCGCGATCGACAAACTGCCGCCGCTCCGCGAGGTCATCGCGGAGCATGGCCTTTCGGCGAAGAAGCAGCTTGGCCAGAACTTCCTCCTTGACCTGAACCTCACCGCCAAGATTGCCCGCGCGGCAGGCGATCTGAGCGGTTGCGACGTGCTTGAGGTCGGTCCCGGTCCCGGCGGGCTGACCCGCGGCCTTCTCGCCGAGGGCGCGCGTCATGTCCTCGCTGTCGAAAAGGACGCGCGCTGCTTGCCCGCATTGGCCGAGATCGCGGACGCCTACCCCGGACGCCTGACGGTGCTCAACGCCGACGCGCTGGAAATCGACCCGCTGGACCATATCCCTGCCCCCTACAAGGTCGTGGCGAACCTGCCCTACAACGTCGGAACGGAACTTCTCGTCCGCTGGCTGACGCCCGCCGCCTGGCCCCCGGCATGGGAGAGCCTGACGCTGATGTTCCAGAAAGAGGTGGCCGAACGCATCGTGGCGCAGCCCGGCTCCAAAGCCTATGGACGTCTCGCGATCCTGGCGCAGTGGCGCTGCGAAGCGCGGATCGTCATGACCTTGCCACCCGAAGCCTTCACGCCTCCGCCGAAGGTCCATTCCTCGGTCGTTCGCATCACCGCGCTTCCGGAACCGCGCTTCCCGGCGGATGCGGCGACGCTTTCGCGCGTGGTGGCCGCAGGCTTCAACCAGCGCAGGAAGATGCTGCGTGCCTCGCTCCGGGGTGTCGCGCCGAATATCGAGGACAAGCTTGCCGCAGCCGGGATTGCGCCTACGGCCCGCGCCGAGGAAATCTCCCTTGAGAAGTTCTGCGCGCTGGCGCGCGAAGTCGCAAAAGACTAGGGCCGCGCCTTCCGGCACGGCCCCGTCAAATCCTTGTCTGCAAATCCTGCCTGCGGATCACTCCGCGGCGGAGCTTTCCGGCGTCGGCTCGTCCGAGCCGCGCCCGCCACCGCCGCTCCTGCGGCGCGGAGTCCGCGGTCGTTCGCGACGCGGGCGCTCCCCGCCTTCCGCTGCCTTTTCGCGGGTTTCTTCGGGCTGCGGCTCCGGCCGCGTCTCGGGCGTCTCGACCAGCCCGGAGCCCTCTTCCTCGGCAATCTCGATCACGTCGGCCGGCCCGGTATCACGCCGTTGTTCCTCGCTACGGCCTTCCCCGCGCCCTTCACGGCGTTCGCGGCCCTGCTGCTGCGGCTGCTGTTGCTGGCCGCCGCCCTCGCCACCACCCTGCTGGGCCTGGCTCTGGGCCTGCCGGGCCTCCTGTTCGCGGGCCATCTCGCGCTGCGCCTCGCCCAGCATTCGCGTGTAATGCTCGGCATGCTGCAGGAAGTTCTGTTCCGCCACGCGGTCATTCGAAAGCTGCGCGTCGCGTGCCAGCATCAGATACTTGTCGATGATCTGCTGCGGCGTACCCCGCACCTTGCCCTCGGGCCCAGAGGAATCGAAGACCCGGTTGACAATGTTGCCCATCGAGCGCTGGCGGCTCGATTTGGAGCGCGAACGTGATTTGGATGATCTCATGTGCTTTCGTGCGTTTGAGCCTGTCAGGCTTTTTGCCCGCCTCGCTCCCCGTTTCCGACCCAGACGCAGCCTGTAAGGGCGCTTGCGGGTCCAGAGAGCGTTCAGGGATCGGATATCTGCGTCGACGATAAGAAATCTGCCCGACACAATCCTGAGTAAGCATGCCGAGGCGGAGGTTACAAGAGGTAATCTGCCCAAATCGGCAGAAAATCCCCGAAAAAGGCCCGCATCGGTGCGATTTCGCCGCTTTGTTCAGGGGTTACGCCCCATGACAAATCGGTCCCGACCATCAAGATCGGGGCGGATCTCTACGTTTTCAAGACCGGCATCGGCGAAAAGCCGCGCGACCTCCCTGCCCTGCGTGGGGCCGATCTCCACCATGATCCGGCCGCCGTGCTCGAGGTGCGCACGGGCCTGCGCGGCTATGGCGCGGTACGCGTCGAGCCCGTCGCCGCCGGGCGTCAAGGCGCCCCTCGGCTCCCAGTCCCTTACTTCCGGCGCCAGGTCCGCCATTTCGGCCTCGGCGATGTAGGGCGGGTTGGACAAGATCAGGTCGAAGCGCCCCTCGACCTCCTTCCACCAGTCCGAAAGCCGGAACTCGGCGCGATCCGCGAGGCCAAGCGCCGCCGCATTTTCCCGCGCGACGGCAAGGGCCGCTTCGGAAACGTCGCAGCCGACACCGGTGGCGGATGGCCTCTCGGCGAGGCAGGTCAGGAGGATGCAGCCTGTCCCGGTGCCGAGGTCGAGAACGCGGGAAAAGGGTTCTTCCAGCGCCGCCGCGACGAGGCATTCGGTCTCTGGCCGCGGGTCGAGCGTGTCGCGGGTGACGCGGAATTCCCGCCCCCAGAATTCGCGCCGCCCGGTGATCTGGGACACTGGCTGGCGCGCGGCGCGCGCGGCAAGGGTAACCTCGAAAGCTTCTTGCTGCTCCGTGGTCAGGCGATCGGAAAGGTGCAGCGTCAGACGGTCTGGCGCGATCCCCATCGCATGGGCTAGAAGCCGTCTCGCATCTCGGGGCGCGTCCTCGACGCCCGCCGCCGCAAGGCGCGGTACAGCAGCACGCAGCGCCTCGGCCGCGGTTCCGGCTCCACTCATGCCTCCATCTCGGCGAGCTTCTCCGCCTGGTCATGGGCGACAAGCGCATCGATGACCTCGGTCAGGTCCCCCTGCATCACCTGATCCAGCCGGTAAAGCGTCAGGTTGATCCGGTGGTCCGTCATCCGCCCCTGCGGGAAGTTGTAGGTGCGTATCCGCTCCGAGCGGTCGCCTGAGCCGACCTGCGCCTTGCGGTCTGCCGCCCGCTCCGCCGCCGCGCGGGTCCGTTCCATGTCGTAAAGCCGCGCCCGAAGCACCGCCATCGCGTTTGCTCGGTTCTGGTGCTGCGACTTCTCGGAAGACGTGACCACGATCCCGGTGGGGATGTGGGTGATCCGCACCGCGGAATCGGTCGTGTTCACGTGCTGCCCGCCCGCGCCCGAAGCGCGCATCGTGTCGATGCGGATGTCCGAGGCGGGGATATCGATATCCACGTCCTCGGCCTCGGGCAGGACCGCAACGGTCGCGGCGGAGGTATGAATGCGCCCGCCCGCTTCCGTCTCGGGCACGCGCTGCACCCGGTGCACGCCGCTTTCGTATTTCAGCCGGGCAAAGACACCCTCGCCCTCGATCCGCGCCACGGCCTCGCGAACACCGCCAAGCTCGGTCTCCGAAAGTTCCAGCAGCTGGAACCGCCAGCCCTGCGCCTCGGCGTGTTTCTGATACATCCGGAGGAGATCACCGGCGAAAAGCGCGGCCTCCTCCCCGCCGGTGCCCGGCCGGATCTCCAGGATCGCGGGGCGCGCGTCGGCGGCGTCCTTGGGCAGAAGCGCCACGCGCAGGCGGCTCTCCATCTCCGGGATCCGCGCCTTGAGCTTCGGGATCTCATCCTCGGCGAGCGCCCGCATCTCCGGGTCCTTCAGCATTGCCTCCGCCTCGTCGAGGTCGGCGAGCGCCTGCTTGTAGGCGGAGATTTCCGCGACCACGGGCTTCAGCTCGGAATATTCCCGGCTGAGCGCGGCGATCTCCGAGGGCGGTGCCCCGGAGGAAAGCTTCGCCTCGAGGAACTCGAAGCGGCGCGCGATCTGGTCGAGTTTGTCCAAGGGCACCATTCGGCTCGTTTAGCAGCGGCGGCGCCTTGGTCAAGGGGCAGCCTCACCCTCCAAGCGCGGCGAGCCAGGCACGGAGCCGGGCCTCGTTCACCCCGAAATCCTCGGACCCGAAGCGTTGGCGGGCTTCCAGGAACAGCTGGGTTCCGTCACGGGCCGACAGCGCCTGCGCGGTCGTGTAGTCGGGGAACCCCCAGAGAGCCGAGCGTGTGACCCAGGTTACCATGCCCTCCTCCGGGCTGCCGGCGATGCGGCGGGTGCGCGGCGTCCCGAGGGCGATCAGGTCGAGCCGTTCGAGAACCGTTTCGGGAGGCTCGCTCAGACCCACCATGTAGCCCCACGCACCGCCCTCTTTCTTGAAGACACGCGTGGGCTCTCCGACGCCGGGCGTGAAGACGCTGCCGGCGGGATGGATCGGCCGGTGCCAGCGCGCCGGATCGGACGGCGCGAGCCGGACATAGGCCATGACAACGGCCATGAAGGCAAGAAGACCGACCGCGATCAGCAGAAGCGCGGTCTTCACGCGCCCTCCCGCCGGTTCCAGAAATAGAGGCAGATGATTTCGTGCGCGACGTGGGCGCCCGCTATCGCCGTGGCACCGGTCGTGTCATAGGGCGGGGAAACCTCGACCACGTCGCCGCCGACGAGATTGATGCCCGCGAGGTCGCGCAGGATCGCCGCTGCCTGCCAGGACGCGAGCCCGCCCCAGACCGGCGTCCCGGTGCCGGGCGCGAAGGCGGGGTCGAGGCAGTCGATGTCGAACGTAAGGTAGCAGGGCCGCTGCCCCACGATCTCGCGGATCTTCGTCACCGCTGCGGCCGTCCCCTTCTCGTGCACTTCCCGCGCATCGATGGTCGGGATGCCGAGCGTGTCGCCGTTATGCGTGCGGATACCGATCTGGACGGAGGCCTCGGGGTCGATCACCCCGGTCTTCACCGCCTTGTAGAACATCGTGCCGTGGTCGATCCGGCTCAGGTCCTCGTCCGGCCAGGTGTCGCTGTGCGCGTCGAAGTGGAGAAGGCTGACGGGGCCGAATTTCTCGGCATAGGCCTTCAGGATCGGGAAGGTGATGTAGTGGTCGCCGCCCAGGACCACCGTTCCCGGCCCCGCCGCGAGGATACCGCGGATATGCGCCGTGAGCGCGTCGGGGAAGTCCGACACCTTCGCGTAGTCGAAGGCGAGGTCGCCATAATCGACGATCGAGAATTCCTCGAGCGGGCTGAAGCCCCAGCCATAGGGCGGGTCGTAGGGCTGAAGCGTGCTTGCCTCGCGGATCGCGCGGGGGCCGAAGCGGGTACCCGGCCGGTGCGTCACCGCCTGGTCGAAGGGGATACCCGTGACCGCAAGGTCCACTCCCTTCAGGTCCTTGGTGTAGCGCCTGCGCAGGAAGCTTGGCGCGCCGCCGAAGGCGTTCTCGAAGGCGAGCCCCTGCCTGGCCTCTCGGGTGAACGCCACGTCCACCTGTTTCTTCGCGTCTTCGAGCGCCATCAGGAAAGCCTCACGCCCTGCTTCACGAACCTGTCCGCAACCCGCCGGATCGCCCGGCCGAGCGTATTGACCACCAGATCCACATCCGTCTCCGTCATGATCAGGGGAGGCGACATCACGTTCAGGTGCCCCATCGGACGCACCATCAGCCCCATCTCCTCGCACTCATCCGAGATCCGCTTGCCGACGTCCAGCTCCTTCGGCAGGAGCTGCTTCGTCGCCTTGTCGGCCACGTTCTCCACGCACATCATCATCTTCCGGCCCCGGACTTCGCCGACCATCGGAAGGGCCTCGAGTTCCTTCAGCCGCGTCTCGAAATAGGTCCCGACACGGGTGGCGTTTCCGAGGATGTCCTCGCGCTCCATGATCTCGATGTTCTTCAGGGAGGCCGCGCAGGCCACCGGGTGGCCGGAATAGGTGAAACCCGAGGTGTACCAGCGCCGACCGTCCGCCGCGATCGCCGCCCAGATCCGGTCTGAAAAGATCATGGCGCCGATGGGGATGTAGCCCGAGGATAGCCCCTTGGCGGTGCAGATGATATCCGGCATCACGCCGAACTCGTCCCAGCTTGCGAACCAGTGCCCGACCCGTCCGAAGGCGGTGACGACCTCGTCGGCGACGAAGAGGATGTCGTGGCGTTTACAGATCTCCGCCATGCGCTTGAGGTAGCCCTCGGGCGGCACGATCACCCCGCCCGAGGCCTGGATCGGCTCGGCGAAGAAGCCCCCGACCTTGTCGGGGCCGATCTCCTCGAGCTTCGCCTCGAATTCCGCCACCAGCCAGTCGCAGAACTCCGCCTCGCCCATCCCGTCCGGCGCGCGGTAGGTATTGGGGGCGGTAAGGTGGTGGATGCCCTCCTGCATGTAACGGAACTCCGGCACCCGGTCCCCCGGCCGCTTGCCGATCGACTGCGAGGCATAGGTCGAGCCGTGATAGCTCATCTCGCGCGCGATGACCTGGGTCTTCTGGGGCCGCCCCATGCAGGTCTGGTAGAACTGGATCAGCCGGTAGGCGCTGTCGACCGCCGTGGAGCCGCCGGTGGTGAAATGCACCCGGTTCAGGTCCCCCGGCGCGAGGCTCGCGAGCTTGCCCGCGAGGAGAGCCGAGGGGTCGTTCGTCATGTCGACGAAGGTGTTGGAAAATGCGAGCCTTTCCACCTGCTCGGCGATCGCCGTGGCCATTTCCTTTCGGCCGAGCCCGATATTCGTGCACCAGAGCCCGCCGACCGCGTCGAAGTACTTCGATCCTTCCGCATCCCAGAGCCAACAGCCCTCCCCTCGCGTAATGACAAGGGCGCCCTTGTCTTCGAAGGGTCCGAAGTTCGTCCATGGGTGCAGCGCATGTGCGCGGTCGAGTTCCCAAAGACGATCAGCCATTGCATTCTGAGTGTTGGACGGGATCATATAGCCTCCTGAGGGCCGTTGGTGATCCAGCCACTCTAGCCAACGGGTTATGGAAAACCAGTCCTTCCGGAGAACCGCCCTGCACCGCCTTTACGAAGCCCCGGCCTACGACACCTCGACGTGGCCAGACAGCCATTGGCGGAAGGGCGCGGAGGCCCCCCGCTGCGCGCCGCTGGTTGGCGAGGCGCGGACCGATTTCGCCATCGTCGGCGCCGGTGTAACCGGGCTCAACGCGGCGCTGGAACTCGTGGAAGCTTCGGGCGCGGAGGTCGCCGTCCTTGACGCCGCCCAACCCGGCTGGGCCGCCTCGGGGCGCAACGGCGGTTTCGTCTCGCTCGGCGGCTCGAAGCTCTCCGACGCCGCGCTCGTCCGACGCTTCGGGCGCGAGGGGGCGGAAGCCTTTCGCGCGTTCCAGAAGGACGCCATTGCCCGCGTGGCACGGAACCTCGACAGCTACTCCATCGCCGCCGATCGCGGGCCGGAGGGGGAGGTTTACCTCGCGCACCGGGAACGGGAATGGCAGGCGATGCGGGAGAGCGCCGAAGGCCTCCGCGCGATGCACGGGCCGGGCGCACGCCTTCTACCGCGCGAGGAGTTGAAGCAGGCGGGGTTCGGACCGGCGGGCTTCGCGGGCGGTTTCTACACCCCCCTGGGATTTCCGGTTCACCCGCTGAAATACACCGCCGGCCTCGCCCGAGCCGCCCTCGACCGCGGCATCCGCATCTTCGGCGACAGCCCCGTGACCGCGCTTGAACCGGAGGCGGACGGCTGGCGCCTCTCTACGCCGAAAGGCAGCCTCCGCGCCCGCAGGGTGCTGATCGCGACGAATGGCTACACGTCCGACGACCTGCCGCCATGGATCGGCGGCCGCACGCTTCCCGCGCTCTCCTCGATCCATGTCACGCGTCCGCTGACCGAGGCCGAACGCCGGGCCCAGGGCTGGACCTCGCAGGTCATGGCGGCCGACACACGCCACCTCCTGCACTACTTCCGCCTGCTGCCCGACAATCGCTTCCTCTTCGGGATGCGCGGCGGCTTGTCGGTGAGCCCCGGCCCACTCGCCCGCATCCGCGCGGAGGGGCGGAGGCACCTCGAAGCCATGTTCCCTGAATGGGCCCATGTCGAAACGGAAAGCTTCTGGTCGGGCCTCGTCTGCCTCACGGGCTCCCTGACACCTTTCGCGGGCGAAGTGCCCGGAAGCCCCGGCCTCTTTGCCGCCTTCGGCTGGCATGGCAGCGGGATGGCGACCGGCACGCTGGCGGGCCGGATGGTGGCGCGGGCCATGACCGGCGCGTCGAACCCCGCTCCCTTGGTCCTGCGGTCACCGCCGAAGCGGTTCCCCTTGCCGAACCTCCGCCGCGCCTGGCTCGGCGCGGCCTATGCCTGGTACAAGACGGCAGACGGACCCGTCCGCGCTCAGCGCTGAAGGCTGCCGCTATTCGACGGGCAGCGCACGCTCCGCGAGCCGCGCGAAGAACGTCGCCCCGACCGGCGCAGCCTCGTCGTTGAAATCGAACTGCGGATGGTGAAGCCCCGCCCCGGGCCCCGTGCCGAGGAACAGGTAGGCCCCTGGCCGCGCCTCGAGCATGTAGGCGAAATCCTCCGCCCCCATTTCCCGGCCCGCATCGTCCAGCACCGCCGCCGCGCCCGAGACTTCACGCGCCACATCGGCGGCGAAGGCCGTGCAGTCGGCCTCGTTCACTGTGGGTGGGTATCCCCTCTCGTAGGTGATTTCAGCCTTGACCCCGTAGGCGGCCGCATGGCCATCCACGATCTCCCGGAACCGTTTCTCGGCAAGGTCCCGGACCTCCGGCGTGAAGGATCGGACCGTCACGCTGAACCAGGCCTCGTCCGGCACGACGTTCGAGGCCGAGCCGCCGTGGATCTGCGTCACGGACAGCACGAACTGGTCGAGCGCGAAGACGTTGCGGCTGACGATCGTCTGGAGCGCCTGCACCATGCCCGTGACGGCGATCAGCGGGTCGATCGTCTCGTGCGGCGTCGCGGCGTGGCCGCCCCGCCCCTTCACCGTCACATAGACCGTATCGACAGCCGCCATGATCGGGCCGGGCGTCGTGTGGAAATGCCCGAAGGGCAGGTTCGGCACGTTGTGGATCCCGTAGACCTCGTCGATCCCGAAGCGTTCCATCACGCCTTCCTTGACCATCACCTCACCGCCGCCGCCTTCTTCCTCGGCGGGCTGGAACAGAAGCGCCACGGTGCCCGCGAAGTTCCGCGTCTCGCAAAGATACCGGGCCGCGCCCAGTAGCATCGTCACATGCCCGTCGTGCCCGCAGGCATGCATGCGCCCTGGCACCTTCGAGGCGTAGTCCTTCCCCGTCGTCTCCGGCATCGGCAGCGCGTCCATATCGGCGCGCAGCCCGATCACACGGCCCTCGCCGCGCCCGCGGATCAGAGCCACGATCCCGGTCTTCGCGATCCCCTCGTGGATCTCGTCAACCCCGAACTCGCGAAGCCGCGCCGCGATGAAGGCCGCGGTCTCGAAGCACTCGAACTCCAGCTCCGGCATCTGGTGAAGCTGACGGCGCCAGCGCGTCATCTCGGGCGCGAAATCTGCGATGCGGTTCAGAACAGGCATGGTGGACTCTCGGGCAACCTTCGGACTACCCCTCACTAAGACGCGAAATCCGGACATCCCGCAATGACCAAAGACCTCACCGCTTCCGATGCCCTCGTCCATGACCCCGAAGGCGGCCTTCCCCGGCTTCTGGAAATCATGGCCCGCCTCCGCGATCCGGAGACCGGCTGCCCCTGGGACATCGAACAGGACTTCGCCACCATCGCCCCATACACGATCGAGGAAGCCTACGAGGTCGCGGACGCGATCGAGCGCGGCGCCTGGGGCGAGCTGGAGGGCGAGTTGGGGGACCTGCTCCTGCAGGTCGTCTACCACGCGCGGATGGGCGAGGAGGCTGGGGTGTTCGACTTCGCCTCCGTCACTAAGGCCATCTCCGACAAGATGGTCGACCGCCACCCGCACGTCTTTGGCGAGGAAAGCCGCGACAAGACGGCCGAAGACCAGACCCGCGACTGGGAAAAGATGAAGGCCGCCGAACGCGAGGCGCGCGCCGAGGCGGGTGTGCTCGACGGGGTGGCAGCGGGCCTCCCCGCCCTCACCCGCGCGGTCAAGCTCCAGAAACGCGCCGCCCGCGTCGGCTTCGACTGGCCCACGACGCATGAGGTGATCGCCAAGATCGTCGAGGAGGCGCAGGAGCTCGAGGATGCACGCGCGACGCTGACCGAGGCCGAGGTTTTCGAGGAATTCGGTGACCTCCTGTTCGTCATCGCAAACCTCGCCCGCCATCTGAAGGTCGACCCCGAAGCCGCGCTTCGCGCCGCGAACGCGAAGTTCACGCGCCGCTTCCGTTCCATCGAAGCGGCGCTGCGCGAGCGCGGCAAACGGCCGGAGGATTCCGACCTCGCCGAGATGGACGCGCTTTGGAACGAGGCCAAGGCGGCAGAGCGTTAGGGGAGCTGGCGTTCCGCCTCCGTCGCACATCCTCACCGAAAACCGGCGAAAACATATTCTGATAATTTCTATCAGGCATTGACCCGACAATATTAGTCGGGAATATGGGCGCGAAGACCAACAGAAGGATTCGCGCATGTTCGTCCGTCCCCTCACCCTCGCCGCCGCACTCGCCGCGGCCCCAGCGCTGGCCGATGAGGTCAACGTCTACTCCCACCGGCAGCCCGAACTCGTTCAGCCGCTGTTCGACGCATTCACGGCCGAAACCGGCATCGCGGTGAACGTCGCCTTTGTCGACAAGGGCCTCGTCGAGCGGCTCGTCGCCGAGGGCGACCGCAGCCCCGCCGACCTCGTGATGACCGTGGACATCGCGCGCCTCGCGGAAATCGTCGCCGCTGACGTCGTCCAGCCCGTCGACTCCGAGGTTCTCGCCGCCAACATCCCGGCCGAGTTCCGTGACCCCGAGAACCGCTGGTTCGGCCTCACCTCCCGCGCGCGCATCGTCTATGCCAGCAAGGACCGCGTCTCCGATGGCGAAGTGACGACCTACGAGGACCTCGCCGACCCGAAATGGCAGGGGCGGATCTGCACCCGTCCCGGCACCCACGACTACAACCTCGCCCTTGCCTCCGCGATGATCGCCCATCATGGGGCCGAACAGGCGAAGGCATGGGCCGAAGGGCTCCGCGCGAACCTCGCGAAGAAGCCCGAGGGCAACGACCGGGCGCAAGTGAAGTCGATCTGGGCTGGTGAGTGCGACATCTCGCTCGGCAACACCTATTACATGGGTGAAATGCTGGCCGACCCCGAGCAGGCCGAATGGGCGAACTCCGTGCGCATCGTGTTCCCGGTCTTCGAGGACGGCGGCACCCACATGAACGTCTCGGGCGTGGCCATGACGAGGGCCGCGCCGAACCGCGACGCCGCGCTGAAGCTCATGGAATTCCTGGCCTCCGACGAGGCGCAGCGGATCTATGCAGAGGTGAACCACGAATTCCCGGTGAAACCCGGCGTCGCCCGGTCCGAACTCGTCGAAAGCTGGGGCGAATTCACGCCGGACAACCTGAACCTCATGGACGTCGCCATACACCGGGCCGAAGCCCTGAAGCTCATGGAAGAAGTGAACTTCGACGGGTAACAATTTGATATTTAATACGAACCCCCGGCTATTGCGCCGGGGGTTTTCGTTTGGGGTCAAGGCATGCGGCGCTGGACAGGGCACGCGCCCCGCGCCACGCTCACGTTTGGAGGTGCCACATGTCCCCGACCCCGCGGCGCAAGATAATCATCGACACCGACCCCGGCCAGGACGACGCTGTGGCGATCCTTCTGGCGTTGGCCAGTCCAGAACTGGACGTCCTCGGCATCACCTGCGTCGCCGGCAACGTCCCGCTTGCGCTCACCGCGAAGAACGCCCGCATCGTCTGCGAACTGGCCGGAAAGCCGGAGACCCGCGTCTTTGCCGGTTGTGACGCGCCGATGAAGCGCAAGCTCGTCACGGCCGAGCACGTCCACGGCAAGACCGGTCTCGACGGTATCGCGCTGCCTGACCCGGTCATGCCATTGCAGGACCAGCACGCCGTCGACTTCCTGATAGAGACCTTGCGCGAGGAGCCCGAAGGCAGCGTCACCCTGTGCCCGGTCGGCCCGCTCACCAACGTCGCAACGGCGATGATGAAGGCTCCCGACATCGTCCCGCGCATCGCCGAGATCGTGCTGATGGGCGGCGCTTACTTCGCGGTGGGGAATATCACGCCGGCAGCCGAGTTCAACATTTACGTCGACCCGCAAGCCGCAGAAATCGTGTTCAAATCCGGTGTTCCTCTGGTGGTCATGCCGCTCGACGTGACGCACAAGGCGCTGACCACCCGGTCGAGGGTCGAGGCGTTCCGCGGACTTGGCACCCGCGTCGGCCACGCGGTCGCCAGCTGGACCGACTTCTTCGAACGCTTCGACATGGCCAAATACGGCTCCGAGGGTGCGCCGCTCCACGACCCATGCGTGATCGCCTACCTCCTCGACCCCTCGCTGTTTTCCGGCCGCCATATCAACGTGGAGGTCGAGACCGAGGGTCGCTTCACAACCGGCATGACAGTGGCCGACTGGTGGCGCGTTTCACGGCGCGAACCGAACGCCATGTTCATGGGCGAGATCGACGCTGACCGCTTCTATGCCTTGCTCATCGAGCGGATTGGCCGACTTTGAGGCCACCGAGAAGCGAATGAGGAAAGCGAGCCATGCTATTGGTCTTTCCTGTTTTTCCGTGGAATCCGTGTGAGCCCTCCGGCACCTGCAGCCATCTTGCCGGCCTGAATTGACCCGCTTGCTCCGTTCATCAGTTGGGATCATGGCGGCTGCGTGATCGCCCTTCGCATCGACCTCCTTTCGCCCTATATCCTTGGACAACAAGGAAACGCGCGATGACCCTACCCTTCGACAATTCCTACACCCGCCTGCCCGACCGCATCTTCGTGCGCCAGAACCCGGTTCCGGTTCGTGCACCGGGCCTGATCGCGGTGAACCGGAGCCTCGCGGAGCGTCTGGGGATCGACGCGGACTGGCTGGGAAGCCCCGAAGGTGTCTCGGTGCTGGCCGGCAACGCGGTCCCCGAAGGCGCGGAGCCGATTGCCCAGGCCTACGCCGGGCACCAGTTCGGCGGCTGGGTGCCGCAGCTCGGTGACGGGCGGGCGATCCTCCTCGGCGAGGTCGTGACCCCGGATGGTGCGCGCTACGATCTGCAACTGAAGGGCGCGGGCCAGACCCCTTTCAGCCGTCGGGGTGACGGCCGGGCCTGGATCGGGCCGGTCCTGCGCGAATACATCGTCTCGGAGGCGATGGCCGCGCTCGGCGTGCCCACGACCCGGGCGCTCGCCGCCGTCACCACAGGCGAAACCGTCTACCGCGAGGCCCCCTTTCCCGGCGCTGTCCTCGCCCGTGTCGCGGCAAGCCACATCCGCGTGGGAACCTTCCAATTCATCGCGGCGCGAAAGGATACCGAGGCGCTCAAGGCGCTCACCGATCACGTCATCGCCCGCCACTACCCCGGGGTGGATGGGCCGATGGGCCTTCTCGAAGCCGTCATCGCCGCGCAGGCGCGCCTTGTCGCGAAGTGGATGCCGCTTGGCTTCATCCACGGCGTGATGAATACGGACAACATGGCCATCTCGGGCGAGACCATCGACTACGGGCCCTGCGCCTTCATGGATTTCTATCACCCGAACACGGTCTTTTCCTCGATCGATCAGCACGGGCGCTATGCCTATTCGAACCAGCCGCAGATCGCGGTCTGGAACCTCGCGCAGCTCGCCTCAGCGCTCCTGCCTCTCATGGGGGAGGAAGCCCCGGCCATCGAGGCCGCGACCGCCGCACTCCACCGCTTTGGCGACCTCTTCGAGGCCGAATGGCTCGCTCGTTTCCGCGCCAAGATCGGGCTCGCGACCGAAGAGGAAGGCGACGGCGCGCTGATCGAGACGCTCCTGAGCCGCATGGCGCTGCAACGCGCGGACTTCACGCGCACGTTCCGCGGACTGCTTGACGGCACGGCGCGTGAGGAATTCAAGGAGCCGGAGGCATTCGATGCCTGGGAGCGCGATTGGAAAGCGCGCGTCGCCCGCGAGAAGGACCCGAAAGCCACGATCCGCTCGGCCAACCCGGCCCTTATCCCGCGCAACCACCGCGTGGAGGAGGCGATCCAGGCGGCGCTCGGCGGCGATTACGCCCCCTTCCACCGGCTGAACGCGGCGCTCGCACGGCCCTACGCGGACGACCCGGCCCATGCCGACCTCCGCCTCTCGCCAAGGCCCGAGGAAGAAGTCCGCCGCACCTTCTGCGGCACGTGATCGATCAGCGCCGCCCGAACCGGCGGAAGAACCTGCGGTTGATCTCGACAAACTCCGCGATGACGCCGGTCAGCCCGCCAAGGTCGCGGCCCTTGAGATAGAAGAACCCCGCGGCTGCCCCGAAGCTCGCCCCGATCACGTCCACGATCAGGTCCCACATCGTGTCGACGAGGCCGGACTTCTGCATGTTCATCCCGAAATTCACGTCCATCGCGTATTCGAAGATCTCCCACAGCGCACCCAGCGTGACCGAGAAGCAGAAGGCGATCATCGCCATGGCCCAGGCGGGCGCCGCGTAACGGTCGCCCTCGAACAGCATGAAGATGAACAGGAACCCCATGAGCCCGAAGCCCATGGCCGCGCCTCCGTGCATCAGCACATCCCACCACCAGTAGCGGTCGTAAAAGTCATAAGCCTCGCCAAGGAAGATCGTCGCGTAGAGGAACAACCCGATCCCGGCCACGAAACGCAGCGGCAGGCGAATCCCGAAGCGGCGGGCGAAGAATACCGGCATCATCGACATCAGGATTGTCGCGACAGCTTCGAAGACGAGAACCCACCGCCGCTCGATCAGCGCGGCGACTACAGCGACCAGCAGGGTCGCCCACATGAACTGCAGCAGCGGCGGCTGCGCGCGAAGGCGGGACCAGAACATGAGAAACAACTAGGCGCTGCGCCCCGGTCTAACAAGCGCCCTTCAAGCTCGAGTGGCGCCGGGATATATCAGGCCCATGGGGCTCCGATTGGCCAGCTACAACGTCCACAAATGCGTGGGTACGGACCGGAAACGCGATCCGGGCCGGATCGTCGACGTTCTGAACTCCGTCTCGGCCGATGTCATGGCGCTGCAGGAGGTCGATCGCCGCATGCCGCCACGACCGGCCGCCCTGCCGCGAGAGATGATCGAGCGCGATACCGACTATGCGGCGCTCCCCTTCGGCCTGACGGAGGAAAGCCTTGGCTGGCACGGTCAGACATTGCTGACGCGCACCGGGACAGAGGCGCTCGCGATCAAGCGGATAGAGCTACCGGGTCTCGAACCGCGCGGAGCCATCATGGCGGAACTCGCGTTTCCCGATGGGCGGGAGCTACGAGTCGTCGGCGTGCACCTCGGCCTAATCCGGCGCTACCGCCTGATGCAGCTTTCCGCGATCCGCGCCGCCCTGTCGCGGCGGCGCGACCTGCCGACAGTGATCATCGGCGACTTCAACGAATGGTCCACGCACGGCGGCGTCGACCCGATCGCCGACACGTTCCGCATACACGCGCCGGGCCATTCGTTCCACGCCAACCGCCCGGTTGCCGCGCTGGACCGCGTGGCGCTCGGCCGGGGGTTGCATCTGCGCGACGCGGGCGTCGTCGACATCCCGCTTGCCCGCATCGCCTCCGATCACCTGCCGATCTGGGCCGATGTCAGGCTCGACACGCCCGTGCCGGCCGATTGATGAGGATAAGGCCCAGCGCCACCAGCGATGCTGCGCCGATGATTTCGGGACCGATCTTTTCACCCAGCCACAGTGCCCCCAGAGCCACCCCGAAGACCGGGGTGAGGAAGGAAAAGCTTGCGACGCCCGAGGCCGGGTAGATTGTCAGAAGCCAGAACCAGAACAGGAACGCGGCCGAGACGATGACGGCCGACTGGAACGCGAGCCCCGCGAGGTGGATCGGCTGAAGGTCCCGGATCAGCGGCCCGAACAAGGGCGACAAGGCAAGAAGCACGGGGGCCGACACCGCAAGCTGCCAGAAAAGCTGCGTCTCGGGCTTTTCGCGGATCAGGGGCGTGGCGCGGACGCAGAGCGCGACGCCCATCCATCCGAAAGCCGCGAAAAGCGCGAAGAGGTCACCAAGCAGACTCGCCTCGCCCGAGGCGCCGCCGCGGTCAAGGATCGCCCAGGCCACGCCTGCGAAGGCGAGCGCGAGGCCCACCGCCTTGATGCCGCTGATCCGCTCTCCCGGAATCAGCATATGCGCAGCAAGCGACAGCCAGACCGGCATCGAATAGAAGATGATCGAGGTGCGGGTGACCGTTGTCATGTCGAGCGCTAGGAACAGGAACACGAACTCTGCCGCGAAGACGACCCCGATCAGGATCCCTGGCCCCAGCATCTCGCGCCGGAGACGCGGCGACTTGCCGCGCAGGACGAGCCAGGCCCAGAGGCAGAGCATCCCAAAGAGCGAACGCAGACCCGCGAAGAACACCGGCTGCAGGCCCGCGTTCACGAGCTTGATCACCACCTGGTTGACCGCGAGCAGGAGCGCGAAGCCTGTCAGAGAAACCGCCCCGAAGGCATCGATCCTGTCCCTGCGCTCCAACGCGTTCCTCCCGTCCGGCCTGGTGCCCCGCTACGGGAAGCGCCGCACCGGGGAATGTCAACCCTCTGGCCCGCCATCCTGGCGCTGGGCAAGGCAGCGGGCGACGGCAAGGAAATTCACCCTTGCGCCGCAATTCCGGCCTTGGTTCCGAGTGTTGCGCGGCATCCCAGTTGTGGAAACCCTCGCTGTATGCACAGCCCCGCAGCGTGCTATCAATGGCGCAGGAGGCCCGAGCCATGACCCGCAACCTCGATCCGATCGCCGCCTACGACATCTGGCCGGACGGCCGGGTAACGGAGGTCACGGAACCGTGGCCGAGCGCAACCCCGAGCGAGGGCGCGGGCTGGCGCTGGCTTCACTGCGACCGGACCTCGGGGGCTTTCGCAAACTGGGCCGTGGCAAACCTGCCCGCCCCCGTCCGCGCCTCGCTTCTTCAGGCCGAGACCCGCCCCCGCTGTGACGCGGTAGGCGACGGGCTTCTCCTCACGCTTCGCGCCATCAACCTCAACCCGGGTGCCGAGGGCGAAGACATGGTCGCGCTCCGCCTCTGGGTCACCGGGCGCCTGATCGTCACGACCCGCCTCCGCCGCCTCTACGTCATTGAGGAGATGCGCGCCGACCTCGCCGAGGGTCGCGCGCCCCTTTCTCCCGGCGCCTTTGTCGCTCGCCTCGCCGACCAGATGACCGCTCGGATCGAAGAGGTCTCGCTTGACCGCGAGGATGCCACGGACGCCATCGAGGAAGTGCTTCTGGATGACGAACCCGACGCGCTTGGAACCGGCGAGCAGGAGATCAGCCGCATCGCCCGGTCGGTCATCAAGCTCCGCCGCCACGTCGCCCCCCAACGTGAGGCATTGTCCCGCCTTGCCACGATCGACGTGGCCTTCCTTGGCCCGGCCGAACGCTACGAACTGCGCGAGGTGGCGAACCGGACCCAGCGGACGGTCGAGGAGCTCGACACGACCCGCGACCGCCTGGCGTCGCTGCGCGCCCATATCGACTCGCTCCATGCCTGGCGGATGGGGCGTCAGAGCTTCGTCTTATCCGTCGCGGCGGCGGTCTTCCTGCCTCTCGGCTTTCTGACCGGCCTCTTCGGCGTGAACCTCGGCGGCATGCCGGGCGAACACTCCCCCTACGCCTTCGCCGTGCTGACCATCGGAAGCGGGATCATCGGCTTTGCCCTGTGGCTCTGGTTCCGATGGCTGCGGTGGTTCTGAGGGCGCTGCGCCCTTTCCCTGCGTCACGGCCTCGGCTAAAGACCAGCGCGACCGGTCTTTCAGGAGAGGAACATTCCAATGAGCACGATCGTCGACATCCATGCCCGCGAGATTCTGGACAGCCGGGGGAACCCGACGGTCGAGGTGGACGTGATCCTTGAAGACGGCACCATGGGCCGCGCGGCGGTTCCTTCGGGCGCCTCCACCGGCGCCCATGAGGCGGTTGAGAAGCGCGACGGGGACGCGCAGCGCTACAAGGGCAAGGGCGTTCTGGAAGCCGTCGCGGCGGTCAACGGCGAGATCGCCGAGAACCTCGTGGGCGAGGATGCCACCGAGCAGGTCGCGATCGACCGGATGATGATCGAACTCGACGGCACGCCCAACAAGAGCCGCCTCGGCGCGAACGCGATCCTCGGCGTTTCGCTTGCGGTGGCCAAGGCAGCGGCCGATTTCACCACTCAGCCCCTCTTCCGGTATGTCGGCGGCACCTCTGCCCGCATCCTGCCCGTGCCGATGATGAACATCATCAACGGCGGCGAGCATGCAGACAACCCGATCGACATCCAGGAATTCATGATCATGCCGGTCTCCGCCCCGTCGATCCGCGACGCGGTGCGGATGGGGTCGGAAGTGTTTCACACGCTCAAGAAGGAGCTTTCGGCCGCGGGCCTCGCTACGGGCGTCGGTGACGAAGGCGGTTTCGCCCCGAACCTCAGCTCCACCCGAGATGCGCTTGATTTCATTTTGAAATCCATTGAGAAGGCCGGATACAAGCCGGGCGAGGACATCTATCTCGCACTCGACTGCGCTTCGACCGAATACTTCAAGGACGGGCATTATGTGCTTGCGGGCGAAGGGAAAACTCTGACCCCGGACGAAAACGTGTCTTACCTCGAGGCGCTGGTCTCGGACTACCCGATCATCTCGATCGAGGATGGCTGCGCCGAGGATGACTGGGACGGCTGGCGCGTGCTGACCGAGGTTCTGGGCAAGCGCTGCCAGCTCGTCGGTGACGACCTCTTCGTGACGAACCCCGCCCGCCTCGCCGAAGGCATCAAGCAGGGCTGCGCGAACTCGCTTCTCGTGAAGGTCAACCAGATCGGCACGCTGACCGAGACGCTCGACGCCGTTCGGATGGCCGACCGGGCGAAATACACGTCGGTCATGTCGCACCGTTCGGGCGAGACCGAGGACGCCACGATCGCCGACCTCGCGGTGGCGACGAACTGCGGCCAGATCAAGACCGGCTCGCTCGCCCGCTCCGACCGGCTGGCGAAATACAACCAGCTGATCCGGATCGAGGAGATGCTCGGAGAAACGGCAGAATACGCGGGCCAATCGATCCTTCGCTGATCACTGATCACGGCCGGGGCGGAAAGGCGAAGGCCGCTCCGCCCCGGCATCGCAAGCGTCCTTGTCCGGACGGCCGATGAGCGGCGCGACCCTGCAGCCGCCGCGCGACTGCCAGACGAAATCCTGTACGCCCCAGTTCGCAGCGGAGTTCCCGCGGCAGCGCCAGCAACGCTTTCGGGAATGGCATTTTCTCGGCCTCAGCGCGAAACTGGCTCGGGGAGCCCCTGAGAGCCGGAGGAGACAGCATGGACGAAGCGGAGCGGATCATCACGGAGCTGGAGCTTGCGCCCCATCCGGAAGGCGGTTGGTACCGACAGACCTGGATCGCGGAGGGAGACGGGCGGCCGGCTGGCACCTGCATCTATTTCCTTCTGAAGGCGGGGGAACGGTCGCACTGGCACCGGGTCGACGCCGCCGAGATCTGGCATTTCTATTCGGGTGCTTCGGTCATGCTCAAGATCGCGGCAACGGACGCGGGACCCGCGGTCAGACACCGGCTTGGCCCTGACGTGCTGGCGGGAGAGCGGCCACAGGTTCTGGTGCCGGCGGGGCAGTGGCAAGCGGCAGAGGCGGGCGCGGGCTGGGCGCTTGTGGGATGCACGGTCTCACCCGGGTTCCAGTTCGAGGGTTTCGAACTTGCACCGCCGGGATTTGACATCCGGGGTTGACGGCAAGACGAGGAACCACCCCGGACTTCTCAAGAAGACGCGGCAAGCATCTGTTCTTGCGGTATTTCATGAGCCGAAAGGGATCAGCCTTCCAGTTTCCCTTGCCGATCCGGCCGATATGGCACTTCGCTCCGGCCCCTGCTAGGGAAGCTGCCGAACGGTCTCGGAGCGCGGAAGGCGGCGGGTCATGGGCGAAGCGGTCACGAAGGTGGCGATAGCGCAGAACGGGGACAGCCCGAGAGGATTCGCCTTCGCTCTCGGCGCGTATTTCTTCTGGGGCTTCCTTCCCTTCTACATGAAGGCCGTGGCCCATATTCCACCTGCCGAGGTGGTTGCGCACCGCATTGTCTGGTCGGTGCCGATCGCAGGGCTGGTGCTCCTGGCCCTCGGCCGGACAGCCGACCTCCGGGCCGCACTGGCTTCGCCGCGGATGGTCTCGCAGGCGGCGCTGACCGCGGCGCTCATTTCGATCAACTGGGGTATCTATGTCTGGGCGATCGGCGCGGGACGGGCGCTCGATACGGCGCTGGGATACTACATCAATCCGCTTTTCAGCGTGTTCCTTGGCGCCGTTCTTCTGGGCGAGCGGCTGAACCCCCTGCAGATGGCGGCGATCGCTCTGGCCGGGATCGCGGTCGGGATCCTGACCTGGGAGGCCGGTCACCTCCCGTGGGTCTCGCTGTCGCTCGCGCTGAGCTGGGGCTTCTACGCCTTCTTCCGCAAGACGCTGCCGATCGGGCCCAACCAGGGGTTCTTCCTCGAGGTTCTGATTCTGAGCGTTCCCTCCGTCATCTACATCCTCTGGCGGGAGTCGACGGGCAGCGGGCATTTCCTGGAAACCGGCCTCACTGACCGGGCCCTGCTTCTGGGCTGCGGCTTCGTCACGGCAGTGCCGCTTCTGATCTACGCGAACGGGGCAAAGCTGCTCCGGCTCTCGACCATCGGGATGATGCAGTACATCGCTCCGACGATGATCTTCGTGATCGCGGTCTTCGTCTTCGAGGAGCCGTTCTCGCGCGCAAAGGCGCTGGCATTCGCGCTGATCTGGACGGCGCTTGTGCTCTACTCTGTCGCGATGCTTCGCCAGGCGCGGCGCGTCAGGGCTGGCTGATCCGCCCGCCGCAGACCGGCTCCTGCACTCCCGTCGTGCCGGGGGCGGAGATGGGCAGGCCCCTCAGCACGCGGACGGCGAGGTATGCGAAAGCCTGCGCCTCCAGCATGTCGCCGTCGAGCCCCGCCGCTTCGACCGGCATGACCGGTAGCCCCACACGATCGGCAATCATCTGCATGAGGGTCGCGTTGCGCCGCCCGCCGCCGGTGACGAGCAGGCGTTCGGGAGGCCTCGGGAAGTGACGTGCGCCCTCCGCAACACCCGCTGCGGCGGCAGCCGTCAGCGTAGCCGCGGCGTCGGCGTCCGAAAGTGCCGAAACTGCGGGCAAAAGATCGTGGAAATCATTTCGGTCCAGAGACTTGGGCGGTCTCCTTGAGAAAAACGGATGCCCGAGAAAGGCCGAGATTGTTGCCTCATACACTCGCCCCTCTGCCGCGAGGCGACCGCCTTCGTCCTGCGAGACACCCTGCCGGGCCTGCATGAGGTCATTGATCGGGGCGTTGGCCGGCCCCGTATCGAATGCGAGGCACGCGCCCTCCACCTCGGGGGCGGGTTTCGAAGGGTCGATCCATGTCAGGTTGCCGACCCCGCCGAGATTGAGGAAGGCGACCGGAGCCGTCGCGCCGAACCACTTCGCGCAGGCGAAGTGGAAGAACGGGGCCAACGGCGCACCCTGCCCGCCCCGCGCGACGTCCTCCGAGCGGAAGTCCCAGACGACGGTCCGGCCCAGCTTGCCCGCAAGAGCCGCGCCGTCACCCGCCTGATGCGTGCGACCATGATCGGGATCGTGAGCCAGCGTTTGGCCGTGGAAACCGACGAGTCGGGCCTGCGGAAACGTGGAAAGAAGCTCGGCATGGGCGGCCACCGTCACGCGGGCGGCCTCGGCCACGCCCGGCTCGTCCGGCCAGCGGCCAAGGGCGGCGCGCAGGGTGGCGCGTTCCGCCTCCGAATAGGCGCGGTAGCCGGTTTCGCCGAAGGCTTCGATCGTCTCGCCGTCGGTCAAGACCATCGCGGCGTCCACGCCGTCGAGCGAAGTGCCCGACATCGCGCCCAAGGCCCAGACGGCTTCGCCCATGATCCCCTTCCCCTTTGACGCCCCCGAAGCTATAGGGGCAAGCGCAGAGAATGGGGCAAGACGCGATGACCTACCACCCGAAATCCGATTTCATGCGCGTGATGATCGAGCGCGGCTTCCTGGCCGACTGCACGGATTATCAGGGGCTGGACGAGGCTTTGGCCAAGGGCGTCGTGCCGGCCTATATCGGCTTCGATGCCACGGCGAAATCGCTGCATGTCGGTTCCCTGATCCAGATCATGATGCTGCGGTGGCTCCAGAAGACGGGCCACAAGCCGATCGTCCTGATGGGCGGAGGCACGACGAAGGTTGGCGACCCGTCCTTCCGTGCGGAAGAGCGGCCGCTTCTGTCCGAGGCCGAGATCGACGCGAACATCGACGGGATCCGGAAGGTGTTTTCGAGCTACGTGACCTTCGGGTCGGGCAAGACCGACGCAATGATGGTCAACAACGCCGAGTGGCTCGACGACCTGAACTACCTCGAGTTTCTGCGGGACATCGGGCGGCATTTCAGCGTGAACCGGATGCTTTCGTTCGAGAGCGTGAAATCGCGGCTCGACCGGGAGCAGTCGCTGTCGTTCCTCGAATTCAACTACATGATCCTCCAGGCCTATGACTTCCTGGAGCTGAACCGGCGTTACGGCTGCCTTCTCCAGATGGGCGGCTCGGACCAATGGGGCAACATCGTCAACGGGATCGACCTGACGCGTCGGGTGCTCGACCGGGAAATATTCGGGCTGACCTCGCCGCTTCTGACAACGTCGGATGGCAAGAAGATGGGCAAGAGCGCAACCGGGGCCGTCTGGCTCAACGCCGAGATGCTCTCGCCCTACGAGTTCTGGCAGTTCTGGCGGAACACGACGGACGCGGATGTGGGCCGGTTCCTGAAGCTCTACACCGAACTTCCGCTGGAAGAATGCGCGCGGCTCGGTGCGCTGGAAGGTTCCGAGGTCAACGCGGCGAAGATCATCCTCGCGAACGAGGTCACGCGGCTCGCGCATGGGCCGGAAGCGGCGGCGGCGGCCGAGGCGACGGCGCGCGAGGTCTTCGAGAAGGGCGGCGTGGGTGAGGACCTGCCGACGCTGGTCCTGAGCGCGGCGGAGATCGCGGGCGGGATTTCGCTGGCGCAACTGGTGCTGCGCTCGGGCCTCGCCAAGACCGGCAAGGACGCGAAGCGGCTCATTGCCGAGGGCGGCGCGCGTGTGAACGACGTCATCGCAACCGATCCGGGGCAGATGTTCGGCGCAGAAGACCTAGCCGAACCGGTGAAGCTTACCGCTGGCAAGAAGCGGCACGCGCTGGTCACGTTGGCGGACTGAGCCGGCCGGCGCAGGGATCTCCTCGGGGTTCCGGCCTCACCGGCCGAGCATCCATTCCCCGTCGGGCCAGAAGGCATGGAAGGCGAAGGCGAACATGACGTCATGGGGCAGGTCGCGCCCCTTGGTGTCACGCACCCGGACCTGTCCCACGTCCCTCCCCTCGCCGATCCGACCGGCGTCGAGCGCGGAAGCGTTCCCCGCGCGCCAGCTGAGCGTTACCCCGCCCTCGCGGATCTCCCCCGCTTCGGAGAGCCTTTCGAGCGGCCAGGCGCGATCACCGACCCGCACGACACGCGCGAGCGCGTGGATCCCGTGGGGCGGTTCCTCTCCGGAGTAGAGGAAGGGCCGGCGCGAGGAATCGTAGCCGACATAGGGATTGCGTCCGTAGCTGCGGCCCCAGTCGGGCTCGTCCATCACGAGGCCATCGGGGTTCCGGGTGCGGAAGCCTTCCCAGCTTTCCATCCAGGTCGGTAGGCTGCGGAGTTGCGTCCCCGTGTACACGCCGACAATGCCTTTCCCCATCGCCTGTTGCCACCAGCTTTCCGTTTCGCGGTCATACATCACCATGTCGGAATTCCTGAGCTTTCCAGTGACGCCGAAGGTCAGTACGCGGTCGTCGACCCGTCGATCGAAGGTCAGGGCCGAATTGCAGAGCGGGCAGAAAGTCACCGCGAGCGGCACGCCCCCGACCGTATCGTTCACGATTTCGTGCCAGGTCAGGTATCGGATCGGGTATGCCCGGGGCGCGGCTCCTTCGATCTCCACGGCGACAACCGGCTCGAGCGGGTCGAGGCGGGTCTCCCCGGCAACCGGAATCATGGCGGGATCGCTCAGCGCGGGTATGCCGTCGCGCGGAGGTCCGCCCGAAATGATCTCGTCAAAGGGAACGTCGGCCTGCGAGAAATCCGTGAGCGGGAACTCCCTCGCCCAGCTGTGCGGATCCGCCAGGGCCGTGGCACCGAAACAGGCAAACACGGCGGCAAGTAGGAAGCGTGGCATTCTGACCCTCCCGATGCAGGGGAGAGTGTCGCAAGGGGGACGGTCTTGCGACAGCCCCCCTCGCGGAAAGATGAAGCTCAGTTACTCGGCCACGCTCACGCTGACCATGTAGTCGGGCTCGGTCACGGAGCCATTTGCCGCCGGATCGCCCTTCTTGATCGCGTCGACGACTTCCATCCCCGAAACGACCTGACCGAAGACGGTGTACTGGCCGTCGAGGTGCGGAGCCGCGTCGAACATGATGAAGAACTGGCTGTTCGCCGAGTTCGGGTCCATGGCGCGGGCCATGCCGACGGTGCCACGTTCGAACGGAACGTCGGAGAATTCGGCCGCGACGTTAGGCTTTTGCGATCCGCCCGCGCCGGCCATCGACAGGTCGCCGCCTTGTCTGCCGAATTCCACGTCGCCGGTCTGGGCCATGAAGCCCTCGATCACGCGGTGGAAGACCACACCGTTATATGCGCCCTCCGAGGCGAGCGCGGTGATCTGTGCGACGTGCTGGGGCGCGACGTCGGGGAGAAGGTCGATCACGATGGTCCCTGACGTGGAGCCTGCGACCTCGATCACGAGGTTCGGGCCCGGCCCATCCTCGGCCGCGAAGGCCGGGGCGGACAGCGCGAGCGCAAGCGCCGCGCCGGCGAGGAAACGGTGGTCAGGCATCGGCCGCCACCTTGACGCTGATCATCCGGTCGGGGTTCGCCGGCGGCTCGCCACGAGCGATCTTGTCCACATGCTCCATGCCCGAGATCACGCGGCCGTAGACCGTGTATTGCCCGTTCAGGAAGTGGTTGTCCTTGAAGTTGATGAAGAACTGCGAGTTCGCCGAGTTCGGGTTCGACGAGCGCGCGGCGCCGATCGTGCCGCGGTCATGCGGGATGCGGGAGAACTCGGCCGGGAGGTTCGGCAGGTCCGAACCGCCGGTACCGGCCATGCGCGGGTTCCAGCCCTTTTCCATGTTGGCGTTCGCCACGTCGCCGGTCTGGGCCATGAAGCCCTCGATGACGCGGTGGAAGGCGACGTTGTCGTAAAGACCGGCGCGGGCCAGTTCCTTCATCCGCTCGCAGTGCTTCGGCGCGATTTCGGTCAGAAGTTCGATGACCACCGGGCCGTCCTTCAGCTCGATGATGATCGCGTTCTCGGGGTCCTTGATTTCGGCCATTCGGGCCCTCCTTTCGTTCGCGCGAGACACTAGAGCGGGGTGCGGCCCAAGGGAAGGGCAAAGCGCCGCGGGGGGCGCTGTTGACGGCGCGGACCGGATCGGCGATTTGGGAAGTGGCACCTGCGGCGGGAAAGGATTGGCAATGGCCTGGAAGACCCTCGACGACATCGACCTGAAGGGAAAGGTCGTGCTGACGCGCGTAGACATCAACGTGCCGGTCGAGGACGGCCGTGTCACGGACGCAACGCGGATCGAGAAGATCGTGCCGACGGTCAAGGATATCCTCGCGCGTGGCGGCAAACCCGTGCTTCTCGCGCATTTCGGCCGGCCCAAGGGCAAGGTCGTGCCGGAGATGAGCCTGAAGATCACGCTGCCCGCGCTGGAAGCGGCGCTGGGCCGCACCGTGCGTTTCGCCGAAGACTGCATCGGAGCCCCGGCGAAGAAGGCAGTGGCGGCGCTTGGCGAGGGTGAGGTGCTGCTGCTGGAGAACACGCGTTTCCAGCCGGGCGAAGAAAAGAACGATCCCGGCATGGCGGCGGCGCTGGCCGCGCTGGGCGATGTCTACGTGAACGATGCGTTTTCCGCAGCACACCGCGCGCATGCCTCGACCGAGGCGATCGCGCATCTGCTGCCTGCGGCCGCCGGTCGGCTGATGGAGGCCGAACTGAAAGCGCTTGAGCGCGCGCTCGGCAAACCGGAGCGGCCGGTCGTCGCCGTCGTCGGCGGTGCCAAGGTTTCGACCAAGCTCGACCTCCTCACGAACCTCGTCGAGAAGGTCGACTACCTCGTCATCGGCGGCGGCATGGCCAACACCTTCCTCCTCTCCAAGGGGATCGAGGTCGGCAAGTCGCTCGCGGAGCGCGACATGGCCGGAACCGCGGGAGAGATCTTCCGCAAATCGCTGGACGTGGGCTGCGAGATCGTGCTTCCGGACGATGCCGTTGTCGCGCGGGAATTCAAGGCGGGGGCGGAGTCGCAAGTGGTGCGCGCCGATGCCTGCCCCGATGACGCGATGATCCTCGATGCGGGACCGGAAGCGGTGAAACGCATCGTGGGCGTGTTCGAGGTCTGCAAGACCCTGATCTGGAATGGCCCTCTCGGCGCCTTCGAGATCGAACCCTTCGACACCGCGACCAACGCGGCGGCTGCGAAGGCGGCGGAACTGACCCGGGCGGGCAAGCTCGTTTCCGTGGCGGGCGGTGGCGACACGGTCGCTGCGCTGAACAAGGCAGGTGTCGCCAACGACTTCAGCTACATCTCGACGGCCGGCGGCGCCTTCCTCGAATGGATGGAAGGCAAGGAACTGCCCGGCGTGGCGGCCCTCGACCAGGGCGCCTGAGGATCGGGGGCCTTCGGGCCCCCTTTTCGTTTCCGAAGCGAGGGCAATTCCCTGGCGATCAGTTGATTACCCATGAGGTGGCTGCGGCGAGGCTGCCGCAGCCGTCAGTATCCGATGGAATCTCGTTCAAGCGGCGAATGTTAGCGCCACCATCGTTGCATGGACCCCGGTGCCCGACTATTCGGGTTTCATGACCGTGCCAAAGGAGTGAGCCAGCATGCGTGCAACGAGGACCGTCCAGAAGATCCTTGCCAACTACGAGGGCGAGACGCCCGGCGTTAAGGCGAACCTCTGCCGCATGCTCATGGAAGGCAAGCTCGGCGGCACCGGCAAGATGATCATACTCCCCGTCGACCAGGGCTTCGAGCATGGCCCCGCGCGGAGCTTCGCGGCCAACCCGGCGGGTTACGACCCCCATTACCATTACCAGCTGGCAATCGATGCGGGGCTCAATGCCTATGCCGCGCCGCTGGGCATGCTGGAGGCCGGCGCCGACACCTATGCCGGCCAGATCCCGACGATCCTGAAGGCCAACAGCGCAAATTCGCTGATGTCGGACACGGCCGGGAAGAACCAGGCGGTGACCGCGAGCGTGGCGGATGCGCTGCGCCTCGGCTGCTCGGCGATCGGCTTCACGATCTACCCAGGCTCGGACATGGCGCTCGACATGTTCGAAGAGATCCGGGAGATGCGCGAGGAAGCGGCGGCGGTCGGGATCCCGACGGTGATCTGGTCCTACCCGCGCGGCGAAGCGATTTCGAAGGACGGCGAAACGGCGATTGACATCGCTGCCTATGCCGCACAGATCGCGGCGCTTCTGGGCGCCCATATCATCAAGATCAAGCTGTCGACCGATCACCTCGAACTGCCCGAGGCCAAGAAGGTCTACGAAAAGGAAAACATCGACATCTCCACTCAGGCAGCGCGGGTGGCGCACTGCATGCAGGCCGCCTTCAACGGCCGGCGGATCGTCGTCTTCTCGGGCGGCGCGAAGAAGGGTGCCGACAGCGTCTATGACGATGCCCGCGCGATCCGCGACGGCGGTGGCAACGGCTCCATCATCGGGCGCAACTCGTTCCAGCGGCCGCGCGAGGAAGCTCTCGCGATGCTGGGCAAGCTCGTGGACATCTACCGCGGCAAGGCCTGAGACCCAGGCGACGATCAGACATCGGGGAATTCCCAACAAGGGGATTCCCTTCGCGAATCGTCTGTGGCATGATTCGCCCGATCCGCCCATGAGAGGCGGACGGACGAGGCAGAGATGAGCGAAACCCGCACCACCCCAACCTTGGGAACATTCGTGTTTTTCGCCCTGGCGATCCTCTTCGGCGGGTACTTCACGTTTGCTGCCGTACAGGGTGACTACGGCGTCTTTCGCCGCGTCCAGATCGACGCCGAGGCGAAGGCGCTCAAGACCGAGCGGGACCGGCTTGCGGCTGAGGTCGCAAGAATGGAAAACCTCACGCTGCGCCTGTCGGACACCTATCTCGACCTCGATCTTCTGGACGAGCAGGCGCGGGACGTCCTCGGCGTCATCCGCGCCGACGAGATCGTCATCCGCTGACCGCCTGCCTTCAGCTGAGACGCCGACAAGCCCCGAACCGGTTCGGGTCAATTTCCCGCGATTTTTCGGCTACCGTTGAGAGGCAGAATGCGTTATATGATAGTTTAACGTTGAACTATTTTCCAGCGCACGGAGGGTCGCGGACATGGCCGCACGAAAAGCCCAAGCCAAATCAAATACTTCCGGAGAAGAACTGCTCGAGTATTACCGCGAAATGCTGCTGATCCGGCGATTCGAGGAAAAGGCGGGGCAGCTCTACGGCATGGGGCTGATCGGCGGGTTCTGCCACCTTTACATCGGGCAGGAAGCCGTCGTCGTGGGCCTCGAAGCCGCGGCCGAAGAGGGCGACAAACGCATCACCTCCTACCGCGACCACGGCCACATGCTGGCCTGCGGGATGGACCCGAAGGGCGTGATGGCGGAGCTTACCGGCCGCGAGGGCGGCTATTCGAAGGGCAAGGGCGGCTCGATGCACATGTTCTCGAAGGACCGCCACTTCTATGGCGGCCACGGCATCGTCGGCGCGCAGGTGCCGCTGGGCGCTGGTCTGGCGTTCGCTGACAAGTACAAGGGCAACGGGCGCGTGACCTTCACGTATTTCGGCGATGGCGCGGCGAACCAGGGCCAGGTCTACGAGACCTACAACATGGCCCAGCTGTGGAACCTGCCCGTGATCTTCGTGATCGAGAACAACCAGTACGCGATGGGCACGAGCGTCAAGCGATCGACGAAGAGCCCGAGCCTTTGGGAACGAGGCGCCGCCTATGGCATCAAGGGCGAGGCCGTCGACGGAATGGACGTTCTGGCCGTCAAGGCGGCCGGCGAGCGCGCCGTCGCGGCCTGCCGGGCGGGCGACGGGCCCTACATCCTCGAAGTGATGACCTACCGCTATCGGGGCCATTCGATGTCTGACCCAGCGAAGTACCGCACGCGGGAGGAAGTGCAGAAGATCCGCGAGGAACGTGACGCGATCGAGCATGTGCGCGACCTTCTGCTTCAGGGCAAGCATGCCACCGACGAGGACCTCAAGGCGATCGACAAGGAGATCAAGGCGATCGTGAACGAGGCGGCGGAATTCTCGAAGGAAAGCCCGGAGCCGGATCTGTCCGAGCTCTGGACGGATATCTACGCGTAAGGGGGACGAGGGATGGCTACCGAAATTCTTATGCCCGCGCTGTCGCCCACGATGGAGGAAGGCACGCTTGCGAAATGGCTGGTGAAGGAGGGCGACGCCGTCACCTCCGGACAGATCATCGCGGAGATCGAAACCGACAAGGCGACGATGGAGTTCGAAGCGGTCGATGAAGGGATCGTTGGCAAGATCCTCGTTTCGCAGGGTACCGAAGGGGTGAAGGTGAACACGCCCATCGCAGTTCTGGTGGAAGAAGGCGAAAGCGTCGAGGCGGCGACCGCTCCGAAGGCCGAGGCGGCGCCCGCCGCGCCCAAGGCAGAGGCCCCTGCCCCTGCCCCGGCCGCCGCGACGGCCGCTCCGGCGGCGCCGGCGCCCGACACTTCGCCCGACTGGCCCGCGGGCACGGAGATGAAGACCATGACGGTCCGCGAGGCGCTGCGCGAGGCGATGGCCGAGGAGATGAAGCGCGACGAGGACGTCTACCTCATGGGCGAGGAAGTCGGCGAGTACCAGGGCGCCTACAAGATCAGCCAGGGGCTTCTCGACGAGTTCGGCGCCCAGCGCGTGATCGATACCCCGATCACCGAGCACGGCTTCGCCGGGATCGCGGTCGGCTCGGCCTTCGGCGGGCTGAAGCCGATCGTCGAATTCATGACCTTCAACTTCGCCATGCAGGCGATAGACCACATAATCAACTCGGCAGCCAAGACGCTCTACATGTCCGGCGGCCAGATGGGATGTCCGATCGTGTTCCGCGGACCGAACGGCGCAGCCGCGCGGGTTGCAGCACAGCACAGCCAGGACTATGCGGCCTGGTATTCTCAGGTCCCGGGCCTGAAGGTCGTCCAACCCTATTCGGCGGCCGACGCCAAGGGCCTTCTCAAGACCGCGATCCGTGACCCCAACCCGGTGATCTTCCTCGAAAACGAGATCCTGTATGGACGGAGCTTCGAGGTTCCCGTGCTGGACGACTTCACCATTCCCTTCGGCAAGGCGAAGATCTGGCGCGAGGGAACCGACGTTACGATCGTCAGCTTCGGCATCGGCATGAGCCACGCGCTGGAGGCCGCGGACAAGCTCGCGGCTGAGGGTATCAGCGCGGAGGTCATCGACCTTCGGACGCTGCGGCCCATCGACTATGACACGGTCCTTGCGTCGGTGATGAAGACGAACCGCTGCGTGACGGTCGAGGAAGGCTGGCCGGTGGGTTCCATCGGCAACCACCTGTCGGCGGTCATCATGGAGCGCGCCTTCGACTATCTCGACGCGCCCGTGATCAACTGCGCCGGCAAGGACGTTCCGATGCCCTATGCGGCGAACCTGGAAAAGCTGGCGCTTGTGACCTCGGATGAGGTCGTGGCGGCGGTGAAAAAAGTCACCTACCGGTAAGGAGGGAAAGATGGCGACCGAAATTCTCATGCCCGCGCTTTCCCCCACGATGGAGGAAGGCACGCTTGCTAAGTGGCTGGTTAAGGAGGGCGATTCCGTGTCCTCCGGTGACATCATTGCCGAGATCGAGACCGACAAGGCGACGATGGAGTTCGAGGCGGTCGACGAGGGCATCGTCGGCAAGATCCTGATCGAGGCAGGGACCGAAGGGGTGAAGGTCAACACCCCGATCGCAATCCTTGTCGAGGAAGGAGAAAGCGTGGAGGCCGCAGCCGCAAAGCCTGCGCCAAAGGCTGACGCCGCAGCTGCGGCGGCTCCCGCACCGTCCGAGGCCCCGGCGATTGCACCGGCGACCGCTGCCCCGGCGGCACCGAGGGTCGAAGGATCTCGGATATTCGCCTCGCCCCTTGCCCGCCGCATAGCCGCTGAGAAGGGCCTCGACCTTGCATCGCTGAAAGGGTCCGGTCCGCATGGCCGGATCGTGAAGGCCGACGTCGAGGCTGCCACGGCGCCCCCCAAGCCTGCCGCCCCGGCCGCTGCCGCTGCCGCCCCTGCGCCCGCTGCCCCAGCACCGGTCAGCGCCAGCGCGGTCGCAAAACTCTACGAGGGCCGCGAATACGAGGAAGTTACGCTCGACGGGATGCGCAAGACGATCGCGGCACGGCTGACCGAGGCCAAGCAGACCATTCCGCATTTCTACCTGCGTCGCGAAGTTCGGCTGGACGCACTGCTTGCGTTCCGGTCGGAACTGAACGCCAAACTTGAGGCACGGGGGGTGAAGCTGTCGGTCAACGACTTCATCATCAAGGCCTGCGCGTTGGCTCTCCAGGCCGTTCCGGACGCCAATGCCGTCTGGGCCGGCGACCGGATCCTGAAGCTTAAGCCCTCCGACGTGGCGGTTGCCGTCGCAATCGATGGAGGGCTGTTCACGCCGGTTCTGAAGGACGCGGAGAAAAAGTCGCTCTCGGCCCTTTCGGCTGAGATGAAGGACCTCGCCGCGCGGGCGCGGTCAAGGAAACTCGCGCCGCACGAGTATCAGGGCGGAAGCTTCGCAATCTCGAACCTTGGCATGTTCGGCATCGAGAACTTCGACGCGGTCATCAACCCGCCGCACGGCGGGATTCTTGCCGTCGGCGCCGGCCTCAGGAAACCGATTGTGAACGATGAGGGCGAGATCGAGGTCGCGACGATGATGTCGATGACACTTTCGGTCGATCACCGGGTGATCGACGGCGCGCTCGGCGCGGACCTGCTGAAGGCGATCGTAGACAATCTCGAAAATCCGATCGCGATGCTGGCCTGAACGAAACGAAGCCAGGAAACGAATGTGCCCGGGCAATTGCCCGGGCCTTTCTGTTTCAGGGTCTGTTAATCTTCGCGGAGTATCTGGTCCATCGTGACTGCCGGCTGCGGGCATCCCGCATCTCCGACGATGCGCGCGGGGACGCCGGCCACGGTCTTGCAGCATGGCACGTCATGGAGCACGACCGATCCTGCTGCGATGCGTGAGTTTGCCCCGATCTTGATGTTGCCAAGGACCTTGGCCCCGGCCCCAATCAACACGCCGTCGCCGATCTTGGGATGACGGTCCTCTTCTTCCTTGCCCGTGCCACCCAGCGTGACCGAATGAAGCATGGAGACGTTGTCCCCAACGACCGCAGTCTCCCCGATCACAATGGAGTGCGCGTGGTCGATCATGACGCCCTTGCCGATGCGCGCAGCAGGGTGGATGTCGACCCCGAACACCTCCGAACAACGCATCTGAACGAAATAGGCCATGTCGAGCCGGCCCTTCATCCAAAGCCAGTGCGCAATGCGATAGGCTGCAACGGCCTGGAACCCCTTGAAGAACAGGATTGGCTGAAGGAACCGATGGCAAGCAGGGTCACGGTCGAAAACGGCGACCAGATCGGCCCGGCCAGCCTGCCCCAGCGAAGGGTCATCCGCGTGAGCCTCATCGGCGATTTCACGCAGTATCTGCTCGCTCATCTCGCCGGATGCGAGTTTCAGCGAGAATCGGTATGCCAGCGCCCGCTCGAGCGTGGGATGGTGCAGGAGGCTCGAATGGACCAGGCCGCCAAGAAGCGGCTCATCGCGAACAGCAGCCTCAGCTTCGTCGCAGATTCGGGACCATACCGGGTCCAGTTTCGCCACTTTGCGTTTTGTTTCAGCCATCGCGCGTTCCTCCGGTCTTCCGTTCCATTTATACTAAATAGGATGGCGCGGTCATCGGGAAAGGCGGGAAGATCGCGATTTCGTGCGGCGGCGCGACGTATGGGCGCGGGACCGGGCAATCAGTTCCGAGATCACAATGGCAATGCATTGGAGATAGTCGGGATCTTTCAGCCCGGGATCTGGGGGGAACGCGGCCATGCGCGCCACCGACATTAGACTTCCGTTCCCCCAGAACGGGTGCACTCGCCCCATCCGCTTGCGGTACAGGTCGGCAACCTGCGCCATGGCAAACATCGACCGGAGCCCCTGGGCCCGGTCCGGCTCCGGCAGCGCGAGAAGAACCCGCGCGGCAGCGGTTACATCCGACTGCAGGACAGGCCGCATGGCTCAGATCGATGGCAGTGTCAGTTCGAGGAAATGAACGGAAAGCCGCACCTGACCGCCGGTGAAGTCCCCACCCGTAGCGGTAAGCTCCAGCGCGGTCGGCGCGTAGTAGGTCAAAGGCGATGAAAGAACCCCATTCGCCCACGATCCTTCCCCTACGCCCAGCCCCGATCCGAAGCGATCCGGCGCGCCGGGTGTCCCGAGCTGCCAAGTGGAAAGCGATCCGGTGATTGCGTTGACGACCCGGGCCGTCACGCCAAGAACCACCGCGTGGCTAGGTATGACGGTTGAAGTCGTCGACACGGCTCCGACGGCGATCGTGTGTTCAATCTCGGCGACGCCCAACCGTGCGCCGGCCCCGAACGGCGACAACGTCACCATGCCGGACCTCCAATTCCCGCCGTCATGCAAAGCCCGCTGACCTTCGTCAGTTATCCAGGCGCTCCACCCGGCCTTCGGAGTGACGAATGCCCATCCGCCGTTGGACCCGATGGCGACCTCGCCGTCATGACCCGCCCAGTCGTTCACGGCACCGTTCGGAACACCGTAGGCCACGCCATCTGAGATCACCGCCGGCGGAGTTGCCAAGACGCGAGAGACCAGAACAAGCTGCACCAGAGCATCCAGCCGCATCATTGCCTCGTTGACCGTCACGTGCTTCTGCGCTTGCGCTGGCTGAAGCAGGGGCAGGTTGAGCTGTGCCGTTTCATCCATTGATTTCGATCCTCGTGAAGGGGCCCGGCCCGAAGCTGTCGGACAGTTGTGCCACGTAAAAGCTGAAGGGGCCGTCGAGGCCGTCAGATGCCTGAGCCATGGCGGAATAGGTCCATGAAGGCGTCAGTAATGTGATCTCGCGGCGGACCGTTGAGCCTTGAACGACCCGCACAAGATAGCGCTCCGATTCCTCGGCAAGCGGCACCTCAAGCGAAAACCAGCTGTCGCCGTCGATCCGGGTGCGCCGGACCCACGACACGGAAATATCCTCGGAGCCCAGGCGCCTCGCTCGAAGATGGCAAGGGGAATATGGGCGCAGTCCGATGCCGGAAAAGGCCCGCACCTCATGCACATAGGTTGCATCGTCATACCCACGAAGCGCCGTCCCGACCCGGTAATGCCGAGCCAATCCGCGCGCGGACAACGGCAGATTGATCTGTCGTGGGCCGTCGTTCAGAAGCACGACGATACTTCCGATGGGCCAGTCGGGCGGCTGTAGCGCATCCGTGCCGGCCTGACCTCGAAGACGGAGGCTCAAATCCCAAACATTCGGCTCGACCAGCGTTGCGGAAGCGAACTGGAACAGCTCCCAGTTGTCGCCATGACCGTCACCGATGGCCGCGAGGTTTGCCCCGTTGAACACCTCCGCAAGATTGGCGGAGGAAAATTCCCCACCAGTCAGTCTCACTCGGAGCGGCGCCCCGCGATCCCAAACCCCTGGCGATGCGGCAAAGAGCGGCGTCAGTGTCTCGCCAATCGCCGATCCCGCTGGGATCAGACTGTTCAACTCATACCCTTCGTCGGCCGTCGATGACCATACAGCGACGCTTCCGGGCCAAGGCACAGCCGCAACGGCGAGATGGGGTGCGTGCGGTACTTCTTCACCCGTAATGAGGGGCAGGTCGAGGAAGATGGGTGTTACCGGCACCGGCGCGACAAAGGCGCGGGGCACGATTCTTTCCTCTGTTTCATCCGAAGGTTCGTAGACACCCCCTTCGACCCTGACCGCCTCGAGGACGAGCGCGCCGGCATGCTCCGCCCGGTCAACCCGGTAGCTGCGTGCGCCTTCCTCGGACACGAGTTCTACTACGTCGCCAGCTCCCAGCCATGACATCGACGGTGGAAGAGCGAAGCGCGCCGTGTCCCTGGCCACCCGCGCTTCGTTCAGCCAGCGCTCGACCGTCCGTTGCGCCTCTGCGCGCGTCAGCGCGAGTGGGAACTCGGTCTGGTCGGTGGTCTTCGGCTCTTCATCAGGGAAGACCGCTTCGACAGCTTTGGTTTCATAGTCTCCCTCTGCTTCGACGTAGGCAAGACGGACCCTGCCTGCGATTTCCGCGTTGGGCGCCCGCTGCGTCTCCGCAGCGCCGTCGATTTCGGCCGTCCTGGCCAGACCATCGGTTGAGAGCCGAGCGTCGACGCGGCCGTCGCGCATCGAGAAGACGAGTTTCCCTTCACGCTCCGCTGCATCGAAGCCATACACGAGCATCAATGGCTGGATCGAAGCCCGTGCCGTTTCCACGTCCGTTACAGAGTAACCGCGTACCACCCCGTGGAGACCATCAGTATCAACCGCCTGGAGACCGGCTTCTAGGCAGATTTCCTCCACCACTTTCGCAACAGGCTGGCCGCTCGTCCGTCCATTGATCCAATGGCCTCGCGAATAGTTCGTACCATCGGACCAGAGCGTGGTGTCGTTTGGGAAAACGGGATAGGGCCGCGCATCCCAGGCCCAGACATGTGCCCGCGACATGTCCACCATCGGCGAACCGTATTCCGTTGAAACGGGATTCTTGGCCGGATCCCCCCAAAAGGCGAACATCGCACGCAAATACTGCATTTGAACGAGGTCATCCCTCCGGCCGTTGGAATAATGCGGGAGGTTCGATTCCGAGGATTTCGGGTCGAGAAACTTGTTTGGCTCGTTGGTGCCCTTGTCGATCGCCGCGCAGCCGATCTCCGTGAACCAGATGGGCTTCGACTCGGGCACCCAATCGGTGGCCGCGGCCTCGCGCACGCCACCGATCCGCTCACGGTGCTCGTTTCGCCACCAATTTCGGATGTCCTTGACGCGCCAGACCCAAGGCTCGCCGTAGGCGCCATCGGTTATCGGAGTCCGGGTCTGCGCGTCACGATGAGCGGGCGCGTCGTAATACCAATCGTACCCTTCGCCACCCTCGATATTGGCCTTCAGGTAATCGAGGCTGTAGATCGCTCCCCATTCTGCGTCCGCGTGAGAGTCACCGTCGCGCCAATCGGAAATCGGCATGTAATTGTCGATCCCGACGAAGTCGATGTTCGGATCCGCCCAGAGTGGATCAAGGTGGTAGCGCAGGTCACCTTCTGGCGTCTGATAGCCGTAGTACTCGGTCCAATCCGCTGCGTATCCGATCCTGCACTCGGGACCGAGTATCGCCCTCACGTCCACCGCAAGCTGCCTCATGGCGGCGACCGTCGGGAACGTGTCCCCGCCACCCCGGATCTGTGTCAGCCCCCGCATTTCAGAACCGATACAAAAGGCGTCTACCCCGCCAGCCACAGCGCAAAGATGGGCGTAATGCAGAATGAACCGCCGATACGACCATTCATCAGGCCCCGTGTAGATGACGGTCGCACCAGAAGCGTCAAAATCCGTGATCGAAGCCGTCCCGAAGAACGCTTCGACCTCCGCGACGGCCGTGCCCGTCCGATCCGGAGTGCCCTCGCGGCCTGGGGCGACGGAACAAGTGATCCTTCCCCGCCAAGGCAGGACAGGCTGCCCCTCCGTCCCGTTCCACGGATCTGGGCGGTCATTCCCGGCGAGCTGGTCCATCAGAATGAACGGATAGAACACGACCGACTGCCCGCCGGCCCTGATCTCCTGGATCGCCTCGATGACCGAGGCATCGGCTGGCGTTCCGCCGTAAACAGACCGTCCATCGACTCTAGGGACTTCCTCTGCAGCTTTTCGTGACAGGCCGGAGACTCTCCAGGGCATTTCCTTGCCGTCCCTCGTCCGGTCCTCGACCTTGGGCTTCAAACTGCATGCTCCGCACCGAAGATCGTCCCCGAACCACGACACGACGAGCGAAACCGAACCACAACCATGAAGTTCCTCGCGCAGTGCTTCCAGAGACGTGGCGAAATCCGTCTTCCCGCTTGGGGAGTTGATGTTGGCCGACCGGTGCAATCCAATCCCGAGGCTGTAGGTCACCGGCGTGGTGGCCAGTGCGTATTCGCCTGTGCCCGGGATCATCGATACTGCTTGAACGCCAGCAGCCAGATCCGCTGGCGCACCCAAGCCTGTGCCCTGCGCCGACCGAATGACCTCGAACGAAAACTGTGGAACACGGTTGCCGAAGCGGCTCAGCGCGAGATCCTCGAATACGACATAGGCAATGCCACGATATGCCGGAGCCTCACCCGCCCCCTCCACGGCCTCGACCTTGGGATCGGGAAGCTGGTCCTCGGATCCCGTGTAGACCCGCATGGTCACATCGTCGCGCGCGATCTCCACACCATCGGCCCAGATACGCCCGACCCGCGTGATCTCGCCCTCGCACAGTGCTATGGCCAGGCTCACGGAGTATGAATACTCGGCGGCCTTGGGCGTTGGCGCGCCCTTCCCCCCGCCCGAGGTCTTCTTCTGCTCCTTGAAGCGTGAGGCCCAGATGATCTGCCCGGAAAGGCGCATGCGCCCCCAGACGCGCCCGACGGGTGTCCCCTCGCTCGCGCCCGTCAGCCGGAACCGGTCAATCCGACCGGTTTCCACCGCTTGCGAGCCTGCCCCGAGCAGGCGCTGGTCGATTACCCGTCCGAGCGTGGCACCGACCGCGCGGCCGATGACGGCGCCAGAGAGTCCAAGGACCGTGCCCCCGAAGCCTGCGCCAACCGCGGCCCCCGCGGCCGAAAGTAGTATCGTCGCCATTGATCAGGCTCCCTCGGGAAATTGAAACCGGGCCACGATCCGGCGCCGCCACGGTTCGCTCAGTGCGCTTTCGACCACGCCGTGACCGGAATAGGCGTGGATAAAGGTCTCCCCAGCCACCGAGCCGGCCGCGATGCCCAGATGTTTGGCGACCGAACCCGACCGCATCCGAAAAAGAAGGACATCGCCCTCAGCCGCCTCGCCGGGAACACGCGGAAGCAGGTGCCTCAAAGCAGCGGCCCAAAGGCGTTCCTGGCTCGAAGGTTCCGACCAATCCGCGGTATAGGCGGGTACGGCCTCCGGTTCGCGACCATGTAGCGCCCGCCAGACCCCGCGAAGAAGCCCCAGACAGTCGCATCCCGCTCCCCGGCATGAAGCCTGATGCACATAAGGCGTTCCTATCCAGCGCCGAGCCTCGATTACCGCGCGCGATCTTGACGCCTCCATCAGGCGGAACCGAAGCCGCCAACGGCCTCGCCTTTCACGCGGCTTCCACCATCGGCCACCGCGGATCCGACCGGATAAGACATGAGCCAGTCCTCGCCCGGAATGTGCGGGAACCCGCGGAAGTTCAGGAGATTCGCGAATTTCAGTCGACAGGTTTCCGCGCGTCGGTCGCATCCGGCCTCCAGCCGGATCATGTACCCCGGAGCGATGGCAACGCCAAGCGACTGCCATAGCTCCACCGTTCGTGCGCCGGTCGCTGAGACACGGTCATTCTTGACCACACCGATGAGCCCGCTGGCAGATCCGGACAGGACCAGAACCCGTCCCTTCTCGAACCAGCGGTCGTCGAAGCTTGTCATGGACGAGAAGCGGAACACGCGGTCCGCGTCCACTTCTTCCACCATCCGTTCCTCGGAGTATCCGGGCACTGACAGGTTCATGCGACACCGGCTGTCACCCAAAACCGCCGAGCAGCGCGCGTGAAACACATGCCCCTGCGGATGGTTCAGGAACTCCGCCAACCCGCGAAGTTCGGCCGTGAACGCACCGCCAGACCGCGTGACCTCGCCAAGCGAGCCGCGAAATTGCAGGACCCGTTCCGACGGGGCAGCCCAGTTGACGAGCCAAGCGCGCACCTCGGCGCCGTCATAGCGGCCCGCAAGGATGTCACCCTCCGAGATCGCGTCTGAGGAGAGGCCGCCATATGCTTCGCTGTTGTCGACGGCCAGCCCCGTAGCCTGCTGCAACGCCCTGGCAGTCAGCCCCGTATCCGCGCGGAAGGTGATCCCCTCGAAGGACAGATCTCGATCATGGTCCGTGAAACCCAAGACGACCCCGTCCCGCCGCGTGAGCGCGAAGCACCGAGCGACCGTCGTGGTTCCGCTAGCCAGGTGCGCGAATATCGTCCCGCTCAAACCCGCACCTCCACGACCGGAACGCTGGGGACCTCGCCCGCATGGAAGGAGGCGACCGACGTCTGGATCCGATCGATGTCGAAACGGACCGGCACGTCGAATTCGTAGCCCGCTGTAATGGTCTCGTTCATCGCCGGGGGCACCTCGAAGAACAGGATCCCTGTCGTCGTGTCCACGTCGAAATGGATACCTTCCTGTTGCCGGTCGCCCTGCAGACCCAAGCAGACGGTCCCCGCGACGGGCTTCGTGATTGGGCGAACGTAAGAAGACCCGCCAGAGACATAGGTCTTGGTCAGCTGAAAGCTGCGCGTCACGCCGTCTCCCTGGCCGATCAACTGGTCCTCGAAACCCGGCGCCTGCGTGGCCTGGCCGGACCTGTAATCTGCCCAATCCTTCCAGCGAAAACCGAAAAGCTGTCCCTGACGCGCTTCGAAGAAAGCGATCAACTCGGCGACATCATCAAGCGAACGCATGGAAACACCTGCGTCATAGCGGCGGCGCGAATGCGCCCAAGGCGTATTCCGCTCTTCGTATCCGTTGGCCAAAGTCACGATCTCCGTGCGCCGCTCCGGCCCACCGAGCGACCCAAAGCTCAGGTTTGCGGGGAACCGCACCTCATGAAACCCCATCGCTTCCTCCTCAACGGTTGCGCTGGCCGCGCGCGAGCGCGCGGCTAACCTGTGCCGCGATCTGGCTCTGGCTTCGCGCGAAGCCCTGGACATCGGGTGTGGTGATGTTCATCACTACGTTGATCGGCCGCCCGCCACCTGAGGCCTGCACGCCCAATCTGCCGTCCGCGCCCCGCGCGAGCGGCATGATCGCCTCGGGACCCGCCTCTCCCATCAGCCCCCTGCCGCTCCTCATCGGGAACGTGACGGGTGAGGACACCACCCCCCCCCTTCGCGAATGGCATCACGCGGCCCTGCGCGAAGGCGCCGCCGTTCTCGAACGGGAACATCCCGCTCAGAAGGCCGTTCAAGCCGTTGGCGATAGCCCCACCCATCGCGTTCTGAATCGGCCTCATGGCAATCGAATAGACGCTGTTCACCATCGTCTGCGCGAGCCCCCTTAACGCGTCCGACAGCTTCAAGCCATCGAAGATCAGCCCGTCGAATGCCGCCCGCAGCCCGCGGCCCATGCTGCTCGACAGGCTCGCCACCTCACGGCCCGTGAACACCATGCTGTCCTTCATGCGCTGAAGCTCAGCGTCGAACGCCGCCGCCATCGCCTGCGCACCTTCGAGCGACTGCTCAAGCGCCGTCACCTGATCGGCCAGGGCATCGAACCCGTCCATGTCAGCCATCATCTGTCCCCCTTCAACTTGTCCGGAAAGGCCCGCGCCAGTTCCTCGAGCCGCGCCCGCGTCAACGGCGCGATGCCCGCCTCCGTACCGAGCATCAGTTCAAGCTCCACAGGCGTCAGGCGCCAGAACTCACCCGGCGTGAGGCCGAGCCGGACGAGCCCCGCCCTCATCAACCCGGGCCAGTCAAGACCTGGACGCCCAGGCCCGCTCATCCGCGTCGCTCCGGTGGCAGGGCGAAGGCCCGGGCCAGGAGCTCGGCCGCGACCCGCGCGGCCTCCACCGGCCCGCCACCGATCTCCACCGTGCGCAGGTCCGCTGCCGTCCCGTCCCAACCGCCGCCCCTCAGGCCCGCGACCAAGAGTGCCAACACATCGCGCGTCGAAAACCGCCTTGCCTCGAACCGCTCGACCAGTTCGATCAGCGTCCCCGCATCGAGCGCCGCCTCCAGCTCCGCCAGCGCGCCGAGCGTCAGCTTCGCCACGTGACGCCGCCCATCGAGCCAGACGGCGACCTCGCCCGTCCAAGGATTAGCCATCAGAGCGCCGTGAACGTCAGCGCGCCGGCGGAAGCGAGCGTCAGTTCGTAGGTCGCCTCCCCGTCGTGGCTTCCGGCATACTCGATCGCGGTGATCTGGAACGGCCCCTGCACGATCCCGAAATCCGGGATGATCACCTGGAACTGCGGCACTTCTCCGTCGAAGAATATCTGCCTTGCCCGCTCGTCGGTCGCCTCGTCCCTGAAGACGCCCGAGCCCGAAATCGAGGCAGCCTTGACCCCGGCACCAGCCAGGAGTTCCCGCCATCCGCCCTGGCTCTCGAGACTCGTCACGTCGACGGTCTCTGCGTTGAAGCTGATCCGCGTGGCCCTCAGGCCCGCGATGGTCTCGAATTGCCCGCCCCCGGTCAGGTCGAGCTTGATCAGAAGGTCCTTGCCGTTCTGGGCAGCCATGTCCGTTTCTCCAATGTTTTCGCTCGTGGGCCACGACGACCCGGATTGGCCTTGAGGATCGCGTGAGCGATCCGAAATCTCACTCCTCGACGCGCGCCCGAAACGACAGATCGATGCGCCGCACGTCGCCGTCCTCGACCCGACGCGCGCGCGCCCGAAGGAACCAAAGACCGACGAGCCGCCCCCGGGACAGGATCAGCGTCGCGTCGACGAGGGCGTCCGACACTGCCGCCGCCACCGCCTTCGCAGTCTGGAAACCAGCGGCGTCGGTAACGACCGAGACGGTGAAGTCATGCTCTGCGCCCTGCCCGGTCTTGTCCGACCGGTCGCGCGCGTCCTCTGGACCAAGGCTCACATAGGTCCCCGTCACCGTCCCGGGCGGCACCGCGTCGTAGATCGCCGAACCCACCAGCGCATCGAGCGCGCTGCTTGCCATCAGCCGCTGATAGACCGCCGCCTGCAGGGCAGCCGCCACACCATAGCTCATGCCGGAACCTCCTCATGGGCGAAGCACGTCAGGTATTCTCCCCGTGGCCCGTCTTCGGTGACCGCGAGAATGCGGAAGATCCGGGCGCCCTCCCGGAACCGCTGCTCCGGGCGTGGCCGCGACGCCGCCCCCTGCGGCGCCGCTCGGACAGTGATGCGGAATGGCACCGTCGAAAGCGTCACGAACTCCCCCGCGCGCTCCCGCCCCATCCCGGCCTTCACCTCGGCCCAAAGCTCCCCCAAGGCCGCCCAGGAAAGCGTGAAGCCTCCCGCGCCATCCGGCGATCGCGTGGCTTCCTCCAGAACAAGCTTGCGGTTCAGACGCGGTGCGCTCATGCCGCGCCCCCGCCGAGAACCCGTACCGTCCGCCAGCGCTCGATCAGCGCCATGACGCCGAAGGGAATGGCCTCCGCACCGGCGGATTCGTGCCGCATCTCGTAATACTGCGCCGCCAAGAGCAGCACCGCCTGTCGAAGATCCACCGGCACGTCGGCCCAGCCCGGCCCGAACCCGGCGATGAAGACGATCTCCGCCAACCCGCCCGTCGGGATCGCCGGCAACGAGGACCCCGCCGCCACGAGTTTGGGCCGATGCGTGTCCTGCACCAGCCGATACCGCGTTGGATCGATGGCCGCGCCGATATTGTCCCGATCCAGCACCGTCAGCGAGAGGATCGCCGCGACCGGCGCGACCGGCAGTGCCTGCTCGTCGTCTCCACGCCAGTGCGTGACCGTCCACAGATAATCCCTCGAAATCAGTGCCTTGCCGATCCTCCCCTCGATCGCCGCGATCGCCGCCCGCAGGTAGCTTTCCAGCGCGGCATCCTGCGCGCCGAGGTCGGCGAACCCGGTGCCAAGCCGCAGATGGTCCTTGAGTTCCTGAACCGGCAGCGCCGTGGCCGGCACTGTGGTCTGCTCAATCAGCATCATTATAGGTCTCCGAAAGTCGCGCCCTCCCGCCGATGGGAAAGGGCGCGGGCCTACCCCGCATTGCTCGGACGAAGGGAGCAGCAGACAACACGGGGAAAGGTACGACCCGCGCCCGCCTGGGGGCCGAGTTCAACCTCGGCCCACTCGACGGCGCTCTTACGAGACCGCGAACTTCAGAAGCTTGATCGCCGCGAAGTCGCTCACGTCGCCGCCCACACGCTTCGACGCATAGAAGAGAACATGCGGTTTTGCAGAGAACGGGTCGCGAAGCACGCGCATGTCCGGGCGCTCGGCAATGGTGTAGCCGTTGCGGAAATCGCCAAAGGCCACGGCATGGGAACCCGAGGCGATGTCCGGCATGTCCTCAGCGATAAGCACCGGGTAGCCCATGAGCCGCGCGGGTTCGCCGGCCGCAAGGCCATCCGACCAGAGGAACCGGCCGTCAGCGTCCTTCATCTTGCGCACCGCGCCCGCGGTCTTCGAGTTCATCACGAAGGTCGCATTGGCCCGGTATTCCGCGTCGAGAGCGTAGACGAGGTCCACGATCGCGTCCGATGCATTCGTCGCGGCGAAGTCACCGTCATTGCCCGTCACGACATAGCCGAGGCTGCCCCAGTTCCAGGCGCCGTTCGCGACCGTGCTGTGCGACAGGAAGCCGGTGGGCTTGTCCACCCCGTCGCCGTTCACGAAGGCGGCCGCCTCAGCTCGGGCAAACTTGTCCGCGATCCGGTTCGCGAGCCAGGTCTCGATGTCGAACGCGGAGTCGTCGAGCAGCCGCTGCGAGGCCTTCGGCATGGCGGACAACTCATGCAGGGGGATCGAGATGCGATCGATCTGCGGTGTGCCGGTCTCGGTCAGTGTCGCCGTTTCGTTGGCCCAGCCCGAGCCCATCTCGCTGTGGTCGACCAGCACGTCGTAGGACGTGGCCTCAACGTTCACCACGTTGGCGATGGCGCGGACCGAGGCGGTCGCCTTCAGAACGCCGCGGATCGTCTCGGAGGTCTGCGGATCGACGAGGTAACCGCCCTCGCCGGCGACGGCCGTGTTGAGCGCCTTGCCCTCGAGGACGAGGCCGCGCAGCGCGTCGTCATCGCCCGACCGAAGATAGGCTGCAAAGGCCTTCTGGTGCGGCGGCTCGTCATGGGTCGCGGCGGAAAGCACCGGGCGCCCGGCGGTCATGGTCTTGCGGTCCAGCATGGTCAGTCGATCTTCCTGTTGTTGCAGCTTGGATTTCATCTCGTCCTGAAAGCCCTTGAACTCGTTCAGGAACCCGGCCAGCGCGGTCTTCACCTCCGCAGCCGGAGCCGGGCCTTCGGGCACACCCGTCCCGGCCCGAGCCTTGGTCTCGGTCTTCGTCATCACACCACCTGAGTTGTGAGGTTGAGGTAGCGCTGGCCTTCAGCGGTCCGCCAGCATCCGGCGCGCGTCCTCGAGGGCCGCCGCCAGCTCGCGCAAGCCGTCGGCGCCGGGCTCGTCGCCCTTCGCCACCACCCGCGCTTCGGGAAGCATCGGGAAAGTGACCAGAGACACTTCCCAAAGCTCCAGCTCGTGAAGAAGCCTGCGCCCCTTCGCGTCCTTCTCGGCCTGAACGGTACGGTAACCGATCGACAGCCCGTCGATCGCCCCCGACGCTATCAGTGCCACGGCCTCGCGGCCCTTTTCCACGTCCGGAAGGATCCGACCCTTGACGAAGAGGCCGCGGTCATCTTCCCGCACCTCGTCCCAGATCCCTATCGGCTGCGCCGGGTCGTGCTGCCAGAGCATCTTGACGCGCCCGCCCTTCTCCGCGAGCCGCTTCAGGCTCCGCCCGTAGGCGCCTTTCAGCACCACGTCGTTGCCCTGATCGGCCAGCCCGAAGAACGATGCATAGCCTTCGATCACCGTCCCGCCGGTCACCTTGACCGCCTCGCCCAGCTGGCAGAACTTCATCTCCAGCCCGTAGTCGTTCCTCATCATCCGGGGTTCCTTATCTCGGGGCGTATTCCAGCACCGACTGCACTGCCTGGGTGAGGATCACCCCCACCACTCCGTAGACCGTCATCCACAGCCGCTTCTCGAGGCCCTCCATGAGGCTCTCCATTCGCTGAAGCCGCTGACTGACCACGTCGAACTGCAGCTCCATGACCCGCTCGGTCGCCTCGAACCTCTGGGCATGGCTGCAGTCGAACGGTTCCTTCAGGTATCGCGATCCGCCGCCGCGTGCGCTCATGCCTCAGTCACCCTCCGCGACACGCGGCAGGCCCAAAAGCATCCGCTTCTCCGCGTCGGTCAGGAACGACGCCGCGCCGACGCGCGCCCACTGCTGGTCCCGCTCCGCTGCCAAGGCCGGCACCTGGTCGAGGTCAGGGCGAAGCTCCACGTTCTCGCCCAGATGTGTCGAAAGCCAATGCGCCACCGAGGCCGTTACACGGGTCGCCAGGGGCAACACCGTCAGCCGGTAGAAGGCGCGGTTCGCCTCCTGATAATTCGCATAGGTCGCATCCCCCGGGATACCCAGCAGCATCGGCGGCACGCCGAAGGCGATCGCGATCTCCCGCGCGGCCGCCTCTTTCGTCTTCTGGAATTCCATGTCGGACGGACTGAACCCCATCGGCTTCCACCCGAGCCCGCCTTCCAGAAGCATCGGCCGCCCCGCGTTCCGCGCGCCCTGGTGGTGCAGCTCCATCTCGCTCACCAGCCGGTCGTACTGGTCTGGCGTCAGTGAACCCTGCCCGTCCGCCCCCTTGTAGACGATAGCGCCCGAGGGCCGCGCGGCATTGTCCAGAAGCGCCTTCGACCAGGCCGAGGCCGAGTTGTGCACGTCGATCGCCACGGCGGCCGCCTGCATTGGCGAAAGGCCATAATGGTCGTCCTGCGGATGGAAGCTCCGGATATGGCAGATCGGATCCGCGGGTCCGGTCATGTCGAACCGGTGTGTGCGCCCGCCCACGCTGTAATCGTAGGCGACGGGCCAGCCGTCCGACCCCGGCACGAGGCTCATCCGATCCGAGCGCAGTACGTGCAGTTCAAGCGGAAGCCCGCCCTCGCCCACCGCTTCGAGATAGCCGTTCCCCGACAGTAGGATCTGTCCGTAAAGCGCCTCCAGAAGCTCCGCGCGCCCCTGCCCCGGATTGGGCCGGCGCATCAGGTCGATGACCGGATGCACGTCATAGCGGCGGTCCCGGTCCTGACAGACGAGAGGCAGCGCCGCCGCGGCCTCGGCGATCAGCTTGACCGCGCGAAACCCGATCGGGTTTCCCGAGAACCCGGTGCGCGTCAGGCTCGCCGCGTCCCGCGGGCTCCAGACGACCCGGCCCGACCCGCCCCAGGCGATAACCCGCCCCGTGGCAGAGGCCTTCCGCTCCGGTGCCACGCTCTCCGCGCGCCGGAAGAAGTTCAACACCATCTTTCTCTCCTCGATCCACCATCCGCCACGAAAAAGGGCGGGGTCACCTTCGCACCCCGCCCTCTTTCCACTTGGCTGAGAACATCCGGGCCGGTTGCGGCTGCTCAGAGCCCCCGCACCTGCGGCCGCCGCCAAGCCGCAGCCGGCGCGATGATCAGCTCCGTCAGCGCCCAGACGAGCGCGTCCACCCTGTCCGGGCTGCCCCGCCCCTCGTAGCCCTGCGCCGTCATCCGGCACATCTGCTCCTCGAGCGCGCCGAGCCCCCGCATGTGCTTCACCCGCCCCTGTTCATAGAGAGCAGCTGCCGGTTCCGCCCGCGCCGCCTTGCCGCGCGAGGCGCGCAGCCCCCGGAATGGCACCAGCGCATCGACCTGCCGGATCACCGTCTCCACTAGGTCGCCGCCCTGGTTCACCTCCGCGACCAGACGCTCCGCCCCGTGCCGCTCCATCGCGGCAAGTGCCGCGCGCGCCCATTCGGTAGGTGAGGCCGCCGTCACGCTCGCATCCTCCAGCACATAGGCCCGCCAATCCTGTGGCGGTCCTTGCGTGACCGCGCCCACCACGACGATTCCGCACTCATCCGAAGAGCCATGCCCCGTCACCGCCGGGTCCACCGCCACCACGATCCGGTCGAGCTTCGGCGCCGCCTCGACGCGCCCCGCCTCGAACATGGCCGAGGTCCAGAGCGCCCCCTCGACATCCTCCAGCATCAGCCCTTCCAGTTCCTGCCGGCCAAGCCGCGTGCCCGCATAGCGCTCCCGCACCTCCTCGAGGAACGAGGCCGCCAGATAGGCCCGGTTCGCCTCCGTCGGCGCATGCGTCACGACCGTCGAGGGGTTCCGCAGGATCGCCTTCAGCACACCCACGGACCGCGGTGTCGTCGTCACCACCTGCCGCGGATGCTGGCCGAGGCGAAGCGCGAACTGGAGCATGTCCCAGGTCTCCTCGGCCTTCTTCCACTTCGCCAACTCATCGACCCAGGCCGCGTCGAACTGGGGCCCCCTCAGCGCCTCCGGCTCATGCGCGGAAAACACCTGCGCCACCGCACCGTTGGGCCAGACCAGCCTTCGCCGTGTCGCTTCCCACTGCGGCCGCCGGTCCGGCGGCGAACACGAGAGGATCCCGCTGTCGCCGAAGATCATCACCGCGCGGACCTGGTCCACCGTCTCGCCGACCAGCGCCACGCGCTTCGACCGCCCCGGCGCCTCGGGTGTTGGACCCTCGACCTCGGCGCGGACCCATTCGGCGCCCGCTCGCGTCTTGCCAGCGCCGCGCCCGCCCATGATGACCCAGGTCTTCCAGGCGCCGTCGGGCGGCAGCTGGTGCGGCATGGCCCAGAACTCGAAGAGCCAAGGCAGCGCCATCAACGCCTCGTCGCTTAGCCCCCCGAGAAACTCGTCAACCGTTTCCTGCGTCGCGGAGGCAAGCCAGGCGGCGCCCGATCTCAGCGCGCGCGGCATCGAAGTCGAGCGCGCCGCCGCCTCCGGCGCCGTCACCCTGTTTGCGGAGTTCTTCAATCTTCTTCCTTTCATCCAGCGCCTGCCGGAAGGCCGCCCTGAGATCCCGAAGGATCAGGTTGACGGCCTTCACCTCTTCAAGCTTGCCGCTCCGGATTTCCCGGATTGCCGCCATGAGTTCTTCGGCGGCATCGCGAAACAGCTCATCCGTCTCCTCGACGAATGTCCGCGCGGGCGCCTCACCCGCGGAAAAACGAATTGTCATGTAGTCTTGTACCGGTCCCTGGAGCCTGTCCGGCCGCGTGAAAAGAAAAAGCGGCACCGGGTTTCCCCGAGCCGCTCGCCCACTTTTCCTAGCATGCCTGAACGTATACCCAGGACCGCTCGGAAAGTCAAGAAATATAGTATTAACAGTCAGTTAACGCAAAGTTCGCTCGTCAGGGATTGGCCTTCTCCCGTTCGGCCTCGATCGCGCGCCACTTGGCGACGTTCCTGTTATGCTCCTCGAGCGTTTCGGCAAAGGCATGGCCGCCAGTGCCGTCGGCGACGAAGAACAGGAAATCCGTCTCGTCCGGATTCAGCGCCGCCTCGATGCTCGCCCGTCCCGGATTCGCGATAGGCGTCGGCGGCAGCCCGTCGATCACATAGGTGTTGTAGGGCGTCTCAGCCCGCAGCTCGCTTTGCCTCAGGCCCCGGCCCAGCGCACCTTGCCCGTTGGTCACGCCATAGATCACCGCCGGGTCGGTCTGCAGCCTCATCCCCTGATCCAGGCGGTTCACGAAGACGCTCGCCACCTGGCGCCGCTCCTCGGGCACGCCGGTTTCCTTTTCGACGAGAGAAGCCATGATCAGCGCCTCCTCCGGCGTCTCGTATGGCAAGCCGTCAGCACGTTCCTCCCAGAGATTCGCCAAGATCCTCTCCTGCCTTTCCTGCATCTCGGAAAGAAGCGCCGAACGGTCCGCGCCTCGTGCAACCGCGTAGCTGTCCGGCGCAAGCATACCCTCGGGTGGAATCTCCCGAACCTCACCGGTCAGAAAATCGGCCCGCTTCAGCGACTCGACGACCTGCCAGCTCGTTACCCCCTCGGCAAGGGTCACCCGGAACCGGACATCAGCCTCCTGCGCAGCCTCGATGAACTCAGCGGGAGCCTCATCAACCGCCGGATCGAACTTCACCACCTCCACGTATTCGCTCGTGGCGGGGTCAAGCTCGCGCAGAACCACATCCCCGGCGAGAACACCAATGCGGAAGTTCACCTCCGTCCCGCAGGTCGACGGCCCGGCCGTGGTGATCGTCTCCACGATGTCCTGCATCGACGCCCCAGGCGGGATCAGGAACGACCCTGCCTTTAGCTGGCCGGACTTCTCCTCGTAGTCCGCGCCTGTCCGGAAGATGTAGGTGCTGGTGATCGCGCCCTGCTCACGAAGATCGGCCGCGACGGTGCGGAAATTCGCGCCCCCCTCGACCCGAAGGCAGATCGCCTCGGTCAGGGGCCCCGGCACCACGTATTGCCGCTGCCCCCAGGCGATCAAGCCGCCCACCGCCATCAGGATGACAACGAGGACCGTGAGGAAGTTGGACGCGATGTTCCGCCACATCAGTCTTTGACCCGGCCCAGCACGAGGCTCGCGTTGGTGCCGCCGAACCCGAAGGAGTTTGACAGCGCCACGTCGATCTTCCGCTCGACCGCCTTGTTCGCGGCGAGGTCTAGCTTCGGCTCGACCGCCGGGTTGTCGAGGTTGATCGTCGGCGGCGCGATCTGGTCACGGATCGCCAGCACGGAGAAGATCGCCTCTACCGCACCGGCGGCGCCCAGAAGGTGCCCGATCGACGATTTGGTCGACGACATCGTCGCCTTCGCCGCCGCGTCCCCCAGGAGCCGCTCGACCGCGCCCAGCTCGATCGTGTCCGCCATGGTCGAGGTGCCGTGCGCGTTGATGTAGTCGATCTCGTCCGGGCGGATGCCGGCCCGCGCCAGCGCCGCACTCATCGAACGGAAGCCGCCCTCGCCATCTTCGGACGGCGCAGTGATGTGATAGGCGTCACCCGAAAGCCCATAGCCCAGCACCTCGGCGTAGATCTTCGCCCCGCGCGCCTTCGCGTGCTCGTATTCCTCCAGCACGACGACGCCGGCGCCCTCGCCCATGACAAAACCGTCCCGGTCCGCGTCGTAGGGGCGCGAAGCCTTCTGCGGCTCGCCCGCGCGCTTCGTCGACAGGGCCTTGCAGGCGTTGAACCCGGCGATGCCGATCTCGCTGATGGGCGCCTCGGCGCCGCCCGCGATCATCACGTCCGCGTCGCCCCACTGGATCAGCCGCGCCGCGTCGCCAATGGCGTGGGCGCCTGTCGAACAGGCCGTCACCACGGCGTGGTTCGGCCCCTTGAACCCGTAGCGGATCGAAACCTGGCCCGAGATCAGGTTGATCAGCGCGCCGGGAATGAAGAACGGCGAAACCCGCTTGGGGCCGCGTTCCTTGATCAGGATCGCCGCCTCGGCGATCGAGGTGAGCCCGCCGATCCCCGAACCGATCATCACGCCCGTGCGCAACCGGCTTTCCTCGTCCTCCGGTGTCCAGCCCGCGTCGCGCACCGCCATGTCGGCCGCCGCCATACCATAGAGGATGAAGTCATCGACCTTGCGCCGGTCCTTCGGCTCCATCCAGTCGTCCGGGTTGAATGTCCCTTCGGTTCCGTCACCAAACGGAATTTCGCAAGCATATGTGGTGATGACGTTCGACGTGTCGAAGCGCGTGATCGGCCCTGCGCCGGATTGACCGGCGATCAGCCTCTTCCACGTCTCTTCGACACCGCAAGCCAGCGGCGTGACCATTCCCAAACCCGTGACCACGACCCGACGCATGGCGCCTCCCCCGGTTGAATTGGCATTTCCCGACCGTTTACACGCCGCCCCCGGCGCGCGCAACAAGCCCTGTCCCCGCTGGCGGCGAACCGCGCGGGGTCACGCCTTGCCCTGACGGGCGATGATCCCGAGGACCGCCGCGAGAAGTTGCGCCGCGACCAGCGCGCCCTGCCCGTCGATGTCCCGCGCCGGCATGAATTCGACCATGTCGAAACCGGCAATGCGCGCCCGCCCCGCGACGGCGGAAATCAACTCCACCGTGTCCCAATAGCCGAGCCCCCCGGCCGTTCGCCCGATCACCGCCGGCATCACGGACGGGTCCAGCGCGTCGAGGTCGAGGCACACGATCACTTCCGCTCCCTCCGGAATCAGTGACGCGGCCCGCAGGATGCCCTCTCGCGCGATCTCCCGTGCCGGAACGAACTCCACGCCCCACTGGCGCGCCGCCGCCACATCAGCCATCCGCGCCGAACCGATGCCGCGCTGCCCCACCTGCACGATCCGGCTCACATGCCGCATCTCCGAGGCGCGCCGCATGGTCGAAGAGAGCCCCTGGCGCTCTCCGCCCACCTCGTCGCGCCAGTCGATATGCGCGTCGATCTGAAGGATCGTGAAATCGCGGTTCCGGCCCCCGAAAGCCTCGAGCATTGGAATCGGCACGCTGTCGTCGCCACCAAGCAGCACCGGCACCGCGCCCCGGTCGAGCACATGCCCCACGGCACGGGCAATCTTTCGGCGGTTCGCCTCCGCATCCGCCGGATCGAGCGTCAGGTTCCCGGCATCGACGGCATCAATGCCCCCCGGAAAGACCGGCCCGCCGAGGTCGAAATTCATGTGGAGCAGATTCGCGGCATAGGCCGCTCCGCCGGCCCTGATCGCGGCGGGGCCGCCTGCGCAATAGGCGCCTACACTTTCATAGGGTGTCGCGCAGTCCGCGCCAATCAGCGCGATTCCCGCATCGAGTTGCGCAAGGTCCTCGCAGGCCGGAAGACCCATGAAGGTTTCGGATGCCCCCGCCCCGAACATCTCGCCCAGATTCGCCATCCCCGCTCCTCCGAAAACGAAAACGGCGCCCGCGAGCGGGCGCCGTTCCAAACCGTCTTTACCGAACTCGCTCAGGCGGCTTCGGTAATGAACTTCACCGCATCGCCGAAGGTCTGAATCGTCTCGGCAGCGTCGTCCGGGATCTCGATGCCGAACTCTTCCTCGAAGGCCATGACGAGTTCCACGGTGTCGAGGCTGTCAGCGCCCAGGTCGTCGATGAACGAGGCGTTTTCAGTCACCTTGTCCTCGTCAACGCCCAGATGCTCGACAACGATCTTACGAACGCGATCTGCGATGTCGCTCATGTCCAATCCTCATATGTCACGGGCCTATCCGCCCGTCTTTAGGTCCCTTGCTCCTTAGAGCGGCTCACGCCCCGCTTTCGCCAGGCATCCCGTGGCTCCCGCGAAGGGACCCCCGGCAAATCTGCGCCGCCTATAGCACAGTCTATGGCTCAGGCAAACGCTTTCGCAATGGGCAGATTCAGCGGCCTCAGATCATCGTCATGCCGCCGTTGACGTGAAGCGTGGCGCCCGTCACGTAAGCGGCCTCCGGGCTCGCGAGATAGAGCACGGCGGCCCCGATCTCCGAAGGTTCGCCCATCCGGCCAGCAGGCACCGAACCAAGGATTCGCGCCTTCTGCTCGTCGTTCAACTTCTCGGTCATGGCCGTCGTGATGAAGCCCGGCGCCACGCAGTTGACCGTGATCCCGCGCGATGCGACTTCCGCCGCGAGCGACTTCGACATGCCAACCATGCCGGCCTTGGAGGCTGCGTAATTGCCCTGCCCCGGGTTCCCCGTCGCGCCGACCACGGAGGAAATGTTCACAATCCGGCCCCAGCGCGCTTTCATCATGCCGCGCAGCACACCCCGGCACAGCCGGAAGGTCGAGGTCAGGTTCACGTCGATGACCGACTGCCATTCCTCGTCCGACATCCGCATGAAGAGGTTGTCCCGCGTGATGCCCGCGTTGTTCACGAGGATGTCGACAGCACCCATGGCTTCCGCCGCCGCCTTCGGCAGCGCTTCGACCGAGGCCGCGTCCGACAGGTTGCAGGGCAGGACATGCGCACGCTCGCCAAGCTCTGCCGCCAGCGCCTCGAGGGGTTCGACCCGCGTGCCCGAGAGGGCGACCGTCGCCCCCGCGCCGTGAAGCGCCTTGGCGATCTCGCCGCCGATTCCGCCCGAAGCGCCCGTGATAAGCGCCGCCTTCCCAGTCAGATCGAACATCCGCCCGTTTCCTTCAAATCGCGCAGGTCAGCGCCTGCATTTCCCATTTCACTCTGGTCGAACCGGTCCGTCGCCATCGGGCCCCGCCGAGGCGCGACCTCGCCGCTCAGGACCCGGCTGCCGCCTTGACGTCATCGGGCGTGCCGACGGCGCGCGTCGCGGCCTCGGACGCGATACGCCGGATCATGCCCGACAGCGCCTTGCCCGCGCCGATCTCCCAGAACTCGTTCACGCCTTTGCCGGCCATCCAGAGAACCGATTCCCGCCAGCGCACCGATCCCGTCACCTGCTCGACGAGCAATGAACGGATTGTCGCGGGGTCATCCTCGGGCTGGGCGGTCACGTTCGCGACCACGAGCACCTTCGGCGCCTCGATATGGACGTCGTCCAGCGCCTCCGCCATCGCCCGCGCAGCGGGTTCCATCAAGGCGCAGTGGAAGGGCGCGGATACGGGCAGCATCACCGCGCGCTTGGCGCCCTTGGCCTTCGCGATCTCGACGGCCCGTTCCACGGCCGCCTTGTGCCCGGACACGACGACTTGCGCGGGATCGTTGTCGTTCGCCGCCTGGCAGACCTCGCCCTGCGCCGCTTCCTTAGCCACCTCTGCGGCAGTCTCAAAGTCGAGGCCCAGCAGCGCGGCCATCGCGCCAACGCCGACGGGCACGGCCTCCTGCATGGCCTTGCCACGCAGCCGCAGCAAACGCGCCGTGTCCGCGAGGCTCAGCGAACCCGCCGCGCAAAGCGCCGAATACTCGCCCAGCGAATGACCGGCGACATAGGCGGCCGAGGTGACCGGAATTCCCTCTGCCTCAAGCGCGCGCATCGCCGCGATCGACGTGGCCATCAGCGCCGGCTGCGCATTCTGCGTGAGCGTCAGCACCTCGGCCTCGCCCTCCCAGATCAGCGCGCTCAGGCTCTCACCCAGCGCCGCGTCCACTTCCTCGAAGACCGCCCGAGCTGCCGGATAGGCGTCGGCCAGTGCCTTGCCCATGCCGATCACCTGCGCCCCTTGCCCCGGAAAAACGAATGCCCGGCTCATGTGTCCCCCTGTTTCAGACCTTGCTTCGCAATAACGCGCGGCGCCCTCCCGCGCAATCCGCGCGTTCCCCGCCGCGCCGCGGCCCTGCGCACCGCCATTGTCCTTGCATCCCTGCGCCGCGCGTGTATAAGGCCCCATCCTTTCGCATCGAAACGCAACCGGCGAAGCCTCTCGTGGCGGGCCGCGGAAGGGTTGGCCCCGCCTATGAAGCCGCCTGAGACGAGACAGGAGACCGCATGCCGCTTTACGAGCATGTACTCATCGCGCGTCAGGACCTTTCCAACGCGCAGGCCGAAGGCCTCATCGAACATTTTGGCACCGTCCTCGCGGACAACGGCGGCAAGGTCGTCGACAGCGAGTACTGGGGCGTCAAGACGATGGCCTACAAGATCAACAAGAACCGCAAGGGCCACTACGCCTTCCTGCGTTCGGACGCGCCCTCGGCCGCCGTGCAGGAAATGGAGCGTCTCGCCCGTCTGCACGACGACGTCATGCGCGTCCTGACCATCAAGGTCGATGCGCACGAGGAAGGCCCCTCGGTGCAGATGCAGAAGCGTGACGAGCGTGGCGACCGCGGTGACCGCGGCGACCGTCGCGAGCGTCGTTGATCGAAGGCTCGGGGAAAGGAACTTAACCCATGGCGAACAAACCGTTTTTCCGTCGTCGCAAGGTCTGCCCCTTCTCGGGTGAGAACGCGCCGAAGATCGACTACAAGGATGTGCGTCTCCTGCAGCGCTACGTCTCCGAGCGTGGCAAGATCGTGCCCGCCCGCATCACCGCCGTCTCGGCCAAGAAGCAGCGTGAACTCGCGCGCGCCATCAAGCGCGCCCGCTTCCTCGCGCTCCTTCCCTATGTCGTGAAGTAAGGAGCCAGACCAATGCAAGTCATTCTTCTGGAACGCGTGGCCAAGCTCGGCCAGATGGGCGACGTCGTCAGCGTCAAGGACGGCTTCGCGCGCAACTTCCTCCTGCCCCAGGGCAAGGCGCTGCGCGCCAACGAGGCGAACATCAAGTCGTTCGAAGAGCGGAAGGCCCAGCTCGAAGCGCGCAACCTCGAAACCCGCAAGGAAGCCGAGGCCGCCGCCGAAAAGCTCGAAGGCCAGTCCTTCATCGTGATTCGCTCGGCCTCCGACGCTGGCGCGCTCTACGGCTCCGTCACTCCGCGTGACGCCGCCGACGCAGCGACCGCCGATGGCTTCTCGGTGGACCGCAAGCAGATCGTCCTCGACCGCCCGATCAAGGAACTCGGTCTTCACACCGTGTCCGTGGTCCTGCACCCCGAGGTCACTGCCCGGATCACCCTGAACGTCGCCCGCTCGACCGAAGAAGCCGAGCTTCAGGCGTCGGGCAAGTCGATCCAGGAACTCGCCGCCGAGGAAGAAGCCGCCGCGGAATTCGAGATCTCGGAACTCTTCGAGGACATCGGCGCCGCCGGTCAGGACGAGGAAGGCGCGGCCTGAAGCCAGCGCCCTCGCTGAAACAAAGGAGCCGCGCCGGACACCCCGGCGCGGCTCTTTGCATTTGAGGCCCGTCTGTTCCCGACAGACTCCTTTGGATGACTCAGGCCCTTTTTCGGCGCGTCTTGGGCTTTGGCTGTTTCCAGCGGCGATGAATCCAGAACCACTGGTCCATGTGCTCCCGCACCACGGCCTCGAGATTGTCGTTGACCGCCTGCATCATCTCCTCGGGCGTGCCCTTTGGGATCGGCGCATCGACCCGCACGACGAAGCTCAGCCCATCCGGCTGGCGGATCGCGTGAACCGGCACCATTTCGCAATCGTATTTCAGCGCGAGTTCCGCAGGGTTCAGCGTGGTCTTGGCTGGCAACCCGAAGAACCTCAGTTCCGTCCCCCGACCCATGTGCTGGTCGGTCCCCAACGCCAGGAACCCGCCCTTTCTCAGGAACCTCACCATCTCGACCAAGCCCGCCCGGTTTCGTGGAAACAGGGGCTCCGCGATCCGGTGAATGGCCCGCACGTAGTGCTTGTTGAACACCGGGTTCTGCATCGGCCGATAGACCGCGCCCACGGTGAAGCCCCTCGCCACCAGCGCCGCGCGCATCGCATCGTAGTTCCCGAAATGTGCAACGGCGAGGATGACAGGTTTTCCTGCCTCGTGCGCGGCCTCCAGGACAGGCAGTCCTGGTCCCTCAAGAGGATCGGCCGCGGCGATCCGGTCGAGGAATTCCTTGCCGGAATAGATCTCCGCAAGCGCCCGGCCCGCGTTGTCCGGCACGGCCCGCGCAAGACGCTCGACCTCGGCACGTGGCATGTCGGGGCAAGCGAGCGCCAGGTTCTCCCGCACTCTGCTGCGATAGCCCGCGAGCGGCGCCACGAGATGCGACGTCAGCCATCCCGCCATCGCAACCCGACGCTCGTACCGAAACAGGAGCGAAAATCCCAGGACCGCTCGAAAGGCCCAGTCCGCCAGGTGATCACCCAGCGTTGCCTTTTCATTCGGCTGCGTCATCCCTGCCCCCGGGCCTTGCGCCGCGCGATCTGCGCTTCCCGGTGCCACACATAGAGTCCGGCCGCCACGATCACAAGCGCACCCACGACCGTCCAGCGGTCCGGCAATTCCCGGAACACGGCAAAGCCCCAGAAGGCGGCGAAGATCAGCCCGACATAGCCGAACGGCGCCAGAACCGCGGCCTCGGCCTGGGTGAAGGCCCGGATGAGGCACATCTGCGCCAATGCCCCCAGCGCCCCTATCGCGAGGAACGCCCAGAGATCCCCAAGAGCGATCGGCCGCCAGACGAACGGCTGAAGAACCGACGTGATCAGCGTGCCGAGGAGCGCCGCATAGACCAGCGACGTAAAGACCCCGTCGCGCCCCGCAATCCAGCGCGTGGCAACCGCGAAGCCTGCATAGCAGAACGCCCCCGCAAGCGGCAGAAGCGCCGCCGGCTGGAACACGCCCAATCCCGGCCGGATCACGATCATCGCCCCCGCCATCGCGACAAGCACGCCCATGACCCGCCGTGGACCAATCGGTTCCCCAAGGAAAATGGCCGCGGCAAGCGTGATGAGCACCGGGTTGAGGTCCATGATCGCCGTGGCTTCGGCAAGCCCGATATGCGCCAGCGACAGGAAGAAAAGCGACGTCGCCCCGAACTGCATCACCGACCGCAAGCCCTGGACCCAGGGATGCTCGGTCCGCAGGACGGATCTCAGGCGACGTACCACGATCAGCGCGACCAGCACCGTCTGCCCGGAATAGCGCGCCCAGACGACCTGCATCGCGTGGTAGTCCTGCGTCAGGTGCTTGGCGAGCGCGTCCATCGTCGAGAACAGGAGGACGCCCGCGAGGATCAGGAGGATCCCCTGCGCCGTCGCTCCAATCCTGCCAACCGATCCGATCACCCGCCCGCTCCACTCGCGCATGCTACCGGGGCTTTAGGCGCTGTGGCGTCTGAGAACAATGGGGCCGTCCGTGCAAGCACAACGTGCCGTTAGGTCAAGCACCGCCGAGAGCAAGTCCCAGGGTAACGCGCGTGATGCAGGACGAAGTCGTTCCAGGTGGTGGACACGGTGGCGCGCTTCCCTCACGGCACATTGCGCGAGGTTCTCGCGCCCGAGGTGCGCGTCAATCCTCGTCGCCCGCGATCAGAAAGATCTCGCCGGACGCCTCCATCTCCCTGATGCGCGCCACAATGGCGCTCATCGCCTCCTCGGCGTCCTTCTCCTTGACCTTGCCAAGGGCTTCCATCTCTTCCCGGATATTCGCCGCCATCCGCTGCGAGATATTGGCGAGGATGAACTCCACCGACTTCGCGTCCTCACCCTTCGCGCCCGCCAATGCAGCAACCAGAACGGCCTGATCGACGGCCCGCGTTATCTTCGGCACATCGCGCGCGTCGATCCGCATGGGGATGTTCGTGAAGGTGAAGATCGCCTTCTTCACCTCCTCGGCAAAGACCCTGTCTTCCTCCTCGAGGCCCTTCAGCACCGCTTCCCGCGTCACGGCCTTGGAATAGTTCAGGATGGCGCCGACGCGGTCCACGGGCTTCGTGTCGAATGCCTTGGCTGGCTGTGCATCAAGTTGCACGGCAAGCGACAGCCCGATCCTCCGCACTGTCTCCGGGTCCACGTTTCCGGTCAGCGACACCGCGTAGGCGATCCTCCGGGCCTTCTCGCCAGGGAGCCTCCCCAGAAGGTCCGCGGCCTTGGACACTGCGAGCTTCGAGAGCATGACAGCGCCCACCTCGACGGATTCCGCCTCCAGAACCGGGAGGAGCCGGGAGGCATCGAGTCCGGAAATCCGCTCCCAGGGGTCACCCTTACCGGAAGCCCCTAGCATGCGCCGAAGCCGGTTCGAGGCCGAGGGCGACAGATGGCCGTCGAGCATCGTCAACGCCCCTTCGATCCCGCCCGGGAAAGAAAGGCCGATTGCGTCGAGTTCGCGGACGAATTCCTCAACGACCGCCTGCAGAGTATCGCGGTCAATCAGGCGCATCTCCGCGAAGTCCTCTGTCAGTCTCTCCTGAAGCTCTTCGGGAAGCTCCGCGATCGGCAGCGACGCGCCCTGCGACACGAGAAGCCGCACGATCACTGCCGCCTTCTGCCTTTTCGTCAACGGGAGGGGCCGCGGCGCCGCACCTGTTACCGGAGCGGCGCCGAAGCCGGGCAAGGGCGCAAGCGAAGACAACACAAAACTCCGGCCAATGGATATGGCCGGACACTGGCACGGAAGCCGTTAACGGCGAATTACCCGCAGACTGGCGGTCAGCTTGTCTGGACGACGCAAGCTTTCGTCGCCTCATCCCAGACCTGGCCCTCGGCGCAGCTCATATTTGCCCGCTGCTCATGCCCGCAGCCCTGTGCGAAAGCCGCGACCGGCATCAAAGCGAGGGCAAGGGCGGAGAAAAGCGCTCTCATCTCGATCTCCTCGGTTGACGATGCCCAAGGAGACCACGAGAGAGCCGATCCACAAAATCACGGGGCCGTTACCGGCCGGCTTCAGCCTTCGCCGAAGACGCGCCGGAAGATCGTGTCCACGTGCTTCGTGTGATAGCCGAGGTCGAATTTCTCCTCGATCTCGGCCTCCGACAGCGCCGCGCGAACTTCCGGGTCGGCCTTGAGTTCGGCCATGAAATCCGCCCCCTTTTCCCAGACCTTCATCGCGTTCCGCTGCACCATCGCATATGCGGCCTCGCGGCTGACGCCCTTCTGGGTCAGCGCCAGGAGCACGCGCTGCGAATGGATCAGCCCGCGGAACTTGTTCATGTTTGTCAGCATGTTCTCGGGGTAGACGAGAAGTTTGTCGATCACCCCGGTCAGCCGGTTCAGCGCGAAGTCGAGCGTGATCGTCGCGTCCGGCGCGATCCCCCGTTCGACCGAGGAATGGGAGATGTCCCGCTCGTGCCAGAGCGCCACGTTCTCCATCGCCGGCACTACTGCCATTCGGACAAGACGGGCAAGCCCCGTCAGGTTCTCGGTCAGGACCGGGTTCCGCTTGTGCGGCATCGCAGAGGAGCCCTTCTGTCCGGGCGAGAAATACTCCTCCGCCTCGAGAACCTCGGTCCGCTGCAGGTGCCGGATCTCCACGGCGATTCGCTCGATCGAGCTCGCGATCACGCCGAGCGTGGCGAAGAACATCGCGTGACGGTCGCGCGGGATCACCTGGGTGGAAATCGGCTCCGGCCTCAGCCCCAGCTTCGCGCAGACATGTTCCTCGACCTTGGGATCGATGTTCGCGAAGGTGCCGACGGCGCCCGAAATCGCCCCGGTCGCCACTTCCCAGCGCGCCTTTTCCAGGCGGTTCTTGTTCCGCTCCATCTCGGCATAGGCACCGGCCATCTTGAGGCCGAAAGTCACCGGTTCGGCGTGGATGCCGTGGCTGCGGCCGATGCAGACCGTATCCTTGTGCTCGTAGGCGCGCTTCTTGAGGGCAGCCAGAAGCTTGTCCATGTCGGCCAGAAGGATGTCGGCGGCACGGACCAGCTGGATGTTCAGCGTCGTGTCCAGCACGTCGGACGACGTCATCCCCTGATGGACGAACCGCGCCTCTTCCGAACCGATATGCTCTGCCAGATGCGTCAGGAACGCGATCACGTCGTGCTTCGTCACGGCCTCGATCTCGTCGATCCGGGCGATGTCGAACTCCACGTCCTTCGCCTTCCAGACAGCTTCCGCGCTTTCCTTGGGGATCACGCCCAGTTCCGCCTGCGCGTCGCAGGCATGAGCCTCGATCTCATACCAGATCTTGAACTTGGTCTCGGGGGACCAGATGGCGACCATTTCGGGGCGGGAATAGCGCGGGATCATGAGGTGGCCTTTCTCGGGAAAAACAGGCCCCGCCCCCTTAGACCGCAAGCCGCCCGGTGGCAAGGGATGCAGGCGGGATGTCAGCGGTATGAGGCCACGCGGGCCCGATACCTCTCCTCCGTGCGTTCCTGCCAGCGCCGGATGGAGCCGTCGCCGAGCATTTCCTCCATCTTGAGGGCCAGCGCCGGCGCATAGCGCAGGATCGTGTCGTCCCGCTCGGCCGCCATCGCTCGCTCGGTGAAATAGGCGTCGTCGTGGCGCAGGTTCTCTTCCCCCTTCGGCGCCGCCCCCCGCCCCCGGTCGCGACGCGCCTGGTAGCTGTCCCAGGTCTTCACCGCATAATGGTTGTACTGCGCCATGCCGTGGCTGATCCGCTTCACCGGGAAGTTCCTCAGCTGCCGCCAGATCGGTCGTTCGTGGTCGATGTCAAACATGCTTCCATCCGCGCGCATGACCCGCAGGGGCAGCTTCGTGCCCCGATATCCCACCAGAGAGTGGTTGTGGATCTTCTTGTAGTCGCCGGGCCGCCGGGAAAGCGTCTTGACCGGTGCGTTGACCGGATGCGCCGTCTCGTGCCGGTAGTGGAACATGCCCGTGACGGGACCGGGCCGCCACTCTGCCTCCCCTCCGCTGCCGAAGGTCGCGGCGTTCAGGGCGATGACGTCGACATCCTCGGGCGCTTCGGCCACCAGCGCGTCGACGCCATGATCGCCGACATGAACGTTCAGGAACTCGTCCGCGTCCAGCATCATCAGCCAGTCGGCGGAATCGATGTCATGCGCCGCCCGGATCTTCCTGTAGCCCTCGTGTTGCGGGATCTCGCCGGGCTTCACGCGGTTCTTCACATGGGTGACGTAGCCCGCGGCGTCGAGCGCCGACAGAAGCCCCGCGGAGCCGTCGTCGCAGTCGTTCGACGCGATGAATATCCGGTCGAATCCCAGGACGAGATGATGAGCCACGAATTCCAGCAGGAAGGGCCCCTCGTTTCGGATGCTCGAAAGAAGGTAGATCTTCGGCTTCGCCTCGGTCACTCCGGCCTCTCCGTGCCGCCGCTCTTGGCCGGAAGGAAGGCCCCGGCGCAGCCCCATATGACCCGGCAGCGGCATCGCTGGCAACAGCACCTGTCCGGCGCAAAAGCGGATGGCATTGAGCTGACCGCCTCAGTGCCATAGGTTCCCCGCCGATCACACCTCCAACAGGGGACACCGGACTTGCGGCTATCGGATTTCGCTGGAACGTGGCGCCTGACGAAGCGCCTCCATGACCGCCGCGCCGGTGTCGAGGGGCACTTCGAGGGAGAGGCCCGCTTCACCCCCGCTGCAACCGGCCTCGCCTACGAGGAAACCGGCCTGCTCAGCCTTGCGGGCCAGCGACCCCTCGCAGCCGAGCGCCGCTACCTCTGGCGTGAGGAAGCCGGAAGGATCGCGGTCGATTATGCCGATGGCCGCCCGTTTCACGAGTTCGACGCGGACAATCCCGCCCCCCTCGCGGAGCATCTCTGCGCGCCGGACCACTATGCCGTCCGCTACGATTTCGCCGGCTGGCCCGAATGGGAAGCGGAATGGACCGTTACCGGTCCTCGGAAGGACTACCTGCTGCGGTGCCGCTACAGCCGCAGCGCGTCCTGAAAGGCTGCGTGTCCCTGACGACGCTCCCGCACCGTCTCGGAGCTTGGGCGGGGCCTCCCGTGAAGAAGGCCCCGCATTGGTCTCAGACCTCGCCCATCAGGCGCGGATCGAACGGATAGGTGGTGAGGTTCTCGAAGCCCGTCTCCGTGACCAGGACCTGATCCTCGAGCTTGATCGAGAAATCCCCGCCTTCCGGGCTTACCAGGGCCTCTACGCAAAGAACCATGCCCGGTTCCAGCACGTAGTCGAAGGCACCCTCCTCCCAGTTGTCGGGATAGGCGACGAGAGGCCACTCGTCGCAGAGCCCGACCCCGTGCATCCGGCAGCCGTATTTCTGCTTCCGGAACTGCTCGTCCAGGTGATGACCGCCGAACGTCAGCTCCTTGATGCTGACACCCGGCTTCAGAAGCTGCATGTTCGTCATGATGTGCTCATGCGCATGCCGCATCGCGTAGATCATCGCGTTCGTCGGCTTCGCCTCGCCGATCCACCAGGTCCGGCTGATGTCGATGCAGATGCCGTAGCTGCCGATGAGGTCCGTGTCGAAGGCAACGATCTCGTTCGGCTGGACGATCCGCGGTCCGCATTCCTGGAACCACGGGTTCGTCCGCGGCCCGGAGGCGAGAAGCCGCGTCTCGATCCATTCCCCGCCGCGCTTGATGTTCTCGGCGTGGAGCACGGCCCAGATGTCGTCCTCGCTCATGTTCCCGCGAGGCACGCCTTCCCGGGCCGCGCGCTCCATTTCAGCGACGGCCATCTCGCAGGCGTGGTGCGCACAGCGCATCGCCCGAATCTCGTCCTCGCTCTTGATGGCGCGGGTCTTTTCCGTGCATTCCTCGCCTTCCATCACCTCGAAGCCATGGGACTCAAGCGCGCGGAGCCCGTGGAGCATGATCTTGTCCACGCCAAGCCGACGGTTGCCCTCGCCATGCGAGGCGATCAGGTCCTTCACCTCGGCCGCGAACTTGCGGGCCGCATCGCCCGCCCGGTCGCCCCTGTCGAAGTAGAAGAAATCCGCGCCGGACCGCTGTTCGCGGACGAGCGGGTTGAATTCCGACAGGAAGGGGGAGTTCTTGTAGTCCCAGATGACCATGTAGCCGTCTGCGCAGAGAAGAACCGCGCGGAACGGGTTGTGCGTGTTCCAGAGCTGCATGTTCGTGGAGTCGGTCGCGTAGCGGATGTTCAGGGGGTCGAACATCAGTAGCCCGCCCCAGCCCCGCGCCACGATCGCCTGGGTCAGACGTTTCCAGCGGCTTTCCCGCATCCGCGTGAGGTCGGGCAGCACGAGGCCAGCCGCTTCCCATTCCCGGAAGGCCAACTGCGTCGGGCCGATTTCGATCCGGTTGTTGTCATTGGGGCTGCCGTCGCCCAGCGTCGTGCCCCGCGTCGGGTCGATCTTGCGGATGTCTCTGTAGTGCTCATTCATGGACGGGCCTCCTTTTCGGGAAAGGATTGGCCCGCCCTGCAACCCGCGTCCTGTCTGTTCACGACGCGAAATGCCGTCGCATTTCGTCCCCGAAAGGGTCCGTCAATCAGAACTTCATACCTATGCGCAGCATCACGGATTGGGATTTGATGTCACCCTCGTATCCGGGGAAACCTGAATCCGTGTAGTCGGCGTCAAGACGCCGCTCAAGGTATTCGGCACCCACCGTAAACCGCTGAGCGAACTGATATTCCACGCCAAGACCATAGTTCAGACCAGTCGCGTCTTCACTCACATTGGCCGGGTTTTCTTTCGAAATCCCATGCGTATAGCCAACCACACCGTAGAACAGCGCCTGCCCCATCGCGTATCCGAGCCGCCCCTTGAGATCGAGGTAATCGCGCTGCAGGACGGTATGGTCGTTTGAATCGGTCTTCCAGGGCGAGTATGCAAGCTCACCACCGTAGACCATCGCTCCGGTCTGGACGTTATAGCCCAAGTAGGCTCCCGCGCCCGATCCGCTCGTATCGAAGATATCGTAGGGCGCGCCATTGTCGGTGACCTCGTTTCGGTCATCGGTACTGCCCGCCAAGACACCAATGTAGTAGCCGCTCCAGTCAGCCGGGGGTCCGGATTGCGCCGAGACCGGACTTGAAAAGCCTATGCCTGCGAGGGCTGCGATCACCCAGTACTTCATGGTTCTGCTCCTTTCGCCCCCCACGCGAAAAACTACGCCAGTTCCGATCGCAGCCAAAGAACGACATCCAATGCGCGATTCGCGGCGAATCACCTGTTGCGACGGGGCAACTGCCTGATTTCGCGGATTCTCCATCTTCCGCCCCCTCAGACCGGCCGGATCGGCGCGATGAATCCTCTTTTCGCTAAGCCCCTGCGCCGATACCAAACAGGCATGGCACCCGTTCTGCAGACCTCACTCCCCGCGCTTCCCTGGATGGACCCCCGGCTGTCCCGGCTTCCGGGCATCCTGCCGCTGGATCCGGCGCAATGGCTGATCGTCGACGAAGCCTATGCCGGGCAGATGGCCTTTCGCGACAGGCTGATCGCCGAACGCGCGAACGAGGTGCACGCTCTGACCAGCGCGGCGCTTCCCGCGGCCTCGGAGCTCTATGACCGCGTTCTGGCGGACCTGCCGCGCCTGGGTTTTGAACTTTCGAAGCGAACGGCGACCCGCCCCGACGGCGCCACCGTTCCGCTCAATCCCGATGAACCTCTCATGACGCTCGGACGGCTAGTCCAGGAGGACCTCTGCCTGATGGAAGCCGGAGCCGACGGAGAGCATGTTCTGACCGGAGCGATCCTGTGTTTCCCGGCCTCGTGGACGCTCTCCGAGAAGCTCGGGCGGCCACTCGTCCGGATCCATGTTCCGGTGCCCTCGTACGACACAAACCTGGCTACGCGCGTGCAGCGTCTTTTCGACGCCGTCCGGCCGGAACGCCCGCTCTGGCGGATGAACTACCATCCTTACCAGGTGCCCGACCTCTTCCATCCGCGCCGCGAGAGCGATCCGAGGCCGGCACCGTCCGGCCCGGCTCCCTTTCTACGATGCGAGCGGCAATGCCTGCTTCGGCTGCCCCGGACGGGAGCAGTCGTCTTCTCGATCCACACCTACATGGTCGCGATGGACAGCCTGCCGGCCGAGGCTCGCGCCCGCCTTCCGGACATGGCCCATTCAGCGGACTGACGCCGCCTTCCGACGAACGCCACGCAACTTATCACCACTGCAAAACAGGAAGGGGGCGCCCAAGGGCGCCCCCAATGTTTTCTGCGGCAGGGTGCGTGGGTGCCACGCACCGCTTGCTCAGCAGGAGTAGTACATCTGGTACTCGACCGGGTGCGGCGTGTGTTCGTAGGCGTAAACCTCTTCCCACTTGAGCGCCATGTAGCCGTCGATCTGGTCCTTGGTGAAGACATCGCCGGCCAGCAGGAAGGCGTGGTCCTTTTCCAGGGCTTCCAGCGCCTCGCGGAGCGAACCGCAGACGGTGGGAATGCCCGCCAGTTCTTCCGGCGGCAGATCGTAGAGGTCCTTGTCCGAAGCCGGACCCGGGTCGATCTTGTTCTTGATGCCGTCGAGTCCGGCCATCAGAAGCGCCGCGAAAGCAAGGTAGGGGTTCGCGGCCGGGTCCGGGAAGCGGGCTTCGACGCGTTTGGCCTTCGGGCTTTCGGTCCACGGAATACGGACGCAACCCGAACGGTTGCGGGCCGAGTAGGCGCGCAGAACCGGGGCTTCGAAGCCCGGGATCAGGCGCTTGTAGGAGTTCGTGGACGGGTTGGTGAAGGCGTTCAGCGTCTTCGCATGCTTCAGGATGCCGCCGATGAAGTAGAGCGCTTCCTGCGAGAGGTCGGCATACTTGTCGCCGGCGAAGAGCGGCTTGCCGTCCTTCCAGATCGACATGTTGACGTGCATGCCCGAACCGTTGTCGCCCTTCATCGGCTTCGGCATGAAGGTCACCGACTTGCCGTAGGCGTGGGCCACGTTGTGGATCACGTACTTGTACTTCTGGATGTTGTCGGCCTGCTCGGTGAGCGTCCCGAAGATCAGCCCGAGTTCGTGCTGCGCGGTCGCCACTTCGTGGTGGTGCTTGTCGACCTTCATGCCCATCCGCTTCATGGTCGAAAGCATTTCCGAACGGATGTCCTGGCCGGCGTCGACCGGGTTGACCGGGAAGTAGCCGCCCTTGTGACCCGCGCGGTGCGCAAGGTTGCCGGTCTCGAACACGGCATCCGTGTTCCAGGCCGCATCTTCGGAGTCGATCTGGTAGGACACCTTCTGGGGCGTGACCGAATAGCGGACGTCGTCGAAGATGAAGAATTCGGCTTCAGGGCCGAAGTAGGCGACGTCGCCGACGCCGGTCGACTTCAGGAAGGCCTCGGCCTTCACGGCGGTCGAGCGCGGATCGCGGCTGTAGGCTTCGCCGGTGTCGGGCTCGACGACGTTGCAGTGAATGCAGAGCGTCTTTTCGGCGTAGAACGGATCGAGGTAGACCGAGGACGCATCGGGCATCAGCTTCATGTCGGACTGGTCGATAGACTTCCAGCCGGCGATCGAGGAACCGTCGAACATGAAGCCCTCTTCGAGGAAGTCCTCGTCGACGAGATCGGACACTACGGTCACGTGCTGCAGCTTGCCGCGCGGATCGGTGAAGCGGATGTCGACGTATTCGACCTCCTCGTCCTTGATCAGCTTGAGTACGTCTTTGTTGCTCATATGATCTCAATCCCTTCTATCAGAGCATTCGCGTTGGGGCGGCCTGAGCCGCCCGGTGTTCCTCAGATCGCGTCGTCGCCGGTCTCGCCGGTGCGGATGCGCACAGCCTGTTCGACGTTCGACACGAAGATCTTGCCGTCGCCGATCTTGTCGGTCCGAGCCGCGCCGATGATCGCCTCGATCGCGCCATCCACCTGGTCATCCGAAAGGACGACCTCGATTTTCACCTTCGGCAGGAAGTCGACGACATATTCGGCGCCACGGTAAAGTTCCGTGTGGCCCTTCTGCCGCCCGAAGCCTTTCACTTCGATGACGGAAAGACCCTGGATGCCGGCCTCCTGCAGCGCCTCCTTCACCTCATCGAGCTTGAAGGGTTTGATGATCGCCTCGATCTTCTTCATGGGCCGACTCTCCCGATAGCTTTGCCTGTCGGAGCGTGTCTGACCACTTTCCCCTTCGGCCGACAATGTGCCAGTCTGGCGCAGACGGGCAAGCGGCAGGGATTCCAGCACCTTTGCCTATTTTTTGTGCAGATAGGCGCCAAATGAGGCGAAGTTGAATCGCCGGAGAGCGAATGCCATGACCGAACTCCTCACCGCCGCCCAGATGCGCGCCGTCGAACAGGCCGCGATCGCCAGCGGAGAGGTGACTGGCCTCGAATTGATGGAACGCGCCGGAAGGGGAATAGCAGAGGCGATCTTCGCGGAATGGCCCGAACTCGCGAAGGCTCCGCACCGCGCCGTCGTTCTCTGCGGCCCCGGGAACAACGGCGGCGACGGATTCGTCGTCGCGCGGCTCCTGGCGGGTTGGGGCTGGAAGGTCGAGGTCTTCCTCTTCGGCGACCCGGCGACACTGCCGCCGGATGCAAGGACAAACCACGACCGCTGGCGCGAGATGGGTGAGGTTCGGCCGCTTTCCGCGCTCGGGAACGAACTCGGCCGATCGGACCTCGCCCTCGACGCGTTCTTCGGAACCGGATTGGCGCGCGGCTTGCCGAGGGAACTGGATGAACTCGTCGCGCATTACGATTGCCGCCGTCGGGTTGCCGTAGACGGCCCGAGCGGCCTGTGCCTCGACAGCGGGCGGGAGCTCTCCCCGGCCTTCCCCGCCGACCTCACGGTAACTTTCCACAGCCGCAAGATCGGGCACGCATTGGGGGACGGGCCAAGGCGCTGCGGAAAGGTCGTTCTTGCAGATATCGGGATTTCACGCTGGTCCGGGACGCCGGCGGCTGGGGAGCCCGCCTCGCCGCGCGTCAGGCTCACCATGGTATCCGGCAGCAGCCTTTCCAAGAACATTGCCGGGCACAAGTACGGGCATGGTCACGCCCTGATCCTCTCCGGCGGCCCGGGCAAGGGAGGCGCGGCCCGGCTCGCGGCGCGAGGAGCGCTGCGGATCGGGGCGGGCCTTGTGACCGTGGGCTGCCCTCCGGCCGCCCTGCAGGAGAACGCGGCGCAGTTGAACGCGGTGATGCTGAAGCCGCTGAAGGATGCCGACGCGCTGGACGATGCCCTGAGGGATTCCCGCCTCAACGCCCTTTGTCTGGGTCCAGGCATGGGCATGGGACAGCGAGAGGCCGCGCTCGTCTCCGCCGCGCTCGGCGCCGGGCGCCCGACCGTCCTCGATGCGGACGCACTTTCCCTTCTCGCCGGGGATGAAAACCTGTTCCGGGCACTGCACCCGGCCTGCGTCCTCACCCCGCACTCGGGCGAATTCGCCCGGCTCTTCCCCGACATCGCGGAAAGGCTGGCCGTCCCCGCCAAGACGGGCCCTGCCCTCTCCAAGGTCGACGCCACGCGCGAGGCCGCGAAGCGGGGCGGCTGCACTGTCCTGTTCAAGGGCCCCGACACGGTCATCGCCGATCCGTCGGGTGCGGCCTCGATCAACTCCGCCCATTACGACAGATCCGCGCCCTGGCTGGCGACCGCCGGATCCGGCGACGTGCTGGCAGGGTTCATCGCCGGCCTCCTCGCCCGCGGCTTCCCCCCGATGAGGGCCGCCGAAACCGCCGCATGGCTCCACGTCGAATGCGCCCTGAGCTTCGGCCCCGGCCTCATCGCGGAGGACATTCCTGAAGAACTCCCGAAGGTCTTCCGCGCCCTTGGCCTGTGACCTTTCCGCACGTGTCCGGCCACCCCCGGATCTGCCCAGAACAAGCCTGCGGCAGACCTCCGCAAGCACCGTTTTTCCTCTCGCATCCGCTGCGAACACTTGCTAGAAGGACCGCGGATTTTGGAGGGCGGCCCGGCCGAGGCATTCGGAAGGGCCGCCTTCCGGGTTATTCGCGGGTGTGGCGGAACTGGTAGACGCACCAGATTTAGGTTCTGGCGCCGAAAGGCGTGGGGGTTCGAGCCCCTCCACCCGCACCATGAGAAAAAGGACGGCAAGATGCAGGTCACCGAGACCCTGAAGGAAGGACTTAAGCGCGGCTACACGATCACCGTGAGCGCTGAGGAACTGGATGCGAAGGTCAACGAGAAGCTCGTGGAGGCGCAGCCCGAGATCGAGATGAAGGGCTTCCGCAAGGGCAAGGTGCCGATGCCGATCCTGAGGAAGCAGTTCGGCCAGCGCCTTCTCGGCGACGCGATGCAGGACGCGATCGACAGCGCGATGCAGAAGCACTTCGAGGAAACCGGCGACCGCCCGGCGATGCAGCCGAAGGTCGAGATGCAGGACGGCGAGAACTGGAAGCAGGGTGACGACGTCGTCGTTTCCATGAGCTACGAAGCGCTCCCGGAAATCCCCGAGGTCGACCTTTCGAAACTGAAGCTCGAAAAGCTCGTCGTGAAGGCTGAAGACAAGGCCGTCGACGAGGCGCTCGAGAACCTCGCGAAATCGGCTCAGCGCTTCGAAGACCGCCGCAAGGGTTCGAAGGCGAAGGAAGGCGATCAGGTCGTGATCGACTTCAAGGGCTCGGTCGACGGTGAACTCTTCGAAGGCGGTTCCGCCGAGGACTACCCGCTCGTGCTCGGCTCGGGCAGCTTCATCCCCGGCTTCGAGGACCAGCTGACCGGCGCCAAGGCTGGCGAGGAAGTCAAAGTGAACGTGACCTTCCCGGCCGAGTACGGCGCACAGCACCTGGCCGGCAAGGAAGCGGTCTTCGACTGCACCGTCAAGGCGGTGAAGGAGCCGAAGGCGGCCGAGATCGACGACGAACTGGCCAAGCAGTTCGGCGCCGAAAGCCTCGAAGCGCTGAAGGGTCAGGTCGCCGAGCGGCTCGAAGCGGAATACGCTGGCGCCGCGCGCGCGGTTCTTAAGCGCGCCCTACTCGACGAGCTGGACAAGATGGTGAAGTTCGACCTTCCGCCGACGCTCGTCGAAGCGGAAGCGAGCCAGATCGCTCACCAGCTGTGGCACGAAGAAAACCCGGATCACCACGGCCATGACCACGGCGCGATCGAGCCGACGGACGAGCACAAGACCCTTGCCGAGCGCCGGGTGCGGCTCGGCCTTCTCCTGGCCGAGATCGGCCGGAAGGAGAACATCGAGGTCACCGATTCCGAGATGACCCAGGCGGTCCTGAACCAGGCGCGCCAGTATCCGGGCCAGGAGCGTGCGTTCTTCGAGTTCGTCCAGAAGAACCCGCAGATGCAGCAGCAGCTGCGCGCGCCGATCTTCGAGGACAAGGTCGTCGACCATATCGTCGAAGGCGCAAAGGTGTCTGAGAAGGAAATCTCCAAGGACGACCTCCAGAAGGCGGTCGAGGCCCTCGACGAGATGTAAGGCTCGATCGAGACCGGAATTCGGAAAGCCGCGCTTCAGAGCGCGGCTTTCTGCTTTCTGGATGAAGGTCGAAGCGCCGACTGTCCGTCGATCCGCGCGCGGACGCTTGACAAGCCGCACCGGAGCGCCAACATCGGTACAGGGTGTCCAATTCGCCCTTCCCCCGATAACGGCATCGATACGACCCCGCCAGCGGCGGCACGCTCGCCCGAGCGCGCCATCCATCGGGCGGGACGGTCATGCGAAACAGGAGGCTCTCATGCAGGACATGATCACGCGCGCCCGCAGCTTCGCGGTCGAACGGCACCAGGGCCAGACCCGCAAGGGCGCCGCGAAGGAGCCCTACACCGTCCATCTCGAGGAAGTCGCGGCGCTTGTCGCGGAATTCGGCGGGTCACACGAAGTGATCGCGGCCGCCTGGCTCCACGATACGGTGGAGGATTGCGAGCCCACCTCGCACGAAGAAATCGCGGCGATCTTCGGCGATGCCATCGCCTCGATCGTCGCCGAAGTGACGGATGACAAGAACCTCCCGAAGGAAGAGCGCAAACGGCTCCAGATCGTCAACGCGCCGAAGAAGTCGGCACAGGCGGCTCTGCTGAAAATATGCGACAAGATCAGCAACATCCGCGCCATCGGCAACTCGCCCCCCGAAGACTGGCCGGGCGAACGCCAGCTCGCCTATCTCGCCTGGGCTGTGTCTGTTGTCGAAAACCTTCCCGCCCTGCCCGACGCGGTGCAGGCGGAATTCCGGGCGAGCCTCTCCGCGACCGAGGCAGCGATCCTCGAACGCATCGGCCACCCGATGGGCTAAAGGAGCGGCCGGAAGCCCCGCCAGATTCCTGGCAGAGCCTTCATGTGGTCCTGTTCGCGCTCAGCCTCTCCTGAGGAACGGCTGTCGAGGCAATGGGGTAGAGAAAGTCCATTCGGCCAATTCCCGTCGCATCCCTCGTGTCGGCGTCTCGACCCGGGATCGTGCCCCTTCGGGACTCTTGCGCAGCGATCTTCGTGGCACCGACGCGGGCTGCCTGGCTCTAGCGCAGGCGAGCGGCGGCCAGGATCGGGCCCGGGCCTTCTTCCTGAAGAATCACGACGGTCGGGCCATCGCCCTCGGCTGGAGCCTCCATCGCAAGGGGCGCCGCTCCGTCCCATTCGCCAAGAGGCTGCCAGGAGGTCACGATATTCGCGTAGGTGATCCGCCGACCGGCATTCTCGCCGTGCATGATCTCGACGACCTCTTCGGGCGTGTAGCGGACAAGCTGCACGATCAGTTCCCGGCGCAGAGGGTTGCCCAAAGCCTCGGCCCGGATCCGGACCGCCCCCCCTGCCCGTTCCAGCGTCAGCCGCACCGGCGAGGGCTTGGCGCCGTGGGCCCGGATCAGGTCGGCCAGCTCCATCGGGCGCAGGCCCACCAGATGTTCCTGCCCCTGCACGACAATCTGTGGCGTGTAGACGCTGCGCGCTCCGACGGCGCGAGCATAGGCTTTCTGGCGCATCGTGTATTCGGGAGCAGCGAAGCTGTCCTTCCAGCCGATGTAATCCCAGTAATCGACATGGAGCGCCAAGGCGATGACGTCCTCTCGCGGCGCGAGTTCGGCCAGCAGAGCGTCCGCCGGCGGGCAGGAAGAACAACCTTGCGAGGTGTAGAGTTCCACCACGACTGGGTTCGTGGTGTCCTGCGCGAGGCTTATCCCGGCGCAGCCCAGCCAGAGGCCGAGCGCGGCTGTCATCATCCGACGCATCAGAGCTTGTCCGTTCCCCTTGTTTGTCCTCCTGATTGTCGCAACATGGATGAAATTGCCAATCAAGGTTTTGCGAGCCTTTCCCCTCCCGATTTGTGACGTCGCTGGAGAAATTGTGTGCAATGGTATACAGTACCCCCTTGAACGACTCCGCGCCTTGCGGCATTAGCCGTTCGAGCGAACTCCTCATTGAGCCGAAGGGAGGCCAGACCCATGCCGATCGTGACCGGAAAAGACAGCGCGGGAACCCGCAAGACCCTGACCGCAGGCGGCAAGACCGTCGCCTATTACTCGATCCCTGCGGCGCAGGAAGCGGGCCTTGGTGATTTCTCGCGCCTTCCGGCGAGCCTCAAGGTCGTGCTGGAGAACATGCTGCGCTTCGAGGATGGCGGGCGGACGGTCTCGGTTGACGACATCCGCGCCTTCGCCGAATGGGGCGCGAACGGCGGCAAGAACCCGCGCGAGATCGCCTACCGCCCGGCCCGTGTGCTGATGCAGGACTTCACCGGGGTTCCGGCGGTCGTTGACCTCGCGGCGATGCGCGACGGGATCAAGGCGCTCGGCGGCGACGCGCAGAAGATCAACCCGCTGAACCCGGTCGACCTCGTGATCGACCACTCGGTCATGATCGACGAGTTCGGCAATCCCCGCGCCTTCCAGCGCAACGTCGAGCTGGAATACGAACGCAACATGGAACGCTACCAGTTCCTGAAATGGGGCCAGAACGCGTTCCAGAACTTCCGCGTGGTGCCGCCCGGCACCGGCATCTGCCACCAGGTGAACCTCGAATACCTCGCGCAGACCGTCTGGACCGACACCGATCAGGACGGCGCGACGGTGGCCTACCCCGATACGCTGGTCGGCACCGACTCGCACACGACGATGGTCAATGGCCTTGCCGTCCTCGGCTGGGGCGTCGGCGGCATCGAGGCGGAGGCCGCCATGCTGGGGCAACCCGTTTCGATGCTGATCCCCGAGGTCGTGGGCTTCAAGCTGACCGGCCAGATGGTCGAGGGCACGACCGCCACCGACCTCGTCCTGAAGGTCGTCGCGATGCTCCGCAAGAAGGGCGTCGTTGGCAAGTTCGTCGAATTCTACGGCGAGGGCCTCGACCACCTGCCGCTCGCCGACCGCGCGACGATCGCCAACATGGCCCCCGAATACGGCGCCACCTGCGGCTTCTTCCCGATCGACGCCGAAACCCTTCGCTACCTGCGCCAGACCGGCCGCGACGAGGACCGCATCGCGCTCGTGGAAGCCTATGCCAAGGAGAACGGCATGTGGCGCGGCGCGGACTACGAGCCGGTCTACACCGACACGCTGCAACTCGACATGTCCGAGATCGTGCCGGCCGTGTCCGGCCCGAAGCGCCCGCAGGACTACACCCCGCTCACCCAGGCGGCGGAGAGCTTCTACAAAGTCGTCTGCGATTATCGTGGCATCGATGTATCGAATGGCGCGGTCGAGATGGCCTCCGAGGGCGACACGATCACCGCGCCGGCAGACGCCCGCAAGTCCGCCAGCGTCGCGGGCGAGAATTACAAGCTGCGTGACGGTTCGGTTGTGATTGCCTCGATCACTTCCTGCACCAACACCTCGAACCCCTACGTCCTCATCGGCGCCGGCCTCGTCGCGCGGAAAGCGCGCGCGCTTGGCCTGACACGGAAGCCCTGGGTCAAGACCTCGCTCGCGCCTGGGTCGCAGGTCGTGTCCGAATACCTGGAGGCCGCCGGCCTGCAGGAGGACCTCGACGCGCTCGGGTTCAACCTCGTTGGCTATGGCTGCACGACCTGCATCGGCAACTCGGGCCCGCTGCAGCCCGAGATCTCCAAGGCGATCAACGACAACGACCTCGTGGCGGTTTCGGTTCTCTCGGGCAACCGCAACTTCGAGGGCCGGATCAGTCCGGACGTCCGGGCGAACTACCTCGCCTCGCCGCCACTGGTCGTCGCTTACGCGATCGCGGGCGATATCAACGTCGACCTGACGAACGACCCGATCGGCCAGGACCAGTATGGCCGTGACGTCTATCTGAAGGACATCTGGCCGTCGAACAAGGAAATCGCCGACCTCGTGCATGAGGTGGTGACCCGCGAGGCGTTCCAGAAGAAATACGCCGACGTCTTCAAGGGCGACGAGCGCTGGCAGGCGGTCGAAACCACGGACAGCGAAACCTACGACTGGCCGGCGACCTCGACCTACATCCAGAACCCGCCCTACTTCCAGGGCATGGGCAAGGAAAAGGGCAAGATCGCCAATCTCGAGGGCGCCCGTATCCTCGCGCTCCTGGGCGACATGATCACCACCGACCACATCAGCCCGGCGGGCTCCTTCAAGCCCACCACGCCGGCCGGGAAATACCTGACCGAGCGGCAGGTCGCGCCGAAGGATTTCAACTCCTACGGCTCGCGTCGCGGCAACCACGAGATCATGATGCGCGGGACCTTCGCCAACATCCGCATAAAGAACGAGATGCTGGACGGCGTCGAGGGCGGCTACACACTCGGCCCCGATGGCAAGCAGACCTCGATCTTCGACGCCTCGATGGCCTATCAGGAGGCCGGCACGCCGCTGGTCGTCATCGGCGGGATCGAATACGGCGCCGGCTCCTCTCGGGACTGGGCGGCGAAGGGCACGAACCTTCTGGGCGTCAAGGCCGTGATCGCCGAAAGCTTCGAGCGCATCCACCGTTCGAACCTCGTCGGCATGGGCGTCATCCCCTTCGAGTTCACCGGCGGCGACAACCGCAAGACGCTGGAACTCAACGGCGACGAGGTGATCTCGATCGAGGGCCTCGAGGGTGATCTGAAGCCCCTGTCGATGGTGCCCTGCACCATCCGCTATGCGGACGGGCGCGAACGGACGATCCGGATCAAGTGCCGGATCGATACCGAGGTCGAGATCGAATACGTCGAGAACGGCGGCGTTCTGCACTACGTGCTGAGGAACCTCGCCAAGGCGTAGGTTGTCGTCGGGCACAGAACGATCACGCGCCAGGGCCGAACGGTCGGCCCCGGCCCAAATCCTGGCGACGCCGGATCTTCACGCTCCTCCTCGCGGCATGGCTGGTCTGGATGCTCCTGCCAACCCCCGCCATACGTTTCGTCAGCGTCGCCGCCGAAGTGGAGGTGGATGGCCAACGCCGCAGCCTCGACGGGCGCATCCTTTGCCAAATGACGACCGGCGCGCCTTTCTACCCCGCCTTCCGAACCTACCAGCCCAGTCCGGGCGGTTGGGCCACGCCAATGGCGAGCGGCGGCTTCCTCGTTCTCTACCATTTGAAAGACCTCTGCGGCGATCCCTACCGCTACAGCACCTACGAGGACACGCTCGAAACTGTTCGCCCGCCCCTCGCCACGTTCGACAGCCTCGAGGCACCCCCGGCGGCACGCCTGTGGTTTCCGACCGACGGCCCGCGGCCCCCACCGAATCTGCGCCTCACGTCATACGAGGCGCGGACGGTATCCTCGTCCTCCAACCGCCTCATGCGCTGGTGGCACCGTCTCTTCCCCGGCGAGCATTCTGCCGGGTTCGACGAGGCCGAGTATCGCGTGAGGGACATGAAAAAGGACAGATGGGGCGTCGTGCGCGCACTGATCCCCTTCACCGTGCGTCCAGAGGATGCAAATCATCCACTATTGCCACAGCCCAGTGCAACGCGGTTCAGCGTTCAGGCCAACCGCACCTGCGAGACTTTCAGGATCTCATCTCTATTCAGAGAGGCCATCTTTTCCGAACTGATCCTGCCCAGAGGCGGCGTCGAGGGACCTCTGGAGTATCGAGACGGCCTCACGCGACCTGCCATCTCTGTGCACCTCGACAAGACGCTGCCACTCCTGTCCGGCGAGGATCACATGCGCCCTGACGTGGCATGGATCGGCACACTGCCGGTCGATCCCTTGCTGAACAGCTGGGAGAAGCGCTCAGCCTGGGACGGCCCGATCATTCTCGAGGATGGAACCGAAGTCGCGCCCACGCGCGGCACCGTCATTCTCGATAGCGAAACGGGCCTTTACTACGCGCTGATCGGTCCAGAATCCGGCGATTGCCACTGATCAGGCGGAAGTTTCAATTCCCGGCCTTGGCGCGGGCGTCCTCCAGCGCGGGGAGGAAGCGTTGTTCATAGTCGCTGCCTACCAGCGGACCCACGAACTTGAACAGGATCGTCCCGTCGCCGTCCACGATGAACGTCTCTGGCGGCGCGGTCACGCCCCAGTCGATCGCGTAACGGCCCGCCGGGTCGAAGGCGATGCCGAAGAATGGATTGCCCTCGTCGCCGAGGTAGTCGGTGGCGTCGCCCTCACGGTCCTTGAAGTTCACGCCCGCGACACGGAGCCCCTCGGCCTGCATCTCCAGCAGGCGCGGGTGTTCCGCCCGGCAGGGCGGGCACCAGCTGGCCCAGAAGTTGACGATGGTGAGTTCGCCCGAGCGCAGGTCGGCATCGGTCAGCCGCGGGAAGTCGGCAAGGCCCTCCTGCGGCAACGCCGGCGCCGGCTTGCCGATGAAGACCGAGCGAAGTTCGTCTGGGTTTTCGCGCTGCATCCCCCAGAAGAACATCGCGGCGAGGCCGGCGAAGATCGCGGGGGGCAGCATGACGAGCGGCGACAGTCTAGCCATTCCGGGCCATCCGCTTTTCCTGCGCCTCGAGCGCCCGCCGTACGCGCTTTCCGCGCCAGAGCGTGATCGCGACGAGCCCGACGAGAAGCACCACGGTCGCGCCGTAGGCGCCCAGCACGGTGCCCGCGTATTTTCCGAGTTCGACCATCAGGCCATCCTTTCCCGGGCTTCCAGCGCCTTGAGCCGCCGGGCGCGGATCTCCGTCCGGGTGCGCACGAGGACCAGCGTCAGGAACAGGAGCACGAAGCCCGCCATGCACAGGAGCAGCGGATACCAGTAGGCGTCGGAGATGTTCTCTTCGGCGTCGAGAGACAGCGACGCCCCCTGGTGCAGGCCCTGGTTCCAGAAGTTCACCGCGTAGCGCGACAGGATCGCGAAGACCGATCCCACGAGGCAGAGGACGGAGGTGAGGTCCGCCGCCGTGTCCGGGTTCTCCACCGCTTCCCACAGCGCGATGTAGCCGAGGTAGAAGAGGAAGAGGATCAGGAATGAGGTCAGCCGCGGATCCCAAGCCCACCAGGTGCCCCACATCGGCTGGCCCCAGATCGCACCCGTGAAGAGCGCGATCAGCGTCATCGTCACACCCACAGGCGCCGCGGCTTTTGCGGCGAGCGCGGAGACATGGTGACGGCGGACGATCCAGATGAGCGAGGTGACGAGCATCATCGCCCAGGCGTTGATCGCCATCATGGCAGCGGGAACGTGGATGAAGATGATCTTCACCGTCGAGCCCTGCTTGTAATCCTCGGGCGTGAAGAAGAACCCCCAGACGAGGCCGGTGACGAGCGTCAAAGCCGTCAGCACCGCGACCCAGGGCAGCACCCGGTCCGAGGTCTCCATGAATTTCTTGGGGTTTGCGTATTCCCAGATCGACATGTCGCTGATCTATGCCTCTTTTTGCCCTGGCTCAACGGCTCATCTTGTCGCGTCACCTGAGGTTCACGCGGATCGCGGCGGCCGCGGCAAAGGGAAGAAGCGCGATCGTGGCGAAGGTGATTCCGACGAGAAGAAGAAGGGGGGTGGAGGCAGACAGCTCCTCGGCACCGCGACGGGCGGCCTCGGCGCCGTAGATGAGCGTCGGCACGTAAAGCGGCAAGACAAGCAGGGACAGAAGGAGCCCGCCCCGCTTGAGCCCGACCGTCAGCGCGGCACCGAAGGCGCCAATCATCGACAGCGCCGGCGTGCCGAGCGCAAGTGACAGCGTGAGCCAGGTGAAACCCTCGGCCGGAAGGTTGAGGAGGATCCCGAAAACGGGCGCCGCGAGCGTCAGCGGAAGCCCCGTCGTCAGCCAGTGCGAGGCGGCCTTCATGGCGACAACGGCCTCCATCGGCACGGGCGCCGTTGCAAGAAGGTCAAGAGAGCCATCCTCCCAATCGAGCGCGAAGATCCGGTCGAGCGACAGGAGGCAGGCCAGAAGCGCACCGAGCCAGAGGATCCCGGGCGCGATGCGCGCGAGGATGCCTCCCTCCGGGCCGACGCCGAACGGAACGAGCGTCGTGACGATCAGGAAGAAGGCCAGCCCCAACCCGAAGCCGCCGCCGGCCCGGACTGCTAGGCGAAGGTCGCGGACGAGAAGCGCTATCACGGGCGGCCTCCCTTCGCGACCACGGACCACCTGAGGCCGGTCACGGACATCATGCGAAGGCCTCGTCGAAGCCGCCAGGCGCCGGCGCATCCGCGCGGGCGCGATGCGGGCTGAGGTCCAGGACCTCGGTCGAAGGCAGGCCGAGTTCGATATGCGTCGCGATCAGTGCCGCGCCGCCTCGAGCGAGGTGGCCGGCGACAGCCTGGCCGAAGAGCGCGACGGAATCGGTGTCGAGCGAGACCGTGGGCTCGTCCAGAAGCCACAGCGGCCGGCCCGTGACGAGGAGCCGCGCGAGCCCGAGGCGGCGCTTCTGCCCCGCGGACAGCGCCTGCGCGGGACGGTTGGCGAGGCCGAGCAGGTTCATCGCGGAAAGCGCGGGCGTGATGTCCCCCGTTCCGTAGATCGCGGCCCAGAAGCGGAGGTTTTCAGTCACCGTCAGCGTGGCTTTCAGCCCGTCGGCATGCGCGGCGTAGGCGATCGCTTCCGCCGGCGCCGAGATCTTGCCGGAAAGCGGCGGCTGAAGACCCGCGATCGTCCGGAGAAGCGTCGTCTTTCCGATGCCGTTCGGCCCCCGAAGTATCAGCGCCCGCCCCGCCGTGAGCGTGAATCCGACCCCTTCCAGCACCGGAATCCCGCCACGAGCGACAGCAAGATCGGTGACGATCAGATCCATCGGCCCGGACTCGACCGGCAGCGCATGGGACGGAGGGTTGCTCATCCGACCGGCAGGAGCAGGGCCGCTACGCGGCGGCCCTCGGAAAGGAGAACGTTGTACGTGCGCGCCGCCGTGGCGCTGGCCATGGGCTCGACCCCGATCTCCAGGGCCTCGACGGTGGCGCGGAAGGGGGCGGGAATCAGGGTCATCTCCTCCCCCGTGCCAAGGATGAGCACGTCCGTCTCTTCGGCAATTCCGGCAAGGAGGGAGGTGTCCTCCCATCCGCCCCAGGCCGAGGCGCCGGACGCGGTGACGAGGACGGCTCCTTGGAAGACCTCGCCGCCCACGCGGAAGAAGCCCGGCCCGTAGCCGTCGATGGGCGTCGCACCTCCGTATGAGACTTCCGTCATTGGCATGGCCGCCCCCTGCCCCGTTCCGTCTCAGCCACCCGACTTGCCGAACTGCGTGCCGGCAGGGCTGTCCCCGTCGGTTTTCGACCAGTCGCGCTTGACGCCGAGGAACAGGACCACGTTCTTGGCAACATAGACCGACGAATAGGTCCCGACCACGATGCCCCAGGTCATCGCGAAGACGAAGCCGCGGATCACGTCGCCGCCGAGGACGAGAAGCGCGATCAGCGCGATGAGCGTCGTGCCCGAAGTCATCACCGTGCGCGAGAGCGTCTCGTTCACGGAGAGGTTCATAACGTCGCGCAGCTCCATCTTCTTGTACTTGATGAGGTTCTCGCGCAGGCGGTCGAAGACGACCACTGTGTCGTTGATCGAGTAGCCGAGGATCGTCAGCAGCGCCGCGATGATCGCGAGGTCGAACTTGATCTGCAGAAGCGAGAAGATGCCGACCGTCACCGTTACGTCGTGGATGAGCGCGACCACGGCGCCCACCGCGAACTGCCACTCGAAGCGCAGCCAGATGTAGACGAGGATCGCCGCGGTCGCGGACAGAACCGCGATGATCGCCGTCCAGATAAGCTCACCCGAGACCTTGGGACCCACGGATTCGACCGAGGGGAAGGTCACGGAAGGATCGACGGCCTGCAACGCCGCCTCGACCGAGTTGATGATCTCGGGCGTCACCGCCTCGGTCCCTTCCTGGGCCTGGATGCGGATCATGGCGACGTTCTGCTCAGGGCCGAAGGTCGGGTCGAAGACCTCTGTGATCGACACGTCGCCAAGGTCAAGCGGCGCGATTGCGGCGCGGTATGCGCCGACGTCCACCGGCTGAACCGACTCGGTCCGGATCGTCGTGCCGCCTCGGAAGTCGATGCCGAAATTCAGCCCCATCACGACGACGAGGACAATCGAGGCCAGAACCATGACCACCGAGAAGCCGAAAGTCGCGGGCGCGTAGCGGAAGAAGTCGATCTTCGTCTCATCGGGGACGAGTTTCAGACGGAATGCCATTTCTCTCTCCCCCTCAGACCGTGATCGTCTTCGGACGCTTGTGCTCGAACCAGGTCACGACCATGAGGCGCGTGACGAAGATCGCCGTGAAGACCGAGGTTACGATGCCGACGCTCAGCGTCACCGCGAAGCCCCGCACCGGGCCGGAACCCACGAAGAACAGGATCGCGGCCGTGATGAAGGTGGTGATGTTCGCGTCCACGATGGCGCTCATCGCCTTCTGGTAACCGAGTTCGATGGCGCGCGCCGGGCCTCTGGCCGTCTTCATCTCTTCGCGGATGCGCTCGAAGACCAGCACGTTGGCGTCGACCGCCATACCGATCGTCAGGACGATCCCGGCGATGCCCGGCAGCGTCAGCGTGCCGCCGATCGAGGACAGGATGCCGAAGATCATGGCGATGTTCAGTCCCAGCGCCACGCTGGCGAGCACACCGAACAGACCGTAGCTTGCGACCATGAAGAACACGACCGCGGCGAGGCCGACGAACGAGGCAATGCGGCCTGCGTCGATCGAATCCTGACCGAGTTCCGGCCCGATCGTGCGTTCCTCGAGGAAGGTCATCTCTGCCGGCAGCGCGCCTGCGCGTAGAAGAACCGCCAGGTTGGTCGATTCCTCGACCGTGAAGCGCCCGGTGATGATGCCCGAGCCGCCCGGAATGTGGCTCTGGATCTGCGGTGCGGAAATCACCTCGTCGTCGAGGACGATGGCGAAAAGCTGGCCGATGTTCTCGGCCGTGTAGTCGCCGAACTTGCGCGCTCCCGTCGGGTTGAAACGGAACCCCACGGCGGGCCTGCCGTTCTGGTCGAAATCGGGCTTCGCGTCGACGAGTTCCTCGCCGGTCACCACAGGAGCCTGCTCGAGGACGTAATACTCCCCTTCGACATCGGCCGAGGGCAGAAGGATGTTACCTAGTCCCGGCGCGGCCTGCGCGTCGGTGGTGCGGCTGACCACCGGGTGGAACGTCAGCTTCGCCGTTGTGCCGATCAGCGCCTTCAGTTCGGCGGCCGAGCCGATGCCCGGGACCTGGATCAGGATGCGGTCTCCACCCTGGCGCTGGATCGTGGGTTCGCGCGTGCCGACCTCGTCCACCCTGCGGCGGATGATCTCTAGCGACTGGTCCATCGTCCGGTCGTCGGTCGCGGCGCGTTCGGCCTCGGACAGCCGCACGGTGACGGTGTCGCCCTCACCCGTGACCTCGATGTCGCTCTGGCCTACACCGGTCATGGTCACCACCGGGCTCGCGAGATCGCGAACGGCCTCGATGGCCTCAGCCATCTTCGCCGGATCGCCGATCCGCACGCGCAGTTCGTCGGGCGGCGACTGAATCCGGCGCGCGGTGCCCGTGGCGTCGCGAATACGGTCGCGCACCTCGGTCCACATGCCATTCATCCGGTCTTCGTAGACGTCCTCGACATGCACCTCCGCCAGAAGATGCGCTCCCCCCCGGAGGTCGAGGCCGAGGTTGACCAGGTTCGATGGCAGCCAGTCGGGCCATGCGGCGCGGGCGGCCTCCTGCTCCGGCGTCATGGCGCCGTTCCTCTCGAGAGCCACGAGCGCGTCGTTGTGCCCTTCGACGCGGCCGTAGAAGAGGTTGGGCGCCGCCGTGAGAACCCCGAGGGCGCAGAGCCCCCAGATCACGATCCGCTTCCAGAGGGGGATGTGCAGCATTTTGGCGGCTTCAGTTCGTGTTGGCCGCGGCGGGCTCGGTCTTCGAAATGACCTGGGCGATCGTGTTCTTGACGACGCGGACCTTCACTCCGTCCGCGATCTCGACCTCGAGTTCACCGTCTTCCTTGACCTTGGAAACCTTGCCGATGATGCCGCCCTGGGTGATCACCTGGTCGCCACGGCGAAGCGCGTCCACCATCGCGCGGTGATCCTTCATCTTCTTCTGCTGCGGACGGATCAGCAGGAAGTACATGATCGCGAAGATCAGGATCAGGGGGATGAACTGGGCGAAGGCTGAACCTGCGGGCGCGCCTGCGGCTTGGGCATAGGCGGGAGTGACGAACATGGGCAATCCTCTTGTCCTGTTGGCGGAGCACCCCCCGCCGGGGTCGGCGCGCACCCTATCCGGGGGACCGGGGCTTGGCAAGCGGCCGGGGCGGCTCCGGGCTGGCCGTTTCCTGCACGATCCCGCGACCTTGCGGAAGCACCCTCGAACCGTCCCAACGAAAATTTGACCGGGTGCGGGAACGGACATCGCGTGTTAGGGTGATCAAGGGGAGGATGCCGATGGAAAACCGTCCCGAGGAAACGCTCGACCCCGATGACTGGTCTCTGGTGCGCGACGTCGCCCACGAGATTGTCGATGACGCGGTCCGCCATGTCAGCGGGGTTCGCGACAGGCGGGTCTGGCAAGAGATGCCGGAAGCCGTCCGCGGGTCATTCCGCGCGCCCCTACCAGTCGAACCGACCTCGCTCGGCGATGTATACCGGGAGTTCCGCGAAACGGTCCTGCGCTACCCGATGGGCAACATCCATCCCCGGTTCTGGGGATGGTACATGGGCGCGGGCAATTTCACAGGCGCTCTCGGCGACTTCCTCGCCGCCATCGACGGATCGAACCTCGGCGGAGGCAATACGGCCGCGGCGGAGATCGACCGGCAGGTCGTCGCCTGGCTGAAGGCCATGACCGAATTCCCCGACAGCGCGAGCGGCACCCTGACGAGCGGAGGGTCCATGGCCAACATGGTCGGCCTCACCGTGGCTCGGAACGCCATGGCGGGCATCGACGTACGGCAGGAAGGCGTGACCTCGCTGCCCCAGCCGCTGCGCTTCTATACCTCTGACCAGGTCCACAGCTGCCACCAGAAGGCGCTGGAGACGCTGGGCCTCGGCAGCCGGGCGCTCCGGCTGGTGCCGTCGGACAAAGATTTCCGGATGGACCTTTCGGCACTGAAGAGCGCGATCGAACAGGACCGTGCCGAAGGCTGGAAGCCGGCCTGCGTGATTGCGACGGCCGGCACGACCAACACGGGCTCGATCGACGACATGCAGGCCATCGGCGACCTCTGTCGCCGCGAAGGCTTGTGGTTCCACGTCGATGGCTGCATCGGCGCGCTGATCAAGATCGCGCCCGAGAACCGTCACCTCGTGGACGGGATCGAAACGGCGGACTCCCTCGCGCTCGATCCGCACAAATGGCTCCATGCGCCATTCGAGGCGGGCTGCGCGGTCGTTCGCGATGCCAAAAGGCATTTCCAGACCTTCACGCTGCATGGCGATTACCTGGAGGAGAAGCCGAGGGGCGTGGCTTCGGGCGAATACCTCTTCGATTACGGCTTCGAACTTTCGCGCGGATTCAAGGCGCTGAAGATCTGGCTGTCGCTCAAAGAACAGGGCGTCGCCAAGTTCGGGCGGCTGATCGACCAGAACATCGCGCAGGGGGCCTATCTCACGCGCCTGATCGAAGCGGAACCGGGGCTCGAACTGATGGCGCCCACGGCGATCAACATCGTCTGCTTCCGTTACCGTGGCGACATGACCGACGAGACCCGGCTCCGGGCGCTCAACACCGAGATCATGCTGCGACTGCAGGAGGCCGGGACAGCCGTCGCCACCGACACCGTCGTCCGCGGCCGCCACTGCCTGCGCGCCGCGATCAACAACCACCGCACAAGGCGGGAGGATCTGGAGCTTCTTGTAGGCGAGACCCTGCGGCTCGGGCGCGAACTCGAGGGCACATTCCCCATGTGACGAGAGCGGGACTGCCGCCCTTTCGGGCTCCGGCCGCACCACGGTCGCCAACGGACACTCAATAATCCCACAGGATCAATCACTTGAAGCATTCCCCGCCGGTACGAGAGCCGCCACACCGGCCCCAAGATTCCCGGTTCACCTTCCCCGCCCGATCGGGCATATCTAGCCCCGAACGGACCCGAAAGGTGAAACCATGCACGATATCCGGCAGATCAGAGAGAACCCCGAAGCCTTCGACGCCGCGCTCGGCCGCCGGGGCCTTTCCGGTCTCTCGTCGGAAATCCTGGCAATCGACGAGGCGCGCCGCGCAAAGATCCTCGCCGCCGAAACCGCCCAGGCCGCGCAGAATGCCGCCTCCAAGGAGGTCGGTGCCGCAAAAGCCCGCGGTGACGACGCGGAATTCGAGCGGCTTCGGACCCTCGTGGCCGACAAGAAGGCCGAGGTCGCGCGCCTGAACGAGGAAGCCTCGGCGGAGGATGCGCGGCTCAGGGACCTTCTGCTGACGATCCCGAACCTGCCGCACGACGACGTTCCGGTCGGCAAGGACGAGACGGAAAACGTGGAACTCCGCCGCTGGGGCACGCCGAAGACCTTCCCCTTCCGCCCACGCGAGCATTACGAACTGCCCGCCGTGCAGAAGGGCATGGATTTCGAAACGGCCGCGAAGCTCTCGGGCTCGCGCTTCGTCGTGCTGCGTGGCGCGGTCGCGCGTCTGCACCGGGCGCTGGCGCAGTTCATGCTGGACCTGCACACGAATGAACATGGCCTCATCGAGACGATGACACCGGTCCTCGTCCGCGAAGAGGCGATGTATGGCACGAACCAGCTGCCGAAATTCGCCGAGGACAGCTATCAGACGACCAACGGCTGGTGGCTGATCCCGACATCCGAGGTCACGCTGACGAATGCCGTTCGCGAAGAGATACTCGAGGAATCCACGCTGCCCCTGCGGATGACGGCGCACACCCAGTGCTTCCGGTCGGAAGCCGGTTCGGCCGGCAAGGACACGTCCGGGATGCTGCGCCAGCACCAGTTCGAGAAGGTCGAGATGGTGTCGATCACCACTCCCGAAACGAGCCGCGCCGAACATGAACGCATGACCCGCTGCGCCGAGACGGTTCTGGAACGGCTGGAACTGCCCTACCGCACGGTCGTCCTCTGCACCGGCGACATGGGCTTCGGCGCTCGGCGGACGCATGACCTCGAGGTCTGGCTGCCGGGTCAGAACACCTATCGCGAGATCTCCTCGGTCTCGGTCTGTGGCGACTTCCAGGCGCGCCGCATGAACGCGCGCTACCGGCCGGCAGGCGGCGGGAAGCCCGATTTCGTGCACACGCTGAACGGCTCGGGCCTCGCCGTGGGGCGCTGCCTGATCGCGGTCCTGGAAAACGGCCAGACCGAGGACGGCGGCGTGACGCTTCCCGAGGCGCTGCGCCCCTGGCTCGGCGGCAAGGGACGGATCACGGCCGAGGGCGAACTGGTCTGAGCGAGGTCTGGCGGGCACGGGCAGCCGTGCTATTCTCCCTCCTGGTTCCGCACTGACGGCGGACGAACCGAGACTGGGGGGACGGCATGGACCGCACGAGCCGCATGAAAGCCATCCTGCTTTTCGTCGCGGCGCTGACATTCGCCGCGGCGCCGATGGCGACGCCGGGGTTCGGCGGCTACGACCCTTCGAATTTCCCGATCCATCTCGACGATCCGGCGATCCTGCCGGCGGGCTACGCCTTCGCGATCTGGGCGGTGATCTACGCGGGGCTCGTGGTCCACGCGGGCTTCGGGCTTTTCGCCCGGGCCGAGGACGTGGCCTGGGACGGACCTCGCTGGCCCCTCTTCGGCTCGCTCGCGCTGGGTGCGAGCTGGCTGATGGTCGCGATGGCCAATCCCGTGATGGCGACGCTGCAGATCTGGGTGATGACTGTTCTCGCCCTTGTCGCGCTGTTCCGCGCCCCGCGGATTCCCGACCGCTGGCTCCTTCTCGGACCGATCGCGCTTTATGCCGGATGGCTGACGGCGGCTTCCTGCGTTTCGCTGGGCGTCGTGCTGATCGGGCACGGGATCATGGGTGAGATGGCCGCAAGCCTCGCGATGCTCGCGCTGGCGCTGGCCATCGCCTTCACCGTTCAGACCCGCCTTGCACGCGCACCGGAATACGGGGTCGCGGTGATCTGGGCGCTGGCCGCGATCATCGTGGCCAATGCGGGCGAAGGACTGGTGGTGCCGGTCGTGTGCCTCGCAGGGATCATCCTCATGGTCGGCGCCGCACGTCGCGCGGCGCTCGCCTGACGGATCAACCCTTCGCGGGCTTTCCCTTCTTAGCCTCGACGTGCTTTCGCAGCCGCGACGGCGTGGATTTCTTGCGGTCCTTGTAGGGGTTCTTGGCCCCCTGGTCGCGCAAGGTGAGCCGGATCGGCGTACCGGGCATGTCGAAGGATTCCCGCAGCCCGTTGATGAGGTAGCGCAGGTAGCTTTCCGGGATCTTGTCGGTATGGGTCGCCATGACGACGAACGCCGGGGGACGCGTCTTGACCTGCGTCATGTAGCGCAGCTTGATCCGGCGGCCGCCGGGAGCCGGCGGCGGGTGCGCCTCGGTCATCGTGCCGAGCCACTGGTTCAGCTTGGCGGTGGAGATGCGCCTGTTCCAGACGTCATAGGCCTTCAGGATCGCGGCGTGGAGCCGGTCGAGGCCCTTCCCGGTCTTGGCCGAGACGGTCACAAGCGGCGCGCCCCTGAGCTGCGGCAGGAGCCGTTCGAACGCCTCGCGCAGCTCCTTCAGTTTCTCGGGCTTGTCCTCTTCGAGGTCCCACTTGTTCGCGGCGACGACGACGGCCCGCCCCTCGGTTTCGGCGAAGTCCGCGATCCTCAGGTCCTGCTGTTCGAACGGCACCTCGACATCGAGAAGCACGACGACTACCTCGGCGAAGCGCACTGCGCGCAGCGCGTCGGCGACGGAAAGCTTTTCGACCTTGTCGGTCACCTTGGCGCGCTTGCGCATCCCGGCGGTGTCAAAGATCCGCATGGGCGTGCCCATGTAGTCGGCCGTCACCGAGATCGCGTCACGGGTGATCCCGGCCTCGGGGCCCGTCAACAGCCGGTCCTCGCCGAGGATCTTGTTGATGAGCGTGGACTTGCCCGCGTTCGGGCGTCCGATCACCGCGATCTGGAGCGGCTTGGCGCGCGTGGGAACCGGCGTTTCGCCTTCGCCATCCTCTGCCACAGCCACGTCAGTCTCGGGGGCTTCCTCTTTCGCGCGCTCCTCGAACGCATCGGCGAGCGGAAGAAGGGCGCGATAAAGATCGTCCATCCCCTCGCCATGCTCGGCGGAGATGCGCAGCGGTTCACCGAGGCCAAGGCTCCAGGCTTCGGTCGCGCCTGCGTCGCCTGCATGACCCTCCGCCTTGTTGGCGGCAAGGATCACGTGGCGCGCGCGTTTCCTCAGGATGTCGGCGAAGATCTCGTCCGCCGGCGTGACGCCCGCGCGGGCGTCGATGACGAACAGGCAGACATCGGCCATGTCCACGGCGCGTTCCGTCAGCCGCCGCATCCGGCCCTGAAGGCTCTCGTCGTCGACAAGTTCAAGACCGGCCGTATCGATCGCCGTGAAACGGAGGTCGCCAAGGCGCGCCTCGCCTTCACGCAGGTCGCGCGTCACGCCGGGCTGGTCATCCACCAGCGCAAGCCGCCGGCCGACGAGGCGATTGAACAGCGTCGATTTCCCGACATTGGGGCGACCGACGATGGCGAGCGAGAAGGTCATGGGCAGAGTCCGGCTGACGTTGAAGGCGTCCCCTTACACGGGTTTGCCCTCAACGGAAAGCGAGAAGCTGGCCTTTCCCGGAAACGATGTAAAGCGTCCCGCCCGCGACCACGGGCGCGGAGGCCGCGCCGCCGGGGAGGTCGTATTCGGTGATCAACGCCCCCGATACCGGATCGAAGGACCGAAGCTTTTCGTCAGTCGAGGCGATGTAGAGCCGGCCACCGGCAAGGATCGGGCCGAAGCTCGCCACGATCGCCTTCTGGCGCTTGATCTTCTGCTTGACGAAGTAGGGAAGTTCGACCGCCCAGACCACCTTGCCAGTCGCCGCGTCGAGCCGGATCAGGCGCGCTTCGTCCGACACGAGGAAGATCGCGCCACCCACCGGCCAGACCGGGCTCACCGCACCTTCGGTCGCGGACCAGATCCGGCGGCCGGTGTCGATGTCGAATGCAGCGACGCGCCCAGCGGACGAGCCTGCATAAACCGTCTTGCCGTCCACGACCGGATCGCCGGTCAGGTCGGTGAAGGTCGCATAGGCCCGCCCCCCGCGGGATCCGGCGACCTGGGCGAGCCATGCGCGCGTTCCGTCCTCGCGGTTGGCGGCGATGAGTTCGCCCGATGGGAACGGGAAGATCACGAGTCCGTCGGTGACCGCCGGGGCAGAGACGCCGGAGACGCCGGCCGGTGCGGGCATGCCGGGAAGTTGCCACAGGACGCGGCCATCGGTTGCCCGGATGGCCCACGCGGAGCTGTCGCGCGCGACCGCGTAGACGATGCCGCCAGCCACGGCGGGCGCGCCGCCGACGCCGGCGTCGAAATTCTGCCGCCAAAGAACGGCGCCGCTTGCCGCATCGAGAGCGACCAGTTCACCGAAGCCCGTCGTCACGAAGACCTTGCCGTCGTCCACCGCGATGCCGCCGCCCGAAGCGTCGTCGGAGCGGTCGGAGGGTGGCGTCAGGTCGGCCTGCCAGAGCGTCGCGCCATTCGTGCCCGTGGCGGTCACGAGCGCGCGGCTGTCGAGGGTGAAGACGCTGCCGCCCTCCACGACGGGGTCGGCGGTGATGCGGAACCGGCGGCTGTTGCCCTGCCCGATATTGGCGCTGAAAACGGCGTCCTGCGGGGCAGAGAGCGCGGGATGCACGAGACGATGCGCCGCGTTTCCGCCCCGGTGGGTCCAGTTGGCGTTGACCTGCGCTGCCGGAAGGGACAGCGGCACCTCGCGCGGCGCCTGCGCCTCGCGCGTTTCCGCGAGCGTCGGGCCGCCAAGACCGGCGCGGACGCTGATGCGTTCGCCTTCGAGGATCGGTTCCTTTTCGCCGCAGCCCGCGAGGACCGCCAGAACCGCGAATACGGAAACGCCGTGGGAAAGTCTCACTGCCTCTGCCCCTCTTCTGCCGGGCCGCCCGAGCGCCTCAGCCAGCCTCGGTTTCTCCACCCAGGGCCACAATCAACTGTGTGACGCGCGCTTGCAAGCCCGCCGTTAGATCGGGCTCTTCCAGCAGCGCGCGCAGCGCCGCGATCGCGGCCTCCGTTTCGCCGGCCTCGACGAGCGCAAGCGCCTGCTGTTCCAGCGCAAGGGCACGGTAAGGCGCACCCGGCGCGGAAAGCGTCGCGAGGATCGCGTCGCGGTCAGCCGCTGGCATCGAAGCGCCAGCGATCAGCACGGATTTCAGCTGCGCAAGCTGGCGGTAGCTCGCGGGAAGCGCCGGGTCCGCGGCGATCTCGGCCAGCTTCGCAAGCGCCGCATCGCGGTCGTCAGCCTCCAGCGCCGCTGCAGAGCCGAGCAGGTCGAGAACCGCGCGTTGGTCTCCCTCGGCGGGAACGGCAGCAAGCGCCGACGCCGAGTCATCGGATTGCATCGCGGCCATCACGGCGTCACCAAATGCCTGCGCCTCGCTTGTGGCCCGGGCCTTGCGCCATTCGTTGAAGGCCGCGCCGCCAACGATCAGGACGACGATGAGGATGCCGATCCAGCCGTATTTCCGCATCAGCGCGAAGAGCCGGTCGCGGCGGACCTCTTCGGTCACCTCGTCGATGAAGCTGTCGTTGTTGCTCACGCCTGCCCCCGTTCTGGAGAACACGTCCCCGATTTCGCGCCCGTCTTACACGCAAGCGCCGGCGCTTGCCAAGCCCGCCGCCGAAACCTGCGCGCGAGCTTGCCGTGGGGCCGGGAAGCAAGGGAAACCTTGCGGTCTCGGGCGCGCGGTATAGGTTCTCCACAGGTTCCCTGGCGCCAGAAGCGGCGCCGCGCGAGGTCGACGATGCGAGTTCTACCCCTTATCACCGCGGCGCTGGTCATGGCCACGCTCTACCTCCTCGTCTTCGAACGCGACCGGCTGCTCGTATTCGCGGCGCGTGAAGCGCCCGCGAGCGAAGCAGCGCCGGAAACGGCGGAAGCCCCGGTGACGACCGAAGCCGAAGCGCCCGCCGTGTCGGTCGTGGCGATCAGAAGCCGCGCCCAGTCCATTGACAGCGCCGTCCTTCTGCGCGGAGAGACGGAAGCCGCGCGTCAGGTCGAGGTGCGGGCAGAGACAGGCGGCAAGGTCATCTCCTCGCCCCTGCGGCGCGGCGCGAAAGTGGCAGAGGGTGATCCTCTTTGCGCAATCGACCCGGGCACGCGGCCCGCCGCGCTTGCGGAAGCCGAAGCGCGGTTGCCCGAGGCCGAAGCCCGTCTGGAAGAGGCGCGCGCGCGGGTTGTCGAAGCCCAGATAAACGCGAACGCGGCGGAGCGGCTGTCGGAGGGCGGGTTTGCCTCCGACGCGCGCGTCGCGGGGGCGGAAGCGTCTCTGGTTTCGGCCCGGGCCGGCGTTCGGTCCGCCGAGGCGACGCTTCGCGCCGCGGAGGCCGCTGTCGAGGCCGCGCTGACGGAGATGGAGCGCACGCGCATCGCGGCGCCCTTCGCCGGTTTCCTCGAAACCGACGCGGCGGAGACCGGCGCGCTTCTTTCGGCGGGAGGGCTTTGCGCGACGGTCGTCGCGCTGGACCCCATCAAGCTGGTGGGCTTCGTTCCGGAGACCGAGGTTGACCGTGTGACGCTCGGGGCGATGGCGGGCGCGCGGCTCGTCACGGGCAAGGAAGTCGTGGGAAGGGTCACGTTCCTGTCCCGCGCAGCCGATCCGAACACGCGGACCTTCCGCGTCGAGGTCGAGGTCGCGAACCCCGACCTCTCGATCCGCGACGGCCAGACCGCCGAGATCCTGATATCCGCCGAAGGCGGCTTGGCGCATCTTCTGCCGTCCTCGGCGCTGACACTCGACGACGAGGGACGGCTAGGCGTGCGCACGGTGGACGCGGGCCGCGCCGGCTTCGCGCCCGTCGAAATCCTGCGCGACACGGCGGAGGGCGTCTGGGTCGGCGGCCTGCCGGAGGAGGCGGAGGTCATCGTCGTCGGGCAGGAATACGTGACCGAGGGCGTGCCAGTCGCGGTCACCTACAGGGAACCGGGCTGATGACGGGCCTCGTCGACTGGGCCGCGTCCCGTGCGCGGATGGTTCTCGCCTTCATCGCGATGTCCATCATCGCGGGGCTCGTGGCGTACACGGGCCTTCCGAAAGAGGGCGAGCCTGACATCGAGATCCCGGCGCTCTTCGTTTCCGTCCCCTTCCCCGGGATTTCCGCCGAGGACAGCGAGAAGCTGCTCGTCAAGGTCATGGAGACGGAGCTTTCCGACCTCGACGGGCTGAAGACCATCTCCGGCACCGCGGCCGAGGGCTATGGCGGCGTCGCGCTGGAATTCGAATTCGGCTGGGACAAGACGAAGGTCATCGCAGACGTCCGCGACGCCATGAACCGGGCCGAGGCGAAGTTTCCCGAGGGCGCCGAACGGTATTCGATCAACGAGATCAACTTTTCCGAATTCCCGATCATCGTCGTGAACCTCTCGGGCCCGGTGCCGGAACGCACTCTCCTGCGGCTTGCCAAGGACCTCCAGGACAGGCTGGAGGCCCTGGAACCCGTGCTGGAGGCCGCGCTGGCAGGGCATCGCGACGAGATGCTCGAGGTCGTGATCGATCCCCTGAGGCTCGAAGCCTACAACGTGACGGCGGGGGAGCTCATTTCCGTCGTCAGGAACAACAACCAGCTCATCGCCGCGGGCGAGGTCGAAACCGCGACCGGCGCGTTCTCTGTCAAGATCCCTTCCTCCTTCGACAGACCCCGTGACGTCTACGAACTGCCGGTGAAGAAGAACGGCGACCGCGTCGTGACGCTGGGCGATCTCGCGGATATCCGGCTCACCTTCGAGGACAGGACCGGCACGGCACGCTTCAACGGAGAGACGACCGTCGCCATCCAGGTGGTGAAACGGAAGGGCTACAACATCATCGACACCGCCGATCTCGTGAAGCAGACACTCGCGGAGGCGCAGGAGGACTGGCCGCAAGACCTGCGCGCGGCGGTCGGCGTGGGCACCTCGCTCGACCAGTCCAGGACCGTGGGATCGATGGTGAGCCAGCTCGAAGGTTCGGTGCTGACCGCGATCGCGCTGGTTATGATCGTCGTGCTGGCGACGCTCGGGACGCGCTCGGCGCTGCTGGTCGGCATATCGATCCCGACCTCTTTCCTTCTGACCTTCGCGCTTCTGGCGGTCATGGGCATCCCGATCTCGAACATCGTGATGTTCGGGCTGATCCTCGCCGTGGGGATGCTGGTCGACGGTGCCATCGTGATCGTGGAGTATGCCGACAAGCGCATCCGCGAGGGTTCCGGCCCGATGCGCGCCTATGTCGAAGCGGCCAAGCGCATGTTCTGGCCGGTCGTTTCCTCCACCGCGACGACGCTCTGCGCCTTCCTGCCCATGCTCTTCTGGCCCGGCGTGCCGGGAGAGTTCATGGGCATGCTGCCCGTGACGCTGATCTTCGTGCTATCGGCCTCGCTCGTCGTCGCGCTCATCTACCTGCCGGTCATGGGCGGCGTCGCGGGACGGTTCAGCCGGCGCGTCGAGCACGCCTCGGACGCGCTGAAGCCCCTGCCCTGGCCCGTACGCGCGGGCCTCGTCGTCTTGGCGCTCGCGCTCCTGTTCCTCGGTGCGATGCTGACGCTCAATCCGGGCTACCTGTCGGGAACCCGATCGACGGGCGGCTTCGCGGCCTCGCTGCCTGGCATCGCGCTGTTCCTGCTGGCTGCGGTGTCGGCTTCGGTCACGCTGAACGCGGCCAAGATCGAGCGACGCGCAAAGCAGGTCCAGGCGGGCTACAGGCGCAGCCCCTTCGGCTGGCTGATCCACCTGATCGCCGGAAACCCGATCATGCCGCTCGTCACGATCGCCGCGGTCGGGGGCTTCGTCGTCACCGTCTTCATGATCTACGGCGCGAACAACCGTGGCACCGAGTTCTTCGTCGAATCCGAGACCGAGCAGGCGATCGTCTACGTCCGCGCGCGGGGCAACCTGTCGCTGGCGGAAAAAGACGCCCTTCTGGCCGAGGCGGAACAGATCGTCCTGGGAACCGAGGGGATAGATTCCGTCTTCGCCTTTGCCGGCACCGGCGGGCTCAACCAGAACACCGGCGGCGCGCAATCGCCCCTGGACACGGTCGGCCAGATCCAGATCGAGATGCAGCCATGGGAGAGCCGCAAGAACGATCCCGAACTCGACGGCGACCTCGTGCTCGACCGGGTGATGGCGAAGCTCGAGGCCCTGCCGGGCGTCAAGGTGGAGGCGCTGAGCGCCGCGCGCGGGCCGTCTTCGGGCAAGCCCATTCACCTGCGGCTCAAGGGCGACGATTTCACCGCGCTCGAGGGTGGGGTGGAAGCGGTGAACGCGCATTTGCGCACGATGGACGGCGTCTTCGCCATCGAAGACACGCGGCCCCTTCCCGGCATCGACTGGCAAATCGACGTCGACGTGGAAAAGGCAGGGCGTTTCGGCGCGGACGTGGCGACCGTGGGCGGCATGGTCCAGCTGGTCACGCGCGGGCTCCTCCTCGACACGATGCGGGTCGAAAGCTCGGACGAGGAGATCGAGATCCGGGTGCGCCTGCCGGAAAAAGACCGCGTCCTTTCGACCCTCGACACGCTGAAGCTCAGGACGTCCGAAGGGCTGGTTCCACTTGCGAACTTCATCACGCGGCAACCCGTCCAGAAACTCGGCCGGATCGACCGGGTTGACCAGACCCGCTACTACGACGTCAAGGCGGACGTGGCTGCGGGGCTCACGCGACTGACCGATGCGGAGGGCACGACCGTGGCCGTCCTGCCCATGGAAGCCGCGCGCGAACGGGCCGCCGCCGAGGGGCTGGGCGTCGTGCCGATCAACGGCAACGAACGGATCGCCGCCCTGACCGAATGGCTCGAGACGGAAGATCCCCTTCCGGCGGGCGTGGACTGGGAATTCACCGGCGATCAGGAGGAACAGGCGGAATCGGGCGCCTTCCTGATGAAGGCCTTCGCCGGCGCGCTCGGCCTCATGTTCGTGATCCTGCTGGCGCAGTTCAATTCCTTCTACAACTCGGTCCTCGTGCTTCTTGCGGTCGTCCTGTCCACCACGGGCGTCCTGATTGGGATGCTGGTGATGGACCAGACATTCTCGATCATCATGACCGGCGTGGGGATCGTCGCGCTCGCCGGGATCGTGGTAAACAACAACATCGTGCTGATCGACACCTACCAGGAACTCAGCCAATACATGCCCAGGACCGAGGCGATCACCCGGACCGCCGAAGCGCGGATCCGTCCGGTCCTTCTGACGACGATCACGACGATGGCAGGTCTTGCGCCCATGATGTTCGGCCTGTCGCTCGACTTCATCAACGGCGGTTACTCGATCAACAGCCCGACCGCGCTCTGGTGGAAGCAACTCGCGACCGCCGTGGTCTTCGGGCTGGGCATCGCGACGGTCCTGACGCTGGTGCTTACGCCCTCGCTTCTGGCGCTGCGCGTCTGGGCGGCGACGGGCGCCTACCGGACGGCGGCGCGCCTTTCCGCGTTGTCGCTTGGCAAGGACAGCCGGGCGGCGCGGGATATCGCGCTGGGGAAAGCCGCGATGCGGGTCAAGGGGCCGGAGATCCTCTGGACCGAGCCGGAGGCCGAGCCTCGCCCGCATGGGAGCGAGTTGCAGGCGGAGGCAGAGGCCGAGGCGCGCGGCAGTGGCGAAGACGGGGACGGGACAAAGCCGCCCTCGGGGCTCAAGGCCGCGGAATAGCGAGCTTGGTAGGGCGTCTCATCCTCGGGGCGTCCAGCGCCACTTGCCGTCCTTTGGCAGGTCCGTGATCTCCTCGGCCTCGGTGCCGCCGATGACGCTGACCAGGCGCGGCGCACCCTCGGTCTCCTCTTCCTCGGCGGACTGGCGGGCCCACATCTTCGCGTAGCGTCCGCGATGCGCGAGGAGTTCCTCGTGCCGCCCCTCCTCGACGATCCGGCCGTTCTCGAGAACCACGATCCGGTCCGCGTCGGCGATGGTGGAAAGCCGGTGCGCGATGGTGATGACCGTGCGGCCCTCGCCCATGGCCTTCAGGCTTTCCTGGATGTCGCGTTCGGTCTGCGTGTCGAGCGCCGAGGTCGCCTCGTCCAGCAGGAGGATCGGCGGGTCCTTGAGGATCGTCCGCGCGATCCCCACGCGCTGCTTTTCGCCCCCGGAAAGCTTCAGCCCGCGTTCGCCGACCTTGGTTTCATAACCCTCCGGCAGCGACATGATGAAATCGTGGATCTTCGCCGCCCGGGCCGCGGCAACGATCTCTTCCGGCCTGGCGTCCGGGCGGCCGTAGGCGATGTTGTAACCCACGGTGTCATTGAACAGGACCGTGTCCTGCGGCACGACGCCGATCTGCGCATGCAGACTGTCCTGCGTGATGTCGCGCAGATCCTGTCCGTCGATCCTCAGCGCGCCCCCGGTCACGTCGTAGAAACGGAAGAGAAGCCGTCCGATCGTCGACTTGCCGGAGCCGGAGGGACCGACGATCGCCACGCTCTGCCCCGCGCCGACCTTGAGGCTCACCCCTTTCAGGATCGGCCGGTTGGCATCGTAGCCGAAGGAGACATTGTCGAGCTCCACCTCGCCGCCCCGCACTGCGAGATCCGGCGCGCCCGGCTTGTCCGTGACCTCGGCCGGCTGCGACAGGAGTTCGAACATCTCGCCCATGTCGACGAGCGCCTGCCGGATTTCGCGATAGACCGTGCCAAGGAAGTTCAACGGCATCGTGATCTGGATCATGTAGGCGTTGACCATGACGAAATCGCCCACGGTCAGCGTCCCGGCCTGCACCCCCATCGCGGCCATGACCATCACCGTGACAAGCCCCGCGGTGATCAGAAGCGACTGCCCGAAGTTGAGGAAGCTCAGCGAATAGCCGGTCAGGACGGCGGCCTTCTCGTAGCCGGCCATCGCGGCGTCGTAACGCTCGGCTTCGCGGCGTTCGGCCCCGAAATACTTCACGGTCTCGAAGTTCAGGAGGCTGTCGATCGCCTTCTGGTTTGCGTCCGTATCCTGCGCGTTCATCTGGCGGCGGATCTGCACCCGCCACTCGGTGACCTTGAAGGTGAAGGTTACATAGGCCGAGATCGTCACGACGACCGCCGCCATGTACCAGAACCCGAAGACCGCCCAGAAGATGATCGCGACCATCGTCAGTTCGAGAATGAGCGGACCCACAGAGAACAGCATGAACCGCAGAAGGAATTCGACGCCCTTCACGCCCCGTTCGATCACGCGCGACAGACCGCCCGTCTTGCGCGTGATGTGGAACCGCATCGACAGGCGGTGGATATGCGTGAACGTCTCGAGCGCGAGTTTCCGGAGCGCACGCTGCGCGACCCGGACGAAGAGCGCGTCGCGCAATTCCCCGAACCCGACGGTCATCAGCCGGGCCACCCCGTAGGCGACGGTAAGGCCGACCGCAGTGAGCGCGAGCAGCATTCCGGTGCTGGGGTCATCGCCGCCCAGACGGTCGACCGCAGCCTTGTAGATAGCCGGCGTGGAGACCGAGACGACCTTGGCCAGAACCAGCGCCACCATCGCCAGGACGACGCGCCGCTTCACCCAAGGCTGATCCTCGGGCCAGAGATAGGGCGCGACCGAGCGGATCGTGTGCCACCCGCTCCTGCGAATTTCGCTAGCCGCGCTGGTCGTTGTCGTCCTTGCCATGAGAGGGCCTCCTGTGCGCCCTACCTAGGGCAGGCGCACGGTATTGGCCAGAGGCGGCGAACGGGTCCGCTACGTCACTCGGGTACGGTGAAGACCTGTCCCGGATAGATCAGATCGGGGTCGCGGATCTGGTCCTTGTTCGCCTCGTAGACGCGGACGTAGAGGAAGCCCGAGCCGTAGGTCTCCGTCGCGATCCCCCAGAGCGTGAACCCCGGCTGCACCGTAACCAGGGTGGCGCGCGTCGGCGACGCCGTTTCCCCGCCGGTCACGGCTGCCGCCGCGGTTTCGCCGGTTGCGGCGACAGCCCCGACAGGCTCCTCCGGCTTCGCCCCAACGGCGCCCGTGGCAACTTCCGCAGTCGTCGACTCTGTCGTGGGAGCCCCTTGGTCCGTCGTTGCGGCGCCGCTCGCGACTGCGGCGGAGTCGGGCGCCGGGGCGGGCGCCCCCGCAGGCGAGATCGCCGCGGCCGTCGCCACGATCACGTCCGGCGCCTCGCGCTTGAAGGGTGTTTCGAAGCGCGAGACGACCTTGCCCGCGTCATCGATCTGGTCGGCGCGCAGCGTGTAGATGCCGGCCCCAACGCCCGGCAGCGAAGATTCCCACGCTCCGCCCGTTCCGAGATCCACCGTATCCACGAGCAGGTTGTCGACATAAAGGCGCACGGCGCCAGCTTCCACACCGTCGGCGGCGCGGCCCGAAATCCGCACGGCACCCTCGGCGTCATAGGCGATCGTGTCGATGATGAGGTTCGCGGGCGCTTCTGCCGGAGCAAGAAGATGGACCCCCGAATCGTCGAGAACGAGGGCCGTGGGCGCAGAACCCGCCGAGGCCGCTGGTCCCGCGGCAATCTCTCCGGTTTCGACCGAGGCCGTCGCTTCGGGCGCGGCCGCGACTTCCGGCGCATCCGGCGCTTCTGCCGCTGCGACGGCCTCGGGACGCGGGGTGAGGATGACAGTCTGCCCCGAAGTGGTTTCGCCACCATCCGGCGAGACCGCGACCAGCGAAAGCACGCGCGGCCGGGCGCTCGGCTCAAGATCGAACAGGGCTGCGAAGGCGCCCCGCCCGTCCGCCTTGACGCGCGCCGCTTCGGCCATGTCGACGAGAACGCGGACCTCCGCCCCGGGTGCTGCCTTGCCCGCGACGAGGGTCGACCCGTCCGCCTCGGAACGCACGGTGTCAAATGTCGGGGCAGCCGGCATCGCCGCCGGTGCGGGTGCCGGTTCGGGCTGGGCCGGGGCCGCCGTCGTCTCGGGAACCGAGGCGGAGGTCTCCGGCTCAGCGACGGTTTCCGGAGCGGCCGCCGTCGGTTCGGGAGCTTCAACTGCCGGGGCGGTTGCGGTTTCCGTCGCCGGTTCCGTCGGCAAGGGAACGACAGACTCTTCCACGGGACGGCCGCCAAACACCAGCCACCAGACCACGACCGCGACAGCAAACAGCGCGCCCGCGCCCACGGCGAACTTTCCGGCGCCCAGTTTCGCCGCGCTCGGCGTCGTCTCTTCGCTCGACATATTCTTCCCCCAGGGCGCGGCTCTTCGTCTTCCGGCGCGCCAGTTCCCATGCTTGAGCGACCATAGCAACGCCGTTATCACCGGTCAAAGAAACCCTGCGCGAGGTGGTCATGACCGATAGCCCGAAATCCGTCTGCGTGTACTGCGGTTCGCGCCCCGGCCGCCGCCCCACCTACGCGTCCGACGCCGCCGCAACGGGCAGGATGCTCGCCGCGAACGGATGGCGGCTGGTCTACGGCGCCGGAGACGTCGGCCTCATGGGCGAGGTCGCACGCGCCACGCAGGCCGCGGGGGGCGCCACCATGGGCGTGATCCCCACCCATCTCCTCGCAAAGGAGGTCGGAAAGAGGGACCTGTCCACCTTCGTCGTCACCGAGACGATGCACGAACGCAAGAAGGTCATGTTCATGAACTCGGACGCGGTCGTCGTCCTGCCCGGCGGCGCGGGCTCGCTCGACGAACTGTTCGAGGTCGTGACCTGGCGACAGCTCGGGCTGCACGCGAAGCCCATCCTGCTTTTGAACACGGAAGGTTACTGGGCGCCCCTGCTGGCCGCGTTCGATCAGATCGTGGCGGAGGGCTTCGCGGAACCGTCGCTTGCCGGGTTCCTGACCGCGGTGCCGGACGTCCCGACACTCGAGGCGAGCCTCCGCGCCGCTCTTTCCTGAGAGAGACTCGACCAGGAATAAAGCGCCAGCGCCGCCCAGATGATCCCGAAGGCCGACCCATGCCAATTCGTGAAAGGCTCGGCGAAGACGAGCGTAGCGCAGCCGAACTGAAGCGTCGGGTTGATGTACTGGACAAGACCCACGGTCGCGAGCCGGACGCGCCTCGAGGCGTAGGAAAAGAGAATGAGCGGCCCGGCCGTCAGAACGCCCGAGACCGCCAGCAGAAGGCTCGCGCGCAGGTCATGGCCGAAGAAAGCCCCGGGCCGCCCCTCGGCCCAGAGGCCCGAATGGATCCCGAAAAGCCAGACGGCGGCGGCGGGCACGAGCACCAATACCTCGGCCGTGACGGACAGCACGGGGCCGGCGGCCAGGCGCTTCTTGAAAAGGCCGTAAAGCCCGAAGGTGCCCGCGATCATCAGCGCGATCCACGGCGCCGCACCCAGACCCCACGTCAGGAGTGCCACGGCCAACGCGGCAAGCAGGACTGCGAGCCCTTGCGCGGGGCGCAGCCTTTCCCCGAAGGCCGCGACGCCGATGACCACAGCGACGAGCGGGAAGATGTAATACCCGAGGCTCGCCTCCGTCGCCCGTCCGATCTGGATCGACAGGATGAACAGAAACCAGTTGGCTGAGATCATCATGGCCGCGAAGGCGGTGAGGACGAACGCCCTGCCCTTCAGGACCGTGGGAAGCTGCGAAAGCCGTCCCTGGAAGGCAAGGACCGAACTGAAGATCAAAGCGGACCAGAGCGTGCGGTGGCTGAGGACTTCAAGCGGCGGAACGGCGGCGAGAAGCTTGTAGTAGAGCGGTGACAGGCCCCAAATCGTCGAGGCCGCGACCATCGCCCAGAGACCCTTCACCGGCTCCCGCATTTTCCAGCCCCTCAAACCCGAGCCGCCGCGGCCCGGGGACCGCGGCGGCGAGAGATGCAATGGCCGGGGCACCGCCCCGGCCGCCGCCTCGTAAGCGTCAGAGACGCGACGCGACGTTTTCCCAGTTCACGAGCTTGTCGAGGAAGTTCGTAAGATAGGCCGGACGCTTGTTGCGGAAGTCGATGTAGTAGCTGTGCTCCCACACGTCGCAGCCCAGGAGCGCGGTCTGGCCGAAGCAGAGCGGGTTCACCCCGTTCTCGGTCTTCGTCACCTTGAGCGAACCGTCCTTGTCCTTGACGAGCCAGGCCCAGCCCGACCCGAATTGCCCGGCGCCGGCGGCGGCGAAGTCTTCCTTGAATTTCGCCACCGAACCAAAGGCTTCGGTCAGCGCCTTTTCGAGCTCGCCCGGCATTTTCTTGTCTTCACCCGGCCCCATCATTTCCCAGAACTGGTTGTGGTTCCAGTGCTGCGAGGCGTTGTTGAAAATGCCGTTCTGGGCCACCGCGCCGGCCTGGTAGGTGCCGGTGATGATGTCTTCGAGCGACTTGCCCTCCCACTCGGTGCCGGCGATCAGCTTGTTGCCGTTGTCGACATAGGCCTTGTGGTGCAGGTCGTGGTGATACTCGAGGGTTTCCTTCGACATGCCCAGCGAGGCGAGAGCGTCATGGGCGTAGGGAAGGTCGGGAAGTGTGAAGGCCATAGGTCATTCCTTTCGCGCTAAGGAGAATGTCATGGGGCAATAAGAGCCCGACAGAGGGGAAGGTCAAGGCCCCGTGCCGGGGTCCGGACACAGTTGGGGCCTACCGCAGGGTTCATCCGGCGGCAGGCCCCTCATTTCGGAAAACGCGTTGCGTTCAGGCCGTGAAGATCTCGGAACCCGACCGCGCGGAGTGCTCGAGAAGCCCCATGACGTAGCCCGCCACCGAGCGGAAGGAGACCAGCGTGAACTCCTCGGGTCCCGACCGCCAGAGAGCGGCGGCGACCTGCGCGGCGCGGGTGCGGCGAAGCTCGCCCTCGGCAAGCGAGGGGAAGTCCACCGGGCAAAGCTTCATCAGCACCTCGGCCGCCTTCTCGCCGCGGATGCGGATCGTCACGCGGGCGTCGGAGACGTCGGCGACGAGCGCATGTTCACCCGCGAGCGCGGCCTCGACCGAGGCGACGGTCGCCGCGGCTTCGGCGTAGGGCACGAGCAACAGCAACTCGTCCGGCGACATCCAGCCCACGGCCTTGTCGCCCGCCATGACGATCCGGCGCGTCGCCGGAACGTCGCAGCCGGTGGCATCCTTCACGGCCTTTTTCAGCTTGGCCGAGGAAAGATCGCCGCGGAGCGTGATCATGCCCTGCAGGCCAGCTTCCGCGACCTCGGCGAAACCCTTGTGAACTTCCCCGTTCAGGGCGCTGACGGCGTTAGACATTCTGCTTCTCCCCTTCCGGGTCGTAGAACACCGGGCTTACGATTCGGGCCTTGACCACCCGGCCGCCATCGGTCGGGAACTCGATCACTTCACCCATGCGCTCCGGCCCGCGACGGACCAGACCCATGGCGATGCCCTTGTCGAGCGTCGGCGAGTGGTAGGTCGAGGTGACGCGGCCCTGCACGTTCCTCTGCCCGTTGGCGTTCGTCCCCGGCGCGACGGCATAAGCGCCGTCCGGAATGACCGAGCCGTCGAGCGTCTCGAGACCGACGAGTTGCCACCGCTCCGGATCGGCGAGGAACGAACGTTCCTGCGCGCGCTTGCCGAGGTAGTCGGGCTTCTTCTTCGAGATCGCCCAACCGAGCCCCAGATCCTGCGGGATCACGGTGCCGTCGGTTTCGTCGCCGATCATGATGAAGCCCTTCTCGGCCCGCATGATGTGCAGAGCCTCGGTGCCATAGGGCATCACGCCGAACTCCTGGCCGGCCTCCATCAGCTTCTCCCAGAAGGCGAGGCCTTCAGAGGCGGGGACGGCGATCTCGTAGGACAGTTCGCCCGAGAACGAGATCCGGAAGACCCGCGCGCGGAAGCCGCCCAGAGTGCCCTCGGCCCAGGTCATGAACGGCATGGCGTCCTTGGACACGTCCATGCCACCCAGCTTCTCCAGAAGCTTGCGGGCGTTCGGACCCACGACGGCCACCTGGGCGTACTGCTCGGTCAGGTTGGCGGTGTAGACTTTCCAGTCCCACCATTCGCACTGCAGCCAGTCTTCCATGTGGCCATGGATACGATCCGCGCCACCCGAGGTCGTGTGGCAGAGCCAGCTGTCTTCGGAAATGCGCACGACCACGCCGTCGTCGGTGAGGAAGCCGTTCTCCGTGCACATCAGGCCGTAGCGGCACTTGCCCACGGGAAGCGTCGACATGACGTTCGTGTAGAGCATGTCGAGGAACTTGCCCGCGTCAGGCCCCTTCACGAGGATCTTGCCGAGCGTCGAGGCATCCAGGAGGCCCAGCGAATTCCGGGTGTTCCGGACCTCGCGGCGGACCGCGTCCTCGACGCCCTCGCCCGAACGCATGAAGCAGTAGGGACGGCGCCACAGGCCAACCGGCTCCCAGTAGGCGCCATGGGCTTCGTGCCACTCATGCATCGGCGTGCGACGCAGGGGCTGGAAGATCTCGCCCCGAGCCTCGCCGGCGATAGAACCCATCGTGATCGGCGTGTACGGCGGACGGAAGGTCGTCGTGCCGGTCGCCGGGATCGGTCGATGCAGCGCATCAGAAAGAACGGCGAGGCCGTTGATGTTGCTGAGTTTCCCCTGATCCGTGGCCATGCCGAGCGTGGTGTAGCGCTTGGTATGCTCGACGCTTTCGTAGCCCTCGCGCGCGGCAAGCTGCACGTCGGACACTTTCACGTCGTTCTGGTAGTCGAGCCACATCTTCATGCGCAGAGCGTAGCCCGCCCCTTGCGGCATGATCCAGACCGGCAGGATCGAGCCTTCGGCCTCGGCCGCGGCGTTGGGCGCATCGCCGGTGCCGCCAGCGGCCTTGTGGGCGTCGGCGAGAACCTCGTCGGCGCGCAGTATGCCGTTGGCGGAGCCGACGGCGACGACCATGGCCTCGCCATCCGCACCGGTCGCTGGACGCGACGCGTCGGGACGGAACATGGCCTGCGCCTCGTCCCACAGAAGCTTGCCGCCACAGTGCGACCAGAGGTGCACGACCGGAGACCAGCCGCCCGACATCGCGACCGCGTCACAGGCGATCGTCTCGATCTCGGAACCTTCGCCCGCGTGAGCGCAGATGGAAACGCCGGTGACCCGGCGGCCGCCCTTGACCTTGGCGATGCCGCGGCCTTCCAGCACGCGGACGCCACGGGCGCGGACCGCATCGGCCAGCGGGCCCTTCACCTCGGGACGCGCATCGAGCACGGCGGGAACGACGAGGCCCACGTCGAGCAGGACGAGCGCAGTGCGGTAGGCGTCGTCGTTGTTGGTCACGATCACGGTGCGATCGCCGGGCGAGACGGCCCAGTTCACGACGTAGTCGCGCACGGCCGAGGCCAGCAGCACACCGGGGATGTCGTTGCCGGCGAAGGACAGCGGACGCTCGATCGCGCCGGTCGCGGTGATGATGCGACCCGCACGGATACGCCACAGCCGCTTCTTCGGCCGCCCGTCGCCAGGGGTGTGATCCGAGATCTTCTCTTCGGCAAGAAGATAGCCGTGGTCATAGAGGCCCGACGCCATGGTGCGGGTGCGGAGGGTGACATTCTCCATCGCGCCAAGGGCTTCGATGGCCTTCTTCACCCAGGCTTCGGCGGCCTCTCCCTCGATCTCGACGCCGTCGACGACGGCGCGGCCACCCCAGTGGGCGGTCTGTTCGATGAGGACGACCCGTTGGCCCGCCTTCGCTGCCGCGAGCGCGGCCGTCAGGCCGGCGATACCACCGCCCACGACAACCGTGTCGGCGAAGGCATAGGTATGCTCGTAGCGATCCTCGTCACGGTCCTTCGGCACACGGCCCAGACCCGCCGACTGGCGGATGAAGGGCTCGTAGACGTGCTTCCAGAAGCTCCGGGGGTACATGAACATCTTGTAGTAGAAGCCCGCCGGCAGGAAGCGCGCCAACTTCGCGTTGATGGCGCCCACGTCGAGTTCGAGCGTCGGCCAGTGGTTCTGGCTGCGCGTCACCGCGCCCTCGAAAAGCTCGGTCGTCGTCGCGCGCTGGTTCGGCTCGAACCGGCCGCCCTCACCGAGGCCGAGAACGCCGTTCGGCTCCTCGGCGCCGGAGGCGACGACCCCGCGAGGACGGTGGTACTTGAAGGAACGGCCGATCATCATCTCGTCTTCGGCCAGAAGTGCCGACGCGAGCGTGTCGCCTTCATAGCCGCCCAGCTTGCGGCCGTTGAAGGTGAAGGACATCGGTTTGGCGCGGTCGATCAGACGGCCGCCGGTGGCAAGACGGGTGCTCATTTCCAGCCCTCCCAGGCGGGGCGCTTGGCCTTGATCTTCGCCTGCAGCTCCGCAGGCGGTTCGGTGGTCTGCGCGGGATAGGTGCCGAACACCTCCAGCGTCGCGGTGCAGCGGGCGGCCAGGAACCATTTCCCGCAGCCATAGGCATGGCGCCAGCGTTCGAAATGCACGCCCTTCGGGTTCTTCCGGGCGAACATGTAGCCTTCGAACTCCTCGTCGGTGGAGCCCGGGCCGAAGCGCTTCAGGTGCGCTTCGCCGCCGGGTGCGAGTTCGGTTTCCTCGGCGGCGACGCCGCAATAGGGGCAGGTGAGGGTCAGCATGTCATGCGCCTCTTTTCAGGGATGTCCGGGGGGCCACCATCAGTGCGCCACCCCCGCGGCGACGCTTTCGTCGATGAAGCGGCCTTCGCGGAAACGGTTCAGGCCAAATTCGGCCGCCAGCGGTCCGGGTTCGCCCTTGGCGATCAGCTCCGCCATCGCCCAGCCCGAGCCGGGGATCGCCTTGAAGCCGCCGGTGCCCCAGCCGCAGTTGACGAAGATGTTGCCGACGGGCGTCTTCGACAGGATCGGCGAGCGGTCGCCGGTCATGTCCACGATGCCGCCCCACTGGCGCAGCATCTTCAGCCGCGAGATCATCGGGAAGGTCTCGATCAGGGCGCGGACAGTTTCCTCGACGTGGTGCCAGGAGCCCCGCTGGGTGTAGTTGTTGAACCCGTCGGTGCCGCCGCCGATCACCATCTCGCCCTTGTCGGACTGGCTCATGTAGCCGTGCACGGTGTTGGCCATCACGACGACGTCCATGCAGGGCTTGATCGGTTCCGAAACCAGCGCCTGGAGGGCGAGGGATTCGATCGGAAGCCGGAAGCCCGCCATTTCGGCGAGGACCGACGAATGGCCGGCGACCACGATGCCGAGCTTGCCGCACTCGATCGCGCCCTTGTTCGTCTCGATGCCGGTGACCTTGCCGCCGGTGGTGCGGATGCCGGTCACTTCGCACTGCTGGATGATGTCCATCCCCATGGCGGAGCAGGCACGCGCATAACCCCATGCAACGGCGTCGTGGCGCGCGGTGCCGCCACGCGCCTGGTAGAGCGCACCGAGAACCGGGTAGCGCGGGCCGTCGATGTTGATGATCGGCACCAGCTCCTTCACGCGGGCGGGCTCGATCCACTCGGTCGACACGCCCTGAAGATTGTTGGCGTAGACCGTGCGACGGTAGCCCCGGACCTCGTGATGGGTCTGAGCGAGCATCAGGAGCCCGCGCGGCGAGAACATGATGTTGTAGTTCAGGTCCTGAGAGAGCGTCTCGTAGAGCGCACGAGCCTTTTCGTAGATCGCTGCCGACGGATCCTGGAGATAGTTGGACCGGATGATCGTGGTGTTGCGGCCGGTGTTGCCGCCGCCAAGCCAGCCCTTCTCGATCACGGCGACATTCGTGATGCCGTGATTCTTGCCAAGGTAATAGGCGGTGGCGAGGCCGTGGCCCCCCGCACCGACGATCACGACGTCGTAGCGTTTCTTCGGCTCGGGCGAAGCCCAGGCCCGTTCCCAGCCCGTGTGGAAGCGCATGGCCTCGCGGGCAACGGCGAATACGGAATATCGTTTCATGGGTCAGCCTCGAATCCCGGGGACGCACGGGCGCCCCACCCGACGCGTTAAATGGCGCGGGAGCGGATTTTCGACAGGTGCGGCAGCGGCACTATCGGTCAAAATACGACATGGCCGCAGATCGGACTGCGACATCGTGGCCCCCGGCGATGTCGTGGATGGCCGGATTTGGCCTTTTTCCCTAACGTGCGAAGGCTTACATGAGGGCGGACAACGGGAGATCTCATGCTGTTCTGGATTTTCGCCGCTCTGCTTTCCGCCGCGATCGCGGCAATCCTCGTGCTCGCCGCGCTGCGGGGCGGGCGCGACATGGAACCTGCGGCTGCCTATGACCTGCGAATCTACCGCGACCAGCTCAAGGAAGTGGACCGCGACCTCGCCCGAGGCGTGATCCGCGCGGAGGATGCCGAGCGAGCGAAGACCGAGATATCCCGCCGAATTCTCGAGGCGGACAAGGCGCTTGCCGCTGGCGAAGCCGCCGCGGCCGGACCTCGCGCGCTGACGATCGGCCTCTCGGCCGTCATGGCGGCGGTCGTCGTGGCGGGCGGCCTTGCGCTCTACTTCCGGATCGGCGCGCCGGGTTATCCGGACCTGCCGATCGAACGCCGGAAAGAGATGGCGGAAGCCGCGCGGTCCGCGCGTGTCGGCCAGGCAGAGGCGCAGGTGGAAGCCGCGGCGCTCCGGGGGCCCCTGCCCGAGGTTGACCCGCAATTTGCCGATCTCATGGAAAAACTCCGCGCGGCCGTGGCAACGCGGCCCGACGATCTGCAAGGCCTTGGACTCCTTGCGCGCAACGAGGCGGCGGTCGGGAATTTCGACGCCGCGATCGCTGCCCAGGAACGGATCATCGAGGTCAAGGGCGACGCCGCGACAGCGGAGGACAGCGCGACCCTTGCGGATCTCATGGTTCTCGCCGCAGGCGGCTATGTCTCGCCCGAGGCCGAGGCGGCCGCAGAGGCGGCGCTGGCGCTTGACGCCAGGAACGGGACCGCGCGCTACTACCTCGGTCTCATGCATGCCCAGACCGGGCGGCCAGACCTCGCCTTCGGGTTCTGGCGCGGGCTCCTCGAGGACGGACCGGCGGACGCGCCCTGGATCGCCCCGATCTCCGAACAAATCAGCGAACTCGCCGCGCTGGCCGGTGTGGACTACACGCCGCCCGGCGCTGGCCGCGGGCCGTCGGCGGCGGATGTCGCGGCGGCGGACGACATGAGCGAGGAAGACCGCCAGGCGATGATCCGGACGATGGTCGAGGGTCTGAACGACCGGCTCGCGACCGAAGGCGGAACCGCCGAGGAATGGGCGCGGCTGATCGGCGCTCTTGGCGTCCTCGGCGAGACCGAGCGCGCCAAGGCGATCTGGACGGAGGCTCAGGGCGTGTTCGCCGGGCGGGAAACCGACCTCGCCACCCTGCGCGCGGCCGCGGAACGGGCGGGAGTCGCCGAGTGATCCACGAAACACCCGAGGAATTCGCCGCAGCGCTGCCGCCCGGCCGGGCGATCGCCGGTCTCGACCTTGGCGAAAAGACGATCGGCGTCGCGGTCTCCGACCGGATGCTGTCGGTCGCGACGCCGCTGGAAACCATCCGGCGCAAGAAATTCACGCTGGACGCCGAACGGCTGCTGGAGATCGCGAGGGCGCGCGAGATCGGGGGGATCGTCCTCGGCCTGCCGCGCAACATGGACGGAACGGAAGGCCCGCGCTGCCAGTCTACCCGGGCCTTCGCGCGGAATCTCTCCCGCCTCACGGACATCCCGATCGGCTTCTGGGACGAACGTCTTTCCACCGTCGCCGCCGAAAGGGCGCTTCTGGAGGCGGATACGTCGCGAAAGCGTCGCTCCGAGGTGATCGACCACGTCGCGGCGGGCTATATCCTCCAGGGCATGCTCGACCGGATCGGGCATTTGAGGCGCGGGCGATGACAGACGATATCTGGAAGCGTGACGAGATCGAGAGTCCTTGCGTAAAGATCTGCTCCATCCACCCGGTGGAGCGGATCTGCATCGGCTGTTACCGCACGGTCGAGGAGATCACCGCTTGGAGCAGGATGGCTCCGGAGTCACGCCGCCGCATCATGTCCGAGCTGAAGGCACGCGCGCCAGTTCTGCGCCAGCGCCGCGGCGGCCGGGCCGCCCGGGTCGGCGCGCCGGACGCGGCCGAGTAATCCTGCCATCGCCGCGGAGCGGCTGCGCGTTTCTCTCGACGCGCCGGCGCTTCAGTAGCCCGCGGCCTTCCGCAGCATGTTGATCGCGACCACCGCGAGGAAAACGGCAAAGACACGCTTCAGCGGCTTCGGGTCCATCGCATGTGCCAGCCGCACGCCCCAAGGCGTCGTGATGAGCGTCATGGCGATGATGACCGCGAAGGCCGGCAGGTTCACCGCGCCGAGCGTGTAGGGCGGCGGCGACGCGATATCGACGAAGAGGAAGCCCATGACCGAGGGGACGGCGATGACGACGCCGAAACCCGCCGCCGTCGCGACCGCGCGGTGGATCGGCGTGTTGAAGAGGCTCATGAGCGGCACGCCAAAGCTGCCGCCGCCGATCCCCATCAGGACCGAGAGGAACCCGACGGCCGGCGACAAGGCGGCGCGAACCGCGCCCGTGGGCATGGTCTGGCCGAGCCGCCAGTCGGACCGTCCGAGACCGAGGTAACACGCGACGACGAGGGCGAGCGTGCCGAAGATCGCCTGAAGCGCCGGCGTCCGCAGCTGGGCAACGACGAGAACGCCAAGGATGGCGCCCACCGCGATTCCGGGCGCCCAGCCCTTCAGGATGTTCCAGTCCACCGCACCCTTGCGGTTATGGGCAAGGACCGACCGGACCGAGGTGACGATGATCGTGGCGAGCGAGGTCGCGAGGCAGACCTGCATCAGCTCGCCCCCGGCGTAACCGAGATAGGAGAAGGCGTAGTAGAAGGCCGGTACGAGGATGATCCCGCCCCCCACGCCGAGAAGCCCGGCGACCACGCCCGCGAAGGCACCGATCGCAAGAAGCATGGCCAGCATCGGCAGTAAGGTGGCAAGATCCGGCATCGCATTTCCCCCCGTTCCCGGATCAGATACCCGGTTCCCGTGGGAGGGGCCAGACGGAAAGGATGAGGCTCAGGCCGCCTGACGGGCCACATGCGACAGGGCGGCGTCGAGCACGCCGAGCCCCGCCCCGTCGCGCGTACCCTGCTCCGACAGGGTCCTGCGCCAGGCCCGCGCGCCGGGGCGCCCGTGGAAGAGGCCCAGCATGTGCCGCGTGATCTGGTGGAGCCGCCCTCCTTCCGCCAGGTGGCGGGCGATGTAGGGGCGCATCGCCTCCACGACCTCGAACGGGTCGCGCGAAAGCCCGCCGCCGAATATCATCTCGTCGGCGCGGCCAAGGATCTCCCACGGCTCATGGTAGGCGGCACGGCCGACCATGACGCCGTCGAGCCCCTGATCGAGAAGATCGCGGGCCTGCTCCAGCGACCCGATCCCCCCGTTTATCGAGACGTGAAGTTCGGGATAGGTGCGCTTCATCTCTAGGACGAGGGCATAGTTCAGGGGCGGGATTTCCCTGTTTTCCTTGGGCGAAAGCCCCTGAAGCCAGGCTTTACGGGCATGGATGGTGAAGCGCGAGACCCCTGCCCGGCTCACGGTTTCCAGAAACGCCGGCAGAACCTCCTCCGGAACCTGCTCATCCACCCCGATCCGGCACTTGACCGTCACCTCGACGCGCGCCGCGCCGATCATTGCCGCGACACAGTCCGCGACGAGGCCCGGGCGCTCCATCAGGACAGCCCCAAAACAGCCGGACTGCACCCGGTCGGAAGGGCAGCCCACGTTCAGGTTGATCTCGTCATAACCCCAGTCGGAAGCGATACGCACGGCCTCGGCAAGCTCCGCAGGGTCGGACCCGCCGAGCTGCAGCGCAACGGGATGCTCAGCGGCGTCGTAGTCGAGCAACCGCGCGCGGTCCCCATGGATGATGGCCGGGGCCGTGACCATCTCGGTGTACAGAAGCGCATGGGAGGACATCTGGCGGTGAAGGAACCGGCAATGACGATCCGTCCAGTCCATCATCGGGGCGACGGACAGACGCGCGGCGCGGCGGACCTCGGAAAACCCCGTTTCCCCTTGGTTCTTCGTTTCCGCCATCTTTCACGTCTTCCCGGATAAGGCCTGTTTCCCGTCGGCTCCGCGGCGAGTTTTACGGAATGTAGTGCCGCGGCGGCCCTCTATCATCTTTTCGTGCGAGATTACCACCTTCCGCGCAGCGGCTCCGCGGCGGGCCTTTCCGCCAATCTGACGACACCCCGCGGTCAGGCTTCGTCTGGCAGGGGCCAGTTCTTTGCCACCATCGTCAGCACGTCGTACTGCGCCACCACCTTGTCATCCTGGTTCGTCACCCGGCAATCCCATCGGACCTCGCCATAGATGGCATTCTCGCGGGGATTAATCTCCTTGCAGGTCAGCCGGGCCCGCAGGCTGTCGCCGAAATAGACCGGGGTCAGGAACCGCAGGTTGTCGACGCCGTAGTTGGCCAGCACCGGCCCCGGGTTGGGCTCGACGAAAAGGCCGGCCGCGAAGGACACGATGAGATAGCCATGAGCCACCCGCTCCTCGAAGAACGGGTTCGCCCTGGCCGCGTCGCTGTCCATATGGGCGTAGAAGGTGTCGCCGGTGAAATGGGCGAAGCGCTCCACGTCCTCGCGCGTGACCTCCCGCGCCACTGTCATGATCTGGTCGCCGATGCGCAGTTCTGCCAGTGACTTCCGGAAGGGATGAATGTCGCTGCGCGTGTCGGCCCCCTCGGACCACCGGCCGGTCACGGCGGATAGCAGGCGCGGCGCACCCTGCACCGCCGTGCGCTGCATGAAGTGCTTCACGCCCCGCATACCGCCCAACTCCTCCCCGCCGCCCGCGCGGCCGGGGCCGCCGTGGACAAGCGCCGCCAGTGGCGAGCCGTGGCCCGTGGAGGACCTGGCCGAAGCCCGGTTGCCGATCAGCACACGCCCGTGGAACGGTGCCATGCCAAGCACAACCTCCTCCGCGATCCGGGGATCGTTCGTGAAGAGCGACGAGACGAGGGAACCCCTTCCCTTCCGCGCCAGCGCAACCGCTTCCTCCGCATCGGCGTAGGCCATGACCGTCGCGACCGGGCCGAACGCTTCGACCTCGTGCGGGGCGCGCGCGGCCATCGGGTCCGCGCATCGCAGTAGCACCGGGGCCAGGAACGCGCCCTTCTCCGGGTCTCCCGACACAAGCCTGAGTTCGTCCGCCTGCCCCCAGACCACCTCGGCCTCGCGCGCGATCTCGCCGATCCTTTCGCGGACCCCGTCACGGTCCGAGAGTGACACCAGCGCCCCCATCCGCACGGCCTCGTCCTCGGGCAGGCCGATCGTCGTCTGGGCCAGCCGCGCCGAAATCGCCTCGATCACCGCCTCCTCGAAAGCCCTCGGCACGATGATACGGCGGATCGCGGTGCATTTCTGACCGGCCTTTACCGTCATCTCGCGCACGGCTTCCTTCACGAAAAGATCGAACTCCTCGCTGCCGGGCGCTGCATCGCCGCCGAGGATCGAGGCGTTGAGACTGTCCGCCTCCATCGTGAAGCGCGTTGAATTCTCCACGACCGCAGGGTGCGACTTCAGCATGCGGCCGGTGGAGGCGGAGCCGGTGAAGGTGACCGCGTCCTGCCCGGTCACATGGTCGAGCATGTCGCCGGCCGACCCGCAGACGAACTGCAGGGCGCCCTCCGGCAGGATCCGCATCTCCAGCATCCGCCGCGCCACGAGTTCGGCGAGGTAGGCGGTCTGCGAGGCGGGCTTCACGAGGCAGGGCATCCCCGCGATCAGCGCCGGGGCGATCTTTTCCAGCATCCCCCAGACGGGGAAGTTGAAGGCATTGATATGGATCGCGATCCCGGTCAGCGGCGTCAGGATATGCTGGGCCGAGAACGTGTCGTCGCGCGACAGCGGCTCCACCGCGCCGTCCGGCACGACCCGCGCGTTCGGCAGTTCCCTCCGCGCCTTGGAGGCCAAGCTCAGCATCGTGCCGATGCCGCCCTCGATGTCGATCCAGCCGTCCTTCCGCGTCGCGCCGGTCGCGAAGCTCTCCTGGTAGAACTCCTCCTTCATCTCCATCAGCTTCAGGCCGATCGCCTTCAGCATCAGCGCGCGTTCGTGGATGGTGTGGCGGCGCAACGCGGCCCCGCCCACCTCGCGCCCCCAGTCGAGCGCGCCCGCGAAGTCGATGCCGTCGGAACCGATGTGCGCATGCGTCTCGCCCGTGGCGGCATTGGCCAAGGGCCTCCCCGCCCCGTCGCCCGTCCGCCAGGCGCCCTGGACATAGCTTACCAGCCTGCGCGCGCCGCGTCCCCGATCCAGCATGGCTCGTCCTTCCCCCTACCCGTGTCAGCCCAGATTCAGCGCTCCCAGGCGGGCCTCCGCCTCGGCGCGCCATGCCCGGCGCATCGTTTCGTTGTCCGTGTGGCGCAGGCCCATTTCCCGAAGCCGTTCGAACCGGGCGGACCGGGCCGGGCCGAAGGTTAAGGCCACGCGCGGCATCCAGTAGGCGATGGAGGCGCGCGCCTCCGCGCGCCCATCCTCCCTGGCGGCGATCCGTTCGAGCCCTTCGAGGCCCAGTTCCATGTGCCGCCTTTCGCGCGGCAGGATATCACCGAGGACATCGGCGAAAGGCTGGTAGGAACAATGCGATAGCTCTTCCAGCGCGAAGAGCGTGGCGAGCCCCATGAGCACGTTCATCACCACCGCATCGGTCCAGCCAGTCAGCGGGTAATGAAACACCGAGAGCCGCATGTCCCCGCCCTGCCGCTTGGGATCGACGCTAGTATCCCGCGACACGCGCGCGGCCCAGTCATGCGCCTTGTTGTACAGCGCCTTGTCGGTGCCGAAATCCTCCATGAGGTCCAGCACTCGTTCGGCATGGTCCGCCTTCTCCAGCGTGATCCGGCTGGCCGCGATCCGCTCCCGGATGCCGGGCGCCAAGTTGATCGCATCCGCGAACCCGGCGGAACCGGCAAGTTCGCTGTCCACGAAAGACGACATGAGCCGAAGGAGTTCACCCCGATAGCGCGGCGGGACGTTTTCGGGAGAGGTCAGCTTGCCGCCCCTCGCCAGATAGTCGCCGATCGGCATGCTCCCTGTCGCGTCACTCGTCATAGCTCAGCACCACCTTGTCCGAGAGCGGAATGCACTGGCACGACAGCACATAGCCCGCGCGCACCTCGTAATCCTCGAGCGCGTGGTTGATCTCCATCTCCACCTCGCCCTCAAGCACCCTGGCGCGGCAGGTCGAACAGACGCCCGACTTGCAGGAATAGGGCGCGTCGATGTCGTTCCCGATCGCCGCGTCCAGTATGGCCGTTCCGTCCTTGGGCATCCGGAATGTGCGGGTCGCGCCGTCGAGCGTCACCGAAACCTCGCAGGAATTCCCGGCGGCGGCGGACTTTTCCGAAACGGCCCGCTTCTTTGCCCGGCCCGGCTGGGACGAGGCGAAGAGCTCGAACTTGATCTGGCGGTCCGTCAGCCCGTGACTGCGCAGGCTTTCGGCGATGGTCAACATCATCGGTTCGGGACCGCAGATGAAGGCGGTGTCGACGCTTTCGGCATCGATCCAGAGACGGAACAGCGTCTCCAGCTTCCCGGCATCGATGCGCCCGGAGAAGAGGTCGATCTCTTGCCCTTCGGTTTCGAGGACGTGGATGACGGAAAAGCGCCCCAGATGGAGGTTCTTGAGGTCCTCAAGCTCCTCGCGAAACATGATCGAGCCGACCTGCCTGTTGGCATAAACCAGCGTGAAGGACGACCGGGGTTCCCGCGACAGCACGGTCTTGATGATCGACAGCACCGGCGTGATCCCCGACCCGCCCGCGAAGCCCAGGTAGTGCCGGGCCTTGTCCGGCTCCAGCGCGGTGAAGAAGCGTCCCTGCGGCGGCATGGCATCCAGCACCTCGCCCACTTTCAGCTCTTCGTTGGCCCAGGTCGAAAAGGCGCCGCCGTCCACCCGCTTTATCCCGACTTTCAGGCAGCCCTCGTCAAGGCCCGTGCAGATGGAGTAGGACCGGCGCAGCTCGTCCCCGTCGAATTCCCTGCGGAAGGTCAGGTATTGCCCCTGCGTGAACGCAAACGCCGCCCTGTCCTCCTCCCGGGGCTTCAGAGTGACGACGACGGCGTCGCGCGTCTCCTTCCGGATATCGGTCACCTCAAGGGGATGGAAACGTGCCATCGGGGCCTGTTCTCCTAAAGGTTCAGATGCATTTGAAGTAGTCGAAGGGCTCCAGGCAGTCCCTGCAGCGATAGGATGCCTTGCAGGGGGTGGAGCCGAACTGGCTAACCTTTTCGGTATTCGTGGAGCCGCAGCGCGGGCATTCGATCACCAGGTTCGACCCGCCCGCAAGCCGGGCGGCCCGCGCGGCGGTGCGGCCATCGGATGCGGTGCCATCGACGGGCGGCACGATCCCATAGGCCCGCAATTTCTTGCGCGCCTCGGGCTCGATCCAGTCGGTGGTCCAGGGCGGCGAAAGGCGGCGGTCGATCCGCAGCTTCTCCACGCCCTTGCCGCGCAGATGCGCCTCGATCTCCATCTCGATCACCGCGGTGGCGGGGCAGCAGGAATAGGTCGGCGTCACGGCGATCACCAGCGTATCGCCGTCATAGGAGACTTCCCGCACGATGCCGAGTTCGGTGATGGAAATCACCGGGATCTCCGGATCCGGCACCTGCCCCAGCCAGTCGCGGACGGTTTCGACGGATGGCAGCGTGGTCGGCATGGCGCTCACCACTTCGCGCCGGGATAGGCGCGCTGCAGGAACTGCATCTCGGCGAGAATGTATCCCAGATGCTCGGTGTGCCGCCCCTGCTTGCCGCCAGTTTGGACGTCAGCCCGGCCCTCGGGCAGCTCAAGCGTCGCCTCCTCCAGCACTTCGCGGACGGTCGCCCGCCACGCTTCCTCCAGCGCGGACGGTCGCGGCGCGATACCGGCCGCGGCGACCGCCTCGTCGACCTCGTCCGAGGCGAACATCTCGCCCGTATAGGGCCAGAGATGAACCAAGGCGACCTGCATCCGGGCGTGGCTTTCCTCCGTCCCGTCGCCCAGCCGGATCACGAGGTCGGAGGACCGTTCGAGGTGATAGGACACCTCCTTCAGCGCCTTCGCGGCGATCTCCGCGACCCGCGGACTCGCGGATCGGGTCAGGCAAGTCAGCATCTCGAAGTGCCATGCGTCGAACAGGAATTCGCGCATGAGCGTCTGGCCGATATCGCCATTCGGCAGTTCCACCAGCTTCACGTTCCGGAACTTCATCGCGTCCCGCAGGTAGGCGAGGTCATCCGCCGTCCGCCCCGCGCCCTCGATCTCGCCGGCAAGGCCCAGCCACATCTGCGTGTGGCCGATCAGGTCGAGCGCGGTATTGGCAAGCGCGATGTCCTCCTCGAGGACCGGCCCGTGCCCGCACCATTCCGAGATGCGGTGGCCCAGGATCAGGGTCGAGTCCCCCATCCGGCACAGCCAGTCGAAGAGGGCGGGCGCGAGACCGGCATCCTCCAGGCAGGGATCTTCCACGCGCCCCGCCGCGGCCGCCCCGGCGACCCTGGCCGTGCCCGTGTCGGGGACCGGCGGCATCACATGGGCCCCACTTCATCGGGAATGTCGAAAAAGGTCGGGTGACGATAGACCTTGTCCTCCGCCGGGTCGAAGAGCGGGCCCTTCTCCGACGGCGCCGAAGCCGTGATGTCGGCCGACCTGACGACCCAGATCGAAACGCCCTCCTTGCGGCGGGTATAGACATCCCGGGCGTGGTTGATCGCCATTTCGGCGTCCGGCGCATGCAGGCTGCCCACATGGCGATGGTTCAGCCCATGCTGCCCGCGGATGAACACCTCCCAGAGCGGCCATTCCTTCTTCGACATGTTCGCCTCCTTCACCCTGTCACCCGGCCGCCTTGACCGAGGCCGCGCGCCGCTTTGCAGCCTTCTCGGCATAGGCGGTCAGTCCGTCGCGGAACCACGCGCCCTCCTCCCACGCCCTGACGCGGGCGCCGAGCCTCTCCTCGTTGCAGGGGCCGTTGCCCTTGAGCACCTCGTAGAACTCGCTCCAGTCCGGCTCCGAGAAATCGTAGTGCCCACGCGCCTCGTTCCATTTCAGGTCTTCGTCGGGGATTTTCAGGCCAAGGTATTCCGCCTGCGGCACGGTTTCGTCGACGAATTTCTGGCGCAGTTCGTCGTTGGTGTTGATCTTGATCTTCCAGGCCATCGACTGCGCGGAATGGACCGAGTCCTTGTCGGAGGGCCCGAACATCATCAGCGAGGGATACCAGAAGCGGTTCAGCGCATCCTGCGCCATCTCCCTCTGCTCCGGCGTGCCGCGCGCCATCGTCATCATGATCGAATAGCCCTGCCGCTGGTGGAAGCTCTCTTCCTTGCAGATGCGGATCATCGCGCGGCTGTACGGGCCGTAGGAAGTCCTCTGCAGCGGCACCTGGTTCATGATCGCCGCCCCATCGACCAGCCAGCCGATCGCGCCCATGTCGGCCCAGTTGAGCGTCGGATAGTTGAAGATCGAACTGTATTTCATCGCGCCGGCGTGCAGCTTTTCGATAAGGTCGTCGCGGCTGACGCCGAGGGTCTCCGCGGCGGAATAAAGATAGAGGCCATGCCCCGCCTCATCCTGTACCTTCGCCAGAAGGATCGCCTTCCGCTCCAGCGTCGGGGCGCGGGTGACCCAGTTGCCCTCGGGCAACTGGCCCACGATCTCGGAATGCGCGTGCTGGCCGATCTGGCGGATCAGCGTCTTGCGGTAGCCCTCGGGCATCCAGTCCTTGGGCTCGATCTTTTCGCCGCGCTCGATCCGTTCCTGGAAGGCGCGTTCTTCCGGCGACATTTCCTCGCGGGACTTCGCGCCCTCGGATTTCACCATCTGCGCATACATTGAACGTCTCCTTTCAGATGCGTTCCAGGATCATCGCGACCCCCTGCCCCACCCCCACGCACATCGTGCAGAGCGCGTAGCGGCCGCCGGTGCGGTGAAGCTGGTTCGTCGCAGTCAGGACCAGCCGCGCCCCGGACATGCCCAGCGGGTGGCCCATGGCGATCGCGCCGCCATTGGCATTGACATGCGGGGCGTCGTCCGCAAGCCCGAGTTCGCGCAGGACCGCGAGGCTCTGCGACGCGAAAGCTTCGTTGAGCTCGATCACGTCCATCTGGCCGATCTCCAGCCCAGCCTTCGCCAGCACCTTGCGGGTGGCGGGCACCGGGCCCACGCCCATGATCCTTGGCGCGACACCCGCAGCCGCCATTCCGACAATCCGCGCGCGCGGGGTCAGCCCGTTGGCATGCGCCGCCTCCTCGGATGCCACGATCACGCCAGCCGCGCCGTCGTTCACGCCGCTCGCGTTCCCTGCCGTGACGGTCAGGTTCGGGCCGTTGACGCCCTTCAGTCTCGCCAGTTGCTCCACATTTGTGCCGGGGCGCGGATGCTCGTCCGTGTCCACGACCGTCGGCTCCCCCTTGCGCTGAGGAAGGATGACCGGAACGATCTCGTCCGCGAAGACGCCCGCCTCCTGCGCGGCGGCCCAGCGGGCCTGGCTCCGCGCGGCGAAGGCATCCTGATCGGCGCGGCTGATGCCGTAATCTTCTGCCACGTTGTCCCCCGTCTGGGGCATGCTATGGGTGCCGAATTCCGTTTCCATCTTCGGGTTCGGGAACCTCCACCCGATGGTGGTATCATACATCTCGGCATTGCGCGAAAAGGCCGAGCCGGCCTTCGCCAGGACGAAGGGCGCGCGGGTCATGCTTTCGACGCCACCGGCCAGAAGCAAGTCGCCGTCACCCGCGCGGATCGTGCGGGCGGCAAGCCCGATGGCGTCCATGCCCGATCCGCAGAGCCGGTTCACCGTGGTTCCCGGCACCTCGACCGGCAGGCCCGCCAGAAGCGCGGCCATGCGCGCGACGTTCCGGTTGTCCTCTCCCGCCTGGTTGGCGCAGCCGAGGATCACGTCGTCGACCCGCCCCCAGTCGACCGCGCCGTTGCGCTCCATCAGCGCGCGAAGCGGGATTGCCGCAAGGTCATCCGTCCTGACCGACGACAACGCCCCGCCATAACGGCCGATCGGCGTGCGCACGGCATCGCAGATGAACGCCTGAGACATAAATCCCCCCTAAGTCGCGACCCCGGCCTTGGCGGCCTCACGGCGCCATCGGCCCCGAACTTACCGCCAGAAACATCACGCGCAAAGAAAAAACCCGGCAACGGCGTGATGCTTTTGGCATCCACCCAAGTTCCCGGCTTCGGGCAGGCGCTCAACACCTCGCCTCGCGCCGAAGGCGGTCCAGCCGCGTCTCGGTCGCCGGCGTCTTCGACGGCAGAAGGCCATTCGCGTCGTGAAAGCTGCGCCCGACGTAGCCGTCCGCCGCGTCCGACAGCGAAAGATAGGTCCCGACGAAAAGCCGACGGGCTTCCCCGGCACTCCAACCTGGCGGCCAGGCCTCGCGCGGAAGGCGCGGGTCCGACAGCGCCGCGTGCCGGTAGTCGTGCACGAGCCGGAGCCTCAGCGCCAGGGCCAACTGGAGAGGCAACGCTCGGGGGTCAGTGAGTTCGGCGGCGAGGCGCTCGTATTTCCGAAGGAAGGCACGGTAGGCCGACGCCACGTCCTCGACGGGCCATAACCGAGCCGCGAGGGCCGGCACGGCGCCTTCGCCAGAAATCGTATCGCAGGCCATCACGATGGCATCCGGTTGCCGGATATCGCTCCGGTTCGGCGCAATCGCCACGTTCGCGGCGGCGCGCGCCCAGCCTTCCGGCAAGGCCGCATCACCGGTTTCCCCCGAAAACGCGACCAACCAGTTGCGCGGCTCGGGCGGCGGCGCGAACAGGACCCGGGCCGCCGCCCTGAACTCCGCCTGCGCGGCGTCGGACAAACGGTAGTAGCTTCTTCGCCCGATCCTCTCCCCGACAAGCCGCCCGGCGCCGACAAGGCGCGAGACCGCCGTGCGGACCAGGCTTTCGCTTATCCCGTGCTCGGCGCAGCAGTCGATCAGCGTCCCCATCCAGAGGGTCCCGCCGCGCGGCTCGACCGCATCGCCGTATATTGTGACTATGAAGGCCGAAGCCCGAGGCGTTTCACCAGTCACCACGTCCCGGATGGCGCCGGAAATCGTGAGGTTGGGAACATCGGTTTCCTGCATCGGCACTGGCGTCCAAGAAGCATCACGCGGGCCCCGCGTGACCGCGTTCGACTGTAGTGCTTTGTCGGACGCCTGTCACCTCGCCAAAGATCGCCGCCGTGGCCAGCGCCACACGGGATTACGCATGCTTGTCCGCCATGACGCCGCCATCGGCCTTTCGGCATGATCCCGGACAGGAAGTTCCTCGCGGCTTCCGTCACGCTCCGAAGCGCGGCTCGGGAACGCCCCTGACCCCAAGGCCCCTGATGGCGAAAACGCTGCCGCGCAGGACACCGTCGCCCGGGAAGCGCGGAAGCGGCGGCTTGGCCATAGAGGTCACGAAGAGGATATCCAGATCGGGCCCGCCGAAGTTCACGCTGGTCACCTTCTTCACCGGCATGTCGATCACCCGGTCCACGCTGCCATCCGGCGCGTAACGGACGAGTTTCGAGTCGTATACCAGCGCGTTCCAGAGATAGCCCTCGGCGTCCACGGTGGACCCGTCGGCCGCCCCGCCTTTCGACGTATCCACTTTCGCGAAGGTTCGCCGGTTCGCGACCGCGCCCGTCTCGATGTCGTAGTCATAGGCCCAGATCTCGCCCGACCAGGTATCGGCGAAGTAGAAGATCCGGTCATCGGGGCTCCAGCAGGGTCCGTTGGAGACGATTATCCCGGTGTCGAGAGTGGTGACCTTGAAATCCGGGTCGAGACGATAGAGCGCGCCGTTCGGCCCTTCCTCCATCGTGTCCATCGAGCCGACGACGAAGCGGCCCCGCCGGTCGACCTTGCCGTCGTTCAGCCGGTTCTTCGGCTTTCCGGGCTCGGGATCGTGGATCAGTTCCACCTCCCCCGTCTTGAAATCGAGCGTATGAAGCCCGTTCGCGAGCGAGCAGATGGCCCCGTTTCCATCCTTACGGATCGCGATCGAACCGATCTTCTCCGGCACGTCCCAGCTTCTGACCTCGCCCCCTTCGGCGGTGCAGCGGAAAACCCGGCCGTCGAAGCTGTCGATGAAATAGAGCCTCTGCTGGTCGACGTCCCAGACCGGCCCTTCCCCGAGGGTCGTCTTGACGTCGATCACCACGTCGATCTGCATGTCTCCTCCTCCGATCTGTTCAAGTCACCCGGCAAAACGTGTCTCCGGCAGCCCCCTGACGCCGAGCCCGTGTATCGCGAACACCATACCCGCCTCCCGCTCCATGTGCCGCGCGCGGCCGAAGGGGCGGGCCATCGAGGTCACGAACAGGATGTCGAGGTCGGGCCCCCCGAACATGGCGCTTGTCGTCGAGAAGACCGGCAGGCCCACCACCCGGTCGAGCGCGCCCTCCGGGTCGAAGCGCAGAAGGCGGCCCGCGTAGACCTCGACGCTCCAGACGTAGCCCTCGGCATCGACCGTCGCACCGTCGGGGTAGCCCTGCAGCCCGTCGAACGTCGCGAAGACCCGGCGCGAGAGGACGCGGCCGGTGTCGGGATCGTAACCATAGGCGTAGATCGTCCGCTTGAAGGAGTCCGCGAAATAAAGCGTTCGCCCGTCGGGTGAAAAGCAGGGGCCGTTCGAGCAGATGATCCCTTGGTCCAGAACGTCGAGCGAGTGATCCGGATCGAGCCGGAACAGCTTGCCGACCGGTTCGCGCTCCTCGAAATCCATCGACCCGGCAACGAAGCGGCCCTGGCGGTCGGTCTTGCCATCGTTGAGGCGCGCGGTGAGGTCGCCCTCGTGGACCCCCGCCAAGGGGCTCACCTCGCCCGTCGCGAAATCCAGCGCGCAGAAGCCGTGGCGCAGGGAAACGACGGCGCCACCCTTCTCGCGAAGCGCGAAGGACCCGACGGGTTCGGGCAAGAGCCAGCTGCGCCGGTCCGTTCCGTGAAGGTCCGACGAATGGAGCGAGGGACCGTAGCTGTCGATCCAGTAGAGCCGCTCGTCCCGCACATCCCAGAGCGGCCCCTCTCCGAGCCGTTCCTTCCTGTCCGAAAAGACCTCTATCCTCAGCATCTTACACCTCAGAATCCTACCTGGTCGCCGCCCTTGAGCTGCAGGATTTCCCGCGCCTCGTCGGGTGTCGCCACCTCGAGCCCGAGCCCCTCGATCAGCCCGCGGGCGATCCTCACCTGCTGGGCGTTGGATTCCGCGAGCTTGCCGGGACCCGCCCAGAGCGAATCCTCAAGCCCCACCCGAACGTTGCCGCCCATCGCGGCGGCCATCGCGGCGACGCGCATCTGGTGCCGCCCGGCCCCAAGGACCGACCAGCGGTAGGCATCGCCGAAGAGCCTGTCTGCCGTCCGCCGCATGTGCGACACGTCCTCCGGATGGGCGCCGATCCCGCCGAGAAGACCGAACACCGACTGCACGAAAAGCGGCGGCTTCACGAGCCCCCGTTCGAGGAAATGGGCGAGGTTGTAGAGATGCGAGATGTCGTAGCACTCGAACTCGAAGCGCGTTCCGGCGCCTCCGAGCGTGCGCAAAACATATTCGATGTCCTGGAAGCTGTTGCGGAACACGAGGTCGCGGCTGTTTTCGAGGTGCTGGCGCTCCCAGTCGTGCTTGAACTCCTTGAAGCGCTCCAGCATCGGGTAAAGGCCGAAGTTCATCGATCCCATGTTGAGCGAGGCGACCTCGGGGCGAAATTTCTCCGCCGGCGCCACGCGTTCCTCGACCCGCATGTAGGGCGCGCCGCCCGTGGTGAGGTTGATCACGCAGTCGGAACGCTGCTTGATCACCTTCAGGAACGGTTCGAACCCCTCGGGCGTCTGGTCCGGCTGGCCGGTTTCGGGGTTTCGGGCGTGAAGATGCACGATCGCCGCCCCGGCCTCCGCCGCGCCGATGGCCGCGTCCGCGATTTCCTCGGGCGTCACGGGAAGCGCCGGCGACATGGATGGCGTGTGGATCGCGCCGGTCACGGCGCATGTGATGATGACCTTACCCTTCGCTGCCATGCCCTTACTCCCCTATGTCCTGCGCCGCGCGGCGCTTGTGCGCGATGAGCGCCATGAGCCGCCGATCGCGCCAGATATGCCGCTCGGCGAGCTTGTCCTCCGGCAACCGCTTGCGCCGCTCGGCCTCGACCACGTCCATCACCGGACCCGACCAATCCACGCGGTGCTGCATCGACGGGAAAAGCCGCTCATAGATCTGCTGGTAGCGTTCGGCGTAGTCGCGCACGCCGCCCGGAGCGTTCAGGTCGATCGTCTCGAAGGGCCCCATGAAGGACCAGCGCAGCGCGAGCCCCTCGCGGATGCCCACATCCACGTCCTCGATCGAGGCATAGCCCTCGCCTACCAGCCGGAAGGCTTCCTCGAGCAGTGCGCCCTGCATCCGGTTCATCACGAAGCCGTCGATCTCCCTCTCCATGACAATAGGCGCCATGCCGCAATCGCGCAGAAACCCGGCCGCCCCGTCCCGGATGGCGCGATCCGTCCACGGGGCGGGAACCACCTCGGCCGCGGGGACGAGGTAAGGCGGGTTGATCGGATGGACGACGAGGCATCTGTGGCGCCCCGCGAGGTTCTCCGTGAACGCGGACGGCAGGATCGCGGAGGACGAACTGGCGATCGTCGCTCCCTCGTCCGCCAGCGCGTCGAGGCGCGCGAACACCGTGCGCTTGACCTCGAGGTCTTCGCGCGTGCTTTCCTGAACATATGACGCGCCCGAAAGGGCCTCCTCGATGTCATGCACCGCACTGATCCGGGCAAGGACCTCCGCCGGCTTCGCGCCGTTCAGCAACCCTTCCTCGGCCAGCCCCGGCAAGACATCTTCCGCGAAGTCGCGCGCCGCTTCGGCGGCGGCGTGGTTCTCGTCATGGAGGCGCACCTGGTGCCCCCCGCGGGCGAAGACGATGGCCCAGGCCCTGCCGATCAGACCCGCGCCGACGCAGGCGACTGCTTTCCCCTCAACCATGTCAGAGCGCCTCCACGTTGCCGTCGACACCGAAGGACTGGCCGGAAAGGTTCCGGCCCATGTCGGAAAGAAGGAACGTCGCCATCGCTGCGATATCCGCCTGTGGCGTCATCCTCCGCATCGAAACGCGCTCCAGGTAGGTCTTCTTCATCTCATCATGCGAAACGCCGACCTGCCTGGCCCGCGCTGCGATCACGTTCTCCATCCTCGGGCCCTCGATGATGCCGGGCAGGATCGCGTTCACGCGGATATTGTCCGGGCCGAGTTCCTTGGCGAGGCTCTGGGTCAGGCCGATCACGCCCCACTTGGCCGAGGAATAGGGCGTGCGGAAGGCGTAGCCGAAACGGCCTGCGGCCGAGGACATGTTGACGATCGCGCCGCCCCCGGCCTGCTTGATCATCGGCACGGCGAAATGCGCGCAGATGAACTGCCCCGTGAGTCCCACGTCGATGCAGCGCCGCCAGTCCTCGACGCTGATCTCCTCCACCCCGCCGGTGGGGCCGGCGATGCCCGCATTGTTGACGAGCGCGTCGAGCCCGCCCCAGTCCGCCCCGATCCGGCGGAACACCTGCTCCATCCGGCCCTCATCGCTCACGTCGGCCTTGCTTGCCGCGTGGTCCGGATGGGCCGAGGTGAAATCGGCGAGGGCTTCGTCGGAGACGTCGGTCACATGCACGCGGGCGCCATGCGCGACGAGCATGTCCGCGATGGTCCGCCCGATCCCCGCGGCCCCGCCAGAGATGAAGACGCGCAATCCCCTGGGAACACCGCCGACCCGAAACTCCATCATCCGCCTCCCCTTCGTCAGGTATTCCTTTCGCGCAGCGCGATCACCGCGCCCAGCACCACGAGCCCGAACAGGATCGCCCGCGTCGCGTAGGGCAGCGTCGTGCCTGCCAGCAGAGTCTGCAATGCCGTAAGCAGCAGGACGCCCCCGACCATGCCCAGATACGTCCCCCGCCCGCCGGTGATCAGCGTGCCGCCGACGACCACCACCGCGATCGACGGCAGCAGGTACTCGTCGCCCATCCCGAGGCTCGCCTGGCCTGAAAAGCCTGTCAGCAGGCAACCGACGAGGGCGGCGCAGAAGCCCGAGAGCATGTAGACGGCGATCAGCGTCCGGTCGACGTTGATGCCGGAAAGCGCGGCCACGCGCTGGCCGTTGCCGATGCCGTAAACCCTTCGTCCGAATGGCGTGCGGGTCAGAAGCACGACCGAGAGGATGACGAAGCCTATCACGAGCCATACGACCGGCGTCACGCCGAAGGGCCGCGCCGTCATGAACCACCGCATCAATGGCGCCGAATACCCTGCGGGTGTACCCTGCGAGTAGAGCAGCGCCGCGCCCTGGAGGATGCCGTTCATGGCGAGCGTCATGACGATCGGCGAGAGCCCGAGCACCGCCACCCCGATCCCGTTCAGCGCTCCGATAAGCGCCCCGACCCCGAGGACCAGCGGAAGCGCGTAGATCAGCGGTCCGTCCTGGCCGTTGACGAGACCCGTCAGCAGGATGCCGCAGAGCCCGATGATCCACGGCACCGACAGGTCGAGCCCGCCGGTCAGGATCACCGTCCCCTGCCCCAGCGCAAGGATCAGGAGGAACGAGGACAGGACGAGGAGGGAGTTGTAGTAGGTCCAGCTGAACAGCGCGTGGCCGATCACGAACTGTGTCGCAAGCACCACTCCGACGAAGCAGAGATAGGCGGGCAGCGCGTATCGGATCGCCTCGGCATGGCGCACGCGGAACGGTGGCAGCGTGGCCGCGACGACTGCCGCCTCGCGCTCCGGAAGGCGCAGGAATTCCGCCTGCCGCGCGCCCTGTCTCGGCAGATGACCGTGCCGCCGCGCCGCGAGCCGACGTGCCCATTGCCGCAGCCATGTCGCAAGTCGCGCGTTCCGCCCGAGCGCGCCCGCGAGCACCGCGAGGATCAGGATCAGCCCCTCGGCGACCGTCGAGTAATAGGCGGAGACATTGAGGACGAGGAGGATGTTGACGACGATCATCAGGACATAGGCGCCGATGATCGAGCCGACGACACCGCCTCGGCCGCCGCCCAGCACAGTGCCGCCGACAACCACCGCCGCGAAGATCTGAAGCAGCATGGGGTTGCCGACGAGCGGGTCACCCGCGCCGGTCTGGGCAGAGATGTAGACACCCGCGAAGCCGTAGCAGCCTCCGGCCAGAACGTAGACCCAGAACCGCACCCAGACGACCCGGACGCCCTGCGCGCGCGCCGCGTCCATGTCCGAGCCGATCGCGTAGATCGCGATCCCGAACCTCGTCTTCTTCAGCCAGAGCCACGCCAGGATCAGCACTCCGATCAGGACCAGCGGCATTGGCAGCAGGCCCGGAATGGCGTCTTGCGTCAGCGCGGCCGAAAGCCCGAACGGCACCATCCCGCCGGGCTTGTCCATGACGAAAAGCGTGATGCCCTGCACGATGAACATGGTGGAAAGCGTCACGACGATCGGTTGCAGCCGCATCACGGCGACGAAGAACCCGTTGAACGCGCCCGCGAGGCAACCGATCCCGATACCGATCAGCGTGCCTGTGACCAGGCCACCCGATGGATCGCCAAGCTGCGTGGCGAGGACGACATTGACGAGCGAAACGACCGCGCCGGCGGAAAGATCGAACCCGCCGGTGAGGATCACGAGCGTCTGGCCGGCGGCCGCGAAGGCCAGCGTCGCGCCGCCCGAGGAGATGAAGCTCACCTCGAAGTAGCTCATCGGCCCGGCGCTCATGACGTCGTTGAAGACGAGGAGGGCGATCAGCACGACCGCCGCCACGATCAGCCCGCGGTATCTCCCAGCCCGGAACCGGAGGCGCCCCGACGGGGCGGGAGTGTCTTCGTTGACGGCCGTCATTCCGCTGCCTCGTGAAGTTCCGCGCCGCCGAGAGCGGCCTCGACGATGGCTTCCTCGGTCTGGGCCGGGCCGCTCACCTCGCGGGCGATCCGGCCCTTGTAGAGGACGAGCACCCTGTCGGCGAGGTGGACGAGTTCGGGGATCTCGCTCGAATAGAACAGGACCGCGCCGCCCGCGTCCGCGAAGGCCCGCATGAGCATGTAGAGTTCGTGCTTGGTGCCCACGTCGATCCCGCGCGTCGGGTCATAGAGCAGAAGCACCCGGCTTTCCGCCAGAAGCCATTTCGCGATCGCGATCTTCTGCTGGTTGCCGCCCGAAAACGCCCCCGCGCGGGTCCAGAGTGCGCGCTCCTGCACATCCACCCGCCGGAAGGCGGAAAGCACGGCCGCGGTTTCCGCCTTCGTGTCGATCAGTCCGAAGCGCGCAAAGCGGCTTATGACGGGGATCGAGGTGTTGTATCGGCCCGACAGCTTCAGAAACAGCGCCTCGGTCTTGCGGTCCTCGGGGACGAGGCTGATGCCGATGCGGGCGTTGACGGCATCCATCGGCGTGGTGATCGTCACAGGCTTGCCGTCGACGTGAAGCTGCCCCCCCGTCAGCTCGGCACCGCCGAAGCAGCTCAGGAACAGGTCGAGTTGCCCCATCCCCTGCAACCCCGCGATGCCCAGTATCTCGCCCCGGCGCAGTGAAAAGGACACGTCCCGAAGCCGGTGTTCCGTGCGCAACCCCTCGCCCCGGAGGATCTCTTGCCCCTCCGCACTCTCGGTCGGGCGGTCGGGAAACGCCTGGCCGATGGAGCGGCCGACGATCATCCGGATCACGTCCTCGTCCGAGAATTCATCGACCCGGCCCGTCGTGATGTGCTTGCCGTTCCGCAGGATCGTCAGCGTCTCGCAGAAGTCCCGCACCTCCCTGAGCCGGTGCGAGATGAAGACGACGGTCGTTCCCTTGTTCCGCTCTGCCTCGATCAGGTCGCCGAGCCAGTCCACGTCCCGTCCCGACAGGGTCGAGGTCGGCTCGTCGAGAAGCAGGATGCGCGGCTTGCGGAAGAGTGCGCGCGCGATCTCGATCTTCTGCCGCTGGGTCAGGTCGAGGTCCCTTACGTCATCGGTCAGGTCGATATCCCCGATCCCCAGCGCGGCGAAATGTTCGGCCACCTCGCGGGCTGCTGCCTTGCGCCTGATCATCCCAGAAATGCCGACGGGCGCATAAGGCATCAGCATCGCGTCGAGCACGGTCAGGTCGCCGACCAGCGTCATTTCCTGGAAGGCCGTCTGGATCCCGAGAGAGTGCGCCTTCCGCGGAGAGGTGAGGTTGGTCCTTTCCCCGAAAACGTGGAACGTTCCCGCATCGGGCGACGTCAGGCCGCTCAGAAGCTTGACGAGCGTGCTCTTGCCCGCGCCGTTCTCGCCAAGGAGCGCGTGAACACGCCCTCGCTCCACCGAGAATGACACATCGTCGACCGCGACCGTGGCTCCGAAAGCCTTCCGGACGCCCTGGACCGAAAAGGCGGATGCCTTGGCCGCACTGTCGCTTGAGGAGTGCACGAGATGCCTGCCCTGGATTGACATGAAACCGGGGGCGCAGATGCGCCCCCGGCCAAACGCGTCACATTTCCGGCTGGCCGATCAGGGCCGCCTGGAAACCGACCTCGGGTGTCTCCTCCGAGAAGATGGAGGCGAACCAGCCCGGGTTCGGCACTAGCGCCGGCGGGAAGGCGTTGCAGCCTGCGGCCATTTCATCCCAGGAACCGGTCTCGCAGTACTTGATCGTCTCGTTGGTCACGACCGGAAGCGGGAGGGTGATCCGCTTCTCGACCTCCGCACCTTCGAGAGCCTGGACGGCCTTCTTCAGCGCGAGAGCGCCCGAATAGGGCGGCGAGGCGTAAGAGATGCGCGGCGCGCCCATCGGGCAGTAGGGGCAATCGCCGCCCTCCACCTCGGTACCGGCGGCCAGCATCTGGATGCGGCCGCCATTGGCGCCCTCACCGGCGCAGGGCAGGAGCTCTTCGGCGGTCTTTCCCGCCTCGAGCTGCATGGCGTTCGCGGTGTAGCACCCGACCTGCATCCAAAGACCGTCGATATCATCCCAGCCTCGGGTGGCGAGGATCTTGGACATCTCGGTCCGGGCAACGGCCTGGCTCCACATGCCCACCGCCTCGGCAACGATGTTGATGCCGGGATGCTGATCGAAGACCTCCTTCGCGGCCTGCGTGCGGAGCGTATCGACCGAGGTGCCCGGCACGCCCGTCACGACCACGATGTCGCCTTCTCCGTTGAGCTGCTCGACCAGCCATTCCGCCGTGACACGCCCGGCCTCCTCCTGGTCGATGGAGATGTTGTAGGCGCAGGGCTCGGTGATCTCGGCGTCGTAGGCGAAGACAAGCACGCCCTTGTCGCAGGCGTTCTTCACCACGCTGTTGAGAGCGGTCGGCGAAATCGGGAACACGACGATCGCGTCCGCCCCAGCCTGCACCATCGCGTTGATCTGCTGGATCTGACGCTGCGCGTTGGGACCCGCAACCTGAACCTGAAGGTCCACCTTGTCGGCCATGCTCGAATGAGCCGCCATCGCCTTGATCATGTTGGCGGCCTCGGCCTGCCAGTCGTTGCCGATGTAACTCATCGACAGGAATATCTTGTGCTTCTCCTGCGCCTGAGCTTCACCGGGCGCCCCGATCGCCGCCGCGGCACCGAGGGCCGCCAACGATCCGAGCGCCGCAAACTTGCGGAAAATATTCATTGTTCATCCTCCCAAACTGACCGTTCCGCGCCGCGGCTGATCCGCGATCGCGAGCCTGACCCATCCCCGCCAGGCGATACGGACTCGAAAAGCCTCTCATCAATTTGATCAAAAATCAATGATTAGCTATCATGATCAAATGCGGGGGCTTGCGTTTTCGCGGTTCTCGCTTCAAGGAGTGCTGGTGCTGGAACAGAAGAAGCCCATCGACGCCACGATCCCGGCGCGACCAGCGCCGCGGGAGACGCTGCAGGACTACGTGTACCTGCAGGTCAAGGACCTCATCATGAATGGCGAGATCGAGCCCGGGCGCACGATCACGATCCAGAGCCTCGCGGCCGCCTTTTCGGTAAGCCACATGCCGGTTCGGGAAGCGCTCCACCGGCTCACGGCGGAGCGCGCGCTCGCGGTCGTCGGGGGGCGATCGGTCGGGATTCCGGCGCTGTCGCTGGAAAGGCTCGAAGACCTTCGCAGGGTCCGGTCCGAGGTCGAGGGGCTGGCGGCGGCATGGGCAGCGGAGCGGATCGACGCCGCGACCCTCGACCGTCTCGAGGAACTCCACCACGCGCTCGACGACGCGGTGGCGGACGGAGACGTCAAGCGCTATCTCCGGGCCAACCGCGAACTCCATTTCGGGGTCTACGACGCGGCCGGATCGCCGACGCTGCGCGCGCTGATCGAACCTCTGTGGCTCCAGATCAGCCCCTACTTCAATCATCTGCGCGGATCGGGCAACTACGCGAAATCGAACACCTGCCATCGGGCGCTGATCGACGCCCTGCGCGCCCGGAACCCGGAGGAGGCCCGGCGCGCAGTGCAGGCGGACATCGCCGCCGCCAGCGAAATACTCAAGTCGATGATCGGCAAGTAGCGTCCCGCACCAGAGCCCACCCGGCGCAGCCGGTCTGGAAGTGCATGGCCCGCTATTTCTTCGCCTTGTTGGTCATCGCGGACATCGCTTCCTCGTTCATGCGGCGCACCGTGTCCGAGGTCACTTCCGCCAGCATGCCGGTCATCTTGCTGGTTTCCTCGGAATAGTCCTTCGCTGCCTTCTGCCAGAACTCGGCCCAGAGCTTGGACGCCTCGGTCGGGTCCTCCGTCGAGGCGAGTTGGGACATGAGCTTGCGGTCGCGTTCAAACCGCTCCTTCATGAAATCGAGCATCTCGATGTTCTGCCGCATCAGCGCGTCGAACATGTGGCCCTGCATCTTGGCCATGGTCGACATCATCTCCGTCACCTGCTTCGGCATATCGTCGAAGGACGGCATCGCCCCTTTCGGTTGCTTGGTCTCGGCCATGGTGCACCCCCTTTTCCGGTCCGATTGCCAATATTCGTAGCCCCGTGGCAGCGCAGCGCGCCTTGACTTCGGTCAAGCACGGCAAACCTTCGGCCCGATATGGACGGTTCCAGTCGGCGATCCGTCGCGAAGCCATTGCAGGTCCCGCGACGTAGAAGGGCAGGATCCGCTTCGAGTGGCGGGTCGTGGCACCACGGATCACCGCTTCGCGAACCGCAATCCTGCCCGAGGATGAGCCCAGATGAACCTGCCAGAGAACACGTTCAAACGCCGGCTTCTGGTGGGCGAGCCACAGATTGGCGTCTGGGCGACCATCCCCGACGCTAGCGTGGTCGAAGCCATGGCCGGCGCCGGCTTTGACTGGATCCTGATCGACACGGAACATACGCCGGTCGAGGTGAGCACCATTCCGGGCCTTCTTCAGGCCGCGGCCCCCTACGCGACTTCGGCCATCGTCCGGCCGGTCGTGAACGACACGGCGCTTGTCAAGCGGCACCTCGACCAGGCGGCGCAGACGCTCCTGCCATAGATCGAAAGCCGGGCGGAGGCCTTGGCGGCTGTCTGGGCGGTCCGCTACCCGCCGGCTGGTACACGCGGCGTGGATGGGGTTGACGGCACCTTCATCGGGTCCTCGTATCTCGCCGCGTCGATGGGGCACCCGGGAAACGTCAGCCATCGGGAAGCGCGCGAGGCGATCCTTGGCGCGATTGCCCGGCTGAAGGCTCTCGGCAAACCCGCCGGCATCCTGATGCTTGACGAGGAGTTCGCGCGGACCTGCATCGCGTCCAGAAAGCTATTCACGGCGGTCGGGGTCGACATGTCCCTCCTGATCCGCGAGGTGGACGCGCTGGCCCGGCGGTTCGGCCTGGGTCAGGCAAAGTGATGAGCAGGGCTGAACCGCCCAAGGCCAGTCAGCGCGAGAAGGTCACGGGCAGCGTGAAGGACTGAGCTTGTCCGCCGAGGCCCTCAGGCGCGGCAGGAAAACGGCCCGCGCGTGCGACGGCCACGAGCGCCGCCTCATCCAGCAGCGCGTGACCTGAGCTTTGAGCGATGCCATAGCTCACGATCCTGCCATCGGGCGCCACCGTGAGCCGCAGCGTCACGGTGCCCGTCAGCCCCTGCACCTGCGCCGCGCGGGGATAGGCCTTCCGCCGCTCGACGCGCGAACGGATCTGCCCGGCCCATTGCGCCATGAGGCTGTTGCGTTCGCCCTCGGACAGGGCGCCTTCCCCCGTCTGCGCGGTTCCAGGCGCCGACGCGACCGCGCCCGCGCTTCCGGCCTGCGGCGCGGAGCCCTTGCCGGCTGCGGCCTCGGTCGCGGGTTGCGGCTTCGACGGCTTTTCGTCGGGCCGCGCCTTGGGCCGGGTTGCATCCGGCGGCGCCGCCGCTGCCTCGACACGGGGCGGAGGCGGCGGCGTTGTGTCGACACCCGGCGCTGCGTCGTCGTCGAGGCTGGAGAGAGACGTGGGCGCGGAAACCATGTGCGCGGCAGCCGTTTCCGCTTCAAGCGCGGGCAAGGCTGGAGCCAAGGCGGTTTCCGGTGCGGCAGGCGCGCGCGGAGCTTCGGGCGCGGCTTCCGGCGGACGGCTCCATTCTGCAGCGAGGCGCGAAAGCGCCGGGCTCCCGGCGAGGGTCACGGCCGAAGCGCCCCCACCGCCTTCGGCCGACGCGCCGCCCGCGCCGTTCCCGGGCAGGCCGATCCAGACGGCCGCGTGGACCGCCGTCGCGAGCGACAGGAAGGCCAGGGGCTCCGCGACGCGCCTGAGGATCATTGCCCCGCCCCCTTCGAAACGGTGACGAGGTCCACCCGCTCGGCCCCGCCAGCGGCGAGGCGCGCGAGGAGTCGGGCAAGCTCCACCCCCTCGAGTTCCGCATCCGCGCGGAGGAGGAGCGGCTCTCCCGCTTCCGACGCGGTGGCGATCGCGGCCGCCAGCGCCTCATCCCCGCGCGAGGAACCGAAGGCGAGTTCGCCGTCGGCGGCGGCCAGAAGCGCCGCCCCGGGTTCGGGCTCCGACCCGGCCTCGGTTGCGGGAGGGCTGACCTCGATCGGCTCCGGCGGCGCGATGGTCGCCGTCATCAGGAAGAAGACCAGAAGCAGGAACACCACGTTGATCATCGGCACGATGGCCTCCGACGGGCGGCGTCTGGGAGGAGAGGCGAAGCGCATGGCCCTACTCCACCACCGCAAGCGCCGTCAGCCCGGCATCCGACAGGGCGCCAATGACGTCGACGACGCGCTGAAGGCTCGCGCCTTCGACGGGCCGAAGGAGGACGGGGGCCTCGGGACCGGCCATCAGCGGGCGAAGCGCCTCGGCAAGGCCAGCTTCATCCACGGCGAGGCCGTTCAGCCGCACATTCTCCGGCCCGATTTCCACGAGGCGCGGGGGACCCTGCCATTCGGCCGGAGCGCCGGGCGCCGCCAGCGCGACTGGAAGCGCGCCCTCCGCACCGAAACGGGCGGCAAGCATGAAGAAGACGAGGAGCAGGAACACCACGTCGATCATCGGCGTCAGCGAGGGCCGCCGGGCCCGGCGCGGCGCACCGAAATGGAAGCCGTCAGCCGCCATGCGCGCTCCCTCCCCCGCGCGTGAAGATGCGGGTCGCGTGATCCTCCATGTCGGTCTGCAGCCCGTCGGCGATGCTTTCGAACCAGCTTTGAGCAATGCCCGCCGGGATCGCCACGGCCATCCCCGCCGCGGTCGTGAGAAGCGCCTCCCAGATGCCACCGGCGAGCGCCGACGGATCGGCCCGCGCGCCCGCTTCCTGAAGCGTCTGGAAGGCGGCGATCATGCCCAGCACTGTGCCGAGAAGCCCAAGAAGCGGCGCAATGGTCGCGACGAGTTCGAGGACGCGGATGCCGGTTCGCGCTTCCGCGAGAAGCGCGCGGGCGATGCGTTCGGTTTCCTCCCGCGCGGCCGCTTCCGGCATCTCTTGCCGCGCGGCCATGGCCGCGAGCGCGAGCCTCGCGCGCCAGGTGCGACGGCCCGCAACCGCCGAGCGCGCGGCGTCCGCCCGACCTTCGGACCAGAGCGTCACCGCCCGCTCCGCAGCCCCGCCCGACCATGCTCCCGCGAGCGAAAGGCGCCAGAGCTTCCAGAGGATCAGTGCAAGCGTCCCCACGGACAGCGCGGCGATGACCCACATCGCCGGTCCGCCTTTCGAGATGAACTCCACGACGCCGTTCATGCCGCCTCTCCTTCCCTGCCCCAGAGCGCCGCCAGCATCGCGTCGAGCCCGTCGGTCAGCGCTGCGGGGCCGGGCTGAAGAATGATCGGCGACTTGATCTCGTGGATGCGTCCCGCGCGGACGGCGGGCAGATCGCCCCAACCCTCACGCGCGGCGATCTTCTCGGGTCGCACCTTCTTGCCGCACCACGAGGCGAGGATCACCTCCGGCGCGGTTTCCGCCACTTGCCCGGCCGTGACGATCCGGTCCCTGGCCCGCCCTTCGCGGGCGAGGGCCGCGAACACGTCCTGCCCCCCGGCGATGCCGATGAGTTCACTGACCCAGCCTATCGCGGAGATGAGCGGCATGTCCCATTCCTCGAACCAGACGCGCGGGCGCACGGGGCGCGGTGTGGCGGCCACGGCGGCCAGCCGGGCCTCGTAGCCCCGCGCCAGCGCCTCCGCCCGATCCGCCGTGCCGGTCAGCGCGCCGAGCGTGCGGATCATGGCGAGGATACCCGCGATGTCGCGCTGGTTGAAGGCATGGACGGCGATACCGTCGCGAATGAGGTCCGCGACGATGTCCGCCTGGAGATCGGAGAAGGTCAGGACGAGGTCCGGGTCGAGCGCGCGGATCTTCGGCAGATCCGCCGAGGTGAAGGCCGAGACGCGGGGCTTTTCCCTCCGCACGCGCGCGGGCCGGACCGCATAGCCAGAGACCCCGACGATCCGATGCTCCTGTCCCAGAAGGTACAGGGTCTCGACCGTTTCCTCGGTCAGGCAGACGATGCGTTCGGGCGGGAAGGCCATCACGCGCCCTCCAGAGTGTCGAGCGGCTGGAACACGGGGCCTTCGGGCGTATCCGCGAAATGGGCCCGGATGCCGAAGACGGAAGCCAACGTTTCCGCTGTCAGCACCTCGCGCGGGGTGCCGTCCGCGACGATCCGGCCACGCGACAGGACGATGAGCCGCGTACAATGGCGGGCAGCGAGTCCAAGGTCATGAAGCGCGGAGAGGACGGCACCGCCCTCCGACGCCAGCTCGGCGAAGACGCGCATCGCGGCGATCTGCGCGGCGGGGTCCAGTCCGGCAACGGGCTCGTCCGCAAGAAGAAGCGGCGCCTCCTGTGCGAGCGCCCTCGCGATAAGGACGCGGGCCTGCTCGCCGCCCGAAAGCTCCGTCGCGCGCCGGTCGCGGAACGCGCCGAGTCCCATCCGCTCCAGCGCGGTCTCCACCGCGTCATCCCCCTTGTCGTGGTGCGGCAGCCGCCCAAGCGCCACCAGCGCCTCGACGCTGACCGGCCAGGCGATTTCCCGCACCTGCGGCAACCAGGCGGCGGCGCGGGCGCGGGCCTCGGGTGGCAGCGCGGCGAGGGAGGAATGGCCCTCTGCGGGCAGAAGACCAAGCGCCCCGCGCAGAAGCGTCGTCTTGCCCGCGCCGTTCGGTCCAATGAGACCGACGAACTCGCCCTCGGCGACCGTCAGGCTCACACCCTCCACCACCGGGCAGGGGCCGCGGCGCAGCGTAAGGTCTTCAAGCGTCAGAAGCGTCACAGCCCCTCCCTCCCCATCTTGCGCACGAGGTGCAGGAAGAAGGGCGCACCGACAAGGGCGGTCAGAACACCGAGTTTCAGATCGCGCTCGGGTGTGATGACCCTTGTGAGGATGTCGGCCGCGAGGATCATCGCCGCACCGCCGAGCGCGGAAGCCGGCAGGAGCGCCGAGGGCCGGGCCCCGACCGTCCGGCGCAACAGGTGCGGAACGACGAGGCCGACGAAGCCCACCGCGCCCGCGACGGCGGTCGCCGCGCCGATGAGGGCGGCAGTGCCGAGGACGAGCGTGAGGCGCAGGCGGCGGAGGTTGACCCCGAGGCTCGCCGCTGCGTCCTCGCCCAGGGTCAGCGCGTCGAGTCCACGCCCAAGCGTCAGGAGCGCCGCGCCGCCCGCGACGAGGAAGGGAGCGGTGAGGCCGACGTGCAGCATCGACCGGTCGGCGAGCGAGCCCATGAGCCAGAAGACGATCTCGGAGGCCGCGTAGGGGTTGGGCGAGAGGTTCAGGACCAGCGAGGTCAGCGCGGCGGCAAGTGCCGAAACCGCGATCCCGGCGAGGATCAGCGACAGCGCCTGCCCGCGCGGGCCCGCGAGGAGGAGGATAAGGAGGACCGAGGCGACCGCGCCCGCGAGCGCCGCGAGTGGCAGCGCGAGGGCGAATGCGGCGTAGAGCCCGGTGTGGATGGAGATGACGGCGCCGAGAGCGGCAGAGGCGGAGGTGCCGATCAGACCCGGCTCGGCCAGGGGGTTCCTCAGGAACCCCTGCATCGCCGCGCCCGAGAGCCCGAGTGCCGCCCCGACCATCAGCCCCAGAAGCGCGCGCGGAAGGCGGATTTCCCGCATCACCATGCCCGCTGCACCCTCGTCGGAGAACAGGGCCGAGAGCCCCTCGCCCGGCCCGATCCCGGCCGGCCCGATGACCAGCGAGGCGAGGAACAGAGCCACGACAAGCGCCGACAGGGCGAGAAGCAGCGCGCCGAGCCTCATCCTTCGGCCTCCAGTTCGTGGCGGACGTGGATCAGGTCCGCCACCGCTTCGAGGACGAAGGGCGTGGCGCAGGCCCAGGATTCATCGGTCAGCGCGCCGCCACGGCGGAGACCTCTCAGCGCGGGGTGACCCAGTATTTCCTCGGAGCGCGAGGTCGCCCCCCGTTCTCGCCGGCTCGCGATGACAAGGTCGGGCGCGGCCATGATGAGGCTTTCCAGGGGCAGCGTCCCGCCCCAGTCCAGCCCGAGTTCAGAGGCGATGTTGTCGAAGCCCGCAGCCAGGAGGATCTGTCCTGCGAGGGTGTTCGGCCCGTAGGTGTAGCCGCTCGGTCCGTAGATCGCGGCGCGTGGGCGGTGTGCCGGCACGTCTGCGGTCAGGTCCGCAAGGCGGCCATCGAATGCCGCGAGGATCTCCTCCGCGCGCGCCTCCTGCCCCAGGACTTCGCCCATCCGGGCGATGTTGTCGCGGATTTCGGCCATCGAGGCGCCGGGGGTGAATTGAACGACCTCGACGCCCAGGCGGCGAAGCATCGAAACGGTCGCGGGGGAGGACCAGACGTCGGCCAGCACGATGTCGGGCGCCAGAAGGTAGAGCTCCTCCGCGCGGCCGTGATTGACCGGGTAGCGGGCCGCTTCCTCGGCCATTGCCGACATCTCGGCGCGGGAAGCGAGGTTGGAGACGGAAACGAGCTGTCCCGGAGCCGCGATCAGCATCGCAAGCTGGTCGGTGCAAAGATTCATCGACGCCACGCGCTTGGGTGCCTCGGCACGCGCGGGCATCGCCGCGCCGAGCACGAGGCCCAGCGCGGCGAGAAGGACCCGGAGGTCAGAAGCTCTTGCGAAGCCCGGCATAGAAGGCGCGGTCCGAAGTGCCGTAGCCCGGCACGAGCTGGTATTCCTCGTCGAAGAGGTTCTCGACGCGCAGATAAGCCTCGGTCTCCTGCCCGAGGTCGTAGGTGAAGGTCGCGTTGGCCACCGTGTAGTCCGGAAGCGAATCCCGGTCCGCGGCGTGTTCGACGGTGAAGGCCCCGCGGAGCCGGTCGGCGAGCTGCGCCTCGACACCGAGAGCGATTTCGTGCCGGGGCACGAGCGCCCAGCTCGACGCGGAGGTCGCGCTGTCGGTGTAGGTGTAGGACCCGGTCAGAACCGCGCGCTCACCGAGCGGAACCTCGCCGGCAAGCTCCAGACCCGAACGGCGCGACGTTCCGGAGATCTGGTCGTAGGAGAAGGTCGCGAAGGAGTAGTCGATCAGGTTTTCGGCCTCGAGCCAGAATGCCGTGGCACGGATCGAACCGCCGCCGGGCAGGAGGTACTCGGCGCCAAGTTCGAAGCTGCGGCTTTGCTCGGCTTCGAGGTCGGGGTTGCCGACGAAGTCGCCGTAAAGTTCGTAGTTCGAGGGCGCGCGGAAGCCGGTAGCTGCGACGGCGCGCAGGATCAGGTCGTCGGTCGGACGGTATGCGGCCGAGAGGCGCCCGGTCGTGAAGCCGCCGAAGCGGGAGTGATCATCGTGGCGCAGGGTCGCGGTCACGTCGAGGTCGCTGGTGAAGGCGTGGCTCACCTCGGCGACGACACCGGCGATCGTGCTGGAACGGTCGGCAGAGCCATAGTCGCCGCGCTGCTCGTAACGTTCGTGCGTGACATCGGCGCCGAAGACCAGCCGGGTGTTCGACCCGAGATCGGTCGCACCCTGCCAGGCCAGCTTGTGGCGGGTCCCGGTATAGGCATAGTTGGCGGGACCGAATGCGGTCACGGTCGCGTACTGCCGGTCGATCCGGTAGAAGGTCGCCGCGACGGTGTGGTCGATGGCGCCGGTCGAGAAGGCCACGGCGCCCCTCAGGCCCACCGCCAGCGCATCGGTCGTCTCGTCCGGGGTTCCGTCGAACGGCAGACCCGTCAAGAAGTCGACTTCGTCATAGTCGCCTTCCGAATCCTCGACGAAGCCCGAGAACGACAGGACGGCGCCGTTCTCGAGCGCGTGGTTCACCGTCAGGCTCACACGGTCGGCACGGTATCCGTCGTCTTCCGTGTTGCCGGCGTTCTCATCTGCGGCCGAAAAGCCGTCCGTTTGCGCATGGCTCAGGGTAAGCGCGTAGTCCGTCGCGCCAGCCTTGCGGGCAAACCCGTAGGAAAGGCGTGCGGAATTGTAGCTTCCCGCTTCTGCCGCGAAGGTCTGGGAAATCCCCTCTTCGGTCGCGCGGCGGGTGGTGATGTTGATCACGCCGCCGACGGCGCGGCTGCCGTAGAGCGCGGATTGCGAGCCGCGAAGAACTTCGATGCGGCTCACGTCTGCCGTGGTCAGCCCGCCGAAGTCGAAGGCGACCTGGGTGCGCGAGGGGTCGGTCACGTCGATACCGTCGACGAGGACGGCGACGTAGTTCTGCGAGGCGCCACGGATCGACAGACCCGCCTGCCCGCCGATCGGACCAGTGGTGCGGATCGTAACGCCGGGCAGGCGCGAGAGGAACTCGACTAGGCGGGTTTCACCGGTGGCCTTGAGGTCCTCTTCGGTCACGACCGTGACGGAGGCACCGGTGCGCTCGGCCTCCGTCTCCTCGAGGTTGGCGCTGACGACGATCTCCTCGATCTCGTAGACACTCTGCGCGGCCGCGGGCGCGGCCAGTGCCGTCGTTGCGGCAAGAAGCGCGAAGGTTCTTCCGTACATTCCAGTTCCCTTTCCGGCGCGGGGGTCTTCCGCCCCGCCGATAGATACTTGTCCTTGGAAAGGAACGCCTTTCCGCCGACGGTGTGTTGTCACCACTGCGGTAGGCCGCCTCGCATGCGCCCCCCGCGCATGGGAAAGGGTGATCACTTCGGCAGGTCTCCTGGCTTGCGGGTCTTCGCCCCGGCTGGCCTTCCCGGGGGATCCCCAGTGGCGTCGTCAGCCGAAACTCGCCGCTTACAGTTGCGGGGGCAGCCCAGGATTTGGCCACTCACGGACCGCACCGGGTTCCCTTTTAATCCGCCGTCCCTTGCCCGGGCTGGCGGAAACCGAAGTGCCCTCCGCTTCGCGCTTAATGGCCAACGAGTCAAGGCGCGATGCGACCAGTGACGGCACAAAGCGACGCAGCCCCCCGGTGGGTGCTTCCCTTGCACCCCGATTCCCTGTTTCAATGCAGCATGTGTTTGTGTGTTCCCGAACGGATCGAGGAGATCGCCCCGAACGGAACGGCCCGCGCCAGAGGGCCGGAGGGCGAACGGATCATTTCGCTCGCACTTCTGGAGGGGGTGAGCGTGGGCGACTACGTGACCGTCCAGTCAGGCTTCGCGATCCGTCGCCATGAGGCGGCAGAGGCGGAAAAGGTGCTCGCACTCCTGCGTGAGGCGGGCCTTGCCAGCCAGCCCGCGCCGAAGAACGCGCGCGAATCGACGGACGAGGTCTTGCCATGAGCCATTCCCGCGCCGCCGTGCTTCTGGATCTTCCGGGCCTTAACGCTCTCGTCTCCCGGCTCGCGAAGCGGAAGCGCGTCCTTGGCCCGGTAGAGCGCGACGGCGCCGTGCGCTACGAAGACGTTACCTCGGTCGACGACTTGCCGAAAGGCTGGGTAAGCGAACAGGCCGGCGGGCATTACCGGCTGGCGAAGTCGGGCGAGGCGCTTTTCGGCTACGTGATCGGACCAGACAGCTGGAAGCGTTTCCTTCACCCGCCGCGCCAGCGGATATGGCAGGCCGAGGCCGGAGCGGAAGGGGCGCCGCCGGTCATCCACCCGGAGCCGCCGCCCGACAAGCCGATGGCCTTCCTCGGCGTCCGCGGCTGCGAACTCGCCGCGATCGCGGTGCAGGACCGTGTCTTCATGCAGGGCCCCTACCGCGACCCGCACTACGCGGCCCGGCGTGCCTCGGCGTTCATCGTCGCGGTGAATTGCGACCGGGCCGTTTCCACCTGCTTCTGCCCCTCAATGGGAACCGGACCCGCGGCCGGGGCGGGGCACGACATCTGCCTGACCGAGATCGAGGAAGGCCGGACGTTCCTTGCTGAGGCGGGAAGCGGCAAGGGTGCGGAGCTCCTCGCCCTCCTGCCCTCGCGCCCGGCCCGCGAGGAGAACCTCGCCGCGGCGACGGCGCTGACCGAACGCGCCGAGGCCCAGATCGCCCGGCGGATCGACACCAAGGACCTGCCGGGGCTGCTACAGTCGAACCCCGAGCATCCGCGCTGGGACGATGTCGCGCGCCGCTGCCTGAACTGCGCGAACTGCACCATGGTCTGCCCGACCTGCTTCTGCACGGAAACCGTGGAAACCTCGTCCCTCGATGGAAAAAGCGCCGCGCGCGAAAGCCGCTGGGCCTCGTGCTTCACGCTGGACTTCACCCATGTGCATGGCGGCGGACCGCTGCGGCACAGCCCGAAATCCCGCTACCGGCAGTGGATGACGCACAAGCTGGACACCTGGCACGACCAGTTCGGCCAGTCGGGCTGCACTGGCTGCGGCCGCTGCATCACCTGGTGCCCGGTGGGCATAGACATCACCGAGGAAGTCGCGGCCATACGCCGCGAGCCATAGGAGGAGGCGATGGCGATCCACGATCTTGGAAGTATCGTCGGGGCGCACCGGCTGTTCGCAGGCCTCGACAAGGAGTTCCTTGACCTCGTCACCGGCTGCGCGATGAACGCGCGTTTCGCCGAGGGCGAATACCTCTTTCGCGAGGGCGACCCGGCGGACCAGATCTTCCTGATCCGCGAAGGACAGGTGGGGCTGGAGATATCGGCCCCCGACAAGGGACGGCTCACATTCATGACGGCCGGCCCCGACGAGGTGATCGGGCTCTCGTGGCTCGTTCCGCCCTACCGCTGGACCTATGACGCCCACGCGCATTCGGACGTTCGCGCCATCGCGCTCGACGCCGCATGCCTGAGGCAGAAATGCGAGGCGAACCCGGCGCTCGGCTACGACGTGATGAAACGCTTCATGCCAGTCGTCGTGGACCGGCTGCACGCAACAAGGCTCCAGATGCTCGATGTCTATGGCAACCGCGGCTGAAACCGACCCCGCACCCTTCGAGGACGCGATGGTCCCGGTGCCTGCCCGGGTGACAGGCCGGACGGAGGAGGCGCCCGGCGTCGTGACGCTGACGCTCGAGGCGCCGCCGGACTGGGCGGGATTCGTGCCGGGGCAGTTCAACATGCTGGGCCTCATGGGCGTCGGCGAAGTGCCGATCAGCTTCTCGGGAGATCCGGCGGACGCGGGCCGCATCGTCCACACGATCCGCGCCGCGGGGCCGGTGTCCTCTGCCCTCGCTGCGCTCGAACCGGGAGCCTGGCTGATGCTGCGCGGGCCATACGGCAAGGGCTGGCCGATCGACCTTTCAGAGGGGCGCGACGTGATCGTGGCGGCGGGCGGCCTCGGCCTCGCGCCACTCAGGCCCACGCTCTACACGCTTCTCGCGGGCGGCGGCCGGTTCGGCCGGGTGACGCTACTTTACGGGACGCGCAGCCCCGGTGACATCCTCTACGGAGCGGAACACGACCGTTGGCGCGCAGGCATGGCCGTACATGTGACGGTGGACCACGCGGAACCCGGCTGGCGCGGCAACGTGGGCGTCGTGACGAAGCTTTTCGACCGGGCGGAATTCGACCCCGCTCGGACCACGGCCTTCATCTGCGGGCCGGAGGTGATGATGCGCTTCGCGGCGACCGGGCTCGTCGACCGGGGAACGGAGCCCGCATCGGTCTTCGTCTCGATGGAACGGAACATGGCCTGCGGCATCGGGCTGTGCGGCCATTGCCAGCTTGGCCCCCATTTCATCTGCCGCGACGGTCCGGTCTTCGACTGGCGCGAAATGCGGCCCGCGATGGCAGTGAAGGAGCTTTAGGATGACAGGAAAACCCCGCCTCGGCGTCTTCAAGTTCTCCTCCTGCGACGGCTGCCAGCTGTCACTCCTGGATTGCGAAGACGAGCTTCTGGCGGTCGCTGGCGCCATAGACATCGCCTACTTCCCCGAAGCGACGCGCGCCGACGACGTTGGGGAATACGACCTCGTGCTGGTCGAGGGATCGGTGACGACCCCGCATGAGGCGACCGCGATCCAGGGTATCCGGAAGCGCGCGAGAAAGCTCATCACCATCGGTGCCTGCGCCACTTCGGGAGGCATCCAGGCGCTCAAGAACATGGCGGACGTGGAGGAATACATCCGCATCGTCTACGCGCGGCCCGACTACATCTCGACGCTCGACACCGCGACGCCGATCGCGGACCACGTGAAGGTGGACTTCGAGCTTCGCGGCTGTCCCATCGACAAGCGCCAGCTGATCGAGGTGATCGCGGCCACGCTCGCCGGTCGCCGCCCGCAGACGCCGGAGCATTCGACCTGCATCGAATGCAAGAGGGCCGGGAACCTCTGCGTCATGGTCGCCCACGGCACGCCCTGCCTCGGCCCCGTGACCCATGCGGGCTGCGGGGCGCTCTGCCCCGGCTATTCTCGCGGCTGCTACGGCTGCTTCGGACCGAAGGAGACGCCGAATACGGCGGCGCTGGCAGCGCAGCTGGCGGAACTTGGCACGGACCGGGGCACGGTCAAGCGGCTCTTCTCCACCTTCAACACCAACGCCCCGGCATTCCGGGCGGAGGCGGAAGCCCATGACGGATAAGGTCATCAAGGTCGACATGCTCGCCCGGGTCGAGGGCGAAGGGGCATTCAAGGTAACGGTGCGCGACGGAAAGATCGTGGGGACCGAGTTCCGCATCTTCGAACCGCCGCGCTTCTTCGAGGCATTCCTTCAGGGCCGCGCCTATGCCGAGGCGCCCGACATCACCGCGCGGATCTGCGGCATCTGCCCGGTCGCCTACCAGATGAGCTCGGTCCAGGCGATGGAGATGGCGCTTGGCGTAAAGGTCGAGGGGCCGCTCCGCGACCTGCGCCGGATGCTCTATTGCGGCGAGTGGATCGAAAGCCACGTCCTGCACGCCGCGATGCTTCACGCCCCCGATTTCCTTGGCTTCGAAGGTGCCTTCGACATGGCCGCGGCGGGGCATGGCGAGGCGGTGAAGCTGGCGCTGGACCTCAAGAAGGCCGGAAACTCGATCGTCGCCTTCCTCGGCGGGCGCGAGATACACCCGATCAACGTCCGCGTCGGCGGCTTCTACAAGGTTCCGAAGCGGAAGGACTTTGTCGAATTGCGCGAGACGCTTCTGAGGGCGCGCGACCTGGCCGAGGCTTTCGTGGACTGGACCGCGAGCCTGCCCTTCCCCGAGAAGGAGCGCGATTACACCTTCGTCTCGCTGAAGCATCCGGACGAATACCCGATGAACGAGGGGCGGATCGTGTCCAACCGCGGGCTCGACATCGCGATCCCAGACTACAACGCTCATTTCCGCGAAGAGCATGTCGCCCATTCGAACGCGCTTCAGGGCTGGATGATCGAGGGGGGCGCGTATCTCTGCGGCCCCCTGGCGCGCTACAACCTGTGCTATCCGCAGCTGTCCGAACGGGCGAAGGCCGCAGCGGCCCGCGCGGGCCTCGGCGCGGAATGCCGGAACCCATATCGGTCGATCACCGTCCGCGCGGTCGAAACGCTTTTTGCCGTGGACGAGGCGCTCAGGCTGATCGACGCCTACACGGAGCCGGACGCCCCGGCGGTTACGGTGGAGCCGAAAGCCGGCGAGGGCATGGGCGCGACGGAGGCGCCGCGGGGGCTCCTGTTCCACCGTTACCGGCTGAACGGCAACGGATCGATCGCCGAGGCGCAGATCGTGCCGCCCACGTCGCAGAACCAGCCCTCGATAGAGGCGGACCTGTCGGAATTCATCGCAGACATCCTCGACCGGCCGGAAGACGAGATCCGGCATCTCTGCGAACAGACAATCCGCAACTACGACCCCTGCATCTCCTGCGCGACGCATTTCCTGAAGCTGGAAATAGACAGGGGGTAAGGGTGGCGACCGCGGGAGGCTCCGGCGGGGATATCTCCGGCCAGAAGAAAGGGCAGGTCACGAGACTTGTGATCGGCTGCGGCAATCCGATGCGGCACGACGACGGCGCCGGGCGGGCGGTGGCGCGGGCTCTTTCGCACATGGGAATGGAAGCGGTCGAGGCGTCGGGGGAGGCCGGTGGACTTCTCGCGCTCTTCGAGGGGCGACGGGATGTGGTGCTCGTCGACGCCTGCGCTTCGGGCTCGGAGGCCGGGACGGTGCACGAATTCGAAGCGGGCACGGGCCCCCTGCCCGCTTCGCTCGGCACCGTTTCGAGTCACGGCTTCGGAGCGGCGGCGGCGATCGAACTGGCGCGGAGCCTCGGCGCGCTGCCGCCGCGTCTGCGGGTCTTCGCCATCGAGGGCACGGAGTTCGGCCATGGCGAGGGGCTTTCGCCCCCGGTCGAGGCGGCGGTGGCGGCGCTGGTGCGCCGCCTCGCACGGGAGGCTTAACCCCCCATCTCCGCGACCATCTGGAGCGTCTTGAGGACCGAGTCCGGTGTGAGCGAGATGGAATCGATCCCGCAGTCGACGAGGTAGCGCGCCATTTCCGGGTAGTCCGACGGCGCCTGGCCGCAGATCCCGACATGCCGGCCGTTGCGCTTCGCGCCGTCAACCGCCTGCTTCAGGAAGGCCATGACGCCCGGGTCGCGTTCGTCGAAGTCGAAGGCGACGATCTGGCTGTCGCGGTCGACGCCGAGCGTGAGCTGCGTGAGGTCGTTCGAGCCGATCGAGAACCCGTCGAACCGCTTGGCGAATTCGTCGATGGCGATGACGTTGTTCGGGATCTCGCACATCACATAGATCTCGAGCCCGTTCTTGCCACGCTCAAGCCCGTGCTTGCCCATGAACTCGATCACCCGGTCGGCCTCGTCCACGCGGCGACAGAAGGGGATCATGAGCTTGAGGTTCGTCAGCCCCATCTCGTCCCTGACCCGCGCCATCGCGCGGCATTCGAGGACGAATGCCTCCTCGAAGCTGGGATGGGTGTAACGCGCGGCGCCGCGGAACCCGATCATCGGGTTTTCCTCCTTCGGCTCGAAGGGGGCGCCGCCGATCAGCTGGGCGTATTCGTTGGACTTGAAGTCCGACAGCCGCGCGATGACGGGGCGCGGCCAGAAGGCGGCGGCGATAGTACCGACACCTTCGGAAAGACGCTGGACGAAGAAATCCCCGCCATTCGCATGGCCCTGCACCATCTTGTCGATCGCGGCGCGATGCTCCCTGTCCTCTACCTTGTCGGGATGGAGGAGCGCCATCGGATGCGCCTTGATGTATTCGTTGATGATGAACTCGAGGCGGGCGAGCCCCACACCGTCGACCGGCAGGAAGGAGGTCTTCAGGGCAAGCTCCGGGTTGCCAAGGTTCACCATGATATGGGTCTTCGGCTTCTTCAGCGTCGCGAGGTCGGTCCGGCGCGTTTCGAACGGCACCTCGCCCGCGTAGACGCGGCCCACGTCGCCCTCGGCGCAGGAGATCGTGACCGTCTCGCCGTCCTTCAGCGTCGCGGTGGCGCCTTCCGCGCCGACGACCGCCGGAATGCCCAGTTCGCGCGCGACGATGGCCGCATGGCAGGTGCGGCCGCCGCGGTTCGTCACGATCGCCGCCGCGGTCTTCATCACCGGCTCCCAGTCCGGCGTCGTCGTATCGGAGACGAGGACCTCACCGGGCTTGAACTCCGACAGCTGCTCGGTCGAGCGGATCACGCGGACCTTGCCCAGCGCGCATTTCGTGCCGACGGCGCGACCGGTGACGCGGGTCTCGCCCTTCCCGGTGACGACGTATTCCTCCATCACGTTCGCGTCGGCCTGCGAGGTCACGGTCTCCGGGCGGGCCTGGACGATGTAAAGCTCGTTGTCCTTGCCATCCAAGGCCCATTCGATGTCCATCGGCGTCGTGTGGCCACGGTGGCGGGAATAGTGATCCTCGATCTTGATGGCGTAGTCGGCGAGCACCAGCGCCTGGTCGTCCGTGATCGAGAAGGCGGCCTGTTCCTCGGCCGAGGTGGGCTTGTTGACGATCGGCTCGCGCGTGCGCCCCGCGGCATAGACCATCTTCATTTGTTTCGCGCCAAGCACGCGGCGTGTCACGGCGCGGAATCCGTCGCGGAAGCGCGGCTTGTGGACGAGGAATTCATCCACGTCCACCGCGCCCTGCACCACGTTCTCGCCCAGCCCGAAGGCCGAAGTGATGAAGACGAAATCGGGATGGCCGGATTCGGTGTCCACCGTGAACATTACGCCCGAAGAGGCGAGGTCGGAGCGGATCATCTTCATCACGCAGGCCGACAGGTAGACCTTGAAATGGTCAAAGCCCTTGTCGATCCGATAGCTGATCGCCCGGTCGGTGAAGAGCGAGGCGTTGCAGCGCGTGACCGCATCCAGCACCATCTCGTTGCCGGCGATGTTCAGGTAGGTGTCGTGCTGGCCAGCGAAGCTTGCCGTCGGCAAGTCCTCGGCCGTGGCGGAGGACCGGACGGCGACCGAGATGTCGTTGCCGTATTCGTCATAGAGCTTTTCCATCGCCTCGAGGATCTCGTCGCGGACCTGCGGGGTGAGGCCCGCGGCATAGACGATCTCGCGGCAGGACTGACCGGCCTTGTGCAGCGCCCTCACGTCGGACTTGTCGAGCCCGTCGAGTTCCCGGTGCAGTTTCTCCCAGGCCCCGGCGGCGTCGAGCGCGGCGCGGTAGCCCTCGGCGGTGACGGCGAAACCGTTGGCCTGCTTGACGCCCAGAGGCGTGAGCTCCCGGTACATTTCGCCGAGCGAGGCATTCTTGCCTCCGACCAGTGGCACGTCTTCGATGGTCAGATCCGAGAACCAGCGCACGAATTCGGCCATGTCTATCCCTCCAAATGTCCTGGCGATCCAATCGCCGCGAAGCCTAGGGAAGCGATTGGCACGGTGCCTTGATGCAGCGCAAACCCGCGCCTCAGGCGCCGTTCACGCGCCGATTGTGCCGGATAGAGGAGATCAGCGCGAGACCGATCAGAACGGCTCCGAGAAGACCGGTGATCATCTCGTGGATATGCCAGAGCGACTGCGCGAACATGATCACGGAGAGAACCAGGATCGAATAGAACGCGCCGTGTTCCAGGTAGCGGAACTGCGCGAGCGTCCGCCGTTCCACCAGCATGATCGTCATGGAGCGGACGTAGAAGGCGCCGATGCCGAGGCCGATGGCGATGAGAAAAAGGTTCTGCGTCAGCGCGAAGGCACCGATCACGCCGTCGAAGGAAAAGGAGGCGTCGAGAACCTCGAGGTAAAGGAAGGCGCCGAGGCCGCCCCGCCGCGCCATGTCCGCCGTCGCAGACTGCATGTCGAGGACATGTCCGATCACCTCGACGGCGAGGAAGGTCAGGAGCCCGGCGACCGAGGCATAGAGGAACTCGGCCGTGTGATGGTCGGGAAGGACCGTGGCGAAGCCCATGACGACCAGGAGGACGAACGCGATCTCGAGCCCGCGGACAGAGGCGCACTTGCGCAGCCGGGTCTCCAGCATGCGGATCCAGTCCACCTCCTTGCCCTCGTCGACGAAATAGGAGAGCGCGACCATCATCAGGAAGGTGCCGCCGAAGGCCGCGATCGAAAGATGCGCTCCCGAAATGATGCGCGCGTATTCGGCAGGCTGCGTCGCCGCCAGCCTGATCGCGGCAAAGGGGCCGATATGCGCCGCGACCACGACGATGAGCAGCGGGAATATGACACGCATGCCGAAGACCGCGATCAAGATGCCCCAGGTCAGGAAGCGGTGCTGCCACTCTGGCGTCATCTCCTTCAGCTTGTTCGCGTTGACGATCGCATTGTCGAAGGAAAGCGAGATCTCGAGGACCGCGAGGACGAGGCCGATCAGGAAGAAGCTCACCGCGCCCGCAAGGTTACCGCTGTAGGACCAGCCAAGCCAGAAGGCGAGACCCAGACCGAGGGCCGTGAACAGGAATGGCCAGCGGAAATAGGCTAGGGTCGCGGTCATCAGGGTCTCCCGTAGGCCGCTGGGGCGACGGGTGTCACGCAAGGCCTTGCTGCGAGATAGGTGGCCTCACATCGAACAACAAGCGCGCCCCCGGCGTGCCGTCACCGATGCGGACGGGCGGCGTTGTGTCCATACAACACTGTGCCAGCCGCGCCCCGGCCTTGCCGCGCCATGCCGCTCCGTGCCTTAATCGCCCGCGATACGCCTGAAGGAGCGCCCATGCACTACGCCCCGGGCCAAGAGCCCTGCCCCCTTCCCTATTCGCCCTTCAAATCCTGCACGGTGCCGCGCCCGATCGGGTGGCTTTCGACCGTTTCGCGGGACGGGGTGGCGAACCTCGCCCCCTACAGCCAGTGGCAGAACCTGACCTTCGACCCCCCGATGGTGATGTTTGCCGCGAACCAGTATTCCGACGGGCGCAGGAAGCACACGGTGATCAACGCCGAGGAAACGGGCTGGTTCGTCTGGAACATGGCGACCTACGGGTTGCGCGATGCGGTCAACATATCGGCCGCGGAATGGCCCGACGGCGTAGATGAGTTCGACAAGGCCGGCGTCACGAAGGCCGCCTGCGTCGACGCGCCCGGTCCGCGGGTCGCGGAAAGCCCCTGCCACTTCGAGTGCCGCTACCTTTCCACGCACCGCTTTCGGGGATCCTCCGCCCACGGCTGGGTGGATGTCGTCTATGGCGAGGTCGCACGCATCCACGTCAACGACGCCGCACTGACGCCCGAGGGAAAGATCGACATCCTCCGCCTCAGGCCGCTCGCCCGGCTCGGCTACTACGACTACACGAGCGTCACCGAGGTCTTCGAGATGCGCATTCCAGGCGCGTCCGAGATGACCGCCGCGGGGCTCGAGGGGAAGGGAAGCTGACCGGCTCCGGCGATGTGAAAACACACACATCTCTCCGCCACACGAATGCATCTGTAATTCCCATATCGCGTCACATTTCAGCCGCGTTCGATTGCGAAAAAAGCAATCGTACCAGTTGCAGGAGGGCGATATGGAACTTCTCAGCCAGATCTCTTTCGATGACATCGTAGGCAGCTTCCTTGTCTGTGTCGCTCTTCGTGAGGTGATGATCTTCACGCTTCCCGACCGCATCGCCGGCCCCGGTGGCTGGCTGATCGACACGGGTTCCGACGAAGTCTGAATCGGACCGGACATCGGACCTGGAAAAGGCGCCCCAACGGGCGCCTTTCGTCTTTCTTCCCGCACTGTTCCCATAAGGCGGAATGTGGCAGGGTCCAAGCCGGGGCGGCAGAGGGGGACAGCATGGAAAGGGTCGAATTCGGGCAGGGCCTGACACTGTCGCGGCTTGTGTATGGCATGTGGCGGCTGGGCAACGACAATGACCGGAGCCCCGCGCGCGTCAGGGCCAAGATCGACGCCTGCCTCGCGCAGGGCATAACTAGCTTCGACCAGGCCGACATCTACGGGGACTACGAAAGCGAATTCCTTCTGGGCGAGGCGTTGCGTGCCAGCCCCGGCCTTCGCGACGAAATCGAGATCGTGACGAAATGCGGGATAATGCTGAAGTCGGGCAAATATCCCGACCGCCGGGTGAAGCATTACGACACCAGCGCGCGCCACATCCGGACGGCGGTCGAGAACTCGCTGAAGAAGATGGCGATCGAGCAGATCGACCTCCTGCTCATCCATCGGCCCGATCCCTTCATGGACGCGGAGGAAACGGGCGGCGTACTCGATGACCTCGTGGCGTTCGGGAAAGTTCGCACGGTGGGCGTTTCGAACTTTCGCCCGCACGATTTCACGCTACTTCAGTCGTCCATGAAGACACCCCTTGTCACGAACCAGATCGAGATGAGCCTCGCCGCGCCGGAGCCGCTGACGAATGGCGATCTCTCCTTCCTGCAGGAACGGCGCATCCCGCCGATGGCCTGGTCGCCGCTGGGCGGGGGCGCGCTTTTCGCAGGCGCGCAGCCGCGGCTGCTGGAAACGCTTGCCCGCGTCGCGGCCGCTCAGGGCGTCGACGCCGCCGCTGTCGCCGTGGCCTGGCTGCTCGCCCACCCGGCCCGGCTACTGCCGGTGATGGGCACGACCGATCTTGCCCGCATTGGACGCCTTGCCGAAGCCCTCAAGGTGCGGTTAGACCGCGAAACCTGGTTCGAACTCTACGAGGCCGCGATCGGCCACGAGGTGCCCTGAGTGACTGCGACCGTCATAACCCCTGACGAGGGCGGCGCCCGCGCGCTGCGCGAGGCGCTCGGCCGCTATGCGACCGGCGTGACCATCGTCACGGCGCAAAGCCCCGAGGGACCCGTGGGAATGACGGCGAACAGCTTCACATCCGTCTCGCTCGACCCGCCGCTCGTGCTCTGGTGCCCGGCGCGCTCCTCCGGCCGCTTCCCGGCCTTCGCCGCGGCCAGCCACTATGCGATTCACGTTCTTGCCGCCGACCAGCTCGACCTCTGCCGCCGATTCGCGCGGGAGGGCCGCGACTTTGCGGGTCTTGGCGATAAGGTAACGCCGGAAGGCGCCCCGGCGCTACCGGGATGCCTCGCCCGCTTCGATTGCGCGGCCCATGCCGCGCATGAAGGCGGCGACCACGCAATCCTCGTCGGGCAGGTTCTGAGGGCCGAGATGCGCGCAGGCGATCCCCTGATCTTCTGGGGCGGCCGATACGGCGACTTCCTGCATCAGGCCTGAGGGCTCATCCCCGGACGAAGACCATCAGGTCGGCGACATTCGTCCCCGTGCCGCCAGTCATCACGAGACCGTCACAGGCACTCAGCGCCGTGTTGCTGTCGTTCCGCGCAAGCGCATCTTCGGCGTCCAGGCCGGCGGCTCGCATCCGGGTCAGCGTGGACGGATCCACGATCCCGCCTGCCGCCTCAGTCGGTCCGTCGCGCCCGTCCGTGCCGGCGGAGAGGAAGGCCCAATCGCCCTCCAGCCGCCCCTCCGCCAGAAGCGCGAAGCGCAGCGCGAGTTCCTGGTTGCGCCCGCCCTTGCCGTCGCCCCGGATCGTCACGGTCGTCTCGCCGCCGAAGCCGATGGCGCCGCCCGGAGAGACCTTAATCGCCTCGTCCATGATCCGTTGCACCGCGTCTCCGACGTCGCCGGTGACGGGCCGAAGAAAGATGCGCGCCCCGGCCTCCTCCATCGCGCGGACGGAGGCCGCATTCGAACCGACGAGCCGGTTGTCGGCCTCCGGCAGCGGCGGGAGTGCTTGCGCGGGCGCTTCCAGATGCGCGCGCACGGATACCGGCAGGCGCGTCCAGATCCCACGGGCTTCCAGGGCCGCGCGGGCCTCTGCCTTCGTGCCCACCGGCGCGACCGTCGGACCCGAGGCGATCACCGACAGATCATCCCCCACGACATCCGACAGGATCAGGGCCGTGACCTTCGCGGGCGCCGCCGCCCGCAGCATCCCTCCCCCTTTCAGCCGCGACAGCTGCTGGCGGACGAGGTTCATTTCCTCGATCGGCGCGCCTGAGGCGAGCAGGAGCCGGCTGACCTCGGCCTTCTCGGCCAGCGTCACGCCCTCGACCGGGGCGGGCAGGAGAGCCGATCCGCCGCCGGAGATCAGCGCCAGGACGCGGTCGTTGGCGCCAAGGGGGCGCAGCGCGGCAAGAACCGCCTCCGCCGCGCGATGGCCGTTTTCGTCCGGAACCGGGTGGCCGGCCGCCATGACCGTGGCGCCGGGAAGGTCGCCGGCGTTCTCGTAATTCGTCACGACAAGCGCCTCGGGGGGCGCCCAGCCCTTGCCCCGAAGAACCTCCAGCGCGGCCCCGGTCATCGCACGGGCCGCCTTGCCGACCGCGATCACCAGAAGCCGCCCGCCGGGCGCTGGGGGCGGCAGCGGATCGCGGGCAAGCGAAGCGCGCACCGCCTCTGCGGGATCGGCGGCCGCAAGGCCCGCCGACCATATCGCGAAGGCCCTGTCGCGTAGCCGGGAAATCTCGGGAGCTATCGTCATGGCCCGAACCTTGTACGAAGCCGCACGCCTCGTCCAGTGGGCGCGCTCAGCCGAAGATGTCCGCCGTGATCCCCGCATACCAGCCGAGCGATTCCTCGTAGGTCGCTTTCCTGAGGTCGGCCGCCTCCCCCGTCTGGCTGATGAAGCTTTCGACCGAGGCGATCTTCTCCTCGGTCGCCTCGTAGGCCGCGCCGACCTTGACGCCGTCATCGGCGTCGATGAGCGACCAGCAGGTGTTGGAATACTTGGCCGGAAACACCTTGGATCCGGTCAGGTCGCCCCGGATCGCCATTGCCGCGACCTTGGCCTGGCTGTTCGCGGCGAAGGCGGACTTCGGCATGTCGCCCTGCGCGGCGGCGTCGCCGAGGATGTAGACCTTGGGATCGAGGCGCGAGGCCATGCTGTAGGGATTGACCGGCGCCCAGTCGCCCTCGGTCACGCCTGCGATTTCCGCGATCCGCCCCGCCTTCTGACCGGGGATCACGTTGCAGACATCCACTTTCTCGACCACCCCGTCGATCACCACCTCCATCGCATCCGGCCGCACCTCGACCTTGTCGCCGCCGAAATCCGGGCCGATCCGCGTGATCATGCCGGAATAGTGGTGATCCCATCCCTCCTCGAAAAGCGCCTGCTTGGAGTATTTCTCCTTCGGGTCGACGATCAGGATCTTCGCCGTCGGGTTCTTCTCCCTCAGCAGATGCGCGACCATGGAGACCCTCTCGTAGGGTCCGGGCGGGCAGCGGTAGGGGTTGGGCGGTGCGACCATGCAGAAGGTTCCGCCGTCCCGCATCGCTTCGACCTGCGCCTTCAGAAGCTCGGTCTGGCTCCCGGCCTTGTAGGCATGCGGCATGAGGTTCTGCGCCGTGATGTCCCAGCCGGGCACCGAGCCCTCGCGGAAATCGATCCCAGGCGAAAGCACCAGCCGATCCCAGCCGATCGTCGCGCCGCCGGCGAGCGTCACGGTCCGTGCCTCGCGGTCAACACCCAGGGCCCAGTCATGGACCACGTTCACCCCGTAATCCGAGGCGAGCGTTCCGTAGTCATGCGCGAGGCTGTCGAATTCCCGGAAACCGCCGATGAAAAGGTTCGAAAAGAAGCAGGTGTAATAGGCGCGGGAGGGTTCGATCAGCACGACGTCGATCGCGCCCTTGCTGTCCTTCGCGATATAGCGCGCGGCGGTTGCACCCCCTGCCCCGCCACCGACGACGACGACCCGCGGCCTCGCCTGACCCAACGCCGCCGGTGCTGCGAGCGCCGCCGACGCGGCGACCATCCCGCCAAGGAAACTGCGTCTGTCATGGGCCACGTTCGTCCTCCCTTGTTGCCGCTCACTGCTCCAGTGAACCGAAATAGGCGGCGAGCGCGGCGATTTCCTCGTCGGACAGCCGTCCGGCCATCATCTGCATGACGGGATGCGGACGCAACTTCTGCTTGTAGGCATGCATGGCGACGACGAAATCCTCCTCTGGCCAGAGAGTGATCGAGGGGATGCCCTGGTCCGATCCGTCGCGCTGGTGGCAGGCCTGGCATTCCGAGCCGAGGTATTCGCCGTATTCCGGGTCGCCCTTCAGCGCGAGTATCTCCGGCGAGAGGTCCGGAAGCGAGCGGACCGCCGTTGGCTCCGCCTCCGGGATGTCGCGTGGCTTGTCGGAGTAATCGCGCAGGAAGGCGATGAGGTCCGCCCTGTCCTCCGGGTCCTTCAGCCCGTCGTAGGACATGCGCGTGCCAGACACGAGGGCCTTCGGGTTCTCGATGTAGGCGTCGAGGGTCTGCAGCGTCCAGGTCAGCCCATCGCGGCCCATCCGGGTCATGCTCTTCGAATACGGGAAGCCTTCCATGCTGGCCGCGCGCCGTCCGAAAAGACCGTTCAGCGGCGGGCCGACGGCGGCTTCGGCACCGGGGCCGATCCGATGGCAGTCCCGGCATTCCTCCCACAGTCCGGCGCCGCGTTTCGCGTCACCGATAAGCTCCGCCCCCGCGGGTGAGCCCGCGAGGGCGAGACAGGCGGCGAGGACCGGGAAAGAGGTCCGCCGCCCCAAGGCATCAGCCTCCAAAGGTCGACAGGTAGGCAATCACCGCGTCGATCTCGTCCTGCTTCTTCAGACCGGCGAAGGTCATCTTGGTCTTCGGCACGTAGCCCCTCGGGTCCGCGAGGAAGGCGCCGAGGGTCTCGGCATTCCACACGAGCCCGCCCGAGGCCGCGTCCGCCAGCGCCGGCGAGTAGCGGAAGCCGTCGACGGTCGCCGCCGCGCGCCCGACGATGCCGTTGAGCACCGGACCGACTGCGTTCTTCGCACCCTCGCCGACCTTGTGGCAGGCGGCACACTTCTTGAAGGCCTTCTCGCCAGCCTCGACCAGCGCCGGGTCGACCTCGGCCACGGCGACCTCGTCGGCGGGCACTTCCTCCGCTGTCTCTTCGACCGTTGCCTCGGCCACGAGCTCTTCCGCCGGAGCTTCCGCCGCAGCCTCTTCGGCCGGGGCGGCGTCGTCCGTCTGGTCGTCCGGCGTCACGTCGAGCACGGTGGCGTGCATCGTGATCTCGACCGTCTCCTTGCAGTTCTCCATGCACGGTTCGCGGACGAATTCCGCCAGTTCCAGCGTGTCACGGTCGTCCTCGATGAACCCGCCCGCGTTCGGCATCTCCACCTCGAGGAAGTTCTCGTTCGACAGGACGAAGTCGTCCTCGACGAGGTCGTTCACGTAGAGGATGTAGGCTACGATCGCGTAGACCTCGTCGGTCTCAAGCGACTGGGCATTACCGAAGGGCATCGACCGGTGGACGTAGTCCCAGACGGTCGACAGGTACGGCCAGTAGGACCCCACCGTCTTGACCGGATCCGCGCGGTCCAGCGTGTCGAAACCGCCCGCGAGAACGGGCCAGCGGCCGACCGCCTCGCCGAACTCGCCGTGGCAGGCCGCACACTTCTCCGAGAACATCATCTCGCCGTCCTCGACGCTGCCCGAGCCCGGCGGAAGACCGAGCCCGTCGGGGCGCACGTCGACGTCCCAGGCCGCAATTTCTTCGGGGGCCGCGGGACGGCCGAGGCCGAATTTCTCCGCGAAGGCGGGTGAGGCGATCAGCGCCGAAGCAAGGGCGGATCCGACAACCAGATTACGAAACTTCGACATTCTCTGCCTCCCCGCTCGCCTTGACCCACCAGGTCTGGATGCAGTTGTTGTGGTAGATCGAATTCACGCCGCGGAAGGCGCGAAGCTCTGTCTTGGTGGGCTGCACATAGCCCGTGGAATCGATGGCCCGCGATTGCAGCAGCATCTCGGACCCGTCCCAGACGTGGTCGAAATAGAACCGCGTCAGCGCCTTGTCCTGACCCGGCGCGGCTAGCCGCGCTTCCTTCCAGGTCTTGCCGCCGTCCAGCGACACGTCCACCCGAGCGATCGAGCCGCGACCCGACCAGGCGAGGCCCGTGATGACCAGCGGTCCCGGCCCGTGCTTGATCGGCGACTGAGGCGAGGGGCTCGTGATGACGGACTTCGCATCCATCACCCAGGTCCACTTGCGCGAGGTGCCGTCCTCGAGCGTGTCAGTGTATTTCGAGGTTTCCTCGCGGCTCTCCCAGGGCTGGTCGCCGACTTCGACGCGGCGCAGCCACTTCACCCACATGTTGCCTTCCCAGCCCGGCACGACGAGCCGCACGGGATAGCCGTGCTCCTTCCGGAGCGCCTCGCCATTGGCCTTGAAGGCCACGAGGCAGTCATCCATCGCCTTTTCCAGCGGGATCGAGCGGCCGTTCGACGACGCGTCCGCGCCCTCGACATAGATCCACTTGCCCTCGGGCTTCACGCCCGCCTCTTCGAGGAGCGTGCGGAGCGGCACGCCGGTGTATTCCATGTTGTGGATCATGCCGTGCGTGAACTGCGCGCCATTGAGCTGCGCGCCGGCCCATTCCATGCCGGTGTTCGCCGCGCATTCGAGGAAGAAGGTGCGCGTCACGCGCGGGAAGCGCTCGAGGTCCTCGTAGGTGAAGACCAGGGGCGTATCCACGAGGCCGTTGATCATCAGCCGGTAGTCCGCCTTCGACAGCTCGATCGCGCCCGAATGGTGACGCTCGAAGGCGCAGCCCTGCGGCGTGATCGTGCCGTCGAGCGCATGGATCGGCGTGAAGTTGATCGAGGAAATCGCGTCCGCGGTCAGCCAGCTCACGTTCCGCCGCACCACGTCGCTTTCGTAGTGGATCGGCAGCCCGTAGGGCGTCGCGTCCACGCCGTCACCCCAGCCCTGCGCCCAGGACTGGACCTCGGTGATGAGGGGATCGGGTGCCCCCTGCGCGCGCGCCAGCCCCGCCCCGGCAAGCGCACCGCCAGCCGCGAGGGTCGTCGTCAGGAAACCCCGGCGGCTCGTGCCCTTCCTCTCGGTTCCATCCATGGAAACCTCCTTCGTCTCGTCTTTCATCTCTTGCCCCCGCACTAGGCGCCGGTCACCTGGACGGAGGTGTTCGGCTCCACCGTCACAGTGCCCTTGCGCTTGAGGTATGCTTCCACCACGTCCCAGATCGCCGGGCCCTCGGTGCCTTCGTTCACGCTCGCCCAGCCGGAGACGACGTAGGTCTTGGCCGGGTCGATCGGTTCGCCCGTCTTCAGTTGGACCATGTCGGTGATGCGCGAGCCCTGCGGCTTCGATACGTCGATCTTGTAGCCCATGCCGCCCACGCGGACCATGTCGCCACCCTGCTGATAGTAGGGATCCGGGTTGAAGAGGTTGTCGGCCACGTCCTCGAGGATCGTGTGCAGTGTCTCGCCCGTCATCTCGCTGCGGTAGGCCGCCGGGTAGGACATGGCGGTCGCGTTGTGCAAGTCCTCGCGGGTGATCGGTTCGCCCGGCAGAAGCGACGGCCCCCAGCGGAAGCCGGGGCTGAGCGCGATGTCCGCCTCGCGCTCTTCCAGAAGCGCCTGGCAGATCAGGTCGTCCCAGGTGCCGTTGAAGTTACCGCGCCGGTAGAGAAGGCTGTCGGTCGTGCCCAGCACTTCGTCGAGTTCCGCCTGGAACGGCGCGCGCTCGCCGTCGATCACCGCCGTCATCTCCGCGTCCGGCGTGATGACGTCCGAGAAGATCGGGATCAGCTTGTGGCGGAAGCCCATCATCTGGCCGTTCTGCACGTCGAGATCGACGCGGCTGACGAACTTCCCGTTCGAGCCGGAGGCGATGAGAATGGTCTTGCCGACCATGACCGGCTCAGGGAGAGCGTCATGGGTGTGGCCGGTGAGGATCACGTCGATCCCCTCGACGCGGGAGGCCATCTTGCGGTCCACGTCGAAGCCGTTGTGCGACAGCACGACGACCAGGTCGGCGCCGGCGTCGCGCACCTCCTGCACGACCTCGGCCATGCGTTCCTCGCGCACGCCGAACGACAGGCCGGGGAACATCCATTTCGGGTTGGCGATCGGCAGATAGGGGAAGGCCTGGCCGATCACGGCGATCTTGGCGCCGCCGCGTTCGAACATCTTGTAGGGCTCGTAGGCCGGCTCATCCCACTCGGCGTCGAAGATGTTTGCGCCGAGGAAGGCGAATGGCAGCGAGTCGACGATCTCGGTCACGCGGTCGATGCCCAGCGTGAATTCCCAGTGCGAGGTCATCGCGTCGGGCGCAAGCGCGTTCATCACGTTGACCATGTCCTGGCCCTTCGTGCGCTCCGCGGTAAGCGAACCCTGCCAGGTGTCGCCGCCGTCAAGAAGCAGCGCGTCAGGCCGCGCCGCGCGGATCGCCTTAATGACCGTCGCCACGCGGTCGAGGCCGCCCATCTTGCCGTAGCCCTTCGCGAGCGCCACGAAATCCTCGTAGGTCAGCGCGTAGGCATGCGGCGTGCCGCTTTCGATGTTGAACATCTTCAGGAAGTCCGCGCCAGTGACGTGCGGCGGCTGACCCTTCACTTCGCCGATGCCCAGGTTGATCTCGGGTTCGCGGAACCAGATCGGCTTCAGCTGGGCATGGATGTCGGTGATGTGAATCAGCGTGACGTTGCCAAAGGTTTCGAAGTCCAGAAGCTGGTCCTGGGTAAGCGCCTGCTGCGCTGCCAGTTTGCCCCAGTTCCCCACCCCGGATGCGCCCCAGATCGCCGAGGCCGCTATGGTGGCCTGGAGGAAATCGCGTCGCGAAATCATGTTCCTCTCCTTCGAGTTCACGGCAAGGGCCACCCCACGGAATCGCTTCCGCAGGCTTCGCCTCGCCGAGCAGTCGTGAAAAAATGTCCTAACAAATAGGAACCCGGGCGACGTGGCCGCCCGGGCCCGGAATTCCTGTCAGTTGCGGATCGACGGCCCTTCGACCGAAAGCCCGTTGCCGCGCGACGCGACGTAGAGTTCCAGCGCGATGAACTCAGGAGAGCCCGGCTTGAACGTCTCGGCGCGGGTGTCGCGAATGCAGCCCTTGAAGCGGTTGTGGATCGACGACAGCTTCGCGTCCTTCAGACGGTAGACCGGGAAGCCGTTGATCTGCCCCTGGGACAGGTGGTCGGCGCGGATGAAGTTGCCGTAGTTGTCCTCGTGGCAGTTCGAGCAGGAAAGCTCGAGCTGACCGTAGCGGGTGTAGTACATCTCCTTGCCCTGCTCCCAGTACGGGGCGGCGGGACCGTCGATGGCCACGTTCATCGGCATGCCGCGCGACACGGAGGAGATGAGCGCCGTCATGTTGACCATGTCCGCGCTGTCCCAATCCCAGGCCTCGGCGCCCATGCGCTCGGTCCGGCAGTCATTGATGTACATCTCGAGCGTGTACATCTCGCCCTTCGCCTCGTTGAACTTCGGCATCTGGGTGCGGACACCCTTCATGCTCTCGGCGTCTTCGTGGCAGGAGGCGCAGGACTTCCCTTCGGCGCCGTCAGCCGTCGCCCAGACATCCATGGCGGCCTCAACCCCGAGCATGCCCGGGTTGTCGAAATCGTCCGCCTGCATCGCGCGGGTGTCGTCCTCGCGGAAATGCCAGCCGGAATACTGCTCGGACAAGCCCTCGATGTAGTCCGGCGCCGCGTCGGTATGCGTGATCATCTCGATCTCGCCATTGACGACCAGCGTGTCATCCACCGGCTCGGCCAAGGCCGCCGTGCCCAGAAGGGCAAAGGCGAAGGCGGCGCAGCTACCGGCGAGTTTATTGTATTTCATCCCTTTTCCTCCCTGTATGGCACGCCGCCCCCAACAAGGCGGCGGCGGCCCAAGCCTTGCCTCTCCCGTCAGGCGATGGTGATCGACTGCGTGTCCTCGTAGACGGAGCCGTCGTCGTCGTACCAGGTGAACTTGAAGTCACCGGCCGCATCCACCTTGGCGTCGAACTCGAAATAGGGGTTGGTCGAAATCGCCGGCTCGAGCGTGACGTCGATCACGTTCACGCCGTTGAAGTCGCAGGTGAACCGGTTGATGATCGAGCGCGGGATCACGTTGCCCGAGCTGTCCTTCCGCTGGCCCGATTCCATCGGGTGGCTGATCAGGGTCTTGATCGTGACGACCTCGCCGGCGGCAGCCGACTTGGGCACTTTCACGCGGGGTTTGACATCACTTGCCATGTCTAATCTCTCCTCACTCAGCCGCCGCAGCCGCCGATGGTGACTTTCACGGTCGATTGCGCCTGAACGAAGCTGCCATCGGCCATCTTCGCGATCGCGATCACGTCCTGGGTCTTCGCCAGGCGGATACGCGTCGAGGCCATCTGCGAGCCCGCGGCGGGACCGAAGTTGATGGTGCAGACCGACGGCGTCGGGTTGCCTGCGGCCATGATCATGATCGAGGTCGCGCCGGGCGCGTCCACGCTGATCGGCACGGTGTTGCCGTTCTCGGCGATCTCGGGGGCGGTGAGCGTCAGGCCGCCCGTTCCCACTGCGGCGCCGCCGGTGAAGGCAGCGGTCAGCTCCTCGACAGAACCGGAGGCCATCGCCGGCAGCGGCAGGACCGCGGCAGCGACGCCGCCGAGGCCGAGCGCCAGGGCTTCACGTCTGGAAAGTTTCATGTGCATCTCCTCGTCTTTCCCGGACCCGTCCGATCACTCTTTCAGAGTGAGCAGGTAGGCCACGACATCCTCGACCTGTTGCGCCGTCAGCAGGGGCGGCAGGCCCTCCGCCGGCGCGGCCTTGCCCGTGAAGGCATCGCCAGGCCGGATATATCCCTCGTTCTTGTAGAATGCGGGCATGATCGTGCCCTCGTAGGTCATCTTCGCGTTGGCGACGATGCCGCGCAGAGCCGCCTCATCCCAGCGGTCCGCGACACCATCGAGCGTCGGCCCGATGTTGCCCTGGAAGGGCACGTCCGGCATCGCCGACACGGCGTGGCACGCAACGCAATTGCCGAGCCCCCTGTTGCTCATCACCTTCGCGCCCTCTTCCGGATTGCCCGGCGTGCCCGTCAGCGATTCCGCGACTGCACCGACGTCGAAGACCACGTCGCCCGGCGCCATTTCCCCCTGAGCGGCTGTCGCCGCGATCACGGACACCGTGACGCCGATCATGATGTGGCGTTTCATTCTGGTCCTCCCTGAATGTCTCCCGAATCCGACGATACCCGAGGTATGCGGCGGCATGCAACACGAAATTCATATGTTTGCATGTGAACCCGACCCCGCCCGTTCACCGTTGTGGGGCTCGTTCCCGTGAAGGAACCACTTCTGCGGCCCCGCGTCAATTACCCGCATTCACGCGTTCGGCCACGTATTTCTGGAAATGCTCACCCGATTCGTACCCGTGGTCCTTGACCCAGGTCAGGAGTGCAGACATCGTGCCCCGCTTGAAGGAGCCGGGCATCGTCACGACCGCGGCTTCCGCCGCCGTCTGCCCTTCCGGCACCTCTTCGGGCAGGAACATCATCGTCGGGGTGAACAGGATGCCCCATTTCACCGCCATGTCCTTCTCCGACAGCGTCTCGCCGTCGAAATCCGTGACCTCGACATCGCCGAAGAGGTTCAGCTGCACGACGAAATAGTTGTCGGCGATCAGCGCGTCGATCTCTGGATCGGGAAAGACGCTCTCGTGCATCTCGGTGCAGTAGATGCAGCCGCGCTGTTCCCAGATGAGCATCAGGCGCTTGCCCTCGGAATTGGCCTCGGCGAGGTCCTCGGCCATGTCCTTGAAGGTGTTGCGCATCCAGTGCGTCTTGTGGAGCCCGTCGTCGCCCAGTTCGGCGGCCGTGGCCGGAGCGCCGAGCGAGATACCCGACAGGCAGGCGGCGGCGATTGCGGCAGCGAGACGGTTCATATTATCCTCCCCCGAGAGATCATTTCAGAGTTCCACTCCAGTCGAAGTTCTCTACCAGCCACTGCGATAGTATCGAAACGGAATTCGTGGCGATGAGGATGGCGAAGACGATCAGCATCACCCCCATCACCCTTTCCACATAGAACATGTACCTGCGATTCCGGTTGACCCATGCGAGGAAAGGCTGGGCGAAGATCGCGGCGATCACGAAGGGCGATGTCATCGCGAGCCCGAATACCAGCACGAGCCCCGTGCCCTGCATCAGGGTCTCCTTCATCGAGGCGAGGAGCAGGATCGAGGTGAGCACCGGCCCGACGCAGGCCGTCCAGCCGAAGCCGAAGGCGAGGCCCATGACGTAGGCTCCGATGATCGTCTTCGGGTCAGATTTGCTTTCCATCCTGGCCTCGCGCATCAGGAACGGGATCCGCAGGATACCCACGAAATGCAGGCCGAATACGAAGATCACCGCCGCCGCGATGTAGGAGAGTTCCTCCTTCCACATCCGGAAGGCCTGCCCGGCCGCCGTGGCGCCAAGCCCAAAGAGCCCGAAGATCGTCGTGACGCCCAGCGCGAAGAAGAGCGCTGACACGAACAGACGCCGCTGCGCCCCGGTCGCGATCTGCCCGTTGCCACGCAGTTCGGCTACGGACATCCCGCCCATGTAGCTGAAATAGAAAGGCACCATCGGCAGCACGCACGGCGAGAAGAACGCCAGGAACCCCGCCAGTGCTGCGCCGCCATAAGAGACGTCGAAATCCATCGTTTTCCTCAAGCCGATGCTCCGGCTTGATCCGGACGCACATACACATTACAATTTTTATATGTAAAAGCGAGGGCGTCAATAATGCTCAAGTCGCTGCCTGCGTTGTTCATGGTGGCCCTGACCACTCTCATTGCGGGTCCGGGGGCAGCCGAAATGCGCCTTGTCATGGTCGAACAGCCGGGCTGCGTGTATTGTGCCGAGTGGGACCACGAGATCGCCGACATCTATCCCCTGACGCCCGAAGGCAAGGCTGCGCCACTCGAAAGAGCGCAACTGCGCGGCCCCTACCCGGAGGGCGTGAATCTCGACATGCCGCCAATCTTCACGCCAACCTTCATCCTTCTGAACGACGGTACCGAAGTCGGGCGGATCGAGGGCTATCCGGGCGAGGATTTCTTCTGGGGGCTGCTCGGCCAGATGATGGCGGCAACCGGTGAATTCGCCGCGCCCGCCCCGGCGGCGGGGGGTTGAGGATGCGCGGGCCAGCGGCACGCGCCTGGACGCACCGTGCCGCAACGGCAACAGCTACAGGCTCGTGGCGGGGCCGGATTTCAGGCTTTGCCTCGCTTTCGCCAAACGGAGATGCTATCGGGCGACGAAACGCGACGGGACATGCGAGGGCTCGAAACCGGGCTCCGTGTTGCAGGAAACAGGCATATGCGGCGTAAAGGCGAGCCGCGTGATGCCGGGGGGAAAAAGTTGATGGCGCCGGACTCGGGCAAGATCAATCTTGAGGAAACGGCCGCGCCGGTCGAGGGATGCTCCTCGCTTGACCCCGCGGACATGACGAAGCGGGCCGAGGATGCGGCAGGCTTTCTCAAGGCTCTCGCGCACGAGGGGCGGCTCATGATCCTGTGCCATCTTTCGACCGGCGAGAAGTCCGTTACCGAACTTGAAAACCTTCTCTCCTCGCGGCAGGCTGCCGTCAGCCAGCAGCTCGCGCGACTGCGGCTCGAAGGGCTCGTCACATGCCGCCGTGATGGCAAGACGATCTACTATTCGCTCTCCGATCCGAAGGCCGCGCGCATGATCGGGCTGGTCTACGAGATGTTTTGCGGCCCTTCCGACACGACCGTCGGGGCCTAGCACTGAGAGGCCCGTGAGGGCCCACGGGGGGAGATCAAGATGGATGGACTGCCGCCGGGTGTCCTGGCCGCGCTGATTGGTCTGGCGGGCGGGATTGTATTGGGGCTCGCAGGGCGGCTTGGTGAGTTCTGCACGCTCGGCGCGATCGAAACCGCGATGTACGGCGAAGATCAGCGCCGGCTTCGCACCTGGGGCATTGTCCTCGGCGCCGCGATCATCGGGGCCTTCCTGGCCGAGGCGACCGGATACGCCAACCTCACCGCGACCTTCTACCACACGATCGCCTGGAACCCCCTCGCCTCCATCGTCGGAGGCCTGATCTTCGGATACGGAATGGCGATGGCCGGGAACTGCGGCTTTGGAGCGCTTGTGCGCTTCGGCGGCGGCGACCTGCGTTCGCTCGTCATCGTCGTCGTCCTGGGCATCTTCGCCTTCGTCACGCTTTCAGGCCCGCTCGCGCCCCTGCGCGCGGCGCTCTTTCCGCAGATCGACGCAAGCACGCCGCAAGGCATCGCGCACTGGCTGTCCGCGCGCACGGGGCTCCCGCCCCTCGCCTTCGCGCTTCCCGTCGGACTGGCCGCGTTTGCCTGGGCGCTGGCGCACGCGCCGCTCCGCCAGTCGCCCAAGCGCATCGGCTGGGGCGTCGCGGCCGGGCTGGCGATCGTCTGGTGCCTTGCGGGAACGTCCTGGCTTCACGCCGACACGCTTGGCGAGATCGGCGTGGAGGGCGCCTCCTTCACCGCGCCGCTCGGCCGCACGATCATCTTCTTCATGACCTCGACAGCGGGCGGCATCACCTTCTCGGTGGGACTCGTGGCCGGCGTTCTCGTCGGCGCCTTCACCGGCTCGGCCTTCCGCGGCCTCTTCCGCTGGGAAGCCTGCGAGGACCCGCGCGAGCTTGGCCGCCAGGTTTCCGGCGCGGCCATGATGGGTATCGGCGGCACGATCGCCCTCGGCTGCTCCATTGGCCAGGGCCTGACCGCCATGTCGGTGCTCGCCTTCTCCGCTCCGGTCACGCTCGCCGCGATCGGCGCGGGCGCTGCCCTGGGCCTGCGGCACCTGATCGGCGGTTTCCAGCCGGAATAGGCCACTTGCCCCCGGCAATCCGCCGCATTTCATCAGCGCTGGTCAGTACCTATCTTGACTGTGCACGAGGGCCGAAACGGTTCGGTCCCGGATGACCGGCTGCATGACGAGGAACGCATGATCGACCTGTACACCTGGACCACGCCCAACGGACGCAAGATCTCCATCGCGCTGGAGGAGATGGGCCTGCCCTACACCGTCCACCCGGTGAACCTGCAGAAGGGCGAACAGCATTCCCCCGAATTCGCGAAGATCAGCCCGAACGAGAAGATCCCCGCGATCGTTGACCGCGACGAAGGCATCACGTTGATGGAATCCGGTGCGATCCTCATCTACCTCGCCGAGAAGTCCGGCAAGTTCCTCCCGACGGAGACGCGCGCTCGGTTCGAGGTGCTGCAATGGCTGATGTGGCAGATGGGCGGGTTCGGCCCGATGCTCGGCCAGGCGCACCAGTTCCTGAAATACAACCCCGGCGTCTCCGAGTTCGCCGAGAAGCGGTATGGCGACGAGGCGAAGCGGCTCTACGGCGTCCTCGACCGGCGGTTGGCCGAGTCGCCCTATGTGGGGGGGTCCGAACTGTCCATCGCCGACTTCGCGACCTGGCCCTGGGCCTCGCGCTTCGAATACCAGCGGATCGACCTGACGGCCTATTCGAACGTCTGCCGCTGGTATCACGAACTCGCCGACCGGCCCGCCTTCCGGCGCGGCTATGACGTGCCCCATTTCGTGCACGAGATTCCCCGCCCCGGGTGCACGCTCGCAAGCGCGCCGACGGCGAATTCGGCCGGCTGACGCGGCGTGGGACGCGGGTCAGAAGATCCGGCGGGCAAGCGGCTCTGGCAGGTCTTGCCGCCGTAGGCTGGGGATGACCCAGTCGGCCCCGGCGAAGTCGTCGTGGGCAGTGTAAGTGGATGGCGTCACCACGACCCTCAGCCCGGCATCCCGCGCCGACAGGACACCGTTCCGGCTGTCCTCGAACGCGATCGCGCGGTCGGGCGACACGCCGAGACGGTCGAGAGCCAGCGCGTAGACATCCGGCGCAGGCTTCTTGCGCGCCACCTCGTCGCCCGCCGCGACGACGTGGAACACGGCCTCGGCTGGCTCGCCCCAGCAGGCGCGGCAGAGCGCATCGACGTTCGGCCGGTTCGTCGTCGTCGCCACGGCCACGCGGAGCCCTGCGGCGCGGGCGATCTTCACGAGGTCAGCAACTCCGGCCCGAAGCTCCAGCCCGCCGCTCGCGACGATCTCGCCGTAGCGGCGGGTCTTGTCGGCGTGCATCGCGGCGATGTCGAGCCCCTCGGGCAGTCCGCCGATCTCCGCCCCGAAGGCTCGGATGCGCTCTTTCCCGCCCGTAGTCTTCAGTAGCCTCACGTAATCCTCGGCGCTCCAGTGCCAGTTCAGACCGTATTCGGGGAAAGTCTCGTTGAAGGCCCGGCGGTGGGCCTCCTCCGTCTCCGCGAGCGTTCCGTCGACGTCGAAGACAAGCGCGGCGAGATCGCTCATGCGGCGCGGTCCTGGATCTGACGCACCACCTGCGGCAGCACGCGGAAGTCCTCGAAGATCATGTCATGCGGGATCTGCTCCAGCGGAGCCTTGCGATAGCCTCCCGAGAAAAGCGCAAACGGCATCCGGGCATTCTGCGCGGTTTCCGCGTCGATCTCGCTGTCGCCGACATAGATGCCTGGCCGCCCGAGCATCTCGAACGCCCTGAGGAGCCCGTCGGGCTCCGGCTTCTTCACCGGCAGGCTGTCGCCGGCGACGACGGCGCCGAAAAGGCTGTCGATGCCGAAATGGGAAAGGATCGTCTCGGTCGGCACGAGCGGCTTGTTCGTGCAGAGGCCAATGGGATGACCCGCCGCGTGCAGTTCGTCCAGAGCCTCCGCGACACCGGGAAAGAGCCGGGTGAGCGTCCCGTTCACCGCGTTGTAGTGGTCGAGCACGCGGGCGCTGAGCTCTCCGTGGCGCGACATGTCGACGCCTTGCGCACCCATCACCCGCTCCACGAGCTTCGGAAGCCCGTTGCCGATGAAGGAGGTGATGGTCGGAAGGTCGAGCGGCGGCAGCCGCTCTTCCTCCAGCATCCTCGCCACGGCGAGGTGGATGTCGGGCGCGCTGTGAACCAGCGTGCCATCGAGGTCGAAGACGATGGGCAGCGTCATGCGGCTTTCCGGGCCTCCTCGGCCGCCGCCCGGATCGCCCGGATGTTGGCGCCGTAAGGGGCCGGGTCCGCGACCGAACCGCCCCGGAACACCGCCGATCCCGCGACCAGCACGTCCGCCCCCGCCCCGGCCACCAGGGGCGCGGTCGCCGGGTCGACACCTCCGTCGATTTCGATATGGATCGGACGATCCCCGATCATCGCGCGAAGTTTATTCACCTTGTCTATCTGGGAATGAATGAACTTCTGCCCTCCGAAGCCGGGATTCACCGTCATCACGCAGATGAGGTCCACCATGTCGAGGAGGTATTCCGCGCTTTCCGCAGGCGTGCCGGGGTTGAGCGCGAGCCCCGCCTTCGCCCCTGCCCCGCGGATCGCCTGGAGCGTGCGGTGGATATGGGGCCCGGCCTCGACATGCGCGGTGATGATGTCCGCGCCCGCTTCGGCGAAGGCGTCGATATAGGGATCCACTGGCGCGATCATCAGGTGGACGTCCATGACCGTCTTGATGTGCGGGCGGATCGCCTTGCACATCGCGGGGCCGAAGGTGAGGTTCGGCACGAAATGGCCGTCCATGACGTCCACATGGATCCAGTCGGCGCCCTGCGCCTCGACCGCTTCGATCTCGCGCCCGAAATTGGCGAAATCGGCGGAGAGGATCGACGGGGCGATCTTGATGGAACGGTCGAGCATGGATTCCTCCAGAAAGAGTAGGTCCGGGGCGCTTCGGAAGCACCCCGGCAGGATAATCAGGCAGCGGAATTGATCCGCAGGGCTTGGCGCCAGTTGGGGTATAGCTTGTCCGCGTCCTGCGGGAAACTCTCGAAAGCGCGGGCGAATTCCTTGTGGTCCTTGGCGAACTCCACGGGATCCGCGCCCTCCTTCCAGCATTGTTCCGCCTGCCGGAGCGAGGTCGCCCCAGCCGCCGCCCCGTCGATATGCCCGAAGGAACCGCCGCCAGCCGTCATGATCAGGTTCGAATGGCCGAGATTCGTGAAGAAGCCCGGCATACGGAGCGCGTTCATCCCGCCCGAGATGATCGGCGTCGTCGGGTTCATGCCGTTCCATTCCTGGTGGTAGAACGGCCCGTCCGCGCTGTCGTCGGTGATCATGTAGGCCATAAGCTTGTCCGCGGCCTCGCCTTCCATCTTTCCGAATCCCATCGTCCCGGTGTGGATGCCGCTCGCGCCCTGCATCCGGGCCATCTTCGACAGGACGAAGGCGGTGTAGCCGCGCTTCGACTGGGGCGAGGTCACGGCGCCGTGGCCCGCGCGATGGTAGTGCAGGTACTGGCGCGGGAAGCGGCGGCGGGCGGTGGTGATCGCGGCCGGGCCGGTGACATAGCCATCGACGAGGAAGGCCACATGCTCGGCGTTCTCGGCGAAGGTTTCGAGGATGTATTCACCCCTCGCGATCATCTCGAAGGGATCATCGGCGGTGATGTTCGCGGAAAAAAGCTTCGCCTGCCCGGTCTTGTCCTGCGCGCGCTTCATCGCGTCCGCCACGAGCGGGATCGTTTCCTTCAACGGGGCGAAGAGCTGGTTGCCCTGCGGTTCGTCGTTCTTGATGAAGTCTCCGCCCAGCCAGAAGTCATAGCAGGCGTCCGCGAAGGGCTTCGGGCGCAGGCCGAGCTTCGGCTTGATGATCGTGCCGACGATGAAACCACCGTTAACATGCGGCCGGCCAAGGACGCGCCAGAGATCGGAAATCGTCGTCGAGGGACCGTCGAAGAGCCGCAGGAAAGCCGGCGGCACGTAGAAGTCGTGCATCTTGGCGTATTCCACGTCGCCCATGCCCTGGTTGTTGCCGATGCAGAGCGTGAGGAAAGAACAGATCATCGCCCGCCCGTCGGTGATATTGCGGTCGAAAAGCTCGACCGGATAGGCGATCTTCATGATCTCCTTCTCCGGGTCGATCTCATAGACGAGCGCATCGACGCCGCGGGTGAAGTCGTCGGTCGTCGAGACGTCGACGTTGGTCCCGGTCGAACTTTCGGCGGCGAAGTGCGCGGCCGTTGCGATGTAGCTTCCGAAGCCCTCCTTTGGCTTCATGATGTAGGTGACAAGCACGTGCTTGCCTCCGGCGATCAGGTCCTTTTCCTTCAGGTCGAGGCGGGCATAGCGGTTGGACTGGTCCATTGGGTCGCTCCTTTTCAGCTGGTCACGCGGCCTGGGCGGCTGCAATCCGGGGATCGAGCGCGCCGCTGGCATAGCGCCGCGCCATGTCATCGATGGAAATCGCCTTGATCCTGCTGGCGTGTCCGGCGGTGCCGAAGCGCTCGAACCGGTCCTTGCAGAGGGCTTCGAGCTCCTTCATCGCCGGGATCATGAACTTCCGCGGGTCGAATTCCTCGGGCTTCTCGGCGGCCAGCTTGCGGAACTGGCCCGTCATCGCCATGCGGCAGTCGGTGTCGATGTTGACCTTGCGCACACCCATGCGGATGCCGCGCTCGATCTCCTCAACCGGGACGCCATAGGTCTGCGGCATGTGGCCGCCAAACTGGTTGATGACGTCCTGAAGATATTGCGGCACCGAGGAGGAGCCGTGCATCACAAGATGCGTGTTCGGGAGCTTCTCGTGGATCGCGGCGATGGTGGACATCGACAGGATCTCTCCATCCGGCTTACGGCTGAACTTGTAGGCGCCGTGAGAGGTTCCGCAGGCGATGGCAAGCGCATCGACCTTGGTGCGCATCACGAAATCCACCGCCTGGTCCGGGTCGGTCAGAAGCTGGTCGTGGCTGAGCGTACCTTCGGCCCCCGATCCGTCCTCGGCCGCCGCCTCGCCTGTCTCGAGGCTGCCGAGCACGCCGAGCTCGCCTTCGACAGAGGCGCCGACCGCGTGGGCGGCCTCGGTAACGCGGGTGGTGATCGCCACGTTATAGTCGTAGCTCGCCGGCGTCTTCATGTCCGCCTCGAGCGAGCCGTCCATCATCACCGAGGTGAAGCCGTGGCGGATCGCCGAGAGGCAGGTCGCCTCGTTGTTGCCGTGGTCCTGGTGCAGGACGATCGGAATGTCGGGATACATCTCGGTCAGTGCCTGAACCATGTGGCGCAGCATGATGTCGCCCGCGTAGGACCGCGCGCCGCGGCTCGCCTGGAGGATCACCGGCGCGTCGCAGGCCTCCGCCGCCCTCAGGATCGCCAGCCCCTGTTCCATGTTGTTGATGTTGAAGGCCGGCACGCCGTATTCGTTGTCGGCGGCGTGATCTAGAAGTTGTCTGAGCGTGATGAATGCCATTAGGGCCTCCCTTGGGCGAGTTCCTGTTCGGTGATCGGGGCGAGGCGCATCAGTGCAGCCGCCCCATTGCGACGGCGGTGTCGGCCATACGGTTCGAAAAACCCCATTCGTTGTCGTACCAGGTGAGAATGCGGACCATCGTGCCGTCCATCACCTTGGTCTGGTCCATGTGGAAGACCGACGAATGCGGGTCGTGGTTGAAGTCCATCGAGACGTTGGGGTGGTCGGTGTAGCCGAGCACCCCGTTCAGGGGCCCATCGGCGGCCGCGCGGATCGCGGCGTTGACCTCTTCGACGCTGGTCGGTCGCGCCGCCTCGAATACGAGGTCCACGACGGAAACGTTGGGCGTCGGCACGCGGATCGCCACGCCGTCGAGCTTGCCGTTGAGTTCCGGCAGGACGAGGCCCACGGCCTTCGCGGCGCCCGTCGAGGTCGGGATCATCGACAGCGCCGCCGCGCGGGCCCGGTAGAGGTCCCTGTGATAGGTGTCGAGCGTCGGCTGGTCGCCGGTGTAGCTGTGGATCGTCGTCATGAAGCCCTTGGTGATGCCGATAGCGTCGTTCAGTACCTTGGCCACCGGCGACAGGCAGTTCGTCGTGCAGGAGGCGTTCGAGACGATGAGGTCGTCCTTCGTCAGCGTGCCGTGGTTCACGCCGTAGACGATGGTCTTGTCCGCGCCGGAGGCCGGGGCGGAAACGAGGACGCGCCCGGAGCCGTTTTCCAGATGCAGGGCCGCCTTGTCGCGGGCGGTGAAGATCCCTGTGCATTCGAGCGCGACATCCACGCCGTCCCACGGCAGCTTCGCCGGGTCACGTTCGGCCGTGACACGTATGGGGCCGGTGCCCGCGTCGATCCTGTCGCCGTTCACCGTGACCCTGTGTGGAAAGCGGCCATGGACGCTGTCGAATTGCAGGAGGTGGGCGTTGGTCTCGACCGGACCTAGATCATTGATCGCGACCACCTCGATATCGGTGCGGCCCGCCTCCACGATCCCGCGCAGGACGTTGCGGCCGATGCGTCCGAATCCGTTGATGGCAACTCTGACGGTCATGTCCGCTCCCTCTTCATCGCTCAGATCATGTCGCGGGCGCGCGCAGCGACGGCCTCCGCGGTAATGCCGAAGTGGCGGTACAGGTCCGGGGCCGGGGCCGAGGCCCCGAAGCTGGACATCCCGACAAAGGCGTCATCGGGGCGGAGCATCAGGCCCCAGCCCTGCCGGACCGCCGCCTCGATCCCGATGCGGGGGGCCTCGCCCAGCACCTCGGCCCGCGTTTTGCGGTCGGCGTCGGCGAAAAGCTCGAAACAGGGAGCCGAGACGACCGCGGCGCGGATGCCGTCGGCTTCCAGGAGATCGGCGGCCGCGCAGGCGATCTCGACCTCCGAGCCCGTCGCGATCAGCGTGACCTGCCGAGTGCCCTGCGCCTCCCGCAGTATGTAGGCGCCACGCGCGGTCATGTTCGCGTCCACGTGGCGCGTCCGCAGCGTCGGCAGGTTCTGCCGCGACAGCGCGAGAACCGAAGGCGTCGATGGCGAGGTGGCCGCAAGCTGCCAGGCCTCCGCCGTTTCCACCGCATCGGCGGGGCGGAACACGCGCATGTTCGGCATGGCCCTAAGCGAGGCGAGCGTCTCGACCGGCTGATGGGTCGGACCGTCCTCGCCAAGGCCGATAGAGTCATGCGTCATCACATAGACGACCGGCACACCCATCAGCGACGAAAGCCGCATGGCCGGACGGGCGTAATCGGCGAAGACGAGGAACGTGCCGCCATAGGGCCTCAGGCCGCCATGCAGCGCGATGCCGTTCATCGCGGCCGCCATGCCGTGTTCGCGGACGCCGTAATGGACGTAGTTCCCGGAATAGTCACCCGGCGTGACGGATTTCATCCCCGATGACCTGGTGTTGTTCGACCCGGTAAGGTCCGCCGACCCTCCGACCGTGTTCGGCAGCGTGCCGTTCACAACCTCCAGCGCCATCTCGCTCGCCTTCCGGGTCGCAACCTTGGGCGCGTCCTGGCTCAGGCGGTGCTTGTAGGCGGTGATCGCGGCGTCGAGCGCCTTCGCATCAGGAGCGGCGAGGGCTTCGCGCAGGGCATCCGCCTTCGGGCTCTTCGTCAGCCGCGCCTGCCAGGCCTCGCGCGCATCCCGCCCCCGCGCCGCGGCCCTGCGCCAGCCGTCACGGACGTCCTGCGGGATTTCGAAGGGTGGATGGGTCCAGCCCAGAGCCTCGCGCGCGGCCTCGATCTCGGCGGCACCCAGCGGCGCGCCGTGCACGTCGTGGCTGCCCTGCTTGTTCGGCGCGCCGAAGCCGATGATCGTCCTGCAGGCGACGAGGGAGGGACGCGCGTCGGCCCGAGCCGCCTCGATCGCCGCTGCCACGGCCTCCTTGTCGTGCCCATCGACGGCCTGCACGTGCCACCCCGCCGCGGCGAACCGCGCCTTCTGGTCGGTCGAAGTCGACAGATGCGTGCCACCGTCGATGGTGATGCCGTTGTCGTCCCAAAGAACGATCAGCCGGCCAAGCTTCATATGCCCCGCGAAGTCGATCGCCTCGTGGCTGATCCCCTCCATCAGGCATCCGTCCCCGGCGATGACATAGGTCCAGTGGTCCACCAGGTCGTCGCCGAAACGGGCATTCAACATCCGCTCGGCCAGCGCCATGCCGACGGCGGTCGATATCCCCTGCCCCAAGGGGCCCGTCGTCGTCTCGACGCCCTTCGCATGGCCGTATTCCGGATGCCCCGCCGTCCGGCTGCCGAGCTGGCGAAAGGCGCGGATCTGGTCCATCCCCATGTCGTCGTAGCCCATGAGGTGGTTGATCGCGTAGACCAGCATCGAGCCATGGCCCGCCGACATCACGAACCGGTCGCGGTCGGGCCAGCGGTCGTCGGCCGGATCGACATTCACGAAGCGCGAGAACAGAACCGTCGCCACGTCCGCCATGCCCATCGGCGCGCCGGGATGGCCCGAATTCGCCGCCTGCACCGCATCCATCGCCAGCGCGCGGATCGCGTTCGCCATGCGGTCTTCGAGCGTCACGGAGATCGGAGCTTGGGTGTTCATCGCCGGACCCTCCTCAGGCGCGCTTGGATTCGTGGACGAGGCGCTTGACCATCGGCGTGAAGATCAGTTGCATCGCGAGGTCGAGCTTGCCGCCCGGGATCACGATGGAGTTGGCGCGGCTCATCCAGCTGTCGTGGATCATCGTGGTGAGGTAGGGGAAATCGATGCCCCTCGGGTCCCGGAACCGGATCACCACGAGGCTCTCGTCGGCGGTCGGGATCCAGCGCGCGATGAAGGGGTTCGATGTGTCGACGACCGGCACGCGCTGGAAGTTGATGTCGGTCTGGGTGAACTGCGGGCAGATGCAATGCACGTAGGCGTGCATCCGGCGCAGGATCACGTCGGTCACGGCCTCCGTGGTATAGCCCCGGCTCGCCTTGTCGCGATGGATCTTCTGGATCCATTCGAGGTTGATGACCGGCACGACGCCGATCTTGAGGTCGGCCTTGCCGGCGATGTCGACCTCGTCGTTCTTCACGGCGCCATGGAGCCCTTCGTAGAACAGAAGGTCCGATCCGCTTTCGAAGGCTTCCCAGTCGGTGAAGGTGCCCGGCTCGGCCCCGTAGCGTTCGGCCTCCACCGTGTCATGGACGTAGTGGCGCGTCTTGCCGCCCCCGGTCTCGCCGTATTCGCGAAACACGTCCTCCAGCTTGTCGAGGATGTTGGCGTCGTAGGAGAAATGGCTGAAGGTCATGTCCCCGGCGGCCTTGCGGGTATCGAGCTCGGCCTTCATCGCCGCTCGGTCATAGCGGTGGAACGCGTCCCCTTCGATCGAGACGGCCTTGATCCCCTCGCGCCGGAAGATCTGGTCGAAGGTCGACTTGATCGTCGTGGTCCCCGCGCCGGACGATCCGGTGACGGAGACGATGGGATGCTTCTTGGACATCTTTTCTCCTCAGGCTCGAAACAGTCCACGGCTGCCGAAGAGGGCCGACACCTCCCCCTCGGGCAGATCGTGATAGGCGCACACGCGGTTCACCTTCTCGGCGGTGCCGAAGACGAAGGGCGTGCGGGCGTGAAGCGCGCTCGCGGTCTTTTCCAGGATCGCGTCGCAGCCGTCCGTCGCGCGCCCCCCGGCCTGCTCGACAAGCATGGCGATCGGCGCGCATTCGTAGACCATGCGCAGGCGGCCGTGTTGGTAGCCGTTCCGGCTGTCGGCCGGGTACAGGAAGATGCCGCCGCGCGTCAGGATGCGGTGTGTTTCCGCGACCAGCGAGGCCACCCAGCGCATGTTGAAGTTCTTGGCCCGTGGTCCCGTGTCCCCCGCGAGGCAGTCGTCGATATAGGCGCGGATCGGAGCCGACCAGTGCCGGTAGTTCGACGCGTTGATCGCGAATTCGCTCGACTTCTCGGGGATCCGGAGCGAGCGGTTGACGAGCGTGAAGCTGCGCGTTTCGGGGTCGAGGACGTAGTGCTGCACCCCGTCGCCGAACGTGACCAGAAGCGCCGTCTGCGGCCCGTAGATCACGTAGCCCGCCGCGATCTGTTCGTCCGCCCGCCGCAGGAAGGAGGCGTCCGCGTCGTCCTTCGCCTCGAAGACCGAAAAGATCGTGCCGATCGATACGTTGACGTCGATGTTCGATGAACCGTCCAGGGGATCGATGGCCAGCGCGAGCGTCCCTTCGGGGTCCATCGCGGCGACATCCTCACGCTCTTCCGAGGCATACCAGCGGACGCCGGTGCCCTCGAGAGCGGCCGCGAAAGCCTCGTCCGCGATCAGGTCCAGCGCCTTCTGTTGATCCCCGTCGGTGTTGCTGCCGACGGTCGCGCCCAGCGCGCCGCCGATCGGCCCCCGGGCGATCCGGAGCGCGAGGTCCCGCGCGACCCCGGCGATCGCGGTCATCGTCGGGACGAGCTTCCCGGGAATATCCGCCGTTGCCACGAAGGGGCTGCTGTCCGTCATCAAGGCCTCCTCTCCCCGACTCGAAGCGCAGCTTGATATTCGCGGTTTCGAATTATAAGAAAATTTAAAGTTTCTGTTTCTGGATTAGGAAAATGTGAATGCAGCGGCTGAACACGCTGACCTTCAAGCAGTTGCGCGCGCTCGACGCCGTGGCCCGCACGGGCTCCATCACCCGCGCGGCGGACGAGCTTGGGCTGACACCTCCGGCGGTGCACAGCCAGCTGAAGGCATTGGAGGAAAATTTCGGCTGCTCCATGCTGTCCCGAAAGGGCTCCGGCGCCTTCAACGAGACGCCCGAGGGCGCAGAGCTTCTGCGCGCCTTCGACAAGGCCCAAGCGGGGCTAGAGCTTGCGATTCACAGGATCGAAGCGCTGAAGAAGGGGTTTGCGGGGACGGTCGTCCTCGGCGTCGTCAGCACGGGAAAGTATTTCGCGCCCGGCCTCGTCGCCCGCCTCCGCCATGCCTATCCGGATATCGAAATCATCCTGCGCATCGGCAACCGAGACGCGATCATCACGGCTCTCCAGGACAGCGCGATCGACCTCGCGATCATGGGCCGCCCGCCGCGCGATCCGCCGGTGGAGTCGCTGCTCATCGGCGAGCACCCTCACGTCCTGATCGCCCCACCCGATCACCGGCTGGCGAAGGGTGGCTCCATCACGGCGGACGACATCTTGTCGGAGACCATCATCGTGCGCGAACCGGGCTCCGGCACCCGGATCCTCGCGACGCGCTACCTCGACCGGATCGGAGAAGGCCGCCCCTACGAGACGACCGAGATGGGATCCAACGAGACGATCAAGCAGGCGGTGATTGCCGGATTGGGCATCGCCATGATCTCGGCCCACACCGTCACCGAGGAACTCCGCACCGGCCGCCTCCGCGCAATCGACATCGACGGTCTGCCGATCATCCGCCACTGGTTCCTGCTGCACCGCCGGGACCTGCAACTGACGGGCGCGATGCGGACGGTCAGGAGCTTCATCGAGCAGGAGAAGGGAAGTTTCCTGCCGAGAATGACCTGACGGCGGGAAGCCCCGGAGGTGGGACAGGACCCGGCCCTCCCGGCATTCGCCGCCACCGGGGTTTTCACTGCCAAAGCCATGAGGAGTCGAATGGAGAACCCGAAAGACTGCGAAGGAAGGTGACGGGTTCCTTCCAGCGCGACGTGCAAGGCCCGACGGCCGGATGGTTCGAAACTTGCAGCTATGCAGTCGGCGTCCCGCGCGGACTCCCAAGCGGGGCACCGTCTTTTGAACGCGCTCCCAGGCATCCGAAAGCTCCATGCGGAGCCATACGCGCACCTGAAGAGCGCCCCTGAACCGTGTGCCGCGGAAATCGGCTAGTTCAGGAGGCCGGAACTCAGCCGCAGGTCGACTTCGGACCCTTGCACTGTCCACCAACGATAGCACCGGGCGGATCGCCGGCATCGTCCTTGTTGATCCACGGCGGCACCGCCGCCGCCGTCGTTGCGAACGCGAAAAGCGTTGCTCCGGCAAGCAGTAATTTGCGCATTTGTCCCTCCATTCAAATCGCTAAAAGATGATGGCAGCGTAGCACGATTCTTTGAATCCGCGAACCCCGCTGCACTTGGGCCGCCAGTCGCGCATCTTGCGAGCGTGGCTGCCACCAGATTGAGCATCGCCCCAGTTTCTTGCCGGCGGACTTCCCTCCGCAGTTCGAGTCCGTTGACTTGCGTCACTCCCGGAATAGCTGGTTGAGTAACCGACGCGAGAAATCATGCTGAGCTGGAATCTCGAACTCGCCATAGGCCCCGAAAACGAGGACGTTGGGACGCTGTCCAAACGCGTGGAGGACTTCCGTCTTCTCGACCCCGTCAAGGGCGAAATCCGCGTCAGGTCGCTCAAGCTCGGATCGGTGACGATATCGACGGCCATGTCCACCGGCTACGACATCAACAGCTACGAACCCTCCCGCTCCGTCTTCGCCACCCCCGTCGCCGGCTCAATGGCCATATCGACCGGTGGCTGCACATTCGATTGCCGGAGCGGCGGAGCCGTCTACCTGCGACCGGGTCGCCGGGAAAGCATGGTCCGCGCGCCCTCGGACGGGTACTTCCTGGGCATAGCCGTCGCCGCGCCCTACCCTGGCAGAACCGAGGCATCGCGGCGCGCGCGCTTTTTCGAGGCGGCCGTCGCGGATCCCGCTGCAAGCAGCATGAACGGCTTCCTTCAGTTCTTCGTTCGTGAGGTCTCGCGCCCCGGCAGCCCGCTGCACCGGCCGGAAGCGCAGCGCGCCGCGGAAGCGCTGTTCCTCGATTTCTTCGCGCAGATCGACGCAGCCGACGAAGACGTGGACTCCGAAGCGCCCAGCACCCTCGAAGCGCGCGTGCGGACGGCGGAGGAGGTCATGCTCGCACGCGCGGACGAGGCGCTTTCTATCGCGGACGTCGCGGCGGAAATCGGCGTCGGCATGCGTGCCTTGCAGGCGGCGTTTCAGGCCGTGCGACATTCCTCCCCGCGCGCTGTATTGAACGCTTACAGGCTGGACCGGGCCCGCGAGCGCCTTCTCATGGCCGGACCGGGTTCCCGCGTGAGCGACATCGCCCTTGATTGCGGCTTCTCGCATTTCGGCCGTTTTTCAAAATCCTACCGGCAGCGCTTCGGCGAACTCCCCTCCGAAACGCTCCATTCGGCCGTCCACTCGGAGCCCCGACGTCCAGCCGCAAGTTAATTTCGGCTGGATTCGCGTTTCGGATAGCGCCTTGCGCCATACGGCTTTCCACGCGTCGGTCATCGCGATCCAATTTCAATAACTCGAATCCGGGGGCTGTCGTGACAAGTATCCTTTCTTTCTAGTTTTTTCGGAACGCGCACGTTCGTCAAAGTTATGGGATTCCCTTTCCGACCGTGGGTTCGAGCCTTGATCGCTCTCTGGAGAAGGAAGGAAACATGAAATTTGTCTTTTCTGGAATTGCTGCTGCATCCGCCGTTCTCGCTCTGAGCGTGGCGCCGGTTCGGGCCAAGCCCAGCGAGGAGCAGATCGCCGGGGCCATAGCGCTGCTGGGCATCGCGGCGCTCGCCCATCACGAAGGTCATTACCGGGGCGGATGGAGCCCGACGAGCGAGGCCGAGACCGCCGATTTCGAACGCGGATACCGGGACGGGCTGCACAACGAAAGATACGATACGCGCTGGGATACGCGCGCCTACAGCGAAGGCTACGACGCCGGCCAGAAGGAGCGCAGTCACCGCCTTTCGCACAGCGGCAACCGTTCACGGGGTGACCATGTCGACGCGCCGACGCTCGCCGTTCGTGGCTGCGTCGGGGAGGCCTCGGCGCAATGGGGGCGCGACCCGCGCGACATTCATGCAACCAGGTCGCGCCAGATGGGCAGCAACGACTTCTACATCGAGGTCGGGGCCGGCCACCATCACGGCGTGTGCGAAGTTGGGGCCACTGGCAACATCTACCAGTTCCAGAAAGGCCGCCTCAAGTAACGGTCGCCGGGCGAAACGGTTCCACGCCGCGAGGTGCGGCCGGTTCGCCCGCGAAGCGGCAAACCATTTCGACGATCGGGCTGAAACCTCGTCTGTCTGATCACGGAAGGCCGCTTTCTTTCCCGCGCCCACCGATACCCCGGCCAGGGCGCGGGAATACCAACTCAAACTTGGTCGGTGAAGCGATGAAAACGCCATCAAGAATCGTCACGTTGATTGCCGCCATCCTGATCGGCGGTGCGGCGGCGGCCCAGGTTTCCGAAACGCGAGCTTATCGCGTGCAGTTCCCGGCAGGTTCGACCGGGGCGACGCTGCGGGACACGATCACGGGTTACGAATCCGTGGTCTACCGGCTCTCCGCTCGCGCGGGTCAGGCGATGACGATCACGCTGAGCGCCTCGAACTCCTCGACCTACTTCAACGTATACGGCCCGGGCCGCGGCCCCGGGGACCGGGCCTTGGCCACGAGCGACATCATGGGGCCCATGGTGCCGGGCCTGAACCGTTTCCAGGGTCAGCTTCCCGAAACCGGGGATTATCGCATCTCGGTCTACCAGTTCCGTTCGGCCGCCCGGCGCGGGGAACGGTCGAGCTTTACCTTGCAGGTCAACATCACCGGGGGCGCCGTGCAGCTTCCCGGCGGCCCGCCGGTGGCGAACGGGGACCCGGCTTTCTGGCGCATCACGGGCCTGACACCCGGGGACAGACTCAACGTCCGCAGCGGACCGTCGACCAGCTATCGCGTGATCGACCGACTGGCCAGTGGCGAGATCGTCCGCAACCGCGGCTGTTCCCTCAACCCGAGCGGCACGCGCTGGTGTCAGATCAACCGTATCGGACAGCCGGGCAACACGGGATGGGCTTCGGCGCGCTACCTGACCGCAGCCCGCGAACCTGCCGGCGGCGCGACCCAACTGCCGGGCGATGCGCTCGTGCCAGGCACAGGGTTCAATGCGACCGGGCAGATTTCCTGCACCATCGACGGACGCACGCGGCAGTGCAACTTCGGCGTCGTCCGTCGCGGCAACGGCGACGGGACACTGACCATCACGATGCCAGGCGGCGCCCGCCGCAACATCGAATTCCTCGCCGGGCGCCCGGTGTCCTCGAACTCTCCCGCAGGCATTTTCGGCGAGTGGTCGGGAGACGACGTGACCGTCTTCATAGGAACTTACGAGCGCTACGTCGTGCCCAACGCTGTGCTCTTCGGCGGATGAGACATGGGGGCCCAAGACAGAGGACCAGAGAACGATCCGAACCCGGACTGAGGCACGAACCTCGCACCGCCGCGATTTCAGAAACCAACTCAGGGAAGAAAGGAACATTCCATGGCTTTCACGACCACTACCAGGCTCGCCTCCATCGGCATCGCGATGCTCGCCCTCGCCGGCTGCGTCGAGGAAGAGCCGGTGGCAATGCGCACCGGCAGCGCCATCGATGAAAGTGCCTGTCTCGACGCGGTCGCCCGCCAGACCGGCAACAGCGTGAGCATCCTCAGCTCCGAGTTCTCTCAGGCGAACACGCTCGTCATGGTCGGCGTCGGGCCGGATCGGGCGCCGTGGCGTTGCCTCGTCTCGGGCGGCATCGTCGCCGAAGTGATGTCGATGACCGACGAAGGCTATCTCTGATGCCCGACCGCGGCCGGGTGACCCGCCCGGCCGCGATCCGGCGCTGGCCAAGGAAGGGAGCACGTTGTTTGCCCCGCTCGGCGGCAGCATCCGAGAACGGCGCGAGAAAGACAGAGGCACGGTGACACGCCGAGCCATTCGGAGTTCGCAGTTACGACCATGTGCAAGGCGATCGTGATAGTCTTCGGTCTCGCATACCTGGCTGCGCTGGCAATCCTTCTGATCGGCACCTACGGCCTTTTCGGGCAGGAACGCGATCCGCTTTCGGCCGTCTTCCTGTTTCCCCTCGGCCTGCCGTGGAACCTCTTCCTCGACCCCTTCCCCGATGCGGTGAGGCCCTGGCTCGCGGCGCTCTCACCCGCACTCAATCTGCTCATGTTGCGCGGAGTCTGCCGCGCGATTTCGGGCTCGGAAACCTAGGAGTTGAATCATGGGCAAGTTTCTTCCGGCGATCGTCGGGCTCGTCGTTGGCATCGTGATCGGAGGCTACGGCGCGCTATCCCTGGGAGGCGGCGCGATGATGGGCGCCGGAGCCGCCACCGGTCTCGTCACCGGCATGTGCTCGGTTGTCGAAGCGGCGGAACAGACGGCACTCCTGACGCCCGAGCAGATCGACCAAGTCCTGGCCCGCGCGGCCGAAAACATGTCGAGCGGCGAACTGCCCGAGGGAGCCGAGATCGCCGGAAGCTCGGAACAATGCGCCGAGGCGCTGGCGAAGCTGCGCGCGGCTCAGTGATCCCGTCTCGAACCTGAACGATGCGGGGCGCCAATGGCGGCGCCCTTTCCGAACAACCCGGATGGCGCGCCATCCCAAGCGAAAGAGCCAACATGCGATCGATAGCCCTGACCCTTGCCACCGCGCTCGCCCTGCTTCCGATGACGGCGGCGGCCGATCCATCGTTCGAATGCAGCATCAGCAACGGCAGCCAGGTGGAAATCGGGAACTGCGTCGCCGAAGCCGAGGCCGTCGTGGACAAGACGGTGGAACTGACACTCGGCTTCGCCATGAATGCGGCGCAGGAGCTGGACGAGATCACCGTGCGGGACGTCGCCGTCCCCGCGCTGGAACAGGGGCAGGCCGCGTGGTCCGCCTACCGGGACGCACATTGCGAATATGTCGGCTCCACCTTCGGCGGCGGTTCGGGGACCAGCATCGCGATCCATGCCTGCCGGGTAGAGCTTGGCCGTGCACGGGTGAGCGAACTCATGAAATACGCGCAGTGACCGTCAGGGCAGCCGGGAACGTCCTCGTTCGAAGCGCTGACCGCCGACCTTGCGAGACCGGTGCGGCGCAAAGTGCTGATAATGGAGCTGTCCAGGTGTTGACTAGGTTTGCCGCCAAGTGTGCAGCCAACCGCGTCAGATCCTTTACGAAAGAATGAGTGTTCCGACTGGCCTCTCTGGGCCCCCTGGGCGTTCTGGCGGCCGTTTCAGCCGCCGTCCCGGCGCTGGCCCGGATGGCGCCGGGGCGACGGGGCTGATCCCGGAGATCGCCGTCAGGGGCCAGGGCTGGAACCATCTGACGAACCGGCAGGAAATCCTGGAATTCGGCCTGACTCTCATCCAAGCGGTGGCCTTCACGGCGGCGATCACCTGCCACCCGGTCAGCCTCGCGGCATGCCCGCATCATCCGGCTCGATCCTGATCTCGTCATCAGCACCGGCGACATGGTCGCCGGGGAGCGCCGCGATCCGCTACCCGGTCTCCTTCCGGGGGGTGCTTTTCGTTTCGCTGGACGTGACCACCGTCGGGGCGCTTCCCGAGGGGGAACAGGAGTGGCTGCGGCAGATTCTGCGGGAAGAGGACGTCCGGCACCGCGGGACGGAGGTTATCGTGGCCGGCGGCGTCGAGCTCTACCTCAGCGGCCACCACCACGCCTACTATCTTTGCCGCCCGCGATCGGACATGGCCGCGCACGGGCTGGTCCGGCGGGATCTGGCGACGCCCTGAGACGGGCGGACTCAGCGCAGGAAGCGCGCCGCGGCGTAGAGAACGCCGAAGAGAACGGGCTGGTGGATCAGGTATATGCCGAGACTGTGCCGCCCCGGCCAGACGAGAATTCCAAGCCCCCTGCCCCAATCCCTCGTGCCGCGCCGAAGCGCATCCCAGATGCCGGCCTTGAGAAACAGCTTCGAACAGGCCAGCCCGAGGAGGAACGGGCCGAGCCAGGGAAATATCGGCTCGAAGTCCATCGAGCTCGGCCGCTCGCTCGACAGGCCGAGCCAGAGGAGATAGGGCGCGTCGAAAGCCTCGCTTCGCATGAACTGCGGCGCGACGAGCGCGAAGGCCGCCACCGCGATGGTGAACAGAGGCGGAAGCCTCAGGAACGCGAGGCCAATCACGCTTGCCGCCGCGATCGAATGCAGGATCCCGAAGAAGACATAGGACGGGCGCTGAAGGTAGTAGGTGGCAACGGTGATCGCAGCCGCTGCAACGATGAGAATGACGATCCTTCGGAAGAACTTGTTCCACTGGATGCCCTGCCCATGCGCGAGGTGCAGGCTCATCCCGGCCACGAACAGGAAGCTCCCGGCGACGAGCCTCGCGAACAGAAGCCAAATCGTCTGATGCGCCGTTCCAGGCGCGAGGAACCCGAAAAGCGTGAGGTCATAGACGGCATGGTAGACGATCATGCCGACAAGCGCGGCCGATCGTGCAAGGTCCAGCGCCGGTATGCGGCCCTGCGAACGCTGGCGATCCTGCATTTCTAGTCCTCCGCCGTTGCGCAGTTGCCCTTCCAGGTGCGGGCCGCCCCACCCCTCGGTCTCACCCCGAGTGTTAGTGGACCTCGTGCCTGCGGTCCATTCAGTTGATGGTTGCCTGCGCCCGGAGGCGGCGACCGCAGTGCCTGCCCTGCAAGGCTCTTGACCACATAGTTGCATGGCTCGGCATACGGCGGGGGACATGAACATGAGCGCAAAGCCAACGTCGGAGGAGCTGGAGCAGCAGATCGCGGCGATGCAGAAGGAGATCGCCGAACTCAACGCCCTCGTCCGATCTCTCGTCGAAGAACCGGAGGCGGCCGGCGAGCCGGGCCGGATGAAGACGGCAAAGGCAATGGCCGACTCCGCGGTGACGGAGGCGCACGAAATCGCTGACCGCGTCACCGACTTCGTGGAAAAGCGGCCGATGCAGGGTGATCGCGAAGAGGGCCAGACGTCAGCCGTTCAGGCAGGGTCCGGCTCCCCGGACACCGGCGGCCCGGAAAGGCGCGCGTTCCGCGCTGGACCGCCCGCCTGGTCGAAGCTGCATTGCCCGTGATCGCGCTTCTCGGGCTCATGGTTCTCGCGGTCGATACGCTCGCGCCGTTCCTTCCCTCGATCCTCTGGGCGTTCGTTCTGAGCGTTGCACTCGCGCCGGCCTACAAGGCGCTGCTGCAGCGGGTCGGTGGACGCAACCTTCTTGGGACCTGGATCATCGGCGTTCTCATGGCGCTGATCCTCGTCCTGCCTATCTTCGGGCTTTCACGGGCGCTCATCGCCTTCATACCGGAGGCCATTGCCTGGGTTTCGGGAACCGGGGCGCCCAATCTCGGGCTGGAACTGTCGATCCCGAAGGAACCGGATCCCGTCCAGGGCCGTGTGATCGAGATGTGGAATTCGCTCGTCGCGGACCTTCGGCTCATCCGGGACCATTTCGGAGACGAAATGCGCCCGGTGGCCTTCTGGCTGATCGGTGAGGGTCGCCTGATCGGAACCTTAGTGGTCGAATTCGCCCTTGCCGTCAAACTCGCGGCCATCATGCTTCACCGCGCCGACACGATGACGCGCATGTTTCAGGGGCTTCCAGAGCGTATCGGCGAGGATTTCGCGCTGCAGATGGGCCAGCACGCCGTCGTGACGATCCGGTAAACGGTCCTCGAGCTACTCGGTTCCGCTGCGGCGCAGACGGCGGCCGCTTCCTGTGGCTATTTCCTGGCATCGCTGCCGCACTGGCCGATCCTGGCCCTGATGGCGTTCATTCTGGCGATGATCCAGATCGGTCCGATCCTCGTGTGCGCACCGGCCGCGGTCTGGCTCTGGGATGAAGGTCACACGGCCATGGCGATCTTCATGGCGGCCTGGGGACTTGTCGTTGTGGGGTTGATGGACAATTTCGTCCGCGCCGCCATCGTCTCGCGGGCAAGCGAGCTTCCCGCGATACTGGCGCTGATGGGCGCGATCGGCGGGCTCATGACCTAGGGGGTCGTCAGCACCACGACCCGGTCATCATGGCGGTCTGCCAGCAACTGATGCTTCGCTGTCTGGACCTGCGCGCGCCCTGACTGAAGCTCGAGGCCCGCCCGCCCGATGGACGATCAGAAATACGGAGCACCCTGCACGCGAACGTGGAGGGCGTAGAGCGACTGGCTCGCCGCCATGAAGAGCCGCGTCCTGTGGCGACCGCCAAAACAGAGATTGGCGCAGCGTTCCGGCAAGTGGACATGCCCGATGACGTCGCCATCCGGCGCAAAGACACGGACGCCGTTCAGGCCCTCCCCAACGCCCCATCCCGCCCAGAGATTGCCCTTCACGTCGCAGCGGAAGCCGTCGGGCGTCCCCTCGGGTCCGGCATCCGCGAAGACGCGGCCATTCGCGACGCCCTCCCCGTCATCCGTGACGTCGAACACATGGATGCGCCGCGGTCGAGCGCCGGATTCCACGACGTAGAGCCGCTTCTCGTCGGGCGAGAAACAGAGCCCGTTCGGCTGGTCTATCCCTGCGATGACGCAACTCATCCGGCCCGACGTGCCATCGATGCGATAGACGTTCGTGGGCAGTTCCGGCTCCGCGATGCTGCCCTCGTAATAGGTCGAGATGCCGAAGGTCGGGTCGGTGAACCAGACGCTTCCATCGGACTTCACGACCACATCGTTGGGCGAATTCAGCCGTTTCCCTTCGAACCGGTCGGCAAGAACCGTCAGCGCCCCGTCGAATTCCGTTCGCACGACCGCCCGCGCCCCATGCTGGCAGGAGATCAGACGCCCCTGGCGGTCGCGCGTGTTGCCGTTGGTGAAACCGCCCCGGCGAAAGACGCCGACCGCGCCCGTCTCCTCCTCGAACCGCATGAGACGGTCATTCGGGATGTCGCTCCAGATCAGGCAGCGCTGGTCGCCGAACCAGACCGGCCCTTCGGCCCAGCGCATACCCTGCGCCAGGCGCTCCACCGCCGCATGGGTTTCAACGAGGCCGCGAAAGCGCGGATCGAGGATTTCGACGGATGGGTCGGGATAGCATCCGCTCGGCGTCCACATTGCGGTTCCTCCAGCTCGGTGTCCGGCAACGGACGATCTGAAACAGGTTGGCGCGCTCACGGATGCGAGGTCTGGAGTGGCACAAACCGATCCTGCCCCGTCGAAACGGCTCTCCACCATCTTTAAGGAAACGAACCGGGCGCGGCTACCCGTTGACGAGCACGCCGGTTCGAAACACCTTCGCGCTGTCAGGGGAGTCCCGCCAAGGGGACCGAGAGGCAGACGGGGTGGGCGACCATGGGGTGAAGCGACCCTTTGAACCTGACCCAGTTGATATTGGCGCAGGAAGATCGCAGCGCACCCTCACGCAAGGAAACAGAGGGCGGCCTGCCCGCTTCATGCAATATCCACATCCCCGGTTGGATCCACGACATCCGCGTACCGATGTGGCGGATCGCGACCACGAACGAGTATCTACTGATCATCCACGACAGCTCCGGCCCCTGCCCCGATCCGGCAGCCGTGACCGATATCTCGGCCGGCCTCGCGCCACAGCGCGGTGACTGGCCGCGGCCGCGCGGCGACGTGGAGACCCGCGAGGGCCGCGCCGTCACCGCCGCGGCGCTGATGGCTCCCGGCGCCAGATCCGTTCTCGTCAATGGCGGTCACGCTTCCGGGGAGTTCGCCCGTCACAGCTCGTGGCAGTCTCTATTCCTGAATGGAGGCGAGGTAGAATACCAACTCCAGAATTCGGCCGCGCACCATGCGTTCGATTGTTTCCTTGTTGGTGGGGCCAAACGGATCAAGCTTCTGGATCATCTCGGCGCTGTAGCGGCTGCCCCAGATCGTCATGTAGCGGGAGCCGTGGGCCGCCACCTCTTCGCGTCCATCGATCACGCCATAGACTCGATTCACAGGAAATATGCCGCCGTTGTTCTTTGCCAGCTGTGTCAGGTCTGGCATCTCAACGTTGAGAAACGCTGCGAAGGTGCCGTTTCCCTTACCCTCGGGGCCGTGACACGTGGCACAACTTGCCGTGTATTCGAGTTGACCGACGCTTTCTTCTTGGGCCATCGCGGATGCGGCGGAAAGACCAAGCAGCATCCCAGCGACCAGCGAATTCGTCATCACTCTCATCATACTCTCCTGTGTTTTTTCTGAGTTTTCAATTCTCCGGCGCGATCCCTCGATATCGATGCTGCATCATTTCTCAAATCCTGACAATGCGGCGACTTGTGCAACCGACCCTTGGCCGGGAACGCGGCGAATGGCTGCATGCCGCCTTCCGCCGGCTTCACGGCGTGGCTTTGACGGCTCTCCAAGGCAGGCTTGGGGCCCAGACCTGTCGCGGGTGCGATCGCGAAGTTGCCGATGCATCGGAGTGACGAATTGCGCAGTCGCCGACCTATCAGGCCCTGACTGCCGCGGCTTCGATCCGCCGATAACCAGCGGCGCCGTGATAGAAGCCGTTGCTGAATGACGCGGCCCCGCATACCCCGGACAGCGCGGCGGATGCCCCTTCTGCGTCCAGCCGCCCGTCAATGCGGTCCCGGAAGATGCGCGCCACCGCGATCATGTCCACCTGCTGCGGCATCAGCCGGGCGTGTCCGACCCCGTTCGCCGCCAGTTCAGGCAGCTCGGCCATGAGATTCACGTAGCTTTCCGACTGGGTCTGAATCCCGTTCACCCTTAGGACAGACCGGCCGTCGAGGGTTTTCAATGGCATCCCGTCGGGATCCTCCTCGCAAACGAACTGGCAATTGTCCTTGGTGCGGGAATGGGCGCGGGCATGATAGCAGCGGGCCGAGACGGCGAGCGGCGCGCGGCCGAAGACCTGCACCTCGACCCCGACGCCAAGACCGGCGGCGGCGCTTGCCGCCGCTGCAATCGCCGGGCCGGACATCTCGGTCGGCAGGCAGAAATGGGTCGCCCCCTGTCCGGCCATCCAGGCGATCGTCGCCTCGTTATAGGCGTTCAGAAACGGACCGATCCGATGCGGCCGGTTCCCGCGGACCTGGAGGCCGGCGGCGTTGTTGACCTCGATCTCGAAATCCTCGACTTCGGCAAGATCGGCGGTCGCCTTGCGTTCCCGCGGCAGCATAACTTCCGCCAGCGTCGACAGCACCACCCTCTTCCCGCCGCGGACGAGCCGCTCCGCGATCCGGGGGATTTCGGCCTCGAAGAACGGCGCGCGCTTCGAGCAGATCACCTCGCCCAGATAGACGGTGTCGATCGGGGCCTCGTCGGCGACGCGGGCGTAGAAATCGCGCCTCGTCTCGGCGGTCCAGTGATAGGCGATGGGCCCGAGTGTAAGTTCCATTTCCATCGACCTATCTCCATTTCTTCGTGCGGAAGGCGCCCTGGGTCTCCTTCTGACCCTCCGTCAGCGCGACGAGGTCCGCGAAGTCGGGCGCGAGGCCGGCGCGGATGTCGTCCACGGCCTTCCGGAACGCGCCGACGACGCTGCGAACGTAGCTCTTCGAACGCTGCCGCCCCTCGATCTTGAAGGCATGCACGCCGGCCTCCATCAGGTCGGCGAGAAGCTGCGACAGGTTCAGGCTGATCGGCTCCTCGAAGGCGTAATAGCCATCCGAGCGATGCGGCGCGGTATAGCGGCCCTTGCAGATCGTCGGATAGCCAGCCTTTTCCTCCGCCCCGAAACGGTCGATCGTAAACCCGGCGAGGCAGCTCGACATTTCGCCCGTGGCCTCGCGCTCATAGGTGACGTCCGAGGCGGGCGAGCAGACGCCATCCATGTTGGTGGACTGCCCGGTGAGGTAATTCGTCAGGCTGCAGCGCCCTTCGACCATGAGACCGTGGTTGCCGAAGATGAACGTCTCGATCTCGCACGGGATCTCCTTCCGGATCCCCCGGATCTCGGGGATCGTCAGGATGCGGGGCAGCACCACGCGTTTCACGCCGAAATGCTGGCAGTAGTAGCGGATGGCCTCGGGACTGGAGGCCGCGGCCTGGACCGACAGGTGCAGGCGGGTACCCGGATGGGTGCGCGCGATGTACTCGGCCACGCCCATGTCGGCGACGATGAACGCATCGACCCCGAAACGTGCGCCAATGTCGGCCGCCTCGCGCCAGAGGTCGACCTTGCCCGCCGGAGGATAGGTGTTGAGCGCGAGCAGAACCTTCGAGCCCCGGGCATGGGCGTAGGCGACGGCGCCCTCAAGCTCTTCGGGGGTGAAGTTCAGGCCGGGGAAGTTGCGGGCATTCGTCGCGTTGCGGAAGCCGCAGTAGATGGAATCGGCGCCGGCATCCACCGCGGTGCGCAGGGCCGCGGGAGTGCCGGCGGGACAGACGAGTTCTCCGGTGGTCATTGTCGGTCTGTGCTCCCCGAGGATTGGTGCAGGCGGCGGCGAAGCGCGCCAAGGACGGCGCGGCCCGGCGGGCCGAAGGCATCTGCGGCCTCCTCCGCGATCGAGCCGTCGACGTCATCGAGCGCGTTGCGAAGCGAGACCACGGCCTCGGTGTTCCCCGAAATCGTCAGATCACGCGAGAAGAAGGCCGCGTCGCCGTCTGACTCGCCGTCGATCAGGTCGAAGAGCAGCGCGAACTGGCCTTCGATGCGCGCCGTGTGATCCGGCAGGCGGTTCTTCGGAACCGCCCGCAGCGTCGGCTCCGCCGGGTCCGGGCGCAGGTGCAACGCGAAGGGCAGCTCCTGCGGAACGATCACGAAATCCGCCGTCTTGTGCGGCCCCAACCGTTCGAACATGTCCGGATGGCGGGCAGCGATCCGCTTCACCACGCGCGTGAGCAGCGGTTGCACCCCCAGACAGAGCAACGAGATGGGGCTTGGGCCTCGCGGCCCCGGCGCCGGCCGGAGAATTGTCGGCGTTGATGGCATGTGCGGATCTCTCTTCTCTCAGGTTGTCTTGGCCGGGTGCGAACGCGCCTGCGCACGCCTTCCCGGGTTGGCCGTCCGGCCCTCGGACCGCCGGCGCAGAAGAAGGGGGCCGTAGATGAATGCAAAGCCCCCGAAGGCACCGATCCATGCGAGCCCGGCGAGATAGTAGAGGCCCCTGGCCCAGTCGGCGTAAAGACCTGCGCAGACGCGCGCGACGACCGCGACCAGCAGCAGCAGGTAGAGAGCCGCGGTGCCATGTCCGGCAGTCAGGGCCTGCCCCGTATGGCCCAGCGTGGCGCGGGTCATCACCGCCAGGGTCATCATGCCTATCGCTCCGGCCAGCCACAGGTGCAGCGCCGCCGAGACCGGCAGCAGGGCGGGCCAGAGGATGGCCGCGCCGAGGGCAAGGGCGCCGGCCGGCAGGAACGCATATCCCAGGTGCAGCACCCAGACGAGCGGCTCGCCCCCCGTCAGCACCGGCCTCCACCGCGCAAGGCGGGCGACATGGATGACGCCAGCGAGCAGGAGCGCCGTACCGGCAGCCGCTGAAGCGGGCGCGGCCACCCAGGCGGCAAGCGCCGCCGGAAGGACAAGGAGAGCGACGCGGTCGAAGCGGCCGGAAGGTGCGGGCAGTCTCGCTTCGCCCCTCTTCACCAGCCAGTTCCGGGTGAAGGAGGGCACGATCCTCCCCCCGATGACGGCGATCATCATCACGCCGCCCGAAAGCCCCAGGCGAAAGCCCGCACCATCCACGGCATACTGTCCCTGGGAAACCGCCCAATGGAAAAGCCCGTTTCCGAGGATCATGATCGCCAGCAATGCCAGCACGATCAGGTTGCGCCAGTTCCGCCCCCGGACGATCTCCCGCGCGATGGCGAGCGCGAGAAGCACCGGCATCGACAAGTCGGCGATTGCCACGGCCAACGGTGGAAGATGCGCCGACACCGCCACCGCCACTCGGCCCAGCACCCAGAACGTCGCGAGCACCGCGAGCGGCGCGCCGATGATCGGCAGGCGCCCGGTCCAGTTCGGCACGGCCGTCAGCAGGAACCCGGCAACCACCGCCCCGAGGTAGCCGAACAGGAATTCATGCGCGTGCCACGAGACCGGATCGAAATGCGTTGGCAGGCTCAGACGCCCTGTCAGAGCCGCCACCCAAAGCGCCATGGCAAGCGACGCCCAGATCCCGGCACCCAGGAAGAACGGGCGGAAGCCATAGGAAAACAGCGCCGGTCCGCGCCAGGCGCGCATGCGCTCCGCGGTGCCCTTCATCGGGGTCCCTCTCGCTCGAACTGTAGCCCCGCCTCGGTCACGATGGCGTCGAGGCCGATGTCGTGCGGCTGGGGATGGATCGTGGCCAGGCGGGCCGACTGCAGGCCGATGCCGACAGCGAAGGGCCGCTGGCCGAAAGCCGCGAGCGTCCTGTCGAAATACCCGCCGCCATAGCCCAGCCGATAACCCTCCGCATCCCAGCCGACGAGCGGCGCCAGGGTGATCGCGGGCACGACCTCGGGCGCCTCGGGCGGCGGCACCGGAATGTTCCAATGGCCCCGGACCATCCGCATCCCGGGAGCCCAGCGCCGGAAGACAAGCGGTGCGCTGCGCGTCTCGACCACCGGCAGGGCGACGGTGGCGCCCTTGTCGTGCAACTCCGCAAGCCAGCCTCGCAGATCTGGTTCGCCCTTGATCGGCCAGAACCCGGAGATGACGAGGCCGGCCGGATCGCCGGCACGGCGGTCAATGAGCGTCGAGAGATGGCGGATGAGAGCCGCCTCGATCACGCCGCGTCTGGCAACCGGGATCTCTGCGCGCGCTTCGAGAAGCCGCCGCCGTTCCGCCTGTCGCCAGCGTGCGACGTCATCCACGCCAAGCGGGTCGACATGGTCCTGGGCTACTTCCCCTGCGAGGCAGGGCGGCGATGCCTGGTCGGCCGGATCCTCGTTCATCGTCCGCCTATCCCCTCATCTGGCGTTCTCGAAGCGCGGGAACAGCACATCGTTTTCCAGGTGGATATGCTCGGCAAGGTCGCTCAACAGCTTCTCCGTTCCGGCATACAGCCTGCGCCAGCTTCCGCAGGCGTCATCGGGCGGGGTCAGACCCCCCGTGATCTTGCGGATGCGGGCAATCGTTTCCTCGTGCTCGTCGTGATCCGCGCGCATGACGAAGATCGGCCCTCCGATGCCTGGCATTCCCCCTTCGAGCATGACCGGGAAGAGGATCATCTCTTCCTTGCGCATGTGATCCTCAAGCTCGGCCAGCATCCGTTCGAGGACATCGGCCAACCCTCGCGGCACCGCGGGATGATCCGCATGGACGTTTTCCACCTTCGCCGCAAGCGCGGCCAACTCCGGCAGTTCGGCCCTGTGAACCTTGTGATAACGGGTCACGATACGGTCGATGATCGCTTCCGTGGGCTGCAGTTCAGCCGCCGTCGTCGCATCCTGCATCTGCTGTGGTCCTTTCATTCAACCGGTTTCCGGAGGCCGGCCCTTGCCGAAGCCGAGTTGAATCCGCATCCTGAATGCGCCTTCGTCGATCTTAATACGCATATAAAATACCAATTCGGAGTGCGTCATTGCGTCTCACATCTTTCACCGACTACGGCCTGAGGGTGCTCATGAGGATGGCCCAGGCTCCCGATCGCGGCTTTTCCGTCAGCGAACTGGCCGGAGAATTCGCGGTTTCGCGCAATCACCTCGCAAAGGTCGTCTCGGCCCTCGCCTCGGCCGGTTTCGTCGAGACGAAGCGCGGAGGAGGTGGCGGAGCGAGGCTGGCGCGGCCAACCGCCTCGATCCGCCTCGGCGAGGTCGTGCGCGCCCTGGAGCGCGACCAGGCTCTCGTCGAGTGCTTTTCACCCGGCGGTGCTGTGTGTTCCCTGCTACCCGCCTGCGGGCTGAAGGGACGGCTTCGGAATGCCGAGGAGGCGTTCCTCGCGGAACTGGACCGAAGTACGCTGGCTGACTGTGTTCAACCTGCATTTGCCCGAGCCGGGACGCCGCTCAGGGCTTCGGCTGCCAACCGAAAAGCTGGCCCTGACACCTGAGAGAGGGAAGTCGGAAGATGCGGGGCTGCGACCTGTCACAGCCGCTATTCGAAGCGCAACCCATTGCGCGGTCTCGAGCTGAGGCCGGCGAGGCTGAACCGCTGAGCGGCCTTCCAGCCACGGATTCGCTGCCCGACGAAACAAAAGGCTCGGGCGTTTCCGCCGGAGCCTTTGAATTCAGTGGTGCCCCCAGAGGGACTCGAACCCCCGACCCCCTGATTACAAATCAGATGCTCTACCAGCTGAGCTATAGGGGCACTCGCATCGCAGATACTTCCTGCAAACCTCTTGCGCAAGGGGAGCAGGCGTCAGCGGCCCGGCGCTCCACGGTTTGCGTGGGCGAGAAAAGCCACGGCTATCAAGCCCACACCGATCACCAGGAGCGCGGGCGGGGATGCCTCTGCGAGGTTTTCGAGGCTCGCCTTCTCGTGCACGCGCGTGGCGAGCGTATCGTAGTTGAACGGCCGCAGCAGGAGCGTCGCGGGCAGTTCCTTGACGCAGTCGACGAAGACGAGGAGAAGCGCCGCCCCGACCGAACTGCGCATGAGTGGCAGGTAGACCTCGCGCAGCGCCCCTCCGGCCGTGCGCCCAAGCGACCTCGCGGCCATGGGCAGCGAAGGGGAAATCCGCCCGAACGCAGCGTCGGCGGCGCCCTGCGCCACGGCGAAGAACCGCACGGCGTAGGCGTAGACGATCGCCGCCGCCGATCCCGTGAGGATAAGGCCGGGGTCGTTGCCCGTGAGCCAGGTCCAGAGATCGGCGACACCGTGGTCTAGCGCGGCAAGCGGGATCAGGATGCCCACCGCCAGCACGGCCCCAGGCGCGGCATAGCCGATGACCGTCACCGGCAGGATGAGCCGAGGCAGCCGGCGCCCGGTCAACCGGACCCCGTAGACCATGAACAGAGCCCCGGCCACGGTCAGGACGGCCGCGGTTCCCCCTACCGTGAGCGTGTGCACCAGGGCGCGCGTGAGGCCCGGGCTGACCCAGACCTCCGGCTTCTCGAAGGCATGGCTTGCGATCACCGACAAAGGCAGAACGAAGCCGACGACGAACGGCACGGCGCAAAGGAAGGTCGCCGCCCATCCCGCGAGCCCCGGCAGGGGAATCCGCGCGATGGGCCGGGGCTGACGGGCGGAATGGTAGAAGCGCTGACGCCGCCGGCCGAGCCGTTCGAGCGCGACGAGAAACAGGATGATGCCCAGCATCACCACGGCGATCTGTGCCGCACCGCCGGCATTCCCGGCCTCGAGCCAGGTCGAGAAGACGCCCGTCGTGAGAGTCTGCACCGCGAAGAAGTCCACCACGCCGAAATCCGCGATCGTCTCCATCATCGCGATTGCCGCCCCGGCCGCGATCGCGGGCCGCGCGAGCGGCAGACCGAGGCGCCAGAAAAGCCCTATGGGGCCGGCACCCAGCGCGCGGGCCACTTCGTAGCTACCCGCCGGCTGATCGCGGAAGGCGGCGCGCGACAGCATGTAGACGTAAGGGTAAAGAGCCGCCGACAGGACGACGACCGCGGCCCAGCGCGACCGGATATCCGGGAACCAGTAATCACGGGCCGAGGCCCAGCCGAAGGCCTCGCGCATCCCCGTCTGCACCGGCCCCGAATAGTCGAGGAAATCGACCAGCGCATAGGCACCGACATAGGCCGGGATCGCGAGAGGCAGGAACAGCAGCCACTCCAGAAGCCGCGACATCGGAAAGCGGTACATGCTGACGAGCCAGGCCGCACCCGACCCGACCGCAGCGGACAGAAGGCCCGTGCCGACCGTCAGGATCAGCGTGTTCGTCAGGTAGCGCGGCAGCGTCGTGGAAATGAGGTGCGGCCAGATGTTCTCGCGCGGGAAGAAGGCCATCCAGATCACGGCGATGACGGGCATGGCAACGAGGCCGGCGATCACCAGCGCGCCGGCCGACCAGGGCCCGACCCCCGGTAACGCGCGGGCGAATGGCAGGCGTCTTGGTCGCGTCATGGCCTCTGTTCCGCTCATGCTTCGCCGCCTACAGGAAAGCGGTTTTCCTGTCCAGAAAAGCCCGCCCTTTCCGGAAGCCTGCCGGGCGGCGATCCGCAGGCTGATCGAGACGGACAGGATCATGCCTGAAGCGGCGCGGCGGGAGGCTTCCCGACGATCTTGTTGTCGGAGCGGAAGACGGCTAGCGTCGGGTCTCCGGTGGATGAACGTCGGCGGCGGGCCGGCGCTCCGGCAGCGAGCAGCGGACGAGCGCGTCGGTCCCGTTCAGGTTGACCAACGCTCGGAAGGTCCTCAATGCAGAGCGCCAGGGGCGCGGGCAGCACCGGAGGAAGAGGAAGATGCAGGTAGTCTACCATCTCGGCGCCCATTGCACCGATGACGACCGTCTGGTGCGCAGTCTTGGGCGCAACCGCACAGCCTTCGCGGAAGAGGGAATCCTCGTCCCGGCGCCGCGTCGTTATCGTCAGGTCATGCGCGAGGTGCGGCTGAGCCTTCGCGGCCGCGAATCCACCGACGAGATCCAGGAAGCCCTCCTCGACGCGATCATCGAGGAGGACCGCGCGAAGCGCCTGATCCTCAGCCACGAACTGTTCCTTTCGGCGCCAAACCACGCCGTCACGGGCGAAGGTTTCTACGCCATGTTGGGGCGCCGTCTTAAGGCCCTGGCGAACATCTTTCCTTCGGCGGAATGCGAATTCCACCTTGCCCTTCGCAACCCCGCGACGCTGATCCCGGCGCTGGTGGCGCGGCACCCCGAATTCGCCTACGAGGGCATGATGGGCGGTCAGGACCCGACCGACCTGCGCTGGCGGCCGACGATCGAGAATGCGATCGAGACCAATCCCGGCGTGAAGCTCGTCCTGTGGTGCAACGAGGACACGCCTTTCATCTGGACCGACATCATGCGCCGGATTTCGGGCGTGGGATCGGAGTTTCCGCTTCAGGGCGAACTCGACCTTCTGTCGACTCTCGTGACGGAAGAGGGGCTCGAAAAGCTCGGATCGGCGCTTGGCGGAGACAGCCGGCCCGGGGCCGACGAGCGGCATCAGATCATCGCGGCGACCCTTGAAGAGCACGCCCGGCCGGACGCCCTCGAGATGGAGATCGAACTGCCGGACTGGACGACCGAGATGGTCGAGACGATCACGCTCAACTACGAGGCGGACATCGCCGCGATCGCCGCCATGCCCGGGGTCGAGCTCGTTGCACCCTGAAAGGGCGCTCTTCAGGACATGCCGAGAGCGGCCTTGTATATCTCCAGGACCGCTTCCTCTTCGGCGAGGTCGTCCTTGTCGCGCTTCCTGATCGCGATGATCTTGCGGATCACCTTGGTGTCGTAGCCGCGCCCCTTGGCCTCGGCCATGACTTCCTTCTGCTGTTCGGTGATGTCCTTCTTCTCCGCCTCGAGATGCTCGTATTGCTCGATGAACTGGCGCAGTTCGTCGGCGGTCACGTTGTACGCGGCATCAGACATCTTCGGACCTCGCTCGGATTGGTGGGCGCCTTGCTAGACCCTCGGGCGCCGCCCCGCAAGGGGCTTGCGCCAACTTGGCTTCACCGATAGGCCGGGTCCTGCGCAAAGCGGCGGGAGGCGGGCATGGCGGCACTTGTATGGTTGGGGGCGGCGGTCACGGTCGCGGGGCTCGTCGGCCTCGTCTACTGCATCCTCTCGCTGATCAAGGCCCGCAACGCGGGGCTGTCGGACGAAGACCTGCGCGCGCGGCTGAAGCAGCTCATGGCCTGGAACCTCGGCGCCTTCTTCCTCTCGGTGATCGGGCTCATGATGGTCGTCGTCGGAATCCTGGTCGGCTGACGCGCTCGGACCGGCCGGCCGCGCCCTTGATCAGTCGCCGTTCAGACTGGCGAACTTCTTCCCGTTCTTGATCAACTCATCCCAGAGCGCGCCCGGCTGCCAGAGCCATGCGCCCGGCCCGTCTGCGGCCGCGTAGCCCCGAAGCTCATTCCTGAGCGCAAGGAGCCCGCGCTGGTCCGCAGCCTGCATCGGCCCGCCACGGTGACGCGGGAACCCGAAGCCCAGAAGCATCACCACGTCGATATCCGAAGGCCGCAGTGCAACACCCTCTTCCAGGATCCGGGCGCCTTCGTTCGCCATCGCGGCTACGCAGCGGGCCCGTATCTCTTCCGACGAGACCCTGCGCGGAGTTATCCCTTTTTCAAGCCTCCCGCGCGAGATCAGGGCGAGCACCTCCGGATCTTCCTGCCCGTCGCGCGCGCCCTCCGGATACAGGTAGTAACCGCGCCCGGCCTTCCGCCCGAGCCGCCCCGCCTCGCACAGATGGTCACCGATGGCCACGTAGCGCCGCGCCGGGTCACGCGTGGCCGCGAGCCTCTTCCGCCGTGCCCATGAAATGTCGAGCCCGGACAGGTCCTGCGCGGCGTAGGGTCCCATCGGGAAGCCGTAGGCCTTCATCGCGGCGTCGATCTGGTAGGGGCTGGCGCCGTCCTCCATCAGGAAATCCGCCGCGGTGCGGTATGCGGTCAGGATGCGGTTCCCGATGAAGCCGTCGCAGACACCCGCGCGCACCGCGACCTTGCCGAGCCGGCGCGCGAGATCGAAGGCCGTCGCCACGATTTCCGGCGCCGTCCGCTCCGCAACCACGACCTCCAGAAGCCGCATGACCGGCGCGGGGGCGAAGAAATGAAGCCCGATCACGTCCCCGGGGCGCTGGGTCGCATCGGCGATCCTGTCGATGTCCAGATAGCTCGTGTTGGAGGCCAGGATCGCGCCGGGTCGCAGCACTCCGTCGAGACGCGCGAAGACCTCCCGCTTGACCTCCTCGTCCTCGGTCACCGCCTCGATCACGAGATCGACCGGCGCGAGCGCCTGAAGGTCCGTGGAGCCTCGAAGGCGCGACCACTCCTCCCCGCGCGCCGCAGGCGTGAGCCGCCCTTTCGCCACCGCGCGTTCATGCGTCTTCGCGATCTGGGCAAGGCCGGCGGAGAGGGCATCGACGTCCCGCTCCACGAGGGTGACGCGCAACCCGGCCGAGAGCAGCGAGGAGGTGATCCCCGCGCCCATCATCCCTCCGCCGACGACGCCAACATGGGAAATGTCGCGCGGCGTCGCAGAAGCTTCCGGGACCCGCGCCGCCCGCCGCTCGGCGAGAAAGGCGTGGCGGAGCGCAGCGGATTCCGGCGAGGCGAGGAGATCCTCGAACGCCGCGCGCTCGAAAGCCATCCCCGACTCGAACGGCAGAAGAAGCGCCGCTTCGACGCAATCGACAATCCTTGCCGGGGCCGGCAGTTGCTCGGCGCGAAGCCGGGCGCGCGCCGCATCCACGGCTTCCACGAAGGTGGCGGGATCCTTGAGCCCCCTCTCGGCGTCATGCGCCGGGTAGGCCTCCTGCCCGAGCGTGGCGAATTCCGATGCAAGCGCGCGGGCCTCGGCGGCTATGTCGTTTTCCCCGACCGCGTCGATCAGCCCGATCTCCAGCGCCCGTTCGGTCCCGATCGCCGCACCGCTCAGTATCATGTCGAGAGCAGGTCCCGCCCCGACGAGGCGCGGCAGGCGCTGAGTGCCGCCCGCCCCCGGTATGAGGCCCAGCGCCACCTCCGGAAAGCCGAACCGTGTCCCCTCCGGCGCGATGCGGTAGCGCGCGCCCAGCGCAAGCTCGAGCCCGCCGCCCAGCACGTTGCCGTGCAAGGCCGCGACGACGGGTTTCTCGCAGTCGGCGATCCGGTTGCAGACATCGGGCAGAAGCGGAGCCTCCGGCGGCAAGCCGAATTCGCGAATGTCCGCGCCCACCGGCCAGGTCCGGCCCGCCGCGGACAGGACCACGGCCTGCACCGCGGGATCGGCCTCCACCGCGTCGAAGGCCTCGACGAGAGCCAGCCGCAGTTTCCGGCCGATCGCGTTCACCGGCGGATTGTCGATCACGATCTCGGCCACGGGCCCCGTGACCTCGATCCGCACCCCTTCCGTCATCCCTTCGCCTTCCGCATCGTCCGCATCTCGCGGCCGAAGCCCGGCCGCGGTACAGCTTCATGACGGAAGTGTCCGCTTTCAAAGGCGTCTAGGCAATACTTGCGTTTGGACTGCGGCGCCAATGCGCCCCGCTCACTTGCCGGGCGCGCAGTTCCGGCAGAAGGGCGTCGCGGGAATCAGGTCAAGCCGCTCCTCGCCGATCTCGGAGCCGCATTGCGTGCAGTAGCCGTATTCGCCCTCTTCGATTCGCTGCAGAGCGGCCTGGATCATCCGGACTTCCTGCTGCGCGGAAACTCCGAGATCCTCCAGAACCTCGTCGGTTTCCCGCTCGACCGCCATTTCTTCCCAGTCCTTGGAAGAGTGGCTTTCGAGTTCGCTGTCAATTTCACGCATCCGCGATTCAAGGGAGGCAAGCCGGGATTCAAGTTCGGCCTTCCGTTCGGCAACTGTTTTCATTCACGCAACTCCTGTTCGTCTGGATAAGCCTATTCGGCCCCGATTGACTGCGAATTGATGCATGTCAAACCCTCGTGAAACCACCGGTGCAAACGCCCGGTGAATTCTTGTCACGCACTCCCCGATGGAAATACGTCCCGCCTCGGGACAGGGGCAGCCCGGAACCGCCCGGGCGAACGGGAAATCGCAATGCATTGGACTGGATCTGGGGCTTCGTCGGGGGCCTCATGATAGGCGGCGCGGCCGCGCTGTACCTGCTTGTCAACGGTCGGATCATGGGTGCGAGCGGCATCCTCGGCGGGCTGGTGGACGGGACGGGCCGTTCGACGGCGGCTGAACGGGTCTCTTTCCTTGTCGGCCTCATGGCACTGCCCCCGCTTCTCGTGCCGTTCCACGAGAAGGTCGGCACCCACATCACTTCGAACGTCGCGGTGATCGTCGTGGCGGGGCTTCTCGTCGGTATCGGCACTCGGCTTGCCAATGGCTGCACCTCGGGCCACGGCGTCTGCGGCATGTCGCGCCTCTCGCTTCGGGGCATCGTCGCCACGGCGTTCCACCTGCTGGGCGGTGGCCTCGCCGCCCTCATCTTCCGCCATGTCCTGGGGGTCATATGACGCGGCGCAACCTGTTCGCGGCACTCTCCTGCGGCCTTTTCGGCGCCGGCCTCACCGTCTCGGGGATGATCGACACGGTGAAGGTCCAGGGCTGGCTGGACATCTTCGGCGACTGGAACCCCACGCTGGCCTTCGTCCTCGGCGGGGCAATGCTTCCCATGGCGATCGCCTGGCGCCACGCGGCGAAGCGCACGGCCAGCGTCCTCGGCACGCCGCTGCCGGAAAGGCCCGCCCCCCGCCTCGGCCACAACCTCGTCCTGGGATCCTTCCTCTTCGGCGGCGGCTGGGGTCTTGCCGGTCTCAGCCCGGGTCCGTCCCTCGCCTCGGCCGCTTTCGGCGGGACTGGCGGGATCATCTTCCTTCTTTCGATGATCGCCGGTATGTTCGCGGCGCCGGCGATGCGGACGCGGATCGACCGGATCGCCGAGGCATGAGGTAGAATGATGGAAATCCGGTCGTTGACCCCCGACTATGCAGTCGCGCCGCAGATCACGGCCGAGGACGTCCCGGCCCTGAAGGCGGCCGGATTCACGCGCGTGATCTGCAACCGCCCCGACGAGGAGGTCACACCCGACCTTCAGTCCGCAGCGATCCGCGCCGCGGTCGAGGCAGCGGGGATGGAGTGGGTCGACAACCCAATCTCGGGCTCCGGAATGACGCCGCAGAACATCAGCGCGCAGCGCAAGGCCCTTGCCGACGCCAAGGGCCCGGTCTTCGCCTATTGCCGCTCCGGCACGCGGAGCACGATCGCCTGGGCGCTGTCCCAGGCCGGCCTGAAACCGACGGAGATGCTGATCGCCGCGGCCGCGCGCGGCGGCTACGACCTCAATCCATTCCGCGAGCGGATCGAGGCACTGGCAAAAAGCTGACGCTACCACAGCACCTTGGCGCGGGAGCCACGCCCTGAGAACGCCAAGGTCAAAGGCCGACGCCGGGCCGGAACGCTGATTTCCCTGAAGGTCGCCCGATCCCGCGAAGGTCAAGGACCGTTTGCCACCTTAATGGGCAATTCCGGCCACTCCGCCTCGGCACCGTCCGTCGTTTGCGGCGCGCCGCTTCGCCAGACGTCTTCCACGCGATCTTCGCCCGAGAGGATCGGCTGCGGCGCGGGACCGGGGCCGGGCTCGGGGAATGGCGAACGACCGCTCAGCGCCTCGGTGTCCTTATCCCGCTGCGCGCGCCCTCGCGTCCCGCCCAACAGCAACGCCCTTCCGTCCTCGTCTTCCACGAACCCCGTCAACCGCACCGCGCGTTGCCCCGTCGCCTGGCCGAGCCTGCCTCGCGCCACGGCCCGTCCGTCCGCGCCCTCGATCGACAGGCGTTCAAGCGCGTCCATCGGGATTTCCATAACCATGCCCGGTGCCAGGGTCATGACCTCCCCAAGCGGCAAGCGGATCCGATGCAGCACCGCATCGATCCGGACTTCCGACCGCGTCACCGCCTGCTCGATCCGGGCCGCCCAGTCGCGCGCGGCCATAACCTCAGCCTCTCTCGCAGCTGAAGTGCCGCGGTCGGCCGTCGCTTCGTCCCGACGCGGCGCAATCCTTCTTTCCGCCGGAAGAGCCAGGACGATCGTGCCCCGGCGCGTTCCCGCGAGGCCCATATCCAGCCTCATCAGGAACAGCCGGTAACTCGTGTCCTCGAGGATCAGCCCCAGCGGTCTCGGATCCTCCAGCCATGAGCCATAGCGGAATCCGCCAGCCCAGGTCATGTCCGCCCGATCCGTCAGAAGGGCCTCCGCCTCGGACAGAACGCGGTCCACGAACTCCGCCACCATCGCCGCATCCGTCCGGGTGGGCTTGCGCGGCAGGACGGCGCCGACACCGAGCCGCCCCATTGTCTGCATCTCGATGACCCCCGCGAGTACCGGCGGAGACAGCGCGATGAGCCCCTGGCTTTCCCCCGGCCCGTCGAGGATCGCCAGAAGCGCCCTGTCTTCCAGCACGTCCGGAAGGTCAGAGAGCGAGACCCGGGATTCCGACGAATCCGGCACACTCAGAGGCATCTCCATCAGGTCCTGCGCAGCCATTGCCAGCGCCTGGCGGAATGCCTTCCGGGGCGACATGGCGAATTCGTCCGGGCGGAGCCGCCCCGCTTCGGCCTTGCGCCTGAGCACCGATTCCGCCTCGCTTTCCGCCATTCCCTCCGCCCCGGCGCGCCCCGGCCGCGTGCGGGCCCGGACCGTTCCCCGCCAGAACTGTCAGATCAGGGTTTACAAATGATTGAGCGCCGGACTTGGCCCGGCGACGCGTTCAGGCCGCTTCGGCCATGCTGCGCCGCACGGGCAGAGTGACGCGGAAGGCCGCGCCGCCCTGCCCCGGCAGGTAGGCGATCGAGCCGCCGAGATTGGCCATGATCTCCCGGCAGATCGCGAGGCCGAGCCCGGCGCCGCCGGCCCGCGCCTGGTCCGTAAGCCGCGCGAATTTCTCGAAGATGATCGCCTGCGACTTCTTCGGGATGCCCGAACCGTTGTCGATGAAATCCACCTCGACCTTTGCCCCGCGCTTCCGGACCTTGATCGTGAGTTCCGGCCTCTCCGAATCGCAGTACTTCCGCGCATTGGACACGAGGTTGATGAAGACCTGCACCAAACGATCGGTGTCGGTATAGACCGCCAGGTGCTCCGACGGCAGGTCGCGGTGGTAGACGAAACTCCTCTCCGGCCGGGTTTCGGACGCGGACCGAATCGCCTTCTCGATCAAGTCGTGCAGGTTCGCCACCTGGATATTCAGCTGCGCCCGCCGTGCCTCCAGCACCGAGAGGTCAAGCAGATCATCCAGAAGCCGCGTGAGGCGGATCGCCTCCTCGTGGATGATCTCGGCGTACTTCGCCCGCATCGCCTCCGGCAGGTCTGGCTCCATCAGGATTTCCGAGAACGCGCGGACCGAGGTCATCGGAGTGCGCAATTCGTGGCTGATCTGGCTCAGGAACGCGTCCTTCTGGATCGACAGCTCCGTGAGTTTCTCGTTCGCGTCCCGAAGCTGCCGCGCGGTCCGGGCGAGTTCCTCGGACTTCGCCTCCAGCTGGCTCGAATACTCCATTATCTGCTGGGCTTCGGAGGCCACCGCCATCAGGTCGTGCACGCTGACCGCGGCACCTTCCGCGAACTGCGCCACCATCGCATGCGCCGTCGCGGAGCCGACGGCACCCGCCAGTCGGCGTTCGAGCCGCTCGATGAAGTCGGGCGTCGAGTCGGGCAGGAACCCAGCCTTGCCTTGGCGCGCGGCCTCGGCCTGAAAGAAGTTCTGAGCCTCCTCGGCACCGAGAATGCCTTGGGACATTGTCAGAAGGTCCTCCGCCTCGGCGCCGCCGCGCGACCATCCGCGCGCGCCGCGGTCGTGGTCGAAGACGTTGACGAAGGCCACGCCCTGAAGTCGTTCCAAGGGCGTCGGGAAGGTGAAGAGGGAGCCCAGCACGAAGGCCCCGGTGTTGAGTGACAAGGACCAGAAAAGCGCGTGGAGAAGCGGGTCCATCCCATCGATCCCGAACATCGCCCGGGGACGAAGCCAGGATATTCCCCACGGCCCCTCCGCCATCACCTGGGCCGAGATCAACCCGCCCTCGCCGAAAGACGGAAGGAACAGGGCGTAGAGCCAGACCGCGAAGCCCGTCAGAATGCCCGCAGCCGCGCCTACCCGCGTCGCCCCGCGCCAGAAGATGCCTCCGATCATCGCCGGCAGTGACTGCGCCGCGCCGACGAAGGCGATCAGGCCGATCGCGGCCAGCGCCGCCGACCCGCCGGAGAAGCTGTAGTAGAGATAGCCAAGCGCCAGCACGGCCGCGATCGACAGCCGCCGTGACATGAGCACAAGCCCCCGCACGTCACCGGGCGCCCGCGCCCCGCCCTCGCGGAGCGACAGCCACAGGGGCGTCACGATGTGGTTCGATACCATCGTCGCCAGCGCGATCGCCGCCACGATCACCATGGACGTGGCCGAGGAGAAGCCGCCGAGAAACGCGAGCATCGCGAGATTGCCCCTGTCGAACATGAGCGGCAGCGTCAACACGAACAGGTCCGGGTTCGACCCCTCGGGCAAGTTCTCAAGCCCCACGACCGCGATCGGCACGACGAAGAGGCTCATAAGGAAGAGGTAGAACGGGAAGGCCCAGCTCGCTGTCGCAACATGTCGTTCGTCGGCATTCTCCACGACCATGACCTGGAACATTCGCGGCAAGGTCAGGATCGCGGCAGCCGAGAGGAATATGAGCCCCGCCCAGCGCCCCGGCCGCATCTCCCACTCGGCGATTGGAGATGCCGCGATCCGGTCGAGGACATCCGAAACCCCGCCGGCAAGCCCCCAGACCACGAAAGCGCCGACGGCGACCAGCGCCAGGAGCTTGACCACGGCTTCGAGTGCGATCGCCATCACGACGCCGTGGTGACGTTCGTTGGCGTCGAGGTTCCGCGTCCCGAAAAGGATCGTGAACAGCGCAAGCCCCGCCGCCACCCAGAGCGCCGTCGCTCCCTGGTCCGGCAGTGCCCAGCCCGCGGGCGTATCCGCGGCGAAGACGCCGAACGACAGGACGACCGATTGAAGCTGGAGCGCGATGTAGGGCGTCGCGGCCACGACCGCGAGAAGCGTGACGATGACCCCCAGAACGTTCGACTTCCCGTAACGCGAGGAAATGAGGTCCGCGATCGAGGTCACGCGCTGGGTCCTGCCGATGCGGACGAGCTTGCGCAGGAGCCACCACCAGCCGACGAAGACAAGCGTCGGGCCGAGATAGATCGTTGCAAATTCCAGACCCGAGCGCGCCGCGTAGCCGACCGCGCCGTAGAAGGTCCAGGCGGTGCAATAGATCGACAGGGACAGCGTGTAGACGATGGGCGAGCGCAGCCAACTCACCCGCCCGGCCCGCGCGCGCCTTTCCGCCGCCCATGCGACCATGAACAGAAGGATCACATAGGCGAGGCAGACGACGACGAGGACGTTGAAGGGCACCATCAGCGGTCCTCCGTCTCTTCCCCGCCCTCCACCGACAGCGGCGCGAGCCACCGTGCCAGGAGGAAGGCCACGAAGATCAGTCCGAACCAGATGGAAAAGACATAGACCTCGCCCCGTGCCGTATCCGCTTCCGCCGTCTCTGCGGGGCGCCACAGTATAGGCAGCAGGAACAGGAAGAAGCCGATCACCGGCAGCAGGCGCGACGCGTCCATCATGCGACGCCGCCGGTATTTCTGCCGTGCAAGGAACAGTGGCTGGCGCGGCCTCGAGGGCCGGTCTTCAGGGTCCTGGTCGAGCCCGCTCACGCCGCGCCTCCCAGCGCGCGTACGGCCGCGAGGAACTCGGCATTCGCGAAGGGCTTCGTCATGAAACGGTCCGCGCCGGCGCGTTCCGCCGCCTCTCTTTCCTTGACCTGGCCTTTCGCCGTCAGCATCAACACCCGCGTCGCGGAAAGGTCCGAATCCGCCTTGAGATCGGCGAGGATCTCGAACCCAGACCGCCCCGGCAGCATCACGTCCAGGATCACCACATCCGGCCGCCCGGCGCGCACGGCGGCAATCGCCCCGTCGCCCTCGCAACACACCGAAACCTGCCATCCGTCGCGGGACAGGATGAACCTGATCGCCTCGATGATGTTCGGTTCATCCTCTATCAGAAGGACATGTCCCACCATCCGTCCTCCCCTCCGGTTCGCGCAACTAGGCGACTATCGCGCGCCGCCTTGCGCCTGTCAAAAGCAATGCCGCGCCGGGTCAGGAATGGTCTCACGCGATGAACGACGGCTCGCGCCGCGCCGGGCACTTCGTGCGCGGACACACCCTGCACGACGGGCCGACCGCCAGATCGTCCTCCCCGATCGAACCCGCCTCCGGCAGTATCAGCATGAAGGCCGTCACGATCTCCGGCCCGCCGAAGCCCTCGGGGTGGTTCGGCTCGGCATAGGCGAAGGTCAGGAACCGCTCCTGCACCCGCCCCGCCAGCGTGACCCTCTCCCGGATCCGGCTCGTCGGATGCGACAGCGCGCGATAGAGCGGCCAGAGCGGACAGGCCGCGCCGAAACGCGGCAGGGCGAAGCCCGCAACCGGCCGGCGAAATGTCAGGGTGCCCGACGCATCGCAGGTGACGAGGCCGGGTACCGGTCCCGTCACCGCATCTTCCGGCAACGTGGCAAGGCGCCGGAACACCGTGGGCAGACCTACCCCGAAACGCCCCGCGAGAAGTCCCGGATCCACGCCAAGCTCCGCCACGGCCGCCACGAACGGCTCGAGCGGCAACGCGAGCGCGTCCTCCCGCGCCCTCGCTATGTAGTCCGCGGCGAGTTTTCGCGCCGCCGTCGAAGCGAGTTCCGGTGCCCCCGCGATCAGGTCCTCCGGTTCCGGCATCTGCGCCCTTTCGACCGCGGCAAGGTGCCAGCGGGAGGCGGCGAGCCAGGCCTCGACCTCCTCCTGCGGCGAGGAAATCCCCGCTTCCCCCTCCGACGCGGTATCGAGATAGGCCACCAGCGCCTCGGCCGCCTCGGCGAGCCTTTCGCTGTCGTCTTGGAGGTTGCCGTGGAACCGCTTCCGCCAGTCCGGGTCGATATCCTCGATCTCGGCCAGGATCGCCGCGGTCGACCGTACCGAGGCTGCGGCGGACAGGACTTCGTGGAGGCTTGCGGACAGGTGCGGGTCGTGCGCCATCCGTTCTGAAAGCGCCTCCACCGTTCGTTCCAGCGCGGCCAGCCGCGACTGCCGCTGGGCGAGAAGCCCGGCCCATCCCGGGAAGCGGCCCACGAATTCCTCGATCCGGTCGACCTCGGGCGCGGTCTCCGCCGCGCCGACCCCGGCCGCCGCTTCGCGAAGGCCCTCGAAAAGCGCGCTTTCCGCCCCTTCGGCGAGCGCCGTGACCTCGACGCCCAGCGTATCGGCCAGCTTGGTTGTCAACTCTTCGCCAACCCGCCGGCGGTTGTGTTCTATGAGGTTGAGATAGGCGGGCGATATCCCCACCGACCGGGCCAGGTCGGCCTGTTTCAGTCCGAGCGCGGTGCGGCGCTCGCGGATCCGCGTGCCGGCAAGGGCGGAACGGCGCATGGGTCTGTCCTCCGCCCGAGCCTTTACAGGAATTTCCTTTTCAGGAAAAGGCTTCTGCGCCGCTTATCGCATGTCCAGAAGGTGTTTACCCATCCGTCAGCAGGGTGGCGCCACGTCTGCGACGCGCGAGATATCCGCCACCCCCGGCTCGCACTCACCGACCTCTTCCGCGACCGGCGCGCAGGCCACGGCAAGAAGGGCAAGCGTGAAAGCCGCAGCGAGGTTGCGGAACCTGCTCGGACTTGCGGGATTTTTCTTCATGTCGACCCTCCGGCCATCGCCTTATCCCCGATAGTGATCGGGGTTGCTTCAAGGCGTCCCGCCCCGAAGATCCTTGCCCCGATCGAAGCCGATTCATGCACGAAAGCCGCCGAAGACCCCTTGACCTGCGTCAATGCGCCGAAAGCGGCGCTGGTGGATCGTGAGGTATCCGAACCTGGGAGGATGCAATGAGAAAGACACTGCTCACCCTCGCCTGCGCCAGTGCGCTTGCGCTTTCGTCCTGCACTGCGACGGAAGAGGAAGTTGCAGGCGGCCTGATCGGCGCAACCGTCGGCATCATCACGGCGAAGGCGCTGAACGCCGATCGTGACTGGACGATCATCGCAGCGCTCAGTGGCGCCGCGATCGGCACCCTGGTCGCACGGAACGAACGAACGAAGGAATGCGCCTATTCACGGGGCGACGGCACCTACCGTATCGGTCCCTGCCCACGCTGACGGCAGCCACTAGGTTTTCCACCACCGCGGAAGCCCGGGGGGCGTGCATGGCGCGCCCCCCGGAGATCAGTTTCAGTTCAGCGCCTTGTCGGTGATCGCGTGAGTCCAGGCGCCTTCCGGCTCCTTGGTGATCACCGGGTCGGAACCTCCGCCCAGAAGCGTCGCCACCGTCCGCTCGTAGTCGGCGGGATCCAGCGCGCCGTTCGAACCGGCGGTGAGCTTCGCGATCTCGCCCATCATCCGCTTCTGATGACCCTCGGTCTGCGCGCCCGTCTCGTCATATTCGAGAACGATCAGCGCCGCCTCGTCGGGGTTCTCCTCGGCGTATTTCCAGCCCTTCATCGAGGCGCGGACGAAGCGAACCATCCGATCCTCGAAGGCGGGGTCGGCGAGGCTGTCTTCGAGAACGTAAAGACCGTCCTCAAGCGTCGCCACACCCTGGTCCTCGTACTTGAAGGTGACGAGATCGTCGGGGGTGAGCCCGGCGTCGATCACCTGCCAGTATTCGTTGTAGGTCATGGTCGAGATGCAGTCGGCCTGCTTCTGCAGGAGCGGATCGACGTTGAAGCCCTGCTTCAGCACCTCGACGCCGTCCGCACCGCCCTCGGTCGGGATGCCGAGCGTCGCCATCCAGCTCAGGAACGGATACTCGTTGCCGAAGAACCAGACGCCCAGGATCTTGCCCTTGAAGTCTTCGGGCGAGGAAATGCCCGTCTCCTTCCGGCAGGTCAGCATCATGCCGGAGGACTTGAACGGCTGCGCGATGTTGACGAGCGGCAGCCCCTTCTCCCGCGCGGCCAGCGCTGCGGGCATCCATTCCACCGTCACGTCGGCCCCGCCGCCCGCGATCACCTGCGTCGGCGCGATGTCCGGACCGCCCGGCTTGATCGTGACGTTCAGATCTTCTTCCTCGTAGAATCCCTTGTCGAGCGCGACGTAGTAGCCCGCGAACTGGGCCTGCGTCACCCACTTCAACTGCAGCGTCACATCGTCCGCCGCCTGCGCCGCGCCCGCGATCATCGTCGCGGCGAAAGCGCCCGTCAGAAACGTCTTCATTCCGTTGACCTCCATGTTGTTACGCTCGTCCTCGCTGTGAGGGGTGCCAGAAGGTCACCCCCTTCTCTATGAGTGCCACGAGCCCGTAAAAGACCGAGCCCGCCAGGGCCGCCACCGCAATCTCCGCCCAGACGAGCGGCAGCGCAAGCTGGCCCACCGCCGTCGAGATGCGGAACCCCATGCCGCGCGTCGGGCTGCCGAAAAACTCGGCAACAATGGCGCCGATCAGCGCAAGCGTCGTCGCGATCTTCAGGCCGTTGAAGATGAAGGGCATCGCCGCCGGCAGCCTGAGCTTCAGCATCGCCTGCGCGTAGGACGCGCTCCAGGTCTTCATCAGGTCCCGCTGCATCCTCTCCGCCGCACCAAGGCCCGCGACCGTGTTCACGAGGACCGGGAAGAAGACCATGACGACGACGACGGCGGCCTTCGACTGCCAGTCGAAGCCGAACCACATCACGAGGATCGGCGCGATCCCGACAATGGGAAGCGCGGCGACGAAATTTCCGATCGGCAGAAGGCCCCTTTTCAGGAAGGGCGACCGGTCGATCGCGATGGCCGTCAGCACGGCCGCGCCGCAACCGATCACGTAGCCCGACAGCGCGCCCTTGAAGATCGTCTGCACGAAATCCTCGCGCAGCATGCCGAGGTTCCCGGCGATCGCCCCCCAGATGGCCGAGGGCGCAGGAAGGATCACCGGGTTGACATTCAGCCCCCGCACAGCGCCTTCCCACAGGACGAGTAGCGTGACCCCGAAGAGCGCCGGGATCAGCGCCCGCACGAGCCGCGATCGCCCCGCCTCGCGCGCAAGCCGCGCGTTGAGGGCCCAGGCGGCGAGCCAGAAGACGATGGCGCCCAGAAGCCAGCTCATCGCACGACTCCCATCCGCCGCTCCGCCAGCCGCTGCAGGAGACCGACCACCAGGATCAGCGCGCCCGCCAGCACCGCGGCCGCGATCAGCGCCGCCCACATGATGAGGGGCTGGCCGAACTGCGAGCCGATCAGCATCCGCGCGCCCAATCCGTCGATCGCGCCCGTCGGCAGTTCACCCACGATCGCACCGACGAGGCTCGCCGCCACGGCGACCTTGAGCGAAGCGAAGAAATAGGGAAGCGAGGACGGAAGGCGCAGCTTCCAGAAGACCTGCGACCGGTTCGCCCCGTAGGTCCGGAGCAGGTCCAGCTGCATCGCGTCGGGGGATCTCAGACCTTTCACCATGCTCACGAGCACCGGGAAGAACGACAGGTAGGCCGAGATCACCGCCTTGGGGATCAGCCGATCCTCGATCCCGACCGCATTCGACAGGACGACGATCATCGGCGCCAGCGCCACGATCGGGATCGTCTGGCTGATGATGGCCCAGGGCATCACCGACAGGTCCATCACCCGGCTGTGGACAATCGAAACCGCCAGCGCCACGCCGACAAGAATCCCGAGGACAAAGCCGTACATGGTCGCCTGGAGCGTGACGAAGCCGTGATACACGAGGCTCCGCTTCGAGGTCACCTTCTGCCCCGTCACGCCCTTCCAGAACTCCGCCGCGACCTGGTGCGGCGCGGGAAGGACGGGGCGCTCCTGCATCATCGTGTCGTTGACGATGTCGATGAACGTGGGTTCGGCCCCGCTCCGCGCCGCCTGGTCGAGCGTCCAGGCCGAGTTGAGCCACACCGCTCCCGCGTACCACAGGACCACGATCCCGACGAGGACAGTGAGGATCGGAACCAGCGTTCTCATCGACCCGCTCCCGATTGCCTCGGGAAAGACGCCTGTCCCCGCCACTCAGTCGTCATAGCTGTGCCCTGCCCTGAGGCCCTCGCGCACGCGGTGCGCGATTTCGATGAACTCGCGGGAATCGCGGATCTCCAGCGGCCGCTCGCGCGGAAGCGTGCTTTCGATAACGTCGGTGATCCGTCCGGGCCGGGGGCTCATCACGACGATCTTGGTGGACAGATAGACCGCCTCGGGGATCGAGTGGGTGACGAAGAGCGTCGTCTTTCCCGTCGTCGCCCAGAGCTTCAGAAGTTCCTCGTTCAGCCGGTCCCTCACGATCTCGTCGAGCGCGCCGAAGGGCTCATCCATGAGCAGGATGTCGGCGTCGAAGGCCAGCGCCCGCGCGATCGAGGCGCGCTGCTGCATGCCGCCCGAAAGCTGCCAGGGGAACTTCTTGCCGAAGCCAGCCAGATCGACGAGTTCCAGCACTTTTCGAACACGCTCGTCCTGCTCGGCCTTCGGATAGCCCATGATTTCCAGGGGAAGTTTCACATTTCCGGCAATCGTCCGCCACGGGTAAAGGCCCGCCGCCTGGAAGACATAGCCGTAGGCCCTCGCCCTCCGTGCCGCGTCGGGGTCCATCCCGTTGACGGTGAGCTGCCCCTCTGTCGGCGCCTCAAGCGCCGCCACGCAGCGCAGGAAGGTGGTCTTGCCGCAACCCGAAGGGCCGATGAACGACACGAATTCTCCCCGCGCGACCGAGAGGTCCACGCCCGTAAGCGCGTGCACTGGCCCGTCCGCGGTCTGGAACGTCAACCCGAGGCCCTTGGCGGCAATCACCAGCCCATCTTGTTCGTCTTTCATGCGCACCTGCACAGATACTCCGTCAGCCACCATGACGCACCCGCGAAAGCGCCAGAGGCGGCGTAGACCATCAGGGTTTCCACGACGAGAAAGTCGCCGGGCCTCAGAGTGATCGGAACGTAAAAGCCTTGAGTGATCGGCATGAATAGCACACCGATCACGCTCCCGACGACCGTGGAGGCCATCATGCCCCAACGGAACCTCATCATTCCGCGAACGAGAAGCGTGGGCGCGGTAAACACCCAGGCACAGACCACGGGCAATCCCGCACCGTTCCATTCATGCCGATACACCGCCGCCATGCCGACCGAGACGGATATCGCCGCAAGGAGTGAGGCGACCTGCCAGCCGAACAGCGCGGGACCCAGCCCCCGGAGGCTGACACGGCCACGCGCCTTGCCGTTCGGCAGACTGAGATCCCAATCGTCCATCACACCCCGCTGGCAGGAATGCCGCTGCGCACGACCGGACGCGGCGCCGTCAACTCCTTCCATGTCGACAGCGCCCGGTTCACCGCGCCGTTCGGTTCGCGAGCCACGAACTTGCCGTGGCCTTCCTGCGTCTCCACCTTCCCGTCGTTCACGGCGACCTGTCCGCGCGTCAGAGTGTAGCGCGGAAGCCCCTTCACCTCGTGCCCTTCGAAGACATTGTAGTCGATGGCCGACTGCTGCGTCTTTGCGGTAATCGTCTTCGTCCGTTCCGGGTCCCAGACGACGATATCGGCATCCGCGCCGACAAGGATCGCGCCCTTCTTCGGATATGTGTTGAGGATCTTCGCGATATTGGTGGAGGTGACGGCAACGAACTCGTTCATCGTTATCCTGCCGGTGTTCACACCTTGCGTCCAGAGCATCGGCATCCGGTCCTCGAGGCCCCCGGTCCCGTTCGGGATCTTGGTGAAATCGCCGACGCCAAAGCGCTTCTGTTCGGTCGTGAAGGCACAATGGTCGGTGGCCACGACCGAGAGCGAACCGGACTGCAGACCCGCCCAGAGGCTGTCCTGATGCTTCTTGTCGCGGAACGGGGGCGACATGACGCGCCGCGCGGCATGGTCCCAGTCCTTGTTGAAATATTCGCTCTCATCCAGCGTCAGGTGCTGGATCAGGGGCTCGCCCCACACGCGTTTCCCTTGCATCCGCGCCCGCCGGATCGCCTCGTGCGCCTCCTCGCAGGACGTGTGCACGACGTAGAGCGGCACGCCCGCCATGTCGGCGATCATGATCGCGCGGTTCGTCGCCTCGCCCTCGACCTGCGAGGGCCGTGAATAGGCATGCGCCTCGGGGCCGGTATTGCCCTCCTCCATCAGCTTGCGCTGAAGCTCCGCCACGACGTCGCCGTTCTCGGCATGGACGAGCGCGATCGCGCCGAGTTCCGAACAGCGCCGGAACGAGGCGAAAAGCTCGTCGTCATTCACCATCAGCGCGCCCTTGTAGGCCATGAAGTGCTTGAACGTGGTGATCCCCTTGTCGACCACCTCCTTCATCTCGTTGAAGACCTGCTCGCCCCACCAGGTGATCGCCATGTGGAACGAGTAGTCGCAGTTCGCGCGGGTGGACTTGTTGTCCCACATCTTGATCGCATCGAGGAGCCCCTGCCCCGGCGAGGGCAGCGCGAAATCGACGACCATCGTCGTGCCGCCCGACAGGGCCGCCCGCGTCCCGCTCTCGAAATCGTCCGACGAATAGGTCCCCATGAAAGGCATCTCGAGATGGGTGTGCGGGTCGATCCCGCCCGGCATCACGTAACACCCCGTCGCGTCGAGAACCTTGTCGCCCTTCAGGTCCGGCCCGATCTGCGCGATCTTGCCGTCCTCGACCAGAACATCCGCCTTGTAGGTCAGATCGGCGGTGACGATGGTGCCGTTCTTGATGACTGTGGTCATTGTTTGGCTCTCCCTAGATTGGTCAGGGTATCTTTGACTTGCGCACTTTCGTGGAAGGCTCGACCGAGAACCAGCAAGAGGTTCACCGAATCCGGGATCGAAAGTGACGCTTCAAACGTCAGCGCCGCATCATTCTTGCCGTCTCGGAAAGTCACTGCGTCATCCGAAAAATCGACACGAGCATGCGAAACAGCGTTCCGCATGTGGCGCAGGAAGTCCGAGTTGAGAAGCTTCCTACTCGTGGACGAAAGCTCTTTGTCGGCTAGAGCCCGTTCGACGACGATTTCGATTAGATCCTCACGATTCCAGCGTTCGCGAGGAAAAACCAACAGTGTATAAAGCATTCCAAGCAAACGCGTCTCCTTATGGAGGAACGGACCGTTAGGCTTGAGACCAAACTTTGGAACGACGGTTGACGATGCCCTTCGTATGGACACGTCTCGACCGAGCGCTTCCTCCAAGACGTAGTACTCAATGAACGCTGCTGTCGGCACCCAGTCATTCACTGCATTCACCCCACCACCTCCGCCGTCTCCAGAACGGCGTGCAGCAGAACATCCGTCCCCGCCGCCGCCCATTCCGGGCTGATCTCCTCGGCCTCGTTGTGGGAAAGCCCGTCCACGCAGGGGCACATGATCATCGCGGTCGGGGCCAGGTCGTTGATCCAGCAGGCGTCGTGGCCGGCGCCGGAAACGATGTCCATATGGCTGTAGCCCAGCCGTTCGGCCGCGCGCCGCACCGCCGCCACGCAGTCCTCGTTGAAGGCCGGCGGGTTGAACTGCCCGACGATCTTCCACTCGAGGCTCACCCCGATTTCCTCGCAGAGCCCCGGCGCCCTGGCCTCGAATTCCGCGACCATGCTTTCCAGGACGTCGAGCAGGTGCGAACGGAAGTCGATGGTGAAGACGACCTTGCCGGGGATGATGTTGCGGCTGTTCGGGTAGACGTCGATATGGCCGATCGCGCCGACCGCGTTCGGCTGGCGCTTCATCGCGATCTCGTGCACCAGCTCGGTGATCCGGGCGAGACCCCGGCCCGCATTCCTGCGCATGGGCATGGGGGTGGAGCCGGTATGGCTCTCCTTGCCCGTCACCGTGCATTCGATCCAGCGAAGGCCCTGGCCATGCGTCACGACGCCGATATCCTTGCCCTCCGCCTCGAGGATCGGGCCCTGTTCGATGTGAAGCTCGAACAGCGCGTGGATCTTCCGCGCGCCAACCTCCTCGTCGCCGACCCAGCCGATGCGTTTCAGTTCGTCGCCGAACTTCTTGCCGTCATGGTCCACACGGTCGTAGGCCCACTGGAGGTCATGCTTGCCCGCAAAGACGCCCGAGGCGAGCATGGCGGGCGCGAAGCGCGTCCCTTCCTCGTTCGTCCAGTTGACCACGACGATCGGATGCTTGGTCTTGATCCCGAGGTCGTTCATCGTGCGGACGGCCTCCAGCGCGCCGAGGACGCCCAGAACGCCGTCATATTTCCCGCCCGTCGGCTGCGTGTCGAGGTGGCTGCCCATGTAGACCGGCGCCGCGTCGGGATCCTCGCCCGCGCGTGTCGCGAACATGGACCCCATCTTGTCGACGCCCATCGTCATGCCCGCCGCCTCGCACCATTTCCGGAAAAGCGCGCGGCCCTCGGCATCGGCGTCGGTCAGCGTCTGGCGATTGTTGCCGCCCGCGACGCCCGGCCCGATCCTTGCCATCTCCATGAGCGAGTCCCAAAGACGTTCGCCATTGATCCTGAGGTTCGCGGCGGGCGCGGTCATCGGCTTCTCCTTCCTGTCGTATCCCGGGGCGATCTTGCGCCGCCCCTTTCGGTGGAAAGGGCGCGGGGGGTGCCCCCCGCGCTCCTCCGCGTCAGTCGGTCGCTTCCAGTACGTCGCGCAGCGTGCCGATCAGTTGGTCGACCTGGGCCTTGTCGATGATCAAGGGCGGGCTCAGCGCGATGATGTCGCCGGTCGTCCGGATCAGGATCCCCTTCTCGAACGCCTTGATGAAAGCCGAGAAGGCACGCTTAGTCGGCTCCCCGGCGATCGGTTCGAGTTCGATCGCACCGATCAGGCCGACGTTCCGGATGTCGATCACGTGCCGCGCGCCCTTGAGCGAATGGAGCGCCTCCTCCCAGTAGGGCGCGATCTCGGCGCAGCGCTCGAAGAGGCCCTCTTCCCTGTAGGTCTCGATCGTGGCGATCCCCGCGGCGCATGCAATGGGCGAGCCCGAGTAGGTGTAGCCGTGGAAGAGCTCGATCATGTGCTCGGGGCCCTGCATGAAGGCGTCGTGCACCGCGGCCGAGGTCAGGACCGCCCCCATCGGGATCACGCCCGAGGTCAGCCCCTTCGCACAGGTGATCATGTCGGGCTGCACGCCAAAATACTGCGCCGCGAAGGGCGCGCCGAGGCGCCCGAAGCCGGTGATAACCTCGTCGAAGATCAGGAGGATGCCGTGCTTCTTCGTGATCGCGCGCAGCCGCTCGAGGTAGCCCTTCGGCGGCAGGATCACGCCCGTCGAGCCCGCGACCGGCTCGACGATCACGGCGGCGATCGTGTCCGCACCATGCAGCGCCACGATCCGCTCCAGCTCGTCCGCAAGTTCCGCGCCGTGCTCCGGCAGGCCCTTCACGTAGGAGTTCTTCGCGGGAAGATGGGTGTGCGGCAGGTGATCGACTCCGGCCAGCAGGGTGCCAAAGAAGCGCCGGTTGTTGACGATCCCGCCGACCGAGATGCCGCCAAAGCCCACGCCATGGTAGCCGCGCTCCCGCCCGATGAGACGGGTCCGCGTCCCCTCGCCCCGCGCCCGGTGATAGGCGAGCGCGATCTTCAGCGCCGTGTCCACCGCCTCGGAGCCGGAGTTCGTGTAGAATACGTGCTCCATCCCCTCGGGCGCGATATCGATGATGCGGTTCGCCAGTTCGAAGGCCAGCGGATGGCCCATCTGGAACGCCGGCGCATAGTCCAGCTCCGCCGCCTGGCTCTGGATCGCCTCGGTTATCTTCGGCCGGCAGTGCCCGGCGTTGCAGCACCAGAGACCGGCGGTTCCGTCCAGGATCTGACGACCGTCCGCGGACGTATAATGCATGTCTTTCGCGGAGACGAGCATCCGTGGAGCCTTCTTGAACTGCCGGTTCGCGGTGAACGGCATCCAGAAGGAATTGAGATCATTCGGGGGTGTCTTGCGATCGAGCGCCATGTTGGCCTCCCTTGGCCAGGCCCGGCATGTCGTCACGGGCGCGGGTGTTCTTGCTATTGTTTGACCAAATGGTCAGGATGACGCTAGGAGACGGACAGGGGGGCCGTCAAGGACTGCGACGAGGCAGGTATGAGTGCGGAGGAGAAAATGGACGACGGCCAGCCGCCGGAGCCGCAGAACGAACGTCCCCGCACCCGGATTCAGCGCCGCAACACCCGCGCGATCCTCGACGCCGCGCTCGAGGTCTTTTCACGCGAAGGCTTCAGGGGCGCCACGCTCGACATGATCGCCCAGGCGGCGGGGCTGTCGAAACCGAACCTTCTTTATTACTTCTCCTCGAAGGAAGCGATCCACGGCGAGCTTCTGTCCGAACTCATGGATACCTGGCTCGATCCGCTGAGGGAGCTCGATCCGGCGGGCGAACCGGCCGAGGAAATCCTTGCCTATGTCCGCCGCAAGCTCGAGATGAGCCGTGACATGCCGCGCGAAAGCCGCCTCTTCGCAAACGAGATCATCCAGGGCGCGCCGCGCATGATGGAGGCGATCGAGGGAGAACTGAAAACGCTCGTGGACGAAAAGGCCGCCGTCATCCGCGGCTGGATCGAAGCGGGCCGGATCGCCGATGTCGACCCCTATCACCTGATCTTCTCGATCTGGGCGCTGACCCAGCACTACGCGGATTTCGACGTGCAGGTCCGCGCCGTCCTGGGCCCCGGCCACGACCCCTTCCCCGAGGCCGAAAGCTTCCTCGAGATGCTCTATACGCGGCTGCTCAACCGCTGATTTGGCATCCAGTGCCGGTTCCCTGGCTTCGTCCGAGATACCGGAGGCACGCCCGCAGACTATTGCGGACCCTGCACATGGATATTGATCACTCCGGCCCATCGCAGCGGCGACGGCTGCCCACTGTTGAAGGACAGTCGGCCAGCGGCGAAGCGAGGGAAATGCAACAAGGCCATCCACGAAATCGACCGGATCTTCACGCGCAGGCATTCATGGCGCGGGGTCATCGCCCGTTCGGTCGAATATGACGCGGCAAGACCAAAGAAGAATGCGGCTCGTTTCCATGATCGATTTTCACCTTTGCGTCATGGGGTCAGAGTGCAACTATTGATTGTGGCGGCACAAAGTCTTTCAAACCAAGGGACGACTTTCCAATGAACCATCGCTTTTTCCATTTGACACGCGTCACCCTTCTTCTGCCTCTGGCACTTTTCCTGCTCGGCGCGCCGGTCAGGGCTGCTCCGTTCTTCAGCTTCGATCCGGCGGCCTGCGACGAAGATCCTGACGGCAAGGTCATCGTCCGGCTGCCATCGGGCCTCGCCTTTGCCGTGCCGTATGAGGGTCTGGTCCTGTCGGAAGCGGGGTCCGACAATCCGGACGCTGCAGAGGTTACGCTGGGATGTCCGGGCAACCCCGTGCGAACATCAACATTCCGCTTTTCGCCAGAGTATCTTGCCCTGTTGGAGGGCAGGCTCGACCCGCCGTATAGCGGTGGCGCGATCTACGATCTGAGCGTGATCGGCAGCAATGTTTCTGTCAGCCAACAGCGCTGGCGGATTGAGTTCATCGACGAGATCGGCGCGCGCACCCGGAACTGCGGCGCCACCGCCGAAGGCGTGCGCTACTGCCTTGCCTGTCGCGAGGACTCTGCCCGGCCGGGGCATTGCGTCATGGCGCCCGATGCCGGCACCTCCAGCGATGGGCGTGATCTCGATCGTGCGGCGATGGTCCTCGTCGATCCCGAAAACCTGACTGGACCGGACAACCTGCCTTGGGCCACGGACTGCTGGCGTGAAGAGGACAATGGCACACGGTTCTGCAATGCCGCCTATCCGGTCATGGATGGCCTAAGCATCGCTTATACCTTCCTTGCCGAAGGCTTCGACCGGGACCGTGTCCGCGAGTTCGATCTTGATATCCGCCGCGAGGTGCTCGGCCTGCGCGCGTCGGAATACGATGGAGACGACATGCGCTGAAGCGCGCCACCCGGCGGTTTCGACAGATCCGCAATCCCAATCGCGCTGCACCAAGGTGCCGGCGGTTGGTCGTCACTTGGACAGTGCGGTCCGAGACTGCGCGAACAGAATTCGCTGTCCGCCGCCTTGCGGAACACTGGCGCGACAGCCCTTCGGCGGCCGCGCCAGCAGATTGGCTTACCTCAGTCCCCGGCCCTCGCCCAGTACGTCATTCCGCCTGGATCGACTCGAGGTAGAGCGCGAGAGAGAGTGTGCGGCCGCGCGCCTCCACCTCGTTGCCATATTCGAGTCCCGGCCCGGCGCCACCCGGACGGAACACCACGCCGAACACCGGCATCGGTGCGCCGTGCGCGCGCACGCCCTTGCGGCCGTCGATCACCGAGATCACATTCCCCATCGGGAACTCGCCGCCGTTGTTCTTGGACAGTTGTGTCAGATCGGGCGGCGCGACCGTCAGCAGATCGGCCAGTTCGCCGGCGCCCTTGCCCATTCCACCGTGGCACATGGCGCAGGTGTTCTCGTAAAGAGCCGCGCCGACGTCCGCGTCCTGTGCCGAAACGGGCAGGGCCGAAACCGCGCCCCCAGCAATGAAAGCGGTCACCGCCAACAAGTGCTTCATCTTTCCGTCCTCCGCGTTGCTAATTGATATCAATGCGGTTTCCCACTCACATGGTTAACTGAAAACCTCGCGAAGGCAATGCGTTCGCCACGTCGAAAACCGCCGACACTGCCCGAAACCGGGGAAGGCGCCTGGCTTGGCTCCGGTTCCGGACGGGACTTGGCACCGGATCCAGCCGCCGACGGGCGGCAGCCTTCGTGCCTCCGGCCCCTACCGTCGAGGGGCCGATGCCGAAACACCCCGATCGTCCGCAACGCGGACAGGGGTCGGGATCGGGCCCCGCATGCGAGCCAGGCCGGTTGTGGCGAACAGCGGCGTAACCCGCGAAACCCCGCGTTCCGGCGCGCCAGAAGCCCCAATGCAAGCCGTTTCACGGAACCCGCACGGGTCCGCAGATGTGAGGATCAGGCCGCTCTACCTCCGCGAAAAATGGGCGACCCTGCGGGGCCGCCCAAGTCTGGGAGGAGAAATGAGCGCAGCGAGACCTACTCGGCCGCCCGCGCCGCCGGGTTGTTAGGGTGCGTCGTCCAGTTCGCGTAGTCCCCCACCTTCCGCTTCGTGCGGGGGTCAATCGCGCCCTTCGGGAGTTCCTTCATCGTGATGCAGTTCTCGACCGGGCAGACGTCGATGCAAAGGTTGCAGGCCACGCATTCCTCGTCCTTCACGGTGAAGACGCGGTCCTCCGACATGGCGATCGCCTGGTGGCTCGTATCCTCGCAGGCCGCGTAGCAGCGGCCACAATTGATGCAGAGATCCTGGTCGATCACCGCCTTTGTGACGTAGTTGAGGTTCAGGTACTGCCAATCCGTCACGTTCGGCACCGCCCGCCCGACGATGTCGGAGACCGAGGTGAACCCCTTCGCGTCGATGTAGTCCGACAGGCCCGAGATCATCTCCTGCACGATCTTGAACCCGTAGGTCATCGCCGCCGTGCAGACCTGCACCGTACCCGCCCCCAGGGCGAGGAACTCCGCCGCGTCGCGCCAGGTCGTGACCCCGCCAATGCCGGAGATCGGCAGTCCGGCTGTCTCCGGGTCCCGTGCGATCTCGGCCACCATGTTCAGCGCGATCGGTTTCACCGCGGGGCCGCAGTAGCCCCCGTGGCTGCCCTTGCCGTCGATTGAGGGCTCGGGGCTGAAGCTGTCGAGGTTCACGCTCGTGATCGAGGAGATGGTGTTGATGAGGCTCACCGCATCGGCGCCGCCCTTCTTCGCGGCCCTCGCCGGGTAGCGGATGTCGGTGATGTTGGGCGTGAGCTTCACGATCACGGGCATCCGCGTATTGGCCTTGCACCAGCGCGCCACCATCTCGATGTATTCCGGCACCTGGCCGACGGCGGCCCCCATGCCCCGCTCGCTCATCCCGTGCGGGCAGCCGAAATTGAGCTCGACCCCGTCGGCGCCGGTCTCCTCGACGAGCGGCAGGATCTTCTTCCAGGCCTGTTCCTCGCAGGGCACCATGAGGGAGACGACCAGCGCCCGGTCCGGGTAGTCGCGCTTGACCGCCTTGATCTCGCGCAGGTTCACCTCGAGAGGCCGGTCGGTGATGAGCTCGATGTTGTTCAGCCCGAGGAGCCGCCGGTCCGCGCCCCAGATCGCGCCATAGCGGGGGCCGGAGACGTTGACGATCGGGGGGCCGGCCTCGCCGAGCGTCTTCCAGACGACGCCGCCCCACCCCGCCTCGAAGGCGCGGCGGACGTTGTATTCCTTGTCGGTCGGCGGCGCCGAGGCGAGCCAGAACGGGTTGGGCGACTTGATCCCCAGGAAGTCGGTTTGCAGGTTGGCCATCTCGTCCTCCTCAGCCTCTGAGGCTCGCATGAATGTCCTCGGCCGCGTCGCGGCCTTCCGCGACGGCGGTGACGGTAAGGTCATCGCCCCCCGCCGCGCAGTCGCCCGCGGCCCAGACGCCGGGAACCGACGTGCGCCCGGGGCCGGTGACAGCGATCTTGCGGCCGTTCAGGTCAAGGCCCGCCGGTGCGCCGTCAAGCGTCTGGCCAATCGCCTTGAAGACCTGGTCGGCCTTGAGGCGGAACGTCTCCTTGCCAATGGTCAGGCCGGCCGGACCGCTCTCCGTGTAGGCGAATTCGATCTCGCGCACGGCGCCGTTGCCGTGAATCGCCACGGGCGCGGCATTGGTGATGATCTTCACGCCGTTCGCGGCGGCATGGTCCTGCTCGTGCCGCGAGGCGCCCATCGCATCCCGCCCGCGCCGATAGACGATCGTGACGTTTTCCGCACCGAGAAGTTTCGACTGCACCGCGGCGTCGATCGCGGTCATGCCCCCGCCGATCACCACCACGTCGCGACCAACGGCAACCTTCGACTTGTCGGTCTGACGCAGACGCGCGATGAAGTCCACCGCGTCCTCGACATTCCCGAGCGCCTCGCCATCGACTTTCAGCGCGTTGACGCCTGCAAGCCCGAAGGCAAGCAGAACCGCGTCGTGATCCTTCCGCAGAGCGTCGAGGGTCAAGCCGTTGCCGATGGCTTTCCCGGGCTCGACAGCGATTCCGCCGATCGAGAGAAGCCAGTTCAGCTCGTCCTGCGCGAAGCCGCCGGGCGCCTTGTAGGCGGCGATGCCGAACTCGTTGAGCCCGCCGAGTTTCTCGCGCGCGTCGAAAAGCGTGACGTCATGCCCTCGCATCGCCAACCGGTGCGCCGCCGCGAGCCCTGCGGGACCCGCACCGACGACCGCAACGCGCTTGCCCGTCGCAGCCGCCCGGTTGAAGGGGTGGATGCCCTTGTCCATCAGCGTATCCGTGGCGAAGCGCTGAAGCCGGCCGATCTCCACCGGCTTGCCCTCCGCCGTCTCGCGCACGCAGGCGCCTTCGCAGAGGTTTTCGGTCGGGCAGACGCGCGCGCAGATTCCACCGAGGATGTTCTGCGAAAGGATCGTCTTCGCGGCGGCCTCCGGCGTCCCCGTCGCGATCTGCCGGATGAAGAGCGGGATGTCGATCGATGTCGGACAGGCCGTGATACAGGGCGCGTCGTGGCAGAAATAGCAGCGATCTGCGGCGACCCTCGCCTCATGCCGGTCGAACCTCGGCACGATGTCGGCGAAGTTCCGGGCGAGTTCCGGGTCGGGCAGGCGTCCTGCCACGACACCCGGCGTCAAGGGATTGTTGGTCAATTCGGGCCTCCCTGGCGCATCTTCACCCCGAGGCTGCCACAGGTCCGTTTTTTTATCAAACGGTAAATTTTCGAACGCTGCGCACGAAATCAGGAAAACTCGCCGCTTTTCTCGCTCGTAAGACACGCGTATAAGCGGCCGGGACTGGCGGCGCCCGCGAGGCAGCGGGGCGGGCGGAACGAACAAGACCGATCGAGGACGGCATGACCAAACACCCCCAAGACACGCATGAAAGCGACGTGGCGTTCATCCAGGCGCTGGCGGAACTTCTGAACAGGAACGAGCTTACCGAGCTTTCGGTGAAGCGCGAGTATGGCGAGAACGACAGCCTGAACGTGCGGGTTTCGAAGCAGACGCAGATCGTCGCGCAAGCCATCGCGCCGGCGCCCGCAGCGCCCGCCCCCGCGGCACCTGCCGCCGCCGCCGCCCCTGCGGCGGCCGCGCCCGCCGCGGCCGCGCCCGAGGACCTTGCCGCGCATCCCGGCGCGGTCAACTCGCCCATGGTCGGAACCGCGTATCTCGCGCCTGAGCCGGGCGCCGATCCCTTCGTCACGGTGGGCGCGCAGGTGAAGGAGGGCCAGACCCTTCTCATCGTCGAAGCGATGAAGACCATGAACCACATTCCCGCCCCCCGCGCGGGCACGGTGAAGCGGATCCTCGTCGAGGATGGCAGCCCCGTGGAATACGGCGCTCCGCTTCTCATCATCGAGTGAGGGCCTGATGTTCGACAAGATCCTCGTGGCCAACCGGGGCGAAATCGCGCTCCGAGTGATCCGCGCCTGTCGCGAGATGGGCATCCGTTCCGTCGCCGTGCATTCCACCGCGGACGCCGACGCGATGCATGTGCGGATGGCCGATGAAAGCGTCTGCATCGGTCCGCCGCCGTCGACGAACAGCTACCTGTCCGTTCCGGCGATCGTTTCGGCCTGCGAGATCACGGGCGCGCAGGCGATCCATCCCGGCTACGGCTTCCTGTCCGAGAACGCAAATTTCGTCCAGGTGCTGGAAGACCACGAGATCACCTTCATCGGCCCGACCGCGGAACACATCCGCATCATGGGCGACAAGATCACCGCCAAGGACACGATGAAGAAACTCGGCGTGCCCTGCGTGCCGGGATCGGACGGCGGCGTGCCTGACGTGGCAGCGGCGAAGAAGGTCGCGGCGGAGATCGGCTATCCCGTCATCATCAAGGCCACCGCCGGCGGCGGCGGCCGCGGCATGAAGGTCGCGCGCGACGAGGAGGGTCTCGAGATCGCGTTCCGCACCGCGCGGAGCGAGGCGAAGGCCGCCTTCGGCAACGACGAGGTCTATATCGAGAAATACCTCCAGAAGCCGCGGCACATCGAGATCCAGGTCTTCGGCGACGGCAAGGGCAACGCCGTCCACCTCGGCGAGCGGGACTGTTCGCTCCAGCGGCGTCACCAGAAGGTCTTTGAAGAGGCTCCGGGCCCGGTCATCGATTCCGCGACGCGGTCGCGGATCGGCAAGATCTGCGCCGACGCGGTGGCCCAGATCAACTACGCCGGCGCCGGCACGATCGAGTTCCTCTTCGAGGACGGCGAGTTCTACTTCATCGAGATGAACACCCGGCTTCAGGTCGAGCATCCCGTGACCGAGGCGATTTTCGGCGTGGACCTCGTCCGCGAACAGATCCGCGTGGCCGAAGGTTACCCGATGTCCTTCACGCAGGAGGATCTGCGGGTGAACGGGCACGCGATCGAGGTCCGGATCAACGCCGAGAAGCTTCCGAACTTCTCCCCCTGCCCCGGCCGGATCACCCAGTATCACGCCCCCGGCGGGCTTGGCGTGCGCATGGATTCGGCGCTTTATGACGGCTACAGGATCCCGCCCTACTACGACAGCCTTATCGGCAAGCTGATCGTGCACGGCCGCGACCGCGCCGAAGCGCTGGCGCGGCTCAAGCGGGCTCTCTCGGAGCTGATCGTCGATGGCGTGGACACGACCGTCCCGCTCTTCCATGCGCTCCTGAACGAGCCCGACATCCAGACCGGCAACTATTCGATCCACTGGCTTGAAAAGTGGCTGGCCGAGAACATGGGCTGACACCGGAACTGATGCTCGCGGGCTATGCCCGCGGCATCTTCCCCATGGCGCGCTCGCGCGATGACCCGCGTCTGGAATGGGTCGATCCGCGGCGAAGGGGCGTCTTCCCCCTCGACGGGTTCCACATCTCCCGATCGCTCGCCAGGCGGATTCGCAAGGCTCCCTGGAAGATCACTGTGGACAAGGCCTTCCCGGACGTCGTGCTGGCCTGTGCCGACCGCGAGGAAACCTGGATCAACGCGCCGCTCCTGAGGCTCTACGAAGCCCTGCACCGCGCGGGACACGCCCATTCCCTGGAGGTTTGGGAAGGCGATGATCTTGTCGGCGGCGTCTTCGGCATAACGCTGGGCGGAGCGTTCTTTGGCGAAAGCATGTTCTCTCGTCGCACCGATGCATCGAAGGTCGCCCTCGCCTACCTGGTGGACCGGCTGCGGCAGACGGGCTTTGCCCTCTTCGACACGCAGTTCCTGACGCCGCACCTCGCGAGCCTCGGGGCCGTCGAAATCCCCCGCGCCGAATATCTGCGCCGTCTTGGGATCGCGCTGCAACTCGCCGCGGATTATTCCTTGGCGGTTTCCGTGCCTTCGTCCGAACTGCTCTTGCAGCGGATGACCCAGACATCGTAGCGCGCGTGATCCAGCGCGGAGAGCGCCGGGCTGGACGCGATCATCCACGCATCGAAGACAACCTGCTTCTGCACCGTGTCGTCGATCTCGAGATGGGCATAGGCATCGGAACTCGGGTCGTCGACCGGATACCGGCAATCGTGGAGCGTCACCTTCAGACGCCCGAAGGATGCCGTCTCGCCAGTCGCAAGATCGAGCTCGGTCACTTCCCCGGAAACCTTGTCGAGGCCGCGCAGGATCGCACCGGGGGCGCTTTCGACCACTTCACGCGGCGCGGGTGCGGGCGGAGACAGCTGCGTCGCCTCGATCCCCCCGGGCGCGCCGGGTTCCTCCGGTAGGGTCGGATCCTTGGGAAACAGGAAGTCGAGTGACGGGTCATTGCCGGGAATGACGAGCACGCCGCCCTCGGATTCTTCCGGCAGGTCCTGCGCCGCGGCGGGTGCCGCCAGCGCCAGCGCCAGAATAATGGCCGCTCGAATCATTCGATCGGACCGGGTGCGGTTCCGGCGTCCTCTTCGGCCGCGGCTCCGTCCCCTCCGGCCGCGAACTTCATCAGAAGGCTGATCACGCTTACGGCGCCCTGGGTATCCTCGATCTCGTCGCCGGCCGCGTAGTTGGTCAGGCTGCCGCCAGGCAGGATCTCGACGAAATTGCCGCCAAGGAGGCCTTCGGAGGAAACGAGAATCGCGCTGTCATCGGGAAGCTCGATGTCCTCCGCGATGCTGACCGTGGCGTCGGCGAAGAACGTGACCGGGTTCAGCGCCAGGGACGTGACGGTGCCAACCTTGACGCCGGCAAGCCGCACATCCGTTCCGACCGATACGCCTTCGACCGACCGGAAGCTTGCCTTGAGTTCGTATGCCCCCGCGGGGCCGGAGAATCCGGTCGACTGGCCGACATAGATGAGAAAGCCGACTGCGGCAGCCAGAACGGCGGCCCCGGTCACCACTTCTGTCGCGTTCTCCGACATCCGCCCCTGCCCTTATTCCGGCTGCCAGGCCTCGTAGTCCCGCCGCTCGGCGGGAACGGCGTGGCGGATGGAACCCGGCGGAATGTAAGCCTCGATCGTTCCGGTGAGGTTTTCCTGGTGCGGCTTTTCCCAGGGCTTGTGCGCAAGCGCCGCCTTCGTCGGCGGCTCGTTCCAGGTGAAGTGCAACCATCCGTGCCAGTCAGGGCTGACGCGCGACGCTTCGGCTTCGCCGTTGTAGATCACCCAGCGGCGCTTGCCGTCCCGGGTCTGGTAGAAGACGTTGCCCTGCTCGTCCTCTCCAACCTTGACGCCCCTGCGCCAGGTAAAGAGCTGGGTGCCGAGGGTCTGGCTGTTCCACCAAGTCAGAAGGCGAAGCAGGAATTTCATCTTGGTCCTCCGGGGCCGGTTCGCCCCCTTATAGCGCAGACGCCGTCGAGGTCCAGAGCCCGTTCCGCCATGAAAAAACGGCGGGCCAAAGCCCGCCGCCCTATTGGTTCCCGCTCTGGCGTATCACCCCGCCGTTGCCGCGCCTTTCTTGGTTTCGGCATGAATGAGGAGAGGCTTGGCCCCGGCCGCTTCCACGGCCTCCTCGTTCACGACGACCTCTTCGACGCTCGAAAGCCCGGGAAGCTCGAACATCGTGTCGAGAAGGATGTCCTCCATGATCGACCGAAGGCCGCGAGCGCCGGTCTTCCGCTTGATCGCCCTGCGAGCGATCGCCGTCAGCGCGTCATCGGTGAAGGTGAGCTTCACGCCTTCGAGTTCGAACAGGCGCTGGTACTGCTTCACCAGCGCGTTCTTCGGCTCGGTTAGGATCGTCACGAGAGCCGCCTCGTCGAGGTCGGTGAGCGTCGCGATGACCGGAAGGCGGCCGACGAATTCCGGGATCAGGCCGAACTTCAGCAGGTCCTCCGGCTCGAGTTCCTTGAAGAGCTCGCCGACGCCGCGCTCGTCCTTGTTCTTCACGTCCGCGCCGAAGCCGATCGCCGAGCCCTTGTTGCGCTGCGCGATGATCCGCTCCAGACCCGCGAAGGCGCCGCCGCAGATGAAGAGGATGTTCGTGGTGTCCACCTGCAGGAATTCCTGCTGCGGATGCTTGCGCCCGCCCTGCGGCGGGACGGAGGCCACGGTGCCCTCCATGATCTTCAGAAGGGCCTGCTGCACGCCCTCGCCGGAAACGTCCCGCGTGATCGAGGGGTTGTCCGACTTGCGCGTGATCTTGTCGACCTCGTCGATGTAGACGATGCCGCGCTGCGCACGCTCGACGTTGTATTCGGAAGCCTGGAGAAGCTTGAGGATGATGTTCTCGACATCCTCGCCGACATAGCCGGCCTCGGTCAGCGTCGTGGCGTCGGCCATCGTGAACGGCACATCGAGGATGCGCGCCAGCGTCTGCGCCAGAAGCGTCTTGCCGCATCCGGTCGGACCGATGAGCAGGATGTTCGACTTAGCCAGTTCGATGTCGCTGGCCTTCGAGCCGTGATTGAGGCGCTTGTAATGGTTGTGGACCGCGACCGAGAGCACGCGCTTCGCATGCTCCTGACCGATCACGTAGTCGTCCAGAACCTTGCAGATGTCGCGCGGGGTCGGAACGCCATCGGTGGACTTCAGCCCGGTCGACTTCGTCTCTTCCCGGATGATGTCCATGCAGAGTTCGACGCATTCATCGCAGATGAAGACCGTCGGACCCGCGATCAGCTTTCGCACCTCGTGCTGGCTCTTGCCGCAGAAAGAGCAGTAGAGAGTGTTCTTGCTGTCGCTGCCGGAGTTGTTCGCCATCGTATTCCTCTGCGGCTGGCCCGGAACTCGCCCGGAGCCTGTCTTGGTCTGCCCTTCCCTCTAAAAGTCTAGGACAGCCCCCTATTCATCACAACGCCAAAATGCCCGATCCCGGTCAATCCCCCGGGACCTGCATCACTTGCTCGTATCATCCGCCTTTCCGCGGCTTTCGAGGATCTCGTCGATGAGACCCCATTCCTTGGCATCCTCGGGCGACATGAAGTTGTCGCGCTCGAGCGCGGCCTCGACCTTCTTGACCGGCTGGCCGGTGTGCTTGTGATAGATCTCGTTCAGCCGGTCCTTGAGCTTCTGGGTTTCCTGGGCGTGGATCATGATGTCCGTCGCCTGGCCCTGGTAGCCGCCAGAGGGCTGGTGAACCATGACCCGGCTGTTCGGCAGCGAGAACCGCATCCCCTTTTCGCCCGCGGTCAGCAGGAGAGAGCCCATCGAGGCCGCCTGGCCGATCACCAGCGTCGAAACCTTGGGCCGGATGTACTGCATCGTGTCGTAGATCGACAGGCCGCTCGTGACCACGCCGCCGGGCGAGTTGATGTACATCGCGATTTCCTTCGAGGGGTTTTCCGCCTCGAGGAAAAGAAGCTGCGCGCAGATCAGCGTGGACATGCCGTCATGCACAGGGCCGGACACGAAGATGATCCGCTCCTTCAGAAGGCGCGAATAGATATCGTAGGCCCGCTCCCCGCGCGAGGTCTGCTCGACGACCATCGGCACAAGCGTGTTCATGTAGGTATCGATCGGGTCTCTCATCTCCGCCTGCCTTCTAGCGTCCGCCACCGTTCGTAGCGGGTGAACGTTACACATGTCTTAGTGGTGCGGTCCGGGGGCTGCAAGGGCCGGGTCGTCAATCATCCTCGCCGGAAAGCCCGGCGAACTCCGGACCGCCGGCGCGGCCGGAGATTTCGAGGATGAGCTTGCGCTTCACGGCCTCGGCGAAACCCGCCCGGTCTTCCGCCGCGATGACGAAGGCGCCGGGGCCGCCGATGATCCGCTGACGGAACTCCGCCTCAAGGTCGCCGCCGCCCGACCAGCCCGAAGCGCAGTCTCGGCAGAGGACCGCCAGACCGTTGATCGTCGTCCCCGCCGACACGACGAATTCCCTTGCTTCGGCGATGCTCGGGCCGTTGAAGTTGCCGGTCGAGTCCGCCGATATGTCGATGATCCGGCGCCAGCCCACGATGTCGTTCGACTCGATCAGGTCCAGACCGAACAGCAGCGCCGCGCCGATCGCGTTGCGCCCACCGGCCCGGCGTGGCGGCACAAGCAGCTCGGCCGCGAATTCGGCCGCCGCCTCGGGCCCGTCGATCACCCGCCAGGGAACGACGACATCCTGACTGTCGAACTGGCCCCATTCTACATAGGTGAGCGCGATGCTCCCGTAGGCCGTCCCGGCGATCGCCGCAACGACGGCGGGATCCGTCAGGGCCGTCGCGTAACCCTGGCGCTGGAAAAGGATTTCGTCGTTCCCGATGGAACCGGAACTGTCCGCGAGAAGGACAAGTTCAAGGTCAACCTCGGTCTGCGCCGCGGCCGGCGCGGCGAATGCGAGCGCGAGAAGAAGGGCGAGACGGCGCATCGGCTCACTCCGGCGAAGCGGCTTTCGGGAAGAACTAGGACCGTCGGGCGTCCTGTCGAGCGCGCTGGGAACCCAAGGCACCGATGCTTCATCGAGCAGGAACGGCCGGAGGCACGCAAGAAACACGCCAAGGGCGAGTAAAGACTTCGCTCCCGTCATCCGTGCGACTAACATCCACGCATACGATTCCAATCGAGGCTTTGCGTGTTCAATTTCAGCATCGGCCTGTCGTTCCGGGTAATGCGCCGGACCGCACCGTTCGTCCTGTTCCGGATTGCCGTCTATTTCGGGATCGCCGCCGCATATGTCGTCGTCGCCGGAACGGGGGCAGGCATCGGGTGGCTCGTGGGCGCGTTCGGAGACGAGGACTTCCGCACCGGCGCCATTCTCTGGGGCGGTGCGATCGGCTTCGGCGCGGTCGGCGGAATCCTGTACTTCTTGCGCGAATACATCCTCTACCTCGTCAAGGCGGGACACATCGCGGTCATGATCGAGGTGCTGGAGGACCGCCCCCTGCCCCGCGGCGAAAACCAGATCGAGTATGCCTGGGACATCCTGGCCGAGCGCTTCGGCGAGGTTTCGGTCCTCTTCGGCATCGACCAGATCGTCAAGGCCGTGCTTCGCGCGATCATCGGACTCGTCGGCGGGGCTGCGTCGCTTCTGCCGGTCCCGGCGCTCGGCGGCCTGATGCGGATCATCCACACCTTCCTGAAGATCGTCGCCGGCCTCATGGACGAAGTGATCCTGGCCCACGCGATCAGAACAAGATCGGAGGACCCCTATTCCTCCGCGCGCGCCGCCCTTGTGCTTTACTCACAGAACGCGCAGCCGATGATGGTCAACGCGGCCTGGCTCACGATCGTCTCCTGGGTGATCGCCCTCGCCGTGTTCTTCGTGATGCTGGCGCCAGCGGCCTTCGTCGTCTGGGTCCTTCCCGGCACATTTTCCACCGCCACCTTCGTCTTCGCGGTGCTTTTCGCCTGGGCCGTCAAGGCCGCGCTGATCGAACCCTTCGTCATCGCCTGCATGCTTCAGGCTTTCTTCAGCGTGACCGAGGGGCAGGTCCCAAAGTCCGACTGGATCGCCCGCCTCGGCCAGGCGTCGGCCAAGTTCCGCAAACTGTCTGAGGAGGCGTCGGGCTGGGCGTGGAAAGGATCGGACGCGGCAGATGGGCGAAGCCCGGACTGACCGTCAGGCCGGAAAAGCCGGAAGTTTCAGGCTCGTGCCGTTACCTGCGGCCTGCGAGGCCCAAATCTGTTGCGCGACTCCAGGGATTTGAGATACGAAACCGCCCATGATGGAAAAAAAATTCCATTTCTGGGGGGATTGGAATGAGCCACACTCGCAAGACCGTCGCCGATATCCGGGCCCTGAAGGGGGTCCGCCAGATTTCGATGCTTTATGTCGAGACCCTCGACGAAGCGAGGGCCGCGGCGGCCGCCGGAATCGACATGCTGTCGATCATCGACCCGGTCTGGACGCCGGAAATGCGCGAGGCGGCGGGAGACTGCTTCGTTCAGGTTGGCCTGCTCTACGGAGAGCTTTGCACCTACGAAGACTACCTCCGGGCCGCGCACCGCGCCATCCGGATCGGCGGCGACTGCGTCTACTGCGCGGCCTCGCTGGACACGATCCGGAAGCTGGCCGCCGAGGGGATCCCGGTCGTCAGCCACGTGGGCCTCATCCCTTCGAAGGCGACCTGGACCGGCGGCTTCAAGGCCGTAGGCAAGACCGCCGACAGTGCGATGAGCGTTTTCGAACACGTGAAGGCGCTTGAAGCGGCGGGCGCGTTCGGAGCCGAGCTCGAGGTCGTGCCCGATCGCGTGGCGGCCGAGATCTCGAAGCGCACGAGCCTCGTCATGCTGGGCATGGGGGCCGGCCCCGGTGCCGATGCGCAATATCTGTTCGCCGAAGACGTGCTCGGCTGCACCCGGGGTCACCGCCCGCGCCACGCGAAGGTCTACCGCGACTTCCAGGCCGAGTACGACCGGCTCCAGGCCGAACGGATCGCGGCCTTCAGCGAGTTCAACGCCGATGTCGCGTCAGGCGCCTACCCGGAACAGGGCCACGTCGTGCCCATCGCCGATCACGAATTCGAAGCGTTCATGAGGCGGCTCCCTGACTGATTGGGACCGGCGACAAAGACACCGAGACGCCGCGGCGCCACACGGCGGCGAGATTCAGTTCTCCGTCGAGATGGACGATATCTGCGGGGCGGCCGGGCTCGATCGCCCCGAAGCGGTCCGAGAGCCCGCCGACGCGGGCCGGGATGCGCGTGGCCATCGCGAGCGCGCGCGTCACGGCGACACCGGCCTCCCGCGTCAGCACGCGGAGAGATCGCGCCATGTCCACATGCGCGCCGGCGAGCGTGCCGTCCGACAGGGTCAGGCGCCCTGCCTCGCGCCGGATGACGCGGCCGTTCAGCGTGAACTCCGAAAGCTCGGATCCGGCAGTCGCCATTGCATCGGTCACGAGGAAGATCTCTCCCGGTCCCGCCTTGGCGCGCAGGGCGGCCGCCATGGCCGCGGGATGCACGTGGAAGCCATCCGCGATCAGCCCCGCGTCAAGCGCGGGCGAGGCCAGCGCCGCGCCGACGAGGCCGGGTTCCCGATGGCCAAGACCGCTCATCGCGTTGAACAGGTGCGTGACCATCCGCGCGCCATGCGCCGCAGCCGTCCGCGCGGCGTCGAAACCGGTGTCGCTGTGCCCCAGCGACACGAGGACACCCGCCGAGGCGAGCGCCGCCATCTGACCGCCTGTTACGGACTCGGGCGCAACGGTCACCAGAAGGCGCGGCAGCCGGCTTGCCGCCCCAACCAGAAATTCCAGATCATCGTCTGACATTGGCCGGATCAGCGACGCGTCATGCGCCCCCTTCCTCGAAACCGACAGGTGCGGCCCCTCGAGGTGCAGGCCCGCGATCCCCGGCACTTCCTGCGCCACGGCCTCGGCCACGGCATCCACCGCCGCGCTCCGATGCTCCGACGTATCGGTGATGAGCGTCGGGAACAGGGCGACGGTCCCCAGCCCGGCATGAGCCTCCGCCATCCGGCGCAGGGTGCCCACTTCGGGGGCGTCGTTGAACATCACGCCGCCGCCGCCATTCACCTGAAGGTCGACGAAGCCCGGGGCCAATATTCCCCCTGGAAGACGTTCCACCTCGACGTCGGCGGGCAGTTCCGCCTCCGGCACGATCGCCTCGACGACACCGCCGATCACGTAGAGAGCCCGGCCCGTCAGAATTCGCCTTCCATCGAAGATCCTGGCCCCGGCAAAGGCTATGCGCCCCGAATTCATACGGTCTCCGTCACTTTCCTGAGGTGCCTCGGCACGTCGGGGTCAATGCCGCGCTCGGCCGCGACCCGTTCGACGAAGGCATAGAACGACACGATCAGCGCAAGCGGATCCATGAGCCAGTGGCCGGTGCGCACATGAGCGACACGCTGGGCCGCCTTCGCCTGGTCCGAAGTCACGAAGACACGCCCCCCTTTCGCGGCGATCTCGTCGGCGATGCCCGACACCGCTTCCTCTGCCGCGTCGCCGGCGGCGAAGCAAAGGACGGGGAAGCCCGCCTCCACGATTGAGACCGGCCCGTGCAGCACCTCGGCCGACGAATAGCTCTCCGCGTGGATGCGGCAGGTCTCCTTGAACTTCAGCGCGGCTTCGCCCGACATCGCGAAACCGGGACCGCGGCCAAGCGTGTAGAGCGAATCCTGCCCCGACAACGCCTCCCGGATTTCCGGCCAGTCGATTTCCACGGCGGCCGAAAGCGCGGAGGGAAGCTCGCGCAGCGCCGCCAGAAGAGCGGCGTCCCCCTTCACCTCGGCCAGGATGGCGAGCCCCGCGACGGCGGAGGTCACGAAGGTCTTCGTCGCCGCCACCGAAAGCTCCGGCCCCGCATGGATCGGGACGGTCAGGTCCGCTGTGTCAGCCAAGGGCGACGCGGCGTCGTTGGTGATCGCCACCGTCAGCGCGCCGCCGTCGCGCGCCGCCTTCGTCATCGCGATGATGTCGGGACTGCGCCCGGACTGCGACACAGACAGGCACGCGCTCCCCCCGAGGCGCAGGGGCGCCCGGTAGACAGAGGCGACCGAGGGCCCGAGCGACGCGACGGGCAGGCCCAGGAGGATTTCGTAAGCGTACTTGAGGTACGTGCAGGCATGATCCGATGACCCGCGCGCGACCGTGCAGACATAGGCGGGATCGGCCTTCCGAAGGGCCTCGGCGGCGGCCCGCAAATCGCCACCGCCATCCCGAAGAAGACGTTCGACCGCCTCGGGAATCTCCTCGATCTCCTGCCGCATCAGGCTTGGCGCTTCACTCATGATGCTTTCTCCGTCAGGCGCAATTCCGCCACGAAATCATAGGCATCGCCGCGATAGATCGACCGTGTAAACTCCACCGCCCGGCCGCTGGGCAGGTAGGAGGTCCGTTCGATCCTGAGGCCCGCCGCCTGGGCCGGAAGGTCCAGAAGCTCCGCCTCGCTCGCGGCCAGGCTTATCGCCGATATCTTCTGCACCGCCCGCACGGGGCGCAGGCCCACCGCCTGAAGGGTATCGTAGAGCGAGGTGTTCACGCGGCCGGGCTCGGGAAGGACATCCGGCGGCAACGCCGCACGTTCGATCGCCATCGGCCGGCCGCCGGCCAGCCGCAGCCGCGCAAGCCGTGCCACCTGATCTCCGGCACCAAGGCCCAAGGCCAGAACCTCCTCCGGCGATGGCACGAAATGGCCCCGCTCCAGCCAGCGCACTTCCGCCCTGAGGCCGCGCCGCGCCATGTCCTCGGTGAAGGATGTCAGCCGCGACAAGGACTGTTCGACACGCATCGGCGCGACGTAGGAACCCGATCCCTGCCGCTGCACCACGACGCCGCGCGCCGCGAGATCCTGCATGGCCTTCCGCACCGTCACGCGCGACAGTTCGGTCAGCGCCGCGATCTCGCGTTCGGGCGGCAGCGGCGTGTCAGGGGCGAAGAAACCGCTCCTGATCCCCGCCTCGATCCGCTTTCGAAGCTGCACGTAGAGGGGCCCGCCCTCGGGATCGAGCCATCCCGACGGCGCGAGATAGTCGGCCACGCTCATGTCACGCCCTCGGGAATTCGCGCGGCGAGCGCGAGGGCCCCGTCAAGCGCGCTTCCCTTCGGGGGCACGAGGGACCTCTGCATGACCTGCGGCAGGAAAGGCGCATAGGCCGGGCCGAGGCCGCCCATCAGACAAAGCGGCTCGCCCTTGCGCCAGCCGAGAGAGGCGAGCCCCCTGACGATGTAGCCGGCGCCCTCCTCCATCAGCGCCTTCGCCAGCGGATCGCCCAGGACGGCCGCCGCTTCCACATGGCGCGCGAAATCCGCGAAATCCTTGGGCCGTGCGGATAGCGAGAAGGCGACGATGAGACTGGGATCCCGCCCGTGCGCGGCGAGGACGTCGCGGACAAGCTCCGTCTCCGCCGAGAAGCCGTCGACACAGAGCACGACCTCTTCCAGCAGCCGGCGCCCGATCCAGGCACCCGAAGCCTGATCGCCGATCACGAAACCCCATCCGCCGGCAAGCTTCTGCTGCCCGCCTTGCTGCCGCCCCAGGAAAGAACCCGTGCCGATCGCGGCAACGGCTCCGTTGCCATCACCGAAGGCGCCGGCGAGTGTCGTGGGCCTGTCATCCGTCACCTGAGCCCGGCCGATGGGCAAAGCCGCGGCAACCCGCCCGGCAATCTCCTCGTTCATCACCCCGGCAAGGCCCAGATGCGCCCGCGCCCGGACCAGCTCCGCCTGCGGAAGTCCCGCCTTCTCGCACAGCTGGCCCAACGCCTCCCGGATCGTCGCAACGGCCTCGTCGAAGTTCGTGGAGACATTCGCCGCGCCGAGCGTCACCTCGTGGCGCGGCCCGTCCGGCCCAAGCCGCAGGGCCGCCCGACAGGAGGAGCCCCCGCCATCGACGCCGATCAGGTGCGGAAGAGATTCGTGCGACATGAAATACCTTTATAATACCTCTTTTGTCGTGAATAGCGGCGACGGCCCAGCAAAACAGATCAATCGAGAAAGCGTTCGACAACAGGTATTAGATAGGTATCATCCCGAACGACCTTGGGAGGAACAGAATGCCGCTGCCGGCGACTGAAGCCTTGCATCCGGACGCGAATGGCCTCGACACGCTCTCCGATCGGGAAGCGCTGGATCGCCTCCTTAGCGGGCAGGAGGCCGCTCTGGCTGCGGTGCGGGGCGCGCTTCCCGACATCGCAGCCGGCGCCGCCGTCATGGCCGAGGCCATCGCGCGGGGCCGACGGCTGGTCTACGGCGGCGCTGGGTCTTCGGCGCTCATGGCGATGGCGGATGCAATGGAACTCCCGGGAACCTATGGCATCTCGCCCGAAAACCTCCTCGTCCTGATGGCCGGCGGAATGCCCGGCGCACCGCACCTGCCCGGACATGTGGAGGACGACACGGCCGAGGCCCAGCGCGCAGCCCGATTGATCCGCGATGGGGATGCGCTCGTGGCCGTCAGCGCAAGCGGGTCCACGCCCTACACGGTCTCCCTGGCGCAAGCCGCGAGGGCGCGCGGAGCCCGCGTGATCGCATTGGCGAACAATGCCGGCGCGCCGCTGTTGGAAGGCGCAGAAGTGGCTATACACGTCACGACGCCACCCGAACTGATCGCAGGATCGACCCGAATGGGGGCCGGCACCGCGCAGAAGGCCGCGCTCAATCTCATGTCCACTCTGATGGCTGTCCGGCTCGGCCATGTGCATGACGGCATGATGGTGAACGTCGTTGCCGATAATGAAAAACTCCGTGCACGGGCCATCAGGATCGTTGCTTCGATCGGCGATGTGTCGGAGGATGCAGCGGAAAAGGCGCTGCAAAGAGCCGACGGCGCGGTGAAGCCCGCCGCGCTCATTGCCTGTGGCGCGACCCCGGATCAGGCAGGCGCTCTCCTGTCAGAGACCGGCCAGAATCTCCGCGCGGCGCTTGCGCGACTCAGGCATCCGGCATGACCGGCAGGAAACGATGACAACAAGGGGAGACCAAGATGAAACCCACCAAACTCGCGGCCCTCTTCCTCGCCACGACGGTTCTCACGACCGGCGCGGGCGCGGCCCAGGACGTGACCTTGACGATCGAAAGCTGGCGCAACGACGACCTGACGATCTGGCAGGACCAGATCATCCCCGCCTTCGAAGCCGAAAATCCCGGCATCAAGGTCGTGTTCGCGCCCTCCGCCCCTGCCGAGTACAACGCTGTCCTTAACTCCAAGCTGGAAGCGGGTACCGCGGGCGACCTCATCACCTGCCGGCCCTTCGATGCTTCACTGGCCCTCTTCCAGGCCGGGCGCCTCGCCGACCTCTCGGACCTTCCGGCGATGGAGAACTTCTCGCCCGTCGCGAAATCGGCCTGGCAGACGGATGATGGCGCCCAGACCTTCTGCGTGCCGATGGCCTCGGTGATCCACGGCTTCATCTACAACAAGGACGCGTTCGCGGAACTCGGGCTGTCGGTGCCCGCGACGGAGGCCGAATTCTTCGAGCTGCTGGACAAGATCAAGGCCGACGGCACCTACGTCCCGATGGCGATGGGCACGAACGACCAGTGGGAAGCGGCCACGATGGGCTACCAGAACATCGGCCCGAACTACTGGAAAGGCGAGGATGGCCGGCTTGCGCTCATCAAGGGCGAACAGAAGCTGACAGACGAGGGCTGGGTCGCCCCCTACCGGACTCTGGCGAAGTGGAAGGATTATCTCGGCGACGGGTTCGAGGCGCAGACCTATCCGGACAGCCAGAACATGTTCACACTCGGCCGCGCGGCGATCTATCCGGCAGGCTCGTGGGAGATCGCCGGCTTCAACGCCCAGGCCGATTTCGAGATGGGCGCCTTCCCGCCCCCGGTCGTGAATGCGGGCGACACCTGCTACATCTCGGACCACACCGACATCGCGATCGGCCTGAACGCCAAGTCGCCGAATGCCGAAGCCGCGAAGACCTTCCTGAACTGGGTCGGGTCGGCCGAGTTCGCGACACTCTACGCCAACGCGCTTCCGGGCTTCTTCTCGCTCAACTCCGCGCCGGTGGAGATGCAGGACCCGCTGGCCCAGGAATTCGTGTCCTGGCGCGAGCAGTGTGAGTCGACGATCCGCTCGACCTACCAGATCCTGTCGCGCGGCACGCCGAACCTCGAGAACGAGACCTGGAACGCCTCGGCGAACGTGATCCGTGGCACCGAAGCGCCAGAAGCCGCGGCCGCGCGTCTGCAGGAGGGCCTCGCCTCCTGGTACGCGCCGCAGCAGTAACGAACAGGACCCGGGCGGCTCAGGCCGCCCGGGTCTTTCCGGCACCCAGATGCGCTCGAGGATCAAGCCCCATGTGATCGTCTTCCTGGCACCGGCCGTCATCGTCTACACGACGGTGATGATCTTTCCGCTTTTCAACACGTTGCGCCTTGCCCTTTACACATCGGGTGAAGAGGGACGCGTCTTTTCCGGGCTCCAGAACTTCCGGACGCTCTTCGGCGACCCGCGTTGGTCGGCCTCCTTCTGGAACGCGCTTGGCAACAACTTCTGGTTCTTCTTCATCCACATGGCGGTGCAGAATCCCATCGGCATCGCGCTCGCCGCGATCCTTTCCTCCCCACGCCTGCGCTTCGCCGCCTTCTACCGTTCGGCGATCTTCATCCCGACGATCCTCTCTTTCGTGATCGTCGGTTTCGCCTGGAAACTCATCCTCTCTCCGATCTGGGGCATCGCGCCGACGATGCTGGACTGGGTCGGGCTGAAGTCGCTCTACGCTCCCTGGCTCGGGCGCGAGGAGACGGCACTGACGACGCTCGCCCTCGTCTCGGTCTGGCAGTTCGTCGGCATCCCTATGATGCTGATCTACGCCGCGCTCCTGTCGATCCCGGAGGAAATCCTGGAGGCGGGAGAGATCGACGGGATCACGGGCATGTCCGCCTTCTGGAAGATCAAGCTGCCGCTGATCCTGCCCTCTATCGGCATCATCTCGATCCTGACTTTCGTCGGCAACTTCAACGCCTTCGACCTGATCTACGCGGCCCAGGGCGCGCTTGCGGGACCGGACTTCTCGACCGACATCCTCGGAACGTTCCTCTACCGGACCTTCTTCGGCTTCCAGCTTCAGCTGGGCGACCCGCTGATGGGATCCGCCATCGCGACCGCAATGTTCGCGATCATCCTCATCGGCGTCTGCATCTACCTCTTCGGCATCCAGACGCGCCTCCGGCGCTACCAGTTCTGAGGGGCAGCATGCACAGGGCCCGCCGAAATCCAGTCAACGTCGCCGCGGCCCACGCCGTGCTGATCACCTATACGCTGATCGCGCTCTTTCCGGTCTTCGTGATCCTCATCAACTCCTTCAAGACCCGGAAGGCGATCTTCCGGGAACCCCTGGCCCTGCCGAATTCGGAAAGTTTCTCGCTCATCGGCTACCAGACCGTGTGGAAGCAGGGGGATTTCCTCCTCTACTTCCAGAATTCGATGATCGTCACTGTCGCGTCGCTGTTCTTGATCCTGTTCTTCGGCGCGATGGCGGCCTTCGCGCTGTCGGAATACCGGTTCCGGGGCAACGCGCTGATGGGCCTTTACCTCGCGCTCGGGATCATGATCCCGATCCGCATCGGCACGGTCGCGATCCTCGAACTCATGGTCTCCACCGGCCTCGTGAACACGCTCGCAGCGCTGATCCTCGTCTACACGGCGCAGGGCCTTCCCCTCGCCGTCTTCATCCTGTCGGAGTTCATGCGGCAGGTTTCGCATGACCTGAAGAACGCCGGACGCGTCGACGGGCTTTCGGAATACACGATCTTCTTCCGGCTGGTCCTTCCCCTCGTCCGCCCCGCAATGGCGACGGTAGCCGTGTTCAACATGATCCCGATCTGGAACGACCTGTGGTTCCCGCTGATCCTCGCGCCGGGGGAAAAGACCAAGACGCTCACCCTCGGGTCCCAGGTCTTCATTGGTCAGTTCGTGACGGACTGGAACGCCGTCCTGTCCGCGCTATCTTTCGCGATCCTGCCGGTGCTCGTCCTTTACGTCATCTTCTCGCGGCAACTGATCCGCGGCATCACTTCGGGAGCGGTCAAATGAAAGTCCTCGTCGCCGGTATTGGAAACATGGGTCGCAGCCACGCGCTTGCGCTCCACAAGCACCCGGAGGCCGAGATCGTCGCGCTCGTGAACCGTTCGCCCGTCGATCTACCGGAGGAGTTGCGGGGCTACCCCCTCTACAAGACCTTCGAGGAGGGGCTCGCCGCGGCGAAGCCCGACGTCGTCGCGATAGCCACCTATTCCGACAGCCACGCCGAATTCGCCATTGCCGCAATGGAGGCGGGCGCGCATGTCTTCGTCGAGAAGCCGCTTGCAACCAACGTCGCGGACGCCCGCCGCGTCGTGGAAACGGCGAGGCGGCTGAAGAAGAAGCTGGTCGTCGGTTACATCCTGCGTCACCACCCCTCGTGGCAGCGCCTGATCGCCGAGGCGCGCGGCCTGGGCGGGCCCTACGTCTTCCGCCTCAACCTCAACCAGCAATCGAAGGGCGCCACCTGGGAAACCCACAAGGCGCTGATGAAGACCACGCCGCCGATCGTCGATTGCGGTGTCCACTACGTCGATGTCATGTGCCAGATCACCGACGCGAAACCGGTGCGCGTTCACGGCATGGGCCTGCGTCTGTCGGACGAGATCGCGCCCGACATGTACAACTACGGCCAGTTCCAGGTGATCTTCGATGACGGATCGGTGGGCTGGTACGAGGCGGGCTGGGGCCCGATGATGTCCGAGGTCGCTTATTTCGTGAAGGACGTGATCTCCCCCAACGGCGCGGTCTCGATCATGTCGGGGATGCACCCGGCCTCGGACAGCGTCGAGGGGCATACCAAGGTCGGCGCCCTGCGCATCCACCGCACCGAGGGTGGCGACCGCGACGTCGATTTCCCCGGCGAGCCCGGCCATCAAGAGCTTTGCGACGCGGAACAGGCTTACGTGATCCGCTCGATTCTCGAGGACATCGACCTTTCGCGCCACATGGCGGACGCGGTCGCCTCGCTCGAGATCTGCCTCGCCGCGGACGAGAGCATCCGTGAAGGCCGCGCCGTCGAACTCAAGGGCGCCAAATGACGGCGCTGAAGCTTGATCGCATCTGCAAGGATTTCGGCCCGGTCAAGGTTCTGAAGGACATCGACCTTTCGGTCGAGAAGGGCGAATTCGTCGTCTTCGTAGGCCCCTCGGGCTGCGGCAAATCCACGCTTCTGCGTGTCATCGCGGGGCTGGAGGACGCGACCTCGGGCACGGTCCTGATCTCCGACCGCGACGTGACGCTGACGCCCCCCGCGAAACGCGGAATCGCCATGGTGTTCCAGAGCTACGCCCTCTACCCCCACCTGACGGTGGAAGGGAACATGGGGCTCGCGCTGCGGCAGGAAGGCCAGCCGAAGGCCGTGATCGCCGAAAGGGTGGGGGCGGCGGCCAAGATGCTTGCCCTGGAGCCCTTCCTCGACCGGCGCCCGGCCGAGCTTTCGGGCGGCCAGCGCCAGCGCGTCGCCATCGGGCGCACGCTTGTCCGCCAGCCCGAGCTCTACCTTTTCGACGAGCCGCTTTCGAACCTCGACGCCGCACTCCGCCTGCACATGCGGGTGGAAATCGCGCGGCTGCACCGCGACCTCGGCGCGACGATCATCTACGTCACCCACGACCAGGTGGAGGCGATGACGCTTGCGGACCGAATCGTGGTCATCCGCGAGGGCTGGGTGGAGCAGATCGGCAGCCCGATGGAACTCTACAACGATCCCGACAACCAGTTCGTCGCGGGCTTCATCGGCTCTCCGGCGATGAACTTCCTTCCCGCCGGGCCCCTCGGGGCGAAAGGTGCGACCCTCGGCATCCGGCCGGAGCATCTTCGGGTGGAGGAAGGCGGGCGGATCAGGGGCCGGATCGAACATATCGAAAGGCTGGGCGCCGACACGCACCTCCTCGTTACCGAAACCGGCGGCGAAATCCTGACGGTCCGCATGTTCGGGCAGCACGACTTCCCGGTGAACACGATGGTGGAACTCGATTTCGACGATGCCCAGGCATTTCTGTTCGACGCCAAGGGCGCAAGGATCCGAGAATGACCCGCGAGGCGTTGATCGTCGCGCACGGGCAGCCCTCCGATCCCGACGGACCCGAAGCGGAAATCGAGGCGCTCGCCGCCCGCGTGGCGGCTCTGTTGCCCGGCTGGCGCGTCGGCGGGGCGACGCTCGCGGCCCCCGGAGCGCTGGAGGCGGCGGTGGCCGAACTGGAAGACCCCGTCGTCTTTCCCTTCTTCATGTCGGACGGCTGGTTCATCCGCTCTAACCTCCCTGCGCGACTGGCGAAGGCGGGCCGGGACGGCCTGAGGATTCTCACGCCATTTGGCCTACTTCCGGGGGCGAATGCGCTGGCGCTTCGGCTTGCGCGGGAGGAAGCGGCTGAGGCCGGCTGGGCAGCGCCCGACACGACCCTGATCCTCGCCGCACACGGATCGGGCCGCAGCCCGCAACCGGCCGAAACGGCGCGAGAGACCGCAGGATACATCGCCGAGCGGGCGGACTTCGCCGAGGTTCGCGTGGGCTTCATCGAACAGGACCCACGGATAGCCCAGGTCCTGATTGAGGCGGGCCGGTCATCGATCCTCCTGCCACTGTTCGTCGCGCGTTGGGGCCACGTGCTCGACGACATCCCTGCCGCCGTCGAAGAGGCGGGTTTTCGCGGTCGGATCCTCCCCCCTCTCGGAACGCACCGGGACGTGCCGGCAATCATCGCCGAAGCAATATCGAAGGCGGTTGCCGCCTGAGGAGGACGCCCCCCTCCCCCGGATCGAATGCCCCAGATCGACAATCCTGCGAACGGGGCCGATGTGCAGCGGGACGTGGGTGGCCCGCCGTCCTGCATCCATACGCGCAGCAGCGGCTCGCCCATGACGCCGGTGTAAGGGAACGCCACGGTCACTCCGATCGGGCCGGCTACGGACATGCCGGTCGAATGAACCTGGGGCGCCGCACCGAAATGGTCAATTTTCGACCATCGCGCGTCGGGAACCTGTTCGCCCGCTACCGTTCGAGGCCGTATTCCCCTCACCGGAACGCGCCGCAACCTGCGGAGTAGAATTGGATATATTTCCAGAACTTAACGGTGTCCGGCAGCACTTGCGGGTGACACCGGGCGAGCGGTTGTCGTCTGCGCTGCGAAACCACGGCCTGACGGGCGTCAAGGAAGGGTGCCTCGAGGGGGAATGCGGCGCCTGCACGGTGTTGCTGGATGGCGAGCCGGTCTGCTCCTGCCTGATGCTTGCCGCGCAGGCCGACGGGAAAGAGGTCACGACCGTCGAGGGGCTCGCGAAAGGGACCGGGTTGTCCGATCTTCAGAACGCGTTCGTCATGGAAGGCGCGGTCCAGTGCGGCTACTGCACGCCGGGCATGCTGATGGCGGCAGAGGGGCTTCTCTCCGTCAACCCGGCCCCGACCGAAGCGGAGATCCGTCTCGCGATCGCCGGCAACATCTGCCGCTGCACGGGCTACGCCAACATCGTCCGGGCGATCGCGCGGACCGCACGTGAGCGGGCAGCGATCGTCGCCGATGCGACCGGGGGCACCGCCGCATGATCGCAGAATTCGCGTCGCCGGACAGCGAGGCCGCGCTCATGGCGCTTCTGGCGACGAAGGCCGACCCCGGCCTGATCGCCGGTGGAACAGACCTGCTCATCGCCTCTGGCAATCTCCCCGCCGCTCAGGTGGTCGTAGATCTCGGCCGCATCCCTTCCTTCAGGCAGGTGAAGCTTGCCGAGGACGCTCTCTTCGTCGGGGCCGGCGTCACCGTGGCTGCGATCGCGCGGGACCCGCTCGTCGCGCGGCACTGCCCGGTTCTGGGCCAGGCGGCAGTCAACTTCGGCTCGGTCCAGATCCGCAACCGCGCCACGATCGGCGGCAACGTGGCGAATGGATCGCCGGCGGCGGACCTGCCCCCGGCGCTTGTCGCGGCACGGGCCGAAGCGGTTCTTCGCGCGCCCGAGGGCGAGACTTCCCTGCCGGTGGCCGATCTGCTCTCCCGCCGTCCAATCGTCGGGCGACGGCAGGTGATCGTCGGCTTCCGGCTGCCGCTGGGCGATGGCTCCGGGATCGGCGCCTTCGTGAAGCTCGGCCGCCGGCAGGAGCCGACGATTTCGTGTCTGACCCTTGCCGCCGCGGGACCGCGTGGCGCTCTGCGTCTCGTGGCAGGTGCGATCGGCCCGGCGCCGCGGCGTCTTGCTGGCGCCGAGGCGGCGCTGAATGCGGGCGCGGACGGCTTTTTGCCGGCGCTGGAGGACGATGTTCTCGCCGCAATTCCGGGCCGTGCCTCGGCCGCCTACAAGTCGCGGGCGATCCGGGCGCTCGGGCTTGATCTCCTCGACCGGATAACCAAGGCTTCGGAGGACGCGCAATGACGGCCGTAGGTATCCGGCACCCGATGCTCGATGGCGCCGAGAAGGCGACCGGAGCCCTGAGATATGCCGGTGATCTGGAGATCGAGGGCCTCGCGCATGCCGCGCTCCAGACGAGCCCCCATCCCCATGCGCGCGTAGCCGCGGTCAACGCGGAAGCCGCTCTTGCCGCGCCGGGCGTGCTCGGGGTGTTCTGGCACGGCAACATGCCGGCCAACCGCTACAACAGCTCGATCTGGTTCGAAGGCCAGGAGGCGGACGAGGACGAGACGACGTTTCCTCCCGTCGTGCGCCATGTCGGCGATCGCGTCGCCGCCGTCGTGGCGACCACGCGAGAGGCCGCCGTCGCCGCTCTCGCGCTGCTGGACATCCGATACGAGCCGCTGCCAGCCTGCCTTGCGCCCGAGGCGGCCGATCGCGACCGCGGCCCGCTATTCGAGGAGGATGGCACGCCGACCTTCCGCAACCCGGTTGCCGAACAACATTTCGACCGCGGCGACCCGGATGCGGGCTTCGCGGCTGCCACCCACGTCGTGGAAACCGCGATCCGCACCCCCAAGACGCATCATTGCGCGATCGAGAACCATGTGGCGCTTGCCCTGCCCGAGCCCGATGGGCGCATCTGCGTGCTCGCGCCCTGTCAGAGCGTCCATGCGGTTCAGGTGGTCGTCGCCCGTGCGCTCGGGCTGAAGGCGCGTGACATCCATGTGGTGAAGACGCCGATCGGCGGCTCGTTCGGCGGCAAGGCGGAACCGGTCCTCGAACCCCTGGTGGCCGAATTCGCGCGCCGGCTGAACCGGCCCGTCCGTCTCGAACTCGACCGCCACCAGACCTTCACCAGCACCCGGATGCGGTCATCCACCAGCACGCGGATTCGCACCGGCTTCGACGCCTCCGGCCGCATCCTCGCCCGCGAGACCGAGACGCTGATCGACATCGGCGCCTACGTCACCGGCGGCAACTACCTGCCGGGATCGATGCTCCAGCGCCATGTCCGCCTCTACGACATTCCGGCCGAACGCTACTGCGGCCGAGCGGTCTACACGAACACGCCACCCACGGGCGCCTTTCGCGGCTACGGCTCGCCGCAGATCAACGCTGCGGGAGAGATCCATCTCGACATCGCGGCGCGCCGGGCCGGCTTCGACCCGGTGACGCTGCGGATCCGGAACGCGATCTCGCCCCATGCGATCGAGCCCTACACCGGCCTCGATGTCGGCAATGCGCGGCTCCGGGAATGCATCGCCGAGGGGGCCCGGCGGTTCTCCTGGGACATGCGCCGCGCGACGTCGGGCGGAGCCGGCCGGTTCCGCACCGGGACCGGAATGGCCGCGGCCGCACATATCAACGGCTGCTTCCCCGGATCGGAGGAAGCAACGACGATGACCATGGCGCTTTGCGCCGACGGCCGGGTCGAGATGGTTTCGGCGCTGCACGACCTTGGCTGCGGCTCGAACACGACGCTTGCCCAGATCGCGGCCGAAGTCCTCTCCCTGCGTCCGACCGATATCCGCATCGTCGACGCCGATACGGACCGATGCGGCTACGATCTTGGAACGCGCGCGAGCCGCATGACCTACATCGCGGGCGAGGCCACGCGGCGGACGGCCGTGCTGCTCGTCGAACGGATCATTCAGGCCGCGGCGCTGCTGCGCAATTGCGCCCCAGACGAGCTACGGCTCGGTCAGGCCGGCGTGGAGGACCTTCGCAGCGGCGAAGTCAGCCGGATGGCCGCGCTGGCCGCCGACCTTCTCGGCGCGGGTCTCGATCTGCCTTCCGCGACCGAAACCTATGCCGCGGGCGCCAACCCCAGCTCTCATGCCGCCCATTTCGCGGCGGTTGAGGTCGACACGCTGACGGGGCTCGTGCGCGTCAAGGACTACCTCGCGGTCCACGACATCGGCCGCGCCGTCAACCCGATGCTGGTCGAGGGCCAGATCTACGGCGGTGTGCAGATAGGGATCGGATACGCGCTGTTCGAGGATGTCGCGAACGACATGGTGACGGGCCGGATGGCGGGCGACAGCTTCGCCCGTTACATCCTCGCCAACAGTCTCGAAATGCCAATGATCGAGGTTCATCTCATCGAGGCGGGGGAGCCGACCGGGCCATTCGGGGCCAAGGCCGTGGGCGAGATCGCCACGATCCCCGTGGCCGCGGCCGTGGTGAACGCCGTCAACGACGCGCTCGGATCAGAACTGACCCACCTGCCACTGACCCCGGAGCGCGTACTCGCAGAGATGGATCCGGGCAACCAATAGCTCGCCGGGCATGCGGCGCAGTTGGGCGAGGCCGCACCGCGCGGATCGCGTCCGCGCGCTTCATTCCCTTACCCATGAGCACATCAACCTGCCGAAGCTTCGTGACATTCTCCCCGGGCTCGAGTCGCTGGTCCGGGATTTCTGGTCCACCGTTTCCCGACCATAACGGTGGACCAGATCACGTGGGGAGGCTCAGGCCCTCGTTTCTCGGCTCAGCCAAGCACGGTCTTCACAGCCCGCGCCGTCGCCTCGGCGACGGTCTCGGCCTCGGCGCGTGTCAGGCAGAAGGGCGGCGCGAAGCCCAGGATGTCGCCTTGCGGCATCGCCCGCGCGATCACCTTGTCCTGGGCGAGAAGCGCCGCTGAAATCTGCGGCCCGATCTTCTTCGCGGGGTCGAAGAACTTGCGGCTGTCCTTGTCATCGACGAACTCCACCGCGCAAAGCATCCCTTCGCCGCGCACGTCGCCCACGTTGGGATGACTGCCCAGCGCTTCGGTCATGGCGTTCTTCAGGTGGCGACCGACCTCGCCCGCGTTCTGCACAAGGTTCAGTTCGTCGATGAGTTTGAGGTTCGCCACGCCGGCCGCCGCGCCGATGGGATGCGCGGAATAGGTCCAGCCGTGGCCGATGGGTCCATTCTCATCGGTGCCCTGCTCAAGCACCTTCCACACCTTGTCCGACACGATCGAACCCGAGAGCGGCGCATAGGCCGAAGTGAGACCCTTGGCGATGGTAATGATATCGGCCTCGATCCCGTAGTGATCGGAGCCGAACATCGTTCCGAGACGACCGAAACCGGTCACGACCTCGTCGGCGATCAGGAGGATGTCGTGCTTCTTCAGCACTTTCTGGATTGCTTCCCAGTAGCCCGCCGGGGGCGGAACGATGCCGCCGGTGCCGAGGACCGGCTCACCGATGAAGGCGGCGATCGTATCGGCACCCTCGCGTTGGATCAGCGCCTCGAGTTCGGCCACGCAATGGGCGACGAAGTCGGCCTCGGACTGGTTCAGGTCCTTGCGGCGGTAGTAATAGGGCGCCTCGGTGTGCAGGACCTGCGGGAGCGGAAGGTCGAACTTCTTGTGGAAGAGTTCGAGCCCAGTCAGCGAACCCGTCATCAGGCCCGAACCGTGGTAGCCGCGCCAACGCGAGATGATCTTCTTCTTCTCCGGCCGGCCGAGGACGTTGTTGTAATACCAGACGAGCTTGACGTTGGTCTCGTTCGCGTCCGAGCCGCCGAGGCCGAAATAGACCTTGGACATGTTCTTCGGCGCACGGTCGAGGATCATCTTGGCCAGCGTGATCGAGGCTTCGGTGCCATGGCCGACATAGGCGTGATAGTAGGCCAGTTCCCTCGCCTGCGCTGCGATCGCCTCCGCGATCTCCTGCCGGCCGTAGCCGACGTTGACGCAGTAGAGCCCGGCGAAGGCGTCAAGAAGGCGGTTGCCGTCCCGGTCTTCGATGTGCACGCCCGAGGCCGTCTTGATCACGCGGTTGGGGCTTTCTCCGCGCGCATGCTGCGCAAGGTGCGTCGAGGGATGGAAAAAGTTCTCGCGGTCCCACTGGTCGAGTTGATCGTTCTTCAGCATTCGTCTTTCCTTCCTCTCATGCCCAGTCGCGGCAGACGTATTTGATTTCGGTGAATTCCTCCATCCCCAGACGCGCTCCCTCGCGGCCAAGGCCCGACTGCTTCGTCCCGCCAAACGGGATCGGCGCACCGGTCACCTTCGTGCGGTTCACGGCGACCATGCCGAACTGAAGCGCGCGGCTCGCCCGGTAGATGCGGCGCGGGTCCTGGGTGTGGATATACGCAACCAGCCCGTATTCGGTGGCGTTCGCGCGCGCGATCACGTCATCCTCGGCGTCGAAAGGCAGGATCGGCGCAACGGGACCGAAGGTTTCCTCCGACAGGATCTTCGCGTCCGCCGGGACGTCCACGAGCACCGTCGGCTCGTAGAACAGCGGGCCGAGCTCGTGCCGCTTGCCGCCACAGGCGAGCCTCGCGCCCTTGGCCAGCGCGTCCGCGACGTGCTCCTCCTGCTTGGCGACGGCCTTCTCGTTCATGAGGGGGCCGATGTCGCAGTCCTCGATGCCCGGTCCGATCGTCAGTTGCCTGGTCGCTTCGGTGAATCGCTTGCAGAACTCCTCGTAGATCGGTCGCTCGACGAAGATCCGGTTTGCGCCGAGGCAGTCCTGGCCGGACGTCGCGAACTTGGCCTTTATCGTCTCGGCCACAGCGTTGCCGAGGTCGGCGTCCTGGAAGACCAGGACGGGGGCATGGCCGCCAAGCTCCATCACAAGCCGCTTCACGGTCTCGGCCGACTGCCGGTAGAGAAGCCGCCCGATCTCGGTCGATCCGGTGAAGGAAAGGGCACGGACCCGCGTGTCCTTCGTCCACGGTTCGACGACGACCGGGGCGATGCCGGTGACAACGTTGAAAACGCCCGCGGGAACGCCCGCGCGTTCGGCTAACTCCGCCAGCGCAAGGGCCGAGAAGGGCGTTTCGGCCGACGGATGACAGACGACCGTGCAGCCCGCCGCCATCGCCGCCGCCGCCTTCCGCGTCAGCATGGCAGAGGGGAAGTTCCACGGCGTGATCAGGGCGGCGACGCCGACCGGCTCGCGCCACAGTTCCACTTCCGCGTCCGGCAAATGACTGGTGACGCCTTCTATGTTCGGTCGCTTCGCTTCCTCGGCATAGAACTCGACGAAGGCCGCGCCGTATTCGATCTCGCCCACGGCTTCGGACAAGGGCTTGCCCTGTTCCAGCACCATGATACGCGCGAGGTCGTCCTTGTGCGCGAGGATCATCTCGAACCAGCGCCTGAGGATCGCGGACCGGCCCTGCGGAAGAAGACCGGACCAGCCGGGGAATGCCGCTTGGGCCGCATCGACGGCGGCAGCGGAATCGGCGGCGGACAGGCTCGCCACCTCGCCGATCGTTTGGCCAGTGGCCGGGTCCGTCACCGGAAGGGTTTCGCCGGAAAGTGCGGCGCACCATTTGCCGCCGATGTAAGAGAAGCTGCGCACGAGCTTCTTGTCCTTGATGTCGGCACGAGCCGAGAGAGCGGTATCCAGCATTCGATCCTCTTGAGGAATGTCCCTCAAATGATCGCTCTCCGGAGCAGGCAGCGAGACCGAACTTCGCGGCATTGGCAGAAGAATCATCTGCCCCCGCCGCGTTTCGCAGACCAGATCAATGGGAGCCGATAAGTGCTTCGAAAGGCGGCGCGCCGAATCCCTTCACCGGCTTCGTGACGATGTAGGTGAAGTAGCGGGCAAGACCGATGCGCGCGTCCAGCATCTCGTCGATCAGCCGTTGGTAGGCGTCGATGTCGCGGGTGACGATCTGCAACAGGTAGTCATAGCCGCCGCCGAGTGCCCAGCAGGCCACTATCTCGTCATAGCTCCTCACCGCATCCTCGAAAGAGCGGAAGCTAGCCGATGTGTGGTCGGCCAATTCGGCCGCGACGAAAACGGTTACATGGGGGCCGAGTTTCTTCAGGCTGATCTCGGCCCGGTATCCCTCGATCAGACCTGCCTTTTCCAGTTTCTTCAGGCGATCCCAGCAGGGAGTGGGCGACAGCCCGATCCGCTCGGCGAGCGCGGCCTTGGTGATCCGCCCGTCGGTGGAGAGGACACGCAGGATCTGGATATCGCGCTCGTCGAGTTTCATCGGTCAGAGCACCGTCGGCCCCATCGGCGCCTTTGTCAGAAGTTCCGGCCCGTCGGGACCCAGAAGCGCGCAGTTCGAAACGAAGTAGTCGCCGCGCCCGGTCTCGGTGAACCACGAAAGCAGATGGAAGCTCATGCCTTCCTTGATCTCGAGATCGCTGTCGTGCCGCAGGCCTGTGACCTTGTTCCCGCCCGTCCAGGACGGCGGGAAGCCGATGCCGACCAGATATCCACAATGGTGGCGGCGGTAGTGAGGCATTCCGGCGGCGTCCACGACCGCCTGCCAATCCGCGTATACGTCGCGCGCACGCCGACCGGGGCGGAGCCCGTTCAGGCTCGCCTCAAAGGCGCGCTTCGATATCTCGGCCATCTCGGCATCCTCGTCGCGGATGTGGCCGAGATGAATGAGCCGCCCCATTGGCGCATGGTAGCGCGAGACGCAGCCCGCGAGCTCCAGCATGACTCGCCCGCCGTTGCGGTAGATGCCGTCGCCCCAGGTCGTGTGCTCCTCGGCAATGCGGTGGTCGGGACGGATGAAAGGGCCGAAGCCGGGCGGGTTGGAGCCCGCGCGGATCATCGCGGCGGTGCATTCGGCGACGACGTCCACCTCCCGCGCACCGTCATGGATGGCGGCGATTGCGGCAAGGGTCCCCGCGTCCGAGGCCCTGGCGGCCGCGCGCATGAGCACCTGTTCCTCGGGCGACTTCACGAGGCGCAGCGCGTCGGTCAGATCCGTGATATCGGCCCATTCGGCCGCCCCGGTCGCGGTGGAAAGCTCCCTGCCGGCAGCGAAGGTGAGACCCGAGGAGGCCGTTTCGAGCCCGACACGCCTGCCCGCCAGGTCGCCAAGTTCCTTCGCCAGATGGCTTGCTGCCGTGACGCTGTCGGTATGGCCCGAAAAGCGGGCGTTGCGCACCTGGTTTTCGATCGTCACGCGTTCCATCTGCCGGGTAACGAGCACCATTTCCCCGTCAGCTGGCACGATCAGGTGATGCGGCGCGAAGTAGCCCCAGTGGTCGAGGCCGGTCAGGTAGAAGACGCTTTCTGGCGCGGAGAATACCGCGAGATCCAGGTCGCGGGCGGCCATTTCCCGGCGCACGGCCGAGACGCGGCGGGCAAGTTCCTCATCGGAGAAGGGATTTCTGAACATCTGTCATGCCTGGATGATCGTCCCCGCTTTTCCGAACCGGGCGCGGACATGGGTGGCGATGGCGGTATCCTGAACGCCGGTCCCGGTCAGGTCGCAAATCGTGATGTCTTCGGGCGACTTCCGCCCGGGCTTCCGGCCGATGATGACCTCGCCGAGTTCGGCAGGGGTGTCCTTCGTCCACACGCCAGCGGCAAGTGCGGCTTCAAGCTCTCCGGAAACCTCGCACTGGCTTACGCGGTCGCAGACATAGGCGTCGACCGCCATGAGGGCCGCGGGCTCGATCTCGTTCTTTCCGGCCTGATCAGATCCCATCGCGGTGATGTGCAGGCCGGGGTGGAGCCATGCCGCCTTGATGAGCGGCTCCCGCGCGGGTGTCGTCGTCACGACGAGCTGGCTTTCGGACACGAGAGCGGCCGGGTCCGCGACCGCCTCGGCTTCGATCCCGAGCGACCCGGCCAGATCGGCGGCGCAGGCGCGGGCCTTCTCCATGTCCCGGCCATGCACGAGCACACGAGTGAACGGGCGCACGAGATGCGCGGCCTGCATCTGCAGCCGCGCCTGAACGCCGGTGCCGATCACGCCTGCCGTCTCGACCTTTTCCGACGCCAGGTGGCGTGCGGCGACCGCGCCCGCTGCGGCGGTGCGAATATCGGTCAGGTAGCCGTTGTCGAGGAAGAGCGATTCCACGAGGCCGGTCTTGGCCGAGAAGAGGATCATCAGGCCGTTGAGGCTCGGCAGGCCGATCTTCGGGTTGTCGAAGAAGCCGGGGCTGACCTTGATCGCGAAGCCGTCGAAGCCGGGGATGTAGGCGGTCTTCACGTCGACCTCGCCGTTCACCTCGTGCAGATCCATCGACATGATCGGCGGCATGACGACGCCGCCCTTGGCGAGCGCCGCGAAGGCGGCTTCGATCACGTCGACCGTCGTGAGGTCGAGATGGACGATCTCCCGCAGTTCCGCCTCGGTGACGATCTGGATGTCATGCGCCATAAGCCTTGCCTTTCACCATGAGGTCGCCGACCTGCACATCCTCGCCCGCCATGATCTTGTTGAAGGTGCCCATGTCTAGGTTGCGACCCGTGACGATCGTGCCCACGGGTCCGTCGGACGCGACCTTGCCCGCCAGCACCGCAGCAAGCCCCACGACCGAGGCGCCTTCGGCCACGATCCGGTCCTCGTAATAGAGGACCTGCATTGCGTGGCGGATTTCTTCCTCGGTCACCAGCACGACGTCGTCGAGGTTGTCACGGCAAAGCGGGAACGAAAGCCGGTTCTCCAACCCGATACCTCCGCCGAGGCTGTCGGCGAGCGAAGCAAATTCCGGAACCTCGACGGGATGGCCCGCGCGGATCGATTCGTACATCGCCGCGCCGCGGTCCATCGTGATGCCGATGACCCGGATCTTCGGGTTGATCGACTTGGCCGCGACCGAAACCCCCGCGGCAAGCCCGCCGCCCGACAGGGGCACGAGGATCGTCTTCAGGTCAGGCCGCGCCTCGAGCATCTCGAAGCCGATCGTCCCCTGCCCTGCAATCACCTTCGGATCGTCGAAGGGCGAGATCTCGACCAGCCCCTCGGCCTCGCACAGGCGCTGGCTTTCGTACATCGCCTCATCCTGCGTCGTGCCGATGATGCGGACGTCGGCACCAAGCGCGCGGATGCCGTCGACCTTGGCCTGAGGCACCAGTCTCGACATGCAGATCACGGCCTTCATCCCACGCCTGGCCGCCGCGTATGCGACGCCACGGCCGTGGTTTCCGGTCGAACAGCACGTAACGCCACCGACCGTGTCCGGCAGCGTCATGACCGCGTTCACCGCGCCACGCAGCTTGAAGGCGCCGATCGGTTGCATGTTCTCGAGCTTCAGCAGGAAGTCCTGCCCCACGGCCCTCGTCATGAATGGCGAGGGAACGAAGGGCGTCGCGTCCGCCACGCCCCGGATGACCCGCCTTGCGGCGAGTATGTCGGCCAGCGCGAAGTCCATTCAGTCCGCTTCCTTGACGGCTGAGAGGAACTGCTTCGTGCGGTCCCGACGCGGATTTCCGAACAACTCCTCGGGCGGACCCTGCTCCTCGATCCTGCCACCGTAGAAGAAACAGATCCGGTCGGAGATGTCGCGCGCGAAGCCCATCTGGTGGGTGACCATCAGCATGGTCAGGTTGTGCTCGGACACGAGCTTGCGGATGACGTTGGTCACCTCGCCGATCACCTCGGGGTCGAGCGCGGACGTGACCTCGTCGAAGAGCATGACCTTCGGCCGCATCGCGAGCGCCCGGGCGATCGCCACCCGCTGCTGCTGGCCGCCCGAAAGCCGCGAAGGATGCTGGTCCTTCTTGTCGATCATGCCGACCATTTCCAGCAACTCCTCGGACCGCTCGCGCGCATCCTGCTTCGACATGCCGAGCACCTGGACCGGCCCCTCCATGCAGTTCTGAAGCGCCGTCATGTGCGGAAACAGGTTGAAGTGCTGGAAGCACATCCCGATCGAGGACCGCGCCTTGCGCAGGTATTTCGGATCCGCCGGCACCAGCACGCCGTTCTTCGGCATGTGGGTCAGCGGTTTGCCATCCACGTAGATCACGCCGCCGTTGATCGTCTCGAGCGTCATCAGCATTCGGAGGACGGTCGTCTTGCCCGAGCCCGACGGGCCGATGATCGTCACCATCTCGCCCTCGGCCACGTCGAGATTGAGGTTGTCGAGCACCGTCAGAGCACCGTAGCGCTTGGTGACGTTCATGAACCGCACCATGGGCACGTCCGGCCCGGTCAGCTCCAGCGGATACTGCGAGGTGTTTTCCATCAGCTCATTCCCAGTTTGCGGCGGACCCAGGCCTCAAACGCACGGATGACTCCGGCAGAGGGCAGAGAGATCATCAGGAAGATCACGCCGACGATCGTATAGGGTTCCAGGTAACGGTAGTTCTGCCCGCCAATCGCGTTCGCGGCGTGCATCAGTTCCGCGACGCCGATCACGGAGAGCATCGGCGTGTCCTTGAAGATGCCGACAAGGTAATTGCCCATGCCAGCGACAGAGGGCGGCAGCGCCTGCGGGATGATGATACGGAAATAGGTCTGGATCGGCGTCATGTTGAGCGCGGTACAGGCCTCCCACTGGCCCTTCGCCACGGACTCGATGCCGCCCCTGTAGACTTCCGAAAGGTAGGAGGCGTAGTGGAGCCCGATCGCGATCATCCCCGCGACCCAGGGGCTCAGGTTGAGCCCGTACTGCGGCCCGACGTAGTAGACGAAGAATATCTGGAGAACGAGGGGCGTCGAGCGAATGAACTCGACCGCCTCGCGCACGACAAGCGTCACCGCGCGGTAGGGCGTGCGCTGCGCGAGCGCCAGAACGAGCCCGAGGAGTACGGCGATCGCGTATCCGATACCCGCCGCCATCAGCGTGTTCAGTGTCGCCCAGAGCATCCTGGGCATGATTTCGAAGGTGAATTCCCAGTTCCACTGCATGGCTCAGGCCCTCCCCAAGCGGCGCGCCATGACCCGTTCGAGCCAGCGCATGAAGGGCGTGATGATGAACCGCGCAAAGACATAGTAGATGATGAGCGCCGTGCCGAAGGCCTGTGCCGAGAGGTATGTCGAGCCGTTGATCTGGCGGGCCTCGAACATCAGGTCCGCAACGGCGATGAGCGCGACAAGCGCGGTGCCCTTCAGAAGCTCGATGATGAGGTTGCCCCAGGGCGGCAGCATCGCGACGAAGGCTTGCGGCAGGATGATCCGGCGCATCTGGGCGGCCGGCGACATGGAGAGAGCATAGGACGCCTCCCACTGGCCCTTCGGAACCGACTGGATCGCTCCACGTACCAATTCCGCACCGTAGGCACCAAGGTTGAGGCCGACGGCGACGAAGCCCGTCGTGAACTTGTCGAACGTCAGTCCGAACAGCGGCAGCACATAGAACAGCCAGAAAAGCTGAACCAGAAGGGAGGTTCCGCGGAAGAATTCGATATAGACAACCGCGATTCCCTTCGCGATCGGGTTTTCGGACAGCTTCATCAGCCCCATGGCCAGGGCCATGAGGACCGCCACGACAGCCGCGAGCAGGAATTGAGCCGCCGTGATAAGGGCCCCGTCGACATAGCGGCCACCGTATTCGGCCAGAAACTCCGGATAGGACATGACCGCTCCGTTCTCTTGAGACGGCGTGACGGGCCCGGATTAGGGGCCCGTCGGGATTTCAGATCAGCTGAGGATCAGCGGTTCTGGCAGACCCATTCGGTCGGTTCGTCGCCCGGAAGGACCTTTTCGTCGTAGCCGTATTCCGCGACCGCCGCGAGCATCTCGGGCGAGCCGAGGTATTCCGCCTGCGCCTTGTTGAACGCCTCGACGAAGTCGGCGTCATCGTGGCGGAAGCCGATGCCAACCCAGTTCTGGGTCCACTCAGGCAGCGCGCCGGGATCGGTCACTTCGATTTCCCCGCCCGAGCCCTTCGCGAGTTCCTGAGCGGTGAAGAAGGTCACGGCCCCAGCGGCCGCACGACCCGCCTTGACGGCAGCAAGGATCTCCGTCGGTCCGGGCACCTGCATGATCTGGCTTTCCGGCACGCCTTCCTTCAACGCGGCCTCGACCGTGTTGAAGCCCGCGCCCGTCACCATGGTCGCGTTCTTTTCGACGAAGTCCTTGTACGTGCTGATGCCCTCGGGGTTTCCCGCCTGGACGATGAACGCGTCGGACACCTTCGCCATCGGCTCGGAGAAGGTCACGTTCTCGCAGCGGCTGCCGAGAATGTACATGCCGCCGGTAATCACGTCGAAGCGATTCGCCTGAAGGCCGGGGATCAGCCCGCCCCAATCCGTCACGACCGGCTCGATGTTCTCGTAGCCCATCTTGCCCAGCACCCCGAGCACGTAGGCGTTCACGAAACCCAGCGGGGCATTGTTTTCGCCCGGATAAGCCCACGGAACCTCGTTGGCAAAGCCGATCCGGATCGACTCCCCGGCGTTGATGCGGTCCATCAAAGGACCGGCAATCGCCGCAACCGTCGACGCACCAAGCGCGATTCCTGCGGCAATCGTCGTCAGTATCGTTGATTTTTTCATGCCGTTCTCCCTGTTGAAAACCCCCGACCGGCAGAGTCGAGAATACATTGTTGTGCACATCATCGCGCAGCATTGTATCCTGTCAAGACAGAACCGCGATTTTGCTTGCGCTATCAGCTAATTATCTTGCCAAGATTTCGAATCCCTCCTAGCGTTGTGCACAAATCAGCCACACGCAGGTTTTCATGCCAATCGAACACGCTCCCTTCAGCGCATCCGAATACGCCCGCCGCCTCGCAAAGACACGCAAGGCCATGGAAAAGGCGGGAATCGACGTGCTTTTCGCCACCGACCCCTCCAACCAGGCGTGGCTCACAGGCTATGACGGCTGGTCGTTCTACGTCCACCAGGGCGTGATTCTGCCGATGGACGGCGACCCCGTCTGGTGGGGCCGCTACCAGGACGCGAACGGCGCGCTACGCACCGTCTGGATGGATGACGACAAGGTCATCGGCTACGCGGACACCTATATCCAGTCCACGACCAGCCACCCGATGGAAGACCTCGCCAAGCGTCTGACCGACATGGGATTCGCCAAGGCCCGTATCGGCGTCGAGATGGAGAACTACTACTACTCTGCCAAGGCCCATGCCGTCCTCGCCGCCGAACTGCCGAACGCGACGCTGGTCGATGTGACCGCGCTGGTGAACTGGCAGCGGATGGTGAAGTCGGAGGAGGAACTCTCCTTCATGCGCAAGGCCGCGAAGATCTCTGAAAAGATCGTCAGTGTCGGCATCGAGCTGGCCCGCCCGGGCCTGCGCAAGAACGAACTCGTGGCCGAGATCAGCCGCGCCGGCATCATTGGCGTGGATGACGCCTGGGGAGACTATCCGGCTATCGTTCCGCTGACGCCCTCGGGCATCGACGCGACCGCCCCCCACCTGACCTGGAACGGCGAGGAGATGAAATCCGGGGAAGCGACCTTCTTCGAGCTTTCCGGCTGCTATCGCCGCTACCACGCGCCGCTGTGCCGGACCGTGCACCTTGGCAAGCCACCGCAGGACATGATCGACGCCGCCAAGGCGCTGACCGCGGGACTCGAGGCCGGCCTCGAAGCCGCACGCGCGGGCAACCGGACCTGTGACGTGGCGAACGCACTGGGAGCCGAGCTCGAGAAGATCGGCATCAAGCGCTCCGCCCGCTGCGGCTACCCGATCGGTCTGAGCTACCCGCCGGACTGGGGCGAGCGCACCGCCTCGTTCCGCTCGAGCGACGAAACCGTGCTCGAGCCCGGCATGACCTTCCACTTCATGCCCGGCCTGTGGCTGACGGACTGGGGACTTGAGACCACCGAGTCGATCCTGATCAAGGAAAGCGGTCCGGCCGAGCCCTTCTGCAATATCGAGCGCAAGCTCTTCGTGAAGGACTGACGGAAGTGTTTTACCTCGACGACACGAAGGCGCTTCTCCGCCATATGGTCGCGTTCCCAACGGTCTCGACCGACAGCAATCTGGCGATGATCGAGTTCATCGCCGAGCAGCTGAAGGCGGTGGGCGCCCGGGTGGACATCCATCACGACGCGAGCGGCGCGAAGGCCAACCTCTTCGCCACGCTCGGGCCGGACGTGGATGGCGGCATCCTGTTGTCGGGGCATTCCGACGTCGTGCCGGTTGCCGACCAGGACTGGTCCACGGACCCGTTCGAGATGGTCGAGCGCGACGGCAAGCTCTATGGCCGGGGCACCTGCGACATGAAGGGGTTCATCGCCGCGGCGGTGGCGATGGCCCCCTTCTACGCCGAGAAGGTCAAGGACAGGCCAATCCATTTCGCGTTCACCCATGACGAGGAAACCGGCTGCCTTGGCGCCCAGGCACTCGCGCAGGTCCTGCGCGCGCAAGGCGTTAGGCCGGGCGTCGCAATTATCGGAGAGCCAACTTCGATGCGGATCATCGAGGGGCACAAGGGCTGCTACGAATACTCGACGCACTTCACCGGTCTCGAAGGCCATGGTTCCGCCCCTGACAGGGGTGTGAACGCGGTCGAATACGCCGTGCGCTACGTCGCCCGGCTGCTCGAACTCAGGGAACGGCTCAAGGAGCGGGCGCCCGCCAACAGCCGGTTCGAGCCCCCTTGGACCACGATCAACACGGGTGCGCTGATCGGCGGGGTCGCCCACAACGTCATACCGGGGAAGGCCCGCATCGACTGGGAGATGCGACCGGTCCAGCACGGCGATGCCGATTTCGTCAAATCCAACCTGCACGATTTCTGCACCCACACGCTCCTGCCCGCGATGCGGGCGGTTTCGCCGGACGCAGACATCGTCACGGAAGTCATTGGCGAGGTCGACGGCCTGATCCCGGCTGATGAGAACGAGGCCAAGGATATCCTGATGGAACTGACCGGCGCGAACGGCGCCGACACGGTGGCCTTCGGAACCGAGGCGGGGATCTTCCAGTCGCTCGGCACCTCGGCGGTTGTCTGCGGGCCGGGATCCATCGAACAGGCGCACAAGCCGGACGAATACGTTTCGCTTGACCAGCTCGGCCAATGTCTGACGATGCTTGAAAGACTGGGCGAGAAGCTCGCCGCGTGAGGATGCGATGCAGACCGCCACAGGAACGGAGAACCGGGCCAATGCGATCTTCTGGAGCGCGGCCCCCTTCATCTTTCTGATCTTCTGGTCCGGCGGTTACACTTTCGCCAAGCTTGGCCTGGCGCACATAGAGCCTCTCACCATGCTTGCAGTTCGCTACGGGCTCGCCGCCGTGGCTCTCATGCCGTTCCTGTTGCGTCCGGCGACGCGCTGGCCGGTCTCGGGGAGCCATTGGGGTGCGATCGCGCTGACCGGCTTCCTTATCCAGTGCGTCTACTTCGGGCTCGCCTACCTCGCCATGAAGCGCGGGATGAATGCCGGGACCACAGCGATCATCATGTCGCTTCAGCCGATCCTCGTTGCGTCTCTGTCGTCGCTCGTAACCGGCAAGCGCGGCGGGCGCTACCTTTGGGCAGGGCTGCTTCTCGGGTTCCTGGGCGTGCTGCTCGTCATAATCTCGGGCCACGCGCTCGGGCCGAGCCCCTGGATCGCCGTCATTCTCGCGCTGAGCGCGCTTCTGGGGATCACTCTGGCTACTCTTTTTGAAAAATGGCACGGGATGAAGACCGACCCCGCCGTTGGCGGCGTCGTCCAGTACGTCGTCGGCTTCGCCGTTCTCCTGCCGGTGTCTATGGCAACCGAAACGATGGTGATAGACTGGCAGCCGGAACTGGTCATTTCTCTCGCCTATCTCGTCGTTGCCAATTCGATCATCTCGATCGGCCTTTTCATTGCGCTTCTTCAGCGCGGCGACGCCACGCGCATCTCCTCCCTGCTCTATCTTGTCCCGCCGCTCGCCATGATCATCGCCTGGACGGTCCTGGGAGAGCATGTCACATCCCTCGCGCTCGTCGGCTTCGCGCTGTCCGCAGCTGGCGTGTACATCGTCAACCGTCAAACCGCATGAGGCTCCGACACATTGAATTTCGAGATCACAGACGTCACCCAAAGCGCCCGTGACCGCTTCGAGCGGATGTATCAGGAAATCCGCAACAGGATCTGCTTGCTGGACTACGCTCCGGGAACGCGCCTTTCGGAGGAGGCGCTTGCAGCCGAGTTCGGGACCAGCCGCACGCCGCTGCGCAGGGTTCTTGTCCGTCTCGAAGGCGAGGGCCTTCTGCAGTCGGTGCACGGGGTCGGAACATTTGTCACCGATGTCGAGATCGAAGAATTGGCCCAAACCTATCGCCTGCGCCTGGAACTCGCCGAACTCACCGGGAAACTCGATCCCGTCGCCCCGGATGAAGAACTTTGGGCGGATTTCCTTCGGCTGGCGGACCGTTCGCATGCGATGGTGGCCGATCCCGACCCGCGCAGGTTTGCCCAGCTCAACATGGATTTCTTCCTCGCGCTTCTGCGCCTGACGGCGAACGAACCGCTCCGCGAAGTGAGCGAGAGGCTCTATTTCCAGACGACGAGGATCTGGCTGAAATCCGTGTTCGCCTCGAGAATCGACCTGATAGACGAGGTCGACGTGTTCTGCCGCGAGGTGGACGACATATTGAGGGCGCTTAAGATCGGCGACCTTCATGCGGCCGCTCTGATCCAGCGGGCCCACATCTCGATGAGCTTCGAAAGGATGCGCAAGGGGATTCCTGCGCAGATGTGACTGCCCGCGGTCCGTTCACCCGGCAAGCGCCCTTTCATGGCAGCGCCCGCCAAGAAAACGAGCCGCGCGGCCGGAACAGGCTGGCGGCGCACCGATCCACGACCTTGGCCAGCGCAGCGTCGGAGTTGCCTTCCTCCCAGGCGGCACCTGTTTGGATCAGCCAAGTCTGCCGGTCTGGGAATTGTCGACCAGCATTCGGGATATTTCCTCCGCGTACAGTATCTCGGAGTCGTCAGTTGGCGCGTATCCGAGCTTCTCACGAGCGGATTGGAGCGACCAGAATGCGCGGGTGTTGTCGGAGATGCCGTAGGCGACCAGCCAGGGAACACCGTGGTCGCCTTCGATTCGTGGCGCCTCCGCGGCGGCTCGGAACAATTCGGCGCAGTCGCCTTCACTCAGGAATGCGCCCAGGGCACGCTTGAAACCGGCCAGTCCCTGCGGCTTTGGCAGCGATGTCTGCGGCGCTTCCATGGCGGTCGCGAAGCGCGCCGAATCGATCGGATACGGCGAACCGATGCGCAAGCTGACGATTTCCATGCGACGGCCAAAAGTGCCGCAAGCATATGGAAATCCCAGCAGTTCATACGATGCCTTGGCCCATCCGTAGAAGTTGTCCGACAATGGATAGTCGCCGGGAAAGACCAACTCGCGTTGGCGTCTGTGAACCTGGGCGTGTTCGTACCAGTCGGCCGCGTGATTGGACGAGACCATGACGACGCGTCGCACACCGGCATCATAGGCATGGCGGTAGATGCGCTGGGCTATCCGGATGTTCTCCAGCTCGGTATCGAAGCGATCGATCTGCGGCGGCAGAAGACCGTAGACGTCGTTCTGCGCCGACGAATGGAGATAGGCGCCGTGAATGACCGCGTCTATGCCGCTGAACAGTTGGCTCAGGGTGTCATCGTCCGCCTTGAGCAGGTCGCAAGCACGAAATTCCGCGCCCTTCGGAAGCAAGCCCGGGGGGCGCAGGTCCGTGAGCCTGAGGTCGTGCCGCCCCGCGAGCCCCCGCAGGCCTAGCGTCACGACGTGACCCGAGGCGCCGGTCAGGAGGATCTTCATCTCGGCTGTTCCCTTTTCAGTGCCTCGCCGATCCAGTCGAGGCGGCTCAGAGGCATCATGGCATAGTGATAGAAGGCTAGGTTGGTGGCACCGGCAGCACGTGCGGTCTCGATCTTCGCACGCAGGTTGGCCGTGCTCCGGCAATCGACGGCCAGGGGCCGCATCGCCACCGCGAGCCTTGTGCCGGTCTTCAGCACTTCACGGTAACGGCGAAGCTGCGCCGACAGCCGCTCGGCAGTGTCCGTATAGCCTAGCACGAGATACTCGTCGCACTCAGCGGCCACCTCCGCCGCATCTATTCCCAGAACCTCCGCGGCCACTCGGATCAAGTCCGCATCGGCGTCAACGCCCGGCAGGACATGAGCCATCGCGCCGGCGTGGTCGATGAAACACAACTCCACCCCGCTGGGCTCAAGCTCCGCCTTCACCTCGGCGACAAGCGACATCACCAGCGATTTGCGCACGTGCCCGAAACGCGAAAGCGCCTTTGCAGCATCGGCCTCCAGCACCGCACCACCAGCGGATGGCTGGCCTTCCCAGACCGGCTCCAGCGCTTCCCGGATATTTTGCGCCAAGCCCTCGACGTCTATCCCGGCGCTTCCGCCAGCCGTCCGGCAATGCTGGCAAAAGCAAAGTGACATGAGCGCACGAGCCCATCCCGGCAGATCGATCAGATAGCGTTCGTGGTGTTCCCCGTGCTCCAGGGTGCGGTAGTGAAGACTTTCGGCGAGGAGCCGTTCCACCGGATAGCGCGCCACGTCGCGCGCAAGCGCCCGGCAGTATTGCCGGACTTCTGGATTGGCGGGGCACAGGTCGGACAGGTACGCATCGCCGTAGACATTGCGCGTCGCGCAGTCGGGGAAGGCGGTCGCAAGCCGCGAGTTGTGAAGGAAGATCATCCAGGCGCCGACCATCATTCCCCGCTCCTTGGCAGCGTGGCACAGACCGCCCAGCACATCCGTGCCTTCGGCGGCATCGGCCAGTTTCGGCGCGAAGCCGGGTTCATAGAAGTCTGGTTGCGAGTGGAACCACGCGATGTCGCCCTCGTGCCTGTAGACGCGGTGACGTGGGTTGTGGGGAAAGACGTCGCGCGCGTCATGATAGGTCGCAGCCAGGATGACATCCGTGGCGGATGCCCGGCTCTGCAGGGCGTCCAGCACATTGGCGGTGCCCTCGTGCACGAGATCCGTGCCGAATACGAAGACCGAAACCTTGGTCATGTTCCCCCCTGCCCCGGTTCCCGCCGGCCTAGTACCAGAGCGATTTGTCGACGAGGTTGATCAGCGGTTCGCCGGCGGCGAACCGTTTGGCGTTTTCGCAGAGAACGGCCAGCCGCCGCTGCGGGATGTAGGGGCCTACGACCGCCACGTGCGGCGTCAGCAGTGCCCGCGGCTCCTGCCATAGCGGATGGTCCGGGGGCAGCGGCTCCTGCTCGAACACGTCTAGCGCCACGCCGCCGAGCCGCTTGCGGTGCAACGCGTCCGTCAAGGCGTCCAGGCGAACCGTCGCGCCGCGCCCGATGTTCACGAGGAAAGCCGAGGCTTTCATAAGCGCCAGTCGCCGCGCATCGAACATCCCCTCGCTCTCGGGGGTGTGTGGCAAGGTCAGGACCACTGCGTCCGCTTGCGGCAACAGGCGTTCCAGCTCGGATGGCGGAAACAGTTCCTGCATTCCTTCGGGGCAATCCGTCCGGCGCGGATCGATCCCTACGATCCGCGCACCGAAGGCGGCCAGCATACGGCCGATTTCGGCGCCGATGCCTCCGACGCCGATCACCAGCACGGTGCTTTCCGGCAGGTGGAGGATGTCGCAGTCGGCAAGATGGCGGTCCCAGGCTCCGCTTGGCTGCTGGCGCATGTAGACAGGCAGATTGCGCGCCAGACCGAGCAGCATCGCGACCGCGTGCGTTGCGACATGATCGTTGTAGATCCCCCGGAAATTCGTGACCTGCACGGGATGCGCCACAAGCTCCGGAAAGAAGTACCCAGCAGGCGGCGCCGCCATCGGCGCTTGCAGCCAACGCAGGTTTCGGGCTTGGGAAAGCATTTCCCGATCCAGCGTCCCATACGCGGCGGCGGCGTCGGGCAGGAGTCGCAGCGCGGCTTCGCGGTCACGCGCGATCTTGACGTCCAGCGCGGGGGCGGCTTCGCCCACCGCGCGGGCCCAGTCGTCGGTCAATTCGTCCGACGGTGGAAGCATCACGAAAGTGGTCATCGGTTCCCCCTTGGAATGTCCTCGCCCAGACGGTTCACCCAGGCTCCTTCCCCTTTGAAGGCTGCGAGGTTCCGGTCGAAGAGATTGCCCCAACGCCGACCGAATCCCGGGCTCGCCCCGGCGTTATGGGCGGTGATCACGACCTTCGGGTTCCGCCACAATTCCGAGTCACGCGGAAGGGGCTCCGTCCTGGTGACGTCGAGCCCCGCGCCGAGCAGACGACCGACCGTCAGCGCGTCCAGAAGCGCCTCTTCGTCGATCAGGCTTCCGCGTCCAATATTGACGATCCAGCCGTAGCCCAGCGCGTCCAGTTCGCGTCTTCCGATGATCGGCTTGCCATCGGGACTGGCTGGAGAGGCAAGCACGACGATGTCCGCCCATTCGCAAAGCTCGACCAGTTCGCCAACCCCGCGCACGTCCCTGACCGGCCCCGTGTAGTCGGCGGGGTTCCGCTTGACCCCCGCGACCTCGACGCCCCAACTCAAAGCGCGCTGCGCGATGGCGTCGCCGATACGCCCTAGGCCGACAACGGCCATGTTCCGGCCCTGAACCTCCTCGCCGATCAGCGGCTCCCAGAGGGCGTGTTCCATGTTGCGCGCAGCTTCGCCGATGCGCCGTGTGAGGGACAAGAGCAGCGCGAAGGCGTGCTCGGCAACGCAGTCCGTATGAACCCCGGCGGCCGTGGTCAGCACCACCCCCTGAGCGTCGAAGCGGTCCAGCGGATACTGCTCGAAGCCTGCGCCGGTTCCGGCGATCCAGCGCAGCGATGGGGTGAGGAACCGGTCATCCCAGGTGTGGGTGACCAGCACGCAGCCGCCTGCGGCCAGCGCCTCGGCGACACCGTCGTCGTCCGCCGGGGAAAGAACGGTGATCCCTTGCAGGTCTCCCAGGTGCTCGCGAACGCCCGGGGGAAGGACGGGGTGCAGAACCACGGCGGGCTTTGACGTGTTCGGATCGCGGCTGTCGGTCATTTGACTGTTTCCGGGCTCTTCGTGGTGCTGTGGCTTGGGTCGAGGACGTCGCGGATGGCATCGCCGAGAACGTTGAACGCCAGCATCAGCATCACCAGGGCGACGGTCGGCCAGATCACCAGCCACGGCGCGATGGTGATGAAGTCGCGGCCTTTCGACAGCATGCTGCCCCAGTCCGCCTGCGGCGGGCTGACCCCAAGCCCAAGGAAGCTCAACGAAGCGTAGGCCAGCTGCGCCGTGGACATGCTTAGCGCCGCCAGCACGATTACCGGCGGCATCACGTTGGGCAGGATGTGACGGATCAGGATGGTCGGGGCGCCGACGCCCGCCAGCCGCGCGGCATCCAGGTACTCGCTGGTCTTGATGCTGAGTGTGCTGGCGCGGGCGATACGGGCGAAACGCGGGGAGTAGACGATCGCGATCGCCAGCGATGCGTTGAACAAGCCCGGCCCCAGGACCGCGACAAGGATGATCGCGAGCAGGAGCGTCGGGAAGGCGAAGAGAATGTCCTGGCTTCGGTTCAGAACGGCATCCGTGATGCCGCCGAAATATCCCCCGATGACGCCGATCATCACACCGATGGCCATCGCGATCGAAACCGACAGAAACGCCACCGCGACGGCGATCCGGGACCCGTCGATCACCCGGCTCAGGGTATCGCGGCCCAGTTCGTCCGTGCCGAACCAATGCGCCGACGACGGCGGAGCCAGAAGGCTGAGATAGTCGTTGGCGTTCGGATCGTAGGGCGCGACGACCCTGCCGAACACCGTCAGCGCAACAAACAGAAGGATGATCGTCAGACCGAAGGCGCCGCCCTTGTGGCGAGAGAGCTGACCGATAAAGCCGAAGCGGGGACCGCGGGTACGAGAACTGGACGTGGCCATGCTCATGGTCAGAGCCCTCTCTGGCGAGGATCGAGAAGGGGGTAAAGCAGATCGACCAGCGCGTTGATGACGACGAAGGTCGTGGCGAAGACGAGAGTCGTGGCCGTGACCATCGGGTAATCCCGGGTGTTGATCGCCTCGAGCATGCCGCGGCCCAGTCCCGGCAGGCTGAAGATCTGCTCGACCACGATCAGTCCGCCGAGAAGGATGCCCAGCTGGAACCCGATGAAGGTCACGATCGGCGGAAGCGCGTTTCGCAAGGCGTGCAGATATTCAATGCGCTTTTCCCGAACTCCGCCGGCACGCGCCGTGACGATATATGGGGCATTCAGGACCTCGAGCATCGCGGCACGGGTCATCTGCATGGTCATCGCGGTGATCGGGAACGCGATCGTCAGAAGCGGCATCGCCATCGATCGGACGTGCATCACCGGATCGTCCGACCAGGGCGTGTAGGAAACGCGGAAGAGATCCGGCGCCCAGCGCGAGCCGACCAGCAGCAGGAGAATGCCGATGACGAAGATCGGGACGGAGAAGGTGAACAGAAGCGTTACCCGGATGATGATGTCGAGCCGACGGTTCGCGTGAACGGCGGCGACGACGCCGGCCGGCAACCCGATGACTGTCGAGACCAGGAGCGTCAGGAGCGCCAGTTCGAGCGAGACGGGGAATTGTCGCATGAGATCCGAGGCGACGCTGCGGCCCGTGATCGGCGATGTTCCGAAATCACCCTGCAGCGTGTTCACCAGCCAGTTCAGATACTGGATCGGCAGGGGCTGATCGAGGCCGAGCCGGCGGCGGACCTCCTCGAACTGCTCCTCGGTCGCGCCCTCCTGCCCGACGATGACGCTGGTCAGGTCGCCGGGAATCAACGCCCCAAGGGCGAAAACCAGGACAGATACCGCGAGAAGGACCAATGCCATTCCCAGGAGGCGCATCACCACCCTCTTGAGCATCACACAGCCTCCTCGTCTGCGATCTGCCGCGCACCGCCTGCCTCGGCATAGTGGCAGGCAACCAGGTGCCCGGAACCCAGGTCACGAAGCGGCGGCTTTTGCTGAGCACAAAGGTCGGAAGCCAGCGGGCAACGGGTATGAAAGCGGCAGCCGCTGGGCGGATTCAGCGGGCTCGGCACATCGCCGCGAAGCGCCGCATCTCCCCGGGACCGCTCCCGCGCCGGGTCGGGCAGCAGGGTCGCGTTCCTGAGCGCGACGGAATACGGGTGAAGCGGGCGGCGGGAGAAGGTCTCTGCCGCAGAGGCTTCGACAACCTCGCCCAGGTACATCACGATCACGCGGTGGCTTATCGCCTGCACCGCAGCCAGATCGTGACTGATGAAGATGTAGGAGGTTCCGAGCCTTTCCTGAAGATCGAGCAGCAGGTTCAGGATCTGGGCCTGCAGCGAGATATCGAGTGACGCGATGGATTCATCGTGGACCACGATGGAGGGATCGGCGATCAGGGCGCGCGCGATCGAAGCGCGCTGCTGCTGCCCCCCCGAAAGCTGATGCGGTTTTCGCGAGGCCATCGCCGGATCGAGCCCCACCAGGGAAAGCATCCGCGCGACCGTTTCGGCGGTGTTCCGTTCCCCCTTGGCCTGCAGCGGCTCCGCCACGCTCGCCCCTACCGACCGGCGCGGGTTCATCGAGCCGGCGGGGTTCTGAAAGACCATCTGGAACTTGCGGCGGCGGGCGCGTCCGGGTGCGCCTCGCTCCCAGATGTCGCCGCCCTCCATCATCACCCGCCCCTCCGAGGGTTGCAGCAGCCCCACGATCAGCCGCGCAAGCGTGGATTTGCCGCAGCCGGATTCGCCCACGATGCCCAGGGTCTCTCCCGCACCGAGGTGAAGCGACACGCCGTCCACAGCGCGCAGGAGCCGGGTTTCGCGGCTGCCGCGCTGGCGGACGTGGAACTGTTTCTTCAGGTTCTCCACCTGAAGCAGAGGGGGCCTTGCGTCAGAGGTCATGTTGCGCCTCCCGGGGAGCGTCCGGCGCCACGAGCTTTTCGCCGCTCTGGGTCTTCCAGCAGCGCGCGAAGTGGCGTTCTCCCACTTTCAGAAGGTCGGGATGACGCATGCAGCGCTCGTCGGCGAATACGCAGCGGTCCCGGAACCGGCAGCCCTCGGGGAGGCGCCCCATGTCCGGCGGTGATCCCGGCAGCGTCGGCGTCTTCTGGCGGGGCCGGTCGGCCCTCGGGATAGAGCGCAGAAGCCCAAGCGTGTAAGGATGTTTCGAACTGCGGAAGAGTTCTTCGACGGGGGCTTCCTCGACGATCTCTCCGGCGTACATGACTGCGACCCGGTCACACATCTTCGCGACAACGCCCATGTTGTGCGTGATCAGCAACAGCGCTGTGCCGCGATCCCGAGTGAGCTTTTTCATCAGGTTCAGAACCTGTGCCTGGATCGTGACGTCCAGAGCCGTCGTCGGCTCGTCGGCGATGAGAAGTTGCGGCTCGTTGATCATCCCCATCGCGATGACGACACGCTGCCGCATGCCACCGGACATCTGGTGCGGATAGGATTCAGCCTGCCGCTCGGGGTCGGGCATTCCGACATCGGCGAGCGCGGCGTGGATGCGGCTTGCCGCCGGGGCGCCATGCCCGTGCGCGGCGAGTGTCTCGCGCATCTGCCAGCCCACCGAGAAAGAGGGATTGAGCGCGGTCATCGGGTTCTGGAAGACCATGCCGCATTCGCGGCCGCGACGCTGACGCATCGCCTCTTCGTCGAGTTTCAGAAGATCGGTGCCGTTCAGTTCGATGGCGCCACCCTCGATCCGTCCTGGCTTTGCCACGAGGCGGAGCACCGACATGGCCGTCACGCTCTTCCCCGAGCCGGATTCGCCGACCAGCCCCAGAGTCTCGCCCCGGCCGACCTCGAACGACACGCCGTTCACGGCCGTCACGACCCCGTGGCTGGTGTGAAATCGCGTTGTGAGGTCTTTGACCCTGAGAACGGGTTCGGTGCTCACGATCAGATCTCCCGGCAATTGGTCATGGGAGGATCCAGGGCCGCACGGCGCAGTGTCGGGCGGCCCCGGAAAAGGATCACTTCAGCGCGACGTCAGCGAGGAACGTCCGCGAGATCGTGGCGTCCGGAGCGGCCGAAACCACGTGATCGGTATAGGCGACCCAGGCGTTTCGCGAAGCGACCGTGATGTCGGGGAACACCAGGTCGTCCTGCATGACGGCGATCTCGGCCAGCTTCGCCGGGTAGTCCTCGGCCGAGCTGCTCTTTGCCGCCTCGATCAAGTCGGCCATCTCCTGAGGCGTCGGCCCCTGACGGCCCGGGCGCGGCATGAGGTAGAAGAGCGGATCGGCCTGGAAGGCGTACTCGTTCGTCATGATCTCGTAATTGGCGTTGTTCTGCTTATCCAGCCAGACAGCCGTCTGGTTGGCCTCGATCGTCACCCGGATACCGGCCTCCGCCATCTGGCCCTTCAGGATTTCCGCGAAACGGTCGAGGTAGGTGGCGTAGCCTGCAAGGTGGTTGAGCGTGATGTCGATGCCATCGGGATAGCCTGCCTGCGCCAGAAGTTCCTTGGCCTTCGCGATGTCCTGCTTCTGGTATTTCAGGTCGGACAACTGCGGACCCCAGCTGTAGGAAGGCGGTATCTGCGCGCTGGGGGTGGCTTCGCCAAGGAACGCTCCGGCAACGATCTCGTCGCGGTTGAGCGCAAGCGACATCGCGCGACGGAAGTCGGGATTGCTGAACGGTTCGAGGTTGGTGTTGATGTTCAGACGCACCGTGTTCGTGGAGCCCACCGCGACAGTGGTGACATCCGGCACGCTCTTGAGCTGTAGCATGCTTTCGGCACTTGGGAACATCATGTCGATCTGACCCGACAGCAAGGCGGCGATCTGCGCCGACTGCTCGGGCATGTAGCGGATCGTCAGGTTCTCGACCTTCGCGGCCTTGTCAGCGTTCCAGTAGTTGTCGTTCCGCTTGAGCACCAGTTCGCTGTTCGGCGCATAAGAGACGAGGCTGAACGGACCGGTGCCGAGCATTTCCTGCTTGGGATCGTGGCTCGTCACCCAATCAGCCTTCATGATGGCCGACCCCACGACGAACGGGCTGCCGAGGTTCAGAAGGAATCCGGCGTCGGGCGCGCTCAGTGTGAAGCGGACGGTGCGGTCATCGACCTTGGCGATCGAGGCCAGCGACTTGAAGCGGTCCTGCGCATAAGGCAGGCCGTCCGCCTTGAGACGCTCGAACGAGAAGACGACGTCTTCCGGCGTGACCGGGCTGCCATCGGAGAACGCGGCGCCTTCGCGCAGCGTGAAGTCGTACGTCGTGCCGGCATCGTCGATCGTCCATTCGCTCGCGAGCATCGGCGTGATGCCACCATCGAGCTCGGCGCGGACAAGACCCTCATAGACCAGTTGCCAGACATACCATGTCCGGATCTGCGATGATTGTATCGGGTCGAAAGTCTGCGGCACGACGTCTTCCGCGACGATAAGGGTGCTGGCCCGATCCTGAGCCTGGGCCGCCGTGTCCGGGGCGAAGGCCAGCAAACCGGCCGTGGCGAGCCCCGCCAGTCCTCGAAGTGCATATCCCATCTGATTTCCTCTCCTGTTGACCTGGCGGAAACCGGCATCCGCAGCCTTCGATTGTGACCGCCGTCCAGCTTCCGGATGGATCCGGCGCCGGAGTTCTTCGTTGTCTGTTCAGGTCCGGCACCCGGTTCAGTGTCGGGGACAGAGAGAAATTCGCACCAATGCTGTTTTGGTATCTTGCGATGCCCCGGACGCATGCGGCCGCCGACGAGCGCCAGACTATGAAAAAAAGGTATCGGGTGATCCGAAGACGGCATTTGTGGTTTGCTGGAGATTGGCATTCGCTGACTCGTCGGCCGGTGATCGCATAGGTCACGAATGCCACGGAAAGATGGATGCCCCCGAAGGCTGGGGTTGCGGCAACAGGATGAAAACAAATGTATGATCTGCTCCTAAAGGGTGGCCGGGTGATAGACCCGTCGCAGGGCTTGGACGGCACCTTCGACGTTGCCTTCGAGGGCGGCAAAGTGGCCGCCGTGGAAGCGGGCATCGATCCCTCCAGGGCACGTGATGTTCGCGACGTATCGGGCAAGATCGTCAGCCCCGGCCTGATCGACCTGCACACCCATGTCTACTGGGGCGGCACGTCGCTGGGCGTCGACGCGGACACCATTGCGCGTCGCAGCGGGACGACGACCTTCGTCGATGCGGGCAGCGCGGGCGCGGGTAACCTTGCGGGCTTCCGCAAGCACGTGATCGAGCCGTCCGACCCGCGGATCCTGGCCTATCTCAACATCTCGTTTCCGGGCATCTTCGCTTTCTCGAAGACCGTGATGGTTGGCGAATGCGAGGATCTCCGCCTTCTGGATGCGCGCGAATGCCTTCGCGTCGCGCGCGAGAACCTCGACATCATCGTTGGCATGAAGGCGCGTGTCGGCTTCCGTGCCAGCGGCAATTCGGGCCTCGCGCCGCTCGCCCTGGCCATCGAGGTCGCCGATGAGCTGGGGCTTCCGGTCATGGCGCATATCGACAACCCGCCGCCGACCCGCGACGAGGTGCTCGGGATCTTGCGCCCCGGGGACATCCTGACCCACTGCTTCCGCCCCTTCCCCAACGCGCCGATCCACGGCGACAACACCATTCGGAAGGAAATCATCGAGGCGCGCGAACGCGGCATCATCTTCGACATCGGCCATGGCTATGGCGGATTCAGCTTCCGTTCCGGCAGGGCAATGCTGGCGGAAGGCATCAAGCCGGACGTCCTGAGCAGCGACGTGCACGTGATCTGCGTCGACGGGCCTGCCTATGACGTTCTGGCGGTCATGTCGAAATTCATGGCGTTGGGCATGACCTTGACCGAGGTGATCGCCGCCACGACAGCAAATCCGGCCCGGGCCCTGCGCCGCGATGACATTGGCACGCTGCGCGTCGGGGCGGCCGGGGATGCGACGATCCTCGACGAGGCAAGCGGCAGCTTCATCCACACGGATGTCATGGGGGACACCATCACCTCGGACACACGACTGGAACACCGCGGCATCATCATCGACGGGAAGTGGTGGCAGGACGGCGCCGGAGAGTGAGAAGTGCCGACCGACTGCGGGATTCCTGCCGGGCCTTCCTTGGCCGCCGACACGGAAGATGCCAGTTTCCTATCGGCTGATGCCAAGTTTGCATGTGCGCAAGGGTTTGGCGGCGGTTAGCCTAGGCTTGATCGGTGGGCGCATGGCCTGCCGCCGCAACTGCGAGGAACTCCCTTGATCCAGTGCCCGGCCGCGCGCATCGGCGACCCAATCGACGAGATCGACACCCCTGCGCTGGTGGTCGATCTCGACGCTCTCGAAGCCAACATCCGCAAGATGAGCGCCTTTGCCGCCGAAAACGGCGTGCGCCTGCGGCCCCACGCAAAGACCCACAAATGCTCTGCGATCGCGCGTTTGCAGATCGAAGCTGGAGCCGTGGGCATCTGTTGCCAGAAGGTCAGCGAGGCCGAGGCGATGGCCAATGCCGGCATCACGGACATCCTCATTTCGAACGAGGTCGTCGGTCGACGCAAACTCGACAGGCTGGCCGCGTTGTCGAAACGGATTCGCGTGGCGGTCTGCGCGGATAATTCTGATAACGTCGATGACATCGATGCCGCCGCCGCGCGGTTCGACACGGTAATCCCGGTTCTCGTGGAAGTCGACGTGGGCGGCGGTCGCTGCGGCACGCACCCGGGTGAGGCCTCAGTCGCGGTGGCGCGCCACATTGCCGCCTGTCGGAGCCTGCGATTTGGCGGCGTGCAGGCCTATCACGGCCCCGCGCAGCACCGGCGCAGCTTTGACGAACGGCGGGAGCTGATCCGGAAAGCGGGCGAAGATCTGGCCCGCACGGTCGACATGCTCGCCTCCGAAGGTCTGACCTGCGAGATCGTTGGCGGAGCCGGAACCGGCAGCTACGCGTTCGAAACCGCAAGCGGAGTGTGGAACGAGCTTCAGGTCGGATCATATGTGTTCATGGACCATGATTATGCGTTGAACCTCGGCTCCGATGGTTCTCGGGTCCAGGAGTTCCACCACAGCCTCACCATCAGAACCACGATCATGAGCACTCCGACGCCGGATCGCTTGATCACGGATGCTGGCCTCAAGGCGTACACGACCGATTGCGGCCTTCCCGTGCTGGCGGATCTCCCCGGGGCGGAGGTTCTCAAGGCCTCCGACGAGCACACGACTATCAGCATCGCCCGGCCCGAAGATCGCCCCTCGCTGGGCGGCGCCCTTCACCTGATCCCGGGCCACTGCGATCCGACGGTGAACCTGCACGACTGGATCATCGGAGTGCGCCGGGGACGGGTCGAGTGCCTCTGGCCGGTGGATGCGCGCGGGGCGCTTTTCTGACGCGCGATGGATAGCGAAAGAAGTGCCTCCTGCCGGCCAGGAGCCTCCGTTAAACGTTGCGGCTCATGGCGGCGCGACAGTTCGTCCCGCGAGGGATCGGGTGCGACAGATGGACAGGTTCGCGGAAGACTGGTCTAATCACAGCGCGATAGTCCCCTGGAAAGCCAAGTCCAACGATGGAAAGCCGCTGGCTCGAAGACTTCCTCAGCCTAGTTGAAACGCGAAACTTCTCGCGCTCAGCCCAGGCAAGATACACGACGCAGCCGGCCTTCAGCCGGCGGATCAAGAGCCTTGAGGAATGGGTCGGCGCGCAACTCTTCGACCGCGCGTCCCAACCCATAACCCTCACCGCCGCGGGAGAGCGATTCCGCCCCGTCGCCGAGGACGTTCTGCGGCGTCTCTACCAGGGGCGCGAGGATGCCCGGCGGATCGGAGAGAGTTCGGCCAATACGATCCGTTTCGCGGCGACCCACAGCCTTTCCCTGAACTTCTTCCCCGGCTGGCTTCGGTCGATCGAGATGCGCAGCCATGCCTTCAACACACGTCTCGATACCGTGCAGTTCCAGGAATGCATGCAGATGCTGCTTCGGGGTGAATGCCATTTCGTCTTGAGCTACACGCACAAGACCATCCCGATGCACCTTCCGTCCGAACTCTTCACGGGAAAGGTCGTGCTCAAGGACAGGCTGGTTCCGGTGACCCTGCCAGATTCCGCAGGGCAGCCGATCGACTTGCTGCCCGGGACGGAAGACGAGCCCGTGCACTATCTGGCCTATTCGGAGACCTCCGCCATCGGCAGGGCCGTGGAACAACTCATCGCGGACATGAAGGAGCCGGTCTACCTGACGCGGGTGTTCGTGTCGCACATGGCGGCCGTCCTGAAGCCCATGAGCACCGAGGGGCGAGGAACGGCCTGGCTCCCGGAAAGTCATATCCGCAAGGATCTCGACGAAGGGAGGCTGGTTCTGGCGGGTGACGAGAAATGGTTCATTCCTGTCGACATCCGTTTGATCCGCTCACGCGATCCCCTGCCCGTCGCGTCCGAGGAATTCTGGTCGCTGATCGAGGTGCCGGAAGACTCCGACTGGGGCTGATGCAGGACATGCATCGGCCAAGGTGAAGCTTGCATTGGCGAGACCGGCGGCGCGCACGGTAGCATGCGTTCTCTCGGCGCGCCCAGACGCGCGCCGTTCCTTTAGCCCGAAAAACCGGAACGCGCTGAATGTCCCTTCTCGACCTCGAAACCCCCTGCCTCATTCTCGACCGGACCCGGCTTGAGCGGAATGCCAAGCGAATGACGAGGCGTTACGAAGGCACGGGGGTCCAGGTCAGGCCGCACATGAAGACCGCGAAGTCGATCTCGGTTGGCAGGATCGCCATCGAAGGCAATTTCGGCGGAGTGACGGTCTCGACGCTGAAGGAGGCGGAGTATTTCGCCGACAACGGGATCAATGACATCACCTATGCCGTCAGCATGGTTCCCGACAAATTCCCTCGCGTGGCTGCGCTCATCAAGCGTGGCGTTTCGCTCACCGCGGTCACGGATCAGATCCCCATAGCTGAAGCGACGAGCCGTCTGGCCCTGGACGAGGGTCTGGTGGTCGACATGCTGATTGAACTCGACTCCGGTGAACGCAGGGCTGGCGTCCTTGCGGAGTCCGACGAGCTGATCGAATTGGGCAAGAGGCTGCACGAACTGCCAGGGACCCGTCTGCGCGGCGTACTCACTCATGCCGGCAACTCCTACCAGGGCCGCAGCATCGAGGAGATACGCCAAATCGCCGAGGCCGAGAGGCTCTGCGCGGTCACGGCGGCTGAACGGCTGCGCGCCGCGGGCTTGCCGGCGGAAGTAGTCAGCGTGGGCTCCACCCCGACGGCCACCCATTTCGCGTCGATCGAAGGTCTGACCGAGATGCGATGCGGTGTCTACATGTTCGGGGACGTGTTTCAGTCGGAGATCCAGTCCTGCGCGTTGGACGACATCGCCGTCTCGGTTCTGGCCACGGTCATTGGCCACCGGCCCGATCTGAATAGCGCATTGATCGACGCCGGCGCGCTCGCCCTTTCAAAGGACCGCAGCACGGGGGCGGCCGGCCTTCCTGAAGACATCGGCTTCGGAATGGTAATGGACGTTTCGGGCCAGCGCCGCATCGACCGGGTCAAGGTTGGACATGTCTATCAGGAGCACGGCATGCTGGTGTCCGAGGGCAGCTTTCCGTTCGATCAACTGCCAGTCGGTTCGCGCGTCCGGGTCCTGCCGAACCATGTCTGCATGACGGCTGCGATGTACGACGGTTATCACGTCGTGAAAGGCACCGACGACTCCGAGATCGAGTTCTGGCCCCGGATCAACGGCTGGTGAGGACTTAAGGCGGGCGGCAGACAGTCAAAGACGCGTGCCGTTCGCCTCGTCGAACAGGTGGATGTGGCCCTCAGCGAAATTCAGCCGGACCCGATCGCCAGGACGGAAGTCATGCCGTTCGTTGAACACGGCGCAAACGGGAACGCCGGCAAGCGTGGCGTAGACCTGCAGGTTCGGCCCCGTCGGTTCGACCACGTCTACGATCGCTTCGTAACCCTCGCTTCCGGACGCCAGCCGCAAGTGTTCCGGCCTGACGCCCAGCACGATCGGTTGCCCGTCCGTCGCGCCGGTCGCGGCAGGCACCGCGAGCGGTGTTCCGTCCGCACATTCCAGGTGCGCGCCCTCCGCGGATTTGCGCAGGCGGCCATGGATGAAATTCATGGACGGAGACCCGATGAAATCCGCCACGAACATGTTCGCGGGACTGTCATAAAGTTCCAGCGGCGTCCCGATCTGTTCCACGCGCCCGGCATTCATGACGACGATCCGGTCCGCCATCGTCATCGCCTCGATCTGGTCATGGGTCACGTAGACGGAGGTCGTTCGAAGACGCTGGTGCAGTGCCTTGATCTCTGTGCGCATGACGACCCGAAGCTTCGCGTCGAGGTTCGACAGCGGCTCGTCGAATAGGAACACCTCAGCATCACGGACGAGAGCGCGCCCCATCGCCACGCGCTGACGCTGGCCACCGGAAAGCTGGCGCGGTGAGCGCTCCAGGAATTTGCTGAGGTTCAGGATATCGGCCGCCTCACGCACCTTGCCGTCGATCACGTTCTTCGGCTGCCGCCTGAGGCGGAGGCTGAAGCTCATGTTCTCGAACACGGTCATGTGGGGGTAGAGCGCGTAGTTCTGAAAGACCATCGCGATATCCCGGTCTTTCGGCGGCACGTCGTTGATGACGCGGTCGCCGATCAGGATTTCCCCGGACGTGACCGTTTCCAGTCCGGCGATCATCCGCAGTAGCGTGGACTTGCCGCAGCCCGATGGACCGACGAGCACGACGAACTCTTGGTCGCCGATCTCGATGTCGATACCGTGAAGAACCTTGAGCGCACCGTATTTCTTCTGCACGCCACGAATGGTGACCGATGACATTATTCTTCCCTCATGGGTTTGCCTGTCGCGAGCATCTCGTTCACTTCACCGCGCCCAGCGCCATGCCGCGGATCAGGTAGCGCTGCAGCCAGGAGAACACGATCGCCACCGGAACCGTCGCCACGACCGTCGCGGCCATGACGTGGTGCCATTCGACCTGATACCTGCCTGCGACCTGCGAATAGATCTGCACCGGCAGGGTGAAGTCATCCGACGACCGCATCATGGTCAGCGCGAGGACGAATTCGTTCCAGCTGTTGATGAAGGTGAAAATCGCGGTGACCACCATCGCCGGCACCGCGAGCGGGAGGAAGACCCGAACGAGGCTGGTGAAGTGGCTGGCACCGTCCATCCACGCCGCCTCCTCAAGATCCCGCGGGATCGAGTTGAAATAGCTTTGCAGCATCCAGACCGTGAAGGCCATGTTGAAGGCGGCGTAGGTCAGGACCAACGACATGTGGTCGTTGACCAGCCCGAATTTCATCATCAACCGGAAGAGCCCCAGCACCAGCACGATCGGCGACATCATCTGGGTCATCAGGAGAAACGTGCGATAGGCCGACTTCCCGGCGAACCGGTAGCGGGACAGCGCGTAGGCCGCCGGGATGCTGAGCAAGAGCGCGATCGCCGTGGCAAGAATGCTCACGTAGAGGCTGTTGAACAGCGCGCCGCCGAAATTGGTCTTCACCCACATCTCGCTGAAGTTGCCCCAGCGGAATTCGCTGAACCACCAGGTCGCGGGATAGACGAAGAGTTCCTCGCGCGGCCGCACGGCGGTGACAAACATCACCGCGAAGGGAAACAGGATGATCACCACCAGAGGCGACAGGATCAGCCAGTAGATCACGCTCTTGCGCAGCTTACTCGGCATCGTCGACCTCCGCCTCGGGGGCCGCGTCGGCCTCGTTGCGCATGACAAGCGCCACGTACACCGCCGTGAAGGCCAGGAGCACGAGGAACATGACAAGCGATATCGCCGAGGCCTTGCCCAGTTGGCCGAACCGGAAGGCCAGCTTGTACAGGTATGTCACGAGGATGTCGGTTCCGTTCGCCGGACCACCCTCGGTCATGACCCAGATGATCGGAAGCGAGTTGAACACGTAGATCACGTTCAGGACGATCGCGATGTTGATGAAGGGCTTCATCAGCGGAAGCGTGATCATCCGGAACTGGTCCCAGCGCGAGGCACCATCGACGACGGCGGCCTCGTAGGCGTCCTGCGGCAGGGAGGACAGCCCTCCGAGCAGGATCGTGGTCGTGAACGGGATCGAGACAAGAATTCCGACGAGGATTTCCACGGTGAACGCCAGGGGCGCCGTCGCGAGCCATTCCACGGGCTCGTTGATCACGCCCATCTGCATCAGCGACGCGTTGAACAACCCCGACCTTCCGTTCAGCGCCCAACGCCAGACCACCGCCGTCATCGTGAGCGAGATCGCCCACGGCAACATGATGATGACGCGGGCCAGGCCGCGGCCATAGAAGTCATCGTTCAGGATGATCGCGACGGGGATCGAGATCAGGAGGGTTCCGCCAACGACGACGACCGTCCAGATCAGCGTCCGCCAGAGCGACGAGTAGAACAGCGGATCGGCGAAGACCTCCGAGTAGTTGGCGGTGCCGTTGAATCCGCGAAGCTGCCCGAACCGGCTGACCTCCTGCATCGAGGTCCAGGCAAGGTCGAAGATCGGATAGCCGATGATCGTGACGGCCAACAGCAGACCCGGAAGGATCATGAAGAGCGGCATCGACCGTTGCATGGATTTCATCGACTTTTTCCCGCGCGCTCGCGAAAGGAGTTCCACCGTGGGGTCGAAGAGCGGCCGGCGGCCGCTCTTCGCATTTCAGATCACATGCCGCGGATCTTGTTGATCGCCTCGGCCGCAGCGCCGAGCGCCTCCTCCGGCGTCGCCTGACCCAGATAGATCTGCTGAAGCGCACGCACGGTCGTGTCGGCGATCTCTTCCCAGTTCGCAATCGTCGGAGCGAACTTGGCATAGGGCAGACCGGCAGCAAAGCCCGAGATGTCCGGATCGGTCTGATAATATTCCTCGGCCGCGACGTTCTTCGTGACCGGCAGGAAGCCTTCGCCGTGATCGAACTTCGAACGCCACTCGTCGGCGTAGGCGAATTCGATGAACTTCCAGGCGGCGTCCTTGACGTCGGAGTCCGCGAACATCATGAGCGTGTCGGTGACACCGTAGGTCGCCTTGGCGCTCTTCTCCGGGAACGGCATGATCTTGTAGTTCAGGTCCGGAGCTTCGGCCTTGATCTGCGGGATCAGCATCGGGAAGGTGAAGATCGTTCCGACCTGGCCCTGCTTGAACAGGTTGAACACGTCCTCGCGGCTGTAGTTGGTCGGCGACGGCTGCGTGAGGCCCTCATCGATCATCTTCTTGTAGAGCGTCGCGGCTTCGATCGCTGCGGGCGAGCCGACGCCGCTCGATCCATCCTCGTTCAGGATGTCGCCGCCATGGGTCCAGAGCGCGTAGTAGAAATACGCGTCCGTCTCGATTTCCTTGCCCTGAAGACCAAAGGCGAAAGTGTCAGGCAGCGCCGCGATCTTCTTCGAGGCTTCGTAGAGCTCGTCCCAGTTGGTCGGGGGCGTCGCGCCAGCCTTTTCGTAGAGGTCCATGTTGACCATCATCGCGCGGGCAGACGCGGCCACCGGCAGACCCATGATCTGGCCGTCGATCACGGACGGCGCCATGAAGGTGTCGATGAAGGTCGACTTGAACTCGGGCGTCAGGTAGCTATCCATCGGCTCCGCGATACCCTGGGATGCAAAGTCGAGAAGCCAGCGGGTCCCGATGATCGAGATGTCCGGGGCGCTGCCGCCCGCGATATCCGTCGTCAGGCGCTGCAGAAGGGTGTCCCACGGAACGACTTCGATGTTGATGTCGATGTCGGGATTCTGCGCTTCGAAGGCGGCGGCCACTTCTTCGAAATACGGGCCGGTCTTGGAGCTGTATTCGGCGACCGTGAAGTCCACCACGGTCTGGGCTTGCGCAACCTGGGCGAACGACAGGGCGCCGGTCGCGAGCGCGACCAGCGAGGTTAAAGTCATGCTCCGGTACTTCATAGAGTCTACTCCTGTTGAAGGTTCGGCATTGATTTGGGTTTGGGCTCCGAACGGTTCCGTCCGGCGCCCGTAAGCAGCGAACTCACAGACGAAAGTGTGCGCCCATACCGGCGGCAGAAGAAATTGATAAAACGCATGGAGGTATGAGCGCGCGGCATAACTGGCTTCGGGACAACGAATGCAGACGATTGGATTTCACCGCAATTCATTGGCCCTGAAAGAAAAATGGCGCCGGGCCCTTCACGCGCGGCGCCATGGGTGCATCCCGTCCCTGGGCTGCGCTGGCGCCTACGGCGCGCCCCAGTTGTACTGCGGCTCGTATTCCAGAACACGCCGGGCCTTCTCGATCGACAACAGGGTCTGGCGACCCTCAAGCGCGCCGCGCATCTGCACGTCCGGGAAGACCTCGCGCATCAGATCCGCGCTCGGCCGCTCCATGACCGTGTCCGCATTCGCGATGATGAAATGGTCCGCCCCCACGAAATCGACGTGGAGTGCCTTTCGGACAGCCTGCGCGCAGTCTCGGGCGTCGATGTATCCCCACAGGTTCCATTCCCGGAACCTTGGCGTGTCCTGCCAGGACGCGAATCGTTCGTAGTCCGCCGGCTCCATCACGTTCGAAAGACGCAGGCCGATGAACGTCGTCCCGGGGTTCCAGCGCTGCATCTGCCGAGCCATCTCCTCCCCGAGGTCTTTCGACAGGGAATAGGCGCTCTCAGGGCGCATCGGGTGATCTTCGTCGACCGGCGCGTAGGCCGGCGGATTCTGCGGGCTGAACGGCAAGCCGAGCGTGGTCTCGCTCGATGCCCATACGATGCGCTTGATCCCCGTGCGAAGTGCTGCGTCGAACACATTGTAGGTCGACATCATGTTGTTGCGGAAGGTGACGTCCTCCGGCAGCAGGTCTGGCGCGGGAACGGCGGCGAGGTGAACCACCGCGTCCGGCGTTGCGAACTTGCGGAACGGGTGGTCCTTTCCGCCGGTCCACTGCAAGGCGTCCATTACCTGGCCGCGATCATTCAGATCCACCCGATAGAATGGACAGACAGGATCCGAAGACGGCTGCATGTCGATGTTCAGAACTTCGTAGCCCTCATCGACGAGATGGCGGCATACCGCCCTTCCTGCCTTTCCGCTGCCCCCGGTGACGACGATGTTCTTCATGTGCGTAGCCTTCAGTTCAGGAAGTGATCCGCTCGGCAAAAGGCGGCTGGCATCGCTGGCCACCCGTTCCGACGATCGCAGATTACTATCAGCCACGCCCTCTCGCGAATTCGTTTATCGAATGCCGCCATGAGGCTTTGGCATTGGCCAAGGCCGTGCGCGTCTCTTAGCCATTGTCCGGTGGCATTCCTCTATTCACCAGTCGGACGCGTCCAGATGGACAAAAGGATGCAGCACATGCGCGATCGTCATAATCCAGCTGGCACAAGGTCGGCGATCTGATGCGGCGGGGAATCTATGTCTATCCCTGGGACCTGCAGGAAGAGGGAACCCGTGCGGTCGCGGAAAGGCTGCGCGCGGCGGCGATCGACACGGTCAGCGTGGCGACGGCCTATCACGCCGGGAAATTCCTCAGGCCACACGCGCCGAGGCGCAAGGTCTACTTTCCCGAAGACGGAACCGTGTATTTCCAGCCCCGCGCGGAGTTGTACGGACGGGTCAAGCCAGTTCAGTCGAAGCTTGCACAGGAGTTCGACGTCCTGTCCGAATTGGCCAAGGAGGCGGCGGACCTGGCCGTTTCGGGTTGGACGGTCGGGCTGCACAACACCCGCCTCGGCGAAGCTCATCCCGATCTCGTCTGCACAACCGCGTATGGGGACCCGCTCTACAATGCCCTCTGCCCCGCGCAGCCCCAGGTGCGGGAATACCTGATCAGTCTGTGCACCGATCTTGGCCGAGGAAGGGGGCTTCGCGAGATCGCACTGGAGACGCCAGGCTATCAGGCCTACCGGCACGGCCACCACCACGAATTCGAACTCGTCGAGTTGACGGAACCCGTCGAGACCCTCCTTGGGATTTGCTTCTGCCCCGCCTGTCGAAACCGGGCGAAAGCGTCCGGGATAGACGCCGAAGCGCTGTCACGTCTTGCCCGAAGCGAGCTGGACCATTTCTTCGAGTCCGGGCGGGCGCCCGAGCGTGACGTCCGGTCCGATCCCGAATGGTCGGCGTTCCACGACTTGCGCGCGAGCGTCGTGACCAGCCTCGTTGCCGAGATCCGCGCGGAACTGGATCCGTCGGTGTCCCTGGCCATCATTCCCTCCGTGCAGACGCCGAACGATCTTTGCTGGCGCGAGGGCAGCAACCTCGCGGAACTCGCGGAAACGGCCGACCGGCTGGAAGTTCCCGCGTATCAGTGCGGTGAGGAGGCGATCGCCGCGGACATGAGCCGCGTCCGCCAGGCGGCCGGTTCAACGGCCAGAATTGGCTTCATCCTGCGCCCGACATGGCCCAATGTCTCGGGTTCGGCAGAGCTTGCCACCTGCGTCGCTGCGGCCGAGGCGAACGGCGCCGAATCCGTTGCCTTCTACAACTACGGCCACATGAGGCTTCAGTCTCTGGACTGGATCGCGATGTCGCCGTGATGCCGAAAAGAACCGCTATGGGAACACTCGAATGAAGAGATACGCAGACACGACCGCAATCGTAACCGGAGCGGCCCACGGGATCGGACGGGCGATCGCCCGTCGTCTTGCAGCGGAAGGCGCGAACGTGGCCGTCCTCGACATCGACGGCGATGGGGCCGACGAGACCGCGCGCATCCTTCGGAAGGACGGGAACCGCGCGCAGGCCTTCCGGACCGACATCACGGACTTCCCGGCTCTCGAGGGAACCTTTGCCGAAATCGAGGCCAACCTGGGTCCCGTCGGCCTCCTCGTGAACAATGCAGCCTACACCGACGCCGGCGCCCTCGAAGGCATGGGTCTCGACGCCTGGCACCGGGAAGTCGATGTGAACCTCAACGGCACCTACCATTGCCTCCGCGCGATCCTGCCACGAATGAAGGAACGCATGGACGGCGCGGTCGTGAACATCGCCTCGGTCAACGGCGTCAGGTATTTCGGCAACCCGAGCTACAGCGCCGCGAAGGCCGGGATCATCAACCTCACTCAGTCCGTGGCCAGCGAGTACGGGAAATACGGCATCCGCTGCAACGCGGTCCTTCCCGGGTCAGTCCGGACTGACAACGTGACCTGGACGATCCGCCAACAGAAGGATCCCGACATCTTCAAGAAACTCGGGCGCTGGTACGCGCTCGGCCGTGTGGCAGAGCCGGACGACATCGCCAAAGCGGTGTCCTTCCTTGGCTCCGACGACGCTGGCTACATTACTGGCGTGGCCCTGCCGGTGGACGGCGGCCTCTTGGCGGGAATGAACGTGATGATCGGCGAGTTCGTTCTCGAATCCGACAAGGAATAGAAGGAGACCCTGAGCATGATCGTCATCTCCGAAACCCTGGCGAAGGAACTCGTCAGCGTGGAAGACGCCATATCCGCCGTCGAGACCTGTTTCGTAGCCATGGCACGGGGGGACGCGCGCAACTATCCGGTCGTGCGCGAGGTCGTGGGTTACGCGGATGCCGTCTATGGCGTGAAGGCCGGAGCGGACGTCAGCGCGCCGTTCCTTGGCCTCAAGGCCGGAGGCTACTGGCCCAACAACCTGTCTAAGGGACTGACCAATCATCAGTCTTCGACGCTTCTCTTCGATCCGGAAACCGGCAGGGCCTCGGCGCTCGTCAGCGCGAATTACCTCACCGGGATCCGGACGGGCGCGGCGAGCGCCATCGCGACACGCTGGCTCTCGCGTCAGGACGCGTCGATACTGGGCATCATCGGCACGGGCGGGCAATCCGCCTACCAGCTCCGCGCCACGGCCGCCGTCAGGGACCTCAAGCGCGTTCACGCATGGGATCCCTCCGCGGAGAACCTGAAACGGTTCGGCGAGGTGGTGGAGTCGCTCGGCCTCGAATACCGCCCGGAAACGGACCGCCCGGCTGTCGTCGGCGCGGCGGATATCCTGATCACCGTCACCCCTTCGCAATCGGCGCTGGTCGAACGCGACTGGGTTCGGCCGGGCACGCATATCAGCGCCATGGGCGCGGACACGAAGGGCAAACAGGAACTGGACCCCCAACTGGTTGCCGCCTCGGCCATCTTCTACGACGAGGCGGCGCAGGCCCTGAGCATCGGCGAGTGCCAGCATGCGCATTCCCAGGGCCTGATCGGAAAGAGCGATCTGCGCGCCGCGATCGGGGCCGTCATTGGCGGCATGGACGAAGGCCGCCGCTCGCAGGACGAGATCACGCTGTTCGACGGCACCGGCGTCGCGCTTCAGGATCTCGTCGTGGCGGATCTGGCCGTACGGCGCGCGAAGGAAAGCGGGCGCGGCGAAACCGTCGACTTCTGACCGCCCCGCCTACCGGAGCAGTCCGGGCAGGAACGAGGAAAGCTCCGGGACGAGGATCAGCAGAATCACCACGGCGATTTCTGCCAGAAGAAACGGCAGGACGGCGCGGAGGATCGGCAGAACCGGGCTTTCCGCGATCCTGCAGGCGACGAACAGACAGACGCCCACAGGCGGCGTGATCAGGCCAAGGGTCAGCGTCAGGATGACGACCATCGCCAGTTGCAGCGGATCGACACCCATGGACATGGTCGCGGGCATCAGCATCGGCACGATCAGCACGATCGCCGCCCCTGGCTCGAGGAACGTGCCGACGAGCAGCAGGATCGCCATCAGCGCCAGCAGGAACAGGACCGGGCTGCCCTGGAAGAATTCCGCGAAGGCGTTGACCCATGTCGCGATCCCCCCGACGGTCAGCACGTAGGACATCACCGTCGCCGCTGCGATGATAAGGTAGATCGTCGCGGTGATCCGCGCACTGCGCTTCAGTGCGTTCCAGATGCTGGGCAGATCGATGCTTCTGAACACGAAGTAAGAGATTGCGAGGGCATAGAGCACCGCCACCCCGCCGGCTTCCGTTGCCGTGAAGACTCCCGAAAGCGTTCCGAATACGATCAGGGCCGGCAGGCCCATCACGAGAAGGCCGTCCCGGACCAGCGTCCCGAGTTCCCCGCGGCTGACCCGCGCGTCGGACCGGGGCAACCGGCCTCCGCGTGCCTGGAACCAGATGACCGCCCACATCGCCCCGGCCATCATCAGGCCCGGAACGATCCCCGCGACGAAAAGGTCTATGACCGACTGCCGTGTGACGGAGGCATAGATGATCATGATCACTGACGGCGGAATGATGGGACCGATGATCGAGGAAGCTATCGTAACGGCCGCGGCGTAGTGCTTGTCATAGCCTTCCTCGGGCATTCCCTTGATGAAGATCTGCCCAAGGGCAGCCGTGTCCGCGACCGCCGCCCCAGAGATCCCGGCAAAAAGCACCGAAGACGACACGTTCGCGTAGGCCGTCGCTCCCGGCACGCCCCGCGTCAGCAGCCCGGCGAGCCGGATCAGGCGGCTCGTGATGCCGCCACGGTTCATGATCTCTCCCGCGAGGATGTAGAACGGCGCGGCGAGCAGCACGAAGTTGTCCATCCCCGTGAACAGCCTGGTCGGAACCGTGATCAAGCTGAGATCGAGCGCCCACAGCCCGAACGCCCCGGCTATGCCCAAGGCGAACACGATCGGAACCCCGATGAGCAGCATCAGGACGAAGACGACCGCCATGACGATCATGCGAGCGGCTCCTCGGTCTGGATCTCTGCCAACGTTCTTTCGGGCAGGACCATCAGGAGAATGGCCTTCACGAACATCAGCGTGGCGCCGACCGGAATGGCCAGATAGGGGAGTGTCATCGGAACCCGGACCGCCGGAGAGACCTGCCGGTAATTCTTCAACGCGGCGGGAAAGCCCTCCCACATCATCAGAAGACAGAACCCAGCCACGCAGGCCAGCACCACCAGCCGGCGGACTCTTCTGAGCCGCTCGGACCGATGCTCCCCGAGCAGATCGATCGCCATGTGTTCATTTCGGAAAAGAGCCGCGCTGCCCGCCAGCATGACCATCCAGGTAGTCGAGTACCTCATTGTCTCCTCGCTCCAGGACAGGGGATCCACGAGGACATAGCGGAAGAACACCTGCGCCAGGTTCATCGCGACCACGGCAAGCAAAAGCACGGCCGAAACGGCCTCGACCACGCGCATCAACCCAAGACCGAAACGGAGCAGGCGACGTTCCAAGGGACTAACTCCTGACGGGGTTCCTGCAGCGGCACCACAAGACTTCTTGTGCTGGCGCCCCGGGCGCTGGCCCGAGGCACCTTTCGTGAGTGGTGAGCGGTCGGGCGAGTTGCGTCGGACATCCCCATCCGGACCGCAAGTTCGGGCCGCCCGCCCCAGGCTCAGCGCCCGTAGAGCGCCGGTTCGTGGGCCTTGGCCGTATCAAGCAGCGCCTGGACGAGCTCGGCGCCGACCTGTTCACGCAGGTATTCCAGCACCGGCTCCTGCGACACCGCGGCGAAAGCCTCTTTTTCGGCCATCGTGGTCATGTGCACTTCGACGCCCTTCTCGCGGATCAGGTCGATGTACTTCTTCGCCCCTGCCAGCTTCTGGGTGTTCTCGATCCGGGCCGCGAGCGTCGCCGCTTCCAGCACGATCGCCTTCTCGTCATCGGTGAGCCCTTCGAAGAAGGCGTCGCTGATGATGTAGGCATGGACCCCGAGGATGTGTTCGTCGGTGGACATGTACTTCTGCACGTCCATCAGGTTGTAGTCGTAGTTGACCTGGGCCGGGTTTTCCTGGCCGTCGATCACCCCCTGCTTCGCAGCCATGATGATCTCGGAACCGGGCATGGGTGTCGCCGCGGCGCCGAAGGATTCTACGAACCGGATGAACACAGGGCTCTCCATCACCCGCATCTTCAGCCCCTTAAGGTCCTCAGGGGTCCGGATCGGACGGACGTTGTTGGTGAAGTCCCGGAATCCGTTCTCGCCCCAGGACATCACGCGGATGCCGGTGTCCTTGCGCATGTTCTCGGCAAGGTCGGCGAAGAACGGGCTGTCGAACACGGACCAGGCATGGGCCGAGGACTTGAACAGATACGGGACGGACAGGACCTGGATATCCTTGTAGAAGCCCGCCAGTGCCCCGGTATCCACAAGGCAAACCTCGACGGTGCCCTGCTGCACCTGTTCCGCGCAGGCGCGCTCGGCCCCGAGCTGGGCGCTCGGGAACAGGTCGACGGTGATGCCGCCTTCGGTCTTGTATTCGACGTGGTTCTTGAATGCGACGAGCGCGTTCCATTCCGGGTTGTCGCCCTGCGGAGCGTTCATTCCGAACTTGATCGACTTGGCGTCGGCCGCACCCGCAGACAGAGCGATCGCTGCGACGGCGAAAGCCGAAAGTGCTTGAGCGAAATGCCTTTTCATGTCGTTCTTCCCTTTTCTCGAAGTTCCCTGTTGGATTCCGTCTTTCGTTCATCATCGGCCTGAGGGCAGCGCCGAAGCCAATGCCAAGCGCGGATCGAGCGATGCCGGCCCCGTATCGCCCCCTGCATGCGCGCGGCGCGCCCGTGCCTATGCGGGCACCTTCCATTCCACGTCCTGATCGAGTGGAAAGACCGGACGGGGAAAGTTGCGAAAGTCGAACCTTGTCAGGATCGGCGACGTGAGGCCCGGCGCGTCCACTTCGATGACCTGGTCGTGGGCGAAGTACTCGTCGAAGCCGGCTCTGAAATGGCCGCGCGACTTGACGACCACGGCGCGCGCCTCTCCGATGTCCAGCCCCATCATCTCGAAGAAGATCGGATCGGCGCATTGCGTGCGGATCGAGATCACGACGACCTTGATGCCGCCAAGGTCCAGCAGCACCGATCTGCCGAGGTTCATGCGGCGACGGGCGTAGAAGCCGCGCCTCCCGACGCAATCACCGTCCCGAACGCAAAGCACACGGGCGTCCGCCTCGAACCTCCTCGAGTATTCATCCGGTGCGATCCTGTTGAACACGGCCTTGAAGGTCGCGCCTTCCCCGAGTTCTGCGGCCTCTTCGGCCAGCAGCGGATCGTTTATGACGCCCACGATCACTCCCTTGGCGCCAGCCGCGTGAAGCGCTTCGAGTATCCACATCGTGTTGCCGTTGCCCCCGCCCCCGGGGTTGTCGGCGACATCCGCCAGAGCGACCGCGGGAAGATCCGGGTTGCGCCCCACCTCAAGCACACGCGCCACCGCCTCATCGAGCGGCGTCAGCCGCGGCACGAAACGCTTGTGCTGGGACCATGCCATCTCGGCGATCGCGCGCGCCGCCCGCTGCGCGCTTCCGTTGGCGCGCCGCGCCGTGACAATGATGGCCAGGCCGTTCTTGGCCGTGTCGGAATATGCGAAACCACCCAGGATGGACACGTTGACGATGTCATCGCCCAGGAAGGTCTGCCCATAGTTGATGATATCGGCATAGGGGCCGGCTTCGGTCAGAAGCGTCACCGTGGGCGGTGTCAGCGGCAGCCTGATGAAGGCCACATCCGGACGCATGCCCCGGATCAGTTCGTGAAGGATCTCTGCCGCGTCCTTGCCGCGGGCCAGCATGTCCACGTGCGGGTTCGTCTGGTAGGACACGATAGCGTCCACCGACCGCACCATGCGGTCCGAAACATTTCCGTGCAGGTCTAATGTGGCGACGATCGGCACATCGGACCCGACGACGGACCTGACCATGGCAAAGATCGCTCCGTCGGGGTCGTCTTCCTCGGTCGTAATCATGGCGCCGTGATTGGAGATGTAGACGGCATCGATCGCGCCGGCCGCCTCGAGCCTGCGGCGCATCTCATCCAGGCTCGCCTCGAAGAAGGAATGGTCGAGCGGCCCACCGGCCTCGACCAACCCGACCAGTATCGGAACGGGAACCCAGTTTCCCTTGGCGTCCATCTCGGCCGCGAAACCGCGGATCTCGGTTGGAAGCTTCGGATCCATACCGCGAAGATCCTCGAGGATCTCGTCGCCCGCCAGGTAGACGCGATTCAGGAAGTCCTCTTCCGTGATCACTGGCGCGAACCGGTTGCTTTCCAGCATGAGCCCCAGAATTGCGACGCGCAGCGGGGATGGTTCTTGCATGTCTTGGATTCCTTTGCGCTCCTCTCCCCTCAGTTAGCCGCGTCCATCCTCTGCGAGCCAATGCAAGGTCGGTCTAGCCCGATGCACAGGAAGCATTGCCCGACCCGAGACGAGCGGCATGCAAAAGCGGCATAGCCCAATCGGCAAACGGCATTCGCCAATATGGGAGCCCGTCATGATACTTCGTGCGACACGACCGCGCGACGCGCGGCGGACCGGCCATCGGGAGGCAAGAATGACAATGGCGATCCGGCCTTACTGGCGGAACTTCATCGATGGCAACTGGGTCGACGGCGCGGACGGTACGCGGATCGTCGTGACCGATCCCGCGACGGCGCAGCCGATCGCCGAAGTCGCGCGCGCAATGTCGGCGGATGTCGACCGGGCGGTCGCGGCGGCGCGCCGGTGCTTCGAAAGCCGCGTTCTTCAGGACTTGCGGCCAAGTGATCGCGGCGAGATGATGTTCGCGGTCGCGGATCAGCTGGACGCGTTGGCCGACGAAATCGCCACGGTCGAATGCTTTGACAACGGCAAGACACTTGTGGCCGGCCGGGCCGAGGTGGCTCTTACGAAACGTTATCTGCGCTACTACGGCGGCATGGCCGACAAGCTTGAGGGTCGCCAGATTCCGCTAGGAAAGGGCCTGCTCGACTACACGGTGCATGCGCCGTTCGGCGTCTCTGGCCAGATCGTTCCCTGGAACGGCCCCCTGCCCGTCGGCGCCCGTTCGGTCGCCTGCGCGCTCGTGACCGGCAACACGGTCGTCCTGAAGTCCCCCGAGGATTCTCCCCTCAGCCTGTTCCTGTTCGCCGAGGCCTGCCAGAAGGCCGGTCTGCCCGACGGGGCGGTGAACATAATCTGTGGCTACGGCCACGACGCCGGCGCGGCTCTTGCGGCCCATCCCGATATCGATCACATCGTGTTCACCGGCTCGGTCGAAACCGGCAAGAGCGTGCTGCGCTCTGCCGCCGAGCGCGTGGTTCCCTGCGTCATGGAGCTGGGGGGCAAATCCGGAGGGATCGTCTACGCCGACGCCGACCTGGATCGCACCGCGGCCAGCGCCGCACGTGGCATCTTCCACCATTCCGGCCAGATCTGCTCCGCGGGATCTCGGCTGATCGTGCATCGGTCGATCCACGATGACCTCGTCGAGAGGATTCGTGTGCTGGCGGAGGCCCGCACCGTCGGACCCGGGATCGATGGCTGCGACATGGGTCCGCTTATCTCGGAGCGCCAACTCGAGAAGGTCGAGGCGCTTTGCCGTGTCGGCGTCGAAGAAGGCGCGACGCTGGTGATCGGGGGATCGCGCGTTCAGGGCCTGCCGGGGCATTTCATGGCGCCCACCATTTTCACCGGCGTGCGGCCGGAGATGCGCATCGCGCAGGAGGAATTCTTCGGGCCGGTGCTTGTCGTGATTCCTTTCGATACGCCGGAGGAAGCGATCTCGATCGCCAACGGAACGGACTACGGTCTCGCAGCCGGCGTCTACACGCGTGACCTGCAACTCGCCCACTGGACGGCGGATCGCCTCGTCGCCGGCCAGATATATGTCAACGAATGGTGGGCGGGCGGCGTGGAGACCCCGTTCGGCGGCATGAAGCGCTCCGGCTACGGGCGCGAAAAGGGTCAGGAGGCGCTGCTCGGCTACGTGCAGACCAAGAACGTCGGGATTCGCCTCTGAGAGCATGTCGATGGAATTCGACTACCTGGTAATCGGTGCGGGCAGTGCGGGCTCCGTCGTCGCGGGCAGATTGTCCGAATCCGGCAAGGGCTCCGTCTGCGTGCTGGAGGCAGGGCCACGCGACTGGCATCCTTCGATCCACGTGCCCGCCGCGGTCGTCTACGCGCTGGGAAACCCTCGTATCAACTGGATGTACCCCACCAAACCCCATTCGGGCACGGGTGGGCGAACGCTCATACAGTCGCGCGGCAAGACGCTTGGCGGCTCCGGCGCCATCAACGGCCACGTCTACACGCGCGGCCACCCCAGCGACTTCGATGGCTGGGCCGAGATGGGAAACCATGGCTGGAGCTACGCCGAATTGCTTCCCTACTTCCGGCGCAGCGAATCCTGCATCGGCATCGGCGAGGACCTTTACCGAGGGCGGGAAGGTCCCTTCACAATCACCGCGATGGATGAACCCGACGCCTTGTGCGAGGCGTTCATGCAGTCGGCCGAGGCCCTCGGCATCCCGCGGAACCCCGACTACAACGGCGCGTCGCAGGACGGGGTGTCCTACGTCCAGCGGTCGATCCATCGTGGGCGCCGCGTAAGTCCGGCGCGCGCGTTCCTGTACCCGGCCATGCGCCGCGGCAATACGAAGGTGATGACGGGGGCGATGGTCCTGCGCATCCTGTTCGACGGCAGGCGCGCGGTCGGGGCGGTCGTTCTGAGGAACGGGCGCGAGGAGACCGTGCGAGCGCGGCGCGAAGTCATCCTCAGCGCCGGTTCCATCGCCTCGCCGCAATTGCTCCAGGTCTCGGGCGTCGGCGATCCCGGTCTCCTCGGCGGGCTTGGCGTTCCCGTCGTTCATGCCCTCGCCGGCGTCGGAGGGAACCTGATCGACCACTATGCCGCGCGAATGGTCCTGCGGGTCCACGGGGCAAGAACCATCAACGAACGCGTGCGTGGCATGCCCCTGCTGCGCGAACTGGCGCGATACGGGTTGTTCCGCCGGGGCGCTCTCGCGCTGACGCCGACCCTCGTCTACTGTTTCGGGAAGTCTGACCCCGCCCTTCCGCATGGCGACATCCAGGTCTCGTTCACGCCCGCGAGCTATCCTGCGGGCATCTGGTCCGGGCTGGACAGGTTTCCGGGCGCGACAATGGCGTGCTGGCAGCAACGCCCGAAAAGTCGTGGGCATGTGCGCGCCGTTTCGGCAGATGTTCGCGAGGTGCCGGAATTCATGCCGAACTACCTCGCCGAGGAAGAAGACAGACAGTCGCTGATCGCGGCGATGCGGCTCGCCCGACGGATCGCCGCGCAAGCGCCTTTCTCGGGATTCGTCGAAAGGGAAACATGGCCCGGCCCCGAAGCCGACAGCGACGATGCGCTTCTTGCTCATGCGCGCGAGACCGGGAACACGACATACCACCCCGTCGGGACGTGCCGCATGGGCCCGCACAATCGCCCCGGAAGCGTCGTCGGCCCCGACCTCCGGGTCCACGGCATCGACGGTTTGCGGGTCGCCGATTGTTCGGTCCTGCCGACAATGCCTGCAGCGAACACCAACGCCTCGGCCCTGCTGGTCGGAGAGAAGGCCGCCGACCTCATCCTTGGCCGCCCGGCTCCTCCGCCCGCGCAAGTCCCGACGTGACGCACGGGCACCCGAAGGGGGCGACAGACCGGATCCGATGACGCCTCGTCACGCGAAATGGCAGGCGACCGCGCGCTCGGCTGTCTTCTGCCGCAACTCCGGGCGCTCGGACAGGCACCGGTCGGCGGCGATGGGGCAACGGTCGCTGAACGGGCATCCCCTGACCTCGGCGAACCGGCTGGGGGGCTCGCCCTTCTCGATGCCTCCGCTGATCCGAAGCGCCGGATCGATCCGGGGCACGGACGCGATCAGTAGCCGCGTGTAGGGATGCAACGGGTCATCAAAGAGCGACCGCGCGTCGGACACCTCGACGAGGTTTCCAAGATACATGACCGCCACGCGGTCGCTGATCTGGGCCACGACTCCGAGGTCGTGCGAGATGAACATCATCGTCAGCCCAAGCTGCTCCTTCAGGTCGGCCATCAGGTTCAGCACCTGTGCCTGGATCGAGACGTCCAGGGCGGAAACCGGCTCGTCAGCGATGATGAGATCGGGCGCGGGAAGGATTGCCCTTGCGATGCCGACCCTCTGCCTTTGCCCGCCGCTGAGCTCATGCGGAAAGCGCGCGCCGAATGACGGGTCCAGGCCGACCTGGGTAAGCGCTTCGGCGACCCTCCTCTCGCGCTCCGAGCGGCTTGAGAAGATGCCGTGAATGTCGCCCGTCTCGGCGACCGAGTCGGCGACTGTCCGGCGTGGATTGAGCGAGGCATAGGGATCCTGGAAAACCATCCTCACCTTCAGGCTCAACTCGCGCGCGGCCCGGTTCTTGTTCGAGAGAATGTCCTTGCCGTTCAGCTGCACGTCTCCGGCCTCGGCCCTTTCCAGACCGATGATGGTCCTGCCCACCGTCGTCTTGCCAGAGCCGGATTCCCCGACGATGCCGAGGACCTCTCCGCGCCTCACCGAAAACGATACATCGCTGACGGCCCGGATCTTGTACTTCCGTCCAGCCCTCTTGGCCGTGAAGGTCGTGTGGAGGTTCCGCACCGACAGGATGTCCTGACTGGTCATGCCGTTGCTCTTTCGCGCAGGGGGAAGTTGCAGGTTGCCTCGTGGCCGGCGGTGACGCTGTGCCTGGGAACCGATCCGACCCGGCAGACCGCCTGCGCATAGCTGCATCGTGGAGCGAATGCACAACCCTCCGCGATTTCCCCCGGTTTTGGGGCCTGGCCGGGAATCGTGCGCAGCCGGTGATGGCCCGCCGACGGCTCCGGCACGCAGGACATGAGGCCCTCGGTGTAGGGATGGACCGGTTGTTCGAACAGGATCCCGACCGGCCCCGTTTCGACGATGCGACCCGAATACATGACCGCGACCCGGTCGGCGAGCTGGGACACGACGCCAAGGTCGTGGGTTATGAATAGCACGCCCATGTCGAGTTCGTCGCAAAGCTCCCGGATGAGGCTGAGAATTTGCAGCTGCACGGTCACGTCCAGCGCCGTGGTGGGCTCGTCGGCGATGAGAAGTTGCGGTCGGCAGGCAAGGGCTATCGCGATCATCACCCTTTGCCGCATTCCGCCGGACAGTTCGTGCGGGTAAGCGTTCAGTTGCAGCGCCGCGTCGGGGATGCGGACCATTTCGAGCAGTTCCCGCGCGCGGCTGCGCGCCTCGGCGCCTGTGGTTCCATCATGGACGCGCACTGCTTCCATGATCTGATCCCCGATGCGCATCACGGGGTTCAAGGACGTCATCGGCTCCTGGAAGATCATCGCCACGCCGCCGCAGCCTTTCTCGACCCGCACGTGCGGCGGCATATGCGTGATGTCGACGCCATCGAGTTCAATGCAACCCGAACGCGCCCACACGTCGGGATGGGGCAACAGCCCCATGATCGCGAGCGACGTCATGCTCTTGCCGCAGCCGGACTCGCCGACCAGCCCTAGGACCTCGCCGCGCGATATCTCGAACGAAACCGAAGAGACCACATCGAGTTCGGCACTTGGGCTGCCGATCGCCACGAACAGATCGCTTACCCTAAGCATCGGCTATTTCCTTTGCCTGTTGCCCAGCATCTGCCGGAAGCGCGGGTCGAGCCGGTCGCGCAGAACGTCACCGACGAGGTTGAGAGAGAAGGCCGTCAGGACGATCATCAGTCCGGGAAAGAACAGAAGCCACGGGGCGCGCGTGATGTAGATGCGCGACTCGGCCAGCATGTTGCCCCAGCTCGGGACTTCGGGCGGGGCACCCAGGCCAAGGAAGTCGAGCGAGGCGGCGCCGAGTTGGGCGAACGCGAAAACGAAGCTGGCCTGAACGAGAAGCGGCGAAACCATGTTCGGGAGGATGTGCTTGCGGATCAGCCAGAACGTGCCCGCGCCCATGCTGCGGGCGGCCTCGACGTAGGTCTCCTCGCGAAGCCGCAGCGTCACGCCGTAGGTAATCCGCGCGGTGGTCGTCAGGTAGATCACGCCGATCGCCAGGATCGCATTCGTCACGCCCTGCCCGAGGATCACGATCAGGCCAAGGGCCAGAAGCAGCGACGGGAAGGCCATCATCACGTCGACCATGCGCATCAGGATACGGCCGAGCCTCGGGAAAAGCGCCGAGACGATCCCTATCGGAACTCCCGTGATCATCGCGAACGATACGACGCCAAGCCCGATCAGCAGCGCCAGCCTCGCTCCGTGGATCGCCCGGCTGAGCGTATCGCGGCCGAAGTGGTCAGTGCCAAACCAGTGGCTCCAGCTCGGGGGGCTCAGGCGGTTCACGGGCTCGATCGCTTCGGGAGCGTAGGGCGCGAGGATGTCAGCGGCCACGGCAAGGACAACGATCACCACCAGCAGAACCAAGCCGCCGAAGGCGAGAGGACGCCGCGCGAAGAGCCTCAGCGAGGAAATCAGGTGCGCGGTCATTCCAGTTCCACCCGTGGATCGAGAAAGCGGTAGGAAATGTCGACCAGCAGATTGACGACGAGATAGAGGAACACGATCACGAGGATCACGCCCTGGATGACCGGGTAGTCGCGTCGCAGGATCGACTGGACGACGGTGCGCCCGATCCCCGGCAACGCGAAGACGGTTTCGGTGACGACGGCTTCGGAGACAAGGGCCGCGAAGGTGAAGCCGAAAGCGGACACGACGGCAAGCAGGGCATTGCGCAGGATATGCCTGACGACCACGCGCCGGGGCCTGATGCCCTTGGCGCGAGCGGTACGCACATAGTCTTCCTTGGCGACGTCGAGCATCGATGCGCGCGTCAAGCGCAAGATCAGGGCGGCGTTCGGCGCCGCCAGGGTAAGGCTCGGCAGCAGGAGGTAACGGAGGTTCGCCAGACCGCCTTCCTCGAAGATCGATGGATAACCGGAACTCGGCAACCACCCCAGCCAGGCGGCGAAGATGAGGATGAGGTAGAGCCCCACCCAGAAGGTCGGCACAGACGCCATCAGCATCGCGATGCCCGAAAGCCCCTGGTCTATCCACGTCCCCTGCCGAATGGCGGACAGGACCCCGATCGGCACGCCGATCAGCACGATCCAGACCATCGTGATCGCCGCCAGCAGAAGGCTCGTCTCGGCCCCATCGATGATCACCGTCGTGACGGGAGTATTGAAGAAGATCGATGTTCCGAGGTCCCCGCGCGCGACATTCGCGACCCAGTGGAAATACTGGACCACCAGCGGACGGTCGAGGCCCAGCCGCGTGCGCAGGGCCTCGACCTGTTCCGGTGTCGCCTCATCGCCCAGGAGAACATAGGCGGGGTCGCCCGGAATGGCGTGGATGAAAAGGAAGATCACGATGGATGCGGCCACCAGGGTGGCGATGGCCGCACCGCTTCGTTTCAGGACATATCCCCTCATGGGCGGTCCGGATCCCTTCGAGCTTACTTGGACACGCCCCAGAAATGCGGCCAGATCAGCGACTGGTCCCACATTCCCTTCAGATCGGGAGAGGCGATGTCATAGGAATAGACGTCGCCCACCTTCACGGTCGGCACCTGCTCGTAGATCAGTGCCTGCAGCTTGGACCACGCCTCGCGCCGCACTTCGGGATCGGCCGACCCGGTGAACGTGGCGTTCAGTTCGGCCTTCTCGGGCGTCGCCCACCATCCGGGATAGGTGTCGTTCATCACCGTGAGCAGGATCGGATCCGGAATGTTGCCATGGTGCGTGACGAACATGTCCCACTGGTCCGGCTGACCGCGCAGCTTCAGGAGCGTCGCCCAGTCCACGACGACCATCTGGACGTTGATGCCGGCATCCGCGAGCTGGCGCGTGAAGACTGTCGCCTGGTCGTAGTGCTCCTTGTAGTTGGTCGAGACCAGAAGCTTGATCGGCGTGCCGTCATAGCCCGCCTCGGCGGCCATGGTCTTGGCCTTCTCGACGTCGCCCTGGTTGTAGGATTCCGTGCCCGCTTCCGAGTACCAGATGTTCCCCTTCGGGAAGAACGATCCGTTCGCGTCCCACAACTCCTCTTCGCCGACGGAGACGCGAAGCGCTTCCTCCATGTTCAGCGCCGCGAGGATCGCGCGGCGCAGCGCGAAGTTGTCCTTCAGCGGCCCGTTCGAGGAGTTCATGAACATGAGCCCGAAGATCGGTGCGCCGCTGATATGGATGGCCACCGACGGATCGTCCTTGAGGACGCCATAGAGATCGCCCGAGATGAACTCGGCGTAGTCGTAGTCGCCCGCCTGAACGCCGCTGACGCGCGTGCCGACGTCGGGAACCGGAATGAACTGGATGGAGTCGAGCTCTGCCGACCGCGCCCCGGCATAGCCGTCGGAGGGCGTATCGAGGGAGTCGTACTCGTCGTATCTTTCGAGTTCGACGTAGCGGTTCGCCCGCCATTCCTTGAACTTGAAGGGGCCGGTCCCGACGTAGTCCTCCGGCTTGATCGGTTCGCCCGCCGCGGCGGTGACGATCTCGGCCGGGTAGATGACGGGGCCGCCGTTCGGAAACGCCAGCATGCTCTTCCAGGCGCCGTTCGGTTCAGAGAGCTTGAGCGTGACCTCGTAATCCCCGGTGGCCTCGACCGAAACGGCATTCGCCATGAGCAGCTTGCCGCGCGATCCGAACTCTCCCCAACGCTTCAGCGACGCGACAACGTCCTCGGCGGTCATCTCCTTGCCGTTGTGGAAAGTCACACCCTCCCGCAGCGAAATGACGATTGTCCGGCCATCGTCCTGCAGGGTTTCACCCGCGGCCAGCATCGGCTGCGGATCGTATTTCGAGTCGAAGGCGTAGAGGGTTTCGAACATGTGCTGCCCGATCATCGCGGCGATCGTGGCCGTACCCATCTGCACGTCCAGGCTCGGCGGTTCGCCGATCGTCGCGTAGCGGAGCGTTTCCGCCGAGAGGGACGTGGAGCTCAACAGCAAGGAGGACACGGCGACAGCCACGCCACGCGAAATTCGAGAGGTGTTCAGTATCATGGCCTTGTACCTTTCTTGATTGCGTTGAATCCTGTTGCTTCTGCGGTGGCGCGGCTCGCGTCCGGCGCCACGTTCGTCACCAGCACGTGTAGCCTCCGTCGATCACGAGGGCCGCGCCCGTCATGTAGCGGGCCGCGTCGCTGGCCAGGTAGACGGCCAGCGGGCCCAGGTCCTCAGGCTCGCCGAGCTTGCCCATCGGGATGTTCTTCACGTAGGCCTCGATCACTTCGGGGTGCTTTTGCGCCCAGATCTTGTTCGGGTCGGTCGCGAAGATCCCCGGGCAGATCGCGTTCACGGTGATCCCCTTTGGCGCCCAGTCCGTCGCCAGGCTTCGCGTCAGCATCAGGACGCCCGCCTTCGCCGCCTCATAGTGGCGTCCGGCGATGCCCCTTCCCGCGACGAGGGCGTTGATCGAGGCGAGGTTGATGACTCGCCCGCCCTCTCCACGCTCCAGCATCGCCCCGCCGATCACCTTGGCGCAGACGAAGGCCGAGGTGAGGTTCAGGTCCACGAGTTCCTTCCACTGCGCGATCGGCATCTCCTCGATCGGGATGTTGGCCCGCCGCCCTCCGACGTTGTTGACGAGGATGTCAAAGGTGTCGGTCTCCTGAAGCGCCCGGACGCAGACGGCCTCGCAGGCCTCGGGGTCACCCACGTCCCCGACATAGGTCCAGCAGTCGCGGCCAAGCTTGCGGATGCGCTCCGCGGTCTCTTCCAGCGAATTCGCGTCGCGGGCCACCAGCGCCACGTCGGCCCCGGCTTCGGCCATGCAGATCGCGATTTCCCGGCCGAGGCCACGGCTGCCGCCAGTGATGAACGCTCGTTTCCCGTCGAGGCTCAGTCGGTCGAGTATTCCCATTGTCGGGCTCCGTTTCTAACTGACCACCATCGGCGCATGGCCGGTGCAGAGGCGATCCAGGTCCGGGCTCTGGCCACCCGCTGAACATCGTCGTTTACAGTCGGCGATCATTCCGCCCTTGGGGAATGCTATGTCCGGATGGTCCGATGCGAAGTTTGCATAGGTCGAAAATGGGCTATGCGCGCAGCCGGGCGGCCCGGTCCGGTCGATGACGCGTCATCGAGGTCGCGGCTAATCGCAGGTTCCCGGCGCCCCGACGCACGCCGGGTCGCGTATCGACGGTAGCTTCCGAATGATCCTTCACACGCCGTCGGTTTTCCGAAGGACCTTCGCGGCCCTCACTTCACCTTGCCGCGCGCGGCGACCGGCATGGATTCCAGCCTGCCGTCCGGATGGCGGAGGATCACCGCGTCGAGGAGGTTCGAGACGACGCAGACATGGTTGGGGATGATGGATATCTCTTCGCCCACCATCGGGTCCCAGCCCGAGCCGGCAAGATCGATCGTGCCATGTTCTTCTGCCAAGGCAACGATGCGCGCACCGGGCGCCTCGCGGATCAGGCCGTAGTCCTCGAGCCCAAGCAGGTCCGAACTCAGCACCTTCGACCCGGCATCGATGATCGCGCGATCGGCCGTCGGGCGCGAGACGACCGTGGCTTGCACTGTCGCCGCGCAATCATCTTCGCCGCAGGCGCCAAAGGCGATCATGTAGCGGTCGTTGTAGATATAGGTTCCGGCGCGGTGTTCGGTGGCAGAGCGGAAACAGGCAAGATCGCCGAGATTGGGCGTACCGCCCGTACTGATGACGGGGCACGGCAAGCCCTCGGTGGTCAGAAGGTCCCGCGCCGCGGCGAGCCACTGATCCACCTGCTCGCTCCCGCTCATCGGCGGATAGGTCATCAATCCTTCGAGCTGAAGACCCGGAAGCGCCTGGATGCGCCGGGCCAGTGACAGCGCGGCTTCCGGCGACTGAACGCCACAGCGACCGGCCCCGGTGTCACACTCGATCAGAACCGGCAACGGGTCCGGCTCGCCCGCGAACCGGTCCGACAGGCCCTGCGCAACGGTCTCGTTGTCGCAGGTCACGCTCAATCGGCAGCGACGGCCAAGGGCCGCCAGCCGGTCGAGCTTGGGCTGCCCCACGATATTGTAGGTGATCAGGATGTCCTTGATCCCCGCATCCGCCATCACTTCCGCCTCGCCGATCTTCTGGCAGGTGATGCCGATCGCCCCGGCCGCGATCTGCCGTTTGGCCATGAAAGGCAGCTTGTGGGTCTTGATGTGCGGACGCGTCTTCAACCCGGCGGAACCCGCAAGCTTCTGAAATCGAGCGATGTTCCGATCGACGATCGACAGGTCGACGACAAGGCAGGGGGTATCCATTCCGCGGCAACTTTCCTTGCTGGAGGCCTGTTCGGCGCGCGACTACCGATCGGACATTGACACGTCCACAGAGGCGTGACTAGCGTCAATCCACAATAAAGGATTCCATTCCGCTATAATGGAACTATCTCGGTCGACACCTGTGTCCGACAGTGGAGAAACACATGACACGTTGTCCGCGATGGCTCGCCACGGCGATCTTGACCCATCGGCCCCGCATCCCGGATCCATGCCCGGCCGACATGATCTTTCAAGTCCATGACTCCGATCACGCGGCAAGCCTGCTGCCAATTTTCGAATTCTGAAGAAGGAGAAACTCAGATGACCATCAAGCGACACGGCGTTGGCGAAGGCAAAGGCAGCGGAAAGAGGGCCTTGCCCTTCGCCAAGGCCACCGAGGCCGATGGCTGGCTCTACGTTTCCGGCCAGACTCCCATGCGGAACGGCGAAATCGTCGGGCACGGCATCGTCGAGCAGGCGAAGGTCGCCATCGAGAACATGCTGCAGATCGTGAAGGATGCCGGTTACGGCGTCGAAGACATTGTCCGCGTTGGCGTCTGGCTGGACGACCCGCGGGATTTCTGGAGTTTCAACGGCGTCTTCGAACAGTATTTCGGCGAGCACCCGCCTGCCCGGGCTTGCGTCCAATCCGCCATGGTGGTGGATTGCAAGGTCGAGGTTGACTGTATCGCATATCGCAAACCGTGATTTGGCGTCGGTCCCCTTTGCTGCGCTGCGGATGGAGCGGACCATGAAGGATCAGGCTGCACGAAAGCGCGCACGCGGCCTCGACCGCGCGTTCGACATTCTCGATCACCTGCGCTCGGTCAAGCGGCCGCAGCGCCCGAACGAGATCGCGCATGCGTTGGGCGCGCCGAAATCGACCATCTACGAATTGGTCGGGTCGCTCGTCGCGCACGGGATGCTCGAAAACGTCGACAGCCAGGGCAATGTCTTCCTTGGCAGGCGGCTCTATTTCCTCGGACTCGCCTATCAGCAGCAATTCGACCTTGCACGCGAAGCTGACGCCCTGCTGAAGGAAATCACGGCGACGACCTCCGAGACTTCGCAATTCTGCGTGCTGGACGGCGACAAATACAATGTGGCGATGATGTGCGAAGGCAGCCGCCCGTTCCGGATCAGCGCCGACGTCGGCGAGCGCACCCCGATCCCCTGGACCGCGTCCGGCCGCCTGCTCGTTGGCGACATGAGCGACGACGAGATCCTGGCCTTCATACCGGCGGGCGATTTCGTCCTGCCGGGCGGCGAACCGGTGGACCAGAACAAGTTCCTCGAGGAAGTGCGGTCGGCCCGTCGGGAGGGCTTCTTCTCATTCGACAGCGTGGTCGACACGTTCACGCATTGCCTCGCGGCGCCCGTCAAAGACGAAACTGGCCGGTGTGTAGCCACACTCTGCATCGTGGCGCCAAAAGAAGATGCTCGCAGCCATTACGACGTCTATCGAAAGGTTCTGATCGACGCCGGTCGCAAGCTTTCGGATTCAATGGGCGGCCAAGTGATCCTGGCCTGACCAGCCACGGGATCTTACCCAACTGCGACAGGGTCCCGCGCAACGTAGGGACGGAGAATGAAGTGAGCGGATCTTCCGGCAAGCAGATCATTGCCGATCTGGCGTAGCAGTTGGCCGCCAGTAAGTGCGCCGAGCCGCCGAACAGGCACGGCATGGCGGAAGGCTCCGTGCCTCGGTTCCTGCCAAATCGATCACGCGTGCGGGCAACTGCCCAAGGGCGACGAAAGCCTGCATCTTTGGCCCGGTCCGCTAAGCATGCTCGCTGAGCATGCCGCCCGCCTCTCCGACGTGTGAGAAGCCTTTCAGCCAGTCGAACACGACGCCGGCCGCGTGCCCTTTGGAACGCGGGTCCGGACGCGTGAGGAAATACTGGAACGGGGCAGGAAGTGCCTGGCGGAAGAGCGTTACGAGGCGGCCTTCCGAAAGCAGGCCGTCGATCAGGGGCAGCGTGCCCAGGGCGATCCCGTGGCCGCGAATGCAAGCCTCGATCATCAGCGCCGGATCGTCGAACACCCATTCATTTGGGCTTTCGACCGCGCCGATCCCGGCCAATTCGCACCAGTTCCTCCACATCTGCAGGTTGCCTTCGTGGAGGATGCGGTGCTGGCGGAGAAGTTCCGCCGGCTCCGCTGCCCCGATGGATGCCATCAGCGCCGGGCTGGCGACCGGCACTTGCGTCACGGACATCAGCGTCATGCCATCGTGGCCCGGCGGCACGACATCTCCCCAGACGATCGAGATATCGACCTCTCGCAGGAGTTCCGGCCGGTCGACGGTCACGTTGAGAATTCGGAACGCGACGCGGGGATTGGCCCGCGCAAAGCGGTCGAGCCTCGGCAGAAGCCAGTGGGCGCAGAACAGCGGCGGCGCAGCGATCGTCACCGTGCCAGTGACCTTCCGGCTATCGCTTTCGGCACCAAGTCCCGAAAGGTCGGCGAACGCACTTTGCGCGACCGCGAATACCTGCTGCCCGCGCCGCGTCAGCACGAGGCCGGAACGCGTCCGCCGGAACAGTGCCGTGCCGAAATAGGTCTCGAGCGCCTTGACCTCGTGGCTGACCGCGCTTTGCGTAAGCGACAGTTCCCGCGCAGCGGCCGAGATACTGCCGTGGCGCGCCGCCGCCTCGAAGGCACGCAGCGGATAAAGCGGCGGAAGCTGGCGGGCCAAGGCGGATTCCCCCATGAATCTGATTCATGCCTGGCATGAGAATAATCCGTTTTTCGAGCGCTCCGGAAGCTTCCTAATCTGCTGCCGATGGCTGGAAGGGGAGGCGGATCGTGCAGGACCGGGCGGAAGTTCTCATCATCGGTGGCGGCGCGATTGGCTGCTCCATCGCCTATCATCTGACGAAGAAGGGCTGCCGCGACGTCGTCCTTTGCGAGAAGCATGAATTCGCGTCCGGCGCGACCGCCTTCGCGGCGGGCCACGTCATCCTCTACACACTCGATCCCACGATCAGCCAACTCAACCGGCACAGCGTCGATCTTTACGGTCGGCTTGAGGCCGAGACCGGCATGTCGCCGGGCTTTCATGCATGCGGCAACCTGCGGCTCGCGACCCATTCGCGCCGGCTCGACGAATTCCGCCGCTACGTGGGCGTGGCCGAGGCCACCGGTGCCGAGGCGCGCCTGCTTACGCCCGAGGAGATCGGCGCGCTCTGGCCGCTGATGAACACCCACGGCATCCTCGGCGGGCTCTACAATCCGAACGACGGGCACATCGCCCCGGCAGATCTGGCACAGAGCCTTGCCGCCGGGGCGCGCAAGGGGGGCGCCAGGCTCTATCGCAACTGCGAAGTGACGGCGCTGTCGCAGGATGGGGACGGCTTCTGGCGGGTCGAGACCTCGCAGGGCACGATCATCGCCCGCCACGTCGTGGCCGCGTCCGGCAACCATGCCCAGCGCGTCGCCGGCATGGTCGGACTGACCGCGCAATGCGTGCCCGTGCGGCACCAGTATTTCGTGACCGAGCCGCTTTCCGAACTCGCCGAAAGGCGTCTCGCCGGCCTGCCGGAAATGCCGGTGATGCGCGATCCAGAGGATGTCTTTTACTGTCGCCAGGAAGGCGATGCGCTACTCGTCGGGGCCTATGACGGGCGCGGCGAGGCCCGGTTCGTTCAGGAGCCGCCCGCGGGCACGGCCGAGCCCTTTCCTGACGAGATGGAAAAGCTCCTGCCCTATCTCGATCGCGCGGTGGAGCGCGTGCCGGCACTCGGCACGGCCGGCGTTCGGCGGGTCGTCAACTACGCGATGCCCTACACGCCGGACGACCTGCCGACCGTCGGCCCGGCTTTCGGGCTGAAGAACCTCTGGTTGGCGGAGGGCAATCCCTTCGGCATCACGCTCGCCGGAGGCATCGGCTGGCAGATGGCGGAATGGATCCTCGAAGATGTCCCGTCGATCGACATGTCGTGCTGCGATTCCCGCCGCTTCGGCGAATGGGCGACGCGCGAATGGTCCGCGCGCAAGGTCGAGGAAGCCTATGAGCACACCTACCTCCTGCCGAAGCCCGGCGAGGAGTTGCCGGCGGCGCGCGAGTTGCGGACGTCGCCGATCCACGACCTCCTTTCCGCGCGCGGCGCGCGGTTCGGCGCCGTTGCCGGATGGGAGCGGCCGAACTGGTTCGCGCCGAACGGCGTCGTGGACGAACCTTCGTTCTACCGGCCGAACTGGCATGCGGCGGTGGGCGCGGAATGCCGCGCGGCAACGACCGGCGTGGCTCTGGCCGATGTCAGCCATGGCGCCGTGATCCGCGTCTCGGGCGCAGGCGCCACGGACCTGCTTGCCAGCGTGCTGTCGGCGGACCTGCCCGCGCCGGGCTTCGCGGCGGCGGGCTTCGTCCTCGCCGCGAATGGCGGGATCGACGCGGAGGTTTCGGTCACGTGCGAAGCCGAGGATCGCTTTGTCCTGACAACCTCCGCAGTGGAGGAACGCCGGGTTCTCGATGCCCTGCTCAGGGCCGCGCCCAAAGGGAACGGCCCGGGGATCGAAAATCTTACCGCCGCCGAAGGGGTACTTCTCCTCTTCGGCCCCGCGGCGCGGCACGCTTTGCAGAAGGCCACGCTCGCCGCGCTTGGCGATGACGCCCTTCCGAAGGGCGCGGTGCGGACGGTCACCATCGGCTACGCGCCGGCCCGCGTCCATCGCTGCGATCCCTTCGGCCAGCCGGGCTACCGGCTCCATGTCCGCGCCGATATGTTGCGCCACGTCTTCCTCGCACTTGAGAAGGACACGACCCTGATCGGCGCGCGGGCGCTCGAGTCGCTCCGGCTCGAAAGCGCGATCCCCGCCTGGCCAAGCGAGCTGAATGTCGAGGTGACGCCGGCCATCGCGGCCAGTTCGCCCGATGCGGCGCAACAGCTCGTCCATCTTCAGATCGACGGCACGGACACGTTTCCGCACGGGACGGAGCCCGTCCGCGACGGGACCGGCCGCATCGTCGGCCGAACGACCTCGGCCGGGTGGGGCCATCTGCGGAGCAAGGCGCTGGCCTTCGCGCTGCTCACCCCCTGGAAGGGCGGGCTTGAAGTCCGCGTCATGGGCCAGTGGCACCGCGCCACGCCGACGAACGGCACCTCCGCCGCGGCGGGACAGAAGATCATGGAAAGGGAAACGACATGAGCGCACCAATGAAGGACTACTGGCGGAACTATATCGGCGGGAAGTGGGTCGACGGGTCCGACGGTGGGCGGATCACGCTCCTGAACCCCGCGACGGGCCGACCGCTGTCCGAAGTCGCTCGGGCGACTGCATCAGACGTCGACAGCGCCGTCGCCGCCGCGCGCCGCTGCGTCGCCTCGCGTGCGCTCGTCGATATGCGGCCGATGGCGCGCGGCCGCATGGTGGCCGAGATCGGCCGCAAGCTGCGTGAACGGTCCGAAGAGATCGCCACGCTGATCTCGCTCGACGCCGGCAAGCGCATCTCGGAGGCACGCGGCGAGGTCGAGGGCTCGGCCAAGTATTTCGAATATTACGGCGGGCTCGCCGCGCAGATCGAGGGCAAGTACATCCCGCTCGGCGACGGCTATGTCGATTATGTGGTCCCCTGCCCTTACGGCGTCAGCGCCCATATCATCCCGTGGAACTTCCCGCTGAACATGATCGCGCGCTCGTTGTCGGCCGCGCTGGCTGCGGGCAACGCCTGCGTCGTGAAACTGCCCGAACTCGACCCGACGGCGGGCTACGTGCTGGCCGAACTCGCTGAAGAGGTCGGCCTGCCCGAAGGCGCGGTCAACCTGATCTGCGGTTACGGGCACGAGGCGGGCGCGGCGCTCGCGAGCCATTCCGGCATCGACCAGATCGTCTTCACCGGCTCGGTCGTCACCGGCCGCAAGGTCGCCCACGCGGCCGCCGAAAGCCTGATCCCGGCGGTGCTGGAGCTCGGCGGCAAGACGCCGGGGATCGTCTATGCCGATGCGGACATGGACAATGTCATCGCCCAGACCCAGGCCGGGATCTTCTTCAACACGGGCCAGTGCTGCGATACCATGTCCCGGCTGGTGGTCCATGAAAGCGTCTATGACGAGACGGTGGACCGTCTCGCCACGATGGCCAAGGCGCTGACCATCGGCGCGGGAATGGACGATCCCGACATCACGCCGCTGATTTCGGCCGAGCAGCTTGCGAAGGTCGACAACTACGCACAGATCGGCGTGCAGCAGGGCGCGCGCGCGGTAGCGGGCGGGCGCAAGCTCGACCGCGAGGGCAATTTCATGGCACCGACGATCCTTGCCGACGTGTCGCCGGACGACCGCGTCAACAAGGAGGAGATCTTCGGCCCGGTGCTGTCGGTCCTGAAGTTTTCCGACCCGCGCGAGGCGCTCGAGATTGCCAACGGCACCGAATACGGTCTGGCTGCGGTGGTCTTCACCAACGACCTCGACCGCGCGATCTGGACGACCGAGCGGCTGGACGCGGGGCAGGTGCATGTCAACGAATGGGGCGTCGGCGGCGTCGAGACCCCGTTCGGCGGTTTCAAGAACTCGGGCATCGGCCGCGAGAAGGGCGTCGAGGCGCTGGCGAGCTACTACCAGTCGAAGAACGTCGGCATGAAACGCCTGCAGTCGTTCTGAGCGCATAGCCGGGCGCCACGCGCGCCCGGCTCTTTCCGAGGATTCCGGACATGATCTACAAGGCACAACAGGGCCGCGACATCTATGGCGCGCCCGTCGGCATCATCGTGATGGATTGCCTTATCCCCTACCCGCCGGGCACGCCGGGCAATCCAAGCACTTTCGGGTTCCCGGTGCTTTACGAGGTGGTGCGCGGCGCGACGATGGAAAGCCTGATCTACACCCCCGATGCGCGGCTCGCCGAACCATTCCTAGAGGCGGGTCGCCGGCTCGTGGCGCAAGGCGTGCGGGCGGTCTTCGGCAATTGCGGCTTCATGATCCTGTTCCAGGAGCGCATGGCGGCCGAGTTGCCGGTGCCGGTCTTCATGTCGAGCCTTCTGCAACTGCCGCTTGTCGCGCGGGGGCTTTCGCGGGGGCAGGCGGTCGGCATCATCTCGGCCAGCGCCGCCTCGCTCACCCCTCGTCACATGGAGATCGCGCTCGGCGGCGCCGAGGTTGCCTTCCACATCACGGGGCTTGAGGACAGGCCCGCATTCAAGGCGGCCGTACATGACCAATGCGGCGAGCTCGACTTCGACGCCGTCGAGGCCGATGTCGTGGCGGCCGCGTGCGACCTCGTCGCCGCGCACCCCGAGATCGGCGCCCTTCTCTTCGAATGCACGGACCTTCCGCCCTATGCCCATGCGGTTCAGAAAGCCACCGGCCTGCCAGTCTTCGACGCGTCCACCCTGGTCAATTTCGGCGCCGCATCGGTCATGCGCAGCCGCTTCAGCGGCTTTTATTGACGAACTCGGTCTGACCGCGCTCGGCCGCGACATCGGCAACGAGCCAGTCCGCGAAGGCGCGGATCTTGCGGTCGCGTTCGCGGTCGGCGCGGTAAATCACGGCCCAGTCGCCGCGCGAGCGCGCCACAAGATCGACCGGCAGGACCAGTTCGCGCCGCCTGAGTTCCTCTTCCGCGAAAGGACCGTTGAGCATGGCGACCCCGGCGCCGGTGATCGCCATCTCGAGCGCCAGCGCATAGGTATCGACCTTCGTGTACCGCAGCGTGGGCACGTTCTCGACGCCCGCCGCCCGGAACCAGTCGCGCCAGTCGTTGGGCGCCGAGGAGACCTCGATCAAGGGCAGGTCGAAGAGGTCGGCGGGCGTAACGACCGGGCTCAGCGCCGCGAGGATCGACGGGCTGCAGACCGGGTAAAGCGTCCCTTCGAACAGCAACCTTGAACGCAGGGTCGCTGGAAGATCGCGGTCGACATACATGATGGCGACATCGGTGTTCGTCTCGTCGAACCACCATTCCGTGCGCCTCGTGTTGAGCGAGAAGTTGATATCGGGATGGGCGGCATGGAACCGCGACAATCGCGGCGACAGCCAGCGGATCGCCACCGTGATGTAGGTCTCGATCCGGAGATCAGCCTCCGGGCCGTGCCTGCGGATGATGCCGGCGCCGGTCACCAGCGTCTCCAGCGCCTGCCGCGCGTAGTCGTAGAAGACACGCCCCTCCTCGGTCAGCGTCACGGTGCGCCCTTCGCGCAGGAAGAGCGCGCAGCCGAGATCATCCTCCAGCTGGCGCACCTGATGGCTGATGGCGACATGCGTCAGGTTGAGCTCTTCGGCCGCCTTGCGGAAGCTCGTGAGCCGCGCCGCCGCCTCGAAGCCCTTCAGGGCGTTGAGCGGCGGCAGCGATCTGTACGACGGGCGATTGGCCAACCAGCGCGCTCCTTCTGCCAAGCTGCTGCATTCACGCGCGAACGGATCGGTAATCTGCAGTTACCGATCGCAAAAAAACTATCATTTGTAGGAATTTGCGCCAGCCACACAATGGGGATGCGACACGAAACCACAGAGGAAAAGGGGCGCCGCAATGAACCAGATTCAAGTGACGGCTTCACGGCGCGGTGGACGCGAGGCGCGGAGAGCGCTCAGAGTTGCGCCGACGGAAACCGACCTGCGCCCCGTTCGCGGCGGGATGGAAAACCCCCGCCACTTCCGCCCACTAAGCGACGCCGACATGGTGCGCATCCACGCGGCCGCGCTCGATGTGCTCGAGACGGTCGGGATCGGCGACTGCCTGCCCTCCACGGTCGAATACCTGACGCGGATCGGCTGCATCTATCGCGACGATGGACGGATCACCTTCCCGCGCGCCCTGGTCGAGGACTACATCCCCCGGATCAACCGCGACTTCCTGCTCGCCGGGCGCGATCCCCGGCACGACATGCACATGCAGTCCAGCCGGTTCTACTGCGGCACGGCCGGCGCGACGGTGAACATGGTGAACCCGCGTACCGGCGCCTATCGCGGAACGACGTTGAACGACCTCTACGACTGCTCGCGCCTCGTCGACACGCTCGACAACATCCACTTCTTCCAGCGCACCGTGGTCCCGCGCGAGATCGAAGATTTCTTCGAGATGGATTTCAACACCTGCTACGCGAGCCTTGCCGGCACGTCGAAACATGTCGGCACAAGCTGGGGCGGCGTGCGCCAGCTCGAAGCCTCGCTCGACGTGATGCATCTTCTCGCCGGCGGCGAGAAGCAGTGGCGCGAGCGCCCGTTCGTGTCCATGTCCTGCTGCTTCACCGTATCGCCGCTAAAATGGGCCGCAGACAGCTGCCAATGCCTCGAAGTCGGGGCGAAGGCGGGAATGCCGATCATGCTGGTCTCGCTCGGGCAGGCCGGCGCCACCGGCCCCGCCGCGCTCGCCGGAAACGTGGTGATGATCCTCGCAGAGCTGCTCGCCGGCATGATCTATGTCGACGCGGTGGCGCCGGGCAATCCGGTGATCCTCGGCTTCTGGCCCTTCGTGTCGGACCTGCGCACCGGCGCGATGTGCTGCGGCAGCGGTGAGCAGGCGCTGCTAACCGCGGCCTGCGGCCAGATGAGCCGGTATTATGGGCTAATCTCGGGGATTCCGGCGGGCATTGCCGACAGCAAGATGCCGGACGCGCAGTCGGGCTACGAGAAGGCCATCAACCATGTCGTCACCGCCAATTCCGGCGCGAACCTGATGTACGAGGCCGGCGGGATGGTCGCGTCGCTCATGGGCTTCTCGCTCGAAAGCCTGGCGATGGACAATGACTCCGTCGGGGCGGCGCTGCGCACGGTGCGCGGCATCGAAGTGAGTGACGACACTCTCTCGGTCGATGTCATCCGCGAGGTCTGCATGGGCGGCCCCGGCCACTTCCTTGCACATGGCCAGACCATGAACCTGATGGAACGCGATTACGTCTATCCGAAGCTGGGCGACCGAATGAGCCCGAGCGAATGGGCCGAGAAGGGCAACCGGACCGCCCTGGACCGCGCCGTCGACTATGTCGACGCCACGCTGGGCGAACATTACCCGGAATACATCCCCCAAGCGATCGACGAGCAGATCCGCACGAAATACCCGGTCCGTCTGCCGCGCGAGCGGATGCGCCCGAATGCCGACTGGCCACGAAAATGGGGCTGACCTGGCCCGCCGTCATGAAGAACCGCAGAGGGCGCCCCCCAGCATCCGTGACGGCGTAACGCTCGGTTTTCTTCCCGCCCTTCGTCCGCCCGATCAGGCGTCCGCATCCCCGTTTTTCGTCCGCAGGCTTGAAGCCGAGCGGTGCGCCAAGCCCTTGGCTGCGCGCCCGGGGCACACTCTGCAATCGGCCACACGAATCCCGGCGCGTTACATGGCCCGGACCTCAGTCATGTCGCGCGCCGCGATTCAGGCGTTCGACAACAGTCCAGCAACATATTATGCAAACCGCCTGCAGAACGGACCGGAACCGGGTCGGGCCGCTGGAGACAAAACCAAGTCATTTCAAAGGGAAGGATGGTACCGCCTCCCCGGCTCGAACGGGGGACCCCCAGATCCACAATCTGAGCCGAGGCATTGAAACAAAATGGTTTTGCTGCAGACCGCACTGGAATGTCGTCTGTAAATTCCAATGGTTAGCGAGCAGCTGCAAACCATCCGCTTCGGATTTCACAGATTATTTTACGGCGCATGATGCTCACTGGAGACATTCTTGGAAACCTGCAATGCGATCAGAAGTTCGGTGGCTGTCACCGTAAAGGCAATGTGCGGTCTCATGGGCAGCAATCACGGTGGTGCTGGCAGACTAATTCGAAACAGTTTCTACAAGGACAGTGACGCTGTTCCTTATCCCGCGCAGATATGGCGCCACTCGGCGAGAGCGGCGTTGCGTTTGAGCTTCAAGAGGTTTCGGTTTGAGAGGCGGCGTTCCTGATTGAAATGGTTCGAGACGGAGGCGTGGACGGCCACGGACTTCTGAAGACTTCGCATCGGACGAAACCTAAGCATGGCTCGCTCCCGTCGTCGGAATGGCAGGTGCGAGTTCTCGGACCGGTTGTTGAGCCAGCGGCCAGTTTCCTGAAGGGTCTAGGCACCTAAGTCCTATAAGGCCCCGCCGTGCGAACGAAGCTTGTCGGTCACGAAGATATTTGCCCGGGCATGCTTCTTCATTGCTTTTATTAGGAATTTGAGCGCTGCCCTCTTGTCGCGAGTCTTCTTGACGAAGCCGTCCAGAACTTCGCCTTCGTGATCCACAGCCCGCCAAAGCTAGTGCCGCTCGCTGTTGATCCCCACGAAGATCCCATCGAGATACCAAGGCCACCGGCCCGATCGCATGCGCTCGGCCCGCCGCTGGGAGCGCCGTGCTTACGGACATGCCCTTCGCCTGCGCCTTCGACCTTGATGCCCGTGCTGTCGATCAGCAGGTGCAGCGGGCCCTTGAAGCCGCGATATGGGATGTTCACGGCCAAGGTCTTCTGGCGACGCGACAGCGTGATGAAGTCTGGCACAGCCCGGTCCAGGGCAACCAGGCACATCAGGCTTTCGACGAAGCCGGTCATCTGGCGCAAGGCCATGCCGAACAGCACCTTCATGGAGAGGCAGGTTTGGATGGCGGCATCGCTGTGTATATGCTGTCGGCCACGCCTGCCTCTCGGCGTGGCATTCCAACTCATCTCGGGGTCGAACCAGATCGTCGCCGAACCCCGGCGCTTGAACGCTTGGTTATGGGCCAGCCTGTTCCCGGTCCTGTAGGTGGGAGGTGTCGGTCTGCTCATGCAGCCCAGCTACCGCGCTGGATTCACGAGATGAATCCCTCAGTGTATTTGTGCAACAGAGCCTCCTCGCCCCTCGACGCGCATGAGGACGTGCCCGAAATCATAGCCGAGGCCCTCGCGGCAAGCGTTCCGAATTGAGGAGACAGCTGCGCCTAACTAGTGCGCGCCAGTCAAACGCTCCGCGAGAAGGTATCCGAGGGTGTCTTCGGCAATCCGAAGCTAGATGCACCGCGACGGAGACGATTCCGAACGTAGGAAGCGCCTTTGCGTCGGGTGGGCCCCGCCACGGAACATCATGACGCCTCAAGCGGCCTCAAAACCCCCTGCTTCGCTACCCGGAGGATGACCCGGACATAGCCGTTCAGCAGCTTTGGGTAATCTGTTCGCGCGACCCGCATGGCCCGTTTCAGAGCTTACCCTCGGAAATCCATTCCTCGATCAGGTCGCGCCCGACTTCGAAATGCATGCTGTCCTCGCGCGAAAACCCGGCGCCCCAGTACCAACCTTCATTCCGGAAGAAATCTGCTAGGATTGTCAAACCAAGCTGGGTCTTTCCATCACCGAGCGTGTCAAGATGCCCGTCAATGTTAAGGTCCAGCGAAAGACCGAAAGCATGCGTGGACGTGCTGTTGGCCGACCCTCGTATCCGCCTGACGCAGAGCGAACCGGCGGTGTTGATCCGCGCGTACAGGTCGGGATCTGTGGCCTTGATCCTGTCGAAGACCCGGCGCAACGAGTCAATGGCAGGACGGAGCATACGGACCTGCACCGGCCCGACCTGCTCGAGCACGAGGTTTTTTGACAGGCGATCGTTGGTCATTGTGCCGCAGTCTTCGGAAAGCTCCTCGTTCGGCTTGCCGAAGACGCTTTCGAGATAACTCGGGTCCGCGATGTTAACGCCCCGATTCACGTTGCGCCGGTTGGCGATGAGCACGACCTGAGCATAGGCATCAATGATCTGGTTCGGACCTTCCCGCATCAGGGACGGGTCGACACCGGTGGCGGAACCCGGTGGTAAGGTGTCTGTCGCCGGGCCACTGGGCAGCGCGGAAATTCTTTGCTCTAGTTCAATAACCTTTGCCTGAAGCGCCTCGATCTGCTGACGAAGCATCTCGATCTCGATGCGGGCGCCGCTGTCGATGGCGGACCCTCCGCCAGCGTCACTGTCGTAGGCGATCGACGACTGCTCCGGGCCGAATTGCAGATAGATCAGCACGCCGAGGCCGACCGCTAGCAGGATCATGGCGGCGACGATTGCTGGAATGACGCGCTTGTCCATTTCGGGCCAGTCTACGCGGGTTGATCTTGGCTGATACGACACTGGTCCAGCGCTGACATGGTGTCAACCAACGAGCCTCCGCCGTTCCACTGCAACGCCGCAGTGCTCTCGCAATGCGGTTGTCCAAGATATTGACCTACTGTAGCATGAAATACGTTGGGACAAGAGGACCCGCCATGTTGATCGAACGTTTTTTCGGATTTCTTTTCACCGGGTTCGTATTCGCCTCATCGGCGATTGCGCAGGACGCGAGTGACTTGTCTGCGGACCAGCTCAGGGCGCTTTTTGACAAGCAAAAGACGCGCGGCCTCGTTCTGGCCCCCACCGAAGCGCCACTGACCGAGGAAGCCCCCGCAGGCGCACCTGCAGCGCAGACGACCTACGTGGAACTGGCGCCGGACGAACAGATAAACATCCAGATCCGTTTCGACTTCGATTCCGCCGCTCTGCGCGACGACGAGAAGCCGAAACTCGCAACCCTCTGCGAAGTCATGAAGACCGTGGACGTGCAGCAGTTCCGGATCGTCGGCCATACCGACGCGTCGGGTTCCGCGAACTATAACGAGAAGCTTTCGCTCCTGCGCGCTCAGGAGGTGAAGCGGCACCTGGTAGGCAATTGCGGCATTCCAGACGAGAAGCTGGAAGCTGTCGGCGTCGGCGAACAGTTCCCGCTGGACAAGGAAGACCCGAATGCCGACGCCAACCGGCGCGTCGAATTCCAGGCGTTGAGCTGAGAAACCGCTACGCGGACCTAAGCCTTCACGGACAGGAGTCCACATGAGCACGCCTCAGGCGGGTGACATTTTCCAACCCGGCGACCTCCTGAACAACACATACCGCATCCTGTCCATCCTTGGGCGCGGTGGCACTTCGGAGGTTTACGAGGCACGGTCGGAAGTTTCCGGGCGCGTCATCGCCATCAAGGCATTACGATCCGAGTACGCGAACAACGCAGATTTTCTTTCCCTTATGACCCGGGAAGAGGAGATCCGCGACGTGCGCCATGACGCGGTCGTCCGCTACTACGATACACAGCGGATGCTGAATGGCGTTGTGTATCTGGTCATGGACTATGTCGAGGGTGTAGGTCTCGACCAGAAGATGCGCGAGGGCGGCGTTGAGGCCGCTGACCTTCTGATCATTGGCCGCCGGGTCTGCGAAGGCCTGATCGCCGCCCACGAGCGACGGATTGTTCACCGAGATCTTTCGCCCGACAATATCATCCTGCGCGGTTCGAACCCGGCCGAAGCTGTGATCATCGACTTCGGAATCGCGAAGGATACGAACCCCGGCGCAGCTACAATTGTCGGCAACGAATTCGCAGGAAAATACGCCTACGCCGCGCCGGAGCAGCTGCGCGGCTTCTCTGATGCGCGGACGGACATCTACTCGCTGGGTGCACTGTTGCTCGCAGTGTTCCGCGGCAAGAAGCCGGATGTCGGCAAGAACCCGGTCGATGTGGTCCAGAACAAGTCGAAACCTCTGGACGTCGAAGGCGTGCCGGAACCGTTGAAATCGCTCATCGCTCGGATGACCGATCCCGAACCGGATCGCCGATTCCAATCGGCGCAGGACCTTTTGGCTGCTTTCCGGTCCGCGTCAGCGGGCCGCTCGGCCGCTCCGGCGGCCGCGGGTCCACTGGAAGACGCGACGGTGATTGCGCCGCGGGTCACCGCAGGGAAAGAAACCGCCACACGGGCGCCAAGGACTACCGCCGCCAAGGACGAAGGCCGGAAAGGGTCCCGCATTCTTTTGCCTGCTGGCCTGGCCCTTGTCGTCGCAGCGGGCACCGGCGGCTATTTCGGCGGATTTTTCGAAGGCCTTCTTGGTCCGTCCTATCCGCTCGCCGACCCCTTCACCCTTACGGTCGAGAAGGCTCCGAACGCGTCGCCCCACGCCGCCGGGAATGTCCCCTCGCCCGAGATGAACGCTGCGCTGTCGGATCGCATGGCAGCCTTGGGGGGGAACGCCGAACTATCCGTTGCCACCGGGAACCTTGCCGAGACATGGAGTGACGACGTGCTGCGAGCCGTCGACGCGGTATCGGGGCTGGACGAATACCGGGTTGCACTGTCGAACAACAGCATCGAAGTGTCCGGCCTGGCGAAGAACCGCGACGATCTTGCCGCCGCCCAAAGCGACGTGGCTGCGCTGCTTTCGGGCGGACCACTTTCGGGAACGGCGGACCTTCGGCTCGGGCCCAGGTTCCTGCCGCCGGCCGATCTCGCCCCTCTGCTAGAGACCTATGCCGACTGCGGGCGGCTACGCCTGCTTGCGCCTCCGGTAGCGGGGTATGGGTTTGATGACAGGATCATCGTCAGCGGCACCTTCTCCAGCACTGAGAGCCGCGACGGCCTCAGGGATGCAATCGGGGCGATTGCCGGCAACCGCTCAGTGAGCGTCGACGCCGAACTTCTGAACCCGGCCCTATGCGAAATCGATGCGGTCCTGCCTCAGGCCACGCCCGGCGGCTTCGACGTTCACTTCGGGTTCGGCGATAGGCCGGATCCGAACCCGTCAGGCACCTACGTGGTCGGGGACAATCCCGTGATCGATGTGAAGCTTCCGGACGAAGTTCAGGACGGCTATCTCTGGATTTCCATAGTCGACGTGCAGGGGATCGTGTTCCACCTGCTTCCGAACATCGCGCGCCCTGACAACAGCATCGCCTCGCTCCGGAGCGACGCAACGGATGGCTATATTCGGGTGGCTTATCCGCTTTCCGACGCCTCGGACCGTTCGCGGCTTGCCTTCAAAGTCGACGGCAGCGTTCTTGGAAAGAGCAAGATCGTCGTCGTACATTCCGAAACACCGCTCTTCGATGAACTTCGCCCGACGACCGAGTCGGCGCAAAGTTTCGCCGAAGCGATACAAGAGGTCCGGAATTCGGGAGGATTGTCGGTCGCATCGCTGGATACGGCTATGCTCGTGACGACCGAGCGCTGATCTCAGATTACATCGATCACGATGACCGAAATGTTGTCGGCGCCGCCGCCATCAAGGGCGATCTGTTGCAGCGTGTCGGCAACCGTCTCGATGGGCTCCGAACGCAGCACGCGCTCCAGCGTGCTGAAGTTTGCATATTTGCTCAGACCGTCGGAACAGAGCAGGAAGCGGTCACCGGGGAAGACTTCGCCTCGGATCTTGTCGAGTTCGAGCGCGCCATCCACTCCGACGGCGCGCGTGACGACGTTCGACTGCGCGTGGCGCTCTGCCTCGTCCCAGGTGAGTTCTCCGGCTTCGACGAGCGCCCCAACGAGCGAGTGATCTGAGGTCAATAATTCGATCGATCCGGACTGCAGCCGATAGAGACGGCTGTCACCCGCCCAGAACCCGGCAAAGTGGCCTTCCGCGACTACTAGGACGACCACGGTCGCGCCTATGATTCCAGCGCCGCGGTTCGTGGCTTCGGTCAGGATGCTCTCATGCGCCCGGCTGATCGCAGTGCGCAGTTCACGGATCAGGTCTCCGGGCGGAAGTCCGGATGGGAGCATCGCGATGTTATCCACCACGCATTGAGACGCGAAATCCCCTGCCGAGTATCCGCCCATTCCATCCGAGACGGCCCAGATACCCTGCTCCGGCATGGTGAGGATGCTGTCCTCGTTCACCTTCCGGACCTTGCCCACATGCGTCGAGGCCGAGAACCTGATTTTCATTTGACAACTTCCAGCACACTGGAATTCCACGCTGGCGCTTCCAGGTCGAACAAACCCGTCGCTTGCACCGGGTCCGGCAATCCCCGGGACAGCATCAGCCGTTCCTCTCTATCGACGACCGCGCTCCAGAGGCACACATCCCCATGTTTTCCCGTGATTTGCGCCGCCGCAAGGGCGTGTTCGGGCATGACATCGCGATAGATCATCACAGGCGAGCGGCCGGGAGCGCAGTCGACGTCGGCAGGCAGTCGGAGGTCCTGTTTCTCAAGCGCCCCGGCAAGATCGTTGCGGCCAATCTCTTCATCGAGGACGGAAAGCGCCAGATCTTCAAGATTCTCGAAGGTCTGGCGGTTGGCGAAGTGAACGAGCGCCGCGTTCCGCCCAACGAACTGAGCACCCAGCGTCAGTGGGTATCGCCGGCCAACCCTGTCGACTGACGGCATGACAATACCCACCAACCCGCGCTCCCCCACGGCACCCGAGGCGAGTGTGAAGCGCCAGATTGGCGCGGATAGGTAGCACTCGCTCCATCGCTCCGCGAGACGATCCTGCGCGGCCAACAACACCCTCTGCATCCAAGCGTCCCAAACGTTGGCAACACCCGATGGAAGGCCGAGCCGTATGAAGTCCCCAAGGGCCGGGATCTTTCCGAAAGCGCCGAACCCGGTACCCATCAAAATGACTTCGGACAGCTGAACTTGCTCAGCGCCGGAAGGGCGAAGGGGTTCAGGACCGACCCCGACTGGAGCTGGAAGATCGCGATCCGGCCACCGACGTTGAAAATCACCCGGTTTCGGTCAGATACGTTCGTGCTGCGGATCTCGGCCGCATTGAGAAGCCGGAACCATGCCCAGGGCCCGTCACGGCTGAGCGTGCTCTCCGTATTCGAACTTGCAGGCTGGAATGTGACGCGGGCAAGCCCAACCTGCCCCGGCCACGTGATCGCGGCGGGTGTCGGGGCCGCTGAATGCCTGAATCCGACTGACTGGCCGTCGATTTCGAGAAGCACTTCCGTCGCCTTCGGATCGAGAGCTTCGGGTGTGATCTGGAACTTCACCGCGGGTTCCGGACCACCGCTGAAGAAGGCGTCGCGAATTTCCGAAGCGTACTGAAGTTGCTGCAGCACGGCCTGCGAGATCCCGAGGTCGACATCGTTGACCCGGTTCCACGCCCATGGTCGGGCCCGGATGTCGACGTGGTCGCGCAGGTTCTCATTGAAGAACGCATCAATGAGACCGTTCGGAGCAAAGAGCCGCGAGAAGTCCTGCATGGCCACGTCCGCGCGAGCTCCCCGGTTGAAGGGGTAGCGGTTTTCCAGCGCCTGCTCGCAGAAAGGAAGCACCTGCGCCTGCCATTTGGCGTTGATTGAAGCGCGCGTCCCGTCCGCGGTGATACCCGCAGACCCGCTGACGATCTGCGTCGACCAGCGCTGGATCGGTCCGGGAAGCCGGTTCGCAAGCTCCTGGAAGCGGACGATGGCAGCCGTGTCCTCGCCAGTCCCTCCCGCTCCGCCGGAGAAGGAAAGCTTGTTCAGCTCCTGGTAGACCTCGGTCAAACGCCCCATCAACTCGTCCAGCTTCGACGGCTGGCCTTCCGGTTCGGCGACGAGGTCGTTCAACCAGGCGAAACGCTCTTCCACGTAAGCACCTGGTGGCTTCGGCTCCGGTCCCTCTTCGTCCGTTAGGTTTGAACGCAGGGTATTCAGGAAAAGCTGGCTGCGGCTGGTCAACGCGGACTGCAGTTCAAGCTGCCCGATGTTCTGCGCACCCTCCGTCAGGCCCTGGATACTCAGGTCCGTTCGATCCTCGGTCAGCCTCGTTTCGGCCGCAATACCCTTCAGGACGTTGACGAGGGGCGAGGTCGGACCCGAGAGAACGTTTGTCACCTCCACCGCGTGGCTCAGGCTCTCCAGTGGAATGATGTCGACATCGCCGAGGATCTGGTCATAACGCGCGATGAAGTCGTTGTAGTATAGGTCAAGGACGTCACGGCTCATCGCTAGCAGCACTGTTTCGCTTTGCTCGCTTTCGCCACGCGGACCGAGAACCCAGCTTTCGCTTTGAATGCGCTTGGCGACGCCGAGCGCTTCGTCGAGGAAGACGGTATTGAACCCGTCGTAAGTGAAGATCCCTTCGATCCCCTCGTTCAGCGGTTTTCCGGAGGACCGGACCAGCACACGGGAAATCGCCGGTCCGCCAATGTCAGTCAGGCGCCACTGCGGCAAGTCCTTCGCCCGCGGCGAATTGATGATCCCGTTGTACACACGCTGTGCGAGTGGCATCTCGGACAGCAGCCCCTGGACCTGCTCGACCAGCGGGCCGTTCAGCGCGATCTGATCCATCGGCTGCGACAGAAGCGCATCAAGGTGGTTCGCGAGATCCTGACGCAGGTCAGCCCGGCCGGGACCTTCGAAGGCGATGCTCCAGTCGAGGTTCATCCATTCCTTGACCAGACTCTGGTTCATCGGCCCCTGCTGGCCCAACATCAGATAGACCTTGACCGCCTCGTAGAGGAAGTCGGGGTTGTTCATATTGGCCTGGATCTGATCTTCGAGGCGCAGGAGCAGCCGCGGCAGGAAGTGCTCGTTCAAGGCCGCGCGGTAGGATTGCTGTGCCTGGCTGCCGAGGACGTCACCCTGGTAGAGACCATAGGTGATCGACCGCTCGGGTTCAGGATCGGACGCGGCAGGATTGGCAGGAAGTCCGCGAAGGATGTTCAGCGCCGGCACGACGCTCGGAAGGTCGCTGTCCTCGATCGGGCTGCGGGGAATTTGGCCTGCCGCGCCGCGGTACTCGTCCACCTTTTCAGCGGTGGCCGCGAGCAGTTGCATATTGCCCATGTAGCTTCTGCCCCAGAGCGCGCTCAGCGCGAGCGCGCCCATGATCGATGCGGCGACGATGGCACGGCGCGACCAACGGTAACGCCTTTCGACCTTGTCGTCGGCACTCACCAGCCCCGCTTCCCGGAAGATCACACCCTCGAAGAGTCGGGTCAGGAAATAGGACCGTCCGGTCCCCCGGCCGGAACCGATAGCCTGCCGCCCGATGCCGAAAGTGCGCGCCATGCCCATCATGAGGCGATCGATCGGTGTGCCCTCCTGAGTGCCCGACGTGAAATAGATACCGCGCAGCAGGTGCCTTTGCTCGAACCGGTTGTCCTGGAACACCTCATTGAGGAAATCCCGGGCTGTAGCCCGGACGGTGGCGACCTGGGATGGGAAGCCGGCGATAAGGCTCCTGCGCTGCGGATCGGTCTCCTGTTGCATGCGCTCGAGCGACTGCTCGTTGAGGCGACCAAGAAGCAGGCCGAATTCCGTGTCGAACGTGGCGACAGGGGAGAATTCTGCCTTGGCCTTTTTCGGCAACGGCAGCGTGAATCCCCATACCTGCTCACGGTCTTCCTTGCCGAGCGTATCGAAGAACTCGGTAAAGCCGGCGATGAGGTCCGATTTGGTAAAGACGACATAAACCGGGAACCGAACCCCGAGCGTGTCCCGCAGTTCGTGCAGGCGCCTGCGGATCGCCGCAGCGTGACTCTTCTGGGTCACCTCATCCTGAAGCGTCAGATCTGAAAGCGAAATCGCGACTATCGCGCCATTGATCGGCTGGCGCCTGCGGTATTTCTTAAGAAGCTTGAGAAAACCGGTCCAGGCAGCGTTGTCTTCAGCCGCGCCGCTATCTTGCGTCGTATAGCGACCGGCAGTGTCGATCAGCACCGCGTTATTCGTGAACCACCAATCGCAGTTGCGCGTTCCGCCGATGCCGCCGATCGCCTCCTTGCCGACGGTATCGACAAGCGGAAACTGCAGCCCGGAATTCACGATGGCGGTGGTCTTGCCCGCGCCCGGCGGACCGATCATGACGTACCAGGGCAGCTCGTAAAGGTGTCTGCGTCCAAGCTTGGACTTCCGAAGTGCCGCAAGAGCCGTCCGGAGTTTTCCCTTCAGCTCGTTGAGTTCGTCCTTGATCGCCTCGTCTTCCTCGTCGACCGCCTCGACCATCTCGACGATTTCCTCGGCCATCGCCTTGTCGCGCCGCGACCGCTGCAGAAGGATAAGGAGGAGGACAAGCAAAGCCAGAAACCAGACGGCGCCAATGAAGATGATCCGCGAAACAGGCGATGTCAGCGGGTAGGACTGGCCGAAGCCCAGAAGGGGCCCGAGGAACCAGGCCGCGAGGCTAAATGCGAGCGCGACCAGAATCGTGATGGCAATGCCCGATCCGAGTTTCCTGAACATCCGAATGATGATCATGTGGCGTCCTCTTTGACGAGGACCACTTCGATCCTTCGGTTCTTCGCCCGTCCTTCCGCCGTTTCATTCGGCACGATGGGCTCCTTGTCTGCCCTCCCCTCCGCGGAAATACGCGACTGGTCGTCGAGCTGTGGTGCAATCGCGCGCATCACCGATTCCGCACGCGCAAGCGAGAGGTGCATGTTCGATGGAAAGCGCGACGAGCGGATCGGCACGTTATCGGAATGTCCGACGATGATCACTTTTCCCGGCTCACCGTTCAGCGCTTCCGCAACCCGGGTGAGAATCTGGTCGTAGGCGGGCTTCACGGTATCGGACCCCGATCCGAACATCCCAGCCCCCGCTATCCGAACGGTGATGGTCGAGTTGTCCTGGAAGATCTCCACCAGGTTCTGCTCGATCTCCTCCTGAAGGAAACCGCTGATCCGACTGACATGCTCGACCGGGGGCGGAGACGGAGGTGGCGGAGGTGGCGCACGTCTGAGAAGCACGGCGACCTGGCCGGAATCGAGTGCAGAGAGCTGACCGAGGACGCGCCCGGTTGACTGCTGCAGCAAGTAGGACAGCGTCATGAAGCTGCCGGACAGGAAGACGGCGACGATCGCGGACATGATCCAGACAGGTTTCCAGATGGACAGGACCTTGTGCGGCACCTCCGCCCCGACCCAATGCGGCGAGAGGTCCCTTTCGACTAGGCCACGCTGGCCCCGAATGATCCGCGCCAGACCCTGCCTGATCTGCATGTGCTTCTCTGAACCATTCGCTTCGACGCGAAGCCGCCCTTCGAAGCCCAGAGAGAGGCAGAGGTAGAGGAACTCAAGCAGGTCAATGTTCTTTGCGGGGTCCTTTTCGAGCCGCGCCAGCAGATCATAGAGCCGGTCTCCGCCGACCGTCTCCTTGTGGAACGTGCCGACCATGGATTGCTGGGCCCAGACAGAATGACCGCCCCAGGGCGTGTTCAGTACGACATCGTCGATCGTGGCGCAGATCGCATAACGGGCGATCTTGACGTCCTGTGCGTCGACGCCCGACTGCAAGGCTAGGTTCTCGAACGCGCGCACTTCCGCGATGACCGAACGCCGGAGCTTCTCGGGGTCCATGTGCTGAGCGCGGTTTCGTATCCGACTCACCAGCGAGAAGAGCGTCGAGGCAGCCGCATTGAGCCGGTTCATCCCGGTCATGCCCTGCTCTACGGCGGTCTCTGCCGTCGATCCGCCCTCCTGGGGCGCCGATTTCGGCACTCCAAACCCGGCCTCCTCCTGCGGTCCCGCCGCCGGCTGTGGCCGCGCGGGCGAGGCCGACTGCGGGGGCGTCTGCGGAATCGTACGGCGACCGCCGGGATTCGGCTTGATCACCGTCCGGTCGGCGTCGTCCGGTTCAGCGAATGGGTCATCGGACATTACGTCATCCCCAGCTTCCAGTGCCCAGCGGCAAAATATCCGCTCATCAATGCCGGATCGCCCATAGCTCCATCGTCAGCCCAGGAAAATCGCCGGACACGTGAACGGCGATACCACCTGACGTCGACATCTTAGCCCAATGACGGCTGTCACCGTCCAGTTCAAAGTAGACCACTCCCGCGTGATATGGAATCTGCCGCGGAGCGACCGGCAAGGGCCTCAGCGGGATACCCGGCAACGCGGAGTTGACCAGTTGCCGGATCTCTTCGACAGGACCGATCTTCGCCTGATTGGCGAAGTGGCGGCGAACCGTTTCGGCGGGAATATCTGCCTTGACCGCCAGCACAAAGCTTGCACCGCCAAGCAGCTTCCGGTCGGCGATTACACCGACGCTGATCCCGTACTTCCGTGGCTCCAACGGAATGGAGATCGCCGTCTGTTCCAGCACCGAAGACAGGTATTGGCGCAAGACCTTGATGACCGGATTGAAGGTGGCTGTCAGTGCCGTATGGGCATAGGGCGGAAATTCAGGCGCGGACTTCTCCGGGGTCATGAAAGTCGCAAGCTCACCCGCAAGGCTGACGCAGACCCGGTACATGGTTTCCGGGTGCACATTGTCGATCTTCGTCAGGTGACGGACGACAGGCAGCATGCGGTTCACGCACATAAGAAGGAGGAAATCCGAGATCTCGGCCACACCCTTAGCATCGCCGCTCTCCGAGAGCCGTCCTGCAAGCGCCTTCATGCGGTGATTGAGCAGGCCGGACAACTCCCGAAGGAATCCGCCCAAGGGCTCCGCCGCGCGAACGTCCAGACAGGAAGCCATGAAGCCCTTGTCGAGGACCACTTCCTGGTCCGGCCTCACCTCGATGATCCGGGCGATCGGAATTGCCAGTCTGTCCGAGATGTCGTCGACCTCCAGTGCGAACTGCAGGCGAAGCTTTCCGATGGCGATCGTCGTCCCCTTGCGGCCGGAATTCGTGACGTCGGTCACTTCCAGCTCGGACGGCCGGAACCGCGCCGCCGAGAGTTCGACACCACTCATGTCGACCTCGAGAGCGCCTTGGCGCCGCTGTGGCACTGTAAGGTAGACCACGCAGTCCTTAACCGTTTCCGGAACGTCGAGCGCCGGCGGATGGTCGTCTGCCGAGGGCACGCGGAACACCACGCCATCAGGCGTCAGCCCCGTGCATGATCTCAGCGCGAACTGGCCGATCTTCAGCGCTTCCTCGTCGATCTCGAGCGTGCTTACACCCCAAAGATAGGGCGACACCCGACGAGCAAGCCCGGCTACTAGGCTTTCGGTATGCCTGTCCGCCTGTTGAAAGTGGTGCGGCTGAAGAAACAGCCCTTCTGTCCAGAGAACCTTGCTGTCCCAGGACATCAGCGGTCCCACCTAGTGCTGTCGGTCATTTCAATTTGTCCAGCTGTGATTGATAGGCGCGCGCGAATTCGCGTGCGAAGAGTTCCTGGAAATCATTCTCGGCCTGATCGGCGATTTCCGCATACATTTTTTCATAGGTTTCCCAGTATCGGGCTTTCTTGCTCTTGAGAACGTCCCCGATGCCGCCGCGCGTCGCGATCCTCTCCTCCAGCCGGGCCGGATCGAGCTTGGCGAGGACACCTTTCAGGGCGGCTTCCATCCCCGTCATGACCGCCACCTCGTGCGCCTTGATGTCGCGTAGCGCCTGATCGGCGGCCTCCGTCGCCTCGAGGTAGCCTTTCGGCGTCGGCCGGACCATCGCCTCGATCGCCTGTTCCGGGCTGATCGAGAATTTCAGGGGATTGTTGCCGCCCGAACGGATCACCGTCTGCTCGATGCGGAATTCCGACTTGATCGAGGTACGCGTCATGAGGATTTCGCGCACCCCCTCCACCATTGTCCTCAGGACCTTGCCCAGACGCTCCATCGTCGCCGGAAGCTCAGCGTCGTCGATGCGGACGTCCGATGCCCCAAGGGCATTCAGGAATGCAAGGGAAGCTACATCCGATGCGCCGCCCGCAGGCGACGGCGCCTGCGGCACAGCGGCTGGGGTGCCAGGTTCGACCGGCGGAACCGGGTCCACGGGCGCAACGGGTTCGGCTGGCTTGGCGGGCGGCACCTCTTCCGAAGGCGTGTCCCCTGCCCCGGAATCGAAAAAGTCGTCCCCGAAGTCGTCGGGAATATATGCCGCACCTCCGGCCGAGCCGGTGTCCATCGGGCGCGCGAAGGGGTCCGATGACGAGGGTTTCGGAGTCAGGAAATCGTCATCCCAATCATCGGGAACCACGTTTTGGGGCTGCGACTGACGCGGAGCCGCGAAGTGATCCCTGGAGGCTGGAGAATGCATCGGCATGCTCACCCCCGGCCCGGAATCGGCCTTGGTCCCGAAAGTATCGTCATCCTCGCCGAGTGGCGGCAAGAGACCGTGTTCGTCAGGCTCTTCCCGGTTGACCCCACGAGGACCAACAGGTTGCTCACGCCCCCCCAGGAGTTCGTCGAGGAAATCGCCGCCATCGCCCGGTGCGTCGAGAAGATCGTCCACGCCTGGCGCGTTGTTGGCGACCCCGGGCGACACTGGCCCCTCCTCGAGCGGGTCGGCTATCCGTTGACCGCCGCCAGCGGACACGATGCTCACCACAAGCTCGTAGGGACCCAGGGACAGGATGTCACCGTCATTCAGCGGAGTGGGAGTCGTCCCGAGCGCGATCTTGCCGTAGTTCAGGAAGGTGCCGTTAGTCGAGAAATCGATGACGACGATGTTTCCGTTGTGATCCTCGATCGCGCAGTGCCGCTTTGAAATCAGACGGTCGGGATCCGGGAGAACCAGGTCATTTTCGTCGCCGCGACCGATCGTCAGACTTGGCCCGCGCATACGCACCGGCTGACCGGAGCCAGGCACGGCGCCGGTGGATTGAAAACGTAGTGTGACTGCCAGACTGCTCATTCCTAACCCGTCAAGACCGTGAACTCGCCTTTGATGATCGGCCCACCTTGTGCACAGGTGTCGAGCATCCGCAGCGCCGGCATGTTGTTGATCAATACCGTGAGGGACCCCTTCGGGAAGGGGTGCGGCACGGGCGGCACCGGCGGCGAACCGGTCAGCGCCATGTCCACCAGCGCGCGTGCCGCCGGAAGCTTACCAACCAGAACCGTCACCGCACCGGGCGGCAAGATCGGTGACGGAAACGGCGGAACGGGCACGGTGCAGGTGTGAATGTCGGTTATGCGCGCTTGGGGAAATCCGGGCATCAGGCTCCTCCTGCCGGGGCAGGCCCGGTCGCCGGCGCGATCTTGCCGCTGCCGCCGCGGGCGATGTCCAGCGCCCGGTCGATCAGGTGCTGCGTCCAGCTGTTCAGGTCTTCAGCCTTGGACAGAGAAATCACGTTGATACCGAAGGCACAGGATGACACCGCGCCGGGCGGCGCCTCGTATTCCGCCAGATCGCCGGAACCCATATTCCCCGGCGCATAGAGCGCGGCGGTAGCACAGAGCGCCGTGTCGTCGTCGACATCCACATTGTCCAGCGCCATGCGCACCTTCTCCCGGTTGGTGTCATTGGGCTCGAAGACCCACGTCTCCGCAGCCTTCAGACAGTGCGTCTGATTTTCACCCACCAAGTCGCGCGCGGCAAGACACGCCCACCAAACGCATTCGCGGGACGGCAGGGATATGGCTAGCAGCCGCAGCATGTCGATCCAGGCCTCCTTGTCCTGGAGCTCGGCAAGTACGGTCGCAACGGGTGCGCTGGCAGGCGCCTCGAGCTTCGCCTCGAGCTTGGCGTTCGCGGACGCCAGAAGGCGTGCGGCCGGCGCTGCGGGGAGCTTCTTCAGATTGGCAAAACGGTCTGACATGAGCTACCTCAGTTGATCATGGTGAGGCCGCCCTTGAGCGTCAGAAGGGCATCGCCCTTCACGGTCGTCATTGGCGACTGCGCCTCGAGCATCGCCTTGCCCTTGATCTTGACCATCGTACCGTCGATCGTCACTCCCGACTGATCGATCTTTACCGAATTCCCGCCCACCTTCAGGGTGATCGATTGCATGGCCTCGACGGTCACCATTCCCATGGACGTCTTCAGAGTGAAGTTGCCCATCTTGATTGTCACGCTCTCGTTGCCTTGGGACACCTCGCGCGTGAGATTGCCCTGCTTCACGGTCTGCGTCGTGTCGCCCGTGATCGTTTGGGTGGATTTCCCCTCGATCGTCTCGGTGTGATCCTTCTTGATCGAGATCGTCTGCTTCCCGTCCTTGACGGTGAAACTGTGATCGCCGGTCTCGAGAGTTTCGGTCTTGTTGCGGTAGATCGTCTGGGTCAGGTCGCCGCTGTCCTTCTTTTCCATCCCGACGGTGATGTCGGCGTTGTTCTTGATGATCTGCTTGTAGTCCTTTTCCGACTGCAGGCGGACGAACTCCGCGTCCTTCTTGTCCTCGAAGATCAGTTCGTTGAACGTGCTGGTCGACCCGGTCTTCGTGCTGCGTGTGACGATGCCCGTCTGGGTCATATTGTCCGGCAATGTGTAGGGCGGCATCGTGTCGGCATTGTAAAGCATGCCGCTGCAAATCGGACGATCGGGGTTTCCCTCCTCGAACTGGATCGCAACCTCCTGCCCGATGCGCGGGATCGAGATCATGCCCCAGTTCTTCCCGGTCCAAGGCATCACGCACCGGACCCAGCAGCTTGATTTGTCGTCCTTCTCCCCCTTCCGGTCCCAATGGAACTGGACTTTGATGCGGCCGTATTTGTCGGTGTAAATCTCCTCGCCCGAAGGTCCGGTGACGATGGCTGTGTGAAGCCCTGATATCTCCGGCCAGGGCGTCACGATTGGCGCGCGGAAGGGTTCGCTCTTCGGGATGACCCCGAATTCGCAACGGTAGGTATCCTTGTTCCGCTCGTCGCGCCTGATGCGGTGATCGATCAGCGGTTCCTTCGTGTCGTATTCGGTGTCGATCTGCAGATCGTGGACGGCATCTATGACCAGGTAATCGCCATTCGCAGAGGGCCTGGCGGAGTGGTTCTGCAGCCTGAAGGTCTGTCCCACTCCGAAAGTCTTCACGTTGCAGACGCCATGGGCGCGCTTGTGCTTCACCGCTTCGGCCTCCATCCGAACGCGCGTGAACTTGTCTGCGGCCGTGCCATCCAGCGACCGCGTGGGGTGATCGTAGATTTCGAAATTCTTGTAGGAATGCAGGCCCTTGGCAATGGATTTCACTTTTTTCTGGTCTGACTTCGGCACTTCGAAGTCGAAGTCGTTCAGCGTGACCTTTCCAGACGTAACGCGTTCCGCCGTGATCCATTCGAACACGTGATCTTCGCGACGCCGATAGTCTTCCTCGGCCTGGAAGAAATCGATGGTCGACTTGCCCGGTGTGGGCTGGTGCGCGCTGACACTGTCCGCAAGAACCAGCTTTTCCTGCTTTTCGCTCTGGACGAAGTAATAATAGATCCCCTCTTCTTCCATCAGCCTGGAAATGAAGTCGAAATCGGTCTCGCGATACTGCACGCAGTAGGTCCGAACGCTGCACTGATCAGAGATCTTCTTATCGACGTTCGACGAAAAGCCGTGGTCGCTCAGGATCTCCATGATGATGTCAGGTGCGGATTTTTCCTGAAAGATCCGGCTGTTGCGCGTGCGCGTCAGCAGCCAGAGCCAAGGGCGCACTTCCGCCACGAAATGCGCGAAGTCTCCGTGGGGGCCGATATACTCCGCCGAAACACAGACCCCGGAAAAGAACCTGTCGCTGTCGTCCTCTGCCGTGAGCCCCAGCCACATCCGCTTGCCGACCACCGTTCCGAGGTCCAGCGAATGGTCGGAGCACAGGAACTCGATCTTGGTTTCAGTAAGCTTGCTCAGACCCTCTGCGACCCGAGCGTTCTTCAGAAAGATCTTGCTGTTGCCATAATCTCCACCCATCCACACCGAGCGATTTGCATATGTGATTTCGGTATCCGCCATTCGGGTTCGCCTTCCTGAGGAGGTGCCTAGAGACCTAGGTTTCCGTTTCTATGAGTTCTTCCAGTTCCCGAAGCCGTTCTATGATCTGGGGATGAATGCCCCAGAACCGAGAGACATTGACCCCTTCTCCAAGGACGAGCTTGACGTCGAGACTGGAGCGGAAATGGACGCAGAGAACTGGCTTGGGGAAGTCGCCATCCGCCAATAGGAGCTGGTTGAGATGGTCCTCGCCCTTGTAGAGAAAGTAGCTCTTGCGATCGATCGAGATAATGATGATCGGCGGTTCGTTCCCGCTTTCTTCTCCGCGGCCCAATGCAGTCATCACAATCCCTCCAGCAAAGCGGCAAGCTCCGGATCCATGTCCTCGGCGCCGCCATCGTCCGAAGGGGCAGGCCCGCCCGAGAACCCCGCAAGGAGTTCATCAAGCGACGCTTCCGCATCAGGCGCGGCTTCGGCTGGTGCTGCGATCTCCATCTCGATGCTGAGACCGCCTCCGCCCCCGTCTCCCGTGGGCTTCGGGGCGGCGGCGCCCCAGGGTCCGGCGATTTCGCTGCCGCCGAGTGAACGGAAGGAACCCAGCCTCACTTCGTTGCGGCCCTTCGGCGAAAGCACAGGCATGTATCCACGGGCCAGCGCCTGCTGCGCCGCGTCCTGGGTCATGTTCCGATCGGTGCATGGCAAGGCAACCTGATCCCCGTAGCGGTCGGACACGTAATGGAACGGCATGTCGCCCAGTGTCATCAGGCTGCCGAGCGACATCGACTTTCCGTCCTTCTTGAAGGTGGCGGCAAGCAGGATTGCCACTAGGACTACAGGATTTGCCCATAGCATTCCGGACAACCCTGTCCGGACGTTGAACTCCTCGAAGGGGAAGGCTGAGATCGGCTCCGACTTCGCACCATAGGGCAACCTCAACAGGAACCGGGGCGAAGCGAGACCGACATATGCCGCTTCCGGTAGCGCGCGCAACCTGTCCCAGGCCTGCGCGACAAGCGGGTGACGTTCCTCCATGGGGACATCCAGGAAGGCCGGGGACATGGCGCCGAAGAACGGCGCGTCCACGAAAGATGCCACCTTCGCGATCCGGCCGAGGATTTCGGCGTGAGGCGGCGTTTCCTCGAATCCGTACAGACCAAATAGCGCGGAGAACCCTCCATCGCCGGTTTCGGGGTCGAGCGCGGAATTCAGCAGGCCGAAAAAGCCGCTCTGCGCGAGGTCGCTTCCCGCGGCAAGATCGACCGCCAGTTCCTCCGCCGAGACATCGAAGAGCACGATCTCAAGCTTCTCATCCGTCTCGATGCGCCTTGCCAGAAGGTCGAGCGAGCGCCACTGCGCCTCGACCGCCTGGAACTCGGGGTGGTGCAGGACAAGGCACATTGCGGACTCGAGCGCCGCATCGACCGCGGCCAGCATTGGAGCCACGCCACTGTCTGGTGCCTTAACGATATGGGGCCCGACGATCCTGGCAATCAGATCGTCGACCGGGGAGGAACGTGACAGGGCTGCCTTCGTGTCGCCGATGAGGGCTTGGAAATCGCTGAGCCGACGGTCCGCCGGAACCGAAGTGGCTGCCGAACGTCGGGGCACGGCGACCGGGGTTGAGTATTGCCGACTCCATTCGAGAAGACGCTCGGTGGCTTTCTCCGCCATCGAGCCAGTCTTCAATTGCTGGCGCAAGCCTGCGAGCGCGGCGAATATCTCCACGTTCTCGAAAAGCTCATCGGGATGCAGATCGTCCAATTCCCCCAGTGGAACCGCGACGCTGATGCCATCCGCCGCGAGCGGCAGCATGAGAGTTGTTCCAAAGCCCTCGATGACCTCGTCGATTTCGTCCACGTCGAGCTTGATCGCCCGCCGGTTTGCCAACGCTGCTCCGGTTTCGATCACGCCCCGCGCGCTTCGGCCGCTGAAGTCGCCGAAAATCGCCATCCGGAACTTCTTGCGGTCGAGTGCCTCCGCCGATGGCCGTGGGGCTGCCAGGACCCCAAATCCGGACTGCGGCCGCTCCTGAGGAGAGGCGGCTGCCACCTTCGCCGGGCCGCCGGCATCCGCATCCATCCCGGCAAGCAGCGCGTCAAGGTCGTCTTCCGGCTCCGGATCCGGCGCGGCCGCAACCTCCGTCTCCGCCGGGCCGCCGGCATCCTCGTCCATCCCGGCAAGCAACGCGTCCAGGTCGTCTTCCGGCTCCGGCGCGGCCGCAACCTCCGTCTCCGCCGGGCCGCCGGCATCGGCATCCATCCCGGCAAGCAACGCGTCCAGGTCGTCTTCCGGCTCCGGCGCGGCCGCAACTTCCGTCTCCGCCGGGCCGCCGGCATCCGCATCCATCCCGGCAAGCAGCGCGTCAAGGTCGTCTTCCGGCTCCGGATCCGGCGCGGACGCAACCTCCGTCTCCGCCGGGCCGCCGGCATCGGCATCCATCCCGGCAAGCAACGCGTCCAGGTCGTCTTCCGGCTCCGGATCCGGCGCGGACGCAACCTCCGTCTCCGCCGGGCCGCCGGCATCCTCGTCCATCCCGGCAAGCAACGCGTCCAGGTCGTCTTCCGGCTCCGGCGCGGCCGCAACTTCCGTCTCCGCCGGGCCGTCGGCATCGGCATCCATCCCGGCAGGCAACGCGTCCAGGTCGTTGTCTTCATCGGACGCATCGGCGAGACGATCTTGGAGGGGAGCGGTCTCTCTCACGGAACCGATGTCCGTGGCTGACAAGTTCAGATCATCAGCGACATCGACTTCGCTCGCCTCGATCCCGGACAGCACGTCATCAATCGAACTTCCCACGGTCTCCGCCGCGGGGGGGTCAGCGATCCCGGCGAGAATGTCATCCAGGTCATCCTCCGGGTTGCCCTGCGCCTCATCGACCGGCCCAAGCCCTTTCAGTATGTCGTCAACTCCGTCACTCTCTCCCGCATCGGGCTGCGGAGCTGACTGAAGTCTGCTCAGGACATCGTCTTGGGTTTCTTCTGCAGTCGGAATTTCGGTTGCCTCGATACCCGAGAGCACGTCCTCGATCGACCGCCCTACGGGCTTTTCATCCGGTGCGGGAGCGACAGCTGATAGGATGTCGTCCGTCTTGTCCTCCGCAACATCCCCTGACGTGCGCGGTACGCCCGCGAGAATGTCGGCGGCGGCGGCGGGCACATCCCCCGTTTCCGCCGTGGCCTGCCGCGCCAAACCGGAAAGGATGCCGTCGGATTCGTCATCCGGTTCTTTTTCGGGCACTGGGGCCGCTCGCAGAGCTGCCAAGGCGTCATCCGCGCTGCTGTCCTCCTCGACGCTTTCGGGTTGATTCAAGGTAGACAATACATCTTCGACAGCCGGCTCCGAGGGCACTTCCGGTGAGCCCTTCGCCGTCAGGTCACTCAGCGTGCGATCCCGGCCGCCGTCGTCGCCTTCAACGTCCGCGGGCGCCTGCGACGCTAGGTCGGACAGGACGCCCGCCACGTCCGGGGCCGCTTCCCCGGTCCCCGCAAGGGCCTTCAGCAACCCACGGTCGGCGAGGATTCTTTCGATCAACGCTTCGGCTCCGGACTTGCCGTCCATGTAGGTCATGAGGTTGCTGAGCTGGGTGCGAGCCTCGAGCAACGGGCGAAGCGCGTCGACGCGCGCGGCGAGGGCTTCGGGGCCAAAGTCCGACATCTTCTCGAAGGTCAGATCAACCGACAGCGAGCCCTCGCCCGTCAGGGTGTTCGGCACCGAGAATTGCGCCCGTGGAGCGACACTGCGCATCCGGTCATCGAAGTTGTCTGCGTCGATCTCCAGAAAGGCGCGTTCGGCAACGCTGGGCTTCGGTGACTTGCCGGAAAGATCGGACATGACCCCCATCACGAAGGGCAATTGCACCTTCTTGATCGATCCGTAGAGCTCCACGTCATATTCGATCTGCACCCGAGGGGCGCGGTTGCGGGAAAGGAATTTCTGACTGCCACTCATCCCTTACCCTCCTTATCCACCCCGAGTTTTTCGACAAGCGCGCGCAGTTCTTCGCGCAACTCCAGAACATGCGCGTCCACAAGGTCGGTTTCATCGCGGATGAGTCGGCGAAGAGTGTCGAATTCCTCCTCTGTGTCGGCCTCCACCGCCGACTGCATGGTGTTCACCAGAAGACCGATGAACAGGTTCAGAACAGAGAAGGCCGTCATGATGATGAACGGTACGAAGAATGCCCAAGCATACGGGAATTCCTCCATCACCGGCCGCACGATCCCCATGGACCAGCTTTCCAGGGTCATGATCTGGAAGAGGGAGTAGAGCGACCGGCCGAGCGTGCCGAACCACTCGTCGAAGACATCGCCGAACATCATCGTCGCCATGACTGCGAAGACGTAATAGACGATCGAAAGCATGATGATGACGGCGCCCATGCCAGGCAGGGCATCGAGCAGCGCCTGCACGACGGCGCGCATTTGCGGAACGACCGACAAAAGGCGCATCGCTCGGATGACCCTCAGGCCTCGAAGCGCGGAAAGGCCTGTGGTCTGCGGCAAAAGGCCTACACTCACCACGACGAAGTCGAAGATGTTCCAAGGATCCCGGAAGAACGACAGCCTGTAGGCGAAGAACTTCAGCAGTAGTTCGGTAACGAAAATGCCGAGCACCACTCGGTCAACCAGTCTCAGGAAGCCGCCAGTATGAAGGCTGACGAAATCGGAGGTACTCAGGCCGAGCGTGACGGCGTTGAAGACGATCACGGCGAGGATTGAATACCGGACTTTCGGAGTTTCGAGCCAGGCGCGAAGCCGCGAACGGAAGGACATACTCGATTCATCGGCGGTCTGATACATCGTCATAATTTCCGTTGGCCTCTCGGGCATCTCGAACGTTCTTCGGCCGAGACGCTTGGCTGTGCTATCTTTTTATCTGCCGCTGTGCCGTGTTGAACTCCTTGCTGATGGACTGAACCGCCTTGATGGCAGCCAGTGCCTCAGAGTTCTTTCCGCCATGCTTTTTCTTGAATTCGGCCGCAACCTTGGAGATTTCGGCTTCGTCGGCCTTTTCCGCCTTGATGAGCTTGCGGATCCCGACCATGTCGGTCTCGAATTCGTCGATCGCCGACGATAGCGCGGTCATTACGCCTTTGGATTCCTCGATCGACGCTCCGACCTTCTGCAGGGCCGGGTTCGCCTTTGCGTCGTCCGCCATCTTGCCACCGGCGTCGAGCAGGTATTTGACTATGTTCTGCGCCGTCTTCGCCGTCCCGGCGAAAACCTTCTCCGCGGTGGCCACGCCCGCCTTGGCATTCTCCCACATCTTCTTCTCGCCGCCGCCCTTCAGCTTCGCCGCGAGATCGTTGAGGTGCAGCATCACGGCATCGAACGGGACGTCGAACATTGCATTGAAGTCGAGGCTGTTGAATTTCTTGATCGCCTCCTTGCCGGCGGCGAGCGCCTTCTTGTTGTCGCCCTTGTCGGATTCGACCTCGTCAAGCGCCAGCGAGACTTTCTTCTCGATGTCCTTCACGGTCTTCTTGTAGAGCTTCTCAACCTCGGACTCTGCGTCATCCAGCGCCTTCTTTTCTTCCTTGCTCTCATTGGAGTTCTTGGAGAACTTCTTTTTCTTCTGCTCGTCCTTGGTAAGGGACTTGAAGATGTCCTTCTCGATTGAGCTGAGCTGGCTGGAAAAGAGCGCCAGTTCGTAGCGTGCGACCGCGTAAACCCCGTCGACGAGGTCCTTGGTCTTCCACTTTCTCGGGTCGAGGTCGAGCGTTCTCTTGACCGAAATGCCGGTAATGGATTTGAGAAGCTTCGGCCGGGCCTCGAACCAGTCAGGCGCCTTCTTCGTCCTCGTTTCGCCGAACGGGTTTATCACCGTATCAACAACGAATTTTTTCTTAACCAAATCAGCCACGCGAGCCTCCTGTTCCTCGTCCGGCCACTTCTTCAGGTTAGAATGCGCGGCGCAATTTGGGAATGTCCGACCTCAGTTCATTCGAATGCATAGGTGAATTCACCGTCCTTGACGTCGACGGCTACCCTGGACACATCGGCCCCCTCCATCATGCGACGGAGGAATTCGGCCGAGATGTCCGGAAGCATCGTGTTCGTGACGATCGCGTCGATCATCCGACCGCCGCTTTCCAGTTCCTGGCACCGGCCGACGATCTCATTGACGACCGCATCGGTGTACTCAAAAGGCACCCCGTGGCTCTCCCGAACGCGCTTCGTGATCCGATTGAGCTGCAGCTGGGTGATCTTGCCGATCATGTCGGGGCTGAGCGGATAGTACGGGATGGTCACTAGGCGTCCCAGAAGCGCGGGAGGGAAGACCTTCAAGAGAGGATCGCGCAGCGCCTTGGACATACCTTCGGGATCCGGCATCAGCTCCGGGTCGGCGCAGAGGTCCATGATCCTTTCGGTCCCGGCGTTCGATGTCAGCAGGATCAGGGTGTTCTTGAAGTCGATGAGCCGCCCCTCGCCGTCCTCCATCATGCCCTTATCAAAGACTTGAAAGAAGATTTCATGGACGTCGGGATGAGCCTTCTCAACCTCGTCAAGAAGAACAACCGAATATGGCTTCCGCCGGACTGCCTCGGTCAGGACGCCGCCCTCGCCGTAGCCAACGTAGCCCGGGGGGGCCCCCTTGAGGCTGGAGACCGTGTGCGCCTCCTGGTACTCCGACATGTTGATCGTGATGACGTTGTGTTCGCCACCATAAAGGACTTCGGCCAGCGCCAGCGCGGTTTCGGTCTTGCCGACACCGCTGGTTCCGGCGAGCAGAAAGACCCCGATCGGCTTTGACGGGTTATCAAGGCCCGCGCGGCTCGTCTGGATCCGTTTCGCGATCATCTTCATCGCGTGATCCTGTCCGATCACGCGCTTCGCCAGATGCTCTTCAAGGTTCAGGACGGTCTGGATCTCGTCACGCACCATCCGGCCGACCGGAATGCCAGTCCAGTCGCCGACCACCGAGGCAACCGCCTGAGCGTCGACGATGGGAAGGATCAGCGGCGCTTCCCCCTGAAGTGCGGCAAGCTCCTTATTCTTGGCCAGAAGCTCGGCCATCAGCGCGGCCCGGTCCTCGGTGGCCGGTACGTCTCCCGATGCCTCAGCGCCATCGGCCGCCTGCGGGTCGTCGATGGCCGCGCCGCCGGCACGGAGTCGGGACCGGAGGTCGAGGATTTGAGCCACGACGGCCTTTTCCGCCTCCCAGCGTTTCTCAAGGTCGGCCGCACGGGCCGCCTGATCCGCCTTGAGGTCGAGCACGCGCTGACGACGCTCGGTGACGTCGTAGCCAGCGGATTCGTCGCGCGCGATGATGTCGAGTTCTGTATTCAGCGCATCCAGCCGCTTGCGGACGTCATCCAACTCGGGCGGGAGCGCGTGCTGCGACACCGCGACCCGCGCGCAGGCGGTGTCGAGCACGGACACGGCCTTGTCCGGCAACTGCCGCGCCGGGATGTAGCGCGCCGACAGCGACACGGCCGCCTCGATACCCTCGTCGAGAAGCTGCACCCGATGGTGGTTTTCAAGAACCCCCGACACGCCGCGCAGCATCATCACCGCGCGTTCGATGCTCGGTTCTTCGACGACCACGGTCTGGAAGCGCCGGGTTAGGGCCGGGTCTTTCTCGATATGCTTCTTGTACTCGGCCCAGGTCGTCGCGCCGATGGTCCGGAGCGTGCCCCGCGCGAGCGCAGGCTTGAGAAGGTTCGCCGCGTCGCCCGTCCCGGCCGCGCCGCCGGCGCCGACAAGGGTGTGTGTCTCGTCGATGAACATGATGATCGGCGTTGTCGACGCCTGGACTTCGTCGATGACACTGCGGAGCCGGTTCTCGAACTCACCTTTCATGCTGGCGCCGGCCTGCAGAAGGCCCACGTCGAGCGCCAGAAGCCGTGCCTGCTGAAGTGTCGGCGGGACGTCGCCCCGCGCGATCCGGAGCGCGAAACCCTCGACCACGGCGGTCTTGCCGACACCGGCCTCGCCGGTCAGGATCGGGTTGTTCTGCCGCCGCCGCATCAGGACGTCGATGATCTGGCGAATTTCCTCGTCCCGGCCAACGATTGGGTCGATCTTGCCAGCCCGCGCCGCCTCGGTCAGGTCGGTGCAGAAACGGGCGAGCGCCTCCTCCTTGCCCATGGCAGCCGGAGGGATCGCGCCCGACGCCTCACCTGGCTCTGCGCCGCCGCCGGTCTGCGAGCCATCCTGCGGGCGCATCCGGTCTTCGGGAGAACCGTCGGTGATCTTATGGAACCCCTCTGCCAGTTCGCCACCCTTTATCTTCGCGAGTTCGGGCGAGATCGTCCTGAGGATGTTCCTGAGGTTCGGCGTCTCGAGCATGCCGAGCAGAAGATGCCCGGTCCGGACCTGGTTCGACGAATAGAGAAGCGACCCCCACACCCAGGCCCGCTCCATAGCGTCCTCGAGGTGGGCGGAGAGATCGGTGACCGAACTGGCACCCCTCGGCAAGGCATCAAGCGCGGCGGTGATTTCGCTGGCTATGCGCCCCGGATCGAGGTCGAAATGTCGGATGATCCGGTGCAGGTCGCTGTCCTGGCCGTTGAGGATCTGGTGCAGCCAGTGGACGATCTCGACGTAAGGGTTGCCCCGCATCTTGCAGAAGACCGTCGCGCCCTCGATGGCCTTGTAGCCCAGCGCGTTCAATTTCCCGAACAGTGCGACACGGCTGATTTCTGTCATGAGCGTTCCCCTAACCTGATGGTTCCGGTTTCGGTATCGCGACTGGGTTCGTGATACAGATCATCCGCATCATTGTCCGTCTTGCGGGTACCGATCCAGCTTGTCTGGCCCAAGCGGACTGTATTTCCGAGAATTGCCTGCGGGACTTCGTTGCGGACCAGAACGAGGTTCAGGTCCCAGTCGAGGGAGTCCCCTACGTAGCTTCGCACAATGGATCGCAGCCGGTCGAGTGAGTCGCCGCCCGGCAGAAGCCGCTTGTATTCATCAAGCGACAAAGGCCCGATCCTGATCCGAAACTTAGCGTTACGCGACCAGACCCGGCTTCCCAGCGAGGTCGTCCGCCCCAGTCCCGCCGGTCGGCCGAGCTCCCACTGGTCACCCGCCTCAAGTTCGAGCCAACTGCCGACGAACTGCTGGATCTGGACGCGCGCGCCAAAGAACGCGGACAGGATCGAGACCAGGCCATGCGCATTCTTCGGGCCTTGGGAGAGCAGGCCCGCGAAGTGCCGCTTCGCAAGATCGGGAAAAGCATCACGGCCCCTATGCGATTCGCCGATGTGGCCGCTGATCGAGGCGATCTTCCTTTCGAAGGAGTCATTGTCACCCCTGTCGAAGCTCGGCGCTGGCTGACCGGACAGCCACGCGCGGTAGAACAGCGTCGTCATCCTGTGGACGAGGATGTTGGCGAACGCGACGAATGTCGGGTCGTGATGATGACGAAGCCGCGCACGGGCGTATTCCGTCAGGTGCAGCGGCAGCGGTCCGTGCGGCCCGAAGAGGCCGAAGACCCTGTTGGTCAGCCGACCCGGAGCGTCATCCTTGGGCGGACGGAATTCCGATATCGATGACGGTGGAAAGGACAGTTCCGCCTCTTGGCCGAAGCGTACCTTGTCTTCCCGCGGCCGACGGCTCTTGCCGATCCTCGGCGCATCGGGAAAAGCCGCATCCAGAACCCTGAAGGCCTGAAAGATATGGAACTTTTCCGGGGACGCGCTCAGCCGTTCAAGGTGGCTCAGATGATCCGTCCCAGACCCGCCTCCGGACGCCATCTGGCGATCTCCCCGCGCTGCTGAGTGACAAGCACCGTTTCTGTGAAGCTGTTTATAGATACGTATTTCCGGAAGAACCGTTCCAGCACTGCGCCAAGCAGGTAGACGCTGGTTCCTTCGAAGAAACTCTCGTCGAAAAGGATGGTTATTTCGAGCCCACGGACGGCAGTCGAAAGGACTTCGTCCGCCATCCTCCGCACGATCGGCCGGGTGCTGACAGAGACCAGCCCTTCGAGCTGCTTCTCCAGCACCCGGTTGCCGGAGGGCACATAGATCCCGACGAGCTCTCTCAGAGCGGCCGCACTGTCGCCTTGGCCAGTCTCTGCGATCGACAGGTAGTTCAGGCTCAGATGGCTTATCAGGCGCCAGGCCGTGTCCCCCTGCCCGAGGATCGATCGCGGGCGAGTCGGGCTGACGGGTGTGCTGACATGGGAGACCGGCCCGCCATCGGGCAAGTGAAAGATGTCGCGCGCGCCATTGGGCAGCAGAAGCGGCAGATCGCGGTTGGTCACCATCGCGGTAATCGCCAGCTGATCTAGGGCGGCGCTGTATGGCGCCTGCTTCGGGTCAACCAGGGCGAGATAAAGCTCGGAGCCGAGATACGAGGTGCGTACCCCCTTCAGCCGCTCTTTCTCAGATCGTTCCCGCATCTTTCGGTGCTGGGTGTAGTACGCCGCATGCGTTTCCCCCGCGGCAGTCAGGTCATCAGCGGAATAGAACGGTCGGAAGGTCACGTCGTCCTCGCCGCCGGCGGAGACCCCCGTCACGCTCTCGAGCGCATATATCTCGAAGTCGAGTGGCGCGGTGCGGTCGGCGACGACGTGCTGTTCTATGTCACTCGATGTCACGTGGATGCGGTCGCAGCGCCGGTGGAACAGGTTGATCGCCGGAACCGCGTTCAGGATGAAGGCGTCCGGCGTGACACTGGCCGCGATGCCCGGGTCGCCTTCGCGCAGCAGGATGTACAAGTCGACGTCCGCACCCTCGGCGCGCGCCAGAGCCATCGAAAGGTCCTGCAACTCGACGAAATGGAACCTCTCCGGCATCGCGAAGTATTCTTGGAGGAGCCGGTAGCCCTCGAATGACCTCCGCGGCGCCGGCAGGAGCGCCTCTTCCGGCTCAAATCCCCGTGGCCGCACCCTTCCGTTCGGCAGTTCCGTGGTCCAGTCCGCGCGCCGATTCGTCGAACGGCCGGCGAGGCCGGTCACCTGAGTTGACAGAAGTTCAAGCAACTTCCAGTTCTTGCCTTCCTGCCCGCCGAGGAACAGGACCAGACTGTCCAACGTGAGTTCCGAAATTGGCAGGCCGCCGGATCGGCAGAGCCGGAGACGGATGGCTGCGCGCGCCTCGTTTCCGCGCGACACACCTGCGGCGAGGACCTCGCCCCGGCTATCGATGTACTCAGCCTCGGAGATCGTCACGGGCCAGAGCGTCACGTCGCTGGCGGTGCGGAACACGCAGGCCGTCTTGTCGTCTTCGCCAAGCACGCTGCGAAGTGTTGAATGCCGTGGAAGCACGTATCCATCGTTCAGCGCGGCGTTCTGCAGGTCCGGTTCGAGCGCGGCGACCATCATGGACGGCGTCGGCGCGAGATAATGCGGATAGACGATTTCCAGAAGATGGCTCGTCAGCGCCGGGTACTGAAGTTCAAGTTCCAGTTGGACGCGCGCCGACAGAAAGGCGACCCCCTCCAGAAGCCGCTCGACGTAGGGATCGACGACCTCGAACTCGTCCATTCCGAGACGGGCCGCAATCTTCGGATAGGCCTGCGCGAATTCCGCGCCCATGTCGCGGAGGAATGCCAGCTCGGCTTCATAGTGTTTGAGTATCCGAGTGTCCATGTCCGCGTCAGCCGACCCTTTCCAGATTGAGTTCGCCGGTGGTCACATCGACCTGTGAACGGAGATAAAGCTCCAGCGGCAGCGGCTGAGCCCACATGTCGGCGCGTATGTCGTAGGTGACGATGGTTTCGCGCTCCTCCTCGCCAAGCCGAAGCTGGACGTCTACCGAACCGTGAAAGATGCGCGGTTCGAAGGTCCGGATCGCCGTTGCTATGGACTTCCGGATCATTTCCGCACGTTCGGCAGTCGAGTAATCTCCAGCAACTTCGCGAATGCCGAAGTTCAGGGTGGAGTTCGCGGCGTTCGGATAGCGGTCCGGGTCGATCCTGTTGTTGCTCGTGTTCAGCAGCCAGACCAGATCACGCTGTATAATGTCCCGCAAACCGCGGATGTCGATGATGCGGTCGTCCCGCCGCTCCGTTTTCTGTCCCGGATCGTTATCCGTAAGTCGATCTAGGAGTGAGGGCTGCAGCCTTTCTGTGATCGTCTTGTCAGACATCGGACGCAGTGTCCCAAGCGCCCGCCGCGTCGAGCCGCAGCTTGCGCACGTCCATGAGAGCCACGTCGCCGAAGTCCGTCGCCAGAAGCCGTTGTCCGACCCCAGCGAAAGTATCGTGCCCGAGATCTTCCCAGACCGTCGACCGGGCGAGCTTCTCCGATGCGCCGCCACGAGTGGTCGTTCCGGCATAGCGCGTCGGGATCAGCGCCACGACATCGCCTCCATTGGCAAGCGTTATGGTCGCCGGCGTCCAGACGATGTCGCGCAGGTCCGCGGGTTCGTCGAATTCGACAGCCGAGATCGCGCCGAACGGCATCCAGAAATAGCGGCCGTTCACAATGACTTCGAGAAGCGGGCCGAGCCGCATGTCAGCGTCGGCGATCCATTCGAAGCGCTTGCCGTCGATCTCTCCGGAAACAGCCGGCGCTGCATCGAAGGCGCGCACCCGGATAGCGGCGGCTTCGGCGGCCTGACCCGCCGCCTGAAGCTTCGTCGCCTCGATCATCAAGGCGACCCATTCTTGCGGTTCGCCAAAGACAAGCGGTGCCTTTTCACCCGCGAAGACTTTCTCGCGGTAGACTTCGCAGATTATGCCTTCGCGGTAGGTTTGAGCCATTGGCACCGCTGAAGGATCAAGTTCCGCAGAAAGCTTGAGTTGCGCTACGGCCCGGTTCCACTCCCCGCGCACGCAGAGCAACTGGAACAGGAATATGCGAAGCTTGGCGTCCGCGGAATTGGCGCGTATCGAGTCCTGCAGCGCCGAAAGTGCGCCATCCAGATCGCCCGATTTCAGGAATTCTTCGGCCCTCAAGCTCATCTCCGGTCAGTGTCAATCTGGACGGGCGCAGGATGCGCCCGTCGCAAAGAATGCGTTCTGTTCCGTTGCGCCCGCCGTTACTTGACGGCGAGGTTGGCCTGGTTGAGCACGCGGCTCCATTCGGCGGACTTCTGCGCGCCTGCGCCACCGGTTTCGGTCTGCTGGGTGTAGGTCACCTTCATGGCACCGTACTGGATGACCACGGTTTCCTCGCAGATGTCGTCCCCGTCCGAACCCGACCAGCTGATATCCTGGATCATGACCATCTTGAATTCCCATTTCAGGAATTCCAGACCGGACTTGGCCCCGCCGCTGGACCGGCGCAGTACGATGACCATGTCATCGAAATGAGTGCCGTCGCACAGTCGCGAGAACATCTCGCACGACGCGGTGTCTGTCTTCTTGGTGATCGTCAGTTCCTTGAAGGTCGCTTTGCCGGCGCCGCCGCCGCCCGAGATCGATCCGATGTTGATGTTGTTTTCGGCGCCGATCTCAAAGCTGAGGATTTCGAAGGCACCGTTGCTCTTCATCTCCTTGTCTTGGGTTTCCCCCTTAACGTTCTTATCGAGAAAATAGCAGAACGCGTCGAAAGCCATGGGATCTATTTCCTTTCATCTGCTTGTTTAGAAAGGGGAATCAACCCTTCTCTGTTGGAAGTTTGGACACAAGGCGGAGCGAGACCGACAGCCCCTCGAGTTGGTAATGCGGGCGCAGGAAGAACTTGGACGAATAGTAGCCGGGATTTCCCTCGACTTCTTCGACGATAACCTCCGCCGCTGCGAGCGGCTGGCGCGCCTTGACCTCCTCGGGCGAAGTGGCGGAGTTCAGATCGACATACTGGTTGATCCATTTCTGGAGCCAAGCCTGCATGTCCTCTCTGCTCTTGTAGGAGCCCACCTTGTCGCGAACGATACACTTCAGGTAATGCGCGAAACGGCAGGTCGCGAACAGATAGGGTAGCCGCGCTGCGAGAGCGGCGTTCGCCGTCGCATCGTCATCGTCGTATTCCGCCGGCTTGTGCAGCGACTGGGCACCGATGAAGGCTGCGAGGTCGGTGTTCTTGCGGTGAATGAGCGGCATCATCCCGTTCTTCGCGAGTTCCGCTTCCCGCCGGTCCGAGATGGCGATCTCGGTTGGGCACTTCTGGTCGACGCCGCCGTCATCCGTGGCGAAGGTGTGCGACGGAAGGTTCTCGAGGGCGCCGCCCGACTCGATGCCGCGAATGCGCGAGCACCAGCCAAACTGTTTGAACGAACGGTTGATGTTCACGGCCATTCCATAGGCCGCGTTGACCCAGCTGTACTTCGAGGTGTCGGCACCGTCGGTGTCCTCCTCGAAAGCAAACCCGTCGACCGGATCGGTCTTCGATCCGTAGGGCAGACGACCGAGGAAACGCGGCATGGCGAGGCCGATGTACTTGCTGTCCTCGCTCTCGCGAAGCGACTTCCAGGCGGCGTATTCGGGCGTCTGGAATATCTTCGTGAGATCGCGCGGGTTGGCCAGCTCCGACCAGCTGTCCATCTGGAACAGCGATGGCTTCGCGCCGGTGATCAGCGGTGCGTGGGCGGCGGCCGCGATCTTGGCCATCTCACCGAGTAGTTCCACATCAGGCGGCGAATGGTCAAAATGGTAGTCGGCAACGAGAGCGCCAAAAGGCTCGCCACCGAACTGTCCGAATTCCTCCTCGTAGACTTTCTTGAAGATGGGCGACTGATCCCAGGCCGCACCTTTGAACTTCCGGAGGGTCTTGTGCATCTCTTTCTTGGAGATGTTCATGACCCTGACCTTCAGCATCTCGTCGGTCTCGGTGTTGTTGACTAGGTAGTGAAGGCCGCGCCAGGCGCTTTCAAGCTGCTGGAAATCCTCGTGGTGCAGGATCAGGTTGACCTGCTCCGTCAGCTTCCGATCGATCTCGGCCACGATGCTGTCGATCGAGCGCAGCGCGTCGTCCGAGATCAGCGCAGTATGGCTGAGCGCCTGTTCAGCGAGCGTCTTAACCGCCTGCTCTACCGCTGTCTTCGCCTGGTCCGACTTCGGCCGGAATTCTTTCTGCAAGAGCGCTTCGAAATCCGACGATCCGAATACCGTTTCGCCAGCTGCGCCTGCGGCTTCCGTTTCTTTTTCGGCCATTGCTTACTCCGAGCCTTCCTGTTCCGATTTGCCCGTCTTTGGCGCCGGCTGAGCGGCCAGCGTCTTCAGAAGCGCCGGATCCTGCATGATCTTAGCGATCAGCTCCTCCGCGCCCGACTTGCCGTCCATATACGTCATCAGGTTCGACAGCTGTGTTCGTGCATCGAGCAGTTCCTTGAGCGGTTCGACCTTCGAGGCGATGGCCGCCGGGCTGAAATCGTCCATGGATTCGAACGTGATGTCGACGGCCATGTTGCCTTCGCCCGTCAGTGTGTTCGGCACGGTGAAAGCGGCGCGCGGCTTCATCGATTTCATCCGGCTGTCGAAATTGTCGACATCGATTTCCAGGAACTTCCGGTCAGCGACTGTCGGCTGAGGGACCTCGGACTTGCCAGCGAGGTCGGACACTACGCCCATCACGAATGGAAGCTGCACCTTCTTCTCGGCACCATAAAGCTCCACATCGTATTCGATCTGAACACGCGGGGCCCGATTTCTAGCAATGAATTTCTGAGAACTTCCAGCCATGTCTAAAGCTCCTTAACGTCCCTCTGTCACGCTCGCCTTGCCGCCGGCGGCCGCAGTTTCTTCAGTCGTCATCTTCTTCCTCGATCCCGCCGATCAGGAAGACGCGATCCACCCCATCAGGAGCCATGTCCTTGATGATAGACAGGAAATCCGCATTCACCAAGCGCTTAGCGCGAGCGAGCAGGATGGGCACGGGACTCGACGGTTCGGCACGTTGATAATAGGCGATTATGCGGTCGAGTGCATTCTGCACGTCCACGGGCGAATTGATGCCACCCACGCTGCCCCCACCACTGCCACCTCGCGAGACTGGCGCGGGCGCAGTATCTTCCGCTTTGGCGCTCCCCGGCTCGGGCGCCTTCTCGGTCCCGCCCAGCGCGTCGCTCAGCCGTGAACGCGCTTCGCCCAGAAGACGTGACAGCGAGTCGAGGTCCGGGCCCTGCCCCGGCGTTTCGGCGTCGAATTTCGCGGTGATCGCACGGATGTCAGACAGCGCGGAATCGGCGGCGTCGTAGAGTTTTCTCAGGTGTTCTTCGGCCGTGTCTTTGAAGGCCGCGGAGATGGAACTCATGTCAGCCACGTCTTCCATGTCCGCAGACGCGGCGATGTCGCCATCCGCCACGGCGATGTCCCGCAGCGAGTATGCTCCGAAGGTCCGGCTCGCAGTCAGGGGCGCCCGGCGAATACCACGGAGAATCCTGTCACCGTCGGCAATCGCGAGGACCGCATTTATCCGCATCGTCGGATCGTTGTCATCGTCGGCGTCGAGCTGGGGATGGCACGTGTCCCAGTAGTCCTCAAGGCAGCGCCGCACGTAAGACGTGGCCTCGGCGAAACCCGGCAATCCATCAAGCTGCAGCATCGCCTCTGCCTGGTAGATAGCCGCTCGCAGGTCGTGGCTCCGCTCCAGAACAGAGAGCGCCTTTTCCGTAACTTCCTTGTAATCCGGGTCCGAAGCAGGAAGGATCTCGTCGCCGATCTGACGTTCTTCGCCGCGCTGCGCTGCAATCTCCATTTCGGTGAACGCCGGATCGTATTCCAGGTTCGGACCACTCGGAGCATCTTCTCCGTGGCTTCGAAGAAGCGCTTCCAAATCCATTTGGCCTCCCATCCGAGAATGGCGCCAAGTCTGCGCCCGTTGCTTTCGGCCGTTTCTCCCTATTTCCAAAAACCTACCACAGAAAATTCAAATGACTAGTCACCTGTTGCGCCGAGACTCGACTTGCGGACGGGTCTTTCGGGACTTGACCGTTGACCCCTATTCCCCTTTCATCTGCAGGTGTGTCCGCGGAGAGGAAGACACCTATGTCGCGCGCGATCCAACTTCTTGCGGCCGGTCTGGTTATCACGTTGCACCTCGCCGCAGCCCCGGCATCGGCCGAGAGCGGCAAGCTGACCGTGGAACTCAACAAGTTCGAGGATGCGGAATCGGGGTCGTGCAGGGCTTTTTTCCTGTTCCGCAACGACAGCGGCAAGGCATTCGAGGGCTTCGAGATGTCTCTCGCCATCCTCGACAGCAATGGCGTCATCGACCGGCTTCTCAACATCGACGCAGCGCCACTCCCGGTCGAGCGAACGACCCTCAAGCTTTTTGAAATCCCGGAAGTCGCCTGCGGCGACATCTCGGAAGTCCTGCTTCATGCGATAGAAATCTGCAAACCTCAGAACGAGGAAGAAACAGACTGCTTCCCGATGGTGTCCCTTGAAAGCCGCACTTCGGCCGCTCTGGTGAAATAGCCATGACGGGAAATCTCGGGGGATTGGTCACCGCCGGGGGTCCGATCATCTGGATTCTCGCCCTACTCTCGCTGGTCTCGGTCGCCCTGATGGCAACGAAGGCGTTTCAGCTTCTGTCGGCGCGTTCGGGCCGGACGCAGCGCGAAGAGGCTTTCGGGCGATGGTCACGTGGCGAGAGGGATGCCGCGCTCGCACTTCTGGCGAAAGGCAGGTCGCCCGCCGACCGGGTTGTGTCCTTCGCCGCGAAGGGAACGCTTACGAACATAGCCAGGCGGCCTCTCGAAACCGAATTGGAGCGGCGCGGCAACGCCGAAGTCGAGGTGATGGGACGGTACCTTCGACTTCTGGAACTCGTCGCAATGATTTCCCCGCTTCTCGGGCTTCTTGGGACCGTCCTTGGCATGATCCAGTCGTTTCAGGAACTCGCGCTCGCGGAGGGGGCGGCCAATGCCAGTGTCCTCGCCGGCGGCATCTGGCAGGCATTGCTGACCACTGCGGCCGGCCTCGTCGTCGCAATCCCTGCCGCCATAGGCGCAACGCTTCTGTCTGCCCGCGTCGACGGTGCGGCGCATGACATCGAATCCGCCGTAAAGCAGTTTTTCCTGGTCGAGGATACGGGGACGTCCGCCGCCGAGGAGTGACGAGAGATGAAGCTCGCCCGAAGGGACACGAGGCGCCACTTGATCTCGCTGGTACCGATGATCGACGTGATGCTCATCCTGCTCATATTCTTCATGGTGACCTCGACATACCTCAACCTCGACATGATACCCGTCGTCGATACCGCTGAAGCGATCGAGGCCCCCGCCAACGCGGACATGCCCCGGGAAACCACGACGTTATTTGTCCGGATCGCGGCCGACGGCGGCATATTCCTGAGAGGCCAGGCGGTTTCGCCGGCAGATCTCACCGAACAGGTTCGCACGAGTGTCGACCAGAACCCGCTCCTTTCTATCGTCGTGTTTCCCTCGAGCCGCGCGACCGCTCAGCAACTGGTTAGCGCAATGGACATGTTGACGCTCGCCGGTGCAACGCGCCTTCGCCTCGTGCAGTTGGAGGCGGTCGAATGAAGCTCAATAGACCGACGCAACGGGTGATGCCTGAAACGATCGTCGCGCTGATTGACGTCGTCTTCTTCCTGCTTGTCTTCTTCATGCTGATAGGAAGGATGGACGCCACAGCGCCATTCGAGGTTCTACCATCAATCGCCCGGACCGGTGCGGATATGCCCGCGGGCGGCGCGACACTGTCCATCGCGGAGGACGGCGCCCTCGCTCTAGATGGTCTCAAGGGCGATTCGTCGGACCTGCTGGACAAGCTTGCGCAGCAGCTCGCGGGCAGGCCCGGCCTCAGGGTTCGTATCAATGCGCACCGCGACGCGGAGATGAAAGACGTGCTGCCGCTCGTCGCCGAGATTGAGGCGCTCGGTGTCCGCGACATCGTGCTCGTCGTGACTCCGGGCGGTGCGTGATGCGCCACTTGGGAATATGGCTTCTGGGGATCACCGCTTCATTGCTGGCCCACGCGCTCGCGGCGCTAATCGTCTTCGTGGCCTACGCCCCACACCCCGTGACGCCCCAGAAAGCGCCAGAAAGCCGACTTCACCTGGAAACCGAGGAAGTCCGGAGCCAAGACGCCGTGGCGCGCGCTCCCGACGCAGAGCTGGCCGCTGAAGGGAAAGCCCAAGGAAGCACCCTTGCCGCTGGGCGGATTCCCCAATCCGACGCGACCGCGCTCGTTCCCGCGGCTGAACCCGCAGCGCTCCGTTCCGGGGCCGCCGAGGCGGGACCGGCGCTTTCGGCGCAGGTTCCTTCGGCCAAGCCGGTGCCGTCGGTCGCCCCCGCCGCCCCTGCCACGCTCCGCCCTGACGCCGCAGAGGCGGGACCAGCACTTGCGGCCCTCGTACCGTCGGCGGGGACCGCGCTGGCAGTTGAACCCACAGGGCAGTCCGCTGAGACCGCGCCGCCGGACATTCAGCGGGTACCGCCCAGGACGGCGAAAGGTGTGGAAGTGCCGACCTCCCGCGCGGAGGGTGACGCCGCATCGCCTTTGGCGCTGCCAGAGACCCATACAAGGGCCGAACTCGCCTGGCAGTTCGGCGACCGGATCGTAACGGACCCGACCGCGCTGAGCACGATCCTGGCCTTCGTCTCACCCCAGTCGCTCGACGCCTCGGATTCGAATGCGGGACGCGTGCGCGACGATCTGACGGGCATCCTGACTGGCGTCGACTGCGCCCGCCTTTCCGCGGTCTTCCTTCCCGAGACAGGTACGATCGAACTGCGCGGCCATGTGCCAGATCTGTCGATGCGCGCAGCGGTGCTCGAAGCGATGCGAAGCCAGGTCGGCGATGGCCTGCCGGTAACTGCCAACCTGCTCCACCTTCCAAGGCCGCAATGCGGCGCCCTGACCGGCATTGCCGACGTCGGCCTGCCGCAGTCCACCGACCAGTTCACCAACGCGCGCCTGATCGGCGAGACCGCTCATGCAACAGAATACGACTATACCGAGGGCCAGCGCCTGCAGTTCGACCTGACGGCTCCGGATTACGATGCCTACGTCTACGTCGACTTCTTCAATGCTGCCGGAGAAGTCATTCACCTGGTGCCAAACTCCACCATCCCCCTCGAACGGCATGCGGCCAGGAGCGTGTTCGGCGTCGGAAGGGATCGGCCGGGGCAGCCTAGCCTCCGGATCACGATCGGCCCGCCGTTCGGACAGGAAATCGCCGCTGCCTTCGCCACTTCCGTGCCGCTCTACGATGAACTGCGGCCCATCGTGGAACCCGCCGAAAGCTACCTCGCCTTCCTGAAAAAGCGGGTCGCCGCATCGCGCGCCCAAACGCCCGGCTTCAAGGGAGAGTGGGTCTATTTCTTCATCACAACCTCGGCCGCAAGCCAATGAGGGATAACCGCCCCAACCCGTGGGCATGACCGGCCATCCATGATCATCTCGCACAGCAAGAAATTCATCTTCGTCCACATCCCCAAGACCGGCGGGTCCTCTGTTGAAGAGGCGCTCGCCCCGACTCTCTCCTGGTCCGACCTAATCCTCGGAACGACGCCGCTTGGCGAGGCGATGAACGAAGCCTTCCGGGAGCGGTATGGCCTCAGCGACCACAGTTCCGTGGAGGAAATTGTCGCGATCTGCGGGCGAGAGCTTTTCCACGACTATTTCAGTTTTTCCCTGGTCCGCCATCCGGTGGACCGCGCGGTGTCCTTCTACAACTTCCTGAACACGCTCTGCACTTGGCAGTGCCGCCAGGCAGGCTATGGACTCGAAGAATTGCGCCGCCTCATGACGACCGGCTTGGCTGACGATCCCGAGCGGGCTGCCCTCATCGCGGCGCGCCCCTCGCTCGGGTGGATCGGGATGCGCGGGTTTCTGGGCACCACGTCGTTCGGCGACTTCATCCGTTCGCAATACACGCTGGCCGATCCAGCCTTCTTCCCCCAGATCGACATGGTTAGAAGCCTCGACGGCAGTGTAACCCTCGATCAGATCTGGAAGCTCGAGGAGATCGGCCTCGTCGGGCCAAGACTGTCTCGTCGGCTGGAGGTCGAGATCACGATAGGTGTCGAGAACAGGAGCAACTTCCCCAGAATGCGCCCGGACGAGGTCAACCAGACCGACCGTGCCTATCTGAAACGCCTGTTCCAGGAGGACTTCCTTGCCTTTGACTATGACTGAAGCGCCCGGAACCACTGCGAGAAATCTGCCCGGTGCCAATTCCATGGTGTATACCAGTACTGTCGGAGACGCGGCGGTGAGTGTCCGGCCACGTGAACGGGAGGTTGCCAAATGCGCCTGAGCGTCGGATGCAAGGAATTCGCAAAGTGTGTCGCAGCGTTCTTTATCTGCCTGCTTCTGACCGTACCGGCTGCGCTGGCCGAAGGCTCGCGTTGGGCGGTGGTCGTCGGCAATGGCACCTACGAAAACCCGTCAGTCCCGAGCCTCGACAACACGACGAACGACGCGCGAACCATGGCGGCCTCGCTGCGGAACATGGGGTTTGACGTGTTCCTGCTCGAAAATGCGAAGGAAGCCGATCTTAACGACACGATCTCGATCCTGAAGAAGGAGCACTCAGGCGCCGATCTCGGCGTCTTCTTTTTCGCGGGCCACGGGCTCCAGCTCAACGGCGTAAACTACGTCTTGCCGACCGATCTCGACCCGTCACAGCCGGGCTTTCTGGAGAAACAGGGGCTTCCGCTGAACCGACTTATCGGCTCGCTGTCCGAGACCGGCCTGAAGAACCTCGTCGTCATCCTCGACGCCTGCCGCAACTCGCCGTTCGGAGACGATGGGGCTTACGGGACCGGCCTTGCCCTGGTGGATGCCCCCCAGAACGCGATCATCGCCTATTCGACGGCCCCGGGAGCCGTCGCACTGGACGGTAGCGGCGCGAACTCTCCCTTCACAGCCGCCCTTGCAGCCACTCTGGAAGGGCCGCGGCAGGATTTGCGCGACGTTCTCAAACTCGTGCGGGCCAAGGTCCGTTTCGCGACAGGCGGCGCGCAGACACCCTGGTTCATTGACAACTCGCGCGAGGAAATGATCATCCAGCCGCGCGAAGCGGTGCAACTCGACGATGCGGAATCCAAGCTGGTGTCGGGCGATATCTCGCTTGAGAGCACGGCTTGGCGGACGATTTCCCACAGCTCGGACACCAACGACTTCCTGCTCTTCGCGCGGCTTTATCCGGATCACCCGCTGGCGGCTGTCGCCCGGGAGCAGGTGACGATCCTGCGGAATCTCGGATCGGCCGATCTGCCGAAAATGGATATCGGAGCTGGTTACGGATCGTCCAATGTCCCGGACGGACTTTCGGACGAAATCACCGATTGCGATATCCTCGCCACGGGCGTCGGCGACATCTACGGCCTAGTCGAACCGGTTCCTCATGATCTGGTCAACACCCGCGCCGCGCTGCGTGCCTGCATCGAGGCGACGACCGAAGATCGAAAGAACCCGCGCCTCCTCGGGCTGCTCGCCCGCGTGCTGAAGCTGGAAAAGCGCTACGACGAGGCGCGCTACTATTACCTCAGTGCGGCGGAAGAGGGGAATTCCGGGGCCTATGGCGGACTTGCCGACCTCTACCGCTTCGGCCTCGGCGTCCCGCAGGACCTGCAACGGGCCGCCGGCTATGCACGCAAAGGCGCACTCATGGGCAACGCGCCGCTGAGGGTTCTGATGGGTGTCTATTACAAGCAGGGCTGGGGCGTTCCGCAGTCCTTTGAAGAGGCCCGCCGCTGGACCGAAATCGCCAGCTACACAGGATTTGCGAGCGCCCACACCGCGCTTGGCGATTTCTACCGCCGCGGCCAAGGTGTCGAGAAGGACCCGGCAACCGCGCTTACCCATTTCCAGATGGCGGCCGCCCTGGGTCAGACCGATGCCATGAATAACATCGGCATGGCGTATATGCGGGGCGATGGCGTCGAGGCCGACACCACCATCGGGATTACCTGGCTGAGCCGGGCGAGCGAACTCGGGAACCCCTACTCGGCATTTCACCTCGGCCGCGCTTTCCGCAAGGGCTGGGGCGTGGAGCAGGATGCACGGCAGGCACTGGCCTATTTCCGTCTGTCGGCCCAGCGAAACTTTCTTGGCGCATATGTCGAGATCGGCGACTTGCTTCAGGGCGAAGGTGGCATCGAAGAGAACCTGCCCGAGGCCTACGCGAGCTACATGATCGCGATCAAGGCGGCCGAGTTGCGCGACACCATCGCCTCGGACGAAAACAAGGCGGAAGCCATAACGAAGATGGAAGCACTCAAGGCAAAGATGACTGATGATCAGGTGGCAAAGGGAACCCAGCTGGCGCTCGACTGGATCGACCAGTACGGTCTTCTGGACTTCAACCTGGTCAGCGAGTGACCCCGGAAAGCTGTCGATACGATGACAACCCGCCCGATGCGAGTTTCCGATCTGCCCATCGTCTACCTTTCCTATGACGAGCCTTGGGCGGAAGAGTTCTTCGCAGATCTCGCCGCCAAATTCCCCGGCGCGAAACGCGTCCATGGCGTCAAGGGGCTAGATGCCTGTCACAAGGCGGCCGCAGAGGAAGCCGGCGCCGAATGGTTCATCACCGTCGATGCCGACACGCTGGTAGCCCCGGCTTTCGCCGATGCCGAGATCCCTGAGTTCTTCGTCAACCAGCGGACCCGCATCGATTGGCCCAGCCGCAATGTCGTGAACGGCCTCGCCTACGGCAATGGCTCGCTCAAGTGCTGGCCGCGCGCGATGGTACTTTCGATGCAAACCCATGAAGCCGCGCCAGCCGGCACTCGCTCGCTCGATCATGACGTAGGCCGCGGCCTGGCGTCGAATCCGACGTCATTCGGCATTCAACTTCCGCAGGCTTACTCGACGACCCATCCAGCCGAGACGGCCTATCACGCCTTCCGGTGCGGATATCGGGAAGGGCTTCGCGTGAGCCTGCCTCCCTCTCCTGCCGATCTCGGCCGCGGCTTCGCAAGACACCTGCACGATCGTCGCCGCGCACGCCTGCAGGCGTGGTGCAGCATCGGCACCCATGCGACGAACGGGATCTGGATGATCTACGGCGCAAGAATGGGCGTTCTGGCAAGCCAGCTTGGCGGGTTGGATCTTGACCGCATCAACGACTTTGCGTGGTTCAATGACCTTTGGGACAATTTGATTTCCCAACGCTTCGCCGGTCAGAGCGGGCATTGCCCGAGATCGGGATTCACTTGGGACACAGACCATCTGGAAGCGGAAGTCCGGGCCCTTGGGAAGCGCCTCGCGCTTGAGCTGGACCTCGAGGTGCTCCACCTGTCATCCGAGCACAGCGCCATGCTTGCTTCATCCGAACGGCCTGAAGGAGCCGCACACAGCATCGACCTGATGGGCAATGCGTACCAGTCTGGCCAAGGCGTCGACAAAGATCCGGAGCGCGCGCTGGCCTGTTTCGAAATCGGCAAGATTCTGAACCTCTCCAATTCCTTCAACAACTTCGCGCGAATGTTCCACAAGGGCCGCGGCGTCCCGCAAGACATCGAGCGGGCCCGAGAGAACTACGAAATGGCGGTTGCGCTAGAAAACAAATACGCCCCGTCGCACCTCGCGCGGCTGATCGGCGAATTCGACGATCGGACGCCGGAAGTCGCGGCCCGTATCCGAATGCTCGACAAGCTTTCGGCCGAACGCGGCTTCGTCGCACCGTCGCCCGGAACGCCCGCAGAATGAACCTGGTCCGCGATCTTCCCTGCCTCTGGCTCGCCGGCGCGGATCCGAACCCTGTCGCCGCGCAGCGGCTTCAGTCGCAATTCCCCGGGGCCAGAATCGCGGCCGCCACGGACCCGAAGGTGATCAAGGCGGCGGTCGAAGAAATCGCGGATGACTGGCTGCTGATCGTCGGCTCCGATTGTCTGACCTACACGACTCTCGCGCTGATGGAGCTGGAGCCGGTCATGATGAAAGCGGACGCGCCCTTTGGCTATCTCAGTCGGAATACCGTGACGAACGAAATCGTGACAGGACATGGTCCAGCCATCTGGCCTCGGGCACGCCTCCTCGACACACTAAGGTCGGCGGAACCGAACTTCTTCCCCGAACCCATCCTGCCCTCTGTTCAGGCTCATTGGTACGCCAATCCCGACCCCGCCTCAGCACTGCGGAACGGATTTGAAACCACGATCCGTAGGATCGGAAGCGACTCCGCGGCCAACATCTCCTGGAGCGCCTCGCTCGGGGCGGACGTGCGGTTCGGATACTTCTGGCAAATCGGCTGCTGCCACGCGCTTCTCGGCACGACCAATTTTGGCGACGCGCTCAGCGACGTTTCGGACCTGTTGGACGACGAGGGAAAGGCTTCCCGCGCTGCGGCTGCGCTGGCGCGATCGGTACGCCTGGCCGGATGCTACGAAGTGCGGTCTCTGTCAGACGCCGAAAGCCGCCTTGTGAAGTCGCTTCGGCCGGAAAACGTCCCTCCGGCATGCTATGAAAGTTTCGCCGTGTACTGTGACAGCCTCGGGAGCGACGCCGCGCCGCGAACGCGCCAGTTCCGCGAGGCGGCGTATTGGCTCGGAAGGTCGCCCGACGTCGCTACTTGATGAGGCGCCGAACGAGGCCGGAGGATACGCAGGACAGTCCGGAAGTGAATTCCCCGCCCTGTGCCTCGGTGAACTCTATCGTCTCCCGCTGGCGCACAAAGTCTTTATCCGTCGACCGGACTGTAAGGCGAGCCTGGTGGTTCTCGCTGATGTGTGCAGCAAATCCACTGCCGGACGGCTGGATGGCGATAACGAAGCGTGTGCTGCTGTCGAAAAGACGCCACACGAATCCGGTCGGCTGCGCGTCCGGCACGGCTATCGCCGATTTCGCCGTGGTTCCGGGTATGCGACTGTCCGGACCTTCGCCGGTATCGATTATGCCACAATCGATGAACTGAGCCGACCGAGACGAACCGCTGACAACGGCAAGGTCTTCGTCGACGGATACATCCCGCACCCCCGCCTGCCTGAGATCCGCCGCTACGGCGCGTGCGGCTTCAACAGCTGTTGCCCCCTTCACCCAGACCGGGGACGTGTCGCGCGCATCCGGTTCCTCGTACGCCAAATTCGCAGTTTCGATCCTGTAGGTTCCCACCTTGTCCGGTTCGGCGATTTGCGCACACCCCGCCATCAAGATCATGGCGGTCACGCAGACCAGCCGCCCAGTCGGTTTCGCCGCAAGCATAGCCCTGCCCCCCGAACAAAGAATCGAATTAGTAGACACTCACCTGACGCGCCGCTCCGCCCGCCCGCCGAGCGGCATTTTCAAGGTCGAACTGGAGTATCAAGCGTATCGCCTCGTCGATATGGGCGCCCGCCGGATTTCGGCGCAGATATCTGACGTAGCCATCGCGTGTTCCGGCCTGGAGCGCGAAGGCCCAGTCGCTGTCGTCATTGGCCAGAACCCGCGTCCCGCCAACGGGCACCCCTACGATCAGCGCCACAAGAAACGCGCGCCAGAACAGAACGAATTCAGAGACTTTCGCCATATGTTCAGGCCCTCCGTCGACGCCACGCGTTTCCCTAAAGAGGCTACACCAATAACTGCGTCGTTACTATATTTATGAATTAACCATTCGCATCGGCGGCCAACCATCCGGTTCCGTCGCATGGTTGCGAAGTTTCTCCCAGGCGTCGGCACTCGGCGCGTCAAGCGGAAGAATTTCGCCAATTCGCCATTTCCAGAAGAGGTCGGTAAGCCTACGGGCCGCGTAGAGCCGGTCCCTGTCGGGCGCGGCGTCATCATAGGGAATGCGCTCCGTGATCACTCCGGGAATCTGGAACAGCGCGATCTCCGTTCCACTGGTGATCAGGATCGCCTCTCGGCCAAGAACACCCACTCCCCATTTCGCGACCCTCTCGACGTCCGGCTCCACTCTCCAGGCGGGACCGAGACCAACGAGCCCGACCCGCGCGGCCGGCGCCACTGAATTCCGGCTCTGGACGGCATGGGCTGCCGCCGCACGCGCGGCCCGTATTCGTTCAGACAGCCTCATCCGCGATGTTCGCTCCCCTGCCGCACAAGCATGGACACTCAAAGGATATTCCGCCACTCTCCGCAGTGTTTCAACTTCTTGTTCGGACGTCTCGCGTTGGATTTCGATGTCTTGATGGTGGGGGACCCGAGGTTTCCCGGGGGTACGTCGACCTCCATCGCCGCGGAGGTCGCTGCACTGGCCGGCGGCGGGTATTCGGTCGGGCTCTTGCCGGTGGCGGGCCCGGTACTCAAGTACCCTCACCCAGTCAACAAGAGCATCACGCAGCTGGTCGAAGCCGGGCAAGTGACATTGGTACCCAGGGGGGAGCCCGTCTCGGCGCGCCTCTGTCTTCTTCATCACCCTCAAGTATTCCATGACTATCCCGAGGAGCCGTGGCGCGTCCGCGCGGAAATGACCCGCATGGTCGTGCATCACCCGCCAACCGACGGTCTGGGCGCCGGCACCTATGACGCCGCGGCAATCCACGGCGTGGTGACGGATCTCTTCGGCGACGTCGCCTGGGCGCCTGTGGGCCCCAAGGTCCGAGATGCGTTTCGGCGGGTCGAGATGCCGCCGCCACTGACGCCCGACGACTGGCTGAACGTGATCGACTGCGACAACTATCACGTCGATCGGACAGGGTTCCGGCCCGGGCGGCCGGTGATCGGGCGCCATTCGCGCCCCGATCCGGCGAAATGGCCAGCCGACCGCGAGACCTTCCTCAAGGCTTATCCCGACCGCCCGGACATCGTGGTGCGGCTGATGGGCTACGGTCCGGAACTCGACCAGATAGTCGGGCGTCGCCCTGCAGGCTGGCGCACCCTGCCCTTCGACGCGATGCCGGTCCGAACCTTTCTGGCCGGCATCGACTTCTTCGTCTACTTTCACAGCCCGGTCTGGATCGAAGCTTTCGGGCGGTCTATCCTCGAAGCCATTGCCGCAGGCGCAGTGCCCATCCTGCCAGAGGATTTTCGGCCGCTGTTCCAGGAGGCGGCGATCTATGCCAAGCCAGACAAGGTCGCTGAAATGGTGCTTGAACTCCACGCGGACCCGCGCGCGTGCAGTCGTCAGATCGCGATGGCTCGAGAACTAGTCGCTGAACGTTTCGGGCCTCGGGTGGCAGTGAACCGTGTCCGCGACCTGATTGGCGACCCGGCGCCGCGCCGGTCACCGGCGCGCGCCACAAAGCGAGCGGCGCTTTTCGTGACCTCGAACGGTGTGGGGATGGGGCACCTCACGCGCGCGCTCGCCGTGGCGCGTCGCTTGCCCGACACGCTCACGCCTGTGGTCGCTTCGATGTCGAAGGCCTTCGCCGTCGGCGAGCGTGACGGCATCCGGTGCGAATACATAACCTACCACAAGAATGTCGGTCTGGATTACGACGTCTGGCAAGCCAGCATCGATCGAGAGATCGGCCACCTCATCGCGCACGTGGAGCCGAGCGTCTTCGTCTTCGACGGCAATGTGCCTTACGATGGCATGATGCGAGCAACGAGGGACTTTCCCCACCTTTGGAAGGTGTGGCTCCGCCGCGGGATGTGGGCGCCGGGCACGGGCGAGAACCACATCCGGCAGCAGGACCTTTTCGACGCGGTCATCGAGCCGGGCGAGATTGCGGCGCCCTTCGACCGAGGACTGGCCCAAATCAACCGGCAGAAAACCATCCTTGTTCCTCCGATCCGTTACCTGCGCGATGACGAGGCCTTGTCTCGGGAGGAGGCCCGCGATGATCTGGGACTGGCGCCGGACGATACCGCCGTGCTGATGCAGCTTGGCTCGGAGAACAACTTCGACTTCTCTGCCGCGCGACGGCAAGTGTTGACGAAGCTCCGCGGCTGGCCCGGGATGACGCTAGTCAACGCCGAATGGCTCATCAGGGATGCTCGCGAGGCCGACCCAGGACCGGACGTCCGCCGGCTTCGGGTGTTTCCGATCGCGCGCCACCTCGCCGCCTTTGATTTCGCGGTCAGCGCGTGCGGCTACAACACATTCCACGAGAATCTTGCAGCGGCGTTGCCGACGGTCTTCGTCGCGAACGAGAATCCCGAACAGGACGAACAGTGGCGCCGCGCGCACTACGCCGAACTGAAGGGGGCCGCACTGGCCTGCCGGATGCACAACCCGCTGGGCCTCGATCGCGCGCTTGACCGGATGCTTCTGGAGGACGAACGGGCCGCGATCCGCGACGCATGTAAGGAACTGCCCGCGAGCAACGGCGCCGTCGATGCGGCGGAGTATCTGGCCAACCTCGCCTATTTCAGGCGCTGACGGTCAAATCCTTTCGCGCCACATAGGTCGACGTAAAGGGGTCGATTCCGGTCGTGCCGCATATCTGGGCGCATTTCTCGAGCCGCCGCTCGCCGGGCAGCCAGCCCCGCGCTAAATGCGAGAAATAGCGGTTCACGATCACCGCCAAAGGATTGTTCGCCAAATTCAGGTTTTCGGCGCCGACCATCGACAGCAGCGCCTCATAGCGGTCGAGATAGGCATGGCCGGGCTTACCGAAACGGCTATCCGGCACCCCCGGCCGGTCGATGAAAGACGACCCGAGCCAGCAACATGGGAACACCATTCCGTCCGCGGCGACGTACACGGACTTGTCGTGCATCACCTTGCAGTCGATCCCGCAGGTCCTCAGTGCACCTGACCTAGGACGGTTGGCGCCGATGAGCGAGGGGGGGAAGCGGCCGCTCGGTCTCAAGACGTCGACTTGCCCGCCGCGCTCGTCCAGCACTTTCTGATCTTCACCGTAGAAGCGGTTGGTCGATTTGAGGACGAATTCCTCGAACCCGATTTCCTTCGACAGGCGTTCGGCCTCTTCCACCTCAGTGTCGTTGTGCTCAAAGACGAGCATTTCCCAAACCGCGCGCCCCCCGGCCGCGACAAAGGTCCGCGCGTTCTCGAGGATCAGCGGAAATCGGGTATGACGGCGGTAGCGCGCGTGGCTCTCGGCGGTCGCCCCATCGAGCGCGAAATGCACGACCACGCCAAGTTGCGCCAGATCCTGCCAGAAGTCCGGCTTTCGCGCGCTGCCGTTGGTGTTCATCGTCAGGTAGAGCTTGGGACTGACCGACCGTGCATAGGTCAGGATCGGCACGAGTTCCGGCGTGATGATCGGGTCGCCGAAATTCCCGCAAAGGGAGATCGTCCTCAACTGCCGCAGAAAGTCGGGATCGAACCACTCCTTGAACCTGTCCAGGGTGATATCGGTCAGTGGCAGGTTCGCGCGCGTCTTGCCGCCCGAGATGTTCCGGCCGCACATCGGACATCCCGCCTGGCACCGGGTCGACGGTTCCAGATGGAGGACGCGGATATCCTGATAGGAATACAGCTGATAAGCCACGGCACCCCGCTTGCTGACCGGGAAAACATTACTGTCTGGGCTTCAGTTGGTAAATGGTGAGGATCTTGTCCGTGACGCGACAGCGCACGGGGAATGCGTGTGTTCTCGCCGCCGGATTGCGTCGGCAGAAACCATTGAGCGAACCATTCCGAAACATGCCATCGGAATCGATGCCGCCAAAAGTCTGTTGCGTTCGAAAACAGTGGTCGCAATACTTTCATCCAGACGACAAGGAATGCGCCAGGCACCGGAACACGGAGACGCTGTAATACCGGCGAGAAGTCCGGTGGCCATACCGCTGTTTCGCCACCAGGAGACGGACGACGCTGCGCGCGAATGCGGCGACCGGAACTGCCGGGTAGTGCTTCTGGCGTAGAGAGACCGAATGGATATTCCGCCCACAGGCGGAACAAGGAAAGAACACGCGAGAGGGAAGAAGCCATGCCGATGGAAGCTGACGAACTCAGCGAGATGAAGAACCTGATCGCCGTCGCACGGAAACGCGAATTGTTCTTCGGCCTATGTCTCGGCAAGAAGCCCGAGGACTCGGTCCTTTACATGCACCGCAAGAAATCGCCCGAAATCCTCGCGAGGAACGCGAAGAAAGCTGGCGACACGCCCAAGGTTACAAGCGGCGTGGTGTCGGTTAAGGGCAAGGTGATGTCCCTCACATGCCAAGACGACATCCCCGCCGGAATGGCACGAGCCATGCGCCTCTTCCTGACGCGCAACGACTTCAAGATGAAGGTCGTGATCCTTGACACCGAGGGCCAGTTGATCGAGTCCGATGGAGACGACGAGGACGAAGCGCAGCTCGACGGGGCGGAAGCCGACGACGGCGATGACGAAGCCTTCCAGGCCAGCGGGGATCAGGAAGAGGACGAGGATGACGAGGACCAGTCGCCAGCCGAAGACCCCCTCGCCGCCGAATGGCACGAGGCCGAAAGCGAACTGTCCCAACCCGTCGAGGCATACATTCGTGCCGGGCACGAGAAATCGCCGGTCGTGGAAAAAGTCTGGGCCGGCGCGCTTCAGGCCGCCGGAAAGGGCGACTACAAGACAGCTTTGGACGTGGCACGGAGAATTCAACCGCTCGTCACGGCGGGGGAAGATGACGGCGGCGCGGAGCAACGCGAGGAACAATCGCCCGAGGCCGCTGCCTGGGCGAAGCTTCAGGGCCCCCTTGGCGATCTCTATGCCCGGGCAGTCGCGCACAATCCGCCGACTCGGACGAAACTCGAAGCAGCCTGGGCCATGGCCGTCGAAAAGGCAGATTCCGGCGATTTCAAGACCGCCCTGACCATCGCGGCAAAACTCAAGCCTGCTCTCGAAGCCGCAGCAGATGCCGGCCCGGCGGAGACCGAGATTCCGAAAGATGTCGTGGCTTTCCAGAAATCCCGAATTCTCTGGAGCAACACGCGGGCGAAGATGCTGAGCGAGATGAAGAAACTCGAAAGCGCCATCATCAGCGCCTGCGCAGGCGACGAGGATCTGTCGGCCGTGGTAGCGGAAGTCAGCAATTTGACCCGTCGCCTCGACGTGTTCGACCAACGCCTCGAAGATATCCTCGACCGGATCACCAACTCGCCGGACGGACCCGCGCGCGAAACCCTGAAGAGCGACGCGAAGGCCGCGATCGAAGCCTACAAACGGGCACTCGGCGACGACTTCTTTAACGACGTCGACGCCAACAACGGCTTCGTCAACGTCGCCGTGGCGTCGACCGCGCAGAAGTCGCTTGATGCGATATCCAAATCGCTGGGCGCCTAGCGACGCACGTATTCGATAAGCGGCGACCATCGTCCCAGTGCGCAAGCGCCTCTTAGGGGCGCATCGCCTGTCGAGCAGCAAAAGGTTCCCCGACCGTCATGCGGCTCGAAGCTTGTAGAGGCGCTCCGACGGTCCAAGCCGGAAACGTAACTCTCCGGGAATTTGTTGCGTCAGGCAACTAACTTTCGGTGCCAGAGAACCGCACTACCGGCGCCACATGCGGCGGCGTTTCATCCTGGCCATGGCCGAAACGCTGAACACCTCGGCGAACTCCGTTCGCGACTGGCGCCTGCGTTGCGACTTGAAACCTGTTTCCGTTGGACTCGCTGACGGCTCGTGGCTACCCTCTTTTCAGAAGTGAGACGTGCGAGGACAGAATGGCGTACGAAGGGCTCACCCCAAAACAGATTGAATTCATTAAGAAATACTTGATTAAGGTCGGCGCATTCAACAGGAAGCGCGAAAAGGCCTACAACGAAGAGCTGGTTGCCTCGTATCGCGCGCTACAGGACCGGATTACCTCGCTCCGCCGCGATGTCGACAAGTTTGGCGCGCAGCTGATCGCAGCCTCGATGAAGGCTCAGATCGACACAGCTGACAACATTGTCGGCCGCAATCCGGACGTTCCGGACATCCCCGGCGCGCACGCCGCCCTCGACGTCGTGGAGGCGATGCTTCTTGCCGGACAGCGCGCCGATGAATGGCAGGCACGGCGCGACCGGCTCGAACCGACGATGAAGAAGGCTCTCGGATCTCTCGTGAAACAGAAGGCCGAAATTCAGACGGCATGGACGGACTCCGAAGAAGCCGCGGCGCTCGGGGCCAAACGCACCGAGGTCGCCCCCTACGATCGCGCGCTTCGGCGCCTGGACGCCGTCGAGGAACTCATCCGTCAGGGCGTTGCCGAGCAGAAGATCATCCAACGGATCTACGAGACTCCGACCGGTGCCGAGAACATTGGGACCGTTGTCGCGGTATCAGCGGCGAAGACCGCGCTGGACGTGGAGGTCGCCAACTACAAGGCAACCGTCGAAAGCCTTGGCAAGACCTTCAAGCCCGATCTGCCACCTGCACTTCTGACGATCACCGGGGCCATCGACCAGATCGTTTCTAACGTGGTCAAGACCGACGCATACGCGCTGAACTCTGCGGCGGCCGAAGTGAAGACGAAGGTTGCCGAACTCAAGGAGGCGGCCAAGACCCCGATTGCCGAGCGGCAGAAATGGCTTTCCGATCTCGCGGCGGTCGAGGCGCGCCTGTCCACGCTGCGCAACCATAGGCAGGCGGGCAACGCCCAGCATATCGTCCCGAGGATCAACGTGATCCAGGGAGACATCAACGTCGCGACCGGCAAGGCAACGGCCCACGACTACGTTGGCGCTTCGGCCCAGATCGCCGGGCTTGCGGACGCGTGCAGCGAAACGATCACGCTGGCCGACGCCATCAGCAAGTTCAAAGCGATCGTGGCTGACCGGAATGAACGGATCGGTCAGATCGATGGCCTCGGAGGCTCAGCGCATGCGACCGTTGCGGCCCTGATCAACGAGGCGAAGGCGAAGCGGAATTCGGCGGTGGCGCTGGCCAGCCAGACACCACCCGACTTCGTCGCGGCGGTCAAAGCACTGAACGAAATGCCGCCGATGATTGACCAGGCAGTGCGTCTTAGCGCCTTCGCGAACTGGGTCAATAGTCAAATTGTGGACTACAAGAACGAATATCAGGGACTGAAGAGCTGGCAGGACGGCCTCAATCCAGCGGACGCGCCGCTCGACCCCGATCTGCCTGCGCTCGACAAGGTCATCAAGGACGTCGAAGCGCTGATGGGGGTCACCAACGAAGCCGGGACAAACCGTGGGCAGGCGATCGAGAAGGCCGGCGGTATCATTTCAACGTCCGGGCATTTCAAGACAGCGATCAAGACACGCAAGACGAATGCCGAAAAGTACTACGCGGCGCGCGCCGATCACGCAGCGCGCCTTGCGAAATTCGAGGGCAAGCCAGGTGAAGAGGCGGTGCGCGAATACGTTGCGCGCATGAAGGCCGACGCAACTCAGGCGGAAGGCGCGGCAAGCCGAAAGGAATACCACGTCGGTACGCAGCTCCTTGAGAGTTCCAGGGCGTCCGAAGCCGCGATGCTCAAGCAACTGGAACTCGGCGCCGCTTTCTTCCCGAAGTACGACGAGGTCCGAAAGCTGCTCGAGAAGATCGAGGGCAAGGAAGACAAGGAAGACCCAGACAAGTCGATCGCTCCCGATCCCAATCGCGAAAAGGCCGCTGATCTGATCGCCGAAGTTAAACGGCTGCGGGCCGAAGCCTACAGCAAGGGCGTGGCGCAGCGTGACTGGGAAACGGCGACAAGCCTGGTCGAAGCGGCCAAGGCGAGGGTCGAGGAAGCCGCCAAGATGCTCGCCGCGGTCAAGTCGCTGGAAGCGGGCAAACGGGAACTGGGCGAGGACACGCAGAATTTCACCGCAGCCTTCGCCGCTTACGGCACTATCCGGTCAGCCGCCGAGACCTACGCCGCCGGCGCTTTCGGCGAGAAGTTCACCCAGGCCGACGACGCGATGAAACGGGCGTCCGACGACAACTCCGGGCCGGACGTAGTGAAATCAAGCGTCGAGGCGGCCATCGCCATCTGCGAGACGATCATCTCGCTCGCCGGGAAGAAGAAGGCCTACGAGACAGCGCGCACCGCGGCGGACACACAGCACAAGGCCAAGGTGGTGCCCGCAGACACGCCAGAGAACGGCATCCATGAGCAGCGCGAAAAGATCGACAAGTTGCTCGAGGAGGCCTCCGACCTCGCAAAGCCAGAGGTCTACGACTTTGACCGCGCTACGGCGAAGATCGCCGAGGCGCTCACGCTTGCGAATGCGGTCCCGGCGATGCTTGCCGCCCGCGACGCTGTCAAAGACAAGATCAAGAACGTCAAGGATCTGATCACCAAGCTCGAAGGTCCGCAGTACGCGGCAGGCTGCAGCAAGGAGATCGACAGGCTCAAGAAGGTACTGACCGACTTCGAGGCGGCGGAAAAATCGCTGGATCTCGGCAAGATGAAATCGATCGCGGAAGCGGGCGATGCGCTTGTGGCCCCCTACGACGCTCTGGGTGAAGACTACAAGAAGTTCGTTCAGTCAAATCGTCAGGCACACTGCAAGGAGCGCTGGGATCTGGTAAAGGACCTTGTTCCGGATTTGGATGACAGCCAGTTCCCGCAGCGCAAGCGCACGCACGATTTCGTCACGAGCTTCAACCACCACGTCGCGCGGCACAATTACAAGGCCGCGCTGGAGGCCTACGGTCCGGTCTACTGGTCGTCAGAAACAGCCATCTTGGCAGCGAAGCAGTGGGGCGAGTACAAACCGGTCAAGCTCGACACTCGCAACGTGCTCGATGCGAAGGCTGCGGTGGCCGATGCGGCTGATACGAAGACGACCGATGCTCTCGCCGAGCTGGAAAAGCGCTTCAAGGCCGCCGAGAGCTGGGAAACTGTGCGTTTTGACTACGTCAAGGCCAAGGCGATGATGGAAGAAATCATCACCGACGCAAACGCGCTCGATACGGAGATCGCGGACTTCAAGAGTTACGTGACCAAGATTGGGGAACTGGACGTCGCGATCGATGCTCTCGAAGAGGCGGACAAGGCGGACGGCGTGAAGCCAGTGCTCGACAGACTGCGGAACAAGAAGGCCAACGCCGTAGCCATGGCCGACGGCGGCGATCGGACCGGGGCGATCGATCTTCTGACTGAAGCGATCGGAGAAGCCGGTGCAGCGACGGGCGATGCGGCCGCGGTCGGAAGCTTCGCCGATGCCGTCGGCAAGATCGCGACCGACGCGACGGAACCTGGCGCCGATCTGGCGAAGCTCTGCGATGACGCCGCGGCACAGATATCGTCGATCGTGCGGCAGATGGATGGCGTGGCGCTCATGCCAAGGCTTCTGGAGCTCGGTGACAGGATCGAGGCAGCCAAGGCGGGACTGCCCGGCGATGCCGATGCGGCCAAGAGCGCGCTCGCGGACGTCGCGGTCGGACTTGTGGAGATCCGAAAGGAGATGGCGCACCACGCGCAGATCATGCGCGAGATCGACACCGCCGTGGATCTTATCGGGCCGCTGGTCTCGGGCCACAAGAACGAGCATCCGCAAGCGGACTATTCGTCCGCTGAAGCCCAGAGCCTCCTGGACGGGCTCAGTACTGCCCGGAATCTGCTGCGTTCAGACCGCAGCAAGGCCGACGACGCGAGCAAGGCGATCGAGGACGCGCTCCGGAAATATCATCCGCTCAAGGCGGCAGCTGATGCGCACATCCTCTACGTGGACCTCCGCGATCAGGTCAGACCGCTCATCGATGAGATGGAGGAGCACGACTCACGCTACGCGATCCAAGACGAGATGGTCGAATTCCGGACAAGGATGACGGAAGCCGAGAACAAGGCGCTGGACAAGAAGCACGAGGAAGCAAAGAACCTGGTGAACCAAGCGAAGGCGATCCACGCCGGCGCGATGCTTCAGGCCAAGATGGCGGGCAACGGCACGCCCACCGAGGCCGAGGTGCTTGCGATCATCAATGGCCCGGGCGGCGAGAAGGCCTTCGACGATATTGTCAAAACGCTCGATCCGAACGCGACACGCGTGGTTCTAAGGGTCGCATTCGAGGCACGTTTCGGCTGCACGCTTACGATGCTCGAGAAAGAGAACAAGAACGCGGCAGGCGAAGTCACCGGAACCGTCGACGATCCGGACATTGACGCGGGCAAGGCCAAGAAGGGGCCGAACATGCGCGCGCTCTATGACGCGATGTGCCTCCTTCCGGCCGCCGACACCCTGACCAACGAAAGCCTGCTAGGGGTCACGCGCGTCGCCGAAGGCGGCGGTGCCTCGGACCACCATCCGGGCACCAAGGTCATGACGATGCGCGAAGGCGACGTCATGTACAGCGCCGCCTACGGGATCGGCCTTGATTACGAGCTCGAGGGTGTGCCGGAGAACCTCCGTCCGAAACCCGGAAAGGAGGTCCGCCGCTTCGACTGGAATACGCTTCACGAAGTGGGCCACGCCGTCGACGACAAGCTCAACTTCACCAATCGGCATCTCAAGAATCCCAGTTTCGGCGGCTGGGAGTACCCGTCCAAGGACGTGGGCCCCTTCGCCGAGGTCATTGCCAAGCATTTCAAGTTCGACAAGGACTACGTCACACAGGTCATGCTGCATAACACCAACCCTCCGGTTCCGGAAAACCCGAATCCCGACAGCATCGAGCCGGACGAATGGGAACGACGGCGCATCACCGTGAAGGCTTGGCTTGAGAACACCTTTTCGGGCCGCAATCCCTGGCAGACGACTTCATCCGCAAAGGCCTGCGAGATCAAGGGACGCTGTTATCACGAGTCAATGCCGGGCTACTGGGTGAGCTACCCAATCGAAGAACGCAGCAAAGGTGTGACTGGTTACCAGTTCAGGTCGCCGCTCGAATGGTTCTCTGAACTCTATGCCGCCTATCACACTGGGCGGCTCGCCGACGGTCATCCGGCCGAAACCTGGCTGTCGAAACTCAAGAACCCGGCGGAGGTCTGACCCATGTCCCTGTTCACAACGATGAACGTGACCTGTCCGTCTTGCGGCCAAACGATGACAATGGAGGCGGTCGGCAGCGTCAACGCCGACAGGCGTCCGGACCTTCGTGAAGCGATCCTGGAAAACGTGTTCCAACAGGTGCCATGCGTGAACTGCGGCGCGAATTTCAGGCTCGAGCCGGAATTCAGCTATCTTGACGTTGGCAACGGCCAGTGGATCGCCGCGATGCCGGCACGGCGGATGGTCGATTTCCGCGAGATCGAGCCGGAAACACAGGAAAGCTTCGACAGCGCCTATGGAAAATCCGCCCCCTTAGAAGCGCAGGCCGTGGGCGAAGGCCTGACACCGCGCCTTACTTTCGGCTGGCAGGGGCTGCGAGAAAAGATCCTGCTTGGTGAAGAGAAACTCGACGACGGGATCGTGGAGCTCTGCAAGCTTGAAGTCATGCGCAACATCGACGAAGCGCCGGTCGGCGAAGATGTGGAACTTCGTCTATACATTGCGGACGAGTCACTCCTGACCTTCCTCTTTCTCGACATCAACAGTGAAGAAACCCTCGAAGAAGCGCAGGCTCCCCGCGCGCTTTACGACGAGATCGCGGCGAAGCGGGATCAATACGGACCGCTGCTCGATCGGCTGACGAGCGGCCCGTTCGTTGACATGCGGCGGCTTTACATGGGCGAGGAGCAGCAGCCCCAGCCTGCCTGAGACACCGCTTGGCGAAGAAATCCCCGAGCACCTGTCCATTCACGCATGACTCCGCAGGCAGGTACGGTCGGTCTTTTCTTGACCCACCGGAAAAAGCCGGACGATAATTGGCTGCGCGACGAAAGCGGGATGTGCCAATGGCCGAAACCAAACTGCTGCCAGCCCAGATTGCCTTTGTTACGAAATACTTGAACTACACGCCGTCCGGCAGCGGCGGCACGCGCGCCGATGGCGATCTTCCCAAGACGGACATCGAGGCCGGTCTGCCCCCGGTGTCTCCCGTCGCGTTCCAGCGATCGCGGATTGTCTGGCTCGACGCCAAGAAGAAGATGAAATCCGAACTCGACAAGCTCCGAGCGTCGATCGCGGCATTGGCGGCTGATGACGAAGAGACCGACGCGATCCTCGCCGCGACCGATGATCTTATCGCGGAATTCGACGCCTTCGACACAAGGTTGGAGGACGTTCTGGACGACATTACCAACACCGAGGACGGTCCCAAGCGCATCCGCCTGCGCAAATCGGCCATGGGTGTAATCGACGCCTACAAGCAGGCACTGGAAGGACCGTTCTTCTCGCGCGTGGACGACAATCCATTCGGCAAAGTGGCGGTCGCCTCCACTGCTCGGCGATCGTTGTCGATGATCCAGAAAACGCTGGTCTGATTTCCGCACTTGCCAGAGGAGAACGACGCCAATGGCACTCGAAGACGAACAACTCAAATGGCTTGAAGCTGCGACCGCGGGAAAGCACCGCTTCAAGCGCCGCTCGATCACGAAGGAGTTCGAGGCCTACAAGCGCCGGCGCGAGAAGGCCGCGACTGCGCGCGACCTGCTCGCTCCCTCCGACCCGAACGTGGCAATCATCGATGCGGGATTGAAGGCGGCCGACGACGAGGCGGCGAAGGGGAAGTTCAAGGAAGCCTATGCCGCGCTCGACGATATCAAGCGCATCGCTAAGGCTTCGGCTGCCGGCCGCAGTGACGGTGTGATCGCTGACGACCTGAAGATGCATGCAAATATCCTGGAGTCTCAGGTCGCGCTTCACAAACAGCGCGTTGATTCACTGGAGGCCCGGACCAACGCCCTTCTGGACGAGGCGCGCCGCAACGATCCAGTGCGCAACCAGCCCACGTTCGAGGCAGCGCTCGTCGCCCGAGAGGCCTTCATCGCGGTCGAGGCACGGATGCGTAGCGATCAGTCGGCGCTGTTCAACGAAGCCAACTCGTTTGCTGACAGAATGGATGGCCATGACCTTAAGGGGCGCGTGGCAACGGCGGAAACACTTGCCGCAGCGCTGCAGAAGACCGGTCGAGACACGGGCATTGCTGGCGATGTCGCTCGGGTCACGGCTGCGAAGCAGCAACTGGCCGCGGCTGCGGGGCGCTATGCCACTGGCGATTTCCTGCGAAAGATGGGGTCCGACGCGCGGACCGCGCTTTTTGAGACCCTTGCGAACATCAGGTCGTTGGAGACCTATCAGAAACGCGACGGCGAAGGCACGACGCAAGACGCCAAGACGGAAACGATCCGTGGCAAGCTGAAGCCTACCGACAACCGCCTCGCCCTGATCGAGGCTGAGCAAGAGCGGCTCGAGAAGGCAATTGGCACTGTTACGCTTGCCACCACGTTGGACGATCTGACGCTTCTGGATACGTCGCGGCAGAAGATCAACACGCTTCCCGAACGCCCCAAGTTCGACATGGACAACGTGGTGGGCGGACTGCAGCCGATCGCGCCGGCCAATCCGGACGGCACGCGCGGCCATGTTTCGCTGCGGGCGATCGAAACGACGAAGGCCGAAGCACTGGCCAATCTCCGCCAGGCGACTCGCGCCATCATGGCCGACCCTGACCGCCTGTTCGACCTGACGCTGAAGCGCGCCGAGGACTTCCGCAAAAGCCTCGCGGCGGAGCTGCTGCCGGGAGTTCGCAGCAAAGACATGACGGAAAACGAAAAGCTCCTGTTGGCTGACGTCGCGGCGGAACTGGAAAAGGAGGTCTGCAAAGTCAGCCCGAACAAGGTTGCCGCCGACGGCCAGACGCTCGACATGGGCGGAACCGTTTACCGTGCAGATGCGGTTCTGGGACAGGGCGGCTTCGGGCGTGCACAGCGTTTCGTCGACCCGCAGACCGGCAAAGCCGTCGTCGTCAAGACCTTGCTGAGTAATGAGCCAGAGAAACGCAAGAACATGGTCGAAGAGATGGAGGTTCATTACCGGCTGATGCAGGGAATGGTGCCCGGCCAGGAATCCGCAATCGTCGAGATGAAAGGCGCGGCTAGGAGCGACGACGGATCGTTCCACATGATCATGGAAGAGATCGAGGGCGGCGAACTGGACGACGAGGCCAACCTTGTAAATGCCATGGAGCGTAGTGGCCTGATCCCGGAATCCGCGCGCGAACTGCTTGTCGCCGACATGCTGAAGAACACGGTCGAGGGGCTGATGGAGCTGGAACGCCTTGGCTTCGCCCATAACGACATGAAGGGCGGCAACGTCATGATGACCAAGGACGGCAAGATCAAGGTGATCGACTACGGTTCGTCCCGATTTGGCGATGACGAGGGAAAGCTCAAACCCGGCCGTTGGGCATCCACCCCACAATATGACCCGATGGATAGCGAGGTCAGCTCCAAGTCCGACGAATTCGCACTTGGTGTGATGATACGCAAGATGGTGGGTCAACTTTCACCGCAGCGCTGGGCATCGAAAAACATCAAGTTCGACGATCGCGGGCAGTTGCCCGACGCCATGAAAGACGACCCCGACAAGCGGAAATTCAGCGGCGCCCTTGGCGCGCTTCTGTCGGCGGTCGAGAACGAGAAGCCCGACGAGCGGCCGTCCTACGAGGCCTTGCTAGCCAGCACGGTCTTGATGCGTGACAGCGAAGACGTGAACCCCGAGGACGTCAAGGACCTGCGCGCGGCCTCGCTCCAGATGGCGGAGCAGATGCGTGGCATGAAGGTCGACGTCGACTTCGATGGAATCCAGGCGAAGGTGGCGAACAACAAGAGGTTCGAAGGCGTCGACATTCGCGAGCTTCTTGCCAAACAGGCGGATCTTACAGGCAATGACGTGAAGCTCAAAGAGGCGCAGGCCATTGTCGGATCGTTGGATGAAACGATCCGTTCGGCTTACGCAAACATGGCCGACGAAAAGAACGAGAACGTCCTCAAATCCGAAAAGAAGAAAATCACCGAAGCGATGTTGGCCCGTGAGGTCCTGATCGCGTCGGTCATCAATCCTGGGATCGAGGCACGCAGCGAGGACGGCAAACGCGAATACCAGGCTGCGATAGCGGACCCCAACATTCAGGTCGCCTATAAGGGAGCGAACGGCCCGGCAACCCTTTCGATCGGCGAGGCCGTCAAGCGCCGCGAATCAATTCTCGCCAAGTTGGCCGACATCAGGGACCGGTTCTACAAGTTCATCTCCCAAGCTGAAGACGTGAACATGGACAAGGTCGAACAGCTGAACGACATGATGACCAAGCTGGATGACGAATGCCGTTCGATAGAAGCGGCCGTCTACGGCACGGTCGGACCCGACGCGAAGTTCTATCTGGCACGAACCAAGGTGGCGGAGGTCGGCGCACGGTTCGGGACGGCGAATACAAGCTCCACCCACACCCCGCCGGAGCGCGACGTGGTCGACGAGATCACCAGCACCATCCTGAAGGGGCGCGAAGCAGCCGGGATCGAAAAGGCAGCAACCTAGACCGGGAACCCGAAGCCTTCGCCATCAACGACGTTCGCGGAACGATGGTGAAGCTTCCTGCCGACGCATGCGTGGCGGGCCAACTCCCCCCTTGCCGTCCGTTCTGATTCGGCGCAGACGTCGGCGAACGCATCCCAATCCCTTATGCCGCATCCAGTCGGCTGCTCCCAGCCACCACGACTTCTATCGAAAGGCCCTGATCAACGCTGGCCGCAAGCTCTCGGGTTCAATAAGCGTTCACGTGATCCAAGGCTGACCTGCCTCTGTAGTCTGATCCTGTGGCAACTGGGTCGACCACATCGCCGCGGCACTCGACAACAGCTTGGCTACGACGTCTGCAAACCGATCGGGCGACGAGAACATGTGATTTCAAGGGGAAGGATGGTACCGCCTCCCCGGCTCGAACGGGGGACCCCCAGATCCACAATCTGGTGCTCTAACCAACTGAGCTAAGGCGGCACTCTCGGGCCATTTACCCCCCGTCCCTTCGGATTGCAAGAGGCGGCGGGCGTGCATCTGCAACGGAGTGTCGTGGAAATCCAAGGTCATCTGCCGGCGTGCGAAGTTCCGGTTATTGCCTTCGGCCTGTTCCGGCTTGCTTTGTCTGCTGCTTCCGCGCTAGCACGCGCCATTGGCACCCAAGCCGGCAGGGGCAGACATGGGCATCGACAAGGAAAGCGAAATCGCGGCCAATCTGCAGATCGGGCCGACGAGTCTCGGAATGGTCCGAATCTACGTAGAGGCAGAAGGGATCGAACTTCCGTTGGATTTCGACCCGGAAGAGGCCGAGGAAATCGCCGAAGAGCTGCGCGCCGCCGCCGAGGCCGCGCGCGACATGGGTGGCAAGCCCGCCCCTAAGGGATCCCGTCGGAAGTGACACCGGGATCTCGCAGGGCCTGAAGCCTCATCGCGGCGTGGCGTGCGAACTTCTGCATCATCACCTTGCGCCGTGCCGGCGCAAGACGTGACTCGGGCGCCATGCGCACGACCTCGGCATCGTAGGGGTCGGCCAGGATAAGGCCGGTCTCCTCCGGCAACAACTCGACCGGGAATTCGGCGTCGACCGCCCAGAAGAACCTGTCCGCCCATTCCAGGTAGCCCTGCCATTTCCGGTCAGAGGTGAAATCGGCGCGTGAGGACTTGCACTCGACGATCCAGAGCTCGCCCTTCGGTCCGAGCGCCAGAACGTCCACCCGAAGACCCGGCGCCGGGACCAGTTCCTCGACCGTCACGAAGCCGAGCGAGAGCATGTGGCGGCAGACGCCGCGCGCGAGAAGCTGACCGGGCTGAAGCGTATCGGGCATGGCGGGATTTATGAACGTAACGGGAACATTTGGCAAGACTTGCGCAGCGCGCCGGCACGCCCTATCTCAGAGACTGGCGGGTTCTGCCCCTCTCGTGAGAGGCCCTTTTCCAGTGGCCGATAATCATTTCCGAGGGAGCTGGCTCTGCCGGGATCCTGGTCCCGGTATCTGGCGCCCACCTGGTAAGTCCAGGCTCTCGGGAAAACCAAGCCTCCACGGCTGCCGCGGTTCCCGCCACCGCTTTCCCCAACAAAAAAAGGGGCGGAATGATCCGCCCCCAGTGGCAGGTTCTCTGGCGTTCCGGTGGTGGCTTAGAAGCCGAAGACCAGCGCGATCCCGAGCTTGTTATCCGTCCGGATGGCTCGGCTGTCGTTATACTCGGTCAGGTAGCTGACGCGGGTCGAATAGACGTCGGTCATCTTGAAGTTGACGCCGAGGTCGTTGTTGGCGCGCAGCGCCGTGTCCGACTTCAGGATGTCCGTGTCGTTGGTCAGGAAGATGTCGTCGTTGAACTTGTAGAAGAAGCGGGAGGCGGCAAGATAGCCGGTCTCGGTCACTTCGTTGTCCAGACCGTCCTTGAGGTAGCTCACGCCGATACCGGCCTGAACGCGCCAGGTCATCTCCGGCGTGTTGAAGATGCGGTATCCCGGGCCCACGCCGAGATAGGCGTCGGTATCGTAGGTGTTGGCCGGGTCCGCCGAGACATCCGCGAGGCCGTCCGTCTTCACGCGGCCGAGAGCGAATACGTAGAACGAGTCGTCGATGTAGTAGTTCGCGTCATAGACACCGAACACGTCTTCCTTCGTCGAGGTTCCTTCCTCGTCGGTGAATTCGATCGCCAGCCCGATGTTGTGGACGAACTTGCCCGCCGCGTAGCGCATGCGCGCGCCCAAGGCCAGTTCCTGCGACTCGTTGTTACCGGTCTTGCCGGTGTAGCTCAGGGACGCGCTGCCAGAGAGGCCCTCACGGTACTCGGGATTGCCGAAACGGCTCGAATCCTCGGACCGCGCGATGTCTTCGGCCACGGACTCCTCGATATCGTCGATACGTTCATCGAGCGCGTCGGTCCCGACGAGTTCGCCTTGGGCAAAGGCCGGTGCCGTGGCAATGCCGAGCGCCAGCGCGAGGGACGAGATCGCCGCCAGTTTGGTCGCGTGTTTCATGTCATTTCCTTTCAAGCTCTCCGCCCGGCATTGGGTGCCCGACGGGTGGCAGTGCTTTGCCAGGCGTCGGTGTAAGGAAACGGAAAGCCCAACAGAAATTCATAATATTCAAGGTTGAGACGAGTATTACTCGGGGGTGCAGATCTTGCGGATTCAGCGCTTTCGGCGGTTGAGAAAAACGACCGACGCCGGGCGTTACCGCCCGGCGTTCAGCCTGCAACACCATGAAAGGTCCATGCTATTTCCGTAACGCGGAAATGTATTCGGACTCGGGCGCCCGAGAAAGCTGCATCAGACGAGGTCGACGATCTCCGCCATGTCCGTTTCCGCCGTCTCCACCACCTTTTTCAGTGTCTCCTCGGCAACACTGCCCAGCTCTTCTTCGAGGTCGTCGCGCCAGACGGACCATGCCGTGTGTGTATAGACAGGCGCTCCGGGGACTAGGAACATCTGCTCCCGATCGACGTAGCGCTTGACGTAGCGCGCTGGCAGATAGGCGGCGAACTCGCGGTCGATCAGGTAGCGCGCGGCAAGCGCGCCCATGGCAAGCGTCAGGCCGGGATTCGACAGGTTCGGCAGCGCGCGATTGTGGAACTGAAAGAAGTCCTCGCCCCAATCGATGTAGACATAGCGCCCCCTGAGATCGGACAGATCGGGATCCTCCCAGCGCGCGACCAGGACGAGGTCCTCCTCCATCACCTTCTCGACCGTCATTCCCGGCCGCAGCGTCGGCGTGTAGGTCAACGCGATCTGCATCACCCCCTCCGACATGGCGCGAGTCAGCTGTTCGGGCGTTCCGACCTCGGCGCGGATTCCGAGATCGGGCTGGAGGTTGCGCAAGGCGTCCACCCACCGGAAGCCGAGCCGCGGCCAGAGCGAAACCTGCGCGCCGAGCGTCAGCGTCCGCGTGAACCCGTCTGGAACTGCGACCTGCTGGCGGGCCTTCTCCCAGTTGCGGACGAGCGAGATGGCGTAGCCTTCGAACTCGCGCCCGGACGGGGTCAGTTCCGCACCGGCCTTCGAGCGCGTAAAGAGCAGCCTGCCGAGCTGATCCTCAAGCCGCTGAATGCGCAGGCTTACGGCCGACTGCGTTACAAAGAGACGATCCGATGCGGCAGCGAAGGAGCCGGTTTCGGCGACGGACAGGAATGTTTTGAGAAGTGCGAGATCCATGCGCGCATTGGCACTGCAACGGGTGTCGGATGCAATGGGGCTCGATTACGCACGAAGGCCCTCCGGGCCGTCGGCTCAACTCCGCCGATGCGCGTCCCGACCGCTCACGGAAACCGGCACGGCGACCATTGGCGAAGCCGGTTTTGTTACACGCGCGCGATTGCCGCCCCGCGGACCGTCGTCATCGTCGGCCAGCCGCATCACGGCAAAGGCGAATTGCACGCCGGCGAAGACGATCGCGTTGAAGACCCAGAGCATCAGGACCGCGATCCAGCCTCCGGAGACGGCGGTCACCAGATGCCAGAGCCCCGCCACGTTCAGCCACAGAATGAGCCCGACAAAGGCCGCCGCCAGGGCAAAACCGATAAGGACGTTCTTGATATAGAGCTTCACGAGCTTCGGCATGTTACCCCCAGGGTACTCTCACACGCCTTGAAGATAGGGCACAACCGTCTGAAACCAAAGTGGCGCAGTGTCGCGGCGCTCAGAAAGCCTCGGGACGAGCCTCGCGCGCCATGTGATCGAGAACCGCGTTGACGAACTTCGGCTCCTTGCCATCGGGGAAGAAGGCCCGGGCCACGTCGACGAATTCGTTGATCACGACCTTGGGCGGTGTGATCTCGGACAACAACTCCGCCCCCGCAGCACGGAAAAGCGCGCGCAGCACGGGATCGATGCGGCCGATCGGCCATTTCGCGACCAGCGCCCGGTCGGTCATCTGGTCGATCTTCGCCTGCCAGTTGACGGCGTCCTCGATGATGCGGCGGAACAGATGGCTGTCGCCCTCCGCCATTTCCTCGCCCTCATAAACCGCGCCAAAGCGATGGGTCTCGAATTCCTTCGCAACCGAATCCACGCTCTGTCCGGCGGCCTCCATCTGGAACAGCGCCTGCACGGCATAAAGGCGCGCAGCGGATTTCATCTGGCGCTTTTCCGCTGCGGAAAGTTTCTGCGTTTCGCTCATGCGCCCTTGGGCCCTTCGCCACCCCCCGCAATCCGGAATTCCTCCGTAGCGGGCTTGAAGCCGATCCCCTTGGTCCGGCGCGCCCATTTGCGGGAAAGCGCGACAAGATGCAAGGCCGCCGCAGCAGCGCCGCCGCCTTTGTTCTGCGCCTCGGGATCGGCCCGCACCACGGCCTGGTCACGGTTCTCGACCGTCAGGATGCCGTTGCCGATGCACACCCCTTGCAGACCGAGCAGCGTCAGCCCGCGCGAGCTGTCGTTGCACACTGTGTCGTAATGCGTCGTTTCACCGCGGATCACGCAGCCAAGCGCGACGAAACCGTCGAAATCCGCCATGCGCGCCGCCATCCCGATCGCCGTCGGAATCTCCAAGGCGCCAGGGACTTCGATCACTTCCACGCTCGCCCCGGCCTTTTCGGCCACGGCCTTCGCACCCGCGACGAGATTGTCGGCGATGTCCTTGTAGTAAGGAGCCACCACGACAAGGAGGCGCACATTCCTGTCGAAGACCGGCAGGTCGAGGACGTGGTGGGTTTCGGTTCCAGCCATGGGCTACTCCAGCGGTATGCCGCGCGTGCCGGTGATGTTGAGCCCGTAAGCATCGAGCCCCACGACCTTCGGCTTCGGTGAATTGGTCAGAAGGATCAGATCATGCAGACCCAGCGCCGAAAGGATCTGCGCCCCGAGCCCGTACTGGCGCAGGGTGTGAGGCGACGCCTCGCTGCCGCTGTTCATCTTCATGTCGAGATCCCGCAGCAGCACCAGCGCCCCACGGCCTTCGTCCGCGATAAGCCGCATTGCCGCGCTGAATTCCCCCGTGCGACCCTTCGGCCCGAGACCGATGATATCGAGCATCGGGTCGAGCCCGTGCATCCGCACCAGAACCGGCTCGGGCCCCGTGATGTCGCCCTTGATGAGCACGATATGCTCTGCGCCCTGCGTTTGGTCGATATAGGTGCGCATCACCCATTGGCCGCCGAATTCCGATGTGACGAGCGTCTCGCCGCTCTGATGCACGAGGTTGTCGTGGCGGCGCCGGTAGGCGATCAGGTCCGAAATCGTGCCGATCTTCAACCCGTGCTTCTGCGCGAAGGCGACGAGGTCCGGAAGTCGGGCCATCGTGCCGTCTTCGTTCATGATCTCGCAGATGACGCCCGAGGGGTTGAGCCCGGCGAGGCGAGAGATGTCGACCGCGGCCTCGGTATGTCCGGCGCGCACCAGGACGCCGCCGTCACGCGCGCGAAGCGGAAACACGTGGCCGGGGGTCGCGATGTCCGCCGCGCCCTTCGTCGGGTCGATCGCGACAGAAACGGTCCGCGCCCGGTCATGGGCCGAAATGCCCGTCGTCACCCCTTCCCGCGCCTCGATCGACACGGTGAACGCGGTCTCGTGACGGGAGGAGTTGCTGGGCGACATGAGCTGAAGGCCCAACGCCTCGATCCTGTCCGACGGCAGGGAGAGGCAGATGAGCCCGCGGCCGTGCGTCGCCATGAAGTTGATCGCGTTCGGCGTGCACATCTGCGCCGGGATCACGAGATCGCCTTCGTTCTCACGGTCCTCGTGGTCCACGAGGATGAACATCCGGCCGTTACGCGCCTCCTCGATGATCTCCTCGATCGGGGAAACCGCGTCGGAATAGTCGGTCTTCACGTCCTCTGGCATCGTCTCTCCTCAGACCCCGGTTCCCCGGGGAAATGTCTCTCGGCGGGCCGGCGCCACCTTCACGAGCACCCGTGACCGGAATTCACCCCGGTTCACATGCGCCGAAGGCGCGCGGTCCGCTTGGTCGAAAACGACCCCTTGCCCGGCGAGATCGCCCCTGAGGCGCGCGAGGTCAAGTAGCTGCGGAATTCCTTCCAGCAACTCGCACCCGGAATTACCGGGCCGACCCGCGCCTGCCGCAAGTGGCGCCCGGCACCTTCCGTCGAAAAGCCTCACTGCCCCGACCATTCCCGGAGCCGCGCGACGTAACGGGCGAGAGTGTCGATCTCGAGGTTCACCAGGTCGCCCACCTTCGCATTCCCCCAGGTCGTCACAGCCTTCGTGTGGGGGATGATGTTGACGCCGAAGGTGGCGCCCTCGACCTCGTTCACGGTAAGCGACGTACCGTTCAGCGCGACCGAACCCTTTGGCGCAATGAACCCGGCGAGCGACTCCGGCGCCCGGAAGGTGAAGCGCGTGCTGTCGCCCTCCTGCCGCATCGCGGTGATCTCCGCCACGCCGTCGACATGGCCCGAGACGATGTGCCCGCCGAGTTCGTCTCCGACCTTCAGGGCCCGTTCGAGGTTCAGGCGCTTGCCCGCAGGCCAGCCGTCAACCCCGATATTCGTCTTCGACACCGTCTCGGCGGAGATCTCCACGGCAAACCAGTTCTGAGGCTCGGTTCCCGTCGCCACGACCGTCAGGCAGACGCCGTCGCATGCGATCGAAGCGCCGATGTCGATGCTTTCGACGTCGTAGGAACAACCGATCCGGGCGGAAAGGTCGCCCCGCCGCTCGACGCTCAGAACCTTGCCGACATCGGTGATTATCCCGGTGAACATCGCAAATCCTTTCACCCGTCAAGCCTCGGCCCTGCCTAGACCTCCCGCCCGGCCTTCGCAAGGCCCGGCGGCGTGGCATCCGTGCACACGATTGGTTAACGCGAACCGACGAAACTGCGTCGGGCGACCCGTGCCGCTTGCACGACGGCCTCGCCCGCGCAATACGTGAACCTGGGCAGCAGCCGTGCTGCCGGACCGGAGACGATGGAAGAAAGCCAGACCAGAGCAAGGGGTTGCTTCCTGTTCCTGCAGGGACCGCATGGTCCGTTCTTCAAGGAACTGGGCGCAGCTCTCCGCAGTGATGGCCACGAGGTCTGGCGCGTGGGCTTCAACCGGGGCGACGAACGCTTCTGGCACGACGCCGCACGCTACATCCCGTTCACGGGCCGCATCGAGGACTGGCCCGAAACCTTCCGGTCGATCTGCGCCGAGAAGCGTATCACCGACATCGTGCTCTACGGGGACACGCGCAGGATCCATTCGGAGGCCGTCTCTGCCGCCAGGGCCGCGGGGATCACCGTCCACGTCTTCGAGGAAGGATACCTGCGCCCCTTTTGGGTCACCTACGAGCGTGGCGGGTCGAACGGACACTCCCGCCTGATGACGATGACGATCGACGGGATGCGCCGCGACCTTCCACCCGAGGCCGAAGACCAGCACCCGCCGCCTGCGCACTGGGGGGACATGCGCCAGCACATCTTCTACGGCGCGCTCTACCATTTCCACGTGATGTTGCGGAATCACGGCTACCGGAATTTCAGTCCCCACCGTGGGATCACGGTCGGGCGAGAATTCCGGCTGCATCTGCGGCGGCTGCTCCTGATGCCGCTCCACCGTGCCGAACGCTTCGCCGCCACGATGAAGATACGGCTCGGCCGCTTCCCCTATCATCTCGTCCTTCTGCAGCTGGAACACGACGCCAGCTTCCGCAACCATTCGAACTTTCACTCGATGACGGACTTCATCGAGCTTTGCCTCAGCGCCTTCGCGGAGGGAGCGTCGCAGCGTCACCACCTGATCCTGAAGGCTCATCCGCTGGAGGATGGCCGCGCGGCGATCCCGCCTACGATCCGCCGGATCGCGAGGGAAACCGGCATTTCGGACCGGGTGCATTTCGTCCGCGGCGGCAAGCTTGCCGCACTCCTCGACCGGGCGGAAAGCGTCGTTACGGTGAATTCGACAGCGGCACAGCAGGCGCTCTGGCGGGGGCTGCCGGTCCGTGCGCTCGGCAGGGCAATCTACGCGAAGCCGGAACTCGTTTCCGACCAACCGCTGCCCGCGTTTTTCCGCGCCCCTCGCCGGCCGGACATCGCCGCCTACCGCGACTTCCGGCGGTATCTCCTGGACACATGCCAGGTCCCCGGCGGCTTCTATTCCGCCCGCGGGCGCCGGCTGCTGATCCCGCAACTGCCCCGCATGATGACCGCACCGGAGGACCCGTTCGACACCCTCGCCGCCGACGGCGCGGCAGCTCTGCAACAGTCATGACGCGATGATCGGCCGGGCTGGTTTTCTTGACGATCTTTCAATAGCATGTCCGAAAAATGGATTGAGCAGAACTATCGGGGGAAAACCCCGACAAGAGGAGCAGGTCGCGTGACAGTGTCGGTTATACCGGGGGCCCGGGCGCTGGTCCTTCTTTCGCTCGTCGCGATGACGGCCGGATGCGGCCTTCCCCGCTCTGGCCCGACGACCCAGGAGATCCTCGCAAGCGCATCGGAGAAGAACGGAGATGCCTTCGTGGTCGAGGTGGACGACCGCGTGGCTCGCGCCGCGAGCTACGTTGAAACCCTTGGTTTCACGAACGGTTTCCTTCACGCGGGCGAGATTGGCTCCGACGTCATCAGCCCCGGCGACACCCTGACGCTCAAGATATGGGAAAACGTCGATGACGGCCTTCTTGCCGGGCGGGCCAGCAACGTCACCATGCTCGACTCGGTTCAGGTCGATGGCGCGGGGTTCATCTTTGTTCCCTATGCCGGACGAATTCTCGCCGCCGGGAACACGCCCGAAGCACTTCGCCGCGTGATCACCGAAAAGCTCGCCCCACAGACGCCGGATCCGCAGGTCACCGTGACCCGCGCGGCCGGCGACGGTGCGACGGTTTCGGTCGTCGGAGGCGTCGGCGGTCAGGGTGTCTATCCGATCGAACGCCCGACCCGCACGCTCTCCGCCATGATCGCCAAGGCTGGCGGCGTGTCGATCCCGCCAGAGATCGCGCAGATCACAGTGACCCGCAATGGCTACAGCGGCAAGATCTGGCTGACGGACCTCTACACCAATCCCGAAACGGACATTGCCCTGCGTCCGGGCGACGTGATCCTCGTCGAGGAGGATTCCCGCGCCTTCACGGCGCTTGGCGCGACGGGCGGCCAGACGCGCGTCCAGTTCACGACCCAGGAGCTGTCGGCCATCGAGGCTGTCGCCCGTGTCGGCGGCCTGTCATCCGCAATCGCGAACCCGAAGGGTGTGTTCATATTCCGCGACGAACCGCCGGAAGTCGCCAATGCCGTGCTGAATCGGAATGACCTGACCACAAGCCAGCGCCTGATCTACCTGATCGACCTGACGAAGCCCTCGGGCGTCTTCGTGGCGCGCGATTTCACGATCCGCGACGGCGACACCCTGTACGTGACTGAAGCGCCCTATGTCCGCTGGCAGAAGATCCTCTCTGCGATCATCGGCACGGCGAACAGCGCAGACACGGTGAACACGCTCGCCGGCAACTGATGGAGGGGCGGGGCGCAGCATCGGCCGCGCCCGGTCCACGGCGCCTTTTTGTCTACAACGGCGGCTTCCTGACGCAGCGCCGCGTTCGCCGCATCCTTGACCTCGCGGGCTACGATATCCGCTTGGGGCAGCCCGGACCTGACGACATGGTCGGCGTCTGGGGGCGAAGCCCGACAAGCCCCCGCGGCGACCGGGTCGCCGAACGGACCGGAGCGCCGGTCCTACGGGTCGAGGACGCCTTTCTCCGGTCCATCCGCTCGGGGCGGGAGGGAGAACCGCCACGCGGCCTGATCCTTGATCCGATGGGCGTGCATTTCGATTCCTCGACGTCCTCGCTTCTGGAACACCTCGCCACCACGGAACGGTTGGACGACACCCCGCTTCTGAACCGGGCGCGGGATGGCATGGAACGGCTGAAGGCCCTCGAACTCTCGAAGTACAATGGCTTCGACCCGACCTTGCCTGTCCCCGACGCACCCTTCGTCCTCGTCATCGACCAGACCCGCGACGACGCTTCCATACGGTACGGAGGCGCGACAGCTTCGACCTTCCGGGAGATGCTCGTCTTCGCGCAGGAGGAAAATCCCGGCGCCCGGATCGTCATCAAGACGCATCCGGAAACCGCGCTCGGCCTGCGACCGGGCCATTACGGCCCGGAACACACGAATGACAGGATAACGCTCCTGACGGAGCCCGTCTCACCGTGGCGCCTTCTGGATCACGCCATCGCGGTCTACACCGTCTCTTCCCAGCTCGGGTACGAAGCGATCCTTGCCGGCCACAAGCCGCGCGTCTTCGGGCAGCCGTTCTACTCGGGCTGGGGTCTGACATGGGACGAGAACCCCGTTCCCCGCCGCGAACGCCACCTCACCCGCGCGCAGCTCTTCGCCGTGTCGCACATCCTGGCGCCGACATGGTACGACCCCGCGCGCGACCGGCTTTGCAGCTTCGAGGAGGCTGTCGACCAGTTCGAGGCCGAAGTCCGCGCCTTTCGCGAAGATCGCCATGGCCATGTCGCCGTCGGCATGCGGATCTGGAAGCGCGGCCATCTCCAGAAGACGTTCGGCCGCGAGAAGCGACTGGTCTTTCAGGACGACCCGGCACGTGCTGCCGAGCGTGCCCGCGCCGAGGGCCGCGGGCTGCTCGTCTGGGCCGGAAAGGAGACGCCGGAACTGGTGACTGCTGCGAACGGCCACCCCCTCACACGGGTGGAAGACGGATTCCTCCGCTCGCGCGGTCTCGGCGCGGAACTCGTGCCACCCCTGTCGCTCGTGACCGACCCGCGTGGCATCTACTACGACCCGACCCGGCCCAGCACGCTCGAAACGCTGATCGCGGCGGCGCCCCCGGCCGGGGGTGAAGCGCGCGCGCAACGCCTCATCGCCCGGCTGATCCGCGCCGGGCTGTCGAAATACAACCTCGGCGGCGCTGTCTCGGAGCTCGGCTCTCAGCGCCCCGGCCGCCGCATCCTCGTCCCCGGCCAGGTCGAGGACGACGCCTCCATCCTCAAAGGTGGGGGCGATATCCGCACGAACGCCGAACTGCTCGCCATCACGCGCGCAGAGAACCCGGATGCCGTAATCCTCTACAAGCCCCATCCGGACGTCGAGGCGGGCCTTCGCGATGGCGCGCTCTCCGAGGACGAGGCTCGACGGCATGCCGACGTGGTGGTCCCGGGGGCCGATCCGATAGCCCTGATCGGGATGGTGGACGAGGTCTGGACCATGACCTCGCTTCTCGGTTTCGAGGCTCTGATCCGCGGCTGCAAGGTCACCTGCCTCGGCGCGCCCTTTTACGCAGGTTGGGGCCTGACCCGCGATCTCGGCCCAGTCCCTGCCCGCCGTCAGGCGAGGCCGTCGCTGGCGGCGCTCGTCCACGCCGCACTGATCGCTTATCCACGCTACCTGGACCCGGTATCCGGCCTCCCCTGCCCGCCCGAAGTGATCGTCGAGCGGCTCGAAAGGAACGAGATACCGCGGCCGGGTCCATTCAATCGCAGCCTGTCGAAGCTCCAGGGCGTCTTGGCGTCCTATTCCGGGCTGTGGCGCTGATACGTCAGCCCTTGTGCCAAACGTGCAGCACGTCTCCGCCGAGGTCCCGCGCCTCGGTGAGAACGAAGCGCCGGGCATCGGCAAGCGCGTCCAGCCCGAGGGGGCCGATGCCGGCGCGGCCGTCGCTGCCAAGCGCCAGCCCGGCCGTGATCCCGATCAACTCGTCGACCAGATCCGCCTTGAGGAGAGCCGCAACCAGCGCGCCTCCCCCTTCGCAGAAGACCCGCGTCAATCCGGCCGATCCGAGCGCCGTGAGCATCGCCGGTGCGTCGAGCCCACCTTCCGCTTCCGCCACCGGCAAGAGGCGCGCCCCGAGGTCATTCCACTCAGCCGTCCCCGGCGCTCCTTCCGCGTGCAGCAGCCACAACGGAACCTCGCGCGCACTTTTCGCAAGGTTTCCATCTAACGGCAGGTCGAGCCGACGCGACGCGACTACCCTTACCGGCTGGTGACTGACGCCGAGCCCACGCACCGTGAGCGTCGGGTCGTCGGCACGCGCAGTTCCCCCGCCGACCAGCACCGCGTCATGACGGGCCCGGGCCGCATGAACCCAGCGCCGCGCCTCCGGCCCCGTGATCCACTGGCTTTCGCCCGTCGACGTGGCGATGCGGCCATCGAAACTCATCGCGAGCTTGACGCTCACCCAAGGCCGCCCACGCTCTACCCGCGACAGGAAACCCGCGTGCGAAACCCTGGCATCTTCGGCAAGCACCCCGGTTTCCACCTCGATCCCCGCCGCCATCAGAATGGCATGCCCCCTGCCCGACACGCGCGGGTCCGGGTCCTCAATGGCCGTGACGACCCGCGCAACTCCAGCGCGGACGAGCGCCTCGGCGCAAGGCGGCGTCTTGCCGTGATGCGCGCATGGTTCCAGCGTCACGTAGGCCGTGGCACCTCGCGCCGCCTCGCCGGCCTGCGCCAGCGCCACGGTCTCGCCGTGCGGCCGCCCGCCCGGCTGGGTCCAGCCGCGCCCGACGATCCGGCCATCCTTCACGATCACGCAGCCCACCGGGGGGTTGGGCCAGACACGTCCATGGCCCCGCGCACCAAGCGCGAGAGCAAGTGCCATGAACCGGGTGTCTTCTCCGCTCACTCCTCGGCCGCGGGTTGCGGGCGCAGTTCGGATACGAACTTGTCGAAGTCGTCCGCCGCCTGGAAGTTCTTGTAGACGCTCGCGAACCGGACATAGGCCACGGTGTCGATCCGCGCCAATGTCTCCATCACGATCTCGCCGATCACCTTGGAGGGGATGTCCGTCTCGCCGAGGCTCTCCAGCCGGCGGACGATGCCCGAAATCATCTGGTCGATCCGCTCCGGGTCGATCGGCCGCTTCTGCATGGCGATGCGGATCGAGCGTTCCAGCTTGTCACGGTCGAAGTCCTCGCGCCGCCCTGAGGACTTGATCACGACGAGGTCACGCAGTTGCACGCGCTCGTAGGTCGTGAACCGCCCGCCGCAGGCAGGGCAGAAGCGCCGCCGCCGTATCGCGACATGGTCCTCGGCCGGCCGGCTGTCCTTTACCTGCGTGTCGACATTTCCACAAAACGGGCAGCGCATCGTCTCTCCCTCGGGGTGCTTTTCGTGCGGGTTCGCAGCACTATAGGATGCGCCCAACCGATTGGGTAGTGGGTATGGCAAGCCACAAAATGCAGGTTGCGCGACCTGTGACCCCGAAGACTCAGATTCCGGCCCTATGTCAGGCGCGCGACGACTTCGCGACGGTGCGGACGCGCTCGATGTTCGAAAAGGTAAATTCCTTGCCATGTTCCAAGCGCCAGGCGTCCGGAAATGACAGGAATTGACAAGCTCACGGGCAGCAGCGCGGCCTTGATATGCGCCGGCATGTCGTCCGGCCCCTCCATTCGATGCGTCAGATACCGCATGGACGGGTCGTCCGCCGAGGGAACCAGTCGGCGAAAGAACGCCTCGAGGTCGGTCCTCACATCCGGGTCCGCGTTCTCCTGGATGAGAAGCGAGCAGGACGTGTGCCTGACGAATAGCGTCAGCAGACCGTCGCCCGTCACCCAGTCCCTGACTTGCCCGGTGAACTCGTAAAGGCCCGGTCCCCGGGTGTCTATGTGGAAGCTCTTGTGCATGCCACCGCGTTTGTGACGATCTTGTTCCCGCACGATGCTACCTTTCCTTGTCAGGGCGCACCATACCAGGGAGGAAGCGATGCCCCGCCTCACGGCCAAGGATTTCGACCAGGCTCTTCTGGAGCTTTATGACCATTACGCCCACGGCGGGATCACGAAGCGGGAGTTCCTCGACGGCGCGGGAAAGTGCGCGGTGCGAGGGTTGAGCGCATCCGCGCTCTTCTCGATGCTGAGCCCGGACTACGCGCTGGCGCAGCAGGTCGCGCCGGATGACCCCGGAATCCAGGCGGGCCGCGTCACGTATCCCTCGCCGAAGGGGCATGGCGAGGTCAACGGATACATGGTCCGTCCGGCCGGCACGTCGGACCGGCTTCCGGCCGTTGTCGTGGTTCACGAGAACAGAGGGCTCAATCCCTATATCGAGGACGTTGCCCGCCGACTTGCGAAGGCGGGGTTCATGGCGCTTGCGCCGGATGGGCTTTCGAGCCTCGGCGGCTATCCCGGCAATGACGACGAGGGCCGGGAATTGCAGAGGCAGGTAGACCGGGAGAAGCTGATGAACGACTTCTTCGCGGCGGTGGAATTCCTGATGCATCATGAAGTGTCCACCGGGAACGTCGGGATCATTGGGTTCTGCTACGGGGGCGGCGTCGCGAATGCCGCTGCGGTGGCCTATCCCGAACTGAAGGCGGCGGTCCCCTTCTACGGGCGGCAGCCCCCCGCAGAGGACGCGTCGAAGATCCGGGCGGCCCTGATGCTCCACTACGCCGAGTTCGACGACCGGATCAACGCGGGCTGGCCCGATTACGAGGCGGCGCTGAAGGCTGCAGGGACGGAGTATCAGGCCTTCATCTATCCCGGGGTGAACCACGGGTTCCACAACGACACGACGCCGAGATACGACCGTCAGGCAGCCGAACTCGCCTGGGAACGGACAGTCGCCTTCCTGCACGAGAAACTCGGCTGAGCTGTGACTGCGACCGGACGGCCTCAGTCCTCTTCGATCTTCGGCTCCCAGCATAAAGCTTCGGCGTGGTGCGCGGGCAGGCTGCCGGTCTCCGGGTAGACCGCGAGGCCCGTGGACCGCGCGGCGCCTTCCGGCGTGAGAGAGAAGCTGATCCCCTCCCCCGCCCGACGCGGCGGCGGCGAGACGCGCCAAATCCGCGTTGACCGCGAAAGACCAAGGTCGCGGATGACGTAGTCACCAGCCGCGCACCAGTAGTCGTTGACGCCCGCACCGGCCTTGAACGCAACGTGGAACCCACCCCCTTCGGGGCTGACGTTCATGTCGTTCTGGGCGATGAAAGCCTCCGCCGGGAGTGCGGCGAGGCCGAGGGCGAGTGTTGCAGCAAGGGGAAGAAGACGCGGCATGGAAAGCTCCTCTGTCCGGAGGGATGGGCCGTTGACCCAAAAGGTGGGGGCAGGACGGGGCGAAGACAAGCCCGAACGGAGGCCCGCCGCCCCAGCGTCCCTCCCCGAGGGCGACCGTTGCCCGGCTCCCATCCGAACCGGGCAACCGAAGTGTTGCTCTTCTTTCGGACCCAACGCCCGCGGATCCTCTCATCGAGGAATGCGCGTTCTTCCGGGGTCACTGATCCAGGAACGACCTCAGCTTCCGCGAGCGGCTCGGATGCTTCAGCTTCCTCAGCGCCTTCGCCTCGATCTGGCGGATCCGTTCGCGGGTGACCGAGAACTGCTGGCCCACTTCCTCGAGCGTGTGGTCGGTGTTCATGCCGATGCCGAAGCGCATCCGCAGGACCCGTTCCTCGCGCGGGGTGAGCGAGGCCAGCACGCGCGTCGTCGTCTCCTTCAGGTTCTCCTGAATGGCGGAATCGAGCGGCAGGATCGCGTTCTTGTCCTCGATGAAATCGCCAAGTTGGCTGTCCTCCTCGTCGCCGATGGGCGTTTCGAGCGAGATCGGCTCCTTGGCGATCTTCATCACCTTGCGGACCTTCTCGAGCGGCATCTGCAGCTTCTCGGCCAGTTCCTCGGGCGTCGGTTCGCGGCCGATCTCGTGCAGCATCTGGCGGCCGGTCCGCACCAGCTTGTTGATCGTCTCGATCATGTGGACCGGGATACGGATCGTGCGGGCCTGGTCGGCGATCGAACGGGTGATCGCCTGGCGGATCCACCAGGTCGCGTAGGTCGAGAACTTGTAGCCGCGGCGATATTCGAACTTGTCCACCGCCTTCATCAGGCCGATGTTGCCTTCCTGAATGAGATCAAGGAATTGCAGGCCGCGGTTTGTGTATTTCTTGGCGATCGAGATCACGAGCCGGAGGTTCGCCTCGACCATTTCCTTCTTGGCCTGACGCGCCTCCTTCTCGCCCTTCTGGACCTGGTTCACGATCCGGCGGAATTCCGAGATGTCGACGCCGACATACTGGCCGACTTGCGCCATCTCGGCGCGCAGATCCTCGACCTTCTCGCGCGACTTCTCGATCAGGGTCTGCCAGCCGCGGCCCGATTTCTGCGCCATGCGGTCGAGCCAGGCGGGGTCGAGCTCGTAGCCGCGATATTCGTCGATGAACTCGCGGCGGTTGATGCGCGCGGCGTCGGCGAGCTTCACCATGTTCGAGTCGATCGACATGATCCGGCGGTTGATGCCATAAAGCTGGTCGATCAGCGCCTCGATCCGGTTGTTATGGAGGTGAAGCTCGTTCACCAGTTCCACGATCTCGGAGCGCAGCTTCTGGTAGGCAGCCTCGTCGGCGATCGAGAAGGTTCCGTCCTCGTTCAGCGTGGCCGACATGCGCTGGTCCTGCATTTCGGCGAGGCGCGAGTAATCCTCGGCGATCCGCTCAAGCGTTTCCAGCACGCGCGGCTTCAGCGCGGCTTCCATCGCCGCGAGCGACATGTTGGAGGCGTCTTCATCGTCCTCGTCGTCGTCGGACTGCGCGATCGGGTTGCCGTCCGCGTCGAGCTCGGGTTCTTGCTGACGCTGCTTCGTCGAGGTGCCGGTGGCGCTGGCCTGCGCACCTTCGCTCACCTCGTCCATCTCGTCGTCCTCGTCGAGCGAGCGGCCGAAAGTGGCTTCAAGGTCGATCACGTCGCGCAGAAGGATGTCTTCGTTGAGAAGCTCATCGCGCCAGATCGTGATGGCCTGGAACGTCAGCGGGCTTTCGCAGAGCCCGGCGATCATCGTGTTGCGGCCGGCCTCGATCCGCTTGGCGATGGCGATTTCGCCCTCGCGGGACAGGAGCTCGACCGAGCCCATCTCGCGCAGATACATGCGCACCGGGTCGTCGGTGCGGTCCAGCGTCTCGGACGTGGTCGTGGCGACCGCCACCTCGCGCGAGGTCGAGGCGTCGACGAGCTCGCCCCCGCTGCCGCTGTCCTCTTCCTCGGTCTCTTCCTCCTCGATGACGTTGATGCCCATTTCGGAGAGCATCGACATCAGGTCCTCGATCTGTTCGGAGGAGACCTGGTCGGGCGGCAGGACGGCGTTCAGTTGGTCGTAAGTGATGTAGCCACGCTCGCGCGCCTCAGCGATCATCTTCTTGACCGCGGCCTGGCTCATGTCGAGCGAATGTTCGACTTCCTGATCCTGCTGCTTGTCGTCGTCGGTGTCTTTGGCGGCCATGGGGCTCCTCGGGGTCGGTCGGGACGGCGAATCGCCATGGGCGAATCGGGTCCTAGGGTTGTAGCGAATCGACGGTGCGAATCACAGGGGGCGGGTCGGGGTCAGCCTTTCTTCTTTACCCAAACCTCACTGTCTATGAGGCTCTGCAGATGCTGCGACAGAGCCGCACGGTCCTCTCCCAGATCTTGCGCGTCGTCGAGTTTCGAGCGTTCCGCGCGATGCCGGGCCTCCGCCGCCTGGGACAGGCGCCAGGTCAGCCCCTCGTCCGCAAGACCCGCCAGGTCCTCCACCGCGTCCTCGATCTCGGCCCTTGCCCCGCGCCGCGCGTCGAGCTTCGCAAGTTCTTCCGCAAGACACAGGCGGGCGAGGCTCAGATCGTCGCGGTTGCGGACGGGTGGGGCAATTGCGACGTGGGCCAGCGCGTAGAGCTTTTCAAGGGCATCGCCCGCTTCCGAAAGGAGTTTTTCACGGATTCCGCTCGCTTCGTTATGGGCATGGCGCAGAAGGACGTTGCGCAAGCGTTCATGCTGCGGCGCCGTCAGCTCGAGAATCTCGATCTGGCTTTCGAATTCCGCGACGAGCGAGGGATGCGTGAAGAGGATCGCGAGGATCATCGCCTCGCGCAGCTGGTCCTCCACTTCGGGGCCCGGTGCCGAAGCCAGAAGCGAGGACTTGGTCGACGGCAAGGGGGCCATGGGCACGGGAACGAAACGCCCCCTGCCCCGCCCCGCACCCGGCACCCGTGGCCCCGGCTGCCGCTGCGCCGGAGCGCCCATGCCGAAGAGTTCCCGGCGCAGACGCTTGATCTCCTCGCCGTAGTGGCTGTGGATCGAAGGATCCGCGATTCGGGAAATCGCCGCCCGCAACGACTTGTCGAGCGCGGCCCGGCGTTCGGGGCTGTCGAATATCTTGCCCTCGGTTTCGCGCTGCCACAGAAGCGTGACCATCGGCTGCGCGCCGTCCAGCACCTTCCGCATGGCTTCGGGGCCACTCGCGCGGATCAGGTCGTCGGGGTCCTTGCCTTCCGGGAGGATTGCGAAGCGCAGTCCGTTCCCCGCCTCGAGCATCGGAAGCGCGAGGTCCATGACCCGCATCGCGGCGTTGATCCCGGCGCGGTCCCCGTCGAGCGCGATGATCGGTTCCGGATGGATGCGCCAGAGAAGCCGGAGCTGGTCCTCGGTGATCGCGGTGCCGAGTGGCGCAACGGTCGCTTCGAAACCAGCCTCCACCAGCGCGATGACATCCATGTAGCCTTCGGCGACGACCAGCGGCTGACCCTTGCCCGCCGCCTCGCGAGCGGGCCCGTGGTTGTAAAGGCTGCGGCCCTTGTCGAAGAGTTCGGTCTCGGGGGAGTTGAGGTATTTCGCCCGCGCGTCTGCCGCCATCGCCCGCCCGCCAAGTGCGATGCAGCGCCCGCGCGCGTCGCGGATCGGGAAGATGATGCGGTCGCGGAACCGGTCATAGGGCGCACCGCCGTCGTCCGGTTTGGCGCAGAGGCCCGCGGCGATGATGAGGTCGGGCGCGACGCCCTTGGAGACAAGCGCGTTGTAGACGCCCTGACGGGCGTCCGGAGCATAGCCGATCTCGAACCGCTCCAACGTCTCGGCGGAGAGCTTTCTGCGCTTGAGGTAATCGCGCGCGGCGGAGCCGGCCGCGGTGTTCAGGCTCATCCGGAAATGGCGGACCGCAGCCTCCATCACTTCGGCGAGCTGTGACCTGCGGTCGGCCCTGGCGGCGGCCTGCGGGTCGCGGGCAGGCATCTGCATCCCGGCCTCGCGCGCGAGGATCTCCACCGCTTCCATGAAGCCCACGTTCTCCGTCTCGCGGACGAAGCTGACGGCGTCACCCTTCGCGTGGCAACCGAAGCAGTAGTAATAGCCCTTGCGGTCATCGACGTGGAAGGAGGCTGACTTTTCCTGGTGGAAGGGGCACGGCGCCCACATGTCGCCCTTGCCCTGGTTCGACTTCCGCATGTCCCAGATAACCTTGCGGCCCACGACCTGCGCAAGCGAGGTGCGGGTTCTGAGTTCGTCGAGAAATCCGGGGGGCAGACTCATGCGCGACAATATCGGTCCGCTCCGGCTCCAAGTCCAGCGGTCCGAGGCAGATGCCTCGCCCTGTCCGCGGCGATCGGCCTGTCGTGCCGAGCCGGCTTTGCCGCCCGCCTGTCGCGGATAGGACAGAATCGGACCGCGACGGATCACAGGATCGGCGGCAGAAACACGGAGGAACTGTCATGAAGGTCGGATTCATCGGTCTTGGAAATGTCGGCGGCAAGCTCGCCGGAAGCCTATTGCGGAACGGGATCGACCTGATGATCCATGACCTGGATCAGGACCGGGTCGCCGCTTTCGTGGCGCGGGGCGCGAAGGCGGGCGGAAGCCCCCGGGCGATGATGGATTCTTGCGAAACGGTCATCACATGCCTGCCCTCGCCCGCTGCCTCGGCGGCCGTCGTCGAGGGGTCGGACGGGATTCTGGAGGCGATGGGACCCGGGAAGTGCTGGCTCGAAATGTCCACGACCGACGCGGACGAGGTGACGCGGCTCGCCGCCAAGGTCGCGGCCAAGGGCGGACGGGCGGCCGACGTTCCGGTGTCCGGCGGCTGCCACAGGGCCGCGACCGGCAACATCTCGATCTTCGCGGGCTGCGACCGGGAGACGTTCGACGCGGTCCTGCCCATTCTCACGATCCTCGGGCGGCGGGTGCTGCACACCGGGCCGCTGGGCTCGGCCAGCATTCTCAAGGTCATGACGAACTACCTCGCCACCGCGAACCTTCTGACGCTCTGCGAGGCCCTCGTCACGATGAAGGCCGCCGGCATGGACATGGCGACGACCTACGAGGCGATAAAGATCTCCTCCGGCACGTCCTTCGTGCACGAAACCGAAAGCCAGCTGATCCTGTCCGGCTCACGCGACGTGAACTTCACGATGGACCTCGTGCAGAAGGACATCGGTCTTTTCCAGAAGATCGCGGAGGACCACGGCGTGCCGCTGGAGCTTTCGCCCATGCTGATCGAGATCTTCCGCGACGGGCAGAAGCGCTACGGCATGCAGGCGCAGTCCGACCGGATCATCGAACGGCTGGAAGAGGCGACCGGGCTGGAAATCCTCGCGCCGGGTTTCCCGACGGAACTGATCGACGACGAACCCGAGGAACGCGGCTACGAAGTGCGCCCGCCGCGCTGAGCCCTTCCCTGCGCGCGGCCGGCCCTGTATGGCTCGCCCGGAAACGGAGGGACAGATGTCGGAAATGGTTCTCGCCAGTATCAGCGCACCGGCGCCGAGGCGCGCCGTGGCCATCGTGATGGTCGCGGCGCTTGGCATCCTTCTGATTGCGCTCGGCGTGTTCAGGGGGCCGGAATCGGTCCTCGGGCGCGTCGCGCTCGTCATCGTTGGCGGCATCGCGCTCGCCCTCGCCGACATGATGCGCAAGGCCACGGCACTCAGGCTGGAACTGACCGCGACGGAACTCACCGACACGTCGGGCCGGGTCCTAGCGCGGGTCGAGGACATCGTCTCCGTCGATCGTGGCGCCTTCGCCTTCAAGCCGTCGAACGGCTTCCTGCTGAAGCTGCGCCAGCCCGCCGGCCGCGTCTGGGCGCCGGGCCTCTACTGGCGGCTGGGCCGCCGGATCGGCGTGGGTGGCGTGATCTCGAAGACCGAGGGGCGCAACATGGCCGACACGATCAGCGCCCTGATCTCGGACCGGCGCTGAACGCGCGGCCCCGGCCCGGTCTAGCCGGACATGTTTCCTGACCGGTCGCCCCAGAGTACCGCCGGCACGAACCGCGGGCGCATCACGACGAACTGGTCGAAATCGAGGTAACTGACCCCGACCTCGAAGATCGGTGCCAGAGAGGAATGCGTCTCGACGATCACGACCGTGTCGTTGGGGGCCATCGCGGGGATCCGGTTCGCGACCTGCTTGATCGACCCGTTGTTATAGGTGTCCTGGGAACGGGTCGCATAGGACCATTCGACGTTGTGAACCTTGTCGTTGTCGTTCCACCTGACGGAAGTGACGCGGACCCATGTCTGTTCGTCGGAATTCGTCAGGTAATCGAAGACGGTGCCCATCCCATCGATGTAGTTGGCATCCACCGGCAGCGTTTCCCGCGTGATCATGTCGGTGATCGTGAAGGCGGCCTTTTCGTTTACGGTCCGCTCCCGGAACGCCTCGAAGAACTGGAATGCAGCGACATACCACCAGACGAGCAGCGGCAGGATGAGCACCGCCTCGACCGACATCGACCCCTCTGTCCTCGCGCGGAAGAGGCGGAAGCGGAAGGACAGGCTGCGGAAAAGCTTTGCTGTGCGCATGATCAGCCCCTCGGTTCGTTCACGAAGGCCGAGGTCGAGGTCAAAGCGTACATGCCCGCCGCGTCCTTCGGCAATTCCAGGCCAAGCCCGGTCATGGGGAAAAGTGGTTCGACCTTGATGCAGGCGCGCACCGTGACGAGGTCGTTCTGGAGCCCCGGCTGGAACGTCGTGACCGGCTGAACCTCGAGCGACCGGTCAGTGCATTGCGTCGCCCCCGTGGGCATCGTCCAGCTGGTCGTCCGGACCTCGGTGAGTTCAAGGAGCAGGTCGGTCCTGCAGTCGGGGACCAGCATGATGCGGTTGCAGACAGCAACTTTCAGATCGTCATGCGACGGGTCCTGCAACACGCCGATCCTGAGGTCGCGTATCGTGAGGTCAAGCGCGCGTTCCAGCATCGACTGCTGGAGCTGCATGAGCCCCGCTTCGATCGATGAGCCGACGAGCGTGATGAAGAACGGGAACCAGATCAGGAATTCGATCGTGGTCGCCCCATCCTCCGAGCGGCGGGCGCGGCGCAAGTAGCGCCGAACAAGACGAGACATGAGCCGGGTCATTGGGTCAACCTCAGTTCGCTGGCGGCCGCGGCGATCTCTTCGAAGGCTTCCTTCAACTCCTCGGCCGTCTTGGGTTCGAAATACATCGCCGGAACGGAGGCGCACTTCTGTAGCGGGCTCCAGTTGGACCGCGGCTCGGTCGCCATGTCGGCGCCGCTGAGGCCGAGCGCGATCGTCCAGACGAAGACGCCGGCGTTCTTCGCCGCGGCGCAGATGCTGTCGAGCTGGACGTCCTTTTGCGCGGTGCCGAATTCGGTAATCGCGGCGCCGGTGAGGTCGTTCCCCCCCATCGCGGCGCGGTACATCCTGCTGAAGTAGTACTCGACCGTGTGATTGGCGTAGACGTCCGCGTAGGTCGCCTCCCGGTAGGATCCTCCTATGTCCGCGATGCTGCGCCAATCCAGCGACGTGCGGGACGACGATTCCCCGTAGAAGTCGTTCGAGCCATCCCGTTCGGGCCTGTAGATATAAATCTTGCCGTTCTTTCCGACGACGGTGTTCGGCGCAGGCCCGGACCTGTAGGGCGGGTTGACCGCGAAAGTGTTCGTGTTCTCGCCATCCGTCATCAGCACCAGGAGCTTGCGCCCCATGCGGGAGCGGAAGGCCTCCGGCCGAGTGGCGAGCGCGGCGGGAACGACTCCCTTGGACACGAGGCTTGAGGTAACAGGCTGAAGTGTGGGATCGAGGAATGCAGCCCCCCACTTCGCGCCAATATCGATCGAGGTGTAGGCCGTGTCGCTCCCCCCTAAGCCCGTGGCCGGAAGCGCCATGACACGCTTCGTCAGGTAGTCGGGATCATTTGACAGGGGCACCACGTAGCGCGACGCGTCGGTCGAGCATTCGCGGTAAGACGGCGTTCGTCCGCTGTTGCGCGCGTCCGCGTTCAGCGTGCGCCGCAGCGGGTCATTCGGCGCTATGCCCGTGTAGGCGTAGTCGATTTCCTTGAAGTCCGCGCACCAGGATTCGTTGTGCTCGTTCGAGAAGCTGAATTCGGGCCCCAGGACCGGGCCGAGGTTCACCTGCTGGGCGTAAGGAACCAGGCTGACCGAAATCTGTTCGGGCCCGACCGTCGGCTTCAGATGATCTATCAGTTGCGAGGGCTGGGACGGATCGGTGACCTTTTCCCATTCCGCGCGGAAGACGGTCTTCACGAAAAGAGCCGCGGCCTCGCGCAGCGCCTCGATCCGCGTGTCGCCGGCTGTGGAATTGGTAGCGCAGGTCCTTGAGCCGTCGAGGCACCAGGTCATCGACGTTGAGACGTCCACGACGAGCGAGATTTCGACGTTCCCGTTGCCCTCCTGCGCTGTTCCGCCCGCGGGTGCATAGAGGACCGGAATGTCGACGAGATGCAGAAGGAATGTATCCATCCGCGTCGCCGCATCCGCCGTGACGGTCTTCATCCCGCCCGAGTGGGTCCCGACGGCATTGACCTCCGAGCCGTCGAAGCCGGCCCTGTCGAAATAGTCGCGGACCACAGCCTCGGAATCGAGTTGCTGATCGATATCGGCCGCCGCCAGAAGCGCGCGGTCCATCGTGTTCTGCAGGATCGCGCGCTCGGATTCATAGCGCATCATGTCGAGCGCGAAGCCCGCAACGAACAGCATGGTGACGAAGCAGAAGAGACCGAAGACGATGAGCGACCCGTCCTCCTCGCGCCGGAAGCGGTTAAGCGTCTCTCTCAGTCTGACAGGTGTGCCCCGCAAAGCGCGGGATGTGCGGGTCGCCTCGACGAACCGTTCCATGGTTTTACCCCTCTGCGCCCAGTCACGGGCGCCCACTCGTAAACAGACACTTGCATCGGTAATTGGGGCCAATTCATTGGGCGAAATTGAGGCAGCGACACGCTTCTCGCCCGCAAAACCGGGTTGATTCGCACCTATTGAACGGCGAATTCGCCCGATTGTCCGCGCAACACGAAGAATACCGCCGGCACCCGGCGATTGTTTCCAGGTCACCGAAATCCAGTCGACTCGGCGGAACATCGCGGCGGGGCGATTCGCCCCAGGGTTTGAGGGGTGCGCTTCAGGAAAAACCGATCTAGGCTCCGCATGAAGCCCGGCCGTTGCGGGCGGCGCCGGTGCCTTTGGGGAGGAAAGGATGGCCGTTCCGGGAGACCCGACATTCCGGGAATCTGTCGACCTCATGTTCAAGCGCGCGGTGGCGGTGATGGACCTGCCTCCGGGCCTCGGCGAGAAGATCAGGGTCTGCAATTCCACCTACACGGTTCGCTTCGGCGTACGGCTTCGCGGCCAGATCCAGACCTTCACCGGCTACCGCTCCGTCCATTCGGAACACATGGAGCCGGTCAAGGGCGGCATCCGTTACGCCACCAGCGTTACGCAGGACGAGGTCGAGGCGCTGGCCGCGCTCATGACCTACAAATGCGCGCTGGTGGAGGCGCCCTTCGGTGGCGCGAAGGGCGGGCTCTGCCTCGATCCTCGTGAATATGACGAGCACGAACTGGAACAGATCACGCGGCGTTTCGCCTATGAACTTATCAAGCGCGACCTCATCAACCCATCGCAGAACGTCCCCGCCCCCGACATGGGCACCGGCGAACGCGAGATGGCCTGGATCGCGGACCAATACGCGCGGGTGAACACGACCGACATCAACGCGCATGCCTGCGTGACCGGGAAGCCACTGAACGCGGGCGGCATTCTTGGCCGGCTGGAGGCGACAGGGCGCGGGGTTCAATACGCCCTGCGCGAGTTCTTCCGCCACCCGGAAGACATCGCGGCGGCGGGACTGACAGGCGGGCTCGAAGGAAAGCGCATCGTTGTGCAGGGCCTTGGCAAGGTGGGCTATTACGCTGCGAAGTTCCTGTCGCTCGAGGACGGCGCGAAGATCGTGGGCATCATCGAGCATGACGGCGGCGTGTGGAATTCCGAGGGGCTGGACGTGCAGGCCGTGCATGATTGGATGCGGCTCAACGGCGGGGTGCAGGGCTGCCCGGAGGGAACTTACGACGCGGACGGAGCCAAGCTTCTGGAAGCCGAATGCGACATACTTCTTCCTGCCGCCATGGAGGGGGTCATCACGCTTTCCAACGCGGCACGGATCAAGGCGCCGCTGATCATCGAGGGCGCGAACGGGCCCGTGACCGCCGAAGCGGACGACATCCTGCGCAAGAAGGGCGTCGTCATCATCCCCGACCTCTACGCGAATGCCGGCGGCGTGACGGTCAGTTATTTCGAATGGGTCAAGAACCTGTCGCACATTCCCTTCGGCCGGATGCAGCGCCGCCAGGAAGAGTCGCGGCACAGGCTGCTCGTCGACGAGTTGGAGAGGCTTTCTGCCGACGAGGGACTTGGCTGGACCCTCTCGCCCGGCTTCAAGGAACAATACCTGAGAGGCGCGGGGGAACTGGAACTCGTGCGGTCGGGCCTCGATGACGCGATGCGCGCCGCCTACCAGTCCATGCGCGAAACCTGGCATGGCCGCAAGGACGTGACCGATCTAAGGATGGCGGCCTATGTCGTCGCGATCGATCGCGTCGCCAAAAGCTACAAGGCCAAGGGCCTCTGACGCTCTTGCAGCCCACCTGACGGCGCGGCAGAGCAGACCAGCCTGAAGTGGATACTGTTTTCATCCTGAGGACACAGCGTCCCGGCTTCGGGAACATTCCCCTTTCCAGACACCGCATTGCCACATTTGCGCTGGATTCGTGGCGTTAACTGTCTGCTCAGAGTTGCAGTAAACGGTACTGGTGTTTTCCGAAAAACATTTCGGGGGTAACGGTCATGAAAAAGTGGCTGGCTATCACACATTTGCGCCGTTTTCGGAAAGATGAGAATGGTTCGGCAACCGTCGAGGCGATCCTCTGGCTGCCACTGTTCTTCCTGATTCTCGCGCTCGCGGTCGACGCTTCCATGCTGTTTTACGCGCACAACCGCGTGACGAAGGTCATGCAGGACGTGAACCGCTCCCTTTCTGTCAATCGGATCCAGAGTACGACCGCGGCTCAGTCGCGCATTCTCGCGCTTCTTGCCGACTACCCCAATGCGACGGCGGCCACGGTCGTCGACACGAACGGCATCATCAATTCGCGCGTGACGGTGCCCGCGGGGGACGTCCTCGTGCTGGATTTCGTCCCGTTGCTGCGGTCGGTCTCGATCAACGTTCAGGCCCAGCATTACCTGGAGCAATAGGAGTACGCGGCCATGCTTAAGCGTCATCGCCAGGCAGAGGACGGCGGCATCACTGTCCTTGCTCTCTTCATCTTCATCACGGTCTGCGCTCTTCTCGGCATCGCGCTGGACGTTGCCAACGCATACAGGCTGCGCACCAGGCTCCAGCTGGCCTCCGACGCCGGCGGCCATGCGGCTCTCTACGAACGCGCCGACAAGCTGGCGAGCGCGACCATGGCAAAGCAGGCCGGCGTCAATGTCGCGGCCAGCAACCTTGGTGAGAATGCGCTGAACTCGGTGGTTCGCGTCGAAGACGTCGTGTTCGGGGACTGGAACCCCGCCACGCGCACCTTCACGCCGCGCGCGGATTCCAAGGCTGCGGTGCGCGTCACCGCGACGCGGTCCGACTCGCGCCGCAATCCGGTGTCGACGATGCTTCTGAACTTCGTCGGACTCGATTACTGGAACATCTCGACCCACACCGTCCTTGAAACCTACAAGCCCGGCTGCCTGCACGAGGGTTTCATCTCGGAAGGCATCCTGGACATCCAGGGCAACAATACCTTCGGCCCGCTCTTCTGCCTGCATTCCAACACCTGGGTGTCGATCAACAGCAACAACATCTTCAAGCCGACCTCGATCGTGTCGATGCCGAATCTCGACCAGCTCGACATCCCGGATTCCGGCTTCGAATCCAACGACGGTCTGCTCGAAGCGCTGCGCGAGGGCACCTACAACATCCGGATCCTCTCCCGGATCATGCCGATCCTCAACGGCATCACGTCGAACACACGCTACGTGCCGCCCTACATTCAGAACACGAGCATCCAGAGGATCGACGGCGGCAACCTCAGCGTCACGAACTTCACGGCCGGCGGCATCTACAATCTCTCCTGTCAGCGTGTTAACGGGCAAAGCAAGCAGCAGCTGTCGAAAGTGAGCATCAGCGTCGACAACTCGCCGTCCAAACCCGACAGCATCCTCGACCAGGTCGTGGTGATCGCAAACTGCCCCGTCGAATTCGGCGCGGGCGTGGAACTGCACGACGTGGTGTTCATCAACACCAGCACCGACAGCCAATCCTTCTCGGCGCCGAGCGGCCTGCAGGTCGGCAAGAACGACAGTTGTGCCTCCGGCGGCGGCGCCCAGCTTCTGACCCTGGGCGGGATGGATTTCCCGGCGAACCTCGCGCTCTTTGGCGGACAGCTGATCGCGGTGGGCGACGTTTCGTTCGCCGCCCGCGCCGACGGGATCATGGGCGCCTCCATCATCTCCGGCGGCGAAATCAACGGCACGTCGAACGCGAACATGGGCCACTGCCCTCACACCGGAATGGAAGGCAATTTCGAGCTCGACTACTTCCGGATAGTCGAGTGACCTCCCCGCGTCCCGGAGGCAAGGACGCGTGAGCAGTAGGGGGCGCAGCCCGGGAGCCTCGACGGCTCCCGGGCGGGGCGCCACGTGTGGGCGCGACGTTTGGGCGCGCCACAAAATAAGGGCGACGCGTCTTGGATTCGTCCAAAAGTTGATCCATACTTTAGTGGATTTCGGTTTACCCACGCTGCGGCTGTGTCCCAAGGCGACACTTCTGCTTGCGGGCTGTCCGAGGGAGATGTGATGATTATAATAGGTTGTGTTACCCGGTTGTTCCGGAAATTTCGCCGCGATACGCGCGGGTCGGCCACGGTCGAAGCCGTGCTGTGGCTGCCGATGTTCTTTTTTGTCCTGTCGCTGGCGGTCGACGCCTCGATGCTTTTCTACGCGCATAACCAGGTGATGAAGATCATTCAGGACGTGAACCGATCGGTTTCGGTCGGACGGCTCCCTATCGGCCAGGCTGAAACTGCGATCGAATCGCGCCTCGGCCAGTATCCCAATGCACAAGCGACACCTGGCTATGATCCTCTGACGGGGATCATCAACACGACCGTCACCGTGCCCGCCAGGGACATTCTCATTCTCGATTTCGTGCCGCTTCTGAGGAACATCACCATCAGCGTGCGGTCACAACAGTACATGGAGCAATAGGAGGTATCGCCATGTTTCGGCGGATGTACCGAGAGGAGGACGGGGCCATCACCGTCCTCGCTTTGTTTCTTTTCGTAGCCACCTGCGCGCTCCTCGGCATCGCGCTCGACGTGGCCAATGCTTACAGGACGCGCACCAAGCTCCAGGTAGCGGCTGACACCGGCGGGCATGCGGCGCTTTACATGCGGGCGGGCAGATACTTCAGCGAGGACGATGCCAAGCAGGTCGGCGTCACGATCGCCGCCGAAAACCTGGATCTCGACCCGTTGAACACCACGATCGGCGTCGATGACATCGAGTTCGGCGACTGGAACCGGCAGACGCGGACCTTCACGCCGCGCCCCGGTTCCTACAATGCGGTCCGCGTGATCGCGACCAAGTCGCGCGACCGCAGAAACCAGCTGGACACGTTCCTCTTGGGGTTTGCGGGACTGCGGTACTGGAACATCTCGACCCACGCGGTCGTGGAAACCTTCCGACCCGGCTGTCTCAGGGAAGGCATGGTCGCCGAAGGCGTCCTCGACATCCAGAGCAACAACGGCTTCGCGGCAAACTTCTGCCTGCATTCCAACACCTACATCTCGATCAACCAGAACAACTTCTTCGAGCCGGGCTCGATCGTTTCGATGCCCAATCTCGACCTGCTCGATATCGCCGCGTCCGGCTTCGAGCGGAACGAGGGCCTGGAAGAAGCGCTGATGACGGATTTCTACGACATCCACGTCCCCGGCCGGATCGACTTCTTCGAGCAACAGATCCTGGCCGGCAACACGGAGTTCCTTCCGGACTACATCGACGGCCTGACGGTGACGGAGCTTGACGGCGACACGTTCACGGCGTCCGATTTCGTGCCGGGCAGCATGTACCGCTTCACCTGCGAAAAGACCGTGACCAAGGGCAAGACGACCGAGACGGTGGCGGTCGACAGGCTGACGCTCCGGACGGGCGAAAACGAAGACGGCACCGTGGCCAATATCAGCGAAGTGGTGCTCTTCGCTGACTGCCCCGTGCAGTTCGAGCAGGGGCTGACGCTGATGGACACGGTCTTCTTCAACGACAGCACGGACCCCTATTCGTTCACCGCGCCACACGGCCTCAATGTCGGCGACGACGACGGCTGTTCGCCCGGAGGCGGCGCACAGCTTCTGACGCTGGGCGGCATGCGGTTCGCAGCCGAGCTCGGCCTGTTCGGTGGGCAGCTCATCGCGCAGGGAGACATCCAGTTCGCGGCCCGCGCCGGGGCGGTCGAGGGCGCCTCCATCGTTTCCGGCGGAGAGATCGACGGCACCTCCAACGCGACGATGGGCTACTGCTCCACGGGCATGGAGGACAATTTCGAGGTCGACTACTTCCGCATCGTGGAGTGACGATCCGAAGCCACCTCGGCCTGAAAGAAAGAACGCGCCCCGCGCCGAATGGTGGCGGGGCGTTTCGCTGACAGGGCCCCGAACTCACCTCTTCCATGCGGCATGCCCATCCGCGAGGTATCCCGGCTTTCTTCGCGTTCGGTCGAACTCCCGGCCCGCCGGACCGGCTTCCATCGCTTTCCGTCGACTTCCGGCCCAAGCGAGCATGGAAACGACCGGATCATGTCGCAGGCAGGAAGGGATTTGGTTCTGCGGCATTGAAAATGCCCCCGAAACCCGGTTCAGTCTGAGCCGTGGCAGGAGGTGTCGATGCGCTATTCGGGTCTGAGGGTCCTAACCGAAGGATTTCGCGGCAATACGGGCTGGAAGCCGGCCTGGCGGGACCCGGAGCCCAAGGCCGAATACGACGTCATCATCATCGGCGGTGGCGGGCACGGGCTTTCGACCGCCTACTATCTCGCCAAGAACCACGGGATCACCAATGTCGCCGTGCTTGAGAAGGGCTATCTCGGCGGTGGCAACGTTGGGCGCAACACGACGATCGTGCGCGCCAACTACTTCCTGCCGGGAAACCAGGAGTTCTATTCCCACTCGCTCAAGCTCTGGGAGGGGCTCGAGGCCGAACTCAACTACAACGTGATGCATTCGCAGCGCGGGCTCATCAACCTCTTCCATTCGGACGGGCAGCGCGACGCCTTCGCTCGTCGCGGCAACGCGATGATCAACCAGGGCGACGACGCGATCCTGCTCGACCGCGAAGGGGTTCGCCGCTACCTGCCCTATCTGGACTTCGACAACACGCGCTTCCCGGTCTACGGCGGGCTTCTGCACCCGCGGGGCGGCACGGCGCGGCATGACGCGGTCGCCTGGGGCTACGCGCGCGGCGCCGACCAGCGCGGCGTCGACCTGATCCAGAACTGCGAAGTTACCGGGATCGACATCCAGAACGGCCGCGTGATCGGGGTTCAGACCACCCGTGGCGCGATCCGGGCGAAGAAGGTCGGCATCGTCGTCGCCGGACGCTCCGGCCAGGTCGCGGCAATGGCCGGGATGCGCCTGCCGATCGAGTCCCACATCCTCCAGGCCTTCGTGACGGAGGGGCTGAAGCCCGTGATCGACCATGTCGTCTCGTTCGGGATGGGGCATTTCTACATCTCGCAGTCGGACAAGGGCGGCCTCGTCTTCGGGGGCGACCTGGATTTCTACGCCTCCTACGCCGCGCGGGGGAACCTGCCGATGGTCGAGCACGTGATGGAGGCGGGGATGACGCTCATGCCGATGATCGGCAAGGCGAAGGTCCTCAGAAGCTGGGGCGGCATCATGGACATGTCGCCGGACGGCTCGCCCATCATCGACAAGACCCATGTCGACGGGCTCTTCATCGACTGCGGCTGGAACTACGGCGGGTTCAAGGCGGTGCCCGCCTCGGGCTGGTGCATGGCGCACCTGATGGCGACGGGAGAGTCCCATGCCGTCGCCCGCCGCTTCCGCCTCGACCGTTTCGCGACCGGCCACCTCATCGACGAGGAAGGCACCGGCTCGCAGCACAACCTGCACTGAGGGAAAGAAAATGCGAATCCCCTGCCCCCTCTGCGGCCCCCGCGACCGGCGAGAGTTCTACTATTACGGCGCGGAGGACTTCGCGCAGCGCCCCGAGGCCGATGCCCCGCCCGAGGCCTGGGACGCGCATCTGCACCTGCGCGACAACCCGGCGGGACGGACGCGGGATCTCTGGTATCACGAACAGGGCTGCGCCGCCTGGCTGGTGGTCGAGCGTGACACGGTCACGCACGAGATCTTCGGGGCGGAACTCGTGGCCGAGCGGGGGGCGCGCAAATGAGGATCGAGGGCAAAGGGCTTCTGGACCCGCGCGCTACCGTGGGCTTCCGTTTCGACGGGCGCGAATTCGTCGGGCTGGAGGGCGATACGCTCGCCTCGGCGCTCCTGGCGAACGACGTGCGGCTGATGGGCCGCAGCTTCAAGTATCACCGCCCGCGTGGCGTGATGACGGCGGGATCGGAGGAGCCGAACGCGCTCGTCACGATCGGGCGCGGCGCAGCGCAGGTACCGAACGTGCGCGCGACCATGCAGGAGATCTACACTGGCCTTGACGCGCGCAGCCAGAACCGCTGGCCGTCGCTCGCCGTGGACGTACTTGGCGTGAACGATCTTTTCGCGCCGTTCCTCGGCGCGGGCTTCTACTACAAGACCTTCATGTGGCCGCGGGCCTTCTGGGAGAAGCTGTACGAGCCCCTGATCCGCCGCGCCGCGGGGCTTGGCGCGCTCTCGGCCGAAAGCAACGACGAGCACTATGAAAAGGCCTATGCCTTCTGCGACCTTCTCGTGATCGGCTCGGGCCCGGCGGGGCTCATGGCCGCGCTGACGGCGGGGCGCGCAGGCGCGGACGTCATCCTCGCCGAGGAGGACACGCGCATGGGTGGGCGGCTCCTGGCGGAGACCGAGTCGATCGACGGCGAGCCCGCGCACCTGTGGGTCGCCAAGACGCTATCAGAGCTTCAGGCAATGCCGAACGTCCGGCTGATGACGCGAACGGCCGTGACCGGCGCTTATGACGGTGGCACCTACGGGGCGCTGGAACGGGTGGGCCTACACCTCGCCAAGGCGGCGGCGGAGCTTCCGCGCGAGTGTTTCTGGCGGATCGTGGCCAAACGGGCGGTCCTGGCGTCCGGCGCGCTGGAACGGCCCATTGCCTTCCCGGCCAACGACCGGCCCGGGATCATGATGGCGGGCGCGGTGCGCGCCTATCTGAACCGCTGGGGCGTGGCACCCGGTCGCCGCGTCGCGGTCTTCTGCAACAACGACGACGCGCACAGGACCGCGCGTGATTTGCACGAGGCGGGCGTCGAGGTCGCCGCCCTGATCGACGTGCGCGCGGATGCCAGGGTCTCCGGCGAATTCCCGGTCTACACCGGTGCGCGGGTCGTGGAAACGAAGGGCCGCCAAGGTCTGAAGGAGATCACGGTCGCCGATGCGACGGGCACGCGCACGATCGTGGCCGATTGCCTTGCCGTTTCGGGCGGGTTCAACCCGACGCTGCACCTGACCTGCCACCTCGGCGCGCGGCCTGCTTGGAACGACGACATTTCGGCCTTCGTGCCGAAACCGGGCGCGGTGCCCGGCCTGCGGGCCTGCGGCGCCGCGAACGGTGTCTTCTCGACCCAGCGCGCGCTCGAGGACGGGGCGCGGGCGGCGGCGGAAGCGCTCGAAGCGCTCGGCGTGACGACGCCGAAGGCGGAGTTGCCGGCGGCAGACGACACGGCGTATCGTGTGCAGTCCTATTGGCAAGTGAAGGAGAAGGGCCGCGCCTGGCTCGACTTCGCGAACGACGTGACCTCGAAGGACGTCCGGCTCGCCGCGCAGGAGAACTTCGCCTCGGTCGAGCACATGAAGCGTTACACGACGCAGGGCATGGCGCCGGACCAGGGCAAGAATTCCAACGTCGGTGCGCTGGCGCTCTTGGCCGACGCGACGGGGCGCGGCATCCCCGAGACCGGAACGACGACGTTCCGCCCGCCCTACACGCCCGTCTCGATCGCCGCGATGGGTGCCGGCGGCCAGGGCACGGGCTTCGCGCCGCAACGCTTCACCACCTCGGACAAGGCCGCGCGGGAACGAGGCGCACCGATGATCGAGGCGGGGCTGTGGTACCGGCCCTCCTATTTCCCCAGGCCGGGAGAGATGGACTGGCAGGAGTCCTGCGACCGGGAGGTCAGGACGGTGCGCCATGCCGTGGGCGTCTGCGACGTCTCGACGCTCGGCAAGATCGACATCCAGGGAAAGGACGCCGGCCGCTTCCTCGACTTCGTCTACACGAACACCTTCTCCACCCTTCCTGTCGGGCGCGTGCGCTACGGGCTCATGCTGCGTGAGGACGGGCTCGTCATGGACGACGGCACCTCGGCGCGGCTTGCCGAGAACCACTTCCTCATGACGACCACGACCGCCGCGGCGGGCCAGGTCATGAAGCACCTCGAATTCGTCCACCAGGCGCATGTGCCGGACTGGGACGTACGCTTCATCTCGGTCACCGAGAACTGGGCGCAGTTCGCCGTCGCCGGCCCAAAGGCGCGCGAGCTTCTAAACACCGTTCTGCAAAGCCCGATCGACGACGAGAGTTTCCCTTTCATGGCCTGCGGCAAGGTACGGCTGATGGGGATCGACGCGCGGCTGTTCCGCATCTCTTTCTCGGGCGAAATGGGGTTCGAGATCGCGGTGCCCTCCCGCTACGGCGAAGCGCTATACCGCGACCTCGTCGCGCGGGCCGAGGCGATGGGCGGCTGCGCCTACGGGATGGAGGCGCTGAACGTCATGAGGATCGAGAAGGGCTTCATCACGCATGCCGAGATCCACGGCCGCGTAACGGCCTTCGACATCGGCCTTCAGGGCATGCTGAGCACGAAGAAGGACTTCATCGGCAAGGCGGCGAGCCAGCGCCCGGGCCTGTCGGGGCCCGAGCGCGAACAGCTCGTCGGCCTGCGCCCCGTCCAGGCGGGCAAGAAGCTGACGGCGGGGGCGCATCTCTTCACGCCGGGCGAGGACGTGACGGCGGTGAACGACCAGGGCTATGTCACCTCGGTCTGCCACGCGCCGACCTCGCATGGCTGGCTGGGGCTCGCGTTCCTCAAGAACGGGCGCGCAAGACGCGGCGAGATGGTGCGCTTCGTCGATCACCTCCGGGGCCACGACCTTCTGTGCGAGGTTATGGACCCGGTCTTCTACGACAAGGACGGAGGGCGCGCGCGTGGCTAGCCTGATCGAAAAGACCCCCTGCGAAGGGCTGCTGCCGGTCACGGCGCAAGGTTCCGCGTTGAGCGAGCTGCGCCCCGGCCCCATCACCTCGGTCGCGCCCTTCAACGGGCAGGAGCGCGCGGTATCCTCGACTCTGAAGGGGCTCGGCCTGTCATTCCCCGGACCGGGCAAGACGGCCTCGAAGGGCGGCGCCTCGGCCGTCTGGACCGGACGCGGTCAGGCATTCCTGATCGGAACCGAACCACCCGAGGGGCTTGCGGAGATCGCGGCGCTGACCGACCAGTCCGACGGCTGGGCGGCGATGCGGCTCGAGGGAGAGAAGGCGGAAGCGGTTCTGGCGCGGCTCGCCCCGCTGGACCTCCGGATGGCGGAGTTCGGGAAGGGCGCGGTGGCGCGGGCCGCCCTTGGCCATATCCCGATGATCCTGATCCGGTCCGGCGCCTCTTCCTTCGACATCTACGTCTTCCGCTCCATGGCCGCCTCCGCGGTGCATGAGCTTCACGTCGTGATGAAGGCGGTAGCGGCGCGCGGGAAAGGCATCTGACGGCGACTTCTGTGCGCTGATGCACGAAGGGGGTGAGCGTGGCGCAAATTGGAAGCCGCCCTGCCCCGATCTATATTCAGATCACCGCGCACAGGAGTTTGCCCATGTCGATCCGACCCATCCTCGAATCCCGCCGCGCCACGCCCACGATGGAAGGCGCCGGCGTGAAGCTGCACCGCGCCTTCGGGTTCCAGGACCCGACCGAACTCGACCCGTTCCTGCTTTTCGACGATTTCCGGGGAGAAACGCCCTCCGACTACGTCCGAGGCTTCCCATGGCACCCGCACCGGGGGATCGAGACGATCACCTACGTCCTGGCCGGCACCGTCGAACACGGCGACTCCCTGGGCAACGCAGGGCGGCTCGGCGCCGGTGACGTTCAGTGGATGACCGCCGGATCGGGCATCCTTCACCAGGAGATGCCGCTCGGCAATGCCAAGGGGCAGATGCACGGCTTTCAACTCTGGGCGAACCTGCCCTCTTCGCTGAAGATGACCGCGCCGCGCTACCAGGACGTCAAGGGCAAGGACATCCCCGAGATCATCGATGACGACGGGACCCGCGTGAAGGTGATCGTCGGGTCGTTCTGGGGCCAGTCGGGCCCCGTGGATGGCATCGCGGCGGACCCGCAATATCTGGACGTCTTCGTCCCTGCAGGTGTGAAAAAGACCTTCAAGATTGACACTTACCGCCGGGCCTTCGCCTATGTCTTCGAGGGCGCGGGCGCCTTCGCGGACGCCTCGAAGCCGCAGGGCGTGCTTCTGGAAAAGGAAGTGATGGGCGAAGAGGTCAATATTCGTGATCTTTCCGGCAACCGGACGCTGATCCGCTTCGGGACTGGCGAAGAGGTCACCGTTCAGGCGGGCGAGGAAGGCGTGCGCTTCCTCCTCATTTCCGGCGCCCCGATTGAGGAGCCGGTCGCCTGGCATGGCCCTATCGTGATGAACACGAAGGCCGAACTGATGCAGGCGATGACGGAGCTTCGGAACGGCACCTTCATCCGCCCGGCCCACTAGGCGCGCCCGGCCCGTCAGCGAAGGCTGGCGGGCACGGTTCCTTCGATTCGGCCCGCGCTTTCAGGCCGAAACGGATTTGCGCACCATGTCCCAGTAGATCTCCTCGACGCGGGCGCGGCTGAGCCGCCCGCCCTCGCGGAACCAGGTGTTGACGCCCGTGAGCATGGCGATGATCGCCATGGCGGCAAGCTTGGTGTCAGGCACGGCGAAAGCGCCCGCCGACTGCCCGTCCCTCAGGATGGTTTCAAGCTCGGTCTCGTAGCGCTTTCTGAGGTCCTCGATGACCCGGAAGTTTTCCGGACCGAGATTGCGGAGTTCCATGTAGGACAGGAACACCGCCTCGGCCCGGTCGAGGTTGAAGCGGATGTGGAAACGCACAAAGGCTTCAAGCCGCTCTTCAGGCATGTCGCCCTTTTGCTCTGCCTCCCAGGCGGTGAGGAGGTCCTCCATGTGACTTTGGAGAAGCTCGAAGAGAAGCGTCTCCTTGTCGGGGGTGTAGAGGTAGAGCGCCCCCGCCTGCACGCCGACCTCGGCGGCGATCTGGCGCATCGAGACCGCAGCGAACCCATGCCGGGCAAAAAGCCGAAGCGCCGCCTCGCGGACCTTCGGGCCTGTGATTTCCGCATGAGAACCGGTCTTTCGCGCCATGGGAGAAGATTATCTGAACGTGCGTTCAGTTCAATCCCCCGCCGCTCGAACGGCCCGCCCTTGTGGTGGGGCGGCCCGGGCGCGTATTCTGGCTCCACGCACGGCACTGAGAGATCCCTATGCCCCGATTGCCCCGCCCCGCCCTTCTGGCTTCCGCACTCGTCGCGGTGCTCTCGGGCTGCGCGCAATTCCCCGAGGTCGAGGCCGCGATGAGCCCGGAAGCCGCCCGGGCGGACTACCCCGCGCTCATGCCCATCGACGACGTCCTCGCCCGTGCAGCGGAGGATGGCATCGCCGGACCCGACCTCGAAGCCTCGCTTCAGGAACGCGCGGCGCGGCTCCGCGCAAGGGCCGCAGCGCTCCGCGCACCGGTCGTGGACGCGGAAACCGGAGCGCGGTTGCGGTCCGGCATCGAAGACTGAGGCAACACGAGCGCCCGGCCTCGTTGCAAGGGACGGGCGAACACGCTAACAGGGCGCGGACCGACTTTTTCCCGTTTGGAGACTTCCATGCCCGAACCGCTGCGTCTTGGCATCGCCGGCCTCGGCACGGTGGGCGTCGGTGTGGTGAAGATCGTTCAGAACCACGCCGAGCTCCTGCGCCTTCGCACCGGGCGCGAGATCGCCATCACCGCCGTTTCTGCCCGCGACCGGACGAAGAACCGCGACGCGGACATTTCGGGCTATGCCTGGGAAACGGATCCGGTGGCGCTTGCCGGCCGGAAGGACATTGACGTCTTCGTGGAAGTCATGGGCGGCGCGAACGGTCCGGCGAAGGCCGCGACCGAGGCCGCCATCGCCGCGGGCAAGGACGTCGTGACCGCGAACAAGGCGCTTCTTGCGCATCACGGGCAGGCGCTTGCCGAGGCGGCCGAGACGGCCGGCCGCGTGATCCGCTTCGAAGCGGCCGTCGCGGGGGGCATTCCGGTCGTGAAGGCGCTGACCGAGGGTCTCGCGGGCAACCGGCTCAAGCGCGTCATGGGCGTGATGAACGGCACCTGCAACTACATCCTGACGCGGATGGAAAATGCGGGACTTCCCTACGAGGCCGTCTTCGAGGAGGCGCGCCAGCTCGGCTATCTCGAGGCCGACCCGAGCCTCGACGTGGACGGGATCGACGCGGGGCACAAGCTGTCGCTTCTCGCCTCCATCGCCTTCGGCACGAAGGTCAGCTTCGACGCGGTGGAGCTTGAGGGCATCGGCCACGTCTCGATCGAGGATATCCGGCGCGCGGCGGACATGGGCTACCGGATCAAGCTTCTGGGCGTCGCGCAGATGACGGGCCGGGGGCTCGAACAGCGCATGTCGCCCTGCCTCGTCCCGGCGGAAAGCCCGCTGGGCCAGTTGCAGGGCGGAACGAACATGGTCGTCCTGGAAGGCGACAGCGTGGGTCAGATCGTCATGCGCGGCCCCGGCGCGGGCCAGGGACCGACGGCGAGCGCCGTCATGTCGGACGTGATCGAGATCGCGCGCGGATCGCGGATCGCGACCTTCGGGCAGCCGGCCCTTTCTCTGGTCGACGCGATCCCGGCGAAGGCCGCGGCGCCGGCGCCCTACTATCTGCGGATGGAGCTTCTGGACAAACCCGGCGCTCTCGCCAAGGTGGCGGCGGTCCTGGGCGATGCCGGCATCTCGATCGACCGGATGCGCCAGTATGGGCACGCCGACATCTCGGCCCCGGTCCTGATCGTCACGCACAAGACCACGCGCGACGCGATCGACCTGGCGATCCGCGGCTTCGCCGCGACGGGCGTCGTCGAGGGCCAGACAGTGGCGATCCGAATCGAGGAAGTCTGACCGGCAGGCCTAAACCCAGGCTGGCGCGCCGCTTGCCATGCGGCCGGTTTCCGCGCACCTGGCGGCAGCGAGCTTCGCATCGGCTGTCGGGACCATCCGGCCGACTGATCCGCGCCTGTTAGCGCCGACGGGGTTGCCCCGGGCGAGGTGTCTTGGATAGATGCGAAGAACAGAGACCCCAAGGACAGCAGGACCGCACATGACGCACCAGACGCCCGAATTTCACGACCGCATGCTGTCCCTCGGGCTCGCGCGCGTCAGCGAAGCCGCCGCGCACGCTTCCGCCCGCCTGATCGGGCGCGGCGACGAGAAGGCCGCCGACCAGGCCGCCGTCAACGCCATGCGCGATCAGCTCAACATGCTGGAAATCCGCGGCGTCGTGGTCATCGGCGAAGGCGAGCGCGACGAGGCGCCGATGCTCTTCATCGGCGAGGAGGTCGGCACCGGCGAAGGTCCGGAAGTGGACATCGCGCTCGACCCGCTTGAAGGCACCACGCTGACCGCGAAGGACATGCCGAACGCGCTGACCGTGATCGCGATGGCGCCGCGCGGCACGCTCCTGCACGCGCCTGACGTCTACATGGACAAGCTGGCGATCGGCCCGGGCTATCCGAAGGACGTCGTGAGCCTCGACATGTCGCCCTCCGAACGCGTGAAGGCCCTGGCCCGCGCGCGGGACTGCAAGGACAGCGACATCACCGTCTGTATCCTCGAGCGCCCGCGCCACGAGGAGATGATCGAGGACGTGCGCAGCACCGGCGCGGCGATCCGCCTGATCACCGACGGCGACGTGGCTGGCGTGATCCACTGCGCCGAGGCCCACCTGACGGGCATCGACATGTACATGGGCGCAGGCGGCGCGCCGGAGGGCGTGCTCGCGGCCTCCGCCCTCAAGTGCATGGGCGGGCAGATGTGGGGCAGGCTGCTTTTCCGCAACGACGACGAACGCGGCCGCGCAGCGAAGGCCGGGATCACCGACCTGAACCGGGTCTATTCGCGCGACGAGATGGTGACCCGCGACGTGATCTTCGCCGCGACGGGGGTCACGAACGGTTCGATCCTTGACGGCGTCAAGCGCGAGCCCGGCTTCGTCACCACCGAAACCATCCTGATGCGGTCGAAGACCGGCTCCGTGCGCCGGATGATCTACCGCTCTCCGGCGAAGTGAGCGGGCCGGCCGCCTTTCCCGACCCCGCCTTCCTTGGCGTCGAAGCGTCGCTCACCGGGCGGCGCTGGACCGGGCCCTCGGCCGAGGCCGACCGCCTGGCCGAGGCGATGGTGCAGGAAACCCGCCTGCCCCTGCCTCTCGCCCGGATACTCGTCTCGCGCGGCGTCGCCCCGGAAGAGGCCGCGCGTTTCCTCGACCCCCAGCTTCGCGACCTCCTGCCCGACCCACGGAGGCTGAAGGACATGGATACCGCTGCGACGCGGTTCCTGAAGGCCGTGAAGGACCGTGAGCGGATCGCGGTCTTCGCGGACTACGACGTGGACGGCGGCGCCTCGGCCGCCCTTCTTCTCACCTGGCTCCGGGCCATGGGCCGGGACGCGACGCTCTACATCCCCGACCGGATCGACGAGGGTTACGGCCCGAACGTCCCGGCGATGGAAGGCCTCGCGCGGGACCATTCGCTCATCGTGTGCGTGGACTGCGGCACGCTTTCCCACGAACCGATCGCGGCGGCGAACGGTGCCGATGTCGTGGTACTCGATCATCACCTTGGCGGCGAGACTCTGCCCCCTGCCATCGCCGTCGTGAACCCGAACCGCCAGGACGAAGGCGGAGAGCTTGGCCATCTCTGCGCGGCCTCCGTGGTTTTCCTGATGCTCGTGGAGGCGAACCGGCTCCTGCGCGAGGACAACGTCAAGGGGCCGGACCTCATGGCGATGCTCGACCTCGTGGCGCTTGCGACGGTGGCCGACGTCGCGCCGCTGACGGGCGTCAACCGGGCGCTCGTCCGGCAGGGCCTCAGGATCATGGCGCGACGCGAACGCCCCGGGCTTGTCGCGCTGGCGGATGTCGCGCGGATGGACCAGGCGCCCAACACCTATCACCTCGGCTTTCTTCTTGGCCCTCGCGTCAACGCGGGCGGACGGATCGGCGCGGCGGACCTGGGCGCGCGGCTTCTGGCGACGGCCGACCCGCACGAGGCGCAGGCGCTGGCCGAAAGGCTCGACCAGCTGAATACCGAGCGGCGCGATATCGAGAACCGGGTGCGTGACGCGGCCCTGGCGCAGGCGGAGGAACGCGGGCTCGATGCGCCGCTCGTCTGGGCGGCGGGCGAAGGCTGGCACCCCGGAGTCGTCGGCATCGTGGCGGCCCGGCTGAAGGAGGCGACGAACCGCCCCGCCGTGGTGATCGGGATCGACGGGAACGAGGGCAAGGGCTCAGGCCGCTCCGTCGCCGGAATCGACCTCGGCGCCGCCGTGCACAGGGTGGCGTCCGAGGGGCTGTTGCTGAAAGGTGGCGGCCACCGGATGGCGGCGGGGCTCACCGTCGCCAGAGACCGCCTCGACTCGGCGATGGAGCGCCTCTCGGATCTCCTCGCGCGCCAGGGAGCAGGAGCAACCGGCCCGCGCGACCTGCGGCTCGACGGGCTGCTGATGCCCGGCGCGGCAACGCCGGAACTGATCGAAGAGATCGAGAAGGCCGGACCCTTCGGCCAGGGCGCACCCGCCCCCCGTTTCGCCTTCCCGACGATGGGAATCACACATGCCCGCCGGGTGGGCGAGTCGCACCTGCGTCTGACCTTTTCGGACGGCATGGCGGCGGGAATCGATGCGATCTCCTTTGGCGCCTTCGACGGCCCGATCGGCCCCGCGCTCGAGGCGCATGGAGGGAATCGTTTCCACCTCGCCGGACGGCTCGAAATCAACCGCTGGGGCGGCCGCTCTCGCGTTCAACTCAGGCTCGAAGACGCCGCGCGCGCGTGATTTCAAGCCGTCACGCGCCTTGAAGGAAGGCTTCCGACGCGTCGCGAAAAAAAGGTGAAAAAATCCTCTTGCGCACCACGCGCGGCTGGCCTAAACACCGCCCCACGCCAAGCGCGGCCCGTTCGTCTATCGGTTAGGACGTCAGGTTTTCAACCTGAAAAGAGGGGTTCGACTCCCCTACGGGCTGCCACTTCATCCAGCCAGAACAGCCCCTTCCGTGACGGTTTTGCGCCGGTCTTTCGCGCGCGCGGCGTTCACTTAATCTCTGTCAAAGCGCATCACTTATGGCGTGGCATGCTGGTGTCTCGGCAATGGGAGATGCGGCATGACCAGAAAGATCCTCGTGGCCTATGACGGGTCCGACAATTCACGGCGGGCGCTGGAGCTTGCTTCCGAACTCTCCGCGAAGCTGGAGATGGATCTGACCATCCTGCACGTGATGATGCACGGGAAGTCGGCAGAGGAAATCCTGCGTCTGGCAGAAGCAGAGCACATCGTCCGGGAACCGGCAGGCGACGCTGCGGAGAAACTGCGCATGACGGCCTTGAACATGCGGGAACATCTGGGACGAGATCCGGCGGACGCGGAACGCGTTCGTGCCGTCTCGGCGATCGGAGATCAGCTCGTCGCGGAGGCGCAGACGATGAGCGATGAACTCGGCGCCCGGAACGTCCGCACGATGGTCCGCTCCGGCGATTACGCGGAAGAAATACTGGAGGCGGCCAAGGAAACCGGCGCGGACATGGTCGTCGTCGGCAGCCGCGGCCTCGGGCTCATCAAAGGGGCGCTTCTGGGCAGCGTGTCGATGCGGGTCGCCGAACGTGCCTACCGCACCGTCGTCACTGTAAGGTAGCACACAACGGCCCTTCCCCGGTTTCCGGCCGTCGGTTCCGAGGAAGGCGCCGGTGTCCGGGGTCAGTCGAGCGCGAAGCTGATCTTCGCGTTGACGCGATACTTGACGATCTTGTCCCCATCGACCGTCGCGTTCATTTCCTTGATGTAGATCGACTTGATGTTGCGCACCGTCTTCGATGCATTGGCGACAGCCACTCGGGCCGCGTCCTCGAAGCTTTGGTCGGATTCGGCGAGAACCTCGATGACTTTCAGCATTGACATTGCTTCCCGTCCTTTCTGCATGTTCTTGCGTGCATGGCGTGAGGCTCTGCCTCCGCCACCGCATGCTTTTAGGCGAGTGCCGGCACGAGAGCATTAACAGGGGTCAAGGCGACCCGGCCCGCCGGCCTGCGCCCTTTTCCCCTCGCCCCTGCCGCGGCCGCAGGAAGGGAGCGAGCTTCAGGAAGATCTGGCCAATGGCAAGTGGCAGGAGGCTCATCCCGGCGGCCAGCGCGAGCCCCGCATTCCCCGGCGCGGGAAGCCGCAGGAGGTCCGCGAGTGCCGGCAGCCACAGCGCCAGCGCGACGAGCCCAAGGGACAGGGACAACGCAGCCCAGATGAACGGATTGCGCGTGACTTCGTTGCGCAGAAGCCCGGAATCCGGCGCACGGACGTTGAAGACGTTCCAGAGCTGCGCGAGCGCGAGGGTGAGGAAGGCCACCGTTACCGAGGCGCCCGCGTCGAGCCCAAGCCGGAAGCGCGCCAGTCCGAAGGCCGTCAGCGTCGCGAAGGTGATCACCCCGCCGAGAACCCCGATCTGGGTCCAGCGGGCCCCGTCCAGGATCGGTTCCGCGGGATCCCTGGGCGGCTGGCGCATCACGTTGTCATCCCCCGCCCCGAGGCCCAGCGCAAAGGCGGGGAAGACGTCCGTCACGAGGTTGAGGAAAAGTATCTGAAGCGGAAGCAGCGGCGTCGGCAGTCCCGCTCCGACCGCGAGTCCGACGACCAGCACCTCGCTGACGTTGCAGGACATCAGGTAGACGACGAATTTGCGGATGTTCCCGAAGATGACACGACCCTGCTGCATGGCCGCGATGATCGTCTCGAACGCGTCGTCCTTCAGCACCATGTCGGCCGCCTCGCGCGCGACCTCCGTTCCGCGTTGACCCATGGCGATGCCGATATCCGCCTTCTTGAGCGCGGGCGCGTCGTTCACCCCGTCACCGGTCATTGCCACGACCTGCCCGCTTTCCTGGTAGAGCGCGACGAGGGTCAGCTTCATCTCCGGCGCGACGCGGGCGAATACGTCGGCGGCGAGCAGCCTTTCGCGCCTCTCTCCATCCGCATTCCCGGCATCGAAATCGACAAGGTCGTACCCCTCGATCACGGCAAGAGGACCGTCGCCGAGGCCCGCGTCGCGCGCGATCTTGGCCGCCGTGTCGGCGTGGTCGCCCGTCAGCATCACGACGCGCACGCCCGCCCTGCGGCTCGCCCGGATCGCCGAGGGAACGTCCGCGCGCAGGGGATCGATCAGACAAACAAGCCCGACGAGCATGAGGGCTTCGTAGGGGGCCTCCTCCGCGGATTCTCGGTGCTTCATGGCGAGGGCGAGGAGCCGGAGCCCGTCCCGAGCCGCCGCGTCGCTGCGGCTGGCCCAGTCCGCGCGCTCGGCGACGTCAAGGTCGCGCGGGCCATCCTCAGCCAACACCCGATTGCAGCACGGGATCACCGATTCAGGCGCGCCCTTCACCGCGTAGAGATGGACGTCGCCGTCGGCATGAACGGTCGCCATCATCTTCCTGTCGGGATCGAAGGCATGCTCCTTCACCTCCGCGCGGGCCTCCAGCAGCGAGGGACGGCCAAGCCCCGCCCTTCGCGCGGCGACCAGCAGCGCAACCTCCATCGGGTCGCCGCTTCGCGTCGCCTCCGACCCGTCGCCCAGTTCCGCGTTGTTGCAGAGCGCTCCGACGCGAAGCGCCCACCGAAGCCTCTCGTCCTCGGCCCCGATCGCTTTCCGTGAGGTGAAATCCACGTCGCAGGCATCGAGGATATACCGCACCGCCGTCATTCGGTTCTCGGTCAGCGTGCCGGTCTTGTCGGTCAGGATCACGGTCGTCGCGCCCAGCGTCTCGACCGAAGACAGCTTCGTGATGATCGCGTTCCGAGCCGCCATCAGCCACATTCCACGCGCGAGACTGAGCGTTGCGACGACGGGCAGCCCCTCCGGCACCGCAGCGACGGCGAGCGCCACGCCGGTCTGGATCATGCCAGTGAGTTCGTACCCCCTCAGCACGCCGGCGAGGACCGTGAGCGCCGCGATACCGAGCGTAAGCCAGACCAGCCACTGACCAAGCCGGTCGAGCCGCTTTTCGAGAGGGGTCGCCTCTGCCTCGGCGCTTTGGGCAAGATCGCTGATGCGCCCGATCTCCGTGCGCATGCCTGTTGCGACGACGATCCCCTCGCCCGCGCCCTGGGTGATCGCCGTTCCCTTGAAGGCCATGTTGCCACGGTCCCCGACCAGCGCGTCGGGGGCGATCGGGGCGATGCCTTTCGCGACGGGTACCGATTCACCTGTCAGGACGGATTCATCGCATTGCAGGTTGGAGGCTTCGGCAAGGCGAAGATCCGCCGTGACGACGTCCCCGGCTTCAAGGACCACGAGGTCACCGGGAACCAGATCGCGCGCATTGACCTCGCGCACCTCGCCGCCGCGCCTGACCCGTGTGCGGACCTCTGCGACCCGCAGAAGCGCCTCCATCGACCGCGCGGCACGCAGTTCGGTAACGAAGCCGATCGTGCCATTGATGACGAGGACAACGACGATCGCCAGAGAATCCGCGATGTCGCCCAGGAAGAATGACACGCCCGACGCGACCGCGAGCAGCCATACGATTATGCTCTTGAACTGGTGGGCAAGGATCGCCAGGGCGCTTTTTGGTTTGTGCCGGCGCATTCGATTGGGGCCGTGGACCCGCCTGCGCCGCAAGACCTCCTCCGCGTCAAGGCCGCGCTTCGGCACTGTCCCGAGCGCCGCAGCCACCTCCTCGACCGGGAGCGCGAAGGGCGTCTCGGGAAGCGTTGGGGGCATCGTCCTTTCCTTCGGTACTCGGCCTTGGCGCGTCAGATTGCGGATCCGGCTTTTTGGGCGCAGGTCACGGAACCTGCACGCGAACCATCTCGCCAGCAGGGTCGAACGGCGCAATGACGCAGGTCAAGCGGCAGGCTCGGGCGCCTCCCGAAGTGAAAGGCCACCGCTGCGGCGGTGGCCCCTTCATCAGCGTTTTCGCGAACAGGTTGTCAGACCGGCGTGGCGTGCTTCGCCTTGCCCGAAAGACCGGCCTTCCTGGCCGTCTCTTCCACCGCCTCCTTGCCGGCCTCGAGTTCGCTCGCAGTCAGGTAGCCCGCGCAGCGCGAACACATGGTGACCCATTCCTGGACGTCCTCGGCGAGGCGTTCAAGCGAATGCGTCTGCCACTCCGCCAGAGCCGTCATGGCATGTGCCGGGTCGGATGCGCTGACCGAAGTCATGCGCTTTGCCGCTTCGAGCGCGGTCTGCGTCGCCTCGTGCCGACGCTCGAACCAGTGATGGGCGTACTGTTCGGCTTCGTTCAGGATATTCTCCTGGGCGTCCCAGAACTGGCGGACCTGCGGCCCGATCATGGGATTGGCGGCGAGGAACTCCTGGGCCTGCCGGACCATTTCCGCGACGGGGTTCGTATCGGATTCCGGTTTGGCCATCTGGCACCTCCGTATTGCTGCTGCAGAGAAATTCGCGGTGAACCATCGGTCAGCGCCGCTCAGGCCGCATTGACACAGGTCAATCCGGGCGTACCGCCGCCTGGGCCAGGAAATCGGCGCCATCCGAATGCCGACAGGAATTCGCCTCAACCGTCTGAAAACAAGGCGCTTCCGGAGAAGACCGCTGCCCACACGCGCATGACACAGGCATATCGGGCAAGACATGTTGATTTGAATCAACGCCCCCAATCCCCATCTTGCTACATGAATTCTCTTTCCGGCCGGGAATCACCCCGGGATTGTCACGGGCGCCGTTGCGCCCTTGGGCGTGTCGATCCGGCCATGCAGTGCACGGGGGGTGCTCTGATGGATTCCGTCGATCTTGCCGCCACCCGGCTTTCAGAAGTCCGGTCCAAGGGAACCCGCGCGTTGGACGCCGAGGCGTTTCGCTCCAACCTTGAAAAGAATTCGCGCTGCTACAGCGCCGGCCACCAGTTGGCATTCGAAGGCGACAACGGCGCTCCCGTCCTCTGGGTTCTCAAGGGATGGCTCGCGTTGTCGAAGTCGCTCTCTGACGGCCAGACCCAGATCATCGACTTCATCCTGCCCCGCGATATCGCGTTGCCGGGCGCGGCCGACGGGCTCACCGCCGCTTTCCAGGTCGAGGCTCTGACCGACGTGGAGGTCGCGAGCCTTTCCCAGCATGAATGGGACCGGATCAAGCAGGCCTGCCCGGACGTGCAGGGCCTCGCGGTCAACCTTGCCGCCGCCGCGCAGGCACGAATGTCGGAACGGATGCTGCGGCTCGGGAAAGGCAGCGCGCCGATGCGGATCGCCTATGCACTCCTGGAACTCAGCGTGCGCCTCAAGTCCATCGGCGAGATGGAAGGCGATTTCATCCACCTGCCGCTGACCCAGCAGCAGCTTGGCGATTTCACGGGACTTTCCTCCGTCCATGTCTGCCGGACGCTGCGCCGCCTCGTGCGCAACGGCGTCATAACGACGGTGGATCACCGCGACATCCGGATCCGGGACATCGCCGCCCTGTCCGAGATGGCAGGGATCGACGTGGGCCGGCTCGCGCACGAGATCTCGCCCGTAGCCGCGTGAACCGAGGGGCCGGTCAGCGGTCCTCCACCACTTCGCCCAGCGCTTCCCCAGCGAGGATTTCCGAGGCATCCTCGGCGATGTCACCCATCGACACGATTCCCACGAGCCGTCCGCTTCTGTCGAGGACCGGCATCCGGCGCACCTGGTGGTCGCCCATCAGGCCCGCGACTTCTTCGATCGTCTGATCCTCGAAGCAGTGCAGGACGCCGGGGGACATGACCTCCGCCGCCGCAACGCTCTCGGCCGATTTCGATTCCGAAACCATTCGCACGGTGATGTCCCGGTCCGAGACCATGCCGACGAGCCGGCCGGCCTCGACCACGGGGAGGATGCCGATGCCACAGTCGCGCATCTTCCGCGCGGCGACACGCACAGACATGCTCGCCTGCACGGTTACGACGGGTCTTGTCATGATATCGCGCACCCGCATCCTGAACTCGTCGCGGCCTGCCTTGCCTCGCGCGGCGCCTGCGCGCACGGGGCAGGACTTCTTCGGCTCCTTTTCGCTCAAGGGCGCGTGCAGGCGCATTAACCTTTGATAAGCGCACCCTCCCCTTGTCTCGGCTCTTTCCCGCCGAGATTCGCCCCCTCGGCAGGCACGGCAGCGCCGGCGGTCCAACGGCGGAGATGCGCGCGAGGCCGTTTCAAGTTACATTTACATTCGGATGGCATGGCTCAAGCGAGCCGATCCAGCCAGACGCGACAAGCTGCATGGCCCACGGTTCAGGGGCCGCATTCGGCCCCTTTGAAGACAGCAGGCGCGTCCGACCCAGGGGGAATATCGCGATGAGCAGACTTGAACGCTTCCTTGCGCAGCCCGTGCCAGGAAGCAGACTGCCGCGGCCGCATCATGGCCTCCGGGCAAAGCTCGGCCCCATGCCGGGCGCCTCGCTGCGCGCGATGGACGCATACGGCCTTTCCGACCGGGAGATCGCGCATTACTACGGCCTGACGCCCTCGACGGTCCGACGGCTGCGCCGCGCACTGATGGCTCATTGCGTCGCGCGACCGGCCTGACCTGCAGCCGCGACGAGACAGGCGAGCGCGGCAGAGGCGCGGCGTTCGCGGGGAGAATCGGCGCGGCTCGTCAGCGCGATCGGCACCCGCGCGCCCATAACCACGCCCGCAGCCTCGGCGCCGGCGAGGTAGTCCAGATCCTTCACCAGGATGTTGCCTGACACCAGATCCGGCACGATCAGGACATCCGCGACGCCTGCCACGGGGGACTGGATTCCCTTGATCTTCGCCGCCTGCTCGGACACCGCGTTGTCCAGCGCGAAAGGCCCGTCGACCTCGGCCCCGGTGATGATCCCGCGTTCCGCCATCTTGCAGATCGCAGCGGCCATCACGGTCGAGGGGATGCGCTCCGTCACGTCCTCCACTGCGGAAAGGAGCGCCACCTTCGGGACATCCGTGCCCAGCACATGCGCCAGGTCGATCGCGTTCTGGACGATGTCGCGCAACTCGTCGAGATCGGGCCGGATGTTGATTGCCGCGTCCGAAACCAGAAGAAGGCGCGCGTAGCTCGGCACATCGAGGACGAAGACATGACTGATGCGGCGCTGCCCGCGCAGGTCATGCCGCGCGATGACGGGCTCCAGAAGCGTGCTCGTGTGCAGGGAACCCTTCATCAGCACTCGGACCTCGCCCTCGGCGGCGAGGCGCGCCGCAGTCTCCGCCGCGATCTCGGGCGTGGGCGCAGGCACGATCCGCGCAGCGGACAGGTCGAGACCCGCCGCCTCCGCGACCTCCCTGATCCTGTCCTCCGGCCCGATCAGCACCGGCGCGATCAGTCCCGCAGCCGCGCTTTCCATCGCGCCGCGCAGCGAAGGTTTGTCGATCGGGTAGACGACGCCGGTCTCCACCGCGCCGAGGCTCAGCGCCATCTCCTCCAGCCGGTCGAAACGGTCTGGGGGCTCGGCCGCGCCGAAACCGGCAGGCTTGCCGAACCGGCGCGAGATCTCGCGCTCGGGCGCTATCACCTCGAGACGTCCCTTGCAGAGCACGCCCCCTGCTTCCTCCCCTTCTTCCTTGCGGCAGATGCAATCGATCGAAACCCGGCGCGCCGCCTCGTCCAGCGCGAGCACGGAGAACTCGACGTCGACCTTGTCGCCAATCACGGGCGCGCCCAGGAAATCGAGCGCCATCGAGCCTATGCGCGCGCCGAAACCGGGAAACTCCGTCGCGACCAGCGTCGTTATCAGGCTGACGCAGAACCCACCCTCGGCCATCGCAGCGCGGAATTCCGGGCTGGCCGCCATCTCGCCATCGACGCGGTCATGGTTCGTGTCGGCCGCGAATCCGACGAAGGTGCGGATATCACCCGGTGCGATGCGGCGTCTCAGCTTCGCGCGGTCGCCTACCCTGATCCGGTCGAATGGCCGGTTTTCTACTCTCATCACGAAAGTCACCCTCGTTCAGCGCTGAAAGACATATGTGCCGGGCGCATCGGCCTGCGCGGCATAGGGCCCGCGCGTCAGACCGAGACGCGGCGGCGCGTCCTCGCCAGAGGACTGCGCCGTCAGCCAGTCCGTGAGTTCCGGCCACCAGGACCCCTCGTGCCTTTCGGCCTCCGCCCGCCAGGCGTCCGGCGAACGGAAGCGCGCTCCACGCGTCGTCGTGCGGATCTGGTATTCGCGGCCGTCATGTCCCGGCTCGCTTATGATCCCGGCATTGTGACCGCCATTGGTGAGAACGAAGGTAATGTCCGTATCGGCAAGAAGGTGCAACTGGTAGACGGAATGCCAGGGTGCGACGTGGTCGCTGGTCGTCGAGACGCAGAAGACCGGCACCGATATGTCACTCAGCGCGACCGGCGCGGAGCCAACCTTGTAGTGGCCCTCCGCGAGTTCGTTGTTGAGGTAGATGTGGCGCAGGTATTCGCTGTGCATCCTGTAGGGCATCCGCGTCGCATCTGCGTTCCACGCCATCAGGTCGAACATCTCCTGCCGCCGGCCCAACAGGTATTCGTGGATATATTGCGACCAGATCAGGTCCTTCGAACGCAAGAGCTGGAACGCCCCGGCCATCTGCTTCGTGTCGAGATAGCCCTGGTCCCACATCATGTCCTCGAGGAATGACACCTCGCTTTCGCTGACGAAAAGCTGCAATTCGCCCGGACGCTCGAAATCGGTCTGCGTCGCCAAAAGCGTCAGCGTCTTCAGCCGGTCGTCGCCGTCCCGCGCCATCTGCGCAGCCTTGATGGTCAACAGCGTTCCGCCAAGGCAATAACCGACGCCGTGGACCTTTCTGTCCGGCACGATCGCCGTCACCGCATCGAGCGCGTCCTCGACCGCCTGAAGGTAGTCGTCCATGCCCAGATCCCGGTCCTCGGCCGTGGGGTTCCGCCAGGAGATCATGAAGACCGTGAAGCCCTGCCCGACCAGGTATTTCACCAGCGAGTTATGGGGGGACAGGTCGAGGATGTAGTATTTCATGATCCAGGCGGGCGTGATCAGGATCGGCTCCGCCTTCACCTTGTCGGTCTTCGGCGCGTACTGGATGAGTTCGATCAGGCGTGAACGGAAGACGACCTTGCCCTCGGCCACGGCCACATCCCGGCCTGGAACGTAGTCCTCGGCGCCGACGGGCAGCTTGCCCGAGATCGCGCGTTCCCAGTCCTCGACGAAGTTCTGGAAGCCGCGCACGAGGTTCCGACCGCCCTGCTCCGCCGTCAGCCGTGCGACTTCCGGGTTGGTCCAGGGGAAATTCGCCGGCGAGAGCATGTCGAGGATCTGGCGTGTGACGAAGGACACGACCCGCTCTTCCTGCTTCGACAGACCGTCGATGTCGTTCGTGGCGTTGTACCACCACTGCTGGGTCAGGAGGAAACTCTGGTAGATCATGTTGTAGGGCCAGTTGCGCCAGCCCGCGTCGTCGAAGCGGTGGTCGTGGGGCAACGGCTCGATGCAGGGCGCGCTGTCCGGCTCGCGCATCGTTTGCGCCGAGTGGATCATGAGACGCGCGATCTTGCGGGCCGCCTTTTCGACAAGCTGCGCCTGCTTGCCGGGCGAACCCATGAGATGCAGCCACCAGCTGTAATAGGTCGAGGCGAGGCCGAAGGGCGATATCCCAAGGGTGAAGCGCGCCAGATGCGCCTTCGTGGCGCGGTCCAGGCTTTCGGTGCTGTAGCTGTCGGGCGGTTCGATTGGCGAAGGATGGCCGAACTCGGGCGACTCGGGCCGCATCCCGGAACGTTCCTCGCGCTCCCGCCCGTTCTTCGCTCCGCGCGATCCTCCGGCCTTGGCGTCAGGCCGACCTCCGGTCGGGGCCGGATCGGCCGCGGGAGCCTCCTGGCCGGCACCGCCTTTCCCCTTGAGCTTCCTCGCCGTTGCCGCCGTGTCGTCCATGGTCATCCTCGTCTGTCTGGCGCGCGGAAAGGACCTTCGCACCAAGGCACCGGAAGCGCCTGACACGGCGCCGATCCGGGCTTTCCTGCGGGACCATAGGCCACCTCCGAGACCCTGGTCTTTGCCCTGAGTCAACCCGGAGCCGATTGGGCGACGGCCGACCGCCTCATGAAGACGGACCGCCAGGCCCCGCATTTTTCCGACATTTTCATGCGCCGGGCGTTGATCTACAAGAGGTCTGGGACGGCCCCGTCCCAAGCGGAGTGACTGGATGAAAACCTCGATCGCTACCGTCTCCATCTCCGGCGGCTTCCGCGAGAAGCTCGACGCCATCGCCGCAGCGGGTTTCGACGGGATCGAGATATTCGAACTCGACTTCCTCGCCTTCGAGGGCAGCCCCCGCGACGTTGGCAACATGGTGCGCGACCACGGTCTCGAGATCACGCTGTTCCAGCCCTTCCGCGATTTCGAGGGCCTCCCCGAACCCCTCCGCAGCCGCGCCTTCGCACGGGCAGAGCGCAAGTTCGAGTTGATGAACGAACTCGGCACCGACCTGATCCTCGTCTGCTCCTCCGTCCACCCCGAGGCGATGGGCGGCATCGACCGGATGGCCGCGGATTTCCGTGACCTCGGCGAACTCGCGGCCCGCTATGGGGTCCGCGTGGGCTTCGAAGCGCTGGCCTGGGGCCGGCATGTCAACGATCACCGCGACGCGTGGGAGGTGGTCCGCCGCGCCGATCATCCGAATGTGGGCCTGATCCTCGACAGCTTCCATTCGCTGGCGCGCAAAGTCGATTCCGAAAGCATCCGCCGCATTCCCGGCGACAAGATCTTCTTCGTGCAACTCGCCGACGCCCCGGCGATCGAGATGGACCTCCTCTACTGGTCGCGCCACTTCCGAAACATGCCGGGCGAAGGCGACCTCGACGTGACCGGCTTCATGCGCGCCGTGACCGCCACCGGGTACGGCGGCCCGCTCAGCCTCGAGATCTTCAACGACCAGTTCCGCGCGGGCCTCCCCCGGCTCGTCGCCAAGGACGGCCACCGCTCCCTCATCAACTTGATGGACCGCGTCCGCAGGGCTGAACCCGCGCTCTCCGTCGACCTGCCCGGGTTTCCCGGCCCCTCGGGCGTGGACAACGTGGAGTTCATCGAATTCGCCACGAGCCGGGAAGAGGCGCCCTCGCTCGAGACGATGCTCGAAGCCACGGGTTTCGTGCGGGCCGGGCGGCATGTGTCGAAATCCGTGGTGCTCTGGCGTCAGGGCGGTGTCAACGTGCTGGTGAACACCGAAACCAGCGGCTTCGCCCATGCCGCATACGTGACGCACGGCACGACAGTGTCTGAAATCGGCCTGACAGTTCCCGACGCCGGGGCGAGCTTCGCCCGCGCGCGCGCGCTCGGTGCCGAACGCTATGAACAGCCCATCCCCCAAGGCGAACTCCCGATACCGTCGATCCGCGGCGTGGGGGGCAGCATGCTCCGCTTCCTGGACCGCGGGCCGGAACTCGGCGGGATCTGGGATGTCGATTTCCGCGTCTCGGACAAGGAGCCGCGAGGCGCCGGGCTGGTGCGGATCGACCACCTCGGCCAGACGATGGCCTATGACGAGATGCTGAGCTGGGCGCTCTTCTACACCTCGATCTTCGAAGCGCGGAAGGCGCCCGTCGTGGACGTCGTGGACCCCGACGGGCTCGTCCGCTCCCAGGCGGTGGAAACGGGGGCCCTCCGCGTGACGCTGAACGGGTCGGCAGGGCGGAGGACGCTCGCCGGACGCTTCATCGAGGAAAGCTTCGGCTCGGCAGTCCAGCACATCGCGTTCACGACCGACGATATCTTCGCCACCGCGGCCACCCTGGCGGAGAAGGGCTTTCCCGTCCTCCAGATCGGCGCCAACTACTACGCCGATGTCGAGGCGCGCTTCGGCCTCGACCCGAACCTGAACGCGCGGCTCAGAGCGGCGAACATCATGTACGACGAGGACGCCGGCGGCCGCTTCTTCCATCTCTATTCGGCGTCACGCCCCGACGGCATGTTCTTCGAGATCGTGGAACGGCAGGGCAACTACGCCGGCTACGGCGCGCCAAACGCCCCGTTCCGCATCGCCGCCCAGAAACGCGCGGCACGCCCGGCTTCGATCCCGCGCATCTAGCCCCCGACTGGACACCCGCTGCGGGCTCGTGTCTGCTGTTCCCGGACGGCATCGGACGGAGGCGGGAATGGCGCGGGCGCTTCAGGACATCATCGACCAGGGGCGCGGTGTGGCGCCTGCCGACCTCGTCCTGCGCGGCGGCCGGGTCTTCGACCTCGTCAGCGGGGAATTCTTCGACGGCGACGTCGCGATCTGCGGCGACACGATCGTCGGCACGGGCGCGGCTTACGAGGGGCGCGAGGTGATCGAGGTGACCGGGCTCACGCTCGTTCCCGGCTTCATCGACACGCATCTGCACATCGAAAGCTCGCTCGTCACACCCTTCGAGTTCGACCGCTGCGTCTGCCCGCGCGGCATCACCACAGCGATCTGCGATCCGCACGAGATCGCCAACGTCGCGGGCCTCGAAGGCATCCACTACTTCCTTGACGCATCCGCCCGCACCGTCATGGACATCCGCGTCCAGCTGTCCTCCTGCGTTCCTTCGACCGAGATGGAGACCGCGGGCGCCCGGCTCGAAGCGGCCGACCTCGCCGCGCTGAGAGACCACCCGAGGGTGATCGGGCTGGCGGAATTCATGAATTACCCGGGCGTCCTCTTCAAGGACCCCGGCTGCCTCGCAAAACTCGGCGCCTTCCGCGGACGCCACATCGACGGCCACGCGCCGCTTCTGTCGGGGCGCGACCTCAACGCCTATGTCGCTGCGGGCATCCGAACCGAGCACGAGGCGACCTCCGCCGCCGAGGCATTGGAGAAACTCCGCAAGGGCATGCGCGTCCTTATCCGCGAGGGGTCGGTATCGAAGGATCTCCACGCCCTTGCCCCGATCATCACCGAACGGAACTCCCCCTATATCGCGTTCTGCACCGACGACCGGAACCCGCTCGACATCGCAGAACACGGCCATCTCGACTACATGATCCGCACCGCGATCGCGCTCGGCGCCGCGCCGCTCGCGGTCTACCGCGCAGCATCGCTGTCCGCGGCGGAGGCCTTCGGGCTCAAGGACCGCGGGCTCATCGCGCCCGGCAAGCGCGCGGACATCGTCGCTCTGGACAGCCTCGAAACCTGCCATGCGCAGCTTGTCCTGGCCGGCGGACGGCGCGTCGACGCGAGAGCCTTCGCCTCGCGCGAAACGATACCGCCGGTTGCGCGCAGATCGGTCCGGGCACCGAAGGTTTCGGCCGAAGCGTTCCGTGCTCCCGGAAACCGGGCGGAGACACCGGTTATCGGCATCCTGCCCGGCAAGATCATCACCGAACACCTGACGGAAGAGATCGCGCCCATGGACGGCGACAAGCGCCCGGACGTGGAGCGTGACCTGATCCGCATCGCCGTCGTCGAACGGCACGGCAAGAATGGCAACATCGCGACGGGCTTCGTGAAGGGCTTTGGGCTGAAGCGGGGCGCGATCGGCTCGACCGTCTGCCACGACCACCACAACATCGCCGTCGTGGGGGCCGACTACTCCGACATGGCGCTGGCCGCGAACCGGCTGGGCGAAATCGAAGGCGGTTTCGTCGTGGCCGAAGGGGGCCGCATCCTGGCCGAACTCGCCCTGCCCGTCGCGGGACTGATGAGCCCTGAGCCTTTCGAGAAGGTCGAAACCGACCTCGTCGCACTGCGCGCGGCGGCAAGGAGCCTGGGCGTCACGCTCGAGGAGCCGTTCCTCCAGCTCGCGTTCCTCGCGCTGCCCGTGATCCCGCACCTGAAGATCACCGATCGCGGCATGGTCGACGTGGATCGCTTCGAACTCATCGGCTAGGGAAAGCCACCTCCACGGCTGGCAGATTGGGCCTGCGCAGCGCCCGTGCCCCGGCGCAACTGACCCAACTTGACGCTACGACTGGATCACCCGGGGGCGCGCCTGTCTTCCGGAACCTCCATCCCAGGCGTGAAGACCGTGCAGCATGCCCTTCCCCGACGCTTCGACGCGTAGAGTGCGAGGTCCGCGTCCAAGAGCATCTGGTCCGGGTCCGGTGCGGCGTAGAGCGACGAGACCGTCACGCCGACACTGGCTGAGATCCGGCAGAACTGATCTTCGAACTGTATGGGCTCCTCCATGCGGTCGATGGCCCGGCGCGACAACGCCTGCACGCCGTCCGGATCGGTCGTCGAGCGCAGGATCAGCACGAATTCGTCGCCGCCAACGCGCGCCACGACATCCGACTTCCGCGTCTCCTCGCGCAGGATCTGCGAAACCCGCATGAGGACCTCGTCTCCGGCGGCGTGGCCAAGGCTGTCATTAACTGCCTTGAAGAAATCGAGGTCGATGTGGACGAGCGCGAACGGAGCTCCGCCATTGCCCGCACCCGCCGCAGCGCGGGCCAGCGCGGCATCCAGTTCCCGTCGGTTGGCGAGACCCGTCAGGGGATCGGTCCGTGCCTTCTCCTCCGCCGCGGTCCGCGCATGCGCAAGGCGAAGGTTCATTCCGTGAAGCTCCTCCATCACTGCGCTTTTCGCTTCCTGAAGATAGAGAAGTTCCACCGCGAGGTCGGTCGCGGCGAAATCGGCATCCGTCAGCTCGTGCTGGGACACGGCGGCGGCAAGGCCGATCCCGAGGGAGAGGTTGACGATCACGCCCTGCCCCGTCGCAAGCGGCACGGCAAGGCCGCGAAATGCCGTATCGGGCGCATCCCGAAGCCGCAGATGCAGCCGCCGCCCGGCAAGCATCTCCAGCTCGGTCACCGAAGCCACAGGGCGCGGGCGCGTGATCTCGAACACGTCGAGAAAGCCGCAACCGAGGAGCGGACGGCCCTCGCAGAGCTTCAGGAGGGTCGGCCCGGCTTCACGCACGTGACCGGTCACCGAGACCCAAAGGAACATCGGCATCAGTCGACCAAGCGCGGCAGGCGGAACAAGCGCCAGCGTTTCCGACTTCGATCCGTCCATCAGAGCGGCCCCGCTACCCGCGGCCGTGCAAGATCGAACCGCCGCCCCTCGGAGAAACTCGCCTCGAGCAGCTCGATCTCGACCGTCTCTCCGTCATCGTCCTCGCCCGCATGATCGATCAGCGCCAGCGCGCCATAATCGTCAGCGAGCGCCCGCAGGACGCCGGCGAAGACGTGGCCCATGCCGGGAAACCCGGGCCGGCAGAGCAACGTCAAGCGGCCATGGCCATGTGCTCGCACGTCGAGGGTCGGCAGGCCAAGATCCGGTACGGCCAGCATCGCCCGCCCCGGCAGCTCTTCCAGCGTATCAAGGAAATCGGTGTAGCTCACGCCGCCGAACCGAAGGAGACGGCGCAGGGGTTCAAGTCCGACGAGATAGATCCCCACGTCCTCCAGCAGCGCGTCGCGCGGCTTGCCAAGCCTTGCGGAGGCCGCTGCCAGGACAGCCTCGGTCACCTCGTCGGGATAGGTCAGCAAGGCCTCGAACCCCTCGGGCTCGACCCCCGCCGCCTGGGCCACGCCCATCCAGACCTCTTCACCATAGGCATCGCGCAGGAAGCATTGCACCGCGCGGTTCATTAGACCGTGCATTCAGATCACCCCAAGATTCCCGGGGGAAGTTAGCGCCAGCACCCTTAAGAAACGGCGAATGCGTTCATGGCAGCATCAGATATTCCGTGCTGCCGAAGGACAGGGCGTTGACCTGCGCCGGGCCGATCACGAAATCGCCGCTGTAAAGACGGTCGAAGAACTCCTCCGCCCCCAGCGCCGGGACGCCATTCGCCCGGTTCTCGCGAACGAACCGGACCGCATTCGCTTGCCGGACCGCCATTTCCGCCGTCCCTACCGAACGCCCCGCCGTGCGGAAGAACAGCATCGCCTCTTCCCCCGGTTGGCCAGGCAGAAAATCGGCGACGACCAGCACGCAGCCCGCACGGCCCTGCGCGTCCGTGCGTTGGCAGCCTGCGATCCACTCACGGAGTTGGTAGGGCTGGATCCCGTCAAACGTGCCTTCGGGCGGTTGGGCGCCCTCGGGCCGGACCGTCAGAAGCGACTGGAAGACCTCCAGCGTGATCCCCGGCTCTGTCACCGCGGGTTTGTCCCAGCGCCCCGTGGAGCCGGCGACCGCGGCCAGCTTCGCCTCCAGCGCGGCCTGTTCGGGATGGTCCTGAACCTCGCCAAGACGTTGGAGCGCCGCAGCCCCCGCCGAACCCCAGTCCCAGCGCATTTCCCAGGCGGGAAGCTCCTCGACCGTGCTCTCGCCGGCCTCGAAGCGCGCAAGCTGCGTCCGGGCGGATATCCCTTCGGCATCAACAGCGGGCGTGAGCCAGAGCGCGGCGAGGACCACGAGAGCCCCCGCCATCAGGACGTTCGCGCCCCGGATCCTCCCCGCCCATTCCGCGCCGGACAGGACTGCGCCCGCGTAAAGCAGCCCATAACCCGCGCTCACGACCACGCCCGCGGCGGCCCCGATCCGCGAGGGCGTCCAGCCGTAATCCGCGACCCGCACCCAGACCGCATAGGCGGCCAGGGCGGCCAGAACCGGAAGCGTCAACGCGAGAGCCCGAACCACCGTGCGCATGAAGGCGCCGCCCGCCATCTCGTCATCGCTCGCATCGACCCCGATGGAGATGAGCCCCACCGCCGCCAGGGCGATAGCCATGAGCGTCCCGGCCGCGGAGTAGTTTCCGAAAAGGTCCGAAAGCCCGCGGAATGGAATGGAGACGAGGAAGACAAGAACGACGATCAGGACGGCCGGCAGAAGCAGCCGCAGGAGCCGAAGCACGAGATAGGGCGAGACGTAGTCCTCAAGTTCGTCGACCACGGCCATGCCAAGGCCAACCGCCGCGCCAGATACTGCCCAGGCGACCGCCGGAATTTCGATCAGCCTTTCGATGATATCGAGCCCGACAAGACTCAGGAGCGTGTCCGACAGGTAGATGACGGCCCAGACGACGGCGGTGAATATCCAGACCGCCGCATAGCGCACGACGAGGTTCCAGGTGATGATGAAGAGCCGCGCATAGTCGCGCCAGTTACCCTCCTCCCGCGCCATGAGGAAGGGCACCGGCAGGGCGAGAAGGACGAAGCCTGCAAGCAGCGGATGTCCCGAGCCGAGAAAGTCGGAGACGGACGGGAAGCGCAGGCTCGACCAGGTCATCAGCACCGCCGGCGGCAGCGCGGCGGCAAGCGACAGGATGGCTGCCCGCGCGGCCCGCATGTGCATCGCCATCGCAAGCGCGGCCGCGAAGAAACCGCCCGCCAGCACCGTCAGGAACAGGACGAGGCGTGGTGCCCCGCTGTCCCAGTAGACGTCCAGAAGCAACCAGCCGCAGAGCCCGCCCAATGCGCCGAAGGCCGCGAGCCTCAGCCGGTCGATCTCCTGCCGCCGCGTGGTGTCGTTGCCGCCCATGCCTTGCCTCCCCTGCTCGCGCCGATCCTAGCGGGAGGTGCGGCACGGGACCAGATCAGAAGTCCTTGCGAAGAGGGCTCATTTCAGCGGCATGAATCCCCGTCGGGCAAGCGAGCCCTACACCCACTTGCCCGCCGCGATCCCAGGGCAGCGCCGTCAGAAATCCGTGGGCGCGCCCCCTTCGGCCTTCCGGCGCGCGACGAAGTCCTTCAGTTCCTCGTGGATGGCTTCGTCCATTGGAGGCGCCTCGAACTCGTCGAGGATCGCCTTGAAGACCCTGTGCGCCCGTTCCGGCGTGCGGACCGCGCCGTCCAGCTGCCAGGCCTCGAAGTTCCGCCAGTCCGAGACGATCGGTGAATAGAAGGCTGTCGTGTAACGCTCCTGCGTGTGCTGGCAGCCGAAATAATGGCCCTCGGAGCCGACCTCCGCGATCGTCTCGACCGCGATGTCCTCGGGCGTCGTGGCCCAGGTCGCAGGCTCCATGTAGCGCTGGATCATCTGGATCACTTCGCAGTCCATCACGAACTTCTCGGGGCTCGCGATCAGCCCGCCCTCAAGCCAGCCCGCCGCGTGATAGACCATGTGCGTGCCGGATTGCACCGCAGCCCAGAGCGAGTTCGATGTCTCCCACATCGCCTGCCCGTCCGGAACGTTCGCGGCGCAGACGCCGGAAGAGCGCAGGGGAAGCCCGTAGCGCCGCGCTAGCTGCCCGGTCATCTGGGTGGCGCGCATGTATTCGGGCGTTCCGAAGGCCGGCGCGCCCGACTTCATGTCGACGTTCGATGTGAAGGTGCCGATCATGCAGGGCGCACCCGGCGCCGCGTATTGCAGAAGCGCGACCGCCGACAGGGCCTCGGCCAGCGACAGCGCAACCGCGCCCGAAAGCGTCACCGGCGCCATGGCGCCGGCGAGCGTGAAGGGCGTGATGATCACGACCTGCCCCGCCCGGGCGCAGCGGAGCGCGCCGTCGATCATCGGGAAGTCGTGCTTCAGCGGCGAGACCGAGTTGATGTTGGTGTACATGTGCGGCCGCGCGCGGAACTGCTCGTGCGTCATGCCGCCAGCGATCCGCACCATTTCCAGCGCGTCTTCGACCCGCTCCTTGCCCAGCGAATAGGCGTGGATGACCTTGTCGGTCAGGACGAGCTTTTCGTAGATGCAGTCGAGGTGACGCACGGAAGGATGCACGTCGATCGGCTCGACCGGGTAGCCGCCGGCGAAATGGATGCAGTTGAAGTACTGCGTCAGCTTGATGAAGCGGCGGAAACCTTCCATGAAGCCTGAAACCTTGCCGGTCTCGAGGTCCCAGTAGTTCGGAGGCGAGGAAACGTTGCCGAAGAGGATCGAGCGGCCTCCGATCGGCAGGGCGCGCGCAGGGTTCCGGGGCGTGATCGTGAAGCTGGAGGGGCAGCGCCCGACCATCTCCATCACGAAATCCTCATCCATCCGGACGGTGTCGCCGTCGACGATGCAGCCCGCTTCGCGCAGGATGCCGACCGCCTCGTCGTTGAGGAAGCGGATGCCGATCTCCTTCAGGATGCGCATGGCGCCCTTGTGGATCGCCTCGACACCCTCCGGGGTCAGCGGCTCGGTCGGCTTGTCGAAGTTCTGCGGGATGCGCCAGGGCATCTGGTCGATGACATGCCCGCCGCCACGCTTTTCCTTGCCCGCGCGCCCGCCCGCCCGCTTGCGCCTTGCGTCATCCGCCATGATGTGCATGCCTCCTGATGTCCTGCCGTCAGGAAAGGGCAGAACAGGCGCGAATGTGCGTAGATTTGCGACAAAGGTTGTCGCATTCCCTCAAGAAGAAGGCGGATTCCGGGGCTCAGGCAGCGTCCAGCGGCGCCGGTGCCATCGTGTCGAGCCAATGCGGCAAGTGGCCGATATTGGGCAGGACCACTTCGGCGAGCGGCGCGAGATCCGCTTCGGAGGCGATGCCGGTCAGCACGGCGACCGTGCGCATTCCCGCCGCGCGGCCCGCGACGAGGTCATGCCGGCTGTCACCCACCATGACGACGTGCGCCGGCGGGATGGCGTGCTGCGCTGCGAAGGCAAGAAGCTGGCCCGGCGCCGGTTTGGCGCCGTGTCCTGAATCCGAACCGGCGATGAAGTCAAAGAGCGCCTCCACCCCGGCCGCCTTGAGCTGCGCCCGCGCCGGGGCCTCGGCGTCATTCGTGGCGACGCCAAGCCGCAGACCCTCCGCCTTGAGCCCGTTGAGGAACGGGGCAAGCGGCACGGAAGGCGCCATCGGCGCCGTCGCGGCGAGAGCGTTCATGCGCGACACAAGGGCCACGGGATTCGCGCCCGGCAGGTGTGGCAGCAGGACTTCTGCGATCTCGACGGGCGTGCCCGCGATCACCGGGCTATCGGGCTCGAACCTCGCCTCGACGAAGTCGTAGCCGATGACACGGCCCAGCCTTTCGGCCTGCGCCTGCGCACCGGCGGCAAGGTCAAGGAGCAAGGACTTCGCCCAGACGCTCCAAGTCGCCTGAAAATCGAACAATGTGCCGTCCTTGTCGAACAGCACGCCTTGGATTGCTGGCATGTATGGATCCTCCGCCCGGGGAATGTCGCCGATCCGGACATGCAATGCAACGAATCCTTTGCATGCCGGCGGCGCACCGCGCATTGGTTGACACTCCGGCAAGCTTGGTTGACGCTGCCAAATATGGACGCGCCCGGCCCGTATCGACTTCACAGTTCGCTCCTGTATCAGCTCACGCTCACTTCGCGCCTGCAAGAGCGGCGGCTGGACGAGGGTCTGAGGGCGCTTGGCCTCACGCGGATCAGCTGGTGCGCCCTTCTCGCGGTCGGGAACGAGGCGCTCACGCAGCCCTCGGCCATAGCCGAATTCATCGGGATCGACCGCACGGCGATGTCACGCACGCTGCGCCAGATGGAAGCGCAGGGACTGATAGAGCGGCGCGCGGGCGCCGGACGGGACCGCCGGCAGACCGAGGTCGCGCTGACGGAAACGGGGCAGGAACGACTTCTTCGCGCGACCCCCGTGGCCGAGGAAAACGCCCGTCACTTCCTGTCCAAGCTGCCCGAGGGCGGAGCGGAGCAACTGCGCAGCCTGATGGCCTGCCTGCGCGAAGGCGAACCGAGAAATCTCCTGAATTTCTGAGGCCAGGGCCGGACCGACCGCTTCAAGTCCAGTGCCATTCCCCACCGCCCGGAAGGGCGGCACGCGCGCGGCGCGGGTCCTCATAGCCGTATCCGGACGCATCACAGAACCCCACTATCCAGGCATCGTCCATGAGCAGGAAGTCCAGGACGGAGCCCAGGAAGGCCGGGTCGGACGCGCTTTTGGACAAGCTTTCATGCCGCGCGCCCGTCGCACCGAGGAAGACCGGGAAGAGCTCCTCGTTTCCGGCAAGCCAGGCAAGCGCCTTGAGCGCGAGCGTCTCTGCGGTTTCCAGCCCTGGATTCATGGTTGTCCTGCCCCTTTTTTGTTTCCGGATCGTCGCCGGAAACAAATTCTTAACCTTTGCGGCAAAACATGAACGTGGCGGAAATAATAGTAAAGCTTACGGAGCTGGCCTGTGTCGGGGAAGATCCTCATCGTAGACGATGTGGCGACGAACCGCATCGTGCTGAAGGTCAAGCTGGCGGCCGCGTGCTACGACACCGTGCACACGGCAGGCGGCGCCAACGCGCTGCGCCTCGCAAGGGAGCTGCAGCCGGACATCATTCTCCTGGAAGCCCAGCTTCGGGATCTGGACGGAGTCGAAATCTGCCGGCACCTCAAAGCCGATCCGGCGACATGCTCCATTCCGGTCGTGGTCGTCACCACCGCGGAGAATGCAGCCGCGCGGATGCCAGCTCTTCGCGCCGGTGCGGAGGATTTCCTGACGAAGCCACTGGATGAGGCCGTGCTCCTCGCGCGCCTCAGAAGCCTTCTCCGCGCCCGCGAGGCGGAGAATGAACTGCGGCTGCGTGATCTCGCCTGCCGCGATCTGGGTTTCGCGGAGACCTGCGCGCCATTCGAGCGAAAAGGCTGCGTCACCCTCGTCGCCGAGCCCCCGGAAACCGCGGCCCGCTGGAAAAGCGAACTCGCGCCGCATCTGACCGAGAAACTGGTGATCGCGCGCCCGGAGGAAACCCTGGGTGAGAACCTCTGCGGCTCCTGTCCGGATGTTTTCGTCGTCGCCGCAGACCTCCGTCCGGCCGGCGCGGGTCTCAGGCTCATGTCGGAACTGCGTTCGCGCCAGGCGACCCTGCACGCTGCGATCTGCATGGTCGTCGCCCCGGACGCAAGGGATACCGCCGCCGTGGCGCTTGACCTTGGCGCCAGCGACATCATCCCCGAAGGCGCCACGGTCGAGGAGATGGCCCTGCGCATCCGCAGACAAATCCAGCGCAAACGGACGCAGGATTCCCTTCGCGCCAGCGTCGCGAACGGTCTAAGGCTCGCCGTCACGGATCCGCTTACAGGGCTCTACAACCGGCGCTTCGCGCTTCCGCAACTCGCCGCCATTGCCGAGCGGGCCGACGTGACGGGCCAGACCTTCGCGGTCATGATCCTCGACATCGATCGTTTCAAGATCGTGAACGACACGTGGGGCCACGCCGCAGGCGATTCCGTACTCGTGGAGGTCGCGGCGCGCCTCAGGACGAATCTCCGGTCCGCGGATCTCATCGCCCGCATCGGTGGCGAGGAGTTTCTCATCGCGCTGCCCGACTGCACGCTCGAAAGCGCCCGCGCCACTGCCGAACGGATCCGCCGCGCGGTCGAGGAACAGCCCGTCCGGCTGCCGCACCTGGGGAGCGAGATCCCGGTGACGCTGTCAATCGGCCTCGCCCTCGGCGGAGGGAGCCGACGCGAGCCGCTGGCGATCGAGGAAGTCGTCGGAGAGGCGGACCGGGCACTTCTCGGCTCCAAGGCCGACGGCAGGAACCAGGTGAAGATCGGCCGTTCGGCCGCCTGAAAACCCCGGCTCAATCCCGAGGCGGCCGCCCACCGTGCGGCATGCGGCCGAGCGAGGACTCCAGGCGGTTGGCGAACCCGAGCCTCTCGGCGGCGCTCATCTCGCCGATCCGGTTGAGAAGAAGCCGGGTGCCCAGGTCCAGGCGTGCCGCGATGCGCCCCGTCAGCCGCGAAGTGACCGCGTCAACCGCTCCCGGATCGAAGGGCTCGGCCCGAAGTGCCTCGACGAGCCGCATCGTGTCTTCGCGCCAGGCGCGGCGTTCGTCCCGAAGTGCCGGGACCTCGGCAAGGAAGGCGCGTCGCAAGGCGGCACGATCCTCGGGGCTCAGTGCCTCCGACATCGGCCCGAACCCGAGCTCCCTTAGCTCGACCTGGTCGGGCCGCCGCGCCCTGTCGATCCCCGCCCCGGCGAACACGCCGATGAAAAGAAGGTTCAGCGCGAGAGAACCGATGAGAGCCACGCGCGTCCAACGCCCGGTTCCCCCCTTCGGCCTGCCGGTCTGGGTTTCGTCCACCATTCTCAGCCCTCCAGCCCGATGCCCAGCGCCGCGAAATCCGCCTCGCCCGGGATAAGGTCAACGGTCGCGGCGCTTTCCGCAGCGCCCCACAGTCCCGCGGCCGTCGAGCCCAGGGCGCCCATGCCGGTGAAACCGATCCAGACCCCGGCGAGCGTCGCCGCGGCGAGCCCGCCGACCGCTCCCCATCCGCCAAGCGCCGTGATCGCCGAGGCGAACAGCCCGGGCCGGCGCGAATTACGCCGTATCGTGGCCGCCCGCTGCGCGGTATCTGCTGCCTGCACCGCTTCCGCGTCCGCGAGGATACGCGCCATGAGGGCGGGCGAGGGTTCCGGCGCCTCGCGCCGCGCAGCCGCGAAGATATCCTCAAGCATCCGCTCTTCGTTTGCGTTCGTCTTAGTCATCGCCGTACCCCAGTTCCTCCCGCCGCCCGGCCAGTGCCGCCGCCAACGCTCGCTTGCCCCGTGCCGTCAGGCTTTCCACCGCCTCGACGCCCAGCCCCATGATCTCCGCGATCTCGGGGTTCGAAAGCCCTTCGAGATGGCGCAACACCACCGCCTGCCTCTGCCGATCCGGCAGCGCCATGAGCGCGGTCTCAAGCGCCGCTGCCCTGTCCGCCGCGATCAGTTCCTGGACGACGCCGGGCCTTTCGTCCTCGGGATCGCCCGCCGCGTCGAGCCCGACGCCACGACGCCGCCTCAGCCGGTCCGTTGCGAGGTTCGACGCCACCCGGTAGAGCCAGGTGGAAACCTTCGCCTCCCCGGCCCGCCAGCTTCCGGCCGCCTGCCAGAGCCGCAGCATCGCCTCCTGCGCGACGTCCTCGGCTTCCGCCTCGTCGCCCAGCATCCTCCGGGCGAGCCGGAACGCGAGGGGTGCAAGGCGCTCCGTCAGGACGCGCGCGGCTTCGCCGTCGCCCTGCGCATAGAGGACGAGGAGCGCCTCGTCCGTGGCGCCGGAAAGCATATCGGGGACCTTGTACATCCGCGAGAGCCCTAGCGCGAAACTCCGCGCCCCGCCAAGCCCCCGCGCCCGAGGCAACCCCGGGCGCGGGCATCGCTCAGTTGCCGCGGCGCCAGAAACCGCCGCGCCCGTCGTCGTCACCGCCGAAGCGATACCCTTCGCCGCGATGATGCCCGCCGCCCCGGCGATCCATCATCCCCCCCTGCATCCGATCACGGAACTGCGTCCGCGCGGCATCGAACTCCTCCTGGCTCACCGCCCCGTCATTGTCGGTATCGAGCCGGTCGAAAATCGCCATCGGTTGCGGCGGCACGACGAGCTCCGCCGCGCTCAGCGCGCCGTCGCCGTCAAGGTCCTGAGCCTCGATCCGGCGCTGCGCTGCCGCCTCGATCCGCTCCTGAACGCCGGCCATCATGTGGGCCGTCATCTCCTCGGCCGAGATGAGCCCGTTGCCGTCCGCATCCAGCCCCTCGATCCGGGACTGGCGGTAGGCCTTGATCTCTTCCTCAGTCACCTTGCCGTCGCCATCGGCGTCGAGCGCCGCGAAGTCGATCGCGCCACCGCCCCAGCCAGACATTCCCCCGAAGGACCCCTCACCGCGGCCTTCAAAGCCATAGCCCATCATTCCTTCGCCGCGCATCTCGCCGGCCCATTCGGGCATGCCTTGCCCCTGCCCTTCACCGCGCATCGGGCCTTTACCCATGCCTTGCGCACCGGCCACGATGGGCAGCGCGACGACGGCGGCACCGAGGACCGCGGCCAGACCAATTCCGAGTTTCTTGCGGGTCATGCGTGATCTCCATTCCTCTTCTTGGCGGCGCCTGTCGCCGCCTTGCATGACTTCTAACGCGCGGCCCCGCGGTTTCCGTCGCAGCCCGGACGAAGTTTGCGACATCTTTACGCAACAACTCCCTCAACGCTTCCATTGAAGGGCATTCCGCGCGATAAGGTCCGCCTGGAAAGGAACCGACACATGCGCGACACGAACCCTGACAGCCTCGACACGACTGAAGATCGTCCGATGGGCCGGGCGATGTTGAACGGCTGGCGACGCCGCTGCCCCTGCTGTGGCTCGGGTCCGATGCTTTCGGGCTATCTCACCGTGCGATCCAACTGCGCCGTCTGCGGCGAGGATCTGTCGCACCAGCGTGCCGATGACGGACCAGCCTACCTGACGATCCTCATCGTGGGCCACATCCTCGCGCCCTCGCTTCTCGCCGTCTACACTGCGTTCGAGCCCGATCCCCTGGTCCTCGCCTCCGTCTTCGGCGTGGCGACCGTGGCGCTTTCGCTGTTCCTGCTGCCCCGTCTCAAGGGCGTGATGGTGGCGATCCAATGGGCCAAGCGGATGCATGGCTTCGGCATCGAAAGCGCCTGACGCATGACCGGGGCCGAGGCCCAGCCGATCCGTGATGCCGCGACGGTAATCCTCTACCGGGACGGCGGGAACGGCCCCTCGGTTCTCATGGGCCAGCGCGGCGCGGGCGCGGCGTTCATGCCGATGAAGTTCGTCTTCCCCGGTGGCGCGGTCGATGCGGCCGACGCCGAGGTTCCGCTGATAAGTTCCCTTGATCCGGTTTCCGCCGCCCGGCTTGACGAGAACGCGCCACCCGGCATCGCGCACGCGCTGGCGGCTGCAGCCATCCGCGAACTCTGGGAAGAAGCCGGCCTGCCGCTCGGCGCCCCCTCGTCCTGGCCGGCGCCGCCGCCCGACTGGGAAGGCTTCGCCGCGACCGGCCTAGCGCCAGACGCGGGCGCGCTTCGCTACATCTTCCGCGCGATCACGCCTCCCGGCCGTCCGCGCCGCTTCGATGCGCGCTTCTTTCTTGCGCCCATCACGGCTGTCCCCGCCGACCCGGACGATTTCTCCCATGCCTCGGACGAACTTTCCTACCTCCGGTGGGTGCCGATCGCCGAGGCGCGGATGCTGAACCTCCCCTTCATCACCGAGGTCGTGCTGGCAGAGGCCGCGGCCTTCCTCCGCTCGGGGCGGGAGCATCCGGAAAGCGTGCCGTTCTTCGACAACTCGGGCGAAACGTCCCGCTTCCGCCGGATCGCCTGAGCCGTCAACCCAGCGCCAGCACGATCATCAGAAGGCTCGTCACCACCAGCGCGATCCCCGCGGCCTCTCGCAGATGCAGCCTTTCGCGGAAGACGAGCGCCGAGGCGACGAGCGTGAAGACGATCTCCACCTGCCCCACCGCCCTTACGAGCGCCGCGTTCTGAAGCGAGAAGGCCGTGAACCAGCCCAGGGACCCCAGCATGCCCGTCAGCCCAACCAGCGCCGTCTTGCGCCAGGTCCGCACGACGCGCCCCGCCTCGCCCGGCTGTCGGAGCCTAAGCCAGACCGCCATCATCACCGTCTGCGAGGCGGTGACGCAGGCGAGCGTCAGCACCGCGCGCAGAAAAAAGCCGAGCGGCATGAGTTCCAGCGTCGCCCCCCGGTAGCCGATCGCCGAAATCCCGAAGAACCCGCCCGCCAGCAACCCCAGCGCCGTCGCCTTTGGATCGAAGCGCAGCCCGCCCTCCGAAGCGCGCGACAGCAAAAGGACACCCGCGAACCCGACGCCGATCGCCGACCAGCCCCAGAGGCTCACCGCCTCGCCGAGGATCAGCGCTGAAAAGGCCGCGACCTGCACCGTCTCGGTCTTGGTGAAGGCTATGCCGACGGCAAAGTTCCGAAGCGAGAAGAGCGCGACCGTCGCCAGCGTCGCCACGATCTGTCCAACACCCCCGACCAGCGCAAAGGTCCAGAACCGTGCAGTGAGCGGCGGGAATGCCTCTCCGGAGACCGCGAGCGCCAGACTTGCCACGAGCGCCGCGAGCGGTGCGGCAAAGATGAAGCGCGCGAAGGTGGCGCCGCCGGTCGACAGACCCGCGCCCTTCAACTGCTTCTGCAGCATGAAGCGGACGGTCTGCATCGCCGCAGCCGCGAGCGTGACGAGAATCCAGAGGCTCATGCGCCCCTTCTCTCACGCCTTCGTAACCGGCGGAAGCTCAGTCCTGCCGCATCAACGGATGCGGCACCGGGTCCTTCGCGCGGAACAGGTGCTTGCGAAACACCTCCGAGTAGGAACCGTAGCGATAGCCTTCGTTCCGCGCGAGCACCTGCTCGCGCCGCTCCGCGTAGAGCGCGGGCAGGCGGTACCAGGCGACCCTGGGGTGGGCATGATGCACGGCATGGAAATTGTTGTTGAGGAACAGGAAGGCCAGAGGCCCGCGGTCCTCGATCACGACAGAGCGGCCGCGCGCCTTCTCGTGCGCCCGGTGCTCGAGGAAGGTGCGGATCTTCAGCATCCCGTAGGCGGCATAGGCCGCGAGGACATAGGCCCAGACCGGCATTGCGCCGAACGCCAAGAGCCAGGCCAGAACCATCGCGACGCCGATCGCATGCAGCACCCAGGCATCGCGCACCTTCCGGTCTCCGCCCCGGATCGCGCACCAGTCGCTCCGCACGAAGGCCACGGTGGAAATCGCCGGACCAAGTAGCATGCGCCCGGCCAGCGTGTTGTTCATGCGCAGAAGCCGCCGCATCGGACGCGACAGCCGCTCCCAGATCGCCGGGTCGAGGTAGTTGGATTCCGGGTCGTCGTAGGGATCGGTCAGGAACTCGTCACGATGATGCGCAAGATGCGTGTCGCGAAACCGCACATAGGGCACGACGAGCGTGAAGCCCGGGAACACCAGCGCCTCGTTCAGCGCGCGCGATCTGAACGGGTGACCGTGCAGAATCTCGTGCTGGAGCGAGGAGAAAAGCGCGATGGACAGGGTCGCGAGCACGAAGGCGAATGGCGCAAAGGCAGACCAGAGCGGCCCTACCGAAAGTGTCCAGACCATGTAGCAGGCGGCAATCAGCCCGAGCGTCGGCCATTCGATCCCGCCACGCCCGGCATTCGTGCTGCTCATCTTCGCTTTGCCCTTCCGGATTTTTCCTTTGAATTCCGTCTATTCCGGCAGGGGGCCGAGGCGAATTCTGGATTTGATTAACAAAATTCTACGAATGTGATAATTATCAACAAATGCCACACCGAGTCGACAAACGCGCACGCGCCGCCCAGTTCCGCGACCGCCTGTCCCAGGCGATGGCCGACAAGGGCATGACCCAGAGCGCGCTCTCCCGCGCCATCGCGGTGGACCGGTCCACCATCTCGCAGCTGCTTTCGGGCCAAGGCGCGCGGCTTCCGAACGCGCAGGTCGTGGCAGAATGCGCCTCGGCTCTCGACGTCTCCGCCGACTGGCTTCTCGGCCTGACCGAGCGGCCCGAACGCCTCGCTCAACTCCTCGCCGCATCGCTCACGATGACGGAGGCCCCGCGCGCCCTGATCGACGAGACGATCTTCGCCTGGCACCGAGAGGCCGCGGGCTACAAGATCCGTCACGTCCCGGCGACACTCCCGGACATGCTGAAGACCCACGCCGTGCTGCGCTGGGAATATGAACCGCACCTCGGCCGGACCGTCGACCAGGCGATCGGCGCTTCGGAGGACCGCCTCGCCTGGATGCGCAGCTCGGGCTCCGACTACGAGATCGCGATGCCGATCCACGAGATCGAGGCTTTCGCCCGCGCCGAGGGGTATTACCGCGGGATCGATGCTGCTATCCGCCGCCAGCAGCTCGACTGGCTCCTCACGGTCCACGACCAGCTTTACCCGAGCCTGCGTATCTTCCTTTTCGACGCCCGCCGCGTCTTTTCCGCGCCGATCACGATCTTCGGGCCCCTGCTCGCGGTGCTCTACCTCGGCCGGAACTACCTTGCCTTCCGCGACGTCGAGCGTGTCCGGAGTTTCACCCAGCATTTCGACTGGCTTGTGCGCGAAGCCGAGATCGCAACGCGCGACGTGCCGGAACTTCTTCGCTCGCTCCGGGATGGGATCGGCTGACACCACTTCGATTCAGCAAAGCGACGGAAACAGGCTCAGTATCCGTTCACGTAACAAACGCCCTGGAGGTTCCCGTGCTGCGCCTCGCCGTTGCCCTACTCGCCCTGCTCTGCGCGCCCGCCCTTGCCGAGACGCAGAAGGTGGAGCTTGGCGGGCGCAGCTACCTGGTCGACCTGCCGGCCCAGACCGAGGGCGCTCCGATGATCCTCGTCCTGCATGGCGGCGGCGGGAACCCGGCGCAGATCGCGCGCAACTCGGGCTTCAGCCGCCCGGCCAACGCTCAGGGCTACGCCGCGATCTACCCCGCGGGCTCCGGTTACACGCGGCTTCTCACCTGGAACGGGGGCTATTGCTGCGGCTACGCGGCCCGTGCAGGCATCGACGACATCGCCTTCCTAGACCGGGTGATCGCCGACGCGGCCCGACGCTTCGGGCTCGATCCCACCCATGTCTACATCACCGGAATGTCGAACGGGGCGCTCCTGGCCGAGGCTTACGCGGCCGCGCGCCCACGCGCCGTCCGCGCCGCCGCTGGCGTATCGGGCACGCTCGACCTCGCGTCGTTTCCGGTCCGCGGCTCCGTCCCCCTTCTTCACATCCACGGCACCGCCGACACGCACGTCCCCTTCGGCGGAGGACGCGGCAGCGAAAGCCTGACGGATACAAACTTCACCGCCGTGAACGACGTGATCGCCGCCTTTCGCCGCGCGAATGGGCCGGGACTTGTCGAGACCACGCGCGTGATCGACCCGGCCGAAGACGGGCTGCGCACGGTCGAAACGACGTGGTCGAAGGGAGGCCGCCCGCACGTGCGCCTCCTCGCAGTCGAAGGGGGCGGCCATGTCTGGCCAGGCGGACGGCGCGCCGCCCGCCAAGGCGGCGGCACGCGCGACATCGCGGCAAACGAAGAGATCCTGCGCTTCTTTTCCGAACACCGGTGACGGGAGACCCCCGTCTATCGGCGCTGCCCGACAGACCGTCCGGCGCCCTCGGGCAGCGCCAGCTTCGCATGAGCCGCGCCGATCTCGGCCATCCTGCGCGCCACTTCCGGGCCCGGAGCGCTGGCCCGCCGGGTCTCGAGGCTGACGTGGATCATGATGTGTTCGCCCGTGGCCTTCAGGTCATCCCCGACGCGCATTTCGTGGAAGAGGTGCATCTTCTTGCCCTCGCCTGAAAGAAGCTGCGTCCGGATCTCCAGCCGCTCGCCAGCATGGACCTCGCCCAGGTGCCGGATATGCGTCTCGGCGGTGAAATAGCTGCCGCCAGCCGCAATGTAGTCCGCGTCGCAGCCGACGATCTCCATGAACCGGTCACTGGCGTCGCAGAACGCCTGCAGATACCGCGCCTCGTTCATGTGGCCATTGTAGTCGGTCCAGTCGAGCGGGACCGCGCGGGCGACAGTCAGGATCGGGCCGGAGATGTCGGGTCGCTCCTCGCCGCGCAGCCTCTGGTCCTGCTCGCGCAGCAGCGCGCCAGCCCCCCATCCCGCGCTCTGCGCGCCGCCGTTGCCCTTGAGGGACCGCATGATGCCCACGAGGTTCGCATCCCGGATGCGTTCCAGTTCGCGGATCGAAAAGCGCCCCGACTGCGCGTCGGACTGATCGGCCACGGCGTCAATGAGCTCGTCGGTCAGCTCCGGCACATCCATGAGCTTCGTCCAAGGCCATTCCAGGCAGGGTCCGAACTGCGCGATGAAGTGGCGCATCCCAGCCTCGCCACCCGCGATGCGGTAAGTCTCGAACAGACCCATCTGCGCCCAACGCAGGCCGAATCCGTAGCGGATCGCGTTGTCGATCTCCTCCGTCGTGGCGATCCCGTCATTGATGAGCCACAGCGCCTCGCGCCAGACTGCTTCGAGGAACCGATCAGCGATATGCGCGTCGATCTCGGCCTTGATGTGTAGGGGATACATGCCGATCCCGGTCAGGACCTCCTTCGCGCGCTCCACCACCTCTGCCGGGTTCGCCGGCGAGGGCACGAGTTCCGCGAGCGGCAGGAGATAGACCGGGTTGAAGGGATGCGTGACGACGATCATTCCCGGCGCCGCCGCGCCTTCCTGAAGCTCCGACGGCTTGAAACCAGAGGTCGAGGAACCGATGACCGCGCCCGGCGCCGCCGCCTGGATGTCACGATAGACGCGGTGCTTGATGTCGAGCCGCTCCGGAACGCTTTCGGTCACCCACTCCGCGCCCGAAACCGCATCCGCGAGCGAGGAATGGAACGAAAGCTTACCTTCGGACGGCAGCACCACTTCGTGAAGCCCGGGCAGCGAGCGGCGCGCGTTGGCCAGAACCTCGCCGATCTTGCGCTCCGCTTCCGGGTCCGGGTCGAAGACCCTGACATCCCAGCCCATCAGAAGGAACCGTGCCGCCCATCCGCCGCCGATCACGCCACCGCCAACTATCGCCGCCGTTCTGGTCATCATTCGTCCTCTTCAAGGGCAGCGGGTGAAGCGGATGGGTTCGCCACCGCCGAACCAGCGCCAAAGCGTGCTCTCGTCTTCCAGCATGAGAACGGTTCCGTCCTCGTATTCCTCGCCCTCCGCCGCGCAGGAGAGATCGAGCGCCCACCAGTTCCACCCCTCGCGCCCGGTGCGGGAGGTGATCTTGCAGAAATTCTCGAGTCCGTGAATTTCGGTCCCGGTGATTTCGATCGGCGCGGGGTCGTGGCTGCCAATCTGGTCGGCGTAGCGGCACCAGTCGGGCGCGGCGGTCCAAATACCCTCGAAGGGCAGAGGCTGGTCCGCCGCCCCGGGCGCAGCGGAGAAGGCGGCCACCAAGGCAACCGCAGACGCGCGGGCGGCAGCACCAAAGGTCGCTTGCATCATAGTCCGGCCAGCCCCGTCAGATCATATCCGTTGAAGTCCATCGCCTCGCGCGCAGCGGCCAGCAGGTCCGCACGCGGCGTCGGCGAGCGCGCCACGATCCGCCCTACATCGCCCGACGGCGAGCCGAGAGCCGCCACGCGGTAGTCGCCATCGATCCATAGGATCCAGACCTCCCGCCGACCGAAGGATCCCTCCATCGTGAAGCGGCCCGGGCCTGTCAGGCGCGCGTCGGCCACGAAGGCCCGCGACCCGTTCGGCCCGCAGGAGGTGCCCGTAACCCGGAACCGGCCGGGAGCGACCGGCGCCCACGTCTCGGCCAGCGGGCCGCAGCCGGATTCCGCGCCGTAGGCCTCGACCACATGCCAGACATCGACGAAGCGCGAGGGGTCGAAAAGGGCGGAGGACGCGATCATGGTTCCCGCGTCCCGGTTGCCGGCGACCGGAGCGGCGCATCCGGCCAGCAGGGCCAGCGCGAGGATCGTCATTCGAGGCATTCGGTCACCAACCCGCCGAGTTCGTTCAGAACGTCCTTGCACCCGTAGATCGGCGTGATCGGCGCGCAGGTCCGCGACCGCGCGAGGCATCCCCCGATGCAGTCGCTCGCCTTGCTGCAACGTTTCCCTGCATCGCGCGGGGTCGTGTAGCACATCATCATGGCGGTATCGCCCCAGGACGAATAATTGCCGCCCTTCCTTTCGCAGGCGATCTGCGCCTGCGACTTGACCACGACTGGCACAGGCTCTTCCTCGGGCGCGGCTTCGGCGTCCTCGGCCCCTGCTTCGGCCGCATCCTCCGTCGCATCGGCAGTGGGCTCGGCCTCCGCCGGCTCGTCAGCTGAATGCTCGGCAGCAGCCTGATCCTCCACCTCTTCAGGCTCCCCCAGCCGCGTCGGCCTCGGCGGCGGCGCATTGTCCGGCGCCGCTTCCCAGCCTTCCGGCGAGCCGATTTCGGCAGGCGCCTGCACCCCCTCCTGCGCAACGCAGGCAGCCAGCGCGAGGGTCAGAATGAGTGCGAGAGTCGCCCGGAGTCTCATGCCACGACCGGGGCCCGCTTGACGAGGCCGAGCTTGGCACGAACCTCCTCGGGGCCGATCACGCGCGCCCCCAGGTTCTCGATGATCGAAGCCGCCCTTTCGACGAGTTGCGCGTTCGTCGCGAGTTGCCCCTTGCCGAGCCAGAGATTGTCCTCGAGCCCCACGCGCACGTTTCCGCCCGCGAGAACCGCCGCAGCGACGAAGGGCATCTGGTGCCGCCCCAGGGCAAAGGCCGAGAAGTGCCAGTTTTTCGGCACGTTGTTCACCATAGCCATGAAGGTGTTCAGGTCGTCGGGCCCCCCCCACGGCACGCCCATGCACAGCTGGACGAGCGCGGGTTCCTTCAGCACGCCGATCCGCACGAGCTCCTTCGCGTACCACAGGTGCCCGGTGTCGAACGCCTCGATCTCGGGCTTCACGCCAAGGGCCTCCATCATGGTCCCCATCGCGTGCAGCATGCCGGGCGTGTTCACCATGACGTAGTCGGCTTCCGCGAAGTTCATCGTGCCGCAGTCGAGGGTGCAGATCTCCGGCAGGCACTGGCGGACATGTTCCATCCGCTCCGAAGCCCCCGCCATGTCGGTGCCCCCGACCGATGGCAGCGGCTGTTCCGGCCCGCCGAGCACGAGGTCGCCCCCCATCCCTGCGGTGAGGTTCAGCACCACGTCGACGTCGGCGTCGCGAATCCGGTCCGTCACCTCTCGGTAATATTCGAGCTTCCTCGACGGTTTCCCGGTATCGGGCTCCCGGACGTGGCAATGCACGATCGCCGCGCCCGCCTTCGCCGCGGCGATCGCGCTTTCGGCGATTTCCCTGGGGCTGCGCGGCACATGCGGGGAACGGTCCTGCGTGCCCCCCGATCCGGTCACGGCACAGGTGATGAAAACCTCGCGGTTCATTTCCAACGGCATCTGCTCCCTCCCCTCAGGCGCGGCCCCAACAGATGCGATTCATCCGGCCAGAGCAAGGCCCGGTGGCGACACGCACTGCGCGAATGCGGCACATTGTGCAACCGACCGGAGAACATCAGTACGGCATCGGGTGCGCACGGTGCGCCGCCGAAATCTCGGCGATCACCTCGTCGCTCAATTCGACGTCTTCCGCGCCCAGCGCATTCTCCAGCTGTTCCGTTGTCGTGGCGCCGAAGATCGGAACGACCGGGAAAGGCCGCGTCAGCGTCCAGGCGATCGCCATCTGCGCCGGGTCGAGGCCGTGCCGCGACGCGATTCCGAGATAGGCAGACACCGCCTCCCACACGCGTGGCGTCACCCGCCCGCCCAGTTCCGGCACGATCGACCGGCGCGAGCCTTCGGGGATCACGTCACCCGCGTATTTCCCCGTGAGGAGCCCCGCCGCGAGCGGCGAGAACGCGAGAAGCGTGACATCCTCGTTGTATCCAAGTTCGGCAAGGTCGCCATCGTAGATCCGGCAGAGGAGCGAATATTCGTTCTGGATCGACATTGGACGCGGCCCATGACCGGCCTCGGCGAGCCTCAGCCACCCCGCCATACCCCAGGCGCTTTCGTTCGACAGGCCGAAATGCCCGATCTTCCCCTCGGCCTTCAGCGCCGCGAGCGTCTCGAGCGCCTCGACCATGTGCGCCTCCGTCACCGCGCGGTCCTGGTTCCTCGGGTCGTAGTTCCAGATCTTCCGGAAGTGATAGCTCCCGCGGTTCGGCCAGTGGAACTGGTAGAGGTCGATATGATCGGTCTTGAGCCGCCTCAGCGACGCCTCGACCGCGCGCCGGATGGAATCCGCGCTGATCAGTTCGCCGTTCCGCGCCCTGCCGCCTTCGCCCGCGATCTTTGTCGCGACCACCCATTCGCCGCGTCGTCCGGTCTTCTCGAACCAGTTCCCGATGATCTCTTCGGTCCGGCCGATCGTTTCGACCGACACGGGGTTCACCGGATACATCTCGGCCGTGTCCATGAAGTTCACGCCGCGATCCCGCGCCATCTCGATCTGGACATGCGCGTCCGCCTCCGGCGTCTGTGTGCCCCAGGTCATCGTGCCGAGGCAGAGGCGGGAAACTTCCGGGCCGTCGCGGCCAAGCGTGACTGTCTTCATCTTGCCCTCTCGAATGATTGGCCCCGAACCCTAGCGGGATCGGGGCCGAGGGCAAGTGTGCAGGCTGGCCTCAGGGCCGGACGTAGGCATAGCCTTGCTGCTGCAGCTCGATCAGCCGCACGACGCCGGAGGGCACGACAGTCGCCTCGCTCATCAGCGCGATGTCGTGGCCGGCCTTCTTCTGCATCCCCTCGAGCGTGTTGGCGCAGGCGGCGAACGAGATATCCTCGAGTTCGAGCGCCATAGCCTTCACGCGGTCCTCGACGGGGCTCTGTCCCGGAATGAGCATGTTCAGCCCCGGCCCGTAGGCCACCATCTCGATCACCACCTTGTCGCCCTGCGCTGTGTAGTAGTTGCTGACGTTCTGCGCGTTGTTCAGCGCCATGTTCAATACCGCGGGATCGTTTTGGTTGACATGGATGGCCACGTGATGGGTCTGGCCTTCGGCAAAGGCCGCCGTCGCGCTCAACGCCAGGGCCGCGCAGGTTGCTGCAAGCTTCTTCATAGGTTTCCTCCCTTGATCTTGTTGTCCGGAACTCCCTTTCCGGAGCTTTGAATGGTATTCGAATTTCTCGATCTGTCTTCCCCTTTTTTCCCTCGCTGGTTGCGCCTCACGGGGGAGCTATTGAGAACAAAGGCGGAACATTATATTCTTTAGACGTGACGACTCATGCCCTGCCCCCGACGATCTCGCGAAATCGCGCGCGGCCGCGCGCGCCGTTGCCCTTCCTCGCTGACGGGGCCGCGGATGGCGGGGCGGGCCTTGGGCTTGCGCGGGGACGGGTGCATGAATTCTGTGGCCCCGCACGGCGGACGCTCGCGCTTCTCGCCGCGCGGGGGGCGGAGGGGCCGGTCCTGTGGATCGCGGCCGCATGGCAACCGGAGCGGCTCAACCCCGATGGGATCCGTCCGCTGATCGAACCGGGCCGGCTTATCTTTGCCTCGCCGCGTCGGGCCGAGGATCTGCTGTGGTGTCTTGAAGAGGCGCTGCGGGCGGGCGCGGTGCCCATCGTCGTGGGCGACCTGCCGGAGCCCCCCGGCCTGACCCCGGTGCGCCGGTTGCAACTCGCCGCCGAACAGGGTGCCGCCGAAGGGCGGGTCGCGCCTCTCGGCCTGATCCTGACCCCTGGCGAAGGTGGCGCACAGGGCGCCGAAAGCCGCTGGCACCTCGCCCCCCGGCATGGCCCCGGCCAGGCTGGAGTGCCGGGTGCGGGCGCGGAGGCGGACGCCTCGCGCTGGCGGCTAGAACGCCGCCGCGCCCGCACGGATCCCCCGGCCGCCTGGGCCCTTACGGCCCGCACCGGCAAGGACGGGCGGGAGGAGATCCGGACCTCCCGCGTGGCCCCGGCGGCCACCCCGAGCCAACACTGACGCCCCACGCCGACGCGGCGTCACGAAACGATCGCGCCAAGTCACCGTCGGTTTTAGGCTGGTAAAGCGGCAGCGTGCGCGACATGGTGCTGCCGAACAAATCTCGACCGGCACCGAATGCGCCTCATCATCTCCCTCGCCGCACTCTTCCTGTCGGTCGTCCTGCTGCAGCTCGGCGCCGGCGGCCTGGCGCCCATGGACGCGCTTTCGGGCGTGCAACTCGGCTTTTCGAAGTCCGAGATCGGGACACTCGGCTCGGCGCATTTCCTCGGCTTCTTCATCGGCTGCTGGTGGGCGCCCAGACTGATGGGCGATGTCGGCCATTCCCGCGCCTTCGCGGCCTTCTGCGCCGCTGGCACGATCGGCATCCTCGCGCACATGATGGTCGTCTCCCCCCTGGCCTGGGCGGGGTTGCGGCTGCTCGCGGGGCTCTGTGTCGCGGGCTGCTACACGGTCATCGAGGCATGGCTCCAGGACAAGGTCACGAACGAAACGCGCGGCCGCACGATGGGGATCTATCGCGTGGTCGACGTCTTCGGCAGTCTGGGCGCGCAGCTTGTCATCGGTGTGCTCGATCCGGCGACCTACTTTTCCTACAACCTCCTCGCGCTCCTCTGCTGCGCCGCCCTGCTGCCGGTGATCATGACGAAGACCGAGCAGCCGCAAACGCCCGCCGCCCCGAGGCTCCGCCCCTGGCTCACGTTCGAACTTTCGCCCCTCGCCGGGTTCGGCGTCATCGTCGCCGGCGTCTCAGGCGCAGCGTTCCGCATGGTCGGCCCCCTTTACGGGATCGAGGTCGGCCTTTCCGCCGACGCCATCGCGCTTTTCCTGGCGGCATTCGTCCTTGGCGGGGCGATCGCCCAGTTCCCTATGGGCTGGCTCGCCGACAAGTATGAACGCCGGCAAGTGCTTGTTGGCCTTTCGATCGCGGCGACCTTCTCCTGCGCGATAACCATCGCGGCATCGGACGCCGGCACCACCGCCGTCTACCTCGCCGCCGCCTTCTTCGGCTTTGCCACGCTGCCGATCTACTCGGTCGCCGCCGCCCATGCGCACGACTTCGCCACCTCCGCGGAGCGCGTGGAGCTGTCGGCTTCGCTCATGTTCCTCTATGCGCTCGGTGCCATCGCCTCACCGGTAATCGCCTCTGCGCTGGTCGAGGTCTTCGGCGCCTCCGCCATGTTCGTCTTCATCTCCCTCGCCCATCTCGGGCTCCTGGCCTTCAGTCTCGTCCGGATGCGCGCCCGCCCCGCGCCCGAGGAACGCACGCCCTACGTCTACACGCCGCGCACCAGCTTCCTCGTCGGCCGCCTCTTCTCCCGGATGCGCGACCGCCAATAGCCGCGGCAATGCCTCTGGCCCTCGGCGCCCAAGGGCTGTAAATCGGCGCCCGAGACAGGCGAAAAGGCACGGCGCATGGCACGGATTCTGATCACCTCGGCGATCCCCTACATCAACGGGATCAAGCACCTCGGGAACCTCGTGGGTTCCCAGCTTCCGGCCGACCTCTATGCCCGCTTCATGCGCGCCCGCGGCAACGAGGTGATGTTCATCTGCGCCACCGACGAACACGGCACCCCGGCCGAGCTCGCCGCCGCCAAGACCGGCGAACCGGTCGAGGTCTACTGCGCGCGCATGCATGGCGTGCAGGCCGAGCTCGCCAAGGGCTTCCGCCTGTCGTTCGACCATTTCGGCCGCTCCTCCTCGGCTCGGAACCACAAGCTCACCCAGCACTTCGCCGGCAAGCTCGCCGAGAACGGTTTCATCGCCGAAGTGACGGAAAAGCAGTTCTACTCCGTCGCCGACGGCCGCTTCCTTCCTGACCGCTACATCGAGGGCACCTGCCCGAACTGCGGATACGAAAAGGCGCGCGGCGACCAGTGCGAACACTGCACGAAGCAGCTCGACCCCACCGACCTGATCGAACCCCGCTCCGCGATCTCGGGTTCCACCGATCTCGAGTTGCGCGAGACGAAGCACCTTTACCTGCGCCAGTCGGCGCTGAAGGGCGAACTCGAGGCCTGGATCGATTCCAAGACCGACTGGCCGATCCTGACCACCTCCATCGCCAAGAAATGGCTTCACGAGGGCGAGGGCCTTCAGGATCGCGGGATCACCCGCGACCTGAAATGGGGCGTGCCGGTCAGGAAGGGCGAAGAAGACTGGCCCGGAATGGAGGGCAAGGTCTTCTACGTCTGGTTCGATGCGCCGATCGAATACATCGCCGCGACCGCAGAATGGGCGGATGCACACGGACATTCGGATTCTGAATGGGAACGCTGGTGGCGGACCGACAAGGGCGCCGAAGATGTTCGATATGTGCAATTCATGGGCAAGGACAACGTGCCGTTCCACACGCTTTCCTTCCCCGCTACGATCATGGGATCGCGCGAGCCGTGGAAGCTTGTCGACTACATCAAGTCGTTCAACTACCTCAACTACGATGGCGGCCAGTTCTCCACTTCGCAGGGGCGCGGCGTCTTCATGGACCAAGCGCTGTCGATCCTGCCGTCGGATTACTGGCGCTGGTGGCTCCTTTCCCACGCGCCGGAAAATTCGGACAGCGAGTTCACCTGGGAGAATTTCCAGGCCGCGGTGAACAAGGACCTCGCCGACGTGCTGGGGAACTTCGTCTCCCGCGTGACGAAGTTCTGCCGCTCCAAGTTCGGCGAGATGGTGCCCGAGGGCGACCAGCTCGGCGAGCGCGAGGCGTTGCTCATGGAAGAGCTGCGGACGCGCATCCGCGCCTATGAAGACCACATGGCCGCGATGGAGATCCGCAAGGCGGCGGGCGAACTCCGCGCGATCTGGGTGGCGGGCAACGAATACCTGCAAGCAGCGGCACCCTGGACCGTCGTGAAGGAGAACCCGGCGGCCGCGGCGGCCATCGTCCGGCTTTCGCTGAACCTCATCCGCCTCTACGCGGTCCTGTCCGAGCCCTTCATCCCGGACGCGTCGGCGGCAATGCTCGCCGCCCTCGGCACCGAGGAGCGCAGCTGGCCCGAGGAAATCCAGGTGGCGCTCAACGTCCTGCCGCCAGGCCATGCCTTCACCACGCCGGACGTCCTCTTCCGCAAGATCGCGGACGAGGAGCGGGAGGAGTGGCAGAAGAAATTCGCAGGCGTACGGACTTGATCTGACGCATCACGACGACGCGAAGACACAGGCACTGACATCGAAACAAGGCTTGGCCCGCCCCGGGATTTCCGGGGGCGGTGCTGGCCCATGTTTCCTGTTGATACAGGTCAATGTGTCTTTTTCGAACGGAGATATCTTTCTCTATATCGGCGTCAGTTGGGGATTGCGGCGCCAAGGGATAGTCGACGAATTCCGCAAGCACCAAAGACGCCGGTACGCCTCGGGTCCGGCGCGGTGTCGCATCCGAGTGGCATTCAGCGGGAGGTCGCAATGCCGCAAATCTCTCACATGTTCTTCAAGGCCTCGGCAATCTTCCTTGTCATCGGTGTCCTGATCGGACTGCAGATGTCGATCACGAACGAGCACGATGCCGCCGGCGCGCATGCTCATCTCAGCCTGTTGGGCTGGGTGTCCTGCGCACTTTTCGGCGGTTACTACGCGTTCAACCCGGAAAAGGCCGCGACGAGAATTGCCGTTCTGCATTTCTGGACCATCGTCGTCGCCACGGCGCTGATGACCGGCGCGCTTTACCTGCTGCTTCTGGGTAACGGCGCGATGGTTCCGCTGGTCGCAGCGGGCTCGTTCCTGTTCTTCGCAGGAAGCCTTCTGTTCCTGTGGATAGTGTTCACGCGCGTGAACGAGACCTTGCCGCGCGCAGACAGGCCAATGGCCGGCTAGTTATTGCCGCCTGGTCGGTCACACAAAACGAAACGGGCGGGGTTTGAACCCCGCCCGCCAACTCAATTTCGCTCTGAAATTCAGGCGAGTTCAAGGTTCGACGCGGATTCGCGGCCGTCGCGGCCGGCCTCGATGTCGAAGTTGACCTTCTGACCGTCCTTGAGTTCGCGGATCCCGGCGCGCTCGACGGCCGAGATGTGGACGAACACGTCTTTCTTGCCACCCTCGGGCGCAATGAAGCCGTAGCCCTTGGTGGTGTTGAACCATTTCACGGTGCCGGTGGCCATCGTGATGTCTCCTTCATGTCATGCCGCCCGCGGAAGTGCGGCGGCCCGGCGCAGTCAGTGCAAGATCGAGGGACTGCGGCCAGTTACGGAGACAGTGGTCGATAGAGATAACGTCGCTGCGTCCCATATGCGCTCAGAAAGGCAAAAAATCAAGGAGATTGCGCCTCAAACCATTGGTACCCGCGGCCGGACTCGAACCGGCACGGCCGAAGCCTAGGGATTTTAAGTCCCCTGTGTCTACCATTCCACCACGCGGGCAAGCGGCGCGATCCTAACCTATGCGCCGGCGGCGTAAAGGCTAGTCGGACAAGGAACTAGAGCCCGGTTTCCTTGACGGCCTCCATCGCCACGTAGGTCGAGGTCGATGCGACGTGGGGCATCGTGGAAATCCGCTCGGCCATGACACGGCGGTAGTCGGCGATGTCCCGTGTGCGGACCTTGAGAAGATAGTCGAACCCACCGGCGATCATGTGACACTCCTCCACCTCCGGCGCGGCCCGGGCAGCGCGGTTGAAGGCCTGGAGTGCGGACTCCCGCGTGTCCGAAAGCCTCACCTCGACGAAAGCGACGTGGGCAAGGCCCATACGGATCGGCGAAAGGACCGCGCGGTAGCCCTGGATCACGCCCGCATTTTCCAGCCGCTTCACGCGCGCCTGAACCGGCGTCTTCGTCAGGCCCACACGTTGGGCGAGGTCCGTCATGGATATGCGGCCGTTTTCCGACAGGGCGGCAAGAATCGCGGTGTCGATCCGGTCGAGCTCCGGTAGATCATTTGACATGATATTTGACCTCTATTTGGTCGTTTCGTCTATCCATTAGCATCCTTTGGCCGGAACGTCTTCCCTTTGAACGATATCATGGGTCGTTCTCATGGAGACCCAAATGCAGATGCCTTCCCAAGACCCCTGGATGACGATCGAAGCCGGCAGCCTTGCCCCCGAAGGCCCGCTTCTGCGCCGCCTCATCGACGCGGCCGCTCTGGACGAGATCGCAAGGATCCGGATCGCGAAGCGCGGCGCGGCGCTGGTCAAACGCATCCGGGCAGACCAGCGGCCGGGCCTGATGGAGGTATTCCTAGCGGAATACGGGCTGTCCACCGAGGAAGGGATCGCGCTGATGTGTCTCGCGGAGGCCCTCCTGCGGGTTCCCGACGCAGACACGATGGACGCGCTGATCGAGGACAAGATCGCGCCGTCCGACTGGTCGCGCCACCTGGGCCAGTCGACCTCGCCGCTCGTGAACGCCTCGACATGGGCGCTGATGCTGACGGGCAAGGTGCTCGAGGACCGGGAGCCGGGCGTCGTGGGCCATCTGCGCTCCGCGGTGAAGCGGCTCGGCGAACCGGTCATCCGCGCCGCCGTCGGACGCGCGATGAAGGAAATGGGGCGCCAGTTCGTTCTTGGCGAGACGATCGGCTCGGCAATGGAGCGCGCCTCGCGTCAGGAGGCCGTAGGATACAGCTATTCCTACGACATGCTGGGCGAGGCCGCCCGCACCATGGGCGACGCGCGGCGCTATGCCAAGGCCTACGCGACCGCCATCGCCGAGATCGCGTCGGCCTGCAAGTCAGATGACATCCGGGCCAATCCGGGCATCTCCGTGAAGCTCTCCGCGCTCCACCCCCGGTACGAGGTCGCGCAGGAAGCCCGCGTGATGGAGGAACTCGTTCCCGTCGTCCGCGACCTTGCCCGCAAGGCCAAGGCAGCGCGGATGGGGCTCAACATCGACGCGGAGGAGGCTGACCGGCTCGCCTTGTCGCTCAAGGTGATCGAAGCGGTCCTCGCCGATGAGGAACTGGCCGGCTGGGACGGCTTCGGCATCGTCGTTCAGGCCTATGGCCGCCGCGCGGGCGCGGTGATCGACTGGCTCTACGGGCTCGCGAGCCGCCTTGACCGGAAGATCATGGTGCGCCTCGTGAAGGGCGCCTACTGGGATGCCGAGGTGAAGCGGGCCCAGGTCATGGGGCTCGAGGATTTCCCGGTCTTCACCCGCAAGGAAGCGACGGACGTCAGCTACATAGCCAACGCGCGGAAGCTTCTCGGGATGACCGACCGGATCTATCCGCAATTCGCCACTCACAACGCCCACACCGTCGCAGCCATCCTCGACATGGCCGGGAACCGGCCCTTCGAATTCCAGCGCCTGCACGGGATGGGTGAGCGCCTGCACGACATGATCCTGAAGGAAGAAGGCACGCGCTGCCGGATCTACGCACCCGTCGGCGCGCATCGCGACCTTCTCGCCTACCTCGTCCGCCGGCTTCTCGAGAATGGGGCGAACTCGTCTTTCGTGCACCAGATCGTGGACGAGGATGTGGCCCCCGAGGTGGTTGCCTCCTGCCCGCTCGACGCGGTCGAGGCGCTTCTGCCCGACCCCCGCAACACGGCGATCCGCCGCGGCCCGGACCTGTTCGAGCCCCAGCGCGGAAACTCGGCAGGCTTCGACCTCAGCGAGAGCGGCGTGCTTGCGGCCATCGAGGCCGCGCGCGCGCCCGCTGCTGCGGCAAAAGCCGCCGCCGCGCCGCTGATCGCCGGAGCAGTCGCAGCCACGACGGCGAAGCCCGTCGTGAATCCGGCTACGGGCGAACAGGTTGGTGAAGTCACCGAGGCTACGGCGGAAGACGTCGAAACTGCCCTGGCGGCCGCCGCGCCGTGGCAAGCGAAAGCCGCCGATCGCGCCGCAGTCCTGAAGCGCGCGGCGGAGCTTTACGAGGCCGATTTCGGCCCGATCTTCGCGCTTCTCGCACGCGAGGCCGGCAAGAGCCTTCCCGACGCCGTATCGGAACTCCGCGAAGCCGCGGATTTCCTGCGCTATTACGCCGCGCAGGCGGAGGGCCTCGACCGCCCGGCGCGCGGTGTCTTCACCTGCGTCAGCCCCTGGAATTTCCCGCTGGCGATCTTCACCGGCCAGGTCGCTGCAGCGCTCGCCGCGGGCAACGCGGTCCTCGCCAAGCCGGCGGAGCAGACGCCGCTGATCGCCGCGCATGCGGTGCGCCTTCTGCACGAGGCCGGCGTGCCGGCGACCGCGCTCCAACTCCTGCCGGGCGACGGCCCGACCGTCGGCCGGGCGCTGACCTCCGATCCGCGCGTCTCTGGCGTCGCCTTCACCGGATCGACGGAGACGGCCCAGGCGATCGCCCGCGCGATGGCCGCGAACCTCGCACCCGGCTCGCCGCTCATCGCCGAGACGGGAGGTCTCAACGCGATGATCGTCGACTCGACGGCGCTCCCCGAGCAGGCGGTGCGCGACATCGTCGCTTCGGCCTTCCAGTCGGCGGGCCAGCGCTGCTCGGCGCTGCGTTGCCTCTACCTGCAGGACGACATCGCCGAGACGGTCCTCGAGATGCTCTTCGGCGCGATGGACGAGCTTGCGGTCGGCGACCCCTGGGCGCTGTCGACCGACGTCGGCCCGGTGATCGACGCCGAGGCGCTCGCCACGATCCGCGCGCATGTCGACAGGGCCCGCAGTGAGGGCCGTGTACTCAAGGAACTCGCCACGCCTCTCACCGGCACCTTCGCCGCCCCGACGGTGCTACGCGTGAAAGGCATCAAGGACCTCGAGCGCGAGATCTTCGGTCCGGTGCTGCATGTCGCGACGTTCCGCGCCGCGCACATGGAACGCGTCATCGCGAACATCAACGCCACCGGATACGGGCTGACCTTCGGGCTCCACAGCCGGATCGACAACCGGGTGCAGGAGGTGACCGAAGCGGTGCGCGCGGGCAACCTCTACGTCAACCGGAACCAGATCGGCGCCGTCGTAGGCTCGCAGCCCTTCGGGGGCGAGGGGCTGTCGGGCACGGGACCGAAAGCTGGCGGGCCGCACTACCTGACTCGCTTCACGGCGGCGGCGCAGGCGCCCCTGTGGGAAGACGCGCCCGGCTCGGCGGAAGGCGAAGCCGCGCTGGCGAAACGCATCGCGTCGGCAAAGGTCCCCGCCACGCCGATCGCGAGCGAAGACATGCCGGGCCCCACGGGCGAATCCAACCGTCTGACGCTTCACACCCGTGCGCCGGTTCTCTGCCTCGGCCCGGGGGCGGAATCCACGCGTGAGCAGGCGAAGGCTGTGAACGAACTCGGCGGCATCGCCATCGAGGCGCCGGGCGTGCTTCCCGCGGGCGCTCTCACCCGGCTGTCGGGCTTTTCGGCGGCGATCTTCTGGGGCCCCGAAGCCGAAGCGCGTCGGCTTGCCACCGAACTCGCAGCCCGACCCGGGCCGATCCTGCCTCTCATCACCGGCATGCCGGATCGCGGTCACGTGACGCTCGAGCGCCACACCTGCGTGGACACCACCGCGGCGGGGGGCAACGCGGCGCTTCTTGCCGAGGCGGCATCCGCCTGACGGTTCCGCCCGGCACTGCCGGGCGGCACCCGCTTGACGGGCGGACGAGGACAGGCGAGCCTCGACCCATGTTTCCGATCCGCGATCACAACCCTTCCGACCGAACGCCAGTCGTCACCCTGGGGCTGATCGCGGTGAACATCCTCGTGTTCCTCGTCTCGCTCCCGTATTTCTCAAGCGAGCGCGCGCTTTACGCGTTCTTCGGGGATTGGGCGATGATCCCGGCCGCCATATCCTCGGGGCAGAACCTGCACGGCCTCTTCACCTCGATGTTCCTGCATGCCGGGTTCATGCATCTTGCCGGCAACATGCTCTTCCTCTGGATCTTCGGGGACAATCTCGAAGACCAGATGGGGCATGTGGGCTTCCTCGCCTTCTACGTCATCTGCGGTCTCGCCGCCGCCGGGGCGCATCTGGCCGCCGATCCGATGAGCCGCGTGCCCACCGTCGGCGCCTCCGGCGCGATCGGGGGCGTGATGGGGGGGTACCTCCTCCTCTTCCCCAAGGCGCGAGTCGATGTCCTCCTGGTCTTCGTGATCTTCTTCCGGGTCGTGGTGCTTCCGGCATGGATGATGCTCGGGCTTTGGTTCCTCATGCAGTTGCTGAGTGGCGTTGCCGTCGACGCCTCGATGGGAGGGATCGCCTATTGGGCGCATGCGGGCGGTTTCCTCACCGGGCTCGCGCTTACCGTGCCGGTCTGGCTCCGACGCGGCGCGCGCAGCTACTGGGACCGGACGGCGGGACGCCCGCCCCACCCCGAGAGCCGCTACTCGCGTTCATCGGTTCCGCTGATCCGGCGCAAGAAATGACAATGCCGCGCGCGGGCTCCCGGCAACCGCCGGCTCCGTCTGACGATGTCCCGGTGTTCAGAGGGCCGACAGCCCTCTGTCAGGCGCGCTCGCGCAGGATCTTGCAGAGCGGCTCGAACAGTTCGGCGTTGCCGGCGATGACGCCACCCGAGCCGAAGATGTCGTAGCCCTCGCGCAGCGGGCCGGTGAAGCCGCCCGCCTCACGCACGATGACCAGCCCTGCGGCCATGTCCCAGGCATTGAGCCCGCGTTCCCAGAAGCCGTCGTAGCGGCCCGCGGCCACATAGGCGAAATCGAGCGCCGCGGCGCCCCAGCGGCGCACGCCGGCGCAGACGGGCATGAGGCGCGCAAGGTCCTGAAGCGTCGCGGGCAGGGTCGAACGGCCACCGAAGGGAACGCCGGTGGCGAAAATCGCCTCGATCATGTTCTTGCGTCCAGAAACGCGGAGCCGCGTTTCATTGAGGAAGGCGCCGCCGCCCTTCTCGGCCCAGAAAAGTTCATCCTTCGCCGGGTCGAAGATCACCCCGGCCACGACTTCGCCCTTGTGCTCAAGAGCGATCGAAACGGCCCAGTGCGGCAGGCCGTGCAGGAAGTTCGTCGTCCCATCCAGCGGATCGACGATCCAGCGGCGGGTCGGGTCCTGACCCTCGGCCTCGCCCGTTTCCTCGCCAAGCCAGCCGTAGCTCGGCCGCGCGCCCATCAGTTCTTCCTTGATGATCCGCTCAGCCTCGCGATCTGCGCGGCTAACGAAGTCGCCGGCGCCCTTCATCGAAACCTGCAGGTTCTCGACCTCGCGGAAATCCTTCACGAGGCTCCGGCCGGCCTTTCTCGCCGCCTTGATCATCAGGTTGAGATTGGCGCTGCCTTGCATCGGGGGGGCTCCTTGTCGTCAAGCCGCCGCTATACGCGCGCAGAACCGCAATGTGAAGCCGCCGATCCCCGGCAAGCGCGTGATTTTCGCGGAAATACTCCGCCGATCACGCCCTTTGCAGCTTCATCGGCTCGGTCCGGCCTAGGCGGAGCACATGCGCCATGTATGGCTTCACCGCGTCTTCCTCCCGCACCGCGGCGTAAAGGCGCTTCGTCAGCCCCTTCTCCGTGACCGGGCGGGTGACGTAGTCCGGCTGGTATCTCACCTCGCGCAGGACCCAGTCCGGCAGCACGGCGACCCCTCTGTTCGCCGCGACGAGCATGAGGATCACGGCTGTCAGTTCGACCTGCCGCACGGCCCGGGGTTCGACCTTGGCGGGCGTCAGGACCTCCGTGAAAACGTCAAGCCGGGTGCGCTCCACCGGATAGGTGATCAGCATCTGGTCGCGGAAGTCGTCCGCCGTGACGAAGGGCTTCTCCGCTAGCGGGTTCTGCGCCGAGGCGACGAACAGCGGCGCGTAGTCGAAGAGTGGCACGAAGGTAATGCCCGGGATTTCCTCGGGGTCGGAAGAAATGACGAGGTCCACCTCCTCCCTCAGAAGCGCGGGCATCGCGCCGAAGGCGAGGCCGGGGCGAATATCCACGTCGACGTCGGGCCAGGCGCGGCGGAAGCGGTCCAGCACGGGAAACAGCCAGTCGAAACAGGCGTGGCATTCGATGGCGATGTGCAGGCGTCCCGACTTTCCCGACCGAAGGCCACGGAATTCCTCCTCGAGCGCCTCGACCTCGGGCAGCACCCGTTCGGCCAGACGCAGAAGTTTCATGCCGGCAGCCGAGAGTTTCAGGGGCTTCGACCGGCGCACGAACAGTTCGACCCCGGCCTGCTGCTCGATCCCCTTCACCTGGTGTGACAGTGCGGACTGTGTGATGTTCAACTGATCCGCAGCACGGGCGAGCCCGCCGGCCGTATGGATCGCGCGGATCGTCCTGAGGTGTCGGAATTCCAGATGCATGAACGGCCTTTATGCAGAATGACTCATGTTCATGTTGAATATTATGAATTGGCTTCAATTTTCAAGGCGTGCCAAAAGGGGGGCAACGAAAGGACGCCAAAACCATGACCACGCCCCGTGTTTCATTCGAATTCTTCCCGCCGCAGACGCTCGATGCCTCTTTCCGGCTTTGGGAAACCGTTCAGGCCCTGGCCCCGCTGAACCCCTCCTTCGTCTCGGTGACCTATGGCGCTGGCGGGACGACGCGGCAGCTCACGCATGAGGCGGTGACGACGATCGGGGCGAATTACGGCCTGAACGTCGCCGCGCACCTGACCTGCGTCGACGCGGCGAAAACCGACACCCTCGCCATCGCGGACAGCTACGCCGCCGCCGGTGTGACCGAAATCGTGGCGCTTCGCGGCGACGCGCCCAAGGGCACGCAGAGGTTCCGGCCGCATCCTGAGGGTTTCGCCTCCTCCGTCGAACTGATCGAGGCGCTGGCGGATACCGGCGATTTCAACATCCGCGTTGGGGCCTACCCCGAACCGCACCCGGACGCCGCCGACACCGCCGCCGACGTCGCCTGGCTGAAACGCAAGATCGACGCCGGCGCCACTTCGGCGATCACCCAGTTCTTCTTCGAGGCAGAAACCTTCTTCCGGTTCCGCGACGCCTGCGAAAAGGCGGGGATCGACGCCCCGATCATCCCCGGCATCCTGCCGATCCAGTCCTGGGCCGGCGCGAAGCGGTTCGCGGCGCGCTGCGGCACGAACGTGCCCCAGTGGGTGGAAGAAGCGTTTGCCGCCGCCGAACGGGACGGGCGCGAGCAGCTTCTCGCCACGGCGATCGCGACGGAACTCTGCGACGACCTGATCCGCGGCGGGGTGGACGATCTGCACTTCTACACGCTGAACCGCCCGGCTCTGACGCGCGACATCTGCCACGCGCTCGGCGTGGTGCCCGAAGTCAGCCTTCAGCGGGTCGCGTGACACCCCTTGCACCGGTTGCTGCAGAGGATAGCCTGACCCCGGCCCCGATTTCCGGGCGCCGGGGAGGTGCATCTTGACCGAGCCGTTCATCGCCACGAAACACGAGGACGTCGCCACGCGCGAAGTCCTCCTGTCTCAGTCGGGCTACGACTTCATGCGGGGGATGCTCGAGGGCCGCATCGCCCATCCAGCGATCGCGGGCACGCTCGGATACCACCTGCACCTCGTCGAGGAGGGTCGGGTGATCTTTCGTGGAGCGCCTGCCTTCGCGCACACGAACCCCGTCGGCGCCGTGCACGGCGGCTGGTACGGCACGCTGCTGGACAGCTGCATGGCCTGCGCCGTGATGACGATGGTGCCGAAGGGTCAGTTCTACACGACGCTGGAATACCGCGTGAACATCACCCGCGCCCTGCCCCCGGGCACCGAGATCGACGCGGAAGGGATCATTCAGCACATCGGCCGCACGACCGGCGTGGCGAGGGGCGAAATCCGGGGCGTCGCGGACGGGAAACTCTACGCCACCGGCTCCACCACATGCCTCATCATGGATGGCCGCTGACCGGCTCCCCCAGCGTTTCGATCGGGCGCACGATGAAGGCGCGGGGTTTCTTGCGATGGCCCAGCGCCGTGGGGTGCAGGCGTTCCGACGGATCGTTCCCCGCCACGCGCGGCGCGCGGAACAGGAAGACTTTTCCCCATCCGGACCAAGTTCCGATCGACGGCGCCTCCGGATCCGTCAGGAAACGCCCCCGCCAGTCCGGCGGGAGCGTGAGCCCCGCAGCCTCGGCCCGCTCGAGCATCCAGGCGAGCGGAATGTTCGACAGCGGCCGCGCCGCCTCTTCACCGCCCAGCTGACCACCGATGTCGCCATGCGTGCCCCGGAACCAGACCTGCTCCACATGCCCTCGAAACTCCGGAGGACATTCCCACAGAACCGGCTCGTAGACCGACCGCGTTTCATCGAGCGCGAGGGCATGAAACCCGTTGAGGATCGTGGGACCAAGGTTCTGGTTGTGGAAGCGGTGCTGAGGCTCGGTAAGGACCCACAGCAGGGGAAGGCGCAGCCCGAGTGCCTTGACTGTGTCGAAGACGCCGAGCATCTGGATATCGACGCCAGTGTGGCAGAAGCGCCGGACGAATTCCTTTTCGGCGGGCCGCTCGGTTTCCGCCTGATAGTATCGATAGGCGAGCGTGATGTTCCGCTCCGTCGCGGCGTCCGCGCGCAACAGCCCCACCTGGTCGATCATCCCTGCGAGAGAGCGGACCGCGAAGGCGCCGCGGGAATAGCCGAAGAGGAAGATGCGGTCGCCCGGCCGATAGTGGCTCGCCAGCCAGCCATAGGTGCGCCGGATCTGCCGGTTGATCCCGCGACCCATGGCGACGTCCGTCGTGTTGCGCCATTGCCGCCACTGCACGCCTGCCTCGTAGTAGAGGACCTGCTGGGTCCTGATCGGCATCGACAGGAGCAGCTTGTAGATCAGCCCGATGTTGGTTTCCTCACCGTCTTCAAGCGAGGACATCGTTCCGTCCAGGAGTATCACGTGATCGCAGGGCTCCCGCCCTCGCATCGGCGCATGGGTTTCGACCCGGCGCGCGACACGGAGGAGCCTGAGGATGCGATCAGTGAACTGGCGCAACACTCTCCTCCCTGGCCTCCTTCAGCCACGTCCAGACACGCAGCGGCGTGAGCGGCATCTGCACTTCGCGCACGCCTTCATCCCAGAGAGCGTCAAGAACCGCGTTCGTTATGGCGGCAAGAGCCCCGACGGTTCCAGCCTCCCCGCAGCCCTTCATTCCCAAGGGGTTGCCGGTGGCGGGAACAGGTTCGGTCGTGAAACGGATCATGGGAATATCTTCCGCCCGTGGCATCGCGTAGTCCATGAAAGTTGCCGTGAGCAGCTGGCCCGACGCATCATGGACGGCGTTTTCGCAGACCGCTTGGCCGAGGCCCTGGGCAACGCCCCCGTGGATCTGCCCCTCGACCAGTTGCGGGTGCATGAGATTGCCGAAATCGTCGGTGACGGTGTAGGCGAGAAGCTGTATCTGCCCGGTTTCCGGGTCCACCTCCACCTCCGCGATATGGGCGCCGTTCGGGTAGGACCGGTGGTCGAGCTCGATCTCCCGCTTGTGCCGCAGAAGGTCGTTCCGCCCCGAAGCGCGCGCCTGCTCCGCAGCTTCGAGCAGCGTCATGACCCGGTTGGACCCCAGCGCGCGGAAGGCGCCCTCGTCGAAGTCGACATCGGCCTCCGGAACGTCGAGCGCATCGGCGACGAAGGGCGTGAAGGCCTCGATCGCGGCCTCGACGGTGGCGAGCGTCGCCGTCGACTGCACCGTGACCGATCGCGATCCCCCCGTGCCGCCACCCTTCGCGATCAGGTCGCTGTCGCCCTGGACGATGCGGATCTTGTCCAGCGGGATGCCCGAGGTGTCGGACAGGAACTGCGCGAAGACCGTCTCGTGTCCCTGCCCGTTCGACTGGGTCCCGACGAAGAGCGACACGGTGCCGTCCTCGTTGAAGGCGATTTCCGCGGTTTCATTGGCGTCACCCAGGATCGCCTCGATGTAGTAACAGGTTCCAAGCCCTCGGAGCTTGCCGGCCTTGGCCGATGCTGCCCGGCGGGCGGCGAAGCCCTCCAAATCCGCCTCCGTCCGCGCTCGCGCCGCGGCGCGTGGAAAATCGCCCACGTCGAAGACCTCCCCCGCGACTGTATCGTAGGGGAAATTCCGGATGTAGTTCTTGTCGCGCAACTCCCAGGGATCGACGCCGAGGACGCGGGCGGACTTGTCGATCAGCCGTTCCAGCGTCGTGATGGACTCCGGGCGCCCCGCACCGCGGTAGGCGTCGGTCTGCGTGGTGTTGGTGTAGATGCCCTTCGCCGAAACGAAAGCCGTCTTGATGTCGTAGACCCCGGTCATCACCTTCGACGCGACCTCCGACTGTATAAGCTGGCCGAAGTTCGAATTATAGGCACCAAGATTTGACAGAATGTTGACGCGGTAACCGACGATGCGATGGTCCGCGTCGAAGGCGAGCTCCGCGTCGGAGATGAGGTCGCGCCCGGCATTGTCCGAAAGCATCGATTCCGTCCGGTCCCCCGTCCAGCGCACAGGGCGGCCGAGCGCCCGCGCGGCATGTGAGATAACGAGGTATTCCGGATAGTTGAACGACTTCATGCCAAAGCCGCCACCGACGTCCGGCGTCGTGACGCGGACGGCCTCTTTCGGCAGGCCGAGGCTCTCGGCAAGCTCGTCCTTCTGGTTCCAGACGCCCTGCCCGTTGAAACAGAAATGCAGCCGCGAGCTGTCCCATTCAGCGAAGGCGACGCGAGGCTCCATGGAGTTCACGATTATCCGGTTGTGCACGGTGCGCAGCGACACCCGATGCGCGGCGCCGGCGAAGGCGGCCTCGGTCGCCGCCTCGTCGCCGATCGCCCAGTCGAAGGCCAGGTTGCCGGGCGCCTCGGGGTGGATCGCCTCGCCCCCGACGGAGATATCCAGATGGACGGGAAGCTCCGCGAAATCGAATGCGATTGCCTCGGCCGCGTCCTTGGCCTGCGCCAGCGTTTCCGCCACCACGCAGGCGATCGGCTCGCCGACGAAGCGCACCCGCCCCTTGGCGAGGACCGGCCGTTCCGGCCTCGCGCCCCTCGATCCGTCGCGATTCCCGATTGGGACGCTTCTCATCCCCAGCTTGACGCCCGCCTCCTCCAGATCGGCCGAGGTCAGAACGGCCACGACACCCGGCATTCCGGCGGCATCCGAAGTATCGAGCGCCGTGATCTCGGCATGGGCGACCGGAGAACGCAGGAAAAAGGCGACAAGCGCATCCTGCGGCGCGATGTCATCCACAAAGCGGCCGTGCCCGGTCAGAAGCCTGATATCCTCAAGCCGCTTGACGCTCTGGCTCTTGCCGAATTTCGACATCTGCTCCTCCCGCACAGCCCTCTAGACCAAAGCCTAGCGGCTGCACGGGAAGGTGCCAATGCTCCTCAGCCGCGCAGGCTCATCGTGGTGGCGATCGTCATGTCGCCAAACCCGTTGAAACGGGTGTTGGTGGCCGACGAATAGGCGCCCATCCCGTGGAAGACCACGTAGTCTTCCTCCGACATGTCGACCGGCAGGCCAAGCTCACCCGGCAGCTTGTCGACGCTGTCGCAGGTCGGTCCGAAGACGGTGCGCAGACGCGGCTCGCCCTCGCGGCGGGCGCCATCGGGCGAGATGACTTCGGCGCGGTCGATCAGGCCCGCGAGCGGAAGTTCGGCGAGGCCACCGTATACGCCGTCGTTCAGGAAGACATGGTTGTCGTCCCGGATAGCCTTGACACGGGTGGCGAGGCTGAAGGCTTCCGCCACGAGGCCCCGGCCCGGCTCGCAGACGAGCGCGGGACGGTCGTCGCCGAAGGCTTCGGTGGCGACGCGGTCGATCAGCGCGAAGATCGCTTCGAGTTGCGGCAGCTGTCCGCCCACGCGGTGCGAAGGGAAGCCGCCGCCGACGTTCAGCCGGCGCGCCTTGACGCCCGCGTTGCGGCAGATTCCCGCAGCGGTACGGATATAGGCGTCCCAGGCCATCGGATCGGTGCACTGGGTGCCCGGGTGGAAGGTCAGCGAGGGCACGAAGCCCAGCCGCGCGACTTCGGCCAGAAGCTCGGAGGCGAGTTCCGTCGTCGCGCCGAATTTCGCGCCGAAGTTATAGGCCGCGCCGTTCACCGGCAACTTGAAGCGCACGGAGATCTCGGTGCCCTCCGCCGGAACCATTTCCGCGAGCTTTGCCAGCTCGCTCCGGCTGTCGACGGAATAGGACTTCACGCCCTGCTCGACGGCGAAGGCGATCTCGGCGCGCGACCGGACGGGGTTGTTGTAGTGCAGCGCCGCACCCGGGGCGAGGCGGCGGATCATCGCGATCTCGTTGGGCGAAGCGACGTCGAAGCCCTTGATCCCCGCAGCGACGAGGTTCTGGACCACCATCTCGTCGGGGTTCGACTTGACCGCGTAGGTGACGAGCCCGGGGAAGCCCGAGAGGAAACGGCGCGCGGTCGCTTGCAGGACCATCGGCGCGAAGAACAGGACCGGGTTGTCCGGCTGCTGAGTGCGGAGGAGTTCGGACGGTTGCGCCCAGATTGTTTTCGAGAGTCCCATCGGCGTTGCCTTTGCCAAAGAGACGCAGCCACCTCTTGCCCCGGCTCGACGGGTCGGGAGACGCTTACGCGTTTCAACCAACCAGGCCAGGTGCGTATGAGCCGCCCTTTTCCTGAAAACGAAGTGCGGGGGATATGGGGCACATTTCTACCGATCGAAAGAGTAGATTTGCCGCACAGGATCGTTAAATTGACGAAATCGGACGTCAGATTGTTGGTGTTGATCAATGGACGAACTGGACCGGAACATTCTGGGGCTTCTGGCCGCCGATGCCCGCATCTCGGTGGCGACTCTGGCCCGCCGACTGAAGGTTGCACGCTCCACGGTGCAGGCGCGGCTGGAGCGGCTCGAGACCACCGGGGTGATCGCCGGATACACGGTCAAGCTTGGCGAAGCGGCGCAGCAGGCCCGGATCCGCGCCACGGTCCTGTTGTCGATCGAACCTCGCGCACAGGCCGCGATCCTCACCCGGCTGAGGGCGATTCCCGAGGTCGAGCGGGTCCACACCACCTCCGGACGGGTTGACCTCCTGCTGCAAGTCGCGGCCCCCTCCACCGCGGTTCTTGACGGAGTACTCGACGCCATAGGCGCCCTGACCGGCGTGAAAAGCTCCGAAAGCCTCATCCACCTGTCGACGAAACTCGACCGCGCGCTGTGATCGCGCCCAATGGGCTTGGCCTTCCCGTCCGCATTGGCTAGATGCAGGGCGAGCGAATGACCAGCAGGGACATCCATACAGATGCCGATGGAAAAGACCTTTGACGCAGGCGCTGCCGAAGCGCGTATCTACGGCCTCTGGGAAGAGGCCAACGCCTTCGCGGCCGGGGCCAATGCCTCGCGGGACGAAACCTTCTGCATCATGATCCCGCCGCCGAACGTCACGGGCTCTCTTCACATGGGCCACGCGTTCAACAACACGCTTCAGGACATCCTGACGCGCTGGCACCGGATGCGCGGCTTCGACACGCTCTGGCAGCCGGGCCAGGACCACGCGGGCATCGCGACCCAGATGGTCGTCGAGCGTGAACTGGCCAAGGACAAGTCCAACCAGACCCGGCGCGAGATGGGCCGCGAGAAGTTCCTGGAGAAGGTCTGGGAATGGAAGGGCAAATCCGGCGGCACGATCATCAACCAGCTGAAGCGCCTCGGCGCCTCCTGCGACTGGTCCCGAAACGCCTTCACCATGTCCGGCGCGCCCGGCGCCCCGGCGAGCGACGAAGGCAACTTCCACGACGCGGTCATCAAGGTCTTCGTCGACCTCTACAACAAGGGCTTCATCTACCGCGGCAAGCGGCTGGTGAACTGGGACCCGCATTTCGAGACCGCGATCTCCGACCTCGAAGTCGAACAGGTCGAGGTTCAGGGCAGCCTCTGGCGGCTGCGCTACAAGCTGGCCGACGGGCTGACCACGCGCCACGAGGTGGCGTGGGACGAGGACGGCAACCCCACCGAGTGGGAGGAGCGCGACTACCTCGTCGTCGCGACGACCCGGCCCGAGACAATGCTCGGCGACACCGGCGTCGCCGTGCACCCGGAGGACCCGCGCTATCAGCACCTGATCGGCAAGGAGGTCATCCTTCCGCTTTGCGGCCGCCGCATCCCGATCGTCGCGGACGAATACGCCGACCCGACCAAGGGCACCGGCGCCGTCAAGATCACGCCCGCCCATGACTTCAACGACTGGGGCGTCGGCCAGCGCCAGGGCCTGCGCGCGATCAACGTCATGGACACCCGCGCCGCGATGGCGATCAGGGACAACGCGGACTTCGCCGAGGGCTGCGACGCGGACCTTATCGCCAAGTGCATCGAGATGTTCCACGGCCGCGACCGCTACGAGGCCCGCGACGCGATCGTCACCGAGGCGCGCGACAACGGCTGGCTGGACGGTATCGACGCCGACAAGCACATGGTTCCGCATGGCGACCGTTCGAAGGTTGCGATCGAGCCGTTCCTCACCGACCAGTGGTTCGTCGACACCGCGAAGATCGTCGGACCCGCGATCGACGCCGTTCGGCAGGGCAAGACCAAAATCCTGCCCGAGCAGCACGAGAAGGTCTATTTCCACTGGCTCGAGAACATCGAGCCCTGGTGCATCTCGCGCCAGCTCTGGTGGGGGCACCAGATCCCGGTGTGGTATGACGACGAGGGCAACGCCTATTGCGCGGCGACCGAGGAAGAGGCGCGTGCGCAGGCGGGCGGCAAGGCGCTTACTCGCGACCCCGACGTTCTCGACACGTGGTTCTCCTCGGGCCTCTGGCCGATCGGCACGCTGGGCTGGCCGGAGGAGACGCCGGAACTTCAGAAATACTTCCCCACCGACGTCCTCATCACCGGCTTCGACATCATCTTCTTCTGGGTCGCCCGGATGATGATGATGCAGCTCGCCGTCGTGAACCAGATCCCGTTCCACACCGTCTATGTCCACGCCCTCGTCCGCGACGAGAAGGGCAAGAAGATGTCGAAGTCGCTCGGCAACGTCCTCGACCCGCTTGACCTCATCGACGAATTCGGCGCGGACGCGGTGCGCTTCACGCTGACCTCGATGGCGGCGATGGGGCGCGACCTGAAGCTGTCGACCTCGCGGATCGCGGGCTACCGGAACTTCGGCACGAAGATCTGGAACGCCACCCGCTTCGCGGAGATGAACCACGTCTTCAACGGCAAGGCCGAACCCGGCATCCCGGCGGCCACGCACACTGTCAACCGCTGGATCATCGGCGAAACCGCCCGCGTGCGCGAAGCGGTCGATGCCGCGCTTGCCGACTACCGCTTCAACGACGCCGCGAATGCGCTATACGGCTTCGTCTGGGGCAAGGTCTGTGACTGGTATGTGGAATTCTCGAAGCCCCTGATGGACGGCGAACTGGCGCATGAAACCCGCGCCACGATGCGCTGGGTTCTCGACCAGTGCTACATCCTCCTGCACCCGTTCATGCCCTTCATCACCGAAGAGCTCTGGGGCCTGACGGACGACCGCGCGAAGCTTCTGGTCCACGCTGACTGGCCCGCCTACACGGTGCGCGAGCTTCTCGACCCCGACGCCGACCGCGAGATGAACTGGGTCATCGGCCTCATCGAGGAAATCCGCTCGGCCCGGGCGCAGGTCCATGTGCCGGTCGGGCTCAAGCTCCCGATCATCGAGGTTTCGCTCGATGCCCGCGGCAAGGATGCCTGGTCGCGCAACGCGGCGTTGATCGAGCGCCTCGCCCGGATCGAGGGCAAGACCGAAGGCGCGGCGCCCAAGGGCGCGATCAGCATCGCGGTCGAGGGCGGCCTCTTCGCGATCCCGCTCGAAGGCGTGATCGACGTGGCGGAAGAGAAGGCCCGCCTCGCCAAGACGCTCGAAAAACTCGACAAGGATCTGAACGGCCTTCGTGGTCGCCTCGCGAACCCGAAGTTCGTCGAGAGCGCGCCCGAGGAAGTCGTCGATGAAACCCGCGAGAAGCTGGACCTCGGCGAGGAGGAGGCGGGCAAGATCCGCGCCGCCCTCGCCCGTCTCGCGGAAGTGGGATGACATTCCAAGTCCGGTCTTTCCGCACTATGTTCGTTACGGAGGGACCCGATGTCCGACTGGCTGAACAAGATAGCTGAACGGCGGATGCTCAAGGCGCGCGCCGAGGGCAAGCTCGCCGGGTTGTCCGGCGAGGGGAAACCCCTGCCGGAACGCCTGGGCGACGCCTTCGTCGATACCGGAGAGGCGGTGGGCTTCCGGATCATGGCCGAGGCCGGGGCCCTGCCCGACGAGATCCGCCTTCAGAAGGTGGTCGACGCCGCCCGAGCACGTCTTTCCACGCTGACCGACGAGGCAGAGCGCAAGGCCGCCATGGCCGATCTCGCCGAAGCGGAGATGCGCCTCGCCATCGCCAAGGAAGCGCGCCGGAAATTCCTCAAGGGTTGACGCGCCCGAAGTCCGAATCCTTGCGCGCGGCACGGGTTTCAGGCCAACTCCCCCCATGACCGGACCGCGCTACACACGCCTCGTCGAAAGCCTCCCCGCCACGGTGCCCTTCGTCGGCCCCGAGACACAGGAACGCGTGCGCGGCCGCCCCTTCAAGGCGCGCCTCGGTGCGAACGAAAGCGTCTTCGGCCCCTCGCCCAAGGCCATCGAGGCGATGGCACGCGCGGCGCGCGAGGTCTGGATGTACGGCGACCCGGAAAACCATGACCTCCGCCACGCGCTCGCCGCCCATCATGGCGTCGGCCCTCAGAACATCGTCGTGGGCGAAGGGATCGACGGCCTCCTCGGATACCTCGTCCGCATGCTCGTCGACCCGGGCGATCCGGTCGTGACTTCGGATGGCGCCTACCCGACCTTCAACTTCCATGTCGCGGGCTTCGGAGGCGTGCTCCACAAGGTTCCCTATCGGGGTGACCACGAGGATCCCGAAGCGCTTGCCGCCAAGGCCGCCGAGACCGGGGCGAAGCTTGTCTATCTCGCCAATCCGGACAACCCGATGGGGTCCTGGCACGGCGCCGAGGCCATCGCCGCCATGATAGAGGCCATGCCGGACGGCACCCTCCTCGCCCTCGACGAGGCCTATATCGACCTCGCACCCGAAGGCACCGCCCCCCGGATCGACCCGGAGGATCCGCGCGTCATCCGGTTCCGGACCTTCTCCAAGGGCTACGGAATGGCAGGCGCCCGCGTCGGCTATGCGATCTGTGCCGCCCCGCTCGCCACCGCGTTCAACAAGATCCGCAACCACTTCGGCATGTCCCGCGTCTCGCAGGCGGGCGCGCTTGCCGCGCTTGCCGACAAGGACTGGCTGGAACAAGTCAAGGCGCGCGTCGAAGCGGCCCGCAATCGCCTCGGCGTCATTGCGCGTGAAAACGGCCTCGCGCCGCTCCCCTCCGCCACCAACTTCGTTACCATGGACTGTGGCGCGGACGGGACTTTCGCGCGAAGGGTTCTCGCCGAACTCATCGCCCGCGACATCTTCGTGCGAATGCCCTTCGTCGCACCGCACGACCGATGCATCCGCATAAGCTGCGGCCGCGATGAGGACCTTGCCGCCTTCGCCGCCGCGCTCCCGGAGGCGCTTGCGGTGGCACGGGGATAGTCGGCCCGCTGTCACCCATTCGTGATTTGCCGGACTGGCGGAAACCTCTGCAATTGCTGCATGAATTCCGCCTGATGGAGCCCACGATGAACCGCCGCCACCTGATCCTCGCCGGTCTCACCCTTCCCGGACTGGCACATGCGCAGACAACCGACCACAGCGGCCACGGCGCTGCCGTTCCGGACAACCCTGCCGCCCGCGCCTTCGCCGAGGCCAACACCCGGATGCACGAGGCCATGGCAATCGAGTTCACGGGCGATGCCGACCTGGACTTCGTGCGGGGCATGATCCCGCATCACGAAGGCGCGGTGGAGATGGCGAGGATCGTGCTGGAACACGGGCAGGATCCCGAGGTTCGCCAGCTGGCCCAAGCTGTAATCAGCGCGCAGGAAACGGAAATCGCCTGGATGCGCGACTGGCTCGCCAAGAGGGGCGCCTGAGCTTCACCTGGCCCGGCATTTCCCGAGAGCGGTGGAGGGCCGCTGCCACGCCGCTCTCAGCACGACCCCGCGGATGCGATTGCCGCGGCGGCGGCCGCAGCGCCGCCTTCGCCATGCGGAATGCCCAGCGCACGCATTCCCGCCTCCATCGTGGTGAGCGCCCCGAGCACCATGTGAGCGTTCACGTGACCCATGTGCGCCACCCGGAGATAGTCCCCAAAGGCCGCCTCTGAAGGCAGCGCCATGCCCAGGCCGATACCCAGCGTCAGGCCGGCCTCCTCCTCGCACCAGGTGCGCAGGCGCTCCGCACCGCCCGATCCGATCCGGGCCGCCGTCACCGCATGGCTGCGCTGCGCCGATTGCGCGACGTTCAGCGCAATCCCGTCTTCACCCGCGCTCCATGCCCCGAAGGCTTCCCAGACAGCGCGGGCAAGCGTCGCGTGCCGCGCCCAGGCGTGTTCCAGCCCCTCTTCGTCCAGCAGCATCGTCAGCGCCTCGCGCAGGCCGTAGAGGTGGTGCGTAGGGGCCGTGCCACAGAAATTCTGCCAGTATTCCTCGGCGAAGGCGCGGGGCTGCCAGTCCCAGTAGGGTGTCCTGAGGTCCGCGCGGCGGCTCGCCTCCAGCGCCTTGTCCGAGAACCAGACGAACCCGAGGCCCGGCGGTGTCATGAGCCCCTTCTGGCTCGCCGCGATCATGACATCGACACCCCAGTCGTCCATCCGGAACTCGTCGCAGCCCAGGGAGGCTATGCAGTCGACCGCAAGAAGCGCGGGATGGCCGGTGGCATCCATCGCGGCGCGGATCGCCGGGATGTCGCTCCTGACCGAAGTCGCGGTGTCGACGTGGCTGACCAGGACCGCGCGGATGTCGTGCCCCTTGTCCGCCTCGAGAGCGGCGGCGATCCGGGAGGGATCCGCCGCAGTGTTCAGTCCGAAATCGAGGACCTCCGCTTCGACGCCCATCCTGTGCGCACTGTCGGCCCAGCCGATCCCGAAACGCCCGGTCGCGGCGACGAGCGCCTTGTCGCCGCGGGCGAACATGTTCGCGTTCGCGGCCTCCCACGCGCCGTGACCGTTACAGATGTAGATCGCGACATGGCCGGTGGTTCGGGCGACGCGGCGGAGATCGGGAAAGAGGCTCTCCGTCATGTCGCGCAGCGCGCCGCCGTAGATGTTCGGCGCGGCGCGGTGCATCGCGGCGAGAACCCTGTCGGGCATCACCGACGGCCCCGGAATGGCAAGATACTGGCGGCCGTGGGCAAGGCTCATGCAGGCGTCCTCCGCTGTCCGCACATGCGTAGGACGGGGCCCGTTGAAGGTCAACGGGCCGCAAGGTTCGGGCAGATTTCCCCTGCTTCCTTGCCTCCAGGGTCGTAAGTGGTTAGATCGCGCCGGTGGCCCACCCGGAGTAACGATGCTGGCGGCAATCCATTCCCGACTGAAGAACCTCGAGAAGCGCCTTGGGGAACGCTTCGGCAAGGACATCTCGACGCCTGAAGCCCGCCGAGCTGCCTGGTGGCATTTCCAGCTGATGGATCATGCCTTCCTCCGCGTCTGGTGGACGAACTTCGCGATGGTGGCCCCGGGCGTATTCCGTTCGAACCAGCCGTCCCCCGCCCGCCTGCGCCGCTACCGCGACATGGGCATCCGCACGATCGTGAGCCTTCGGGGCGAATACGGTGGCAGCCCGATGCTGTTCGAAACCGAAGCCTGCGACGAACTCGGGCTCAAGCTCGTCTCGATCCGCGGCTTCTGGGCCCGCAAGCCGCCGACCCGTGAGGCGATCACCGAGTTCGAGAAGGTCATGCGGGAAGCGGAGAAGCCCGTGCTCCTGCACTGCAAATCAGGTTCGGACCGAGCCGGGGTCGCCTCGGCGATCTACCTTATGCTGTTCGAGGGCAGACCCGTCGAGGAGGCCGCGAGGCAGCTCTCCTGGCGTTTCATACACCTCAAGCGGACCAGGACGGGCGTCCTCGACCACATGCTGCGCGTCTTCGCACGGGACCAGAAGCAGACGGGTATGGGTTTCCGTGACTGGATCGAGACCCGCTACGATCGCGAGGCGATTTCCGCGTCCTTCCAGGACTGGCTCAATGGCCGGTGGAGAGACGTCCCATGACCAAGGCGGGGAGCGAGGGCGCTGACACCGACACGGGTGGCGCGACGCTGCCCTGGTTATGGCGCAACTATCTGCGCCCCCGCCGCGCCCTGATCCTTGCCGCGTTCCTCCTAATGGCGGCCGAAGGGGCGACGATGGGGGCGCTGTCCTACCTCGTGAAGCCGATGTTCGACCGGGTCTTCGTCGGCGGCAATGCCGATGCGCTGATCTGGGTCGCCCTCGCCATCGGGGGTGTCTTTGCCCTCCGCGCAAGCACCAGCTTCGGCCATAGGGTCCTCATGGCACGGGTCGGCGAAGGCATGATCGCGGGCCTTCAGGCGAACCTCCTGTCGCATCTCATGCGGCTCGACCCTTCCTTCTACCAGGAACATCCGCCCGGAAGCCTGATCGAAAGGGTCCGCGGCGATACGCAGACGCTGCGGAACCTCGCCACGTCCATCCTCGCGGCGGTCGGGCGCGATGCCGTCGCGCTGGTCGGGCTCCTCGCCGTCGCCATCTCGGTGGACTGGGTCTGGACCCTCGTGGCCCTGTCCGGCGCGCCGCTTCTGATGATCCCCGTCGTGGCGCTTCAGCGCCTCGTCCGCCGGATGAGCCGGAACGCGCGGACGGCAGCGGCGGAGCTTTCGACACGCCTCGACGAGATATTCCACGGCCAGTCGACGATCCGGCTGACCGGGACGGAAGCGCGCGAGGCCCGTCGCTTCGGCGATAGCCAGAAGGGTTATGTCCGCGCGCAGATCCGCTCGGAAGCGGGTTCGGCCGGCATCCCCGCGCTCATCGACCTGGTGGCCGGCCTCGGCTTCGCGCTGGTCCTCAGCTATGGCGGCATGCAGATCATCGCCGGGGAAAAGACCATCGGTGACTTCATGTCCTTCTTCACCGCGATGGCCCTGATCTTCGAACCCCTGCGCCGTCTCGGCGGGGTCAGCGGCTCCTGGGCGGTGATGGAAGCAAGCATCGAGCGGATCCGCGAGCTGTTCAACCTTCGCCCGACGATCCTGTCCCCCGCCCGTCCAGTCGCACCGCCCACCGGCCCCGGCGAGGCCGAGATCCGCTTTGAAGACGTCCGCTTTTCCTACGGGCGCCAGCCGGTGCTCGACGGAGTAAGCTTCACGGCGCTTCCCGGGCGGACGACCGCCATCGTCGGGCCTTCCGGCGCGGGCAAGAGTACGCTTTTCGCCCTTCTCACCCGCCTCGCCGACCCGCAGGCGGGCCGCGTGACGCTCGGCGGCATCGACACGCGCGACTTCTCGCTTCCCGCACTCCGAACGCAATTCTCGCTCGTCGCGCAGGATACCGCGCTCTTCGATGAAACGATCCGCGAGAACATCCTCATGGGCCTCGAGGGCGTCAGCGAGTCGAGGCTCGCCGAAGCGATAGAGGCCGCGAACCTCACCGACTTCGTCGCCGGCCTGCCCAACGGCCTCGACACCGCGGCCGGCCCCCGGGGCTCTGGCTTGTCCGGCGGCCAGCGCCAGCGGGTCGCGATCGCGCGGGCGCTGCTGCGGGACGCGCCGGTCCTCCTTCTGGACGAAGCGACCTCCGCCCTCGACGCGGCGTCCGAGCGCGCTGTGCAGGAGGCTCTCGGGCGGCTCTCCGTTGGCCGCACGACGCTGGTGATCGCACACCGGCTTTCCACCGTGCGCGGCGCGGACAAGATCCTCGTCATGGACAAGGGGCGCGTCGTCGAGGAAGGCACCCACGACGAGCTCTACGCCAAGGGCGGGCTCTATGCCGGGCTCTGCCGTCTGCAGTTCGCGGAATAGACGCGTCAACGCCGACGGGAATAGCTCTGCGCAAGGCGTTCAGGATCGGCTCCCATGAGATAGCGGACGAGCGTCACGAGGTTGCGCCCCCCACGCCGGAACCAGCCCTCGGCCAGGTAGCGCTCAGCCCCCGTGACCGCGACCGCGTCGAGCGGCGAGAGCCGGCCCCTGAGCCGCCGCGCCAGCGCCACGTCCTCCATCAGCGGGATATCGGGGAAGCCTCCAGCCTCGTGATAGAGGGCGACCGGGACAAGAAGGCCCTGATCGCCATAGGGAAGGCCGAACACCCGCGCGCGCAGGTTGGCCCAGCCCGCCACGATCCGCGGCGCCATTCCTGTCGCGCGGAACCGAAGCCGGAACCACCCGGCGCGGTTGGGCGTGTTCGCCATGTGGGACAAGACCGCCGTCGCCCATCCCGGCTGAAGCTCGGTATCGGCGTGAAGGAACAGCAGCCATTCACCCGATGACACCGCAGCGCCACGCCCAAGCTGCCCACCCCTCCCCCGCGGCCCCATGACCAGCAACGCGCCCGCCGCGTCCGCAATGGCCGCAGTTCCGTCCGATGATCCGCCGTCGGAGATCACGAGTTCCCGGATCAACCCTTCCGTCAGACCCTCGCCCAGCGCCGAAAGGCAGCGCGGCAGATCCGCTTCCGCATCGAGTGTCGGGATGATGATCGATAGGGGGGCCCGCATCGTTACGCCTGTTGTCCTGCGCCATCCCTCCTATATGAGTGGGACGGAAAAGGGGAGCGCGCGATGAAGGGCGAGAGAGCTGAGGACCGAAAGGTCTTCGAAATCACCGGCAAGGACCGGGAGCACTTCCTCCAAGGCCTTGTCACGGGCGACGTGAAGAAGCTGGCACAGGGCATCGTCTATGCCGCTATGCTGACCCCGCAGGGCAAGTACATTGCGGATTTCTTCCTTGTCCGGCATGGCGAGGCGATCCTCCTCGACGTGAAGGACACGCTGGCCGACGCCTTGGTCCGCCGCCTGTCCATGTACAAGCTGCGCGCCGAGGTGCAGATCGCGCCGTCCTCCCTCCTCGTCTCGCGCGGACTGGGCGAGCCGCCGGAGGGCGCCTTCGCCGACCCGCGCCACCCCGCACTCGGCTGGCGCCGGTATTCCGAAGCGCCGGCGGACGCCCCCTCGATCGACTGGGACGCCATCCGGGTCGCGCATTGCATCCCGGAAACCGGGATAGAACTGGTTCCGGATGACAGCTACATCCTCGAAGCGGGCTTCGAGAGGCTCCACGGCGTCGATTTCCGAAAGGGCTGCTACGTGGGCCAGGAGGTCACCGCGCGCATGAAGCACAAGACGGAACTGCGGAAGGGCCTCGCGACGGTCGAGGTCGAGGGCAAGGCCCCTGCAGGCACGGAGATCACGGCTGACGGCAAGCCCGCCGGCACCTTGTTCACCCAATCGGGCGGACGGGGCATCGCCTATCTGCGCTTCGACCGGGCGGCAGGCCCAATGCAGGCGGGCGACGCGCGGATCACCTGGAACGGCGCTGCGGCCTCCTGACGGGAGGCCGCCCGTGACACCGCGGCAGGAACCACAGCCCGGGAAGGACGGCGCGAACGCCGTCGTCAGGCGCGTTCCGAATAGGCGAAGAGTTCCGTGTTGACGATGATGTCCTCGTCGGTCCCGATGAAGGGCGGAACCATGATCCGGATCCCGTTGTCCAGCACGGCCGGCTTGAAGCTTTTCGCCGCCGTCTGCCCGTTCAGGACCGGCTCGGTCTCCACCACCTTGCAGGTGACCTTCTGAGGCAGCGCCACGGAAAGCGCCTCTTCGCCGTAGTACTGAACGGTAGCCATCATGCCGTCCTGCAGGAACGGACGCCGGTCGCCGAGAAGGTCGGCATCAAGCTCGGTCTGCTCGTAGGTTTCGCTGTCCATGAAGACGAGCTTGCCGTCGGTCTCGTAGAGGAACTGTTGATCCTTCCGATCGAGGCGCACTTCCTCCACCTTGTCTTCGGAGCGGAAGCGCTCATTGAGCTTGCGCCCGTCGCGGAGGTTCTTCAGCTCCACCTGGGCGAATGCCCCTCCCTTGCCGGGCTTGACGTGGTTGACCTTGACCGCCGCCCAGAGGCCGCCGTCATGTTCGATGACGAGTCCGGGCTTGATTTCGTTGCCGTTGATCTTGGGCATTGCAGGAACCTTGCAGAAAACTTGAAGGGAATTTCGCGGTTCCTATATATTCCGGGCTGGCTACCGGCAAGCTGACTAGATGATGTGAGCGTTTTGGGGTAGCTATGCATCGCGTGCATGGCTGTCATTCGAAACGGGAAATACCGAATCGGGTCGAGAAGACATATTCAGCGCAACGCCGGGAAACGCAAGAGCAATAACAAGAGGACGTATCTATGCGCGACTTTGTTGACGGGACCGCATTCAACTACGAGCAGGGCCAGCGGTCGCGCAAACTCTTCGCGGCCGTGGTGCTCGCCGCACTGGACGATGCGATCGCAGATGACAAGAAATACGGCAATGGACCGGAACAGATCGCCCGCTGGGCGCGTTCGCGCGACGGGCGCGAAGTTCTGTCCTGCGCCGGGATCGACCCGAATGAGCGGGTCGTGAAGGGCCTGATGGAATTCGTGTCCAAGGGCGTGCGCACCTCCGTTGCGCTGTCGCGCGAAGAGAGCGAGCGCCGCCATGCTGCCGAGGAAGCCGAAGCGGCCTGAACCGCTGCACTGGCCCCTGCCGAAAACGAAAACGCGCCCCACGGGGCGCGTTCTTCGTTTCTGGCATTGCTGATTACTCTGCGTCCCGCTCGCTCAGCGCCCTGAAGATCTCGCGGCGCACGAGCTTCCTCACGTTCCTGGTGATCCGCTCGCCCAGCGGGCCCTGGAGCTCTTGCCTGAGGATTTCGGCCACCAGACGCCGCAGGACTTCTTCGTCCACGTCGCCCGGGATCTCTTGGGCGGGCGCAGTTGCGTCCTCCGGAGCCGCGGGTTCAACGGAGGTTGGCGGCACCGCCGTTTCCTCCCAGATGTGCCCCGCCCCGGCAACGCCCGCAACGGACGCGCTGGCACCATTCATCCAATCCGCGCCCGCAATTTCCGTCTCCAGAGCATCTCCGTCGGTCGCAGGCTCCTCCGCCTGAGGCGCCGATGAAGGCTCGGCGCGCGGCACTTCGCGAACAGAGGAAAACCGCGCTGGCTCCGCAGAGGGCGCGGGCTCGGCGTCCTCCGGCTCCTCGACCATGACGAAGGGCGCATCCGCGACCAATGGCACCTCCGGGACGGTCGCCACCTCGGAAACCTCTGCTTCGACCGGGTCGGATTCCAGCGCATCATCGGCAGCTTCGGCCATTTCCAGGGCTTCATCCGCCGCCGCGTTGACGGCTGCCCCCTCCTCGACGACCTCCTGTTCCGCGTCGACGGGTTCCTCGCCGATGTCCGTGTTCACGACCTCCGGCTCAGCGACCTCGGGGTTCGCGCTCTCGAGCACCAAGGGCGTGGAACTCGCGCCCTCGGCCTTGGCGGCCACCGGTTCTGTCGGCTCATCCGTCTCGGGCTCGGAGATCCGCTGCGCGGGCGTCAGGATCAGCCGGTCAATGTGGGCTGGCTCAGGGCGGTCTTCCGTCTCGGGCTTGGTGGAAGAGCGCGCATCCTCCGAGACCAAGCGCCGGATCGAGGAAAGCACGTCCTCGATCTCCGGGTTCGTGATCGGATCGGACTTCGAGTCAGACATTACAATCCCCGCGACCAGTTGGCCATCGAGTGGACTGTATCGCCCGGTTATTTGCAAGACAACCGGGCGTCATGTCTTAGTCCTTCCCGATCGCCTTCAGGATGCGGTCGAGCCGCTGACCCTGAACGCTTGTCGCAGGCGCGCCACGGACCGCGTTGTAGTAGATCGACGGATCGTAGGTCGGAATGCCGAGGTTCAGGTGATCGACCGTCAGAAGCCCCATCGACGCCAGAAGCGAATAAATCGCGATCTGCTGGCTCGCTTCGGCGTCGATCCGGTCGGCCTGGGCATCCAGGAGGTCCTGCTCCGCATCCAGAACGTCGAGCGTAGTGCGCGCACCAAGCTTCGCCTCTTCGCGGACACCTTCATACGCGACCGTCGCTGCGCGGATCTGCCGGTCCGTCGCCTCGATCCGGGCGCGCGACACGCCGATCTGCGCCCAGGCATTGCCGACTTGCTCCGAAATCGTCACGCCGGTTTGCAGAAGGGCCGAACGGGACGCGTCACGGAACGCAATGGCCCTGCGATGCGCCGCAGACTTCGCGCCGCCGGTATAGAGCGTCTGCGTCAGCTGAAGCCCGACCGCATAGTCGTCGTCGCCGTTGTCATCGAGCGTGGCACGCGCGTTCGCTGTCAGCGTCGGGCCGAAATTGGCCTCGGCGGCGGCGACGCCCAATTCAGCGACGGTCACCTCACGCTGCGCCTGACGCACGGCGGGATGGCTGCGTTGAGCGATAGCGCGCGCCTCTTCGACGCTCTTCGGAAGAGCCGGCGGCTTCGGCGCCGCGGCCAGCGTTCCCGGATAGTTTCCGGTCGCCGCCTTGTACGCTTCCCGCGCCGCGGCGAGATCGCCTTCGGCCGCTGCCAGCGTTGCCCGCGCCGCGGCGAGCCGCGCCTGCGCAAGCGCCACGTCCGTGCGCGTCACCTCACCCACCGCGAAGCGATCCTCGGCGGCCTTCAGTTCCTCGCCGATCACGCGGACCGAGTTCTGGTTGATCGTTACGCTCTGCGAGGCGCTCTTCACGTTCATGAAGGACACGACGGCGCCCAGGAGCACCTCCTGCTCGACGCCGACCAGAGCCTCGCGCGTCGACAGCACGGTTTCCTTAGCGATGTCGATCCCGATCTGCGAGCGGCCGAAATCCCAAAGCGTGACCTCCGCGGCCAGCGAGACTGTGGCGCTGAGGCTGTCGCCAAATGCCGGGGCGGGCGAGACCCTGGTCACGCCGGCGATGAAACTCACCACCGGCCGCAGCGTCGCAACGGCGCTCGCCACATCCTCGTCCGCGGCGCGCAGAACCGCGCGGTTCTGCTCGAGAAGGTTCGAGTTCCGATATGCGGAAACGAGCGCATCGGCGAGCGTCTCCGCACCTGCGGCAACCGCAGTAAATGAGGTGAATGCCAAGGCCGCCGCCATGGTGATTGCCCGCGACCTGATACCACTAGAAATCCGCATACTCGTCATCCGCACTCTCCTGCATTCCGTGCCGGCACAATCCGGCTCTGGTATTGCGGGCCCGGCGCCGCGGCGACGCCCGGACCAAGAACTAGAGCGTAAAGCCGCGCTCCGCCGTAAATCCCGGGAGAACCGGCGCGGACGCGTTGAAGGCGAAGCGCCAGGTCACCTGACCGTCCCGCTTCATCCCCACGCGAGCCACGCCAAGGGCCCCCTCCATGAACAGGGCGCCGATCCGGCCGCCCTCCTTCAACTGGTCGATGATTGCCTGCGGCACCGTTTCCACGGCACCTTCGATCATTATGACGTCATAGGGACCGTGCTTCGCCGCGCCCGCCTCAAGCGGCGTTTCGATCACGGCGGCATTGTCCGCACCCTCTCCCGAAAGCGTCTTCTGCGCCTCACGCGCAAGATCGGGATCTTCCTCGATGGCGACGACCGCTTCGGCCAGGCGCGCGATGACGGCCGCCGAATAGCCGAGACCGCAACCGACATCGAGCACCATCTCGTCGGGCTGGATGTCGAGCGCGTCAAGCATCTTGGCAAGCGTCCGCGCCTCGAGCACCACGCGCCCCGGCGCTATCTCGATGTTCTCACCGACGTAGGCTGCTTCCCGCTTCGGTCCCGGCACGAAGGCCTCGCGCGGAACGGAAAGCATCGCCTCGATGATCGGGAACTTCGTCACATCGTTGGGGCGGACTTGCGTATCGACCATCATCGTGCGACGGGCGGCGAAATCGATCATCGACTATACTCTTCGGTCTGGATTCCGGTGACTCCCCTCTTGCCATGAAACCCCGGCGCTGGCAACGCCCCGGCTGGCGGGAAGGGGGATTGCATCCGGAGCCCGTGGATCCGTAGAAAAGTGAGCGGCGCCAATGGTTAGCGCCACGCCGTCGAGCGCGGCGCGCGGGGCCGCAAAGCGGAGCCGCGACACTTCTGTTCTGGTTAAGCGTTTGTTTTTCCCACGTATCGACTCACCCCCGGGAGGAATGGTGCAGGGCAGCGGCATGACGCTGCCGCTCCGGCGCGAAATGCGGGTCCGGCACCGATGCAGCCCATCCACAGGCCCGAATCCGGCCGGAATACGGAAACACAGTGTTGCCATTTCCCCAACGAACGCCCACCTTTACAATCGCGCCGGAAGCCCAGGCACCCTGGGACGGCAGCGACTCCAGCGACTCTGCCGGGCAGCTTGATCTGGCGCCCAAGATTCTCTGACGACGGGTCTTGCGCCCAACCACCCGTTCGTTTAGCAAAACCTATCTCCGAGGCGGGTTGGCGGAGAGGTTACGCAGCGGATTGCAAATCCGTGTAGACCGGTTCGATTCCGGTACCCGCCTCCACTACTTAGCCCAAATCCCCCAGCACGGTTTACGGCCTGGTTTACACACCGGTCGTGATTTGCGGTTTCGAATGACAATCTCGACGCGCGAAAGTAGCCTGGCGCCATTGGCGCGCAGGACTGGTCAGAAGACGAGAACGACGCGATCGTCGCGGACTATTTCGCGATGCTGATCGATGACATTGCAGGCCGCCCATACAACAAAGCGGAGCACAATCGCGCGCTCCAGGAACTGATTGGCCGCAGCCGCGGATCGATCGAGTTCAAGCACTGCAACATATCTGCTGCTATGAAAGGCTTTGGCCTGCCGCTTCTAAGCGGCTATCTGCCTCGTTTCAATTTCCAGATGTCTCTCGCCGAAGCCATCGCGAGATGGCTCGCCAAGCGCCCGGATTGGTTGGACGCGCAGCACCCGGCGCAGATGGTCTTCGCCGAGGCGGCGCCACTCTTCGTCGGCATCGCTCCGACGCTCCGGAACGCACCGCCTCCGGAGGAGACGCAACAATTGCAGGCTGTGGCGCAGCGCTTCGATGCCGCTGGTCGTGACGAGAGAAACCGCGCCTTGGGCAAAGCTGGCGAGGAGCGGGCATTCCACCATGAACGCGTCAGCCTTCGACAGGCGGGACGAGACGATCTGGCCCGACGAGTGCGGTGGGTTTCTGCGGAGGACGGGGATGGCGCGGGCTACGACATTCACAGCTTCACGCCGGAGGGCAAAGTCCGGCTGATCGAGGTCAAGACGACGAACGGGTGGGAACGGACGCCGTTCCACATCTCGCGAAACGAGCTGCAGGTTGCGGACGAGAACCGAGACACATGGCACCTGTTTCGCATTTACAACTTCGTTCGTGAGCCGAGGGCATTTGAGCTTCGCCCCCCGCTCGACGCGCATGTGACGCTCACGCCCACCAGTTTTCAGGCCAGCTTTCACTGACGGGCGCTGACGTCTCAGTCGAAGCTAATCGGTTTCAGGCTGGCTGCAGTGAGCTTCGCGAGAACCTCATCGGCAACTTCGGGCACGACGGCGGCGCATTTCTCGATGATGTTGGCAGCATGCCGCAACTCCCACACACGCCTGGGTTGGTGGATTGAGGCGACATCCTTCATGAGCACTCTCGGTCGGATGCCGAAGACGATGCAAGCGTCGCGGACGACTTCGCGAAGCAGACGAACGACATCTCCGTCGGTGCCTCAACGGCAAGGCCCAGCACAACCGGGACCTTCGGGACATACCGGCCGCGGCCGGGTCAGATGAAGCTCACGCACCGCTGCGTGTCGGCCGCGATGAAGGGCTTCGACCTGCCGACCCTGAGCGGCCATCCGCCCCGATTTCCGCAGGTGTCGCGCCAAGGCGCCGCACTCCCGCCCGATGAAACCGGGAAGTGCGCGCCGTTGCGCAAGGATCCGATGTCGAAAGCCGAGAGCCGCGAGGACGCTGACTGACACGAGCGGTTTCACGCCGCCGCCAGAACGTCACCGAAGTTGGGCGCGCCGCCCAGCTGGCGAGGGGCGGCGAGCGCCCGGCTTGACGGATCGTGCAGGTTGAGCGGTCAGGCTTTCTGCCTTGCGTTCGTGGGATCCCAGGCCGCTTCGTCGAGACAGGAGAACGCCCGGCGTTCGCCGAGGATGACGACCTCAAGTCCCTCGCGAAGGCCCGGCTCGACATAGGCGAAGGTGAGGCTCTTGCCCGTCGCATGGCCGTAACCACCCGAGGTGCAGACGCCGACGACCCGGTCGCCCTGCATCACTGCCTCGCCGCCGTGGATGTCGCAATCGTTGGCCGCGACCTCTCCATAGGCCAATTGCGTGACGATGCCTCTCTCGCGAACCGCCTCGGTCGAGTCACGGCCGCGGAAATCGCCCTTGTCAGGAGCGTAGAAGCGGGCGCAGCCGGCCTCGATCAGCGTGATCTCGTTGGTGAGTTCCGAACCGAACCCGCGATAGCCTTTTTCCATGCGCAGGCTGTTCACCGCGTGGACTCCGAAATCGGCTATGCCGTGGGCTTCGCCGGAAGCCCATATCGCGTCGTAGAGCCTGGCAAGCGCGGCCATCGGCGCGTGCAGTTCCCAGCCCAGCTCTCCCACATAGTTCACCCGCAGAGCGCGCACGGGCACGCCGGCGATGGTGATCTCCTGCCCCGAGAGCCAGCGGAAGGCCGCATTGGACAGGTCCGCGTCGGTCAGCGGCGCGAGAACCTCGCGCGCCTTCGGACCGGCCACGACGAGCATGCCGTAGTCATCGGTCAGATTGGCGATGGTCACGTCATCGCCGGCGGCAAGGCGCAGATGATCGAGCGCCTGCCGCTCCGCCCCGGCGCCCGACAGGACATAGAAGCGATCGTCGGCCAGCCTCGTGATGGTCCATTCGCCCTCGATCCGCCCCCCATCGGACAAGACATGGGTCAGGCAGATGCCGCCCGGCTTCTTCGGCAGCCTGTTGGCGGTCAGCCGGTCGAGGAGCGCCTCGGCGCCCGGGCCGGAAACGTCGAACTTGGCGAAGCTCGACAGGTCCATGATACCCACCCGCTCGCGCACTGCGCGGCATTCGGCGGCGACCAGATCGAAGGTGTTGTTGCGCCGGTATTGCAGCTTTTCGACGAAGCCCGCGGGGGCGAAATACTTGGGCCGCTCCCAGCCGTACACCTCGGTGTAGACCGCGCCTTTCTCCTTCAGCCTTTCGTAGAGCGGCGTCACGCGGCTCGGGCGGCCCGCATGGATTTCGCGCCCCGGCAGCGGGGTTTCGAACATGTTGTGATAGTCGTCGAAACTCTTGGCGCGGGTGTAATCGGCGTCCGCATAGCCTCCGAAGCGGCGCGGATCGACCGAAGCCATGTTGATCTCGGCATCGCCATGCACCATCCATTGCGCGAGGTACTTGCCGCAGCCCGCGCCTTGCGCGATGCCGATGGAGGAGCCGCAGCATTGCCAGAAGTTGCGGACCCCATGGGCGGGGCCAACGAGAGGGTTGCCGTCCGGCGTATGGGGGATGGCGCCATTGATGATGCGCTTGATGCCCGCCTCGGCGAAGATCGGCATCCGTTCCAGCGCCTTTTCGAGCCAAGGCGCGATGCGGTCCAAGTCGCCTTCGAAAAGCTCGTTCTCGCTTTCCCATTCCGGCCAGCCGCCGCGGGCCGCCCAGGCCTCCTTGGCGCCGTGATGCTCGTAGATGCCGACAAGCCCGGCCTTCTGTTCCTGTCGGTAATAGCCGGCGGTGGCCGGATCGCGCATGACCGGCAGTTCGACATCCGTGCCCTTGAACTCTTCAAGAGGCTCGGTCACCAGATACTGGTGCTCCATATTGGTGATGGGCGTGTCGACGCCGAGCCAGGCACCCACTTCGCGCGCATAGCAGCCGCCGGCGTTGACGACATGTTCGCAAATGACATTGCCCTGCTCGGTCACCACCTCGAACTCGCCCGAAGGCAGCCGGTTTATGCCGGTCACCCGGTTGCGTCGGACGATCGTCGCGCCCAGTTGCCGCGCCCCGGCGGCCATGGCGTTGCAGGCGCTTGCCGGGTCCACATGGCCGTCCATCGTCGTATGCGCGCCGGCGAGTATCCCGTCGGTATCCAGCCAGGGGTTCAGTTCCCTGATCCGGTCAGGTCCGATGATCTCCATCTGAAAGCCGACGTTGGCGGCGAAACCGGCGACATGGCGGAACCAGTCCACCTCTTCCGGGGTCGTGGCCAGCCGGATGCCGCCGCAACCGTGCCAGCCCGTCGGATGGCCGGTCAGTTCCTCCAGACGCGGATAGAGCGTGTTGGAGTAGTGGTGGATCTTGGCCATGCTGTAGTTGCCGATGAACGACGGGCACTGTCCCGCCGCATGCCAGGTGGAGCCGCTCGTCAGTTCGCCCTTCTCGATCAGCAGCACATCCGTCCACCCCTCTTCGGCAAGGTGATAGGAGAGGCCCACGCCCATCATGCCGCCGCCGACGATCACTACCTTCGCATGTGACTGCATGATGAACTCCTTCTACCTTGGGGATTTACCAGACGCCGTTCCCGGCGCGCATGCGGGCTTTCGGCAGGATGATGTTGTAGGTCTCGCGCAGACGGGCATCGATGCTGTCGCTGATGTGGCGGGGATAGTGGTCGGCGAGGATCCGGCGAACCCTGTCGCGCGCCACCGCGCGCGCGTCCCGCGCGCCGGCATCCTCCCACTCGCCGATGCTGCGCCGGTCGGCGATTTCGGGGTAGAGATAGTCGGTCTTCATCCGCGAGAAGGTCTGCTGATGGCCAAGGAAGTGCCCCGCCCCCATGACAACATCGCGGACCACGTCGTAGCTCAACGTATCCTCGCTGACCTCGATCCCTCTGACGGTGCGCAGGACCGCACCCAGAAGGTCGTTGTCCAGCACGTAGCTTTCGAATGCGGTGCCCATCAGGCTGCCCTGCATCCCCGCGCATTCGTGGATCATCGTGGCCCCGGCATGCGCGGCGAGCGAGATCGTGTAGCCCTTCTCCCCGCCGGATTGCGCATCGGGCAGCTTGCTGTCGGTCATGCCCGCGGGCACGGAGTTCGGAAGGTCGTAGAACCCCGCCATCTGCGCGCAGGCCGCCGACAGGAGCGCCTGTTCGCCCGAGCCGCCCGACATCGCGCCGGTGCGCAGGTCCGACACGAAAGGCCAGGCGGCGAAGATGCCACGGCAGTTCGGGTCGATGATGTTGCACAGGATCAGCCCCGCGAGCACCTCGGCACAGGCCTGCGCCACCGCCCCGGCCAGCGCCGCCGGCGCCGTCGCCCCGGCCTGACCGGCCGACACGAGGAGGATCGGCATGCCGGCCAGAACCGCAGCCTCCAGCGCGTCGCAGCTTTCGGTGGCAAAGCGCATCGGCGGCACGACATGGCAGCAGACGGCGGTGCAGAAGGGCCGCTCGCGGAACTTGCCTTCGCCGCCCGCGACCATGTCCAGCATCGGCTGCACGGCGCGCACGCTGTTACCGTCCGTGTAGCTGACGGCGATCGACTTCGTGGTGCCCGAGAGGCAGGCATAGGTCGTGTTGATGTCTAGATCGAGGATCGTTTCGGTGTCGCGTGCCACGACCGAGCGGTGATACCAGTGGATGTTGTCCATCCGGTCGACCAGCCGGGCGATGTCATAGAGATCGGCCACCGTGCTTTCGCGGTATCTGCCGGTCTCGAAATCCATGATGGTCGGGGCTGCCCCGCCGGTGCCCGTGTGCACACGGCGGCCGCCGATCTCCAGATCGTGGATTGGGTCGATGCCATGCAGGGTGAACTTTCGCCGCGTGCGGGCGATCACGTCCTCGACGAGCGCGCGGGGAAACCGCAATCGGCCGCTCCCGTCGACCCAGCACCCGGCCTCGACCGCGCGGCGCTCCAGGCTGGGCGTGACCTGCGACAGGCCCAGGTCCTCCAGAAGGCGCAAGACCAACTGGTGGATCCGCTCCATCTCGCATCGGGTCAGCGGCTGGAAGCGTCCTCCGACCATGCCCGGCGCGATCACGGGAAGTGCGGGCGCCATTTCTGCGGCGCCGCGATTGCGGCGGCCCGACCGGCGAGGGGAGTGTTCGAACATGGCGGGATCCCGAGGGGTTTCACGCGATCCAATAGGCAGGTTATCGGGCCGTCGTTCAAACGATCAATTCGAATGCGTTGCATTCCCACTGATCATGTGAAACCGGAACCCCCGGTGACCTCGTCCCTTATCCATTGAAGGAAATGGGCGATAGCGGGAACGCTCGTCGACCCTTCCAATGCGCCTACGTAATAGCCGTCGCGCGTTTCCAGACTCCTGTCGACAGGGCAGACCAGCCGCCCCTCCGCCAGCATCGGGTCGGTGATGTAGCTCCAGCCAAGCGCCACGCCGCGCCCGGCCTCGGCCGCCTGAACGATCATCGGATAACTGTTCAGCCGCACGCCGCGCCGGACCGGCTGCCCCGTCACGCCCTGGGTGACCAGCCAGACGCGCCAATCGACGCCGCCCCAGATATTGCCGCCGCCGTCGAGATGCAGAAGCGTCTGATCGAGCATGTCCGAGGGTTCACGAAGCTCGGGGTGGTTGCGCAGATAGGCGGGACTGCAGACCGGATAGACCCGCTCGCCGAAGAGAAGATGCGCCTCGACGCCCTCCCATCGCCCGGCGCCATACAATATTGCCACATCCACGCCTTCCTGACGCAGGTCCACCTTCTGGTCCGTGGCGAGAACCCTGAGGTCGATCTCGGGATGCCGGGCGCTGAACCGCTCAAGCCGCGGCATCAGCCAGAAATAGGAGAATGCAACCGAGGCTGAAACGGTGATCTGCGGGTTTTCGGCTGCGGCCTGAAGCCCGGCGACACAGGTCTCGATTTCCTGCAGCCCGCGCGTCACGGACTCGAACAGCCGCCGCCCTTCGGCGGTCGGCTCGATCGCGCGGTGAAGGCGCCGGAACAGCAGCACGCCAAGCTGGTCTTCCAGCGCCTTGATCTGCCGGCTGACGGCGCTTTGGGTGATGCACAGCTCATCCGCCGCAAGCGTGAAGCTCCTCCGCCGGGCAGCCACCTCGAAGGTGTGAAACAACGACAGCGAAGGCATGTTGAATTTTCTCAAACGGCCCTCCCGCCGCACGATACGCGCCTGCTCCGCCAGCAGCGAACTCCTCGCCTGATGGAGCGCATGGAATTCCAGGGGCGGTATACGCGTGTGCGGGTCACCTTTGAACCATTTCCGCGTGCCGGCAGAGTGATTTGATCGTCGAGTTGGGGCACAGCTTGCGAACGTCCCGCCTGGGAGACCGGCCTTCGACACGCCGAGGCTGCGAAGGTTCGCCAGTTGGCCGAAGACCTCGTGCGAGGGGGGGCAGTTGGCACATCCTCCGCCTCGGAGAGTTCGGCGGCCCCGCTCTCGCGCGGGACGAGGGTCGCCGATTTCGCAGGCCCCCAGAACCTGGGACCTGCACAAGCAAGGATCCCTACCTGAAAGAAAAGCGTCAGCTCTGGCGATATCAGGGGTCTCCTGTTGCCTGCGGAAAGGGACCGCTCCTGCGCAACGCAGCCATGCGCGGTGTTGTGCAAGAACGAAGCACCGGACAAGCCGGACCTTGACCGAATTTGCGGAAAGTTCCACTTAGGCCGCAGAATACTCCTTCAAAATCAGCGCCCTATCCGGATTGCAGTTCCGCGCAGAGCGGCTCTCTTCCGGTGCGCGCCTCAAGACACAGACTTTCCTCTGTCTTCGCTGGAATGGCCAGATGGGTAACCGACCTTGCAGCCGACTTGCGTGGAAGGTCTAATGGCCCGGTCGCAAGAACTGGCCCGGTCTGCCCGCCCGTGATCCTCTATCGAATCCTCATCTCGCTGGCAGCGCCAGTCATCATCTTGCGGCTCATCTGGCGCAGACTGAGAGGCGCGGGTTCCGCCGTGAGCCTCCGGGAACGGCTGGGCTCCGGCGCGCGCCGGACGACTCACAAGGTCATCTGGGTCCACGGCGCCTCGAACGGTGAACTCGCCTCGGCGCGGCGGCTGATCGAAACGGCGCTCGCGCGGGATCCGGAACTGTCGATCGTCGTGACCTGCAATACGGAAACCGGGAAAGCGCTTGCCGAAAGCTGGCGCCTTGCGCGGCTGTCGGCCCGCCTCGCCCCGCTCGACCTTCGCTTGGTGCTTTGGCGTTTCCTGCACGGCTGGAAGCCCCGCGCGCTGATCGTGCTGGAAAGCGAGCTTTGGCCGAACCGTTTTGCGGCCTGCGGCCGGCGTGACATTCCCGTGATCCTGATCGCCGCGCGGATGTCCGAATCCGCGGCGAAGCGCTGGCGCCGGATGGACCGGATCACGCGACCGATGCTCGGGCATGTGAACTGGCTGTCGGCGCAGGATGACGCCTCGGCGGAAAGATTCCGGGATCTGGGCCTTCCCACGGACCGGATCGGCCCGGTCGTCAACCTGAAGTCCACTGCCGCGCAGACCGGACCGTCGCCCGAGCAAGCGGCGAGTCTCCCCGCGCCCGGACCGCGCGCGTCGACCTTCCTTGCCGCCTCGACCCATGAGGGCGAGGATGAGCCCGTCATAGCAGCTTTCGTGGCGGCGCATCGGCAGAACCCGGCACTTCGGATGATCCTTGCCCCGCGCCACCCCGCCCGCGCCCCGCGGATCCGGAAGCTCCTGGACGAAACGGGCCTGCCCTACGCGGTCCGTTCTGAGGGCGCGGAGCCCGGCCCAGATGAAGTAATTTATCTCGCCGACACGATGGGAGAGATGCCGCTCTGGTATCACCTGTCAGGTGTCACCTTCGTGGGCGGCTCGCTCGTGGAAAAGGGCGGTCACACCCCGTTCGAACCCGCAGCGGCGGGGTCGGCGATCCTGCACGGGCCGCATGTCGCAAATTTCCGGGCCGCCTATGCCGCGCTGGACCTCGCGGGCGGCGCCCGAGTCGTCCCGGATGCCAGAACGCTGGCGGAAACGCTTGCGGAATTGGCCCACCCGGAGGCACAGGCCCGCATGGCAGCGGCCGCCTCGGCGGCGCTGGCCGAAACGGCCGGGCCCGATGGCGTCGACGCGCTCCTGTCCCGGATCGCGAAGCTCACCGGCATCGCCTCTCTCGAGGCTTGACGCTGCCAAGCCCTCGGGCGAGCGTCGCGTAACCTGTTGGCAGGCAAGGGACGGAGGCACGGATGCAATTCACCCAGGCGGAACTCGAGGCGGCGGCCGCGCTCGTCCACAGTCAGATGTCACCCACGCCGCAATATGCCTGGCCGCAGCTGTCCGAACGCGCCGGCTGCGAAGTCTGGGTCAAGCATGAAAACCACGGCCCGACCGGCGCCTTCAAGATCCGCGGGGGTATCGCATTCATAGACTGGCTGCGCCGGACGCAGCCCGACTGCCCCGGCATCATCACCGCCACGCGTGGCAACCACGGCCAATCCCAGGCGCGCGCCGCCACGGCGGCCGGGCTTCGCGCCGTGATCTACGTTCCTCGCGGAAACTCGGTCGAGAAGAACGCCGCCATGCGCGCTTTCGGGGCGGAACTGCGGGAACATGGCGACGATTTCGATGCCGCGCGGGAAGAGGCGATGCGCGCAAGCGAGGCCGAGGGCCTTTTCCCCGTCCCGCCCTTTCACACCGAACTCGTGCGCGGGGTGGCGACCTACGGGCTCGAATTCCTGCGGGCTGTCCCCGACCTCGATGCGGTCTACGTGCCGATCGGCTGCGGCTCGGGCATCTGCGGCACGATCGCCGCGCGCGACGCGCTGGGGCTCAGGACGGAGGTGATCGGCGTCGTGTCGGACGGTGCGCAGACCGCCAAGCTCTCGGTCGACGCAGGACGCCTCATTCCCACCGACACGGCCCGCACCTTCGCCGACGGCATGGCGGTGCGGGTTCCCGTGCAGGCGGCATTCGACATCTACTCCACGAAAGCATCCCGCATTGTCTCGGTGTCCGACGCCGAGGTCGCCGAGGCGATCCGCATCTATTTCCGCGACACCCACAACATCGCTGAGGGAGCAGGTGCCGCTGCTCTGGCCGCGCTTCTTCAGGAACGGGAAAGAATGGCGGGCCGGAAGGTCGGCGTGATCCTTTCCGGCGGGAACATCGACACCGACTGGGCCGTCACCGTGCTCTCGGGTGGCGTGCCCCGAGTTTGATCGCAAAACTGGAAATGCGCGGCTCGAGATGCTACCTATAATTCAAATAGATCCTGCTAAACTGCAGGAATGAACGAAGACGAGGCAGGCAACGCCCCGAAGGGGCGAGAGTTGGACATGAAGAAGGCGGATCTGATCGAAGCCTCCGGCGAGGTTGTCGGCATGCAGAATGCCGCGCTCTGTTACCGCCGGGACAAACGTGGGAAGACGGAAGTACTCCTGATCACCAGCCGGGACACCGGACGCTGGGTGCTGCCCAAGGGCTGGCCGATCAAGGGCCTGACCCCGCCCGAGGCAGCCGCGCGCGAGGCTTTCGAGGAAGCCGGCGTCGAAGGTCGCGTCGGAACGGAACCGCTGGGCGTCTTCCCCTACGACAAGGACGCGCATTCCACGGAAGGGGTTCCGGTTCTCGTCACCGTCTTCCCGCTCGCCGTGCGGCGCCTTGTCAAGGATTTCCCGGAAAAAGGCCAGCGGCGCCTTGAATGGTTCAGCCCGAAGAAGGCATCGAAGAAGGTCGACGAGCCGGAGCTGTCGGCGATCCTGGAAAGCTTCACCGCGCCTTCCGACCCTTGATTTCGACGGGAAAACGGATACTTCTCGTAGGCCCCGCACCGTTTGGCGGGGCTTGCGATCCGACCAGAAGATGATCCGCTACTCGCTCACCTGCGCCAACGACCACGGTTTCGAAAGCTGGTTCCAGTCCGCCGAGGCCTATGACCGGCTGCGCGCCGCCGGCCACGTCGCCTGCACCGTCTGCGGCTCGACCGAGGTCGCGAAATCCCTGATGGCGCCTGCGGTGCGCCCTTCCCGCGACACCGCGGGCGAACAGGAAAAGGCCGCCCCCCTGTCGAAACCCGCCTCCCCTGCGGAGGAAGCGCTCGCGGCCCTGCGCAGGAAGATCGAGGAAAACTCCGACTACGTCGGCATGAACTTCGCCGCCGAGGCGCGCGCGATCCATGAAGGCGAGGCCCCTGAAAGGTCGATCTACGGCGAGGCGAAGCCCGACGAGGCGCGCCGCCTGATCGAGGATGGCATCCCGGTCGCACCCCTGCCCTTCCTGCCCGCACGGAAGGCTAACTGAGGCCGGGCGAGTGGTTTCACCCCCCCTTCTTCGGGTGTTGTCGAATCCACGCGGAATGGCACTTCGGCAGAGAAACCCAGTGGGCGAGGAATGACGACCATCATCACCGGCGCGAACCGCGGCATCGGGCGCGCGCTCTGGGCGGCTTGCCGGGCGCGTGGCGACGACGTGATCGGCACGACTCGCGGCATCGAAGCCGGGCCGGGCTGGACAAGGCTAGACGTGACGGACCCCGACGATCACCGCCGCCTGGCAGACGGGTTGTCCGGCCGTCCGGTCGAGCTTCTCATCTGCAACGCCGGCATCTTCCCTGACAGGGGCGAGAGGCTTGAAGACGGCTATCCGCCCGAAATGTGGGCCGAGGGCTTCGCGACCAACGTGACCGGCGTCTTCCTCACGGTTCAGGCGCTCCTCCCGAACCTGCGCGCGTCGCGTGGCAAGATAGCGATCATTTCCTCGCAGATGGGATCGGACACGCGCGCGACGGGCGGCAGCTACATCTACCGCGCCTCGAAGGCCGCCGCGCTGAACCTCGGCCGGAATCTCGCCACCGATCTCGCGCGCGAAGGCATCGCCGTCGGCATCTACCACCCCGGCTGGGTCAGGACCGGGATGGGTGGGCCTGGCGCAGCGATCAGCCCCGAGGAAGCCGCGCGCGGCCTGCTCGCCCGCTTCGACGCGCTTTCCCCCGCGACGACCGGATGTTTCGAAACCTGGGACGGCCGCCCGCACCCGTTCTGAGCCGCTTCACCCTTGCGAAACGGCCTCTTGATGGCCGGTGACGGAAAACCCCGTGGCCCCATTCCGAACATGCCGACGCCCCTTGCCCTCGCGCCCCCCTGCGCATAAGAAGCGCGCGGGTTTTTTCTCGGGGGCAAAGGGACGGTCGATGGCCCTACTCGTCATGAAATTCGGCGGCACGTCAGTGGCCGATCTCGACCGCATCCGGAACGCGGCCGCAAAAGTGAAGGCCGAGGTCGACAGGGGCTATGACGTGATCGTCATCGTCTCGGCGATGTCGGGAAAGACGAACGAGCTCGTGGGCTGGGTCGAAGCGACCTCGCCGCTCTTCGACGCGCGCGAATACGACGCGGTCGTGTCCTCGGGCGAGAACGTCACCGCGGGCCTCATGTCGTTGACCCTGCAGGAAATGGGCGTGCCCGCCCGCAGCTGGCAGGGCTGGCAGGTTCCGATACAGACGACGTCCGCCCATTCCGCTGCCCGTTTCGTCGACATTCCGCGCGCGAACATCGACCAGAAGTTCGAGGAAGGCATGAAGGTCGCCGTGGTCGCGGGCTTCCAGGGCGTGAGCCCGGAGGGCCGGATCACGACGCTCGGCCGCGGCGGATCGGACACGACGGCCGTGGCCTTCGCCGCCGCCTTCGGCGCGGAACGCTGCGACATCTACACCGACGTGGACGGCGTCTACACGACCGACCCGCGGATCACGTCCAAAGCCCGCAAGCTTGACAGGATCGCCTTCGAGGAAATGCTGGAACTCGCCTCTCTGGGCGCCAAGGTCCTGCAGACGCGGTCTGTCGAGCTCGCGATGCGTTACAAGGTCAAACTGCGCGTTCTGTCGAGCTTCGAGGACGCCACCGAAACATCCGGCACTCTTGTCTGTGACGAGGAGGATATCATGGAATCGAAAGCCGTTTCCGGCGTCGCCTATTCGCGCGATGAGGCGAAGATGACGCTCGTCACCGTCGAGGACCGCCCCGGCATCGCCGCCGCGATCTTCGGGCCGCTCGCCGAAGCTGGCGTCAACGTGGACATGATCGTCCAGAACATCTCGGAGAAGAACTACGAGGGTCACACCGGCGCCGTGACCGACATGACCTTCTCCTGCCCGACGAACCAGGTCGCCCGCGCCCGCAAGGCGCTGGAGGAGGCCAAGGCCGCCGGCGAGATCGCCTATGACGACCTCATCATGGACGACGACGTGGCCAAGGTTTCGGTCGTCGGCATCGGGATGCGCAGCCATGCCGGCGTCGCCGCGAAGATGTTCGCGGCACTTGCCGCCGAGAATGTGAACATCAAGGTCATTACAACCTCCGAGATCAAGATTTCGGTGCTGATCGACCGGAAATATATGGAACTCGCCGTGCAGGCACTCCATGATGCGTTCGAACTGGACAAGGCGGCGTAAGACCGCCGGTCCGCGAGCGTGCCAGACAGGGGGCCATGCCCGAACGCAGCGAAAGCGAAAGTCGCAAGCTTCTCAGGCGCTTGCGTGACAGCCTAGCCGAGGCCGGCGCTGGTCAGGAGCGGCTGGACAAGATCACTCATATCATCGCGGATTCGATGCAGACCGAAGTCTGCTCGATCTACCTCTTCCGCGACGAGGACACGCTGGAACTCTGCGCGACCGAGGGCCTGAAGAAGGAATCGGTCCACGTCACCCGCATGCGCATGGGCGAGGGCCTCGTCGGCCGCGTCGCCAAGACGGCCCTGCCGATCAACACCGGAAACGCGCCCGCCGAGAAAGGTTTCCGCTACATGCCGGAGACGGGGGAGGAGATATATTCCTCTTTCCTGGGCGTGCCGATCCAGCGCGTCGGCGAACGGCTTGGCGTCCTCGTCGTGCAGTCGAAGGAGGCACGCCAGTTCTCTGACGACGAGGTCTATGCGCTGGAGGTCGTCGCGATGGTGGTCGCCGAAATGACCGAGCTTGGCGCCTTCGTCGGCGAGGGCGCGGCGCTTTCGGCGCTGCACCAGCAGCCGGTGATGGTGCGCGGCACGACGGGTCAGGAAGGCGCGGCCGAGGGGCGCGTCTGGTTGCACGAGCCGCGCGTCGTCGTGACGAACCCTGTCGGCGACGATCCGGCCAAGGAACTCGAACGGCTGCACGCTGCGGTGGACGAACTGCGGCTTTCTGTCGACGCGATGGTGACCACGGTCGACAACAACGACGCCGAGCAGGTCCAGGTTCTGGAAGCCTACCGAATGTTCGCAAATTCCCGCGGCTGGATCCGCCGCATGGAAGAGGACATCGAGCTCGGGCTGTCCGCCGAGGCCGCGGTAGAAAAGGAACAGTCCGCCGCCCGCGCGCGGCTGGAAACCGTGCCCGATCCCTACCTGCGGGACCGCCTTCACGACCTCGACGATCTTTCGAACCGGCTCCTTCGCATCCTCACGGGCCAGGGCCGGGATACCGGGGCGGAAATGCCCGACGACCCGATCCTCGTCGCCCGCAACATCGGCCCCGCCGAGCTCCTGGACTACGGCCGGAAGCTGCGCGGCATCGTGCTCGAGGAAGGCTCCGTCGGGTCTCACGCCGCGATCGTCGCCCGCGCCCTCGCCATCCCGCTGGTGATCCACGCCGACCGGATCACGACCGAGGCGCTGAACGGCGACCCGATCCTCGTGGACGGCGACCAGGGCGTCGTGCACCTGCGTCCCGAGGATCCGGTGGCCACTGCGTTCCGCGACAAGATGGCCATGCAGGCCGAGGCGCAGAAGCGCTACGCGGGCCTGCGCGAACTTCCGGCGACCGGGACCTGCGGCACGACGGTCAGCCTCTACATGAATGCCGGCCTCATGGCCGACCTCCCCTCGCTCGCCGGATCCGGCGCCGAAGGCGTGGGACTCTTCCGCACGGAGCTGCAGTTCCTCGTCCGCAACCGCGTTCCGAAGCGCGGGGAACTTGCCGCGACCTACGCGCGCGTCATGGATGCCGCCAATGGCAAGCGTGTGGTTTTCCGCACGCTCGACATCGGCTCCGACAAGGTCCTGCCCTACATGAAGCGGCTCGACGAGCCAAACCCGGCGATGGGCTGGCGCGCGATCCGTGTCGGTCTCGACAAGCCGGGCGTCATGCGGATGCAGCTCCAGGCACTCATCCGCGCGGCTGCGGGCCGCCCGCTTTCCGTCATGTTCCCCTTCGTCGCGCAGGTCGAGGAATATAGCCAGGCACGCGAGATGCTTCTGGACGAGATCGAGCGCGAGCGCGCCATGGGGCACATCCTGCCCGCAGACGTCGAAATCGGTGCGATGCTGGAAACGCCCTCGCTTGCCTTCGCGCCGCGCCGCTTCTTCGAGATGTGCGATTTCGTCTCGATCGGCGGCAACGACCTTAAGCAGTTCTTCTTCGCCGCCGACCGCGAGAACGAACGCGTCCGGCGGCGCTACGACACGCTCAACGCGTCTTTCCTGTCGTTCATCGAAATGATCGTGGAGCGTTGTGCGGAGACCAAGACACCGGTTTCCTTCTGCGGCGAAGATGCCGGACGGCCGATCGAGGCGCTCTGCCTCGCCGCGATGGGGGTGAGCTGCCTGTCGATGCGCCCGGCCTCCATCGGCCCGGTGAAGCACCTGATCCGCCGCGTGAGTCTCAAGGAACTGCGCGACGTGATCGACAACGCCCGCGCCGAGGGCGTGCAGAGTGTCAGGCCCGACGTCAACGACTGGCTGGCGCGGCAGGATATCTGACCGCGCCTCGGTTCACCGGTTCTTTCCGTGCGCGGCAAGCAGCCCACGAAGCGCCGAGGCGAGTTCCTCGCGTTCGGTGCCGGTATCCTCGGCAAGACGCGCCAGCCCGAACTGGACCCGCGCCATTTCCTGGTAGTAGCGCGTGAAGACGTAGTTGACGCCCGCACCGGCCACGGCCCCGAGCACCGGCGCGGCCTGCGCGGCAAGCTTCTGCCCAAGGACGGCCGCCAGGCGCGGGGCCACCCGTGCGATCAGGGCCTGAAGGCTCTGACCCGTGATCGTCACGCGCGCCGCGAGAAACCCGACCTCGGCGGCGTCGTCGGCCTCAAGGGGCCCCGCCGAGGCGAAGACCCTCACACAGTCGGCCCGGACCTGGGGATGCGATGGGTCGAACCCGTGCTCTGCCGCGATCCCCTGGATCGCACGCAGAAGAACCGTCACCGTCACCGGCAGCTCCGCAAGCGCCGTCGGCAGTCCGCCGAAGCCTCCGGCCGCCCCCATCGCCGCGGTAACCATGCTGTTCACCCGGTCGTCATGGTCCCGGACCGTCCGGCGTGAGGCGAGGCCAGCGTCGAACGCTCGCTCCAGCGCCGCGCGGGTCGCCGTTTCGAGACCGTCCTTCACCCTGTCGGGCAGCCGTTCAAGAAGGTTCTCCGCGCTCCCGCCGACCACGCTCAGGACCTGCATCCCAAGCCCGTTCGCCGCGCGATGCCGCGCCGCCAGCGCCTGAAGCGCAGCCAATGTGGCCGCATCGGCCAACGGTTCGTGCCGCTGCACGGGCAAGGGGGGCGAAATCTCCTCCATCGCGTCCTCCGAAGACGTTTTCAGATAGATGGGGTCTCGGACGCCACCCTGCCAGTGCCGCGCGAGGCGAACCATCTTGCGCCCGGCTTCATTCCCGCACTGAACGCGGTCAGGCTTCGGTGAATTTCGTGACCTTGCCCCTGACGCCCTCCCAGGCGCCCGGAATGAGTTCAAGACCCAGCACCCGGTCCGGGTTCGTGGGCGGAGGCATCTCCACCCCTTCGAGTTTCTCGAAGCCGAACCGCCCGTAATAGGGCGCGTCGCCCACGAGCATCACGCGTTCCCATCCGAGCCTGCGCGCTTCCGCGAGGCTTTCGTGGATCAGCAGGCCGCCCAGGCCCTCACCCTGGCGCGTCGGGTGAACCGCGACCGGGCCGAGCAGGAGCACACGTTGGCCGCCGACGAGCACGGGCCAGTAGCGGATCACGGCCGCCATGACCCCCTGCCCGTCGCGCAGCGTCAGGCAGAGTTCGCGCACCGGGTCCACCCCGTCACGCAGGCGGTAGGAGGACAGAGCCGTTCGCCCCGGCGCAAAGCAGAGGTCATAAAGCGCCTCGACCTCCCACCAGTCCGCCGCGGTCTCTTCCTCAAGCTGATACATCCGCCAGGACAATCCCCCGAATCCACTGGAAACGCGGGTAGCACGGGGCTAGGTCAGGGGCAAACGGTTGCACGGAGTGACAATGTTCTACCGCCCCGAGGACGGCCACGGCCTGCCGCACAACCCCTTCAACGCGATCGTCAGCCCCCGCCCGATCGGCTGGATATCGACGCGGGGCAGCGAAGGGGACAACCTCGCGCCCTACTCATTCTTCAACGCGGTCGCCTATGTGCCCCCGCAGGTGATGTTCGCCTCCACGGGCCGCAAGGACTCGCTGGGAAATATCGAGGAAACAGGCGTCTTCGCCGTCAACATCGTCGAATACGCTGCGCGCGAAGTGATGAACGCGACCTCGACGGCTGCGAAACGGGGCACGGACGAATTCGCCCTCGCCGGGGTCGCGAAAGCGGAATGCACGACGATCGCCTGCCCCCGTGTCGAGGGCGCTCCTGCCACGCTCGAATGCCGTATGACGGAGATCCTGACGCTCAGGGGCAAGGACAACTTCCTGATCGTGGGCGAGGTCACCGGCGTACATATCCGCGACGACTGCCTGAACGAAGGCCGCTTCGACGTGACCCGGTTCCACCCGGTCTCCCGGCTCGGCTACCGCGACTTCGCCGTCGTCCGCGAGGTCTTCACCATGAAGCGGCCCGACGACGCCTGACGTCCGGCCTTGCGGCCGGACCCGGCCCACCGCAATATCCGGCCGTTTCTGCAGGGAAGGGAAACCATGAAAGCGCGCGTCAAATGGGCCGAGGGCCGGACCTTCGTCGGAGAGGCCGGAACCGGCCACAAGATCGCCTTCGGCACCGCACACGGCGAGAACGGCCAGAAGCCCGGCCCGAGCCCGATGGAACTGGTGCTCATCGGCACGGGCGGCTGTTCGGCCTATGACGTCGTCCATATCCTCGAACGTGGCCGCGAGAAGATCGAGGACTGCATCGTGGAACTTGACGCCGACCGCGCCGAAACGGACCCGAAGGTCTTCACCCGCATACACATGCATTTCATCGTGAAGGGCCGCGCCCTCGACCCGAAGAAGGTGGAGCGCGCGATCAACCTCTCGGTCGAGAAATACTGCTCCGCCTCCGCGATGATGGCGAAGACGGCCGAGGTGAGCCACGATTTCGAGGTGATCGACACTTCCGAAGGCTGAGGCAGTCCGTTTGGTTCAGGCGTTTCCGCGCCGCAACCCTGCGGGCGAACGGAACGCCAGGCGCTTCCTTTTCGCCGATCCCGCTTCTAGGCTCTCGGCGGCAACTTCCGGCCCTGTATGGAGAAGGCGATGGAAACTGTGATCGGCGTGATCGGTGGCTCGGGAGTCTACGACATCGAGGGCCTCGAGGACGCGCGCTGGCAGGCCGTGGAAGGCCCCTGGGGCAAGCCATCGGACGAGATCCTGACGGGACGGCTCGACGGCGTCCGCATGGCGTTCCTGCCGCGTCACGGGCGCGGTCATGTCCACTCGCCTTCATCCGTCCCCTATCGGGCCAACATCGACGCGCTGAAGCGCCTCGGCGTGACGGACGTCGTCTCCGTCTCCGCCTGCGGCAGCTTCCGCGAGGAACTCGCGCCCGGCGATTTCGTCGTCGTCGACCAGTTCATCGACCGCACCTTCGCTCGGGAGAAGAGCTTTTTCGGAACGGGCTGCGTGGGCCATGTCTCGCTCGCGTTCCCGACCTGCCCGCGCCTGTCTGCCGCCTGCGCCGAGGCGGGCGAGGCGGAGGGCATCCGCATCCACCGTGGCGGCACCTACCTTGCGATGGAGGGTCCGCAGTTCTCCACGCTCGCTGAATCGAAGCTCTACCGGGAAAACTGGGGCTGCGACGTCATCGGCATGACCAACATGCCGGAGGCCAAACTCGCCCGCGAGGCGGAGCTCTGCTACGCATCGGTCGCGATGATCACCGATTACGACAGCTGGCACCCGCATCACGGCGAGGTGGATATCGCCGCGATCATCGCCACGCTCAAGTGCAACGCCGACAAGGCGCGCGCCCTCGTGGGGCGCCTGCCCGCTCTCCTCGGGGCAAGCCGCGGACCCTGCCCGCATGGCTGCGACCGCGCGCTCGACTACGCGATCCTCACCGCGCCCGACAAGCGCGATCCCGCTCTCGTGGCGAAGCTCGACGCAGTGGCGGGCCGGGTGCTCTGATGCGCAGGCTGGCGCTCGCCCTCGCGCTTGCGATCTCGACGGGGCCGGCTGCCGCCCTGGATTGGGTCTCGGCCAACGGCCCGCTCACCGACCGGGATTTCTACCGCCTGGTCAGTTGCGGGGCGAAGCCCGGCGGGCCGTGCCGTGAAGCACTGGTGAAATGGCCCGCGAAGAAGGTCGGCGACCTCACCATCTCCATCTACCGCGTCGCGGAAGGCTATCCTCGCCGCCTGAGCCGCAGCGCCAGCGCCGCCCTCGACGCAACCGTTGCGGAGATCAACCGGGCGGGCTCCGCGGTTCGCCTGCGCCGCCTCAGGGACGGAGAATTCGCCGACATCCGCGTGTTCCTCCTCGATCTCCGAGAGGGCGACACGATCACGGGGACCGGTCTCCGGCCGCTGGACGGCGAAACCATCGAGGCCGCCCGGGTCCAGGTCTGGTGGAACGGCCGCAGGCAGATCGTCGACGCCGCAGTCGTCTTCGCCAGCGACGTGAACCGCGCCGACATACGTTCGATCATGCTCGAGGAAACGACGCAGGCACTCGGCTTTCTGACCGATATCCGCGACCCCTGGTACAATTCCCGCTCGGTCTTTTCCGAGGATTCGAACTCCGTTACCTCACTCGGGGAGCAGGACATGATGGTCCTGCGTCGTCACTATCCCCCTGGAAACTGACCCCGCGCCAAAAGGACGAGGCCATGAAGAAGACCGTCAAGGACTACATCCGCACCATCGCCGACTTCCCGCACGAAGGGATCCTCTTCCGTGACGTGACCACGCTTTTTGCCGATGCGCGCGGTTTCCGCATGGCGATCGACCAGTTGCTGCACCCTTATGCCGGCGAACAGATCGACAAGGTCGTGGGCCTCGAGGCGCGGGGCTTCATCCTCGGGGGGGCCATTGCGCACCAGCTTTCCGTCGGCTTCGTGCCGATCCGCAAGAAGGGAAAACTGCCCGGGCCCACGATCGCGCAGGAATATCAGCTCGAATACGGCGAGGCGATCATGGAAATCCATGACGATGCGCTCGATGCGGGAGAGAAGGTGCTGATCGTCGACGACCTCCTCGCCACCGGCGGCACGTGCGAGGCAGGAATCCGGCTTTGCGAAAGGCTCGGCGCCGAGATCATCGGCTGCGCCTTCATCGTCGACCTTCCCGACCTCGGCGGCCGTGCCCGGCTCGAAACGATGGGAATGGACGTGCACGTCCTCTGCGAATTCGAAGGGGCGTGAGGTTCCTTAACCATTCGTCAAGAAAGACGTCCTAGGACTGATGCCATCCGACGCTTCGGATGTTGCTTGCACATGTGAGTCTCTCACACGGCCGCCCCGCCCCTCCATGGCGGGGCGTTTCGCGTTCCCGGAGAACTATCCCGCGAGCACCGCCCCCGGATTCATGATGCCGAAGGGATCAAGGGCCGCCTTGATCGCCCGCATCGCGGCGATCTTCGCAGGGTCGCCGTATTTCTCCAGGTCCTCGACCTTCAGTCGCCCGATCCCGTGCTCCGCGCTGACCGAACCGCCGTATTCATGCACCAAGTCGTGCACGCAGGTCTTCACCTCCGCGATCCTGGTCTTGAACTCGTCCCGATGCCGACCCTTCGGTGGGAAAACGTTGTAATGCAGGTTCCCGTCCCCAAGATGCCCGAAACAGTTGATCCGCACGTCGGCGATCCGCGCGAGCGCCGACGGGGCGCGATCCAGGAACTCCGGAACGGCACTCAGCGGCAGCGAAATGTCGTGCGAAGAGATCGCGCCGATCCGGCGGTTCGCCTCAGGCAGCGATTCCCGCAGACGGCGGAAATCCTCCCGGTCCGAAAGGCTCTGCGCGATCACTCCGTCACTGACCCAGCCCTGCGCCTCGGCCTTGGCGAAGAGGCCCATGAGCGTTTCCTCGGGATTGAGCCCTTCGGGGAGGCCAAGCTCGATCAGCACCATCCATTCGGGGCTTTCGGCGAACGGCCTGCGGGTTGCGGGGCCAACCTCGTCGAGGAAATCGAGCCCCTGCCGGCTGATGAGTTCGAAGACCGAAACGCAGCCCCCTGTCCGCTCCTGGGCCAGTGCCAGAAGCAACAGCGCCGCCGCGGGACGCGCGACCGCGAAATAGGCGGAACCCTCGGCCGCCGGAATAGGGTGCAGCCTGAGCGTCGCCGCGGTGATCACGCCAAGCGTGCCCTCCGCCCCGATCAGGAGGTTGCGCAGGTCATAGCCCGTGTTGTCCTTCCGAAGCCGCTTCAGCCCGCCCATGATCGAACCGTCTGGCAACACCGCCTCGATCCCCAGGCACAGGTCGCGCGTATTGCCGTAGCGCAGGACGTTCACGCCGCCCGCGTTCGTGGACAGGTTGCCGCCGATCCGCGCTGTGCCTTCAGAGGCGATGGACAGTGGAAAGAGCTTCCCGGCCTCCCGCGCCGCAGCCTGCACCTCGGCAAGCGTCGCGCCCGCCTCGGCGATCATCACGTTTTCCTCGGGCCACACGCCGCGTACCGCCGCCATCCGTTCCAGCGAGAGGATCACGGGGACCGGGCCTTCGGGCATGACCTGCCCGCAGACCAACCCGGTTCCGCCGCCTCGGGGCACGATCCCGACGCGTGCCTCGGCGCAGGCCCGGACGATCTCTGCCACTTCGGCGGTAGATCGCGGCAGCGCGAGAAGCCCAGCCTCGCCCCGGAAACGTCCGCGCGGCTCTTCCAGGTAGCCGGGCTCGGCCGGGCGCAGACGCCCCTGCGGCAGGCGGGCGGCCAGTCGTTCGGAAAAGGCGTCATCGGCGGGGTTCAGCATCGGCGGTCCTCCACGCCCCCCGTGAAGCATGGGAACCGTAATTGCACAAGTCAGAGCCCGCGCGCGATCGCCGAGATCTCGGCTACGCTGCGGGCATTCCGTCCGGTCATGGGCAGCTTGAGGCGCGTCGCTGCCCTCGCGAGGGCAGAGCGGCCGAAGCCTTCGGGCGTGTGGAGATAGAGAACGTTACCTTCAAGCCGTGCGCTCTCGCCCTGTCCCGCCACTGCGTTCAACGCCTCGACAGTGCCGGGCGGAAGCGCATCTGCGAGGAAGAGGAAATGCACCTTCCGCCCGTCCGCTTCCGCCTCTGCCATGAAAGGATTCCTGGCGAGCGCGGAATGGAGCGCATCGGCGCGGAGCACGAAGACATGTGGGCGGAAGCCGAAGCGCGCCGCGATGGCTTCGCCGATCGCGTCCCCTATCGCCTCGGCCGCGCCGCCCGAGCGGAAGACCGCGTTACCGCTCTGGATGTATGTGGCGACATCCTCGAAGCCGAGTTCCGCCAGGACCCGGCGCAACTTGGCCATGGGAAGCTTGTGGTGCCCGCCGATATTCACACCGCGCAGAAGCGCGACCCAGGCCGTCACTGCAGCCGCCCGGGCCGAAGAACGACGACGGTCGGGCGGCTTGGCAGCGTCCTCAGCGAGACTTCAAGCGAATTCTCCCCGCGCCGCTCAACGGCGAACTCCTCCTCCATCCCGTCGAGGAAGGCCTGCAACGTCCCGTCCCCGAACCAGTGCATCGGGATCACGATCGAGGCACGAAGACGCTTCAGCACGCGGATCATGGTCGCAAGGTCCAGTGTGTATCCGCCATCGACCGGCGCCATTACCACGTCGAGCCGCCCCAGCATCGCGTATTGCTCGGGGCTCGGCTCCTGATGCAGGTGCCCGAGATGACCGATGCAGAGCCCCGCCACCTCGAAGACGAAGATCGAGTTGCCCTTCTCCTCCACCCCGCCGAACGACCGGATATCCGTGGAAACGTTCCGGATCAGCATCTCTCCGAGGTCGAGGTAATGTTCCACCCCTGCCCCGAACGGCCCCCAGCCTTCCAGAACGTGCGGGATGCGGGCGTCGGGCTCCGACGTCCAATGCGTCTCATGCGCGTGGTTCATCGTCACCACGTCCGGCACCAGGTTCCCGAGCGCGAAAGACCCGGTGTAGTCCGTCGCCACGGTCAGCCCGCCCGCCGTCTCGAGAACGAAGGTCGCGTGCGCGACATAGCTAAGCCTCACGGCATCTTCGGCCAGGGCGTCACCGAACCCCGCCTTGTAGAGAACCTCGACCGCGGGAGCGTTTTCCGCCAATGCGATGCAGTGGCTCGGAATCCGCTCCTGCGCCACGACAGGCAGGGCAAGACAGGACAGAAGCGCGGCAATCCGGAACATCTCGAACACCTCCCGCCGAAGGAGCATAGCGCATTCGCCGCGAACGTCACGCGAGGGACCGCATCTTCCCCTGGCTGGAAATATCGTGTGGCGCCCAAGGAGGCCCCCGCCCTGCCGCGCCGCTCAGCGCGCGTCGGTCCGCCCGCGCCGGTCGTTTCTCAGGTTCGCGTAGAGCACGTGGTTGCGCCATCTCCCGTTGATCTGGAGATAGCTTTGCGCGACGCCCTCGTACTTGAAGCCGCTCTTTTCCAGCACGCCGCGCGAGGCCGCGTTCTCGGGCAGGCAGGCCGCCTCGATGCGCGAGAGGTCGAGCGTGGTGAAGGCGTAATGGACGACTGCCGAGATCGCCTCGCGCATGTAGCCCTGCCGGGAATAGCTCTCTCCGATCCAGTAGCCGAGCGTCCCGGCCTGCGCCGGGCCCCGGCGGATGTTGTCGAGCGTGATTGCCCCCAGAAGCGCCTCGTCGGAGCGCCGGATCAGGAACAGGGGCAGCGCCGTTCCCCCGGAGACAGCCCGGCCCGCCCAGTAGACGCGGTTCGTGAAGGAGCGCCGCGTCAGGTGGTCGGCGGCCCAGGTCGGCTCCCACGGGATCAGGAAGTCCCGGCTTTCCTTGCGTAGCCAGGACCAGGGGCGGTAGTCGCCATGTGCCGGCAGCCGCAAGGTCATCCGTTCCGTCTCGATCCGGACCTTGCGAGGGCGTGCGAACATCAGGCGGCGAGCCTTTCGCGCAGTTCCTCCAGCGTCGGCGCTGCGGAAACCGGCCCGTAGAGCGCGAGCGCAGCGCCCGCCCTGTCCGCCATCCGCTCGCCGAAGGCACGTGCGTCGGCAAGCGTCACCGCCTCGTATTTGGCGGTCGTCTCCTCGATCGTTGGCACGCGGCCCCAGATCGCCAGCATCCGCGCCATGCGCTCTGCGCGCGCCGACGGGCTTTCCAGCCCCATCAGGAGCCCCGCCTTGAGCTGAGCCCGGGCACGCGCGACTTCGGCCTCGCTCATATCCCCGGCCGCGCGCTTGAGCTCGTCCACGGTCAGACCGCAGAGATCCCCGATCTCCTCGGCGGAGGTGCCGGCGTAGATCGTGACCATGCCGGTGTCGTCATAGCTCCCGGCCTGGGCGTAGATCGAATAGCAGAGGCCCCGCTCCTCCCGGATCTTCTGGAAGAGCCGCGAGGACATGCCGCCGCCAAGCGCGGTGGTGAAGACCTGCGCCGCGTGGAACTCGGGATCGCGGTAGGCCGGCCCCTCGAAGGCCAGCGCGAAATGGACCTGCTCGAGATCCTTCACCTCCCGCCGTTCCGCACCCTGCCATCGCGCGCGTTCGGGCGTGAAGGCCCCCGAGGGCTTGAGGGCGCCGAAGATTTCCTCGGCCAAATGCACGAGCGCGTCGTGATCGACCGCGCCGGCGGCCGACAGGATCATCTGGTCCGGTCCGTAATGCTCGCGCACGAAGCCCTGAAGGTCCCCGCGCCCGAAGGCCGATACGCGCTCGGCGGGGCCAAGGATCGTCCGCCCGATCGGCTGGTCGGGATAGGCCGCTTCCTGCAGCCAATCGAAGATGATGTCGTCCGGCGTGTCCAGCGCCTGGCCGATCTCCTGCAGGATCACGTGGCGCTCGACTTCGATCTCCTTCGGATCGAAGACCGGGTTCAACACGATGTCCGAAATCACGTCGAGCGCCAGCGGCACGTCCGCCGCCAGCACCCGCGCGTAGTAGGCCGTCGCCTCGCGCGAGGTGTAGGCGTTGATGTAGCCGCCCACATCCTCGATGGCCTCGGCGATCTGCAGGGCCGAACGCCGCTTCGTTCCCTTGAACGCCATGTGTTCGAGGAAATGAGCGATCCCGTTCTGCTCGAACCGCTCGTGCCGGCCGCCCGCATTGATCCAAAGGCCAAGCGTGGCGGACCCCAGCCCCGGCATCGCCTCGGTGGCGATCCGGAAGCCGTTCGGAAGCGTCGTCAGCCGTACCGTCACCGCGCCCGCCTTTCGTGGATGAGGGCTTCGAGCGCCGCGAGGTCGTTCGGGACCTCGGTCACACGCTCCTTCGCCGTCATGATACCCTGCATGTGGGCGGGCAGTCCCGGCCGCACGCCCGTGGCGGCCTCGACCGCGTCGGGGAACTTCGCCGGATGCGCAGTGGAGAGCGTAACCATGGGCACGGCGCCAAGATGCTCCTCCGCGACCTTTACGCCGACCGCCGTGTGCGGGCAGAGAACCTCGCCCGTCCGCGCGTGGAAATCGCGGATCGCGGCCTTCGTCTCCTCCTCCGATGCGCGGCCCGAGGAAAAGGTCGCGCGCAGCGCCTCGAGCGCGCCCTGGCTCACCGTGAAGCCGCCATCGGCCTTCAATTCCGCCATGAGCTGCGCCACCGCGTTGCCGTCGCCGTCGTAGGCGTCGAACAGCGCGCGCTCGAAGTTCGAGGATACCTGGATATCCATCGAGGGGCTGATCGACGGCTTCACGCCGTCGACTTCGTAGCGCCCCGTGGTCAGGCATCGGTGAAGGATATCGTTCTGGTTCGTCGCGACGAACAGCGTCTCGACCGGGAGTCCCATCCGCTTGGCGATCGAGCCTGCGTAGATGTCGCCGAAGTTCCCGGTGGGCACCGAGAAGCTCACCTTGCGGTGCGGTGCGCCAAGCGAAACCGCCGCCGTGAAGTAGTAGACGACCTGCGCCAGCACCCGCGCCCAGTTGATCGAGTTGACGCCCGCGAGTCCCACGCCATCGCGGAACTCGAAATGGTTGAACATGTCCTTCAGGCGCGCCTGGCAGTCGTCGAAGTCACCATGCAGAGCCAGCGCGTGGACGTTCGATTCCGACGGCGTCGTCATCTGCCGCCGCTGGATTTCCGACACCCGGCCATGCGGGTAGAGGATGAAGACGTCGACGTTGTCGAGCCCGCGGAAAGCCTCGATCGCGGCCGAACCCGTGTCGCCCGACGTCGCGCCGACGATCGTAACCCGCCGCCCCTCGCGCGCCAGCGCGGCCTGGAACAGCTGGCCGATCAACTGCATGGCGAAGTCCTTGAACGCGAGCGTCGGACCGTGGAACAGTTCCAGCAGGAAGTGGTTCGGGCCAAGTTGCACCAGGGGCGCGCGGGCGTCGTGACGGAAGCCCTCGTAGGCGCGCCCGATGATCGCCCGGAACTCCTCGTCGGAGAAGCTGTCGCCCACGAAGGGGCGCATCACCCGGAAGGCCGCCTCCTCGTAGGACAGCCCTGCCAGCGCGGCGATGTCCTCGGGCGCCATGACCGGCACCTCCGCAGGCACGTAAAGACCGCCATCCCGGGCAAGGCCCGTCATCATCGCTTCGGAGAAAGTCAGCTCGGGGGCGGCCCCGCGCGTCGAGATATACCGCATATTGCCTGCCTCAGATTGTTCTCGCCCTGATACGCCAGAGGAGGAACGCTGTCATCCCCGCCCAGACAAGGGCGAGCGAAAACCAGGTCATCGCATAGCCGAAATGGTCGTTCGGGATGCCCGAGGTGTCGACCGGCACGGGTTCGACCCCCTGCAGGTCGCCCTCGGCCTCGCGCAGGACGACCAGGACCGGCTCCGTGTCCAGCGTCTCGGACATCGTCGCTACGTCGCGGGCGAACCACATCCGCTGGCCCATGTCCGGCGGCGGGGTGAAGCTGTCCGCATCGTCCGGCCACAGTAGGTTCCCCTTCACGTCCAGCGCCACGGGCGGACGTTCCGCCCGCCGCGCATCCTCCGGCACGAAGCCGCGGTCGAGCATGACGCGCCGCCCTTCTGCCGTTTCGAATGCCGATATCACGCGGTAGCCGGCACCGACGCCTTTCTTCCCGGAAAGAACGAGGATCTCTTCCCCGGTCGAGCGGCCCGACAGGTCGACGGCCTGGTAATCCATCGCTTCGGGGTCCGGCGCCTCGAGGTCTGCAAGTGCGATCGGTTCCGCCGAGAGCCGCGCGTTGATGCCGGCCAGAACGCCCGCCTTCCACTCCATCCGCTGCAACTGCCAGACGCCCAGCCCGATCAGCACGGCGATTCCGCCGAGGCCGAGGATCAGGGGAAAGAGGATGCGGCGCATGGGTGAAGGGTCTCCCTGGATGGAAAAGGCGCGGAGCCCTGAAGCCCCGCGCCCTCGTGTCTCAGTCGGTTGGGGGCGCTCAACCGCCCCAGATGTAGATCGCCGCGAAGAGGAACAGCCAGACGACGTCGACGAAGTGCCAGTACCAGGCCGCCGCCTCGAAGCCTACGTGCTGCTCCGGCGTGAAGTCGCCCTTCATCGCACGCAGCATGCAGACGAACAGGAAGATCGTCCCGATGATCACGTGCGCACCGTGAAAGCCCGTCGCCATGAAGAAGGACGCGCCGTAGATGTTGCCGGCGAAGCCGAAGCCGGCGTGGCTGTATTCGTAAGCCTGGAAGAAGGTGAAGATAGCGCCCAGCACGACGGCCAGCGCGAGGCCGTTCACGACGTCCTTGCGGTTGTTCTCATGCACAAGCGCGTGGTGCGCCCAGGTCACCGCAGCGCCCGAGCAGAGCAGGATCAGCGTGTTGATCAGCGGCAGGTGCCAGGGATCGAAGGTCTGGATCCCTTCCGGCGGCCAGACGCCGTCCTGCAGCGGCGACATCGGCCCCATCGGGTAGAGCGCGTGCTTGAAGAAGGTCCAGAACCACGCCGAGAAGAACATCACCTCGGACATGATGAACAGGATGAAGCCATAGCGCAGGCCGATCCGCACGACCGGGGTGTGGTCGCCGACGCGCGCCTCGTGCACGACATCGGTCCACCAGCCGTACATGACATAGAGAACGAGCGCGAGGCCGATCAGGAAGATGAAAGGCGGGTCCGCCTTCATCCAAAGGACCGCCCCGAAGAGCATTACGAAGCCGCCGACAGCGCCGAGGAATGGCCAGATCGAGGGCGGCAGGATGTGATAATCGTGGTTCTTCGCGTGCGCCATTTCCGTGTCCCTGATTGCGCTTCAGTTGTATGCTGCCTTCGAGGAGGGCGAAAGTCCCGCCTGCTCCTCCGGCAGTTCGGTTTCGTGGAAGGTATAAGAAAGCGTGATGTTCCGGATATATCCAGCGTCCGGATCTTCGACGAGTTCCGGATCGACAAAGAAACTCACCGGCATCTCGATCCGCTCTCCCGGTTGCAGAACCTGCTCGGTGAAACAGAAGCATTCGATCTTCGAGAAGTAGTAGCCGGCCAGATCGGGCGAGACGTTGTAGGACGCCGTTCCCGCGACGGGCCTGTCGGTCGGATTGTACGCCTCGTAGAACGCAAGCCCCGTCTCGCCGATCTTGAGCCGCATCTCGTGCTGCTTCGGGCGGAATTCCCAAGGCATGCCGCGTTCGACGTTCGCGTCGAAGCGGACAGTCACGTACTCGTCCAGGATGACGTCCGACCCGGCCTCGGCCACGTTGGTCGTGCCGGCATAGCCAGTGACCCGGCAGAACCAGTCGTAGAACGGCACCGCCGCCCAGGCTGCCGCGCCCATGAACACCACGACCCCGATGAGCTTCAGGGCGGTCCGCCCATTCTTGTTCGGCCCCGGCGCGTTCATTGCGATGCCTCCGTCTTGGGCAGAAGCGCCGCACTCGGCTGATGGTCGTAGCCCTGCATCGGGTCGCCGTTCGAAACCTTCACGATCGTCAGACCGAAGACCAGCGCAACGAAGGCGCCGAGCACCACGCCAAGCCCGAGGTTCCGCCCGAACCGGCGCTGGTGGATTTCATGTTCCTTGCCGAATGCCATCACCAGATCTCCATCCCGATACCGCGCAGCGCGGCGTCAGCCAGAAGCGCGGTGAAGTGGAGGAATAGATAGGCGAGGGAGAAGCGGAAAAAAGCCTTCTCTGCCTTGTAGCCATCGGCTTCGGCCTGCGTTTCGTCGCGCCGCCAGATCCGCCAGGCGCCGATCACGAAGCGCGCGTTGAGAACGAGCGACGCCGCCAGGTAGACCGGTCCGCCGATGCTCGTCGCCGCAAGGCCGAGTGCGATGGGCGCGAGGAGGATCGTGTAGACGAGGATATGCGCCCGCGTTGCGCGGCGGCCGTGCGTCACGGTCAGCATCGGCACGCCCGCACGGTGGTAGTCTTCCTTCATGAACAGAGCCAGCGCCCAGAAATGGGGCGGCGTCCACATGAAGATCAGCGCGAACATCAGAACGCTCTCGACAGAGATGCCTCCCGTCGCGCAAGCCCAGCCGATCATCGGAGGGAAGGCGCCGGCCGCGCCGCCGATCACGATGTTCTGCGGCGTCACACGCTTCAGCCACATCGTGTAGACGACCGCGTAGAAGAAGATCGTGAAGGCCAGGAACAGACCTGCGAACCAGTTCGCCGCGAGTCCCAGCATGACGACCGAGATGCCGGACAGCGCGAGCCCGAGGCCCAGAGCCTCGCCTTCGGCGACGCGGCCCGCCGGGATCGGACGGCCGGCGGTCCGGCGCATCACGCGGTCGATGTCCGCGTCGTACCACATGTTCAGCGCACCCGAGGCGCCGCCGCCGAGCGCGATGAACAGGATCGAGGCAAAGGCGACCAGCGGGTGGACGTGCACCGGGGCCACGGCGAGCCCGACGAAGGCGGTGAACACCACCAGCGACATGACGCGCGGCTTCAGGAGCGCGACGTAATCGCCGAACCCCGCCTCTCGCGTTCCGTCATAAGCGCTGAGATCGCTCATCCCCGTCCTTCCAAATCGGCGGGCGCGCGAACGCCCGCCAAGTGCTCATCAGTCGGCCGAAGCCACCTTCACCGGAGCCGGCGTCGAGAGGGACGCCTGCTTCGTGCGCTGCAGCCAGGCGTCGTATTCCTGCTGGCTCACGACCTTCACGGTAATCGGCATGTAGGAGTGATCCTTGCCGCAGAGTTCCGAGCACTGACCGAAGAAGACGCCTTCGCGGTCGGCCTTGAACCACAGCTGCGCGATCCGGCCAGGGACGCCGTCCTGCTTCACTGCAAAGGCGGGGATCGTCCAGGAATGAATCACGTCCGAAGCAGTGACCTGCACCACGACAGTCGTGTCGACCGGCACCACGACAGCGGTGTCCGTGGCGAGAAGGTAGAGGTCGTCCGTGTAGCCGTGGTCCGCCAGTTCCTCTTTCGCCAGCATGAAGCTGTCGAACGCGACTTCCTCGTCCGGATACTCGTAGCTCCAGTACCACTGGTTGCCCGTCGCCTTGATGACGATGTCGCCTTCCGGGATGCGCTGCTGCTTGAACAGCGTCGGCAGCGAGAAGGAGCCGATCGCCACGAGAATGACGACCGGGACCAGCGTCCAGGTGATCTCGAGCGGCGTGTTGTGCGAGAAGCGCGCGGGCTTCGGGTTGGCGCGGCTGTTGTAGCGCAGTATCACGATGACGAGCAGCGTCAGCACCAGCACGACGACACCCGCCATGATGTTGTGCATGAACCCGTCGAGCCACTGCTGGTCGACTGCAAGCTCGGTCGACGCCGGCTGGAAGCCCTTGCCGCCCGGCGTCGGGTGGCCGACGACATCGAGCCCGGTAATCCCATCCTGCGCGAGAGCCGCGCCGGCCGAGACTGTTGCGGTGATTGCGGCCGAGAGGCCATTTCGAATGGTCGCAAAACGCATCTTGTTTTCCCGTTCCTGACGCAGCCTTTTCGGCCGCCCCGGGGCCCACCTCGTTCGGCGGCCCGCCCCCGTTGTCTGCGGCATCCCTAAAACCATATTAGAAAGGACCCGACAAGCGAAACTGTAGCGACACAGCGCCGCCCTGCATCAAAGAAGCAACGCCAAAGGCCCCAAAATGACCCAATCCCGCTTCGTTCCCTTCGACACACATCTCGACGAGGAACGCGCGCTCGCGGTTCTTCGCGAGGCGACCGCGGGGGCCGATGATGGCGAATTGTTTCTCGAACGCCGCCGCTCCGAGGCACTCGTCTTCGATGACGGCCGCATCAAGACCGCGAGCTACGATGCATCCGAAGGTTTCGGCCTGCGCGCCGTGCGCGGAGAAGTCGCCGGCTACGCCCATTCGACCGAGATCAGCGAGGCCGCGCTGAAGCGCGCCGCGGAAACCGCCCGGCTCGCCGTTGGCGAAGGCGGCGGGGTCATTGCGCCCCCTCCCGCCGGCACCAACCGCCGCCTCTACGGTGACGAGGATCCGATGGCCGGCGCGCCTTTCGGCGTGAAGATAGAAACGCTCCGCGAGATTGACGCCTTCGCCCGCGCCCTCGATCCCCGCGTGATCCAGGTGTCGGCCACGCTTGCCGCCTCGCTGCAGGAGGTCTTCATCCTGCGCCCCGAAGGGGGTCTCGTCTCCGACATCCGCCCGATGACGCGCCTGAACGTCTCGGTGATCGTGGAGGAGAACGGCCGCCGCGAATCGGGCGGCTACGGCGGAGGCGGACGCACGGGCCTGACGGGCCTGATCGACCGCGAACATTGGGAAGGCGTGACGCGCGAGGCATTGCGCATCGCGCTCGTCAACCTGCGGGCAGTTCCCGCGCCCGCAGGCGTGATGGACGTGGCACTGGGCGCCGGGTGGCCCGGCATTCTCCTCCACGAAGCGGTGGGCCATGGGCTGGAAGGCGACTTCAACCGCAAGAAGACCTCCGCTTTCGCCGGTCTGATGGGCCAGCAGGTCGCGGCGAAGGGCGTGACCGTCCTCGACGACGGGACGATCCCGGACCGCCGCGGCTCGATCACCGTGGACGACGAAGGAACGCCTTCGGCCAAGAACGTCCTGATCGAGGACGGTGTGCTCGTCGGCTACATGCAGGACAGGCAGAACGCCCGCCTCATGGGCGTCTCCCCCACGGGCAACGGGCGGCGGGAAAGCTACGCCCATATCCCGATGCCGCGGATGACGAACACCTACATGCTTGGCGGTGATGCGCGCCCCGAGGATATCGTCGCCGAGGTGAAGGACGGCATCTACGCCGTGGGCTTCGGCGGCGGTCAGGTCGACATCACCAACGGAAAGTTCGTCTTCTCCTGCACCGAGGCCTACCGCGTCCAGAACGGCAAGATCGGGGCGCCCGTGAAGGGCGCGACGCTGATCGGCGACGGCGCGACCGCGCTTCAGAAGATCCGGGCGATCGGCAACGACATGAAGCTTGACCCCGGAATCGGCAATTGCGGCAAGGCCGGGCAGTGGGTGCCAGTGGGCGTCGGCCAGCCGACCCTGCTGATAGGCGGCCTGACGGTGGGCGGATCGGCCGCGTGATCCGCGCGGCCTGGGGCTCTGGCCTCGGCTCGGACAACTGCCCCCTTTCGGCGCCCGCCCCGCACTGACGCACCTAAGGCCCGATATTGAAAGTAGGGCCACCTGATGGTTTTCGTCCGCCCAGCAGACAGCGTGGCCGATCGCCCCGAACCTCCGCGGATTCCCACAGGCGCGGCGATTCCGGCCGTGACATCGGATTGCGAGCCCGGGCCATCAAAGGGCAACAACGGCTGGGGCAACGCGATCCGGGCAGTTCCGGCGATCACAACAAGGCAGAGAACGACGCGGCCGGCGGGTCTCATGACAAGCATGGTCCGGCCAACCCCAACTGAGGGCTGCCTACAAGGACCTTGCCGTCAATAAGACCAAGCGTGGGGTGAGGAATTTGGCCGGGTTTGGTAATTGAACGGCAATCTGAACGGGCTGAACGGGGGCGCATGCATATGCATGCGCCCCTTTGCATTCTTCGGCCGAACATGCATGCGTCCCCACCACGCTCAAGAAGGGCCAACGCGGTTTTGCATCGTGCCCAGAAAAAGAATCTCGAAACCGGTCGGTTCCGGTAACCGGCCGTTAACCTTGCGTACGCATTCTCGGTCCTGCGAATGAGGCGGAGGCCAGGATGGAGAAGGGTTTGTTTTCTTTCACCACCCCCATCACCCCACCCACCACGGAAGAAGATGAACTGTCCTGGCTCCGCCTCATTCGCTCCCGCCGCGTCGGCGCGACGACGTTCTGGCGACTTCTCCAGGAACACGGCTCGGCGCAGGACGCTCTCAATGCGTTGCCAGGCATCGCCAGTGCGGCAGGGATCGAGGATTACGCCCCCTGCCCCGAAGGCGTCGCGCTCGCGGAACTCCGCGCGGGCCGCAAGTTCGGCGCGCGCCTGATCGCGGCAGGGCAACCGAATTATCCTGCCGCACTCCGCGAGATCTTCGATGCGCCGCCGCTCCTCTGGACCCTCGGCGACCTGACGCTCCTGTCCCGCCCGATGGTCGCTCTTGTTGGCGCGCGCGGCGCGTCCTCCCTCGGCCTGCGCATGGCCCGGAAACTCGCCGGGGACCTCGCCGCGGCGGGCTGCACCATTGTCTCCGGACTTGCCCGCGGCATCGATGCGGCCGCTCACACCGCCTCCCTCCCCGCGACCGTGGCCGTGCAGGCCGGCGGCGTGGACGTGATCTACCCGGCGGAGAACGCCGCCCTTGCCGAAGAAATCGGGAGGAAGGCTCTGCGCCTGTCTGAACAGCCCATCGGCCTCGACCCGATGGCGCGTCACTTCCCCCTGCGCAACCGCATCATCTCCGGCCTGGCACGTGCCGTGGTCGTGGTGGAAGCGGCACCCAAGTCCGGCAGCCTCATCACCGCGAAGAACGCCCTCGACCAGGGGCGGGACGTGATGGCCGTGCCGGGCCACCCGTTCGACGGCCGCGCCGGCGGATGCAACGCGCTGATCCGTGAAGGGGCGACGCTCGTGCGCGGCGCCGAAGACGTTATCGCCACGTTGGGCGCCGCGCCTGCACCCGGTCTTCGGCCGCAGCGGCCTGCCTCACCGGCAGCCGCAACTGCCGGGACGCAATCGGAGGCCGCGCCTCTCCACCGCCAGATCCTCGACCGACTCGGACCCTCGCCGCTCGCCGAAGACCAGCTGATCCGAGACCTCGCGCGCCCTGCGGCCGAGGTGACGGAAGGGCTGGTCACGCTCGAACTGGAAGGCCTCATCGCCCGTCAGGCCGGAGGCCTGCTGGCCCGCGTCACCTGATCGCGTACTGCCCTTCCGGCGACCCGTCATTGACATTCCCCAGCCTTGCCCCACATGTTCCGCCGCCAAAGCGGACACCCCCTGTTCGCAGGTTGTCGAAGAGGAAGTCATGGCCGTCGTCGTCGTAGAATCTCCAGCCAAGGCCAAGACAATCAACAAATATCTCGGGCCGGACTACACCGTGCTCGCCTCGTTCGGCCACGTCCGCGACCTGCCGGCAAAGGACGGATCGGTGGACCCGGACGAGGGATTCGCCATGACCTGGGAGGTGGCATCCGACAGCAAGAAGCACGTCCGCGCCATCGCCGAAGCGCTCAAGTCCGACAACCGGCTGATCCTCGCCACCGACCCCGACCGCGAGGGTGAAGCGATCTCCTGGCACCTGAAGGAGGCGCTGGCCTCGTCGCTGAAGAAGGGCAAGGAGGTCTCCCGCGTCACCTTCAACGCGATCACCAAGTCCGCCGTATCCGAGGCGATGGCCCATCCCCGCGACATCGACATGGAACTGGTGGAGGCCTACCTCGCCCGCCGAGCCCTCGACTACCTCGTCGGCTTCAACCTTTCGCCGGTGCTCTGGCGCAAGCTTCCCGGAGCCCGCTCGGCGGGCCGGGTGCAGTCCGTCTGCCTTCGCCTAATCGTCGAGCGCGAGATGGAGATCGAGGCGTTCCGTGCCCGCGAATACTGGACCGTCACGGCCACGCTCGCGACCCCGCGCGGCCAGGAATTCCAGGCGCGGCTGACCGTCCTCGGCGGCAAGAAACTGGACAAGTTCGACATCGCGACGGCCGAAGCGGCGGAGCTTGCCGTCCAGGCTATCACTTCTCGAACATTGTCCATCGCCGGGGTCGAATCCAAACCGGCCAGCCGCAATCCCGCGCCGCCGTTCATGACCTCGACCCTCCAGCAGGAGGCCAGCCGCAAGTTCGGCATGGGCGCCAAGGCCTGCATGTCCGCCGCCCAGCGCCTCTACGAAGCCGGACACATCACCTACATGCGGACCGACGGCATCGACATGGCGCCCGAGGCCGTCATGGCCGCGCGGGACGAGATCGGCCGCCGCTTCGGCGCGGACTACGTTCCGAAATCCCCGCGGATGTACAAGAACAAGGCCAAGAACGCGCAGGAAGCGCACGAGTGCATCCGGCCCACGGACATGTCCGCCGCGCCGGACAAGCTCCGCCTGGAGGCTGACCAGAAGAAGCTCTACGATCTGATCTGGAAGCGCACGATCGCGAGCCAGATGGAGGCCGCGCGCCTCGAACGCACGACGGTCGACATATCGAGCCCCGACGGACAGGTGGGCCTGCGCGCCACCGGCCAGGTCGTGCTCTTCGACGGGTTCCTCAAGATCTACGAGGAAGGCCGCGACGACGAGGACGGCGAGGACGGCGCACGCCTGCCGCAGATGATCCAGGGCGAACCCGCCGAGAAACGGCAGATCACGCCCGAGCAGCACTTCACCCAGCCGCCGCCGCGCTACACCGAGGCGACCCTCGTGAAGCGCATGGAGGAACTCGGGATCGGCCGCCCCTCCACCTACGCCTCGATCGTCACCACGATCCAGGACCGCGAATATGTCCGCAAGGAAAAGGGCCGCCTCATCGCCGAGGACAAGGGCCGCCTCGTCACCGCGTTCCTGACGAACTTCTTCCCGCGCTACGTCCAGTACGACTTCACCGCCGATCTGGAGGAAGAACTCGACGACATCTCCGCCGGCAAGCGAGACTACAAGGAAGTGCTGGCCCGCTTCTGGCGCGACTTCACTGCGGCGCTCAAGGAATCCGCCGATCTCCGGATCAGCGAGGTCATTGAGAAAATTGACGAATTTCTCGCACCTCACCTCTACCCGCCACGGCCCGACGGTAACGACCCGCGCGCCTGCCCGGTTTGCGGCTCGGGCCGGCTGAACCTCAAGACGGCGCGCTCCGGCGGTGCCTTCATCGGCTGCTCGAACTATCCCGAATGCCGCTACACCCGTCCCCTTTCCGCCCCGGGCGGAGATGAGGGCGCGGCGCTGACTGCCGACGGCAAGCTTCTGGGCCATGACGAGAATGGCCAGCCGATCACCCTTCGCACCGGCCGCTTCGGCCCCTACGTGCAGCGCGGAGAAGCGACCGAGGCCGAACCGAAGCCGCCCCGCGCAAGCCTCCCCAAAGGCTGGTCCCCCGACTCGATCGACCTCGAGCGCGCGCTGATGCTTCTGAACCTTCCCCGGCAGATCGGCCCCCATCCCTCGGACGGCGAACCGGTCGAAGCCGGGATCGGCCGATACGGTCCCTACGTGAAGCATGGCCGCATCTACGCGAACCTCCCAGAGGTCGAGGAGGTCTTCACGATCGGCATGAACCGCGCGGTCGAGGTTCTCGCCCAGAAGGCCGGGCGCGGCGCGGGCAACGCGCAGACCCCGCTGAAGGAGCTTGGCGAACACCCCTCCGAAGGCGGCCCTCTCGCGGTCATGTCCGGGCGCTATGGCCCTTACGTCAAATGGGGCAAGGTCAACGCGACGCTGCCCAAGGGGATGGAACCGGAGGCCGTGACCCTCGAGGAGGCGCTGAAACTCATCGAGGAAAAGGCGACCAAGGGAGGCAAGGGCAGGACCCGGACGGCCAAGGCGAAGGCCACAGCGAAATCCAAGACCACCGCGAAGGCCAAGACGGCTTCAAAGGCCACGACCGGGAAATCCGCGAAAACCGCCGGGAAATAGACCGGCGCCGCGCAAGCTGCGCCGCAGCAATTGACAGCGCCCCCCCTCTTCGCCACAACCTTCTGGACGGCGAAAAGGGAGCTAGTGATGAAGAAAGTCTACACCTCGGCGGCCGCGGCCCTTGAGGGTCTCCTGCATGACGGCATGTTCATTGCCGCCGGCGGTTTCGGCCTATGCGGCATCCCCGAAAACCTGATCGCGGCGATCCGCGATGCCGGTGTGAAGAACCTGACCATCGCCTCAAACAACGCCGGCGTGGATGATTTCGGCCTCGGAGTTCTTCTCCAGACCCGCCAGGTGAAGAAGATGATCTCCTCTTACGTGGGCGAAAACGCGGAGTTCATGCGCCAGTATCTTTCCGGGGAACTCGAACTCGAATTCAACCCGCAGGGAACGCTCGCCGAACGGATGCGCGCGGGCGGCGCGGGGATCCCCGGCTTCTACACCAAGACCGGCGTCGGAACCGTGATCGCCGATGGCAAGGAGCATAAGGAGTTCGACGGCGAGACCTACATCCTCGAACGTGGAATCGTCGCCGACCTGTCGATCGTCAAGGCCTGGAAGGCCGATCCCTCGGGCAACCTCGTCTTCCGCAAGACCGCGCGGAACTTCAACGTTCCGGCGGCGACTTGCGGCAAGATCTGCGTGGCCGAGGTGGAGGAAATCGTCCCGATGGGCAGCCTCGACGGCGACCAGATCCACCTGCCGGGCATCTACGTGCACCGGCTGATCGAGGGCCAGCACGAGAAACGGGTCGAACAGCGCACCGTGCGCGCCGCGTAGGAGGGCCGGAGGATGGACTACGAAGAAATCGAGGCCGACCGCCAGGCGAACGAGAAGCGTCGCCAGCAGGTTCCCGTCGACATGTCCGAATGGATCACTGCGGCCGAGCGGGTCGTTCACAAGCACTTCACCCTGACCGACCAGACGGCGCGCAACGCGCTCGTCGTGCAGCTCGCCACCGCCATGATGCTCGAATACCGGCTTGGCGAGGTCGATGCCTCGCTGGACCATATCCGCCGGTCGATCGAAAACCCGAACTGGAGATAACAGATGCCCTGGGACCGCAATCAGATGGCCGCCCGCGCGGCGCAGGAGCTCGAGGACGGGATGTACGTCAACCTCGGGATCGGCATCCCGACGCTCGTGTCCAATTACATTCCCGAGGGCATCGAGGTGACGCTGCAGTCGGAAAACGGCATGCTCGGCATGGGCCCTTTCCCGACTGAGGACAAGGTCGACCCGGATCTCATCAACGCCGGCAAGCAGACGATCACGGAACTGCCGCAGACCGCCTATTTCGACAGCGCCCAGAGCTTCGCGATGATCCGCGGCGGCAAGATCGCCATGGCGATCCTCGGCGCGATGGAGGTTTCGGAAAAGGGCGACCTCGCCAACTGGATGATCCCCGGCAAGCTCGTGAAGGGCATGGGCGGCGCGATGGACCTCGTCGCGGGGGTGAAGCGCGTGGTCGTGGTGATGGACCACACGTCCAAGCATGGAGAGTCCAAGGTGCTGAAGGAATGCACGCTTCCGCTGACCGGCAAGGCCGTGGTGGACCGGATCATCACCAATCTCGGCGTCCTCGATGTGAGCCACAAGGGGCTCCACATCGTCGAACTCGCCCCCGGCGTGACCCGCGAGGAGATGATTGCGGCGACCGAAGCGGCGATCGTCTGATCGCGCCGCCTGAATTGTTTCGATTGCCGGGACAAAACCATAATCCTGCCGGAATTCGCTGTTAGTCGGCGGGTCATGACGATGAGCGGCACCGATCCGATGGCAACGCGCCCCGCCTCCCGGCGGTGGCGCGACCGCGCGCTGCTTCTGGGCCTGGTGGCTCTGGTTGCCGTTGGCCTCGCGGGGCTTGCCGCTGCCACCGGCTGGCGCGAGACGCTGGCACAGCTCTCCCGCCTCGGCCCGCTCCAGATCGCGATCCTCCTGGCGCTTTCCCTCGTCAACTACCTGTTCCGCGCGCTGCGCTGGCACCTCTTCGCGCGCCGCCTCGGTCTTCCGACCACGCTTGCGCGCGACGCGCTGCACTTCCTCGGGGGCTTTGCGATGAGCGTGACCCCCGGCCGTGTGGGAGAGCTCGTCCGCATGCGCTGGCTGCGCCGCGAAACCGGCTGGAGCTTCGAGCGAACCGCACCGCTCGTCCTTGTGGACCGTGCTTCCGACCTCGCGGCGATGGCACTGATCCTCGGCGGCGCGGTCATGCTTTCGGCGACCGGAATTGCCGGCGCCGTCCCGGTGACGCTCCTGGCGCTGGCGGCGGCCTTCGTCGCCACGCGGCCCTCGCTTCTCGATGCGCTCGCCACCCGTGCGCATCGCATTACCGGCCTCTGGCCGCGCCTATTCGCGCGCCTCCGCCGGGCCGCGAAGTCGCTGGCGAAGTTCTCGCACCCCTCTGCGCTCGCCTTCGCCGCATTCCTCGGGGTCCTGGGCTGGGCGGCCGAAGCCTACGCCTTCCACCTGCTGCTCGCCTGGATGGGGGCCGACATCGGCGCCGCCAAGGCCGCCGCGATCTTCATCTTCGCCACCCTCGCGGGCGGCCTGACGGGCGCACCCGGTGGCGTCGGCGGGGCCGAAGCCGCGATGGTCGCGCTTCTCACACTCGACGGCGTGCCGCTCGACGCGTCCGTCGCCGCTACCGCCGTCATTCGACTCACAACGCTCTGGTTCGCGATCGGGATCGGGCTTGCCCTCTTCCCCATCGCCGAACGTCATTCCCTCAAGGCACGGAATGCTCTGGAAAACCGCTGATTACACCGGCTGGGGCCGCGCGCTGCAAGCGACTGGCGATCTCGCTCGCCCCGAACGCCAATCCGCGCTCACGTCGCTTGCCGGCGAAGGTCCGGCCTTCGGCATGCGCCGCAGTTATGGCGACGCGGCGCTCAACTCGGGCGGCAAGGCGATCGACATGTCGCGCCTCGACCGAATTCTCGGTTTCGATCCCGCTACCGGGATCCTCGAGGCCGAGGCCGGCGCCCGCATCGGCGAGATCGCCGCGGCCTTCGCGCCGAGGGGTTGGCTCCCCCCCGTCATGCCCGGCACCGGATTCGCCACGATTGGCGGCTGCTTCGCCCAGGACGTGCACGGAAAGAACCATCATCACGCCGGCAGCTTCTGCCAGCACGTTGCAGAAATCGAACTTGTCCAGGGCGGAAAGCGCCGGAAAATCACGCCAGAGAAGAACAAATCACTCTTCCGGGCAACGTCAGGCGGATTGGGACAAACCGGCGTGATCGCGTCGGCGAAACTCCGGATGATGCCCTGCAAGAGCGACATGATCCTCGTCACCGAACGCCGGGTAGAGGACTGGGACGAGCACATCGCAGCGCTGGATGCCTCGACCGCGACCTATACCGTGGGCTGGATCGACGCGACGGCGACGGGGGCGAAGCTTGGCCGCGGCATCCTTGAAGAGGGTGAAACCGGCAAGGGCCTCGTGAAGAAGCGCGGCAAGGCCCGCAAGGTCCCATTCGACGCGCCGGGCTTCGCGCTGTCGGCGCCCGTGGTCCGCGCCTTCAACGCGCTCTACTACGCCCGCGTGCCGGCCTCTGGCCGCACCGTCGTGAAGCCGATCACCGATTTCTTCTTCCCGCTCGACAAGATCCACGACTGGAACCGGCTGTACGGCAAGCGTGGCTTCCACCAGTTCCAGTGCGTCGTCCCGCTGGCATCGGCCCCCGCGCTGAAGGAAATGCTGGCGCTGATCGCGACCTCGGGCCGGGCCTCGCCGCTCGCGGTCCTGAAACGTATGGGTGAGGGCCGCGCGGGCCACCTCTCCTTCCCGATGGAGGGCTACACGCTGGCGGTCGACTTTCCGAACCGCCCGGCCGCGGCGCCGATGATCGCGCGGCTGAACGACATGGCTGCCGACGCAGGTGGACGCGTCTATTTCGCCAAGGACAGCCTTTGCGACGCGCGCCTGATCCCGGGGATGTATCCGGAGCTTGCCGACTGGCAGGCCGAGGTCGCCAAGGCCGACCCGGAGGGCAAACTCGCCACCGACCTCGTCCGGCGGCTCAAGCTGAGGGAGCCTCGGGCATGAAGGAAACCTGGATCATCCTTGGCGCCAGCTCCGCGATGGCGCGCGCGCTGGCGCGGCAGCTTTCCGAAGAGGGCGCGGCGGTCCTCCTTGCGGGGCGCGACATGGCAGACCTGGAGGCCACGGCAGCCGACTGCCGCAACCGCGGCGCCCTTCTGGCCGAGGCGGTCGCGTTTGACGCCCGCGAACCCAAGGGCTTCGAAGCGATCATCGCCCGGATGGAAGCCGAGGAGGGCACGCTCAACGCCGCCGTTTTCGCCGGCTCCATGCCCGCGCAGGACAAGATCGACGAGGACCCGTCCCTGATCGCGGGCCTCGTCGAAGACAATTTCGTTGGGCCCGCCCGCTTCCTGCAGATGCTTGCGCCGCTCATCGAGGCGCGCGGCGGCGGAACTGTCGTTGGCGTCGGCTCCGTGGCGGGCGACCGCGGGCGGATCGGAAATTACGTCTATGGCGCCGCGAAGGCCGCCTTCCACACCTACCTCTCTGGGCTCCGGAACCGCCTTACGCGCGCGGGCGGCCACGTGGTGACGGTGAAGCCGGGCTTCGTCGACACCGCGATGACCTGGGGGCTGCCGGGCCTGTTCCTCGTCGCCCCCCCGGAAGCGGTGGCGGAGGACATCCTGAAGGCGGTGCGGAAGAAGCGGAACGTGATCTACACGCCCTTCTTCTGGCGTTACATCATGCTGATCATCCGGCACATCCCCGAACCGATCTTCAAGAAGATGAAGATCTGACGGAGCGCATCGGTACGAACTGACAGGGCGAAGAAACGTGGACCCCTCCGGGTCTCACCCGCCGAACCACTGCGCCCAGAGGCCCGCCGCCCAGAACATCAGGCTGAGCGTGATCATCAGGAGGCCGATCCCGAGCTTGTCCTTCATCGCGAAGACGATGGGGTCGTAGTCCTGCTTGCCCCACCAGCCCAGAAGCACCATCCGGACGAGCCACAGCCCCATCGGGATCATCGCGACCCACGTGAGCCAGGTCGTCGGATAAAGCTCCCGCCCCTGCTCGGAGACCGAGTAGAGGAAGAAGATGAGGAGCGCGCCAAAGGTTCCAAGGCCGGCGACGTTCAGAAGGTCTCCACGATCGCCCCGACCATAGCCGCGTCCGGGCAATTTGTCGTCCGTGGTGGCGAGCGTAAGTTCCGTCAGCCGCTTCACGCAGCCCAAGGCGATGAACACCGGGAATATGAAGATCAGCATGTAGATCGAAACGTCGACCTGCCCGGCAGCCGCGCCCGCCACGACGCGGATCGTGTAGAGCCCGGCCAGCGTCGCGATATCCACCCACCTGAGCCGCTTCAGCCTGAGCGAATAGGCGAGCGAGGTGATCATGTAGAGGATCACGATGCCCAGGAAACCGACGTTCAACGAAGCTGCTATGCCCAGGGCCGCGATGGCCAGCGCGACGAAGGTGAACATCCCCGACTGGATCGGCACCACGCCGCTGGCGAAGGGGCGGTTGCTTTTCGTCGGGTGCAGGCGATCCGCCTCGAGGTCGAGGAGATCGTTGACGATGTAGATGGACGAAGCCGCGGCCGAAAAGGCCACGATCCCCCACAGGATCGGCACCAGCGTCGCCATGTCGAACCTGTGGGCCGCGATCAGCGGCAGGACGAGAAGGCCGTTCTTGACCCACTGGTGCGGCCGAAGCGCCTTTGCTAGGCCGCGCCAGTTCGTTCCACCGGCGTAATGCACCACATTCTGCCCGCGCGCCGCAAGTTGCTGCGCCTCGCGCGAACGCCCCAGCACGATCGCGTTTTCCGCCTGTTCCCAAACAGGCAGGTCCGCCCGCGCGTCGCCCGCGTAGTCGAATCCGCGCACTCCGTAGGTTTCGACGAGGGCTTCGGCCTTTTGCGGGCCTTTCATGTTCGTCTCGCCGTCGGACGCCAGGACAGACTTCGAAAGCCCGTAGTCGGCCGCAAGGCGGGAGACGAGGCTTTCGTCCGAGGCCGAGGCCAGAACGACCTCGCGGCCAGCCATGCGGCTGTGCAGGGCGAGCTCGGCAATCTCGGGGTTCACCGGCAGGAGTTCGGTGCGCAGCGGCGCGATGCGGGCGAGTTCCGCCTTGAGCCGGGCGGGATGCCGGAAATGCCGGAACGACGCCAGCAGCGTCGCAACAGGCGCGCGCCCAAGCCCCGCCCAGAAGCATTCCATCAGCATGTCCGTTCTCAGGAACGTGCCGTCAACGTCCAGCACGAGAGGCTTCACGTCCGACATCCTCACCCTTTCACGGCGAAGACACAGCCGTCCGTGACAAGCTCCGGAGGCGTAAGGCACAGCCCCCGCGCCACCGTCCAGGCCGCCAGCACCTTTGGCACGTAGCCCCGCGTCTCGGCATAGGGCGGCACGCCACCGTTAGACTTCACGGAGTTCTCGCCCGCGTTGTAGGCGGCAAGCACCATCAGAGGATCGCGGTCGAACTCCTTCATCAGCCAGTTCAGGTAGGCGACACCGCCTCGAATGTTCTGCGCCGGGTCGGTGCTGTCGGAAACGCCAAAGCGCTTCGCCGTGGCCGGAATGAGCTGCATGAGGCCGACGGCCCCGGCCGAGGAAACCGCTTCCGAGCGGCCCGCGCTTTCGATGCCGATCACCGCGACGACGAGCGCGGGGGAAACCTCTGTGCCGATCGTGGCCCTCAGGATTTCGGTGCCATACCTGGAGGCGATATCCTGCAGCGACTGCAGCCTTGGGGCTCGGACGGCAGTGCCGTCGGGACCCTGAGCCAGAGCCGCAAGCGCCTTCGTGAATCTTCCGTTCCGGTCCCCGAGCGCCGGAGAGACCGCGTTCCAGTACCAGTCATAGTCCGAAGGGCCGCTCGGGCCGTCAGGCAGGAGACCGGGCGCAACGCCGCCCCGAGGTATCGGGTTCTCCGGTGGCGGCATGACCGCGGCCAGCATCCTCGCCTGCTCTTCGGGATCGATCTGCACGGTAATCCGCTTGCCGCCCGACGGTTTGGAAACTCCTATGCGCTTAAAAGTGAAATCCGGGTAGGGCTGGGGGCCTTCTTCAGCACCCGCAGGCACCGCCACAAGGGCAGTGCAAAGGACCGTTATCAGACCGAATCTCCGCGTCATCAGGCGCGTCTCGCCCCACTCCATTGATATCTATTCAATAGTCTTCTCGCAAAACTGGGAAAGTTGTGCCAGACAAACCGCCCCTCGGCCCGGTTTTGCCTGCAAACAAAGGCGATTCGGCAACAGTCGGCGAGCCCAAGACAACCTAGGCGGGTATTTTTTCGTATTTACTTCAAGGGCTTGAAAGGGTATCAAACAGGCACTTGAACCCCCCCTGAAAAAACCCCTACCGTGTCAAAATCCTGCCACGATTGAGCGGCCATAGTTGCCCATGCCGCGACGGCAATGGGCCTTACAGAGTGAGCCCAACGACCGGTGCGGATGGCAAGTAGTGCGAAGCGATGGAGATAGAGATATGAAACTGTTCAAGTTTGTCGGTAAGTTCCGCAAAGAAGAAGACGGCGCTGTGACCGTTGACTGGGTCGTTCTCACGGCTGCCGTGATCGCCCTCGGCGTGATCGCCCTGACCGCGGTTCGCGGTGGCGTTCAAATCCTCAGCGGCAAGATCAGCTCGGCGCTGTCCAGCCGCAACCCGGACTCCCCGTGATCTGACGCGCGTCTCGCGCGAAAGCTGCGAAGGCCGTGCTACCTGCACGGCCTTCGTCGTTTTTTGACAGCCGACCTTCACGGAAAACCCCTTGTCTTGCCGTACTTCCGACATGATCCGATGCGACCTTGTTCCAAGCGGACCCATAAAGGAAATGGCTTCGAGGTGTCTGGTATGATCAAGCGGATCAAACTCTTTCGTCGTTCGGAAGACGGGGCGGTTACGGCCGACTGGGTCCTGCTGACAGCAGCGATCGTAGGTCTTTCGTTCCCGCTCGTCGCCATGATCAAGGGCGGGCAGGACATCCTCGCCGGAAAGATCCACACGTCGCTCTCCACCAGGGAAATTGAGTGATCGCAACGACGATCGGGCGCCCGGCTGGCCGCGGCGCCCATTGACGTGCCCGGCCGGCTCCTTTAACCCCTAGCCGTTCGCGTCCGGCAGCGCGTTTTTTGCCATTTCGGCGGCTGACTGTTCCGACATTGTGCAAATTCCGCCGCTGCGGCGCGGTTTGACCAAGATAATGCCGCAATCTCACGGACAATTGTAGAGACTTCGGCAGCAAATGGATGTTGGCGTCGGGCGAAACCCGACCCCGAGCGGTTGAAAGGAAACGTCATGCGGATCGTCTTTGCTCTGGTCCTGCTCGCGGGCCTAGGCCTCGCCGGCTTCGCCGTTTTTATGGCACAAGGATACATCGAACAGATCCAGGCAGAGCGTGACCAGCTGATCGCCATGCGGGATCAGGCGCCTCACCTGAGCGATGTCGTCGTCGCCAAGAAAACGATGAAGTACGGCGACCGAATCACGCGCGACGATCTTCAGACGATCAAGTGGCCAACGGACAGCCTTCCGGCGGGCGTCTTCAACTACATCGAGGCCCCCGATGGCGCCGGGTCCGATGTCAAAGCATTCTTCGCGCGCGGCGAAACGCGGCCCCGCGCCGCCCTGCGCAGCTTCGAGCCATTCGAACCGGTGCTGGCCAGCAAGGTCACTCAACCGGGGGTTGACGCCGGTATCAACGCGAACCTGACGCCGGGAATGCGAGCCTTCGCAATTCGCGTCGACGTGCTTTCCGGCGTATCGGGCTTCCTGCGTCCGGGCGACCGGGTGGACGTCTACTGGACGGGCCGGATCGGCGACAGCAACGTCACGAAGTTGATCCAGACCGGCGTCCGGCTCATCGCCATCGACCAGAACGCAGACGCCGACCGGACGGAAGAAACCATGATCGCTCGGACGGTTACGGTGGAGGTAACGCCGGAGCAAGTCGCCGCACTCACCCAGGCGCAGTCAACCGGCTCTCTCACGCTCTCGCTCGTCGGCAGCAATGACGTCAGCGAAGTGGGCCCGATCGAGGTCGACCAGAGAACTCTTCTTGGCCTGCAGGAGGAAGTCGTCGTTGCGCCCGAAGTGAAAGAAGTCTGCACCGTGCGCACGAACAAGGGCGGCGAAATCGTCGTTGTGGAGATCCCCTGCCCCGACTGAGAGTCCACAGGCAGGTTCGAGAACCTCTGAAGGACACCGCATATGGTGTCCTTTTCTTTTTGGGCGCGCAACTTAGCCGTATGTGTTGCGATTTGCCCACATAAGGAAATTAACGCAACCAGTTGATTATTGCATAAAAAGGCCGAGTCCCGCATGCTTCCGGCAATATGGGTAGACGACCCGGTAAACGAGGCGTGATCAGAGAGGCAGGGTCACATGACAATACAAAAGGTTCTTTGGGCCGGCATGCTGGGCGTCACGCTCACCATGACGGCCATTCCCGCGGCAGAAGCGCAGACTTTGCGAGTGGTCAGTGGTTCCCCCTCCAGCGCGCTTCAGGTTCCCATGAACCGGGCCGTCGTAGTTGAGGCAGATGCACCATTCGCAGAACTTTCGATCGCCAACCCCGGCATCGCGGACATTTCCACCCTTTCGGACCGCACGATCTACGTTCTCGGCAAGGCACCCGGGCGCACAACGCTGACGCTCCTCGGACCGGACGGCGGTCTGATCGCCAACGTCGAGGTTCAAGTGACCCCGGACGTCGCTGAATTCAAGGAGCGGCTCCAGCAGATCCTGCCGGGTGAGAATATCGAGGTCCGCACAGCGAATGACGGCATCGTGCTGTCGGGCGTTGTTTCTTCGATCACGAAACTCGACCGCGCGCTTGATCTTGCGAACCGCTACGCGCCGGATCGCGTTTCCAACCTGATGATGGTCGGCGGCACCCAGCAGGTCATGCTGAAGGTCCGCTTCGCCGAAATGCAGCGCTCCGTGCGGAAGGCGCTCGGCAGCAGCGTCGCCGTCAGCGGCGGCTTCGGCGATGCCTGGACCGGCTCCTACCTCAACGGCAACATGATGGGCGGGTCCACCTACACCTTCCCGACGGGCACGCAGGCCGGCGCTGCTATCGGAGGCAGCATCGGCGGACTTGAATTCGAGGTTCTCCTCGAGGCCCTGGAAACCAAAGGCATGGTCCGCACGCTCGCGGAGCCCAACCTTACGGCACTCTCCGGCCAGGAAGCGCGCTTCCTCGCCGGCGGCGAAGTACCGATCCCGAAAGACGCCGGCGACGGCAAGATCGCGATCGACTACAAGCCGTTCGGCGTCGAACTGACCTTCCTTCCGACGGTCGTCGATGGCGACGTCATCAACCTCGCGATCAACGCGGCCGTGTCGAGCATCGACACCGCCCTGTCGAGCGAGGAAGAGCGGGTCTTCCGTCGTCGTGAAACCCGCACGACGGTCGAGATGCGCGACGGCGAAAGCTTCGCCATCGCAGGCCTCCTGCAGGACGACTTCCTCGACTCGGCCGGTCAGGTGCCGTGGCTTGGCGACATCCCGATTCTGGGTGCGCTCTTCCGCAGCTCCGAATACCAGCGCCGGCAGAGCGAACTCGTCGTGATCGTGACGCCGCACCTCGTGACCCCGCTTCGCGGAGAAGCCTTCGCGCTTCCGACGGATCGGGTCCACCCGCCGACCGAGGCAGAACTGTTCCTCTTCGGCAAGACCGCCAGAGCCGGCAAGGCCCCCACCACGGGTGGCGCTGCCGAAGTCGCGAAACAGGACTTCTCGGGGTCCTATGGCTATGTGATGGAGTAATCAGATGCGCACGAAGATGAGGCTCCTTCTGATCACGGTCGGTGTCGCGGCGCTTGCTGGCTGCTCCGCTGAAACCAACAACTTCCGCGCCTTCTATTCGGAGGCTGGCAGCGACGTGGACATGGGCGATTTCGGAAATTCGACCATGCAAAACACGATGCTGATGAGCAATCCGGAATCCTACGCGATTGATCTGACGCGGAAATTCGCGGCCGACGTGCCGAACACGGTGAACTTCGAGTTCAACAAGGCCACCCTCGATGCCGAGGCCCAGGCGGTCCTTCGCCGCCAGGCGGACTGGATCAAGCAGTTCCCGGAAATCCGGTTCCGCGTCTATGGCCACACCGACCTCGTGGGATCGGACGCCTACAACAAGCGGCTTGGCCTTCGCCGGGCGCAGGCGGTCGTCTCGTTCCTCGTCGGGCAGGGCATCAGCCGGTCGCGCCTCGAGGCGGTGGCTTCCTTCGGCGAAACACAGCCGCTGGTCTTCACCCAGGCGCCCGAACGGCAGAACCGCCGGACCGTCACCGAGGTTTCGGGCTTCGTCGAGAAGAACCCGGCCCTCCTCAACGGGAAGTACGCTCACGTGATCTTCCGCGAATACGTTGCGGGCGCGACCTTCCCGCATCCGTCGATCGAGCTCCTGGCCATCGGCGCCAGCCAGTGATTCGCCACAAAATCGGTTCGAGGGCGGGATTTTCAACAAATCCCGCCCTTACCTTTTGATCGTATCGGGAATCCGCACAATTACGATCTTCATGCCCAAATCTGGCCCTTATTGTCCGCGATACATACGGAAATCATTGATACGCGCGGAATTTCGCGACTCGCGTAAACGTGTTCGTCTGCGACCCGAGGCCACATATGGCGAAGACCGAAAATCAGCCCTATGATCGGCCTCTCGACAAGGAGAGGCAGGAAGCAATGGGGAACGGAACAGGGGCAACGTCCGCTGGGGCTCTGCAACCGAAGGCAGCTCCAATCACCGCGTGCACAATATCTAGGGACGTTGCGAATTTCGATCTGCTGATCGAGGACATGGAGGCGGAGGTCGGCGAGGCCTGGGGCGATCTGACGTTCGAAGACGCCTCGGTCTTCCTGAGCCAGCCCGAGGCCGAATCGCTTCAGTTCGTTGCCATCGCCGTTGACGAGGAGGATGAGGCCGACCTGAGCCGGATCGCCTCGATCATCCAGACCGCGAAGGACATGGGCATCAAGGTCATCCTGATCGCCCAGGAAGTGAGCCCGGTGATCCTTCACCAGCTTCTGCGTCTGGGTGCCGACGACTTCGTCCCCTACCCGCTTCCGGAAAACGCATTGCACGAAGCCGTCGAAAGGCTTCGCAGGGTAGCGAGCCAGCCGACCGGCCCGGCCGCCGTGGTGCCCGGACACAAGCCGCAAGCCGACCGTAACGGTGTCGTGCTGCCCGTTCATGGTCTTGCTGGCGGCGTCGGCGCAACGAACTTCGCGGTCAACCTGGCGTGGGAACTCGCGACCATCCAGAAGGATGACGCGCCGAAGGTCTGCCTGCTCGACCTCGATTTCCAGTACGGCTCGGTCGCGACCTACCTGGATCTGCCTCGGCGCGACGCGGTCTACGAGATGCTCTCGGACACCGCGCATCTCGACACTGACGGTCTGGCCGGGGCGATGTTGTCGTTCCGCGACAAGCTCTCGGTCCTGACGGCCCCGTCAGAGATGTTGCCCCTCGATTTCGTGACCTCCGAGGACATCAACCGGCTCATCAATCTTGCGCGGGCCAATTACGACTTCGTCGTGATCGACATGCCGCACACGGTGGTGCAGTGGACCGAAGCCGTGCTACACCAAGCGCATGTCCATTTCGAACTTCTGGAACTCGACATGCGCTCGGCACAGAACGCGCTGCGCATGATCCGCGCGCTGAAGTCCGAGGAACTGCCGGTAGAAAAGCTGCGCTTCGTCCTCAACCGTGCGCCGAAATTCACCGATCTCACGGGGAAGGGCCGCGTGAAGAGGCTCAGCGAAAGCCTCGATATCGACATCGAAGGCCAGCTGCCCGACGGCGGGGACCAGGTGTCCCAGGCCAACGACCACGGATTGCCGCTGGGCGAAACCACACCGAAGAACCCGCTGCGCCGGGAGATCCAGAAGCTCGCCAAGTCGCTGTTCGAACTGAGCAAGCAGACGGAAGCTGCAAAGGTATGATGGGAGACTGAGGCATGTTTTCGCGTTACAGAAAGGCAGGAAACACAACCGTTGAGCCGACCACTCCGCAGCCGGAGGCCAAGGCCGCCCCCATTGCCGCAAGAAAGTCGAACCCGGCGAGCAAGCCCGCCCAGGCCGTCGCCGTAGACAAGGACAAGAAGCGCAAGGAGCGGATGAGCGAGCTGAAGGTCGAGCTCCACAAGCGCCTTCTCGACAACCTCAACCTTTCCGCGCTGGAACACGCAACCGAAGCCGATCTGCGGCAGGAGATCGTCGCGATCTCGGGCGAGGCGCTGGATGAAATGGCGGTTGTCCTGAACAAGGACGAACGCGCCCAGCTGCATCAAGAACTCTATGACGAGGTGATGGGCCTCGGACCGCTCGAGCCCCTGCTCAAGGACGACTCGGTCAACGATATCCTCGTCAACGGTCCGCGACAGATCTTTATTGAACGGTCCGGCAAGCTCGAACTCACCGACATTACCTTCAAGGACGAGCGCCACCTCCTCCGGATCATCGACAAGATCGTGTCCGCCGTGGGCCGGCGCGTCGACGAATCGAACCCCTACGTGGACGCCCGCCTCGCGGATGGTTCGCGTTTCAACGCGATGATCCCGCCGATCGCCGTGGATGGCTCGCTGGTCTCGATCCGCAAGTTCAAGAAGGAAAAGCTTTCGGTCGACGACCTCGTCCGCTTCGGAGCCTTCACCGAGGAAATGGCGGCCTACCTCCAGGCGGCCGTTGCAACGCGCCTCAACATCATCGTGTCGGGCGGTACGGGTTCGGGTAAGACCACCACGCTCAACGCCCTGTCGTCGTTCATCGACCATTCCGAACGCATCCTGACGATCGAGGACACGGCCGAACTTCAGCTCCAGCAGACGCACGTGGGCCGGATGGAAAGCCGACCGCCGAACGTCGAGGGCAGGGGCGCCGTCACCCAGCGCGACTGTTTGAGAAACGCGCTCCGGATGCGTCCCGACCGCATCATCGTCGGCGAAACGCGCGGCGAGGAAGTGATCGACATGCTGCAGGCCATGAACACCGGCCACGACGGGTCGATGACCACGATCCACGCCAACTCCGCCCGGGACGCCGTTTCGCGTCTGGAGAACATGTTCTCGATGGCTGGCTTCGAAATGCCGATCAAGGCGCTGCGCTCGCAGATCGCCTCGGCCGTCCATCTCATCGTCCAGGCGTCGCGCCTTCAGGACGGTTCCCGCCGCATGATCTCGGTGACGGAAATCACCGGGATGGAAGGCGATGTGATCTCGATGCAGGAGGTGTTCCGTTACGAGCGCCTCGGCATCGCCCCTGACGGAAAGATCATCGGGCGCTTCACGCCCACCGGGATCCGTTCCGCCTACGCGGATCGCTTCCGCCAGTGGGGCTACGACCTTCCTGCCTCGATCTACGAACCCATTGCCGCGGAGTAGTGACCATGATCATTTCGCCGACCCCAATCATCTACGGCCTCATCTTCGTTGCCGTGCTGCTGCTGGTTCAGGCGATCTACATTCTGGTCTTCGGCAAGTCGATCAGCCTGAACAACAAGGTGAACCGCCGGCTTGCGCTTCTCGAGAAGGGTGGGCAGCGCGAACAGGTGCTGGAACAGCTCCGCAAGGAGATGACGCAGCACATGAACGTGAAGGGCATCCCGCTCTACTCGATCCTGGCCTCCAAGGCCCAGAAGGCCAATATCGCCTTCTCGCCGCGCCAGCTCGTGCTCATCATGGTCGGGATGACGATGTTCGCCTTCCTAGGGCTTTCGATCGCCACGCCCGCAGGCGTCGGCACGCGCTTGCTCCTCGCCTTCGCGATGGGCTTCGGCGGCGTGTATTTCTGGGTCAACGGGAAGGCCAAGAAGCGCATGCAGCTGATTGAGGAGCAACTGCCCGAAGCGGTCGAACTCATGGTGCGTTCGCTCCGCGTGGGGCACCCGTTCTCCTCGGCGATCCAGATCGTCGCGAAGGAAGTGCCTGACCCGCTCGGGACCGAATTCGGCGTCATCGCCGACGAAGCCGCCTACGGCCGCGAGGTATCCGAAAGCCTCAAGCACCTCGCCGAACGGATGGACATGCAGGACCTTCGCTTCCTCGCGGTCGCGGTCACGATCCAGCAGCAGTCGGGCGGCAACCTGGCGGAGATTCTGGACGGTCTGGCGAAGGTCATCCGGGCGCGCTTCCGCCTGTTCCGCCGGGTCAAGGCGATTACGGCCGAAGCGAAATGGTCGGGGATGTTCCTGTCGTCCTTCCCGTTTTTCGTGCTGCTCATCATCCAGGTGTTCAAGCCGGATTACTTCGACACCGTGAAGGATACCGCTTACTTCATTCCCACGGCTCTTGTCGTCTTCACCTTCCTGGGCTTGAACATCCTGTTCATGAAGATGATGGTCAACATCAAGGTCTGAGGGGAAGTCATGGAACAGCTGCAAACCATCAACGATTTCCTCGTCGAGAAGTTTGGTCCTCTCGGCCCGCTTTACGCCGTTGGCGCACTCGGTGTCGTTCTCATCGTTCTCGCGCTGCCGACGATGCTCAAGCGCAGGGTTGACCCGCTTTCGCGCCTGAAGGACAGCGCCGGGCCAAGCCAGAGTGCCCGCGCGCCGAAAACCGACCGACGCGGCACGCTGCGTCAGGGCGGGCATGGCGACAAGCTCCAGCGTTTCGCGTCTTTCCTTGAGCCGAAGACCGAAGAGGAACTGTCCACGGCCCGCTTGAAGATGATGCGCGCGGGTTACCGCAGCAAGAACGCTGTGCGGTCCTTCCATGCGCTCCAGTTCGCGCTCGGGATCCTTTTCCTGACGCTCGGCGCAATCTACGCCTTCGTGACGGCGGCCACCGCCAACACGGAAGTGGCCCCGACGCAACTGATGCTGTACGTCCTGGTGCCGGGGGCGATCGGCTATTACCTGCCCCGCTACTGGGTCGAACGCCGCGTCCAGACGCGCCAGCAGGAAATCCAGAACGGCTTCCCCGACGCGCTCGACATGATCCTCGTCTGCGTCGAGGCTGGCCAGTCGCTCGACCAGGGGATCATCCGCGTCGCGAAGGAACTCAAGGCGGCTTTCCCCTCTCTCGCCGAGGAATTCGGGATCGTCTCGACCGAAATCAAGGCCGGCAAGGACAAGCCCGGTGTGCTTCGCGCCTTCGCCGAACGGTCTGGCGTGCCGGACGTATCGTCCTTCGTCACCGTGATGATCCAGTCGCAGACCTTCGGCACCTCGATGGCCGAAGCGCTGCGCGTCTTCGCGGCGGAGATGCGCGACAAGCGCGTCATGCGCGCCGAGGAAAAGGCCAACAAGCTGCCGACCAAGATGACGCTTGGCACGATGATGTTCACCGTGCCGCCGCTCCTCATCATTCTCGTCGGCCCGTCCGTCTACAACATGCTGCAGACCTTCGCCACGATGCAGGTCGGGACGCAGTGACGGCATGGCCAACTTCCGCCCGGCACTGGTAGCCGCGCTCGTCGCGCTGAGCGCCTGCCAGTCTGCGATCGGCCTGCCGGGTAAATCCGGATCGCCCTACGCCCCGACCGGTCGCGTCAACAGCGACGACGCCATTGACGGGCTGATCGTGGGTCACAGGCTCATGGAGGCGGGCGAATATGAACTGGCGCTGAAGGCCTATTACCGCGGAGCCCTGGAGCACGGCGCGACGGTGGATGTCCTTTCCGCCATCGGGTCGGCCAACCTCCGCCTGGGGCGACTTGGCCAGGCAGAGCGGATCCTTCGCCGCGCCATCGAGCAGGACGAAACCTTCGTTCCGGCCTGGAACAACCTCGGGGTCGTTCTGATGGAACAGGGGCGCGCCGCCGAGGCGAGCGAAGTCTTCAAGCGGGCTTTCGCTCTCGACAGTGGTCAATCGGACGAAATCCGCGAAAATCTTCGCCTCGCACTCGCAAAACTGCAAAATCCCAGCTATGATCCGCCCAATAATAACGAGTTCAAGCTGGTGAGACGGGGGAACGGCCAGTTCCTGTTGCTCACCACACCCTGAGGAAGAGCAGCAAAGGACGCAGGCATATGCGCCATCCGGTTTTTCTAACGCTCTGCCTGGGCAGCGTTTTTGCGCTGTCAGCCTGCAACAACGGCACGAGCAACGCCGATGTCAAGCGCGCGATCGAGAGCGTCAACGTCATCGACGAGTCCAACCTCAACGACGTCATGCTGACAGTGGCCGACCCTAATGAAGCGGTCGCCTATTTCGCCAAGGCTTCCGCGCAGAACCCGGACCGCATCGACCTCAAGCGCGGCCTCGCACGATCGCTCGTCCGCGCCCAGCGCCCGGCCGAGGCGGCGACCGTCTGGACGGCCGTGGTCGCGAGCCCCGAAGGCACGAACGACGACAAGGTGGGCCTTGCGGAGGCCCTGATCCGCGCGAACGAATGGGACAAGGCGGAGAGCGTTCTGAACTCGATCCCGCCGACGCACGAGACATTCGACCGCTACCGGCTGGAGGCGATGATCGCCGACAGCAACAAGAAGTGGGACAAGGCCGACAGCTTCTACCAGACCGCTGTTGGCCTCACGACCACACCGGCGGCCGTGCTGAACAACTGGGGCTACTCCAAGCTGACGCGCGGCGACTTCACCGGGGCGGAGAAACTCTTCGCGCAATCGCTCGTCCACGACCCGTCGCGGTTCACCGTGAAGAACAACCTGGTCCTCGCCCGCTCCGCGCAGCGCAAATACGATCTGCCCATCGTCCAGATGTCGCAGACCGAACGCGCGATGCTTCTGCACACGATGGCCCTTTCGGCGATCAAGCAGGGCGATGTCGCCATGGGCAAGGCACTTCTTCTCGAAGCGATCGAGACCCATCCGCAGCATTTCGATGAAGCCGTGCGGGCGCTCGAAGCGCTCGATAGCGGAACGACGAGCGGCTGACCGTGCCTGACCACCAGGAGACCGCGTCGCTCGTATTCCTGATCCTTGCGGGGCCCTTGGCCTTCTTCATCGCCTGGAGCGATCTCAGGACGATGAAGATACCGACATGGTCCACCGACCTGCTGCTTGGGATATTCGCAGTCGCGGGGCTTTTCGTGCTGCCCTTCGACGTCTGGGCCTGGCGCTGGCTCAACTTCGTCGTGGTATTCCTGATCGCGATCATTCTCTTCTACACGGTCCGCTTCGGGGCTGGTGACGGCAAGTACGCCGCCTCCATGGCGCCCTTCATCGACCCGGCGCATGTCATCGTCGTCGTCTATCTCTACTCGGCCTTCCTGCTCGCCGCCTTCTTCACGCATCGCGCCATGCGGGCCGTGCCTTCGGTGCGCCGGATGACGCCGGAATGGACCTCCTGGACGCGCAAGGACTTCCCGATGGGGCTTGCGATCAGCGGGACGTTTCTCAGCTACCTCTTCTTCACCGCCTTCCCGGCGGCTTACGACGCGCTGATGTTCGACTTCTTCCCCGCCGTCTACGAAGCCATCTTCCGCAGAAGTATGTAGAGCGGCGTCCTGCGCACCTCCTCCAGCGTCTCCCCCCTCTCCGTCAGGGTTTCGAGCACATTCGCGCGCACGTCCGGCGCGATCGGGCAGAGCGGCACGATCACGTAGTCTGCGTTGTCGTATCCGGACAGACCGCCGTAGTACCAGGGGGCGCCGCCCTGCAGGAAGGGGAAGTCCCCGAACAGGGGGTAGGAATTGAATACGTCGGCGGCGAACAGGCGCGCGCCTGCAAAACCCGCGGCATCAAGGTCACGCGAAGCCGCCGTGAACCAGGCGGTCATGCCGACCATGAGTTCGCAATCCGCAAGCTCCTCGCCTTTGAGCTCAGCCGCCGGCGGCCGGTCTGCCTCTTCCTTCCAGGCGTCCAGCCCTGTTCCCGTCCGGTCCAGCGGGACGTTCCCGTCGGTCCGGTACAGCCGGATTTCCCGTGCGTGCAGGTCATCCGACAATCCGGCGCGCGGGAGGAGACTGCCGAAGTCATCCTCTGCAAGGAAAAAGTGCCGGAAGGGGCTGTAGACGAGGTTGAGGGCGGAGGGTGCGCCGTGGCTCAGGACCGCGACCCCGATCACGAGCATGACCGCGCGCATGTCCCAGCCAAGCCCGTTTCGCAGTTCCGTTCTCGGCCGCAGGGCGAACATCAGCATGGCGACGAAATACAGCCACTGCGGATCGTTGCCGAAATTCTGGTATGTCACGTAGACGAAGCCCGGCGCCAGCAGGAGCAGCAGAAGACCAGGCACCTCCTGCCGCGACTGGCGCAGCGCAACCACCGCGCCGAGGAGGAGGAAGCTCGCGCCCAGGTATGCAGGCGCCGTGATCGTCGAACTCAGGTCAGCGCCGGGCCGCTGCCGGGCCTCCGACTGCGTCACCGCGATCAGGTCGTCGAGGTAGGCGTACCAGAATTCCATGCCGACGAGAGCCGTGACCGCCGCCCCGACGGCAACACCGGCAATGATCGCGGCAAGTATCATCCGCCACTGACGACGCATCAGTAGCGCCAGCACGACGGGCGGGAAAAAGGCCACGAAATATGTAACCTTCGTCAGGGCGAGGGCCGCCATCCCCGCGCCGAGGATCACGCCATCGAGGACCGGCGCGCGGTCGCGCAGAGGCTCCAGCATCGCGAGCGCGATGACGATGTAGCTCAGCGCCCAGGCCCAGCGGTTGTAGTGCATCGATATGGACACCGCGCGGTCTGCCTCGCCATGAACCAGGGCGGTGCACAGGACAACGACGATCAGTCCGAAAAGGAAGCTCCAGACTCCGTCGAGCCTGCTGACGGCCACGCGAAGCGCCAAGACCGACAGGACGAATGCGACGGCGATCTGCGCGAGAACGAAGGACTTCCCGATCCCGAAGCCGAGGGCGACGAACGCGGATATGGGCGCGAGTGCGAGGAACCCGATCGGTGTCATGAAGTCGAGGTGGGGCCTCTGCCCGTCCGCTACGCGCAGGACCATCTCGATCAACTGGTAGGCGTCACCTTCGTGCTTTTCGATGAAGACGCCGCCCTTGAACAGGGTCACGCCGCCGAACAATGCGATCATCGCCAGGAAGAAAACCGCCAGAATCGCGGTGTTTGGCCGCCCCATCGTTTCTCTCCTGTCCCTCTGCGTTCATTTTTTGGCCACAATAACGGTGCAGTCTCCCGGAAGGAATCCCGCTCGGAGTGGTTTTTTTCGCGTTGTCGAAGCTATGCTCCGCGGGCATTGTTGAAGGACTGCGATCGGTGGGAGAAGCCCCGAGATGAATATTCCTACGGTGAACGTCGTCGCCCCGGTGGCGCCAAGGTCGATAGCCGATACCGGCCTGTCGACGGTCATGATGCGCGACATCGTTCTGAAGACGATGTTCCGCATGAACATCGAACTTGTCAGCAAGCTCAGCATTGCGATCTGCCTGCCCGTCCCCCTGACGCAGGAGCTCATAGAGCTCTGCCGCAGCCAGAGGCTCGTGGAGGCAACCGGCACGCTCCACGCGACCTCCGGGAACGAGATGGGCTTCCGACTGACGGAGGCGGGCCGCGACCGCGCGCTCGATGCGCTGGGTCAGTCCGAGTACTATGGCGCGATGCCGGTCTCGCTGGACGCTTTCCGCGAGCAGATCAAGCGCCAGTCGATCCGCAACATCAAGGTCACGCGGAAACAGCTGGTCGATTCGATGACCCACCTGATTCTGCCCGACAGCCTTCTCGACCATCTCGGCCCAGCCGTTAACGCCGGCCGTTCGATCCTCTTCTATGGCCCGCCGGGCAACGGCAAATCATCGATCTCGAACGGCATCCGGGCGGCGCTCGGCGACCGGGTCTATGTGCCGCGTGCGGTGGAATATGCCGGTCAGGTCATCACCGTCTACGACCCCGTGGTGCACCGTTCGGCCGAACCGGTGATCGAGGATTCGTCGACCCTGCGACGCCCCACGAACCGCCATGACAGCCGCTATGTCCACTGCGAACGGCCTTCCGTGATCACCGGCGGTGAACTTTCGCTGGACATGCTGGACCTCGGCTACAACCCCACCGCGCGGATCTACAACGCGCCCCTTCAGATGAAGGCGACAGGCGGCGTCTTCATCATCGACGACCTTGGCCGCCAGTCCGAACCGCCGCAGAAGATCGTCAACCGCTGGATTCTTCCGCTCGAAGAATCGAAGGACATTCTCGCCCTGCAGTCGGGCGAGAAATTCGAGGTCCCCTTCGACACGCTGGTGATCTTCTCGACCAACTTCCATCCGAACGAGATCTTCGACCAGGCGGCGCTGCGCCGGATCTTCTTCAAGATCAAGATCGATGGCCCGAACCAGGAACAGTACCTGAAGATCTTCGCGATGGTTGCACATCGCAAGAAGGTGCCGCTGGACGAGAAGTCGCTGGTGTACCTGATGAAGGAAAAATACCCCACGATCAGCAACATCTACGCGAACTACCAGCCGCTGTTCCTGATGGAACAGATCATGTCGATCTGCGAGTTCGAGGGCATCCCCTACCAGATGTCGCCGGAGCTCATCGACCGGGCCTGGGCGAACATGTTCGTCCGGGACGAAATCATCACCCGCTGAAACGGCGGGCTGCCGAAAGGCAGGCTCTCTCCTCTCTCCCCGCCCTGAAAACTCGCGGCGGGGAGTTTTCTTTCCGGGGCGGCGCCCCTAACTTTCCGCCATGGCCGCCCTCCCCGCCCCCTTCGATGCCTGGTTTCGTAGCCGCGGCTGGTCCGCCCACCCGCATCAGGAAGCCATGCTCGCGCGGGCTGGGGCCCCTGCGCTCCTCCTCGTCGCGCCGACGGGTGGCGGCAAGACACTTGCCGGTTTCCTCCCGACGCTTGCCGAACTGGCGGAAGACCCGCGCCCGGGCCTGCATACGCTTTATATCTCGCCGCTGAAGGCCCTTGCGGCCGACATCCGGCGGAACCTGACGACGCCAGTCACCGAGATGTCGCTGCCGATCCGGATCGAGGACCGGACCGGCGACACGAGCTATACGCGACGTCGGCGTCAGCGGGCCGATCCTCCGCACATCCTGCTGACGACGCCCGAGAGCCTCGCGCTTCTTCTTTCCTACGAGGACGCGCCACGTGTCTTCGCCGGACTTTCTCGTGTCATCGTCGACGAAATCCACGCCTTGGCGGAATCGAAGCGCGGCGACCAGCTGATGCTGTGTCTTGCGCGGCTGTCGCGCCTTGCACCCGGGCTCAGGCGGGTCGGGCTGTCGGCGACGATCGAGGACCCGGAGGCCATCGCGCGCCTCCTCGCCCGCCACCCGGAGCCCTGCGATATCCTCCACGCCGATCCTGGCCCCGACCCCGACATCGCCATGCTGGAGACGGAAGACGCTCCGCCCTGGTCCGGCGGAGGCGGCCGCTACGCGATCCCGGCGATTCTCGACGAGGTGCGCCGCCACAGGACCACGCTCATCTTCCATAACACCCGCGCGCAGGCCGAACTCTTCTTCCGCGACCTGTGGCTTGCGAATGAGGACGGACTGCCCATTGGCATCCACCACGGCTCCCTCTCCCGCGAACAGCGCGAGAGGGTGGAGCAAGCGATGGTCGCGGGCAGCCTGCGCGCCGTCGTCTGCACGGGGTCGCTGGACCTTGGGATCGACTGGGGCGACGTGGACCTCGTCATCCAGGTCGGCGCACCGAAGAACGTGAAGCGGCTCGTTCAGCGCATCGGCCGCGCCAACCACCGCTACAACGCCCCCTCGAAAGCACTTCTCGTCCCGGCAAACCGGTTTGAAGTTGTGGAATGCCAGGCGGCGCTCGAAGCCGCGCGGGAACACGACCTCGACGGCGATCCCCGTGGGCGGGGCCCCCGCGACGTCCTCTGCCAGCACATCCTGATCGCCGCCTGCGCCGGCCCGTTCAATGCCGGCCAGCTTTTCGAGGAAGTGGTGTCCGCCGGACCCTACGCCGACCTCACGCGAGCGGAATTCGATGCCTGCCTCGATTTCTGCGCCACGGGGGGCTACGCGCTCCGCGCCTACGACCGCTGGCAGCGGCTGATGATCCGCGACGGGCAATGGACGCTGCGCGACCCGCGCGCGGCGCAGCGTATCCGCATGAATCTCGGCACGATCACCGAGACCGAGACTCTCAAGGTTCGCCTCAGAAGCCATGTCGGCGGCACGCCGCTGGGCGAGGTCGAGGAAAGCTTCGCCGCCAGCCTTACGCCCGGTGACACCTTCCTCATCGGCGGCGAGGTCGTGCGCTACGAGGGCCTGCGCGAGATGACGGTCGAGGTCACGCGCGAGCGGGGTCGCCAGCCGAAGATCGCGGTCTTCTCGGGCACAAAGTTTTCGACCTCGACCCAGCTTTCGGCGCGCATCCTGCGGATGTTCCAGAACGGCGCCTGGCCTGACCTGCCGCCTCACACCGCCGACTGGCTGACGCTCCAGCGGGAGGTCAGCCGGCTGCCGGAACCCGGGCGCCTCCTCGTGGAGACGTTCCCGCATGACGGACGCGCGCATCTTTGCGCCTACGGCTTCGCGGGGCGCAATGCGATGCAGACCCTGGGGCTGCTCCTCACGAAGCGGATGGAGGAAGAGGCCCTGAACCCGCTGGGTTTCGTCTCGACCGACTACGCGGTCCTGATCTGGGGGCTCGACCGGGTGCCCGACCCCCTGCCCCTTTTCAACGCGGCGCGGTTGCGCGACGGGCTGGAGGGCTGGCTTGCGGGCAACGCGGTGATGAAGCGTACCTTCCGCAATGTCGCGCAGATCGCGGGCCTGATCGAAAGGAACCAGCCCGGCGGGCGGAAATCCGGGCGGCAGGCCACCTTCTCGACCGACATCCTTTACGACACGTTGCGGCGCCATGATCCCGGCCATCTCCTTCTCGACGTGACGCGCGAGGAGGCGATGCGCGGTCTCGTGGATTTCGCGCGGATCGAAGCGATGCTGACCGCCACCCGGGGGCAGATCGACCACATGGCGCTGGACCGCGTCACGCCGCTCGCCGCGCCGCTCTTCCTCGAGATCGGCAAGGTGCCGGTCGAAGGCGCGGGTCGTGAAAGGCTGCTCGCCGAGGAGGCGGAGCGGCTGATGGCGGCGGCGGGCTTGGCCGGCATATCGGGGAGCAGAACTCCCTCCCCCCGCCTGTCGCAGGGACATGTCGCCCGCGATGAAAGGGGCGCGCCATGACGACATCGGGGGGCGTCCATGAATTCGATCTTGCGGGCGCTCGGTTGGCCGCCCTGGCTTCCGGAGCGCTCTGGTGGGAGGGGCAAGGGCTTCTCGTCGTCTCCGACCTGCACCTCGGCAAGTCCGAACGCATCGCGCGCGGCGGGGGTACGCTTCTGCCGCCCTACGAGGTCGCGGACACGCTGAGCCGCCTCGACGACCTGGTCTCCTCCCTGTCGCCTGCATGTGTGATCTGCCTCGGCGACAGCTTCGACGACATCGCCGCTGCCGGTTTGCCCGAGAACGAGACTCTGTGGCTCACCCGGATGATGGCCGGCCGGCGCTGGATCTGGATCGAGGGGAACCACGACCCGGGCCCCGTCGGCCTGGGCGGCGAGCACCGGGCCGAATTAGCATACGGCCCCCTGACCTTCCGCCACATCGCGGAACCCAGCGCCTTGGGCGAGGTTTCCGGACATTACCACCCCAAGGCCCGGATAGCCGGCCAGTCGCGCCCCTGTTTCCTCGTGGATGGCGCGCGCGTCGTCATGCCGGCCTTCGGCACCTACACCGGAGGGCTTTCCTGTACCTCGCCGGAGCTGTCCGAACTCATGGCGCCCGGTGCGCTCGCGATACTGACCGGCCGCGCCGCCGTCCCCGTGCCGATGCCGCGATGACGGAAATCAGATCAGGCCGCGTTCGGCGACTGCGGATCTGTATGTGCGGCTCACGGGAACCCTGGACCCATCCCGCAAGACAAGCTGCCACTTGTCGCCCTCGCGCTCCAGCGCCGCGACCGCCGCAACCGCGACCCAGTGAGAACGGTGCACCCGCAAGCCATCGGTGTCTTCAAGTTCCGCAACCGCGTCTGACAGGCGCATGAGGATTTCGGCAGTCCCCTTGTCCGTGACCACGTCGAGATAGTGATCGCGCGCCGAAACCCGGATCAGTTCGCCCCGGAGTTCCGGCTCGATCCGGGTCATGAGCCGCGACATGTGCGGCGCGGCCACAGCCTGCCCGACCGGCGTTTCGACCTTCATTTCAGGCCAGACTTCCCGCCAGACCTGGGTGGCGACTGCATGGCAGAGAAAGCCGACGCCGACGCCGATCACGACAAGTGTCAGCGTCAATTCGACCAGATTGGGCGCTTGGTCCTCCGACGGCCAATGCAGGAGGCTGAACACATGTCTCGTGGCGATGGCCAGGAAAGGCGCCGAGACGACCCCGGCAATGACCGTCGCCGTGCGTTTCTGAAGGCGTTTGAACCGGCTCATCAGCGCCAGACGCAACATCGCGCTGACGACGAGGCATCCCGCGACGACCAGCGCCCAGAGGACGAGCCGTTGGTCGAGGTTGAGCTGCGAATAAGTCCCGAAGGGCCCAGAAAGGGCCAGCGCGCCCGTCAGAACGACCCACGACATCCAAATGATCGGTGACCGGAAAATGGCCCTTAATTCATCAAGAAAAGAGGCGACGGCCCCCAATTGCAGCCTCCCCAACTGCCAGCAACACTTACTGCTAGCCGTAGCTTCGCGGTTGGGCAATCCTCCAGATGATGGAGCTTAGCGGCGCATGTGAATAAAGGGGACTCGGAATGACGCAAAAGGCAGCCAGGCATCTGGACGCCCAAACCGAAGCGCGCATACGTGAAAGCTTCGCCAGCCAGACGCTCATGGCGACGTTCGGCGCCAGCGTGACATCGATCTCGCCGGGTTCGTGCGCGATTTCCGCCCCGATCCTTCCGGGCGCGCGCCAGCAGCATGGCGCGGGTCATGCCGGCCTGACCTTCGCGCTGGGTGACACGGCCGCAGGCTATGCGGCGCTATCCCTCATGCCGGAGGGGCGCGAGGTCATGACAGTCGAGATGAAGGTGAATCTGCTCGCGCCCGCGCTCGGGGAGCGCCTCGTGGCGTCTGGCAGGGTAGTGAAGTCGGGCAAGCGCCTGACGGTCGTCACCGCCGAGGTCGAGGCGGTGACAGGGGAGGAGTGGCGACTTGTCGCGCTCCTCCAGGGAACGATGATCCCGGTGGATACCGTTTAGGCGGTCAACCCCTCGGGCTCCGCCAGGCCATTCGCCCGGCAGCACGCCGTGAGCGTGTTGGCCAAAAGGCAGGCGATCGTCATCGGTCCGACGCCACCTGGCACCGGCGTGATCGCGCCCGCGACCTTGGACGCGCTTTCGAAATGCACGTCGCCCACGAGCTTCGTCTTCCCGTCGCGCTCGATCCGGTTGATGCCCACGTCGATCACGGTCGCGCCCGGCTTGATCCAGTCGCCCTCCACCATTTCGGGCCGGCCAACGGCCGCCACGACGATATCCGCGCGGCGGCAGACCTCGGGCAGGTCCTTCGTCCGCGAATGCGCGATCGTGACCGTGCAGCTATCGGCGAGAAGGAGCTGCGCCATCGGCTTGCCGACGATGTTCGAGCGGCCGACGACGACGGCATTGAGGCCCGAAAGGCTGCCGAGATGGTCGCGCAGGAGCATGAGGCAGCCCAGCGGCGTGCAGGGCACCATGGCCTTCTGACCCGTGCCGAGCAGGCCGACGTTCGAAATGTGGAAGCCGTCCACGTCCTTCGCCGGATCGATCGAGTTGATGACCAGGTCCGAATTGAGGTGCTTCGGCAGCGGAAGCTGCACGAGGATACCGTGCACGCTCGGATCGGCATTGAGCTTGGTGATCAGAGCGAGGAGGTCTTCCTCGGAGGTCTCGGCGGGCAACTTGTGCTCGAAAGAGGCCATGCCCGACGCCTTGGTCTGCTCGCCCTTGTTCCTCACGTAGACCTTGCTGGCCGGATCCTCGCCCACGAGCACCACCGCAAGGCCGGGCGTGATCCCCTGTTCCTTCAGCTTCGCCACATGAGCGGCGACCTGCTCGCGCACCTTGGCCGCAAAGGCCTTGCCGTCGATGATGGTTGCCGTGCTCATTCCTCAGTCTCCTTTATTCTGCTGCCGCGAAACTGGCCGTGTAATGCTCCATCTGGAGCCGCGTGGCCATCACTGCGTTCTTCATAAGGATCGACACCGTCACCGGGCCCACGCCTCCCGGCACCGGCGTGATCCAGCCAGCCACCTCCCGGCAGCTTTCGAAATCCGCGTCGCCGACGACGCGCGGGCCGTCCGGCCCATCGACCTGGTTGATCCCGATATCGATCAGCGCCGCTCCGGGCTTCAGCATCTCGCCGGTGACGAGGCCGGGCTTGCCGACCGCGACGAAGACCGCATCCGCGCGCCGGGAATGGACCGAGACCTGCCGCGTCATGTGGTGGCAGACGGTGACGGTCGCGCCAAGGCCCATCATGAGGAAGGCGATGGGCTTTCCGACGATCTCCGAATGGCCGATCACCGTGACGTCGAGCCCCTCGAGCTTGAGGGGCAGTGTCTTCAGTATCTCCACCGCGGCCACTGCGGTGCAGGGACCGAGCGTCAGGTCGTTATAGACGATGTTGCCGATCGAGGCGGGATGCATCCCCTCGACGTCCTTGAGCGGGTGAACCGTCTTTTGCAGCGCCTTCACGGGGATGTGTCCTGGCAACGGACGCTGGATGATGATGCCATTGACCCGCGGGTCGGCATTGAGTCCGCGCACCACCCCGATGAGCTGCTCGAGAGAGATGTCTTCCGGGTAGTTCCGCGCTTCGAAAGCGACACCGGAGGCTTCGGCCTGGCGTTGCTGGTTGCGCACGTAGAGCTCTGCCGCTGCGACGTCGCCTACGCTGATGGATACGAGTCGCGGCGCCCAACCGGCTTCGGCGAGGCGCGACGCCTCGGCTGCGGCTGCGGCGCGGATGTCCGCGGCGATTGCGCGGCCGTCGATCACTGTGGCGGTCATGCCCTCGGGCCCTTGTGTTCAGAGGCGCGGGAGGGCCGGATGACCCGGCCCTCCCATATCGAGCAGTTTCTCAGAACAGCCCTTCGACGTTCCCTTCGGCGTTGAGGCGGATCACCTCGGCCGAGGGCACCTTGGGCAGGCCAGGCATCGTCATGATCTCACCGCAGATCACCACGATGAAGCCGGCGCCGGCCGAAAGCCGCACTTCGCGAACCGGAACCGAATGCCCCGTCGGCGCGCCGCGCAGGTTCGGGTCGGTCGAGAAGGAGTACTGCGTCTTCGCCATGCAGATCGGCAGATTGCCGTAGCCCGCCGCTTCCCAGGCTTTCAGCTGGTCGCGGATCGCCTTGTCGGCCAGAACCTCGTCGGCGTGGTAGATGCGCTTCGCGATCGTTTCGATCTTCTGGAACAGCGGCATCTCGTCCGGGTAGATCGGTGCGAAGTTCGCGGAGCCCGATTCAGCGAGGCTGACGACCTTGTGGGCGAGATCCTCGATCCCGGCCGAGCCGTGGGCCCAGTGCTTGCAGAGGATCGCCTCGGCGCCCTGTTCGGCCACGTAGGCCTTGACGGCCTGGATCTCGGCGTCGGTGTCGGAATGGAAGTGGTTGATCGCCACCACGACCGGCACGCCGAACGACTTCACGTTGGCGATGTGACGGCCGAGGTTCGGGCAGCCCTTCACCACGGCATCGACGTTCTCCGCGCCGAGATCGGCCTTGGCGACGCCGCCGTTCATCTTCATCGCGCGCACGGTCGCCACGATCACGGCGGCCGCCGGCTTCAGCCCGGCCTTGCGGCACTTGATGTCAAAGAACTTCTCGGCGCCGAGGTCGGCACCGAAGCCGGCTTCGGTCACGACGTATTCGCCGAGCTTCAGCGCAGTTTTCGTGGCGATGACCGAGTTACAACCGTGAGCGATGTTCGCGAACGGGCCGCCGTGGACGAAGGCCGGGTTGTTCTCGAGCGTCTGCACGAGGTTCGGCTGCATCGCATCCTTGAGAAGGACCGTCATCGCACCATCGGCCTTGATGTCGCGGCAGTAGACCGGCGACTTGTCGCGGCGGTATGCCACGACGATGTCGCCGAGGCGCTTCTGAAGGTCCTCGAGGTCTTTCGAGAGGCAGAGGATCGCCATGACCTCGGAGGCCACGGTGATGTCGAAGCCGGCCTGACGCGGGAAGCCGTTCGCAACGCCGCCGAGCGACACCACGATGTCACGCAGCGCGCGGTCGTTCATGTCCATGACGCGACGCCAGGAAACGCGGCGGGTGTCGATTTCCTGCTCGTTGCCCCAGTAGATGTGGTTGTCGATCATCGCCGACAGCAGGTTGTGCGCCGAAGTGATCGCGTGGAAGTCGCCGGTGAAGTGGAGGTTCATGTCCTCCATCGGAACGACCTGGGCATAGCCGCCGCCCGCTGCGCCGCCCTTCATGCCGAAGTTCGGGCCAAGCGAGGCTTCGCGGATGCAAATCACGGCCTTCTTGCCGATACGGTTCAGACCGTCGCCGAGGCCAACGGTGGTCGTCGTCTTGCCTTCGCCCGCGGGCGTCGGGTTGATCGCGGTAACGAGGATCAGTTTCCCGTCGGGCTTGTCGCCAAGCGACGAGATGAACTCCTGGCTGACCTTGGCCTTGTCATGGCCGTAGGGCAGGAGGTGCTCGGTGGGAATGCCAAGCTTCTGGCCAATCTCGAGGATCGGTTTCTTCTTCGCCTCGCGGGCAATCTCGATATCTGTTTTCACAGCCATGGCGCGCTCTCTCCTTGTCGGCTGGCCTTAATCGGTCAGCCTTCGTATAGCCGCGCCCGCGCTTCCCATAAGGATGGTTTCCGACATTTCCTTTGGCGGATTCGCCAGACGGCACATTGAAAGTGCCATTTTCTGGAACGAAATGCCATTCTGCGTCAATATGGAATTTTTGTTCTACGCGACACCTGGTTCTCATCCTTCCCGCGCGACGTCCAGATATTGCCACGCTCGCTGGTCCGGGACATGCAGACGAACCGCATCTCCCAGACGGAACAATCCCTCGCGTTCGGCCCAGGCCGTGACCCCGCGCCGACCCTTCGCCGCAGGCAGGAACAACTTGCCCTTTCCCGGGCAAGCGGCCTCGATTGCCTTGGCCGGAATCGCGCAGGGCCGATTCTGCATGTCGACGACGAGCGTTGCGCCGCTTTCGCCCTGGAGGCGTGACGAAGGCGGAAGATGGCTGAAATCCGGAATCCCCCCGATCACCATCGTCGCGCCGAGAAGCGCGGGATCAAGCGACGGAAGGCCCATGTCACGGGCAATATCCGCCATTTCCTCCAAGGACAGGATGGAAACCTGGCGCGTGTTCCGGATTTCCGTGCCTTTCGGATATTGCGCGGCAACACGGCTGCAAGATGGGCGCGTCAGCCCCTGATGCGCTTCGCCCGCTATTCCGGCGAAGGAGGCGAAGAGTTCCTTCGCAGGCTCGGCAGTGAGCAGCTTTCGTTCACCCGTGACGCGCCCCAACCAAGCGACGCGTCCGACGAACCCGGTGGGTTTGAGCGCGGGCACGGCCCCTCCCCGGCTCAGACCGTCAGAGTGAAGAACACCCGCCGGAAAGGAAACAGGACGGCGCCGTCATCCTCCACGGGATAGGCAGAGGCCAACGCCTCCTCGTAGCGGCGGATGAATGCCTGCGCTTCCCAATCCGCCAGCTTCGCGAGGAAAGGCCGCATCGCGGTGGATTCGGTGAAGCGTCGGACGGGGTGACCGCTTTCCACCGCCTCGAGCTTCTGGACGTAGTCCGTTTCCCAGACACTGACGCGCCCCACGGGGGCAAGCATCCGGTGATAATCGACCGGTGCCGCAACGGGTGGCCGCCAGTCGGCAAAATCGAAACGGTCAGGGAACATGTCGGCCGCGAATTCCCGCAGGAACCGGTGCGACGGCGCGAAGACCTGCCGCGGCATCTGCACGGCGAGTGTGCCGCCAGGCGCGAGGAACCCGGCCAGCCGCGGCATCAGGGCCTCGTGATCGTCGAGCCAGTGCAGGGCAGCATTGGAAAAGATGAGGGCGACCGGTTCCTCGGGCTCCCAGTCGGCTGCGTCAACCGCCGCAAGAGTCCCGTAGTGGCCGGTCTCCTCCGCCTCGGTAAGCATCGCGGGGGAATTGTCGACCCCGATCAGATCGCGATCGGGAAATCGCGCGGCAAGGGCGCCACCCACGGCGCCCGAACCACATCCAAGATCGACGACAGCGCCCTCCGGCAACTCCTGCACCTGCGCAAGAAGATCGAGCGCGGGCCGGAGCCGGAGCCCCCGAAACCGAGAGTAGGTTTCCGGGTTCCAGTCGGGCGCTGCCATCACGGGCCTCAGGCCGAGGGCTCCGGAAGGCCGCCGCCCTTCGGCGCCTTGGGCTTCTTCGTCTTCGGGATGGAGGTGACCGACGGCGCGGCGCCCGAAGGCGGCGGCGTGCTGTCATCCCCACTGTCGAGGGACTCGCCCTTCATCACCTTCTGGATCTCGTCGCCGGTGAGCGTCTCGTATTCCAGAAGCCCCTTCGCCAGGCGCTCGAACTCCTCCTGGTGATCCAGGATGATCGTGCGGGCGGTCTGGTAGCCATCTTCGATGAAGCGCTTCACTTCTTCCTCGATCAGCTCCTTCGTCTTCGCCGAGACAGAGAAACCGCCGGTGGTGCCACGATAGCCCTCATGGGCTTCCGAATAGTCGATGTTGCCGACCTTGTCGGACATGCCCCAGCGCATCACCATGGCCCGCGCGATCGCGGAGGCCTGCTGAATGTCGCCGGCAGGGCCGTTCGACACGCGCTCGTCGCCCCACTTGATGATCTCGGCCGCCTTGCCCGCCATGGTCATGGCGATCTTCTGCTTGGCCTCATCCTTGTGGTAGTTGAGCTTGTCCATCTCCGGCAGGCTCACCACCATGCCGAGAGCTCCGCCGCGCGGGATGATCGTCGCCTTGTAGACCGGGTCGCACTTGTCGAGGTTGAGCCCGACGATCGCGTGACCGGCCTCGTGATAGGCGGTCATCTCCTTCTGTTCGGCGGTCAGGACCATCGAGCGGCGCTCGACACCCATCATGACCTTGTCCTTCGCGGCCTCGAAATCGCCCATGGCAACGAAACGACGGCCGACGCGCGCGGCCATCAGGGCCGCCTCGTTCACGAGGTTGGCAAGGTCCGCGCCAGAGAAACCCGGCGTGCCGCGCGCGATGATGCGCAGGTCGACATCGGGCGCCAGCGGCACCTTGCGGGCGTGGACATTGAGGATCTTCTCCCGTCCCTTGATGTCGGGGTTCGGGACGTGGATCTGCCGGTCGAAACGGCCCGGACGCAAAAGCGCGGGGTCGAGCACGTCCTTGCGGTTGGTGGCCGCGACGATGATGATCCCTTCGTTCGCCTCGAAGCCGTCCATCTCCACGAGAAGCTGGTTCAGCGTCTGCTCGCGTTCGTCATTGCCGCCACCAAAGCCGACGCCGCGCGAACGGCCGACGGCGTCGATTTCGTCGATGAACACAATGCAGGGCGCGTTCTTCTTCGCCTGCTCGAACATGTCGCGCACGCGGGACGCACCGACACCCACGAACATCTCGACGAAGTCGGAGCCCGAAATGGTGAAGAACGGAACGCCCGCCTCGCCCGCGATCGCGCGAGCCAGCAGCGTCTTGCCCGTGCCCGGCGGGCCGACAAGCAGCGCGCCTTTCGGGATCTTGCCGCCGAGGCGCGAAAACTTCTGCGGGTTCCGGAGGAACTCGACGATCTCCTCGAGTTCTTCCTTCGCCTCGTCGATACCGGCCACGTCGTCGAATGTCACGCGCCCATGCTTCTCGGTCAGCAGCTTCGCACGCGACTTGCCGAAGCCCATCGCGCCGCCGCGTCCACCGCCCTGCATGCGGTTCATGAAGAAGATCCACACACCGATCAGGAGAAGGAACGGGAGCCACACGCCAAGGATAGACAGGAAGCCGGATTGCTCCTGACGCTCAACCCGCACCTCGACGTTGTTGGCAATGAGCCGGTCGGTGATTTCATCGCTCTCAGGCTTGACGGTCGAATACTGGCGTCCGTCCTTGCCGCGGACGAGCACCTGCTCCCCGTCGAGGACGACGCTGGTGACTTCGCCGCTCTCCACCCGAGAGATGAATTCCGAATAGCTGATCGTCTGCGAATTCATCGTGCTCTGGCTGCCGCCGAACAGGTTGAACAGCGCGAGGATCAGCAGAAACAGCACGACCCAGAATGCGACGTTGCGCGCGTTACCCAAGAGAGTTTCCTCCGAAATTCCATCGAGAGGCGCAAAAGCAAGGCCTTCGGCACCTCGCTCCTTAAGATAGAGATAAAGGCCGCCCGTTCAATGCGATAAAATCACGGATGGTCGGGCCAAGCCGTCGCAGGCAGGTTCCCACCGGCACCCGGGTGGCCATGCCTGCCGCGATGCGCGGCCAACCGCGCATTGCGCCATCCGATGCCCGGCTTCACGCGGCGGTCAGGCTCGCAAGAAATTGCTCTTTTCCGCCAGTGAGTTCGGCGACCCAACCCTCCGGCTTGCCTGCCAGCGGCGCGGCAATCAGCTTGTCCTCCCGCCAGACCGAAGGCGTCGAGATAAGCGTCGTTCGCGGAATCCCGACCTCACGCCAATTTTGACAGTCGCGAAGACCGGTTTCACCCAACGCACGGACGTCGAGCCCCGGCGCCTCTTCTCCCCTCACCATCCAACGCCCATCCCAGGTGTCGCCAGGCTTGCACGAAAGGTCCCGGACCGCCTGGTACTCGCGGGTCACGCGGACCTCACGCTTGTTCGACGAAATCAGGCAGCCGTGCAGGACCCGGCGCGCGGGCTCCGCGACCGCTTCCAACGACTCTTCCAAAGGTGCGAAGCGGGGGCCGTATTCCGCCGAGGCTACCCAGCGCAGCGCATGGGACAACAGTCTGAGCTGCGTCTCCCTTGGCACCGAAACGAAACCCTCACGTTCGAAGACCACATCGCCAGCCTCGACGCGGACGATCTGAGCCGCCGTCCTGGCGGCGAATTCCGCAAGCGCCGCCCGCGCGACGGAGAGCCGCCCGGCGGCCGCCGCCAGATCTTCGACCTCGACCCCCAGGGGTGCGAGCAGCCCGATGGCCCGCCGGGCCTTCACCCGGTCGAAATCCGGGTTTTCGTTCGAGGGATCGTCGAACCATGCGAGTCCGGAGCCCGCCAGCCAATCCCTGAGCTCCGCCCTCGACCGCGTCAGGAGCGGGCGCAGCCATTGGATACCCTCCGCGTGCCGTTCCGGGGACATGCCTGACAGCCCATCCACTCCCGCGCCTCTCGCAAGCCGCATCAGGAAGGTCTCGGCCTGATCGTCACGCGTATGGCCAAGCGCCACCGCGCCGATCCCCCTGCCCCTTGCCCAATCCGCGATCAGGGTCAACCTTGCCCGCCGCGCCTGGTCCTGGAGATTGCCCTCTCCGTCCCAGTGCCAGCGCAGCGTTTCGTGCGGAACGCCGAGCCCGGCGCAGATCCGCGCCACCGCCGCCGCCTCCGCGGCCGAGCCGGGACGCAGCCCGTGGTCGACCGTCACCGCCGCGATCTCGGCGCCGTGCTCCCGCGCCCAGGCTGCAAGCAGATGCAGGAGCGCCGTGGAATCTCCGCCCCCGGAAACGGCGACGCCGAGGCGAAAGATCCGCCTCGGCGCAAGGAATTCCACGATCGTCTGAAGAAGTTCCGCGTCGCTCACTGGCACCCGAGATTCTGCATCGTCGCCTGAGCCTCCGCGACGGAGGCGCTGCCGGGGAAACGCGCCCCGACTTCGGCGAGCGTAACGCACGCCTCCTGCAGCTGGCCGAGTTGCCCGAGCGACTGGCCGAGCCTCAGTAGACTCTGCGCGGCGACCGGCCCGTCCGGCTGTCCGGAAAACGCCTCGAGGTAGGCCCGAGCGGCGGCCGAGGTTGCACCCGTCTGGGCCAGCGCCTCGCCGCGCATGAAATGCGCCTCTCCGGTCAGGGGCCCGCCCGTGTAGGTCTCGGTGAAGGCCGCAAAGAGATCCGCGGCGTCCTGAAAGTTGCCGTCTTCGTAGGCCGCCTTGGCCCGGTCGAAATCTGCCTGTTCGTTCGCGGCAAGCTCCGGCTGGGACGCCGTCGGCGCTGCGGGCGCAGGCGTCACCGGGCCCGGCGCCGGAGCTCCGCCGCCAAGCGTCGCCGTGACCGGCAGGCTCGAGATGTCGCAACCCTCTTCGAGTTCGCACAGCCGGAACTCGAGGTCGCCGATCCGGTTCGTCCCGTCCGCGACGACCCGGTCCACCTTGTTCTGCAAGGCCTCGGTGACCGAGGTGAGACGCACGATCTCAGCCTCCATCGCGTTCATCCGGTCGAGCGCCGAGGCGCCGCCCGCGGCCTGCATCCCGGCCTGGCCCGATGACACGAGTTCCGCCCGCAGTGCCTGCAGATCGGCGGCCAGGGCCGCGAGTTCGGCCCTGATGTCGGCGATGGTTTCGTCCTGCGCGAAGGCCGGGGCCGAGAAGGCCCCGAACCAGAGGAGAAGAACGGAAAGCCGGATCATGCGCCCTCCTTCAGGTCGGCGTCTCTCAGACGCCCGCGCCGGTGGCCAGCACCGTCACCGCGCGGCGGTTCTGGGCGTAGCAGGCTTCTTCCGAGCAGACCGCGAGCGGGCGCTCCTTGCCATAGGACACCGTGCGCAGACGGGCCGGCGAGACGCCCTGCGAGATCAGGTATTCCTGAACCGCCGTCGCGCGGCGCGCGCCGAGCGCGAGGTTGTATTCCCGCGTGCCCTGTTCGTCGGCATGGCCTTCGACGATCGCGGTGTATTCCGGGTGCTGGTTCATCCAGACCGCCTGCGCCGTCAGGATCTGCTGCGCCTGGGGCGTCAGCGAGTACTGGTCGACCGCGAAGAGGACCTTGTCGCCGATCGTCTGCGCGAAATAGGCCGGCGAGTTCGGGTTGTTCGGGTCGCCGAGGCTCGCCGAGTCGATTCCGCCCATGCCGCCGGCTCCGCCCGCGCCACCGGGCCCGCCCGCGCCGTAACGGTCTGGGTTGTTACAGGCCGAGAGGGCCAGCGCGGCCGTCAGCATCAGGACCTTGGAGAGATGTTTCATCGGGTTACCGCCTCTGTTCTTTGCTCGATGGAGTTACACTATCATTCCGTCCAGGCTTTGGGAACGCCCGCCCTCAGGGGAGAAGCGGGGACCAGGCCGGGTCCGAAGCCGGGCCCGGAGTGGGGATGCGCTTCAGGTTCCGCCCGGAAATGTCGACCGAATAAAGCGCAGGCTCACCGCCCGCGCCGGCGGTCTGGCGGGTGAACATGATCACGCGGCCGTTCGGCGCCCAGGTCGGGCCCTCGTCGAGGAACGACGCCGTGAGAAGCCGCTCCTCGGACCCGTCTGCCCGCATGACGCCGATGTGGAACCGGCCCGCGTGCTGCTTGGTGAAGGCGATGTAGTCGCCCTTCGGCGACCAGACCGGCGTGCCATAACGTCCTTCGCCGAAGCTGATGCGGGCGGGCTCCCCTCCGCCTGCGGACATGACGTAAAGCTGCTGGGTGCCCGAGCGGTCGCTTTCGAAGACCATCCGGCTGCCGTCCGGCGAATAGGACGGCGCGGTTTCGATCGACGGGGCATTGGTCAGCCGCGTCGGCTGGCCCGACCCGAGGTCGAGGCGCCAGAGGTCGGTGTTTCCGCCCTGCTCCAGCGAGTAGACCACCGCCGAGCCGTCCGGAGAGAACCGCGGCGCGAAGGTCATCGTGCCGGGCTGTTCCGCGAAGGTGCGGGACTGGACGCTCGCCACGTCCATCACCTTGATGCGCGGGAAACCGGATTCGAATGAGGTGTAGAGGATGCGGCCGCCATCCGGCGAGAACCGCGGCGCGATGACGATCGTGGAACTGTCCGTGAGGTACTGCACGTTCGCGCCGTCATAATCCATGACGGCAAGCCGCTTGAGCCGCGCATCCTTCGGTCCGCTCTCGGACACGAAGACGACGCGGCTGTCGAAATAGCCGGTCTCGCCCGTGATCCGCGAATAGACGACGTCCGCGACCTTGTGCGCCATCCGGCGCCAGCTGTCCGCCGGCCCGCCGAACTGGAACCCGTCGAGCGGCACGCCCGAGGTCACGTCGTGCAGACGGAACTTCACCGTGAGCCGCCCGTCCGAACCAAGGCTTACGCCACCGGTCACCAGCGCCTCGATGTTGATCGCCTTCCAGTCCGGATAGGAAACCGGGGCCTCGAAGCTCGTCACCCGCGCGATGTGGGAGCCTTCGGGCACCTCGCGGAACAGCCCCGTTCCGATCAGGTCGTCCGCAACGACACGGGCGAGGCTTGCCGCGTAGTCCGTCGCGGCGGGGTTCTCCGCGACGAAGCGCGGTATGGCGAAGGGCATCGGTTCGATCACGCCCTCGGTGATCTCGATCCTCAGCGGACCTTCCTGCGCCGGCGCGGCGACGGGGATGAGGCCCAGGAGGGCGACTGCGGCAATCAGGTGGCGGAGCATGGGCATCTGTCCCTCTGGCTCTTTTGATTTCTGGCTGCGGCGTCGGGGTGGCCAGCAGCGGCGATCTTTTTCGGGGCGCGCATCGTCACTTCAGCCTCATCTTCTCGGGATTGAAGACGACTTCGAGTTCGCGCCACTGTTCGTATTTCTCCGCCGGAAGCGGATAGCCGTCCCGCGCGCAGCGCAGGATCGCGCGGCGCCCGGCCTCGTAGGCCTGCTGGGCCGCGGCATCCGATCCGCCCTCGTAGCCGATCAGGCGGATCGAACCCGCGTCGGGCTTACCATCCGGCCCCATCGACACGCCGACCGTGACGATCGTGCGCAGGGCTTCCGTCGACAGGGCGCCCACGTTCCAGCACTGCTTGACCGCGAGGATCAGCGCGTCCTTCTCGCCAGAGGTCATCGGCGGCCCGGAGGGCGCCGTGCCGGTCCCTGCCTGCGTCTCGCCAGTCTCTTCGGCGGCCATCGCTTCGGCCAGCGCGTCGGCGATCGCATCGGCCGCCGGCTTTTCGGGCTCTGGAGCGGATGCGGTCTGCGTTTCCTCGGGCACCGGCTCCGGAGCGGGCTTCGGCTTGTCGGGCCGCGATCTCGGGCGCGCGGAACTCAAGGGCGCCGAGCTTTCGGGCTTGTCGTCGGTTTCGGTCGCTTCGGTCACGATCTCCGTCGTGGCCTCCGGCGGCGCGGCTTCCTCGACCGGTGGCTCCGGTTCGGGCTCGGGTTCAGGCGCAGGTTCGGGCCGCGTCTCCTCGACGGCGGTTTCCGCCACCTCGGCATCGACTTCCGGGGCCTCCGACGGCGTCGGCGCCACGCGCGGTGCCGCCCGTGGCTTCGATTCCGGGCTGATCTCCGGCAGGACGGTCGTGGAAGGCTCCTCCACCGGCGGCGTCGGCAGCGGCGGGGCTTCCGTTACCTCCGGCGCGGGGGGCGTCGGCGGCTCCGGTTCGACGACCTCCACCTCCGGCTCCGGTTCAGGCGGCGCGGCCTGCTCCGGCTCGGCCAGCGGCGTCTCGGGCGGCAACTCCTCGGTTGGAGTTTCCGGCACGGGTTCAGACTCGGGCGCTCCCGTCACTTCCGGAGCCTCCGGCGTCACCTCGGGCGCACGCGCTGCCGCGGCCGTCAGCGCGGCGAACTCCGCCTCGCTCATCAGCGTGACTTCGGCCAGCGCCACGGGTTCGGAGGGCTGCGGATGGAACAGCATCCCGCCAAACAGGATCCAGACGATCAGGCTCGCATGTCCTGCCGCCGAAACCGCCGTGCCTATGCTCGCCGGTCTGTCCATCGCCCCGTCTGCGCGCTCCTGCGTTTAGTTGTTGACGGCCGCGTCCATCCGCGGTCCGCCGGCGTCCGTCACCAGGATGATCTCCGTGAAGCCACCCGCGTTCAGCGCGCCCATGACCTGCACGACGCGCTCATAGGGGATCGCGCCGTCCGCCCGAAGGAAGAGCTTGTTGGACGACCGCTCCGCCGCTATGGCGCGAAGCTTGCCGATCAGTTCCTCTTCCGGCACCTGCGTGTTCTGGATCGAGATCGCCCCGTCGACCTGGATCGAGACGGTCAGCGGCTCCTCCTGCTCGGTCGGAACCGCCTGCGCCGCGGTCTTGGGAAGCTCCAGTGGGACCCCCACGGTCAGAAGCGGCGCCGCCACCATGAAGATGATCAGAAGCACGAGCATGACGTCGACCATCGGCGTGACGTTGATCTCGCTCATCGCGGCGTGCTTGCCGCGTGCCCCCCGCCGACGGCGTCCACCGCCCGCGGTCTTCTTCATTACGCCGGCGCCCATCCCGTCACCCCGCGTCCAGCTGACGCGACAGGATCGTGGAGAATTCGTCCGCGAACGCCTCGTAGCCCGACACGATCCGGTCGCTGTCGGTCGAAAGCTTGTTGTAGAAGATCACCGCCGGGATTGCCGCCAGAAGGCCGAGACCGGTGGCCAGAAGCGCTTCCGCGATGCCCGGCGCCACGACGGCGAGCGAGGTGTTCTGCGAAATCGCGATTTCCTCGAAGGCGACCTTGATCCCCCAGACCGTCCCGAAGAGGCCCACGAACGGCGCCGTCGAACCGACCGTCGCGAGGAACGGCAGGCCGGACTGAAGGTATTCGGCCTGTTTCGCGATCGCCACGTCCATCGACCGGTCGATACGCGCCTGTGCGCCCATGATGAGCTTTCCGTCCTGCCGGTGGCTGCGACGCCATTCCATCATGCCGGAGGCGAAGATCTTTTCGGAGGCGCCGTCGGGTTCCGGCCCCAGCGTCTCGAAAAGCTCGTCCAGCGGCTCGCCGGACCAGAAAGCCCGGTCGAAGATCGCCGCCTCGCGCCGCGCAAGACGGTAGGCGATGAACTTCTGGATGATGATCGACCAGGACCAGAAGGAGGCCACGATCAGGAGGATCATCACGAGTTTCACAGTCAGTGAGGCGCGCGCAAAGAGTGCCAGCAAGGAGAAGTCAATCTCCTGCGCCATCGCAAGGGCTTCGGTTTCCATCAGTCACTGCTCGCCGGTTGGGCCACGCTTGGATTACGCGGCTCTGATTATCAGGGTTTCTACCGCGATTTTAGGGTGATTGCCAACACATCTGCGTCATGAGCGTGGCTGCGCCGGAACTAATCCGTCGCGCCGCACAGTTTCTGGCGGATATCCGCCGGCAGCCGCGCCGGCGCACCGGTTTCGGTCAGGCAAACGAGCGTCACTTCGGACGAAAACAGCCGCTCGTCGCCCCGCATCACGTCCTGCGACAGCGCGATCCGCGCGCCGGTCTGCGCGAGAAGCCGCGTCTCCACGCGCAACTCGTCGTCAAACCGTGCCGGCCGCAGATACTCCGCCACCACCCGGCGCACCGCGAAGACGATCCCCGCCTCGGCGCGCAGCTTCGCCTGGTCGACCCCGAGCTCGCGAACCCATTCGGTCCGGGCGCGCTCTATGAACTTCAGGTAGTTGGCGTAATAGACGATCCCGGCGAGGTCCGTGTCCTCGTAGTAGACGCGCACTGCGAAACTGTGGGCCATGTGTCCGTGCCGCCTCGTTTGAACGCTACCCGGGTAATCGCCGACCGCCCTCGTGGCAAGTCCGCGCCTGAGCTTTGGTGTCTCTGGTCGCCGGCGACTTCACTGCGCGCCAGGGCCAGGCAGGCTCATCCGCGCCGCAAGCCGCAAGGCATGGGACGGATCCATCGCCGAAGCCGGCATTACCGGGTCGTAGGCCGCGCGGATCACGGCGGCGATTTCCGGCCGCAGCATGAGCCGGCCTCCCGCTTCGGCAAGAGGCGAGCGGGCTGCAAAGGCCCGGTCAGACCAGTTGAGGATCATGCGCACCGCCTGGTCCAGGGCGATCACCTCGGCGGGAAGCGCCGCGAGATCTTCGTCGATCCTGAGGAATGCGAAGCAGGCCCGGATCGCCCCGGCTTCGTCGAAACGGAAGACCCGGTACTGGTTCGCCCCAACCTCCTCAAGCCGTTCCACGAGGTCGTGCAGGCCGGGAATGAGCCGATCGAGGTTCGGCACGTCGGAAAGCTCGCGCCATTCACGGAAAAAGAAGAGCATCAGGTTCGCGCCAAGCTCCGGGTCGGTTTCCGCAACGGTATGACCGGCAAGCCCCGTCACCGCCTCGATGGCCCCCTTGACGGTGCGAAGGGTTTCTTCCTCCACGCCGAAGACCACCGGCGCGATCGGGCGCCCCCAGCGGGCGAAGTGGTACTTTCCGTCAGGGCTGGTGAACAGGGCCTCGGGGGCTGAGCTATCCATCGGCACGAGGTTCCTTTTCGTCTGGATGGCGTTCTTGCCGTTTTCCTACATTTTCCGGGCGTTGCCGTGCGCTTTGCTGCAAAACGCCAACCGCTCTCACGCGCCGAACAGGTCGCCCTGCCCCGCGCCCTTCGGCGGATCCATTCCGAGATGCGTCCAGGCTTTCGAGGCCAGCATCCGCCCCCGCGGCGTCCGCTGGATGAGCCCCTGCTGGAGAAGGTAGGGCTCGATCACTTCCTCGATCGCGTCGCGGCTTTCCGACAAGGCCGCGGCGAGTGTCTCCACCCCGACAGGCCCGCCGGCGTAGTTCTCCGCCATGAGCGTGAGATAACGGCGGTCCGCTGCGTCGAGACCGAGGTGATCGACGCCAAGCCGGGTCAATGCGGAATCCGCAATTTCCTTCGTCAGCCGCCCGTCGCCCTCGACAAGGGCGAAGTCTGCGACCCGCCGAAGAAGCCGCCCGGCTATCCGGGGCGTTCCGCGCGCGCGCCGGGCAATCTCCAGCGTTCCCTCGGCGTCCGCGGGCAGGCCCATGAGCCGCGCCCCCCTGGTGACGATGTGGTCAAGTTCGACAATCGTGTAGAATTGGAGCCGCGTCGGAATGCCGAAACGGTCGCGGAGCGGCGTCGTCAGCAGGCCAAGCCGGGTCGTGGCGCCGACGAGGGTGAAGGGCTGCAACTCGATCCGCACTGTCCGCGCGGCGGGTCCCTCCCCGATCACGAGGTCGAGCTCGAAGTCCTCCATCGCGGGGTAGAGCACCTCCTCGACCGCCGGGTTCATGCGGTGGATCTCGTCGATGAAAAGGACGTCGCGCGCCTCGAGATTGGTGAGGATCGCGGCAAGGTCGCCCGCCCGCGCCAGCACAGGTCCGGAGGTCATCCGGAAGTTCACGCCAAGCTCCCGAGCCATGATCTGGGCAAGCGTCGTCTTCCCGAGGCCGGGGGGGCCGTGGAACAGCGTGTGGTCCATCGCCTCGCCCCGCCGCCGCGCGCTTTCGATGAAGACGCGCAGGTTGGCGCGCGCTTCTTCCTGGCCGACGAAGTCCGAAAGAAGCTGAGGCCGCAGAGCCCGGTCGGCATCTTCCGGCAAGGGATCGGGGCGGAGGGTCGGGTCGGGTCCTGTCATAGGCTCAGCCCTTCGGCGCAAGCAGTTTGAGCGCAGCGCGGATCAGCGCGGGCGTTCCGGCAGCCTCGTCGCCGGCCGAGGCCTCCGCGACCGCGGAAGCAGCCTCCCCCTGGCTGTAGCCGAGGTTCACCAATGCCGACAGCGCCTCCGCGCTCGCCGCGGCGGAAGGTGCGGGCCGCGTTGCGGGAGCCTTCGCCGGTTTCGGCGCGGGTTCCACGACGTCGTCCGACGCCGGCAGATCGACGGTCAACGCTCCACCCAGGGCCATGACCGAGGGCGCCTTGTCCTTCAACTCCATCACCAGCCGCTGCGCCAGCTTCGGCCCGACGCCGGGCGCGGCCTTGACCGCCCCCCAGTCGCCCAGAGCGATGGCACGGCTGACACCTTCCGCCCCGAGCGTCCCGAGGATCGCCATCGACGCCTTCGCGCCTACGCCCTGCACCGTCATCAGAAGACGGTGCCATTCCTTCTCCAGGAGGGTCGGGAAGCCAAAGAGCTGCAGAAGATCCTCGCGCACGAGAAGATCGGTATAGAGCGCGACAGCCTCACCGACCGGCGGCAGCGCGGCGGCCGTGCGCTGACTGACGTGGACGACATAGCCCACGCCCCGAACGTCGATGAGAACGTGGTCCATCGCCCGGTGCAGGATGGTTCCGGCGATGCGCCCGATCATGCCCGCACCCGCGCAGGGATCAGCCGTGAGGCGGATTGAAGGTGATGGGCATGGCAAATCGCAACGGCCAACGCGTCCGCCGCGTCAGGACCGGCAAGTTCGACGCCCGGCAGTTGGAAGCGCACCATATGCGCGATCTGAGCCTTGTCCGCGTGACCGACGCCCACCACCGACTTCTTCACGGCATTGGGCGCATATTCCCCGATGGGCAGCCCGGCCTGGGCGACCGCAAGCATCGCGACGCCGCGCGCCTGGCCCAGTTTCAGGGTGGCCACGCCGTCCTTGTTGACGAAGGTCTGCTCCACCGCAGCTGCCGTTGGCATGAACCGCGCAAGGACATCACTCAGATCGCGGTGCAGGATCATCAGCCGTCCGGCCAGTTCTCCTGCCTCGGTATGGATTATCCCGTTGCCGACATGCGCGAGTCGCGAGCCCGAAACCTCGATCACGCCCCAGCCGAGATGGCGCAATCCGGGGTCGATTCCCACTACGCGCATACTGCCCTCGCCATTCCGGGCTTTCGCCCTGTTGCTTTTCGGACACGACTAGCACGAAAAGCGAACATCCGCCAGTCCGAATGCCCCGGGCGCAATTTCGCGACAATGTGAGCTCCGCGTCCGGAAATCGCCTTCGCACCTGCAGAAAACGACACTTTCTGCGGGTGCGAAATGCCTTTTCGCGACCAGGTGCTAAAGGCGTTGCGAGACATGCAAAAAACGCATGTCCGGACTGATCCCACGTCGCTTGTTTCGGCAATTCGACACTTCTATGTGCGGCAACATGGAACGCTGCCTCAAACCAAGGCAAATCGTGAAGGAAGCAGGAAATGGCCGTCTTTGAAACCACCCGCCCCGTTGCTCACACCAGCTTCTCGGGGAACGTCGCCCGCCTCGTTGCATTTGTGACCAAATGGAACGACGCACGCACCACGCGCAAGGCGCTGTCGCAGCTCTCCGACCGCGAGCTGAACGACATCGGTCTCTGCCGCGGTGACATCGAGGCGATCGCTGCGCGCGACTGACATATAGTCAAGGCGAGCAAAAGGCCGCGCGAGCTCAACTCGCGCGGCCTTTGCAATTCTACGGTCCGCCCCGGCCTCTTCAGTGGAAGGTGCGGAAGAAGTCCGAAACGAAAAGCGTCAGCGGATCCGCCTGCAGCACGTAGGCCCCGATCCGATCCGCCGTATCGCCTGCGCGCATCGTCTCGATACGCGAGTCATACGTCGCCGCACCGATCTGGGCGTGAACCGCACCCTTCACCAGGATGACGGCGCCAAGAACGAGGGCGAGCGGAAGGATCCAACGGCTCGCGCCGCGACGGCGCTTGAGATTGGTGTAGTAACTGTGTCCAAGGGTTCCCGCAGCCTCGAACCCGCCACCGGAACGATGGATGGACTCGATGCGCCTCAGTCGGCCCTGGAAATTCTTCATGTTCGGGTCGCGCATGGCAGCTTTCCAACTCGAATGAACAATTACAAAAAAACTACGTGGAAATTGTGGCAACATTGCGGCCACGGGTCAAGGAAGCGAACCTGCGGCTGTCAGGAGCGACGCAGAACCAGGGTCGTCCACTCGCCGATATCGTCCCTGCGCTCCAGACGGAACCCATTGGATTCATAGGCAGAAATCACCGCGTCGGCCTGCTGCACGAGTATCCCCGAGAGCACCGCGCGGCCATCCGAACGACAGTTCTCTGCCATCGTAGGGGCAAGATCTATCAACGGCCCCATAAGGATATTGGCAAGAATGAGGTCAAAGGGGCCGGTCGATTCCAGGTCGGGGTGAGCGAATCCCTCCGCCTCGACGCAATCCACACGCTCCGACAACCCGTTGATGCGCAGGTTTGCCTCCGCGACCTCGACCGCCTGCGCGTCGATGTCAGATGCGATGACGGTGCTCTCGGGCCACGCGATCGCCGCCGCCATCGCAAGGACAGCGGTGCCGCAGCCGATGTCGGCGACAGTGGCGGGTTCGAAGCCCTCGCTCGCCATCAGATCGATCGCCTTCAGGCAGCCGAGCGTCGTGCCGTGGTGCCCGGTTCCGAAGGCCATCGCAGCGTCGATCAGCAGACCGACGCGGCCCTCGGGCACCTTTTCCGCATCGTGGCTTCCGTGAACGAAGAAGCGCCCCGCCTCGACGGGACGCAGTTCCCGGCGAACATGGGCGACCCAGTCGGTCTCGGGCAACTCGGAAACGGCGAACGGGTTGGCCGAATGAGCGGCGGCGAGGAGCGCGAGTACCGTCTCGTCCGGCGCTTCGGTGAAATAGCCACCCACTTCCCAGCGGCCCGAACCATCCTCGATCTCGAAGACTCCGACGCCTTCCGGCTCGGGGGGCAGCGCCTCGAGCGCCTCGCCAAGCGCCTCGGCGGAGGCACGGTTTGGCAAGGTGGTGAATGCGGTCCAGGTGGCCATGGGACTTCTCCTGCAGGGTCTGCGCCGGATAGGCCCCGCGCCGGCTTGCGTCAAGCACGGAGCCCACGGCCCCGCGAAGAGATGAGCGATTCCGGGCTTGGCTATTCGCCGGCGACCGGCGCGGCCCCCGAACCGTGGCGCCTGCGCAGGGTGCCGATATAGCGCCAGGCCAGCACCGCCGCGATCGTTCCCGCCGCCACGTTTGCCACGGCCTGCGCCCAGACCACGCCCACCTCTCCGGCCGCGGCGCCCATGGCATAGGCGAGAGGCACCATCAGCAGACCGTCCCGCATCCAGGTCGCGGCCGTGCTCCACAAGGGTCGGCCGAGGTTGTTGAAGGTCGCATTCGCCACGAACAGCGCCCCGGTGAAGATGAAGGCACCGGCGGCGTAATGGGTGAAGGCGCGCACGACGCCTGCGCCCTGGTCGGACAGCCCGAAGGAGTCGGAGATCGGTCCCGAGAGGGCAGCCATCAAGGCCCAGACCGCAAGCGTGTAGACCGCGCAGTATTTCAGCGCGGCGACAAAAGCGCCCTCGACCCGGTCCGCGCGGCCGGCGCCCCAGTTCTGGCCGATGATCCCGCCGATCGCCCCTGACAAGGCGAAGATCCCCCCGAAGGCGAGGATCGTGAGCCGCAAGACCACGCCCCACCCCGCAACCGCGCTCTCGCCGTGTTCGGCCATCGCACGCGTCAGGATCCAGTTGCCGAAAGGCGTCGAAAGCTGGGTGGCGATGGCGGGAATGGCGATGCCGAAATAGGGCCGGGCAAACAGGCGCACATCCTCCGCCGCCGGCCGCGCGAGCATGTCGTGCGTCACCATCACAAACCACAGCCCCGCCGCCGCCATGGCCGCCCGGGACAGCACGATCGACAGGGCGGCCCCCTCGATCCCCCAGCCCATCCAGAGGATCAGAACCGGGTCGAGCATCGCCGCGAGGATGCCGCCCGTCACCGTGACGGCCGCCGAACGCCAGGCGTCGCCCATCGCGCGCAGGATCGCCGAGCCGGTCATGCCGACCGCGATCAAGGGCAGCGAGGGAAGCGAGATGGCGAGGAACCGGACGGATTCCTCCAGCACCTCGCCCTCGGCCCCCGTGGCAGCCAGAAGCTGGCGGCGGAATAGGAAGGCCAGGAACGCGACCGTGCTCTGCGCCAGGAACGTCAGCACCATCGCCGTGGCCGCGATCCGCCTCGCCCGCGCCTTGTCGCCCTGCCCCAGTGCCCGCGACACGAGCGCCACCGCCCCGATCATCATCCCTATCGCGACGGAGATGACGGCGAACTGGAGCGTTCCGGCGATGCCCACCGCCGCGATCAGCTTTTCCTGCCGAAGCTGGCTTATCCACCACAGCGCGAGGAAGTCGACGAGGAAGGTAAAGCCGAGCCCGAGCGTCCCGGACAGCGACATCACCGTGACATGCCGCATCAGGCTTCCGGTGAGGAACTTGCCGGGCTCCCGCATGATCACTCCGCCGCGACGGGAAGTCCGCGCGCGAAGATCGTCTCGTAACCGGGTTCGGGGTGACGCGGGATCAGCAATGCCAGCAGAACGGACGTGAAGGCCATCGTCGCGGCCAGGCCGAAGACCGCGCCCGGTGATCGGATCCAGAGGTAGCCGAGGCCAGCGGGCAGGAACACCGCCGCGATATGGTTGATGGTGAAGGCCACCGCCGCGGTCGGGGCGATGTCTCCGGGTGAGGCGATCTTCTGGAAATAGGTCTTAAGCGCGAAAGCCAGCGCGAAGAACAGATGGTCGATCACGTAGAGCGCGGCCGCCAGGACGACGCCCCAGCCGAAGTAATAGATCCCGCCATAGGCGAGGAACACGAGCGTGAGCCCGCAGTATTCGAAGATCAGCGCGTTCCGTTCGCCCCAGCGTCCGACCGCGCGGCCCATGAAGGGCGCGGCCACCATGTTGGCCATGAAGTTGATGAGGAAGAGCGCCGTCACCTCGTGCACTTCGAAGCCGAAGCGCTCCACCATCATGAAGGCGGCGAAGACGACGAATATCTGCCGCCGGGCGCCCGACATGAACTGCAGCGCGTAGTAGAGCCAGTAGCGCCTCCGCAGGACGAAGTGCTTGAGCTGCGGCTCCGGCGCCTCGAACTGCGGGTAGGCGAGCGCAGCGAAGATGACGATCGCGAGCGTGGTCCCGCCCGCCAGACCGTAGACGAAGCCATAGGAGAGCCCGAAGGTCTTCCACGTGACCACGAGAAGCCCGTAGGCGACGAGCGACGCGCCCGACCCTACGGCGACGATCCAGCCAAGGGTCTGAGGCGCCCTTGCGCGGTCGATCCACTGGAGTTGGAGCGACTGGTTCACCGTCTCGTAGTAATGGAAACCGATGGACGACAGCATCGTGACCATCAGGATTCCGCCGAAGCTCGGGAACATCGCGGTCACCGCCGTCGCCGCCCCGAGGAGCACGAGCGCGGAGAGCGCGAGCACCTGTTCACGCATCACCCACAGAAGAACGATCACGCCGATGGCGAGGAAACCCGGTATCTCGCGCACGGTGTGCAGCCAGCCGATCTCCACCCCCGTGAACCCTGCCGCGTCGATGACGAAGTTGTTCAGAAGCGCCGACCAGGTCGCGAAGGCGAGCGGCATCGCCGCCGCCATCAGGAACAGGAGCGCATCGGGTCGCCGCCAGCGGGGCAGTGCGTCGGCATCTGCAAGTTTCACGGGTAATTTTCGCGAGAGCATGCGCATGAGTTACGCCTCTTGCGACCGCTTGGCGAGAGGATTCCGGCAGTCCGGCTGATCTGGATCAAGGCAGACAGATGCAGTTTCGCGCATGTGTCGCGCGACGCTGCGGCGAACAGGAGCGGTCATGGACATTCTCTCGGTGGTGGAACGGTTCGGGGAGGCCCCGGCGGGAGCCATTTTCGGGCTCATCACCGGAATCATTTTCGGCGTGGCTGCGCAGCGGTCGAATTTCTGCCTCCGCGCCGCGACGGTGGAGTTCGCGCGCGGATCGCTCGGCCCCCGCGTCTCGGTGTGGCTCCTGACGTTTTCGACCGCCGTCGTCTGGGTCCAGGCGGCGGAACTCGCCGGCCTCATGCGTTCCGACGAGGCGCGCATGATGGCCGTCACCGGATCCTGGTCCGGCGCCGTCATCGGAGGCCTCATGTTCGGCGCGGGCATGGTTCTTGCGCGCGGCTGCTCGGGGCGGCTGCTCGTCCTCGCGGCGACGGGGAACTTGCGTTCGGTCGTCTCCGGCCTGATCTTCGCAGTCATCGCGCAGATGAGCCTCAAGGGCGCCTTGGCCCCGCTGCGCGACCGGCTCGCTTCTCTCTGGATGACGGAGGGCGGCCGCAACATGCACATCCTCGACACCATCGGCCTGCCGGATGGAACGGGGCTCGGTATCGGCATTGCGACAGCGCTGGTCGCCCTTTATCTTTCCCGTCGCAACCGGATCGGGGTGCCGATCCTCTTCTTCGCTTCGGGCGTAGGCTTCGCCGTCGCCGTGGGCTGGGTCCTGACGTTCGGGCTTTCGCAGGTCAGTTTCGAACCGGTCACCATCACCTCGGCCACCTTCACCGGCCCCTCGGCAAGCACGCTCATGTTCTTCCTCGAACCGGACCCGGTGCTCGATTTCGACATCGGCCTCGTTCCGGGCGTGTTCGTCGGGGCCTTCCTCTCGGCCGCTGTGGCCGGGAAGCTGAAGTTCCAGGGCTTCGAAGGCGAAAGCAACATGCGCAAGGCGATGATCGGTGCCGCGCTGATGGGCTTCGGCGGCATGCTTGCCGGCGGCTGCGCGATCGGCGCGGGCGTCTCGGGCGGCTCGATCTTCGCGGGCACCGCGTGGCTCGCGCTGTTCTGCATGTGGATAGGCGCCGTCGTCACCGACTTCGTCATCGACCAGAAGGGCGCCCGAGTCGCGGCCTGAGCATCACGCCGCGAAGACCCCGTCCATGTCCGCGAAGCCCTTTATCTCGATCGGATTGCCCGAAGGGTCGCGGAAGAACATCGTCCACTGTTCCCCCGGCTGGCCCTCGAACCTGACCGAGGGGGCGAGGACCCACTCCGTGCCCGCCTCTTCCAGCCGCGCGGCCAGCGCCTTCCAGTCCGCGAGCGGCAGCACCACCCCGAAATGCGGCATCGGCACCATGTGGTCGCCGACCTTTCCCGTCGGGGCATTCGCGAAGGGCGTGCCAAGATGCAGGCTAAGCTGGTGGCCGAAGAAATCGAAATCGACCCAGGTCTCGGTCGAACGCCCCTCCGTGCAGCCGAGCACCCCGCCGTAGAAGGCGCGCGCGGCATCGAGGTCGGTGACGTGGAAGGCAAGGTGGAAGGGAGTTGGCATGTTCGTCCGTCCGGTCTGAGATCGGCGCGACGCTATCAGGGGCGCAGCGCCGGTGGAAGCGGTCGTCTCTCGCATTACCTGCGCGCCGTTGTTGTGACTCACGCGGCCTTCCCCTAACGTCACCGCGAAGCGAAATGACGAGAGGACCCCATGACCAAGACCTACGGCTTCGACACCCTGCAAATCCATGCGGGCAGCCGCCCCGATCCGGCAACTGGCGCGCGCCAGACGCCGATCTACCAGACGACGGCCTACGTCTTCCGCGACGCCGACCACGCGGCGGCGCTCTTCAATCTCCAGGAGGTGGGATACATCTACTCACGCCTGACGAACCCCACCGTCGCCGTCCTGCAGGAACGCATCGCCACGCTGGAAGGCGGCGTGGGGGCGGTCTGCTGCTCGTCGGGCCACGCGGCGCAGATCATGGCGCTTTTCCCGCTGATGGGACCGGGCAAGAACATCATCGCCTCGACCCGCCTCTATGGCGGCACGGTCACGCAGTTCAGCCAGACCATCAAGCGGTTCGGCTGGTCGGCGAAGTTCGTCGACTTCGACGATCTCGCGGCGCTTGAGGCCGCTGTCGACGACGACACCCGCGCGATCTTCTGCGAGTCGATCGCCAACCCCGGCGGCTACATCACGGATCTCGACGCCATTTCCGGCGTGGCGAACAAGGTGGGCCTGCCGCTCATCGTCGACAACACCTCGGCCACGCCCTACCTCTGCAACCCGATCAAGCATGGCGCGACGCTCGTCGTTCACTCGACCACGAAATACCTGACCGGCAACGGCACGGTCACTGGCGGCGCGATCGTCGACTCCGGCAAGTTCGACTGGTCGGCCTCGGGCAAGTTCCCCTCGCTGTCCGAGCCGGAGCCGGCCTATCACGGCCTGAAGTTCCACGAGACTTTCGGCCCCCTCGCCTTCACCTTCCACAGCATCGCGGTCGGCCTCCGCGACCTCGGCATGACGATGAACCCGCAGGGCGCGCATTACACCCTTCTCGGGATCGAGACGCTGTCGCTGCGGATGGAGCGCCATGTCGCGAACGCCCGCAAGGTGGCGGAATGGCTGGAGAATGACCCGCGCGTCGAATACGTGACCTATGCGGGCCTTCCCTCCTCGCCCTATTTCGACCGGGTCGAGAAGATCTGCCCGAAAGGCGCCGGGGCGCTGTTCACCTTTGCGGTGAAGGGTGGCTATGACGCCTGCGTCCGCCTCGTGGACAGCGTCGAGCTCTTCAGCCATGTGGCGAACCTCGGGGATACGCGCTCGCTCATCATCCACTCGGCGTCGACGACGCACCGACAGCTTTCGCCCGAACAGCAGCGCGCCGCCGGCGCGGCGCCGAACGTCGTGCGGCTTTCGATCGGGATCGAGGACGCGGACGACATTATCGCCGACCTCGATCAGGCCCTGGCGAAGGCCACGGCATAAGGTCCGGACGGGCGCCCCACGGGGCGCCCGTCTTCCTTCATTCCCCGATGGCGAAGATCATCGTGACGTTCGCCGTCACCGTCATCTCTCCCGCTGCGACCGGCACGGGGGCGGCCTTGGCGAAGCTCGCCTCCATGGCCATGGGCATCGGGTAGCCGGACTGTTCCGTCATGCTGACGACCGGCCCGAGCGTCACTCCCGCCGCAGTCGCGAGGATCTCGGCCCGCCGGCGCGCATCCGCGACCGCCCTCCGGCGGGCCTCGTCAAGCTGGTCCGCCGGGTCCTGAAGGCCGAAGCTGAGGCCGTTCAGCGTGTTGGCGCCCTCGCCCACGACCGCGTCGAGAAGCCCTCCCAACCGATCCAGAGCCCGAACCCGGATGGTGAGCGAATTCGAGGCCGTGAAGCCAACGATCTGGGGAGCGCGCCGACCGGCCCGCTCACTGTCCTCGTAGAGCGGGTAGAGCGAAAGGCCCGTCGTCTGGAGGTCGCGATCCTCGATCCCTTCGGCCTTGAGAAAGGCCAGCACGCGCGCCATCTCCTCGGAATTCGCCGCAAGCGCGGCGGCCGCGGATTCGGCTTCAGTCGTCACCCCGAGCGAGATCTGCGCCATGTCGGGCGTCGCCGCGACCTGACCTTCCCCGGTCACGGTGATGTGACGAGCGTCGGTCTCTGCCTGGGCCGGGACCGCAAGTGCCAGGGGCACGGCCAGAATGATCATAAACAACTTGGAAATCCGCATGATTTTCTCCCATGTCATCAGGATTTCGATATCTCATTTGACGCAGCCCGTGCCGGATTCCTTGGGGCTTTTCCTTTCCTTGCGCGGATTCCTGCTGTAGGAAGGTGCACTGGCGCGAAGGTGACTGCGTGCCTGCTGTAATCATGTTAGCCCGCGCGAGATGAAACCTGGCTTCGCACTGAACCTTTCGCACGACGGAATCGGCCTTTTGCGCCGAACCGGACACGGGTGGGTTCAGGTCGGTGAGGTCTCGCTCGAAGACCCGAAGCTGGGCGAGAAGCTCAGCGGTCTGCGCGACGCCGCCGCATCACTTGCACCCTCGGGGATGGCGACCAAACTCATCATCCCGAATTCGCAGATCCTCTATACCGAGATCGAGGCCCCCGGCCCTTCCGCAGCCAGCCGCCGCGGTGCGATCAGGAAAGCGCTGGAAGGCCGCACACCCTACGCGGTGTCGGACCTGGTGTTCGACTGGTCGGGAACCGGGCGCGTCGTTCAGGTCGCCGTCGTCGCACGCGTGACGCTGGAGGAGGCGGAAACCTTCGCGGAGCAGTATGGCTTCGCACCGGTTTCCTTCGTCGCGATCCCTGACGATGGCACCTTCCGGGGTGAGCCGTTCTTCGGGGCGGCAAGTCGCTCTGCGGACCACCTGCCCGAGGGGGCCCGGCTCGACCGGGATCAGGACCCGGTGCGCATCGTCGGACATGACGAGAAGGAGCCGGAACCGACTTCGGCGCCGCCAGCAGCCGCGGCCGAAGATGCAGAGCCCCCGGAAGAACGCCCCTCGGACGAGCAGGACGAGCAGGACGAGCAGGACGAGCCTGCGGTCGATGCCGTTGCATCGGAAGTCGAGGAGAAGGTCGGCTCGGATCGCACGGAAGAAATCGACGTCACCGAGGTTCAGGAGACCGACGAGGCAGCGTCGGAGGCTGCCGCGGCGGAACCGGAAGCCTCTCCTCCTGTCACGGAGGCCGCGGAGGCTTCGGCACTGCCCGAGCCGGTGATGGACACGTCGAAGCTTACCGATGAGGCTGAGGCGCCCGAAGAGTCGTCTGAGGCTACGGCCGGGACCATCTCGCCCGAAGCCGAGGTCGAGAAGCCGGAACCCGCTGCCCAGTCGACCGAAGCGGTTGAGAAGACCGAGGTCCCGGAACAGGCCGAGGAGGCACCGGAGGCAGAGGAAGAACCGGCCGCCACACTGGAGCCGGCTCTGGAAGAGACTTCGGAGTCTGCCGAGCCCACAGAGACGGCAGAGCCGGTGAGCGAACCCGAGGAAGTCGAGGAAGCCCCCGCCGCGAGCCGCGAAGAGACGACGTCCGATGTGGTTCAGGAAGCCGAGACCCCCGGCACAGAGGCGGCGGGACAAGAGACGACGCCATCGGCAGACGCCGAAGGTCCCGAAAAGGCTCCCGAGGCGGAAGCGGAACTCGCGTGGCACTCGCGCTTCCAGATCGGCCAGATCACGCCCGAGCGCGCCGCGGAAATCTCCGAGGCGGATGCTGATGAGGGCGCGGCAGCTGTCGAACCGCCCCCCGCCCCGGCCGCCGCCGCCGATGGCGCAGGTTCACCCGACATCGCTTTCGTTTCCCGGCGCGTCGGCGTCCCGGACGCGCAAACACCCGATACGGAAGACGGGAAAGCCCCGGCGATCGGCTCGGCGACGGCCGAGGCCGACGGTCCGAAACCGAAACTGGGATCGGCCGTCAAACCGGGGGAACCGGGATTCGTTGTTGGCGGCCGTGTAACGGGTCTGCCGGATGCGGTGCGACCCGGCGCCAGGAAGGGGGATCTGCCGGGAGCCCCCGGCGAACGCGACCCCGTGGGCAAGTCAGCAGCCCGCCAGCTTCGCACCTGGATCGAAGGTCGCAAGAGAGCGCGGGCCGGAACCGCTGCGCCGGTGGCTGCGGCCAAAGCTTCTAAGGCATCATCGGCCACGAAGCCCGGAGAGGCCGAGCGGCCCGGCGTTTTCGGAACGCCCCCAGCGGCCAAGAAGCGGCCCGCGAAGTCGAACCGGCTCGGACTTTCGCTGATTGCCGGACTGCTTTTCCTGATGGCTGCGGTCGCCCTTTGGTCCAGCTTCTTCGGCGCGCAGGATCAGGCGCCGATCGTGGTGTCGGAGGCTCCGCCGGAAACGGCAAGCGCCCCGCCGGACCTGGCGACCCCTCCTCAGGAGGCGATATCGGAGCCCGCCCCGCCAAGCATGCCGGAGGTCGCATCCGAGCCCGCGGCTACTGTCGACGCCGACACGACAGTCCCGGACGTGGCTCCTCTGGAAGAGCCGCTTGCATCAGCCCCGGCCGACGATACCGCTCCGGCGGTACCCGGGGAGACCGCGCGGCCAGAGGCAGAGGCCCCGGAAGCGCCTCTGCCTGCCACGCCTGTCTGGATCGGTGCTCCGGAACAGCCCGATAAGCTCGCCCCGGGCGCGAGAACGGCCATCGCCCCGATACCGCCCGATACCGGACCCGCGGAGCGTCAGACGACGCCCCTGCCGGAGTCCGTGAATGTGGCCATCGGTCCCAGCCCGGCGGCACCGCCTTTCGGGACCGTGACCGGCCCCGAAGGCGAAGACCTGGTCGAGCCGACGCCCGAGGGGACGTTGATGCCGGAAGGGTTCGCCCTTTACGCCGGCCAACCGGACACTGTGCCGCCAGCCCGGCCGGAGGCCATCGAGGCCGCCGCGCAGCAGACGGCAACGGAGCCCGACCCGCTTGAAGGCAAGCGCCCGCGCGCACGGCCCGCGGGGATCGCGCCTGAACCGCCCGCCGAGCCGGCGGGAACCGAGGATGATGCAGCCGCAGAGCAGCCTTCGGAAACTGTCGTTGCGGAATCCACCTTCGCCGCGGATCCGGCGCTGGCCGGCAAGACCCCGAGGTCGCGCCCCGCTTCAGTCGTCGCAGCGGCCGAGGCCGCCCAGGCAGCAGCCGACAGGGCGGCGGCCGAGATAGAGGAAGCGAGCGCGCTCGCCGTCGCCAGTTCCCGCCGCCCCGCTGTCCGCCCGCCCAATTTCACTCGCGCCGTCGACGCGGCCGTTGCCGCGGCCGTGGCCGCTTCCCAACCCGAAGCGGAAGTCACGGCGGCGGCCGCCCCGGCGCCCGAGGTGGAGATCGACGAACCCGAGCCCGAGGCGGCAGCGCCGGACATTCCGACCCGCGCCTCGGTCGCGAAGCAGGCAACCGTAACGAACGCGATCAAGCTGAACCAGGTCAACCTCATCGGGGTATATGGCTCTTCTGCGAACCGGCGGGCGCTCGTGCGGCTCGGAAACGGGAAATTCGTGAAGGTCCAGATCGGCGACCGGCTGGACGGCGGCAAGGTCGTGGCCATTACCGATCGGCAGCTGAGCTATACGAAGGGCAGCCGGACGATAGTCCTCGAGATGCCGAAGGACGGATGACCGGGAGACTTCCGCGCTTGAGCGGAAGCCTGGGCAAGCGGTGCAGGAAACTGCCCGAGAACTCGATGTGGTGGCGAACCGGCCTTGGCGCAGACGCGCATCAACCCGCTGTGTTCAGAGTGCTCATGTCCTGACGGCGTCGGCGTATGCCCTTCTGCGCAAAAGACCGACACCCAGCAGGAAGACAGCCAGAATGATTTCCGGCCAGTTTTGCAGGAGGTAGCCAACCTCCCCCCTCAGTGGAGCATAGGCGGCGATTGGCGTGTAAAAGACCACAGCCGCCGAGGACCAGCAAAACGGGCAGGACGCGCCCGCGTCACGCAGACGCATCGTGAGTATCAGCCATATAGACACGACGAAGAGGGAAAGCACCGGCAGGAAGACAACGGCACCGTCAAGGAGATTGCCGTAAATCATCAACGGAAGCAGGATGCCGAGCACCGCAAAGCCGCAGCCCATTCCGATGAGCCCGAAGAAATATTCCCGGCGATTCAGTGAACCTTCAGTCGGGCTGAACCGCGATTTGTTGTTCACCATCCGTTGTCCGCCTCCTCATGGTCTGGAACAGTCCTGCTGACCGTCAACGATGGTTTTGGCTCGACGCACTCAAAGCCTAGAATGCGAACTGCCGAAGCATCAAGCCGAGCGTTTCAAGGCAAGCCTAACAGATGCGCCTGAGTTCCAAGCAGTAGCCTTTTTGCCGCAGTTCGTTCGCTGGCGCAGGAACAAGGGAATTGCCCGCATCCCCGCCATTTCCGGATTCAAGCCGGTTGATGAAAACGGGCGCGCGGATGAAATCCGCGCGCCCCCTCCTCCCTGCGGGACCGGCGGTTCAGCCCGCCTTGAGAACCCCGCGGTCAATCTGATCCTGCTCGATGGATTCGAAGAGCGCCCGGAAGTTCCCCTCGCCAAACCCGTCGTCGCCCTTTCTCTGGATGAATTCGAAGAAGATCGGCCCGATCACGGTCTTTGAGAATATCTGAAGCAGTATCTTCGTCTCGCCGCCGTCCACGACACCTTCGCCGTCGATCAGGATGCCGTGCCTGGCCATCCGGCCGATGGGTTCCTCATGGCCCTGAACGCGATCGTGGCTCATCTCGTAATAGGCCATCGGCGGCTTCGGCATGAATTTGAGGCCGCGGTCCGCGATCGCGTCGGTGGCGGCGTAGATATCCTCAGTGCCGACCGCGATATGCTGGATGCCCTCGCCCTTGTAGCGTTTGAGGTATTCGACGATCTGGCCGGTCTCGCCCCGGTCCTCGTTGATCGGGATGCGGATCCGGCCGCAGGGCGAGGTCAGAGCTCGACTGTAGAGGCCGGTATACTTCCCCTCGATGTCGAAGAAACGGATCTGCTTGAAGCCGAAGATGTTCCCGTAGAAACGGAACCACACGTCCATGTTGCCCTTGTGGACGTTGTGGGTGAGGTGATCGAGGTAATAGAAGCCGACCCCCTCGGGTTTCGGCTTGGCAACCCAGTCGAATTCCGCGTCATAAGGATTTTCGTCGCCGTACTTGTCGACGAAGTAGATGAGCGATCCGCCGATCCCGACGATGGCCGGCACGTCCAGCGCCTTGTCGTCCGCACCATAGGGCTTTGCACCCTTGGCTATGGCGTGTTCGTAGGCATGCTGCGCGTCCACGACGCGCCACCCCATCGACGGCGCGCAGGGCCCGTGTTCCTCCACGAAACGCGTGGCCTGGCTGCCGGGTTCGGCGTTCAGGATGTAGGTGATGTCGCCCTGCTGCCAGAGTTCGATAGCCTTGGACTTGTGGCGGGCGGTCAACTGGTAGCCCATCATGCGGAACAGATCGCGCAGCTTTTCGGGCTCGGGATGGGCGAATTCGACGAATTCGAAGCCGTCGGTTCCAACCGGGTTGGCGGCGGAAATCACAGATTTCGGTGCGGAATGGGGAAATGGACCCATGGCAAATCACTCCTGTTCGCGGTGACGGGAGTGTAACGCGCGCATCATGCGGGCTGCGCGCAAAGATCACGAGAAGTTTGCGGTACAGCGCGCGTTTTCCGCGCTATGATCCGAAATCATGCAACATGACCGCATATCTCTGGATGAAGTCGACTCGCGCCTGCTTGCCGCGCTGCAAAAGAATGCACACCTGACGGCGCAGGAACTTGGCGAGATGCTGAACCTTTCGGCCAGCCAGGCCGGCCGGCGCCGGCAGCGGCTCGAGGCCGAAGGGCTGATCACCGGATATTCCGCGCGGCTCGACCCCGGGCGGCTTGGCCTGTCGGTGCAGGCCTTCGTGCAGGTGCAGATGGCCCGGCACGGCGCGGAGACCGCTACCACTTTCGCCCGGCTCGTCGCGTCCCAGCCGGAGATCGTGTCGGCCTGGACGTTGACGGGGGAGGCGGATTACCTCCTCAGGGTCTATTGCGCAGACCTCGCCGCGCTGAATAGACTTATTCATCAGGTTCTCCTGGCGCATCCCTCCGTCACACGGGTGCAAAGCCAGATCGTTATGGACCAGTTCAAGCCGGACGCCCCCCTGCCCGTCTAAGGAGAAACATGGACGCCTTCCTGTTCCAGGCCACGCTCTACCTGATCGCGATGGTCGTCGCGGTGCCGATCGCGTCCCGGCTGGGGCTCGGTTCGGTGCTCGGCTACCTGCTCGCCGGCATCGTCATCGGGCAGTTCATAGATCACTCCGCCGACGAAATGGAGGAACTCCGGCATTTCGCCGAGTTCGGCGTGGTCATGATGTTGTTCCTCATCGGCCTGGAGCTTGAGCCGCGAACGCTTTGGGCGATGCGCGACAAGCTTCTGGGCCTTGGCGGACTGCAAATCCTCGCGACCGGGCTTCTTGTCACGCTGGGCGCGATGGCGCTTGGCCAGGACTGGCGCGTGGCGCTGACGCTCGGCGCTATCCTGGCACTGTCCTCGACGGCGATCGTGCTTCAGACGCTGTCGGAGAAGCGGCTGATGCAGACCGCGGGCGGGCGGTCGACATTCGCGGTTCTCCTGACCCAGGACGTCGCGGTCATCCCGTTCCTCGCCCTCCTGCCGCTTTTGGCCCTGCCCGGCGCCCGGGCCCTTGCGGAAGCCGAGGCAGGCCACAGCGCGCTGAGCCTTATCGAGGGACTTCCGGGCTGGGGCGTGACGCTGGTCACGCTCGGCGCCGTGGCGGCGGTCGTTCTGGGCGGGCATTACCTGATCCGGCCGCTCTTCGCCTTCGTCCACACCGCGCGGCTTCGCGAGATCAACACCGCGTTAGCGCTTCTCATCGTCGTGGGGATCGCCCTCCTGATGCTCATGGTGGGCCTGTCACCGGCGCTCGGGACATTCCTCGCCGGCGTCGTGCTGGCGAACTCGGAATTCAAGCACGAACTCGAAAGCGACATCGCTCCGTTCAAGGGGCTGCTCCTCGGCCTGTTCTTCATCACGGTGGGCGCGGGGATCGATTTCGGCGTCCTGTTCGGCAAGCCGCTGACGATCCTCGGCCTGACCGTCGCGTTGATGGCAACGAAGGGCCTCGTGCTCTACGTCCTCGGCTGGCTCTTCGGGCTTCGCGGGAAGAACCGCTGGCTCTTCACCCTTGGCCTCGCGCAGGCCGGCGAATTCGGCTTCGTCCTGGTGTCCTTCACGCTCGGACAGCGCATCCTGACGGAATCGCTTGCGCAGACCGTTCTCCTCGTCATCGCGCTGTCGATGCTGCTGACGCCATTGTTCTTCATTCTCCACGACTGGCTCGCGGCACGACTGAAGGAGGAGAGCGAAGCGCCGGCGGCGGACGAGATTGACGACCAGCAGCCCGTGATCATCGCGGGCGTGGGGCGCTTCGGGCAGGTGGTGAACCGGATGGTCACCATGTCGGGCTTCAAGACCACCGTTCTCGACCACAGCCTCGAGACGATCCAACTGATGCGGAAATTCGGCTTCAAGGGCTATTATGGCGACCCGACACGGCCGGAGCTTCTGGCGGCGGCGGGGCTCGACAAGGCGCGCGTGCTGGTCGCGTGCCTCGACGATGCCGAGGCGACGACGCGGCTCGTTCGCTATGCGCGGCGGCTGCGGCCGGACTTGCACATCGTCGCCCGCGCCCGTGACCGGACGCATGTGTATGAACTCTATCAGGCCGGAGCCAACGACATCGTGCGGGAGCTTTTCGATTCCTCGCTGCGGGTCGCGCGCTACGTGCTGGAAAATGTGGGCCTGTCTGAATTCGAGGCGGCCGAGTTGGAGAAAATCTTCTTCAAGCTCGACCGCGCATCCGTGCGGGATCTCGCCAAGCTCTGGAAGCCGGGCGTCCCGGGCGCGGAGAACCCGGAATACATCGCCCGCGCGAAGGAACTCGACCACGAACTCGAGACCGCGCTCATGGCGCGCTTCGCCACCGAGCCGGACGAACCATCGCCGGACCAGCCGGTGAAATAGCCGCCCTGCCGCATGCCTGCGGCGTTTTGCGGGCCTTCGCTATCCGCACCCGATGCCCTAGTGTCCGGCCGAAAGACGGTTCGAGCCGGGAGTGCATTGCGTGACTGACGTCGTCCGATACCGCGTGACGGGCATGGACTGCGCGTCCTGCGCCGCGAAGATCGAGCGTGCCGTGCGTTCCGCCGGCGTCGACGACCTGAGCGTCTCGACCGCCTCGCAGATCCTGACGCTGAACGTCGCGCGCTCGGACAAAAGGCTGTCTGGAGTGGAGGCCGCCGTGAGCAAGGCCGGCTATCACCTGACACCGATCGAGCCCGAATCCGGATCGGCGGAAACCATGCGGCCGACCCACATGACCGCCGGATACCGTTGGGCACTGTGGATCGTGATCGGCCTGAACGTTGGGTACGGACTGATCGAGATGATCGGCGGGTTCTTGGCGGGTTCGCAGGCCCTGAAGGCCGACGCTCTGGATTTCCTCGGCGACGGGCTGATCACGCTGTTCGGCGTTCTCGCCATCGGCTGGAGCCTTGCCTGGCGCGCGCGTTCCGCGCTTGTCCAGGGCGTCTTCCTCGGTGGACTAGGCATGGGCGTGATCGGCAGCACGATCTACCGTGTCTTCACCGCGCAACAAATCGAGGCGGGCCTGATGGGCACCCTCGCCTTCGTGGCCCTCGCCGTGAACGTGGCCGCGGCTCTCGTGCTGATTCCGCACCGGGCGGGCGACGCCAATGTGCGGGCCGTCTGGCTGTTCTCGCGGAACGATGCGCTCGGCAACATCGCGGTCGTCCTTGCGGCGGGACTGGTTGCATGGTCCGGCTCTTCCTGGCCGGACCTCGCCGTCGCCTTCGCGATCGCCGGGTTGTTCCTGCATTCTTCGTGGGTCATCGTGCGCGACGCCCTGAACGACATGCGGGCACCTACGGACAACTGACCGTTGCTGCCAATGCGCGGGGCCAGACGTCCAAGGAAACCGCCGCGACAAGGAAAAGGCCGCGGACGAAACCACGGCCTTTTATTACTTCTGGATGCTGAGCCTCAGGCCGCGCGGGACAGAAGGACGTCGTCCACCTTCTTCTGCGCGCCCGCCTCGTCCGTGCCCGAAACGGCCGCGACTTCGCGGGTCAGGCGCTCGAGAGCGGCTTCGTAGAGCTGACGCTCCGAATAGGACTGTTCGCGCTGATCGTCGGCGCGGTGCAGGTCGCGCACCACTTCCGCGATCGAAAGAAGATCGCCCGAGTTGATCTTCTGTTCGTATTCCTGGGCGCGGCGCGACCACATGGCGCGCTTCACCTTGGCCTTGCCCTTGAGCGTCTCGAGCGCCTTCGACACGATGTCGGGCGAAGAGAGCGAACGCATACCGATTTCGGCCGCCTTATGCGTGGGCACGCGCAACGTCATCTTGTCCTTCTCGAAGGAGATGACGAACAGTTCGAGCTTGTGTCCGGCGATCTCCTGCTCCTCGATCGACATGATCTTGCCGACGCCATGAGCCGGATAGACCACGAAATCGTTGGGACGGAAATCGGTCTTCTTGGACTTGGTCATATGGTTCCTTCCTCGCAGGTCAACCCGGCTGTCAGCGTCACAGACTCCACCGGAGAGTTCTTCACTCCGGAGGCAAGGGTGATTTGGCGCTGATTTTTCCCCCCGCGGCCGAGTGGTGCAGCAGGTGGTGTCGAGTCCTCAGATTCCTTTGCAGCAATATATAGCAGAAAATGGCCCTGTTTCAAAGGGCGGCCGGCCTGGATGGCGCTTGCCAAGATTCCTTGGCCGGACTGGGAGGATTCCGCCGGACGGAAGCTCCCGTCGACCGGGATAGGGGCCGAATCAGCGCGGATCGCGCGGACGCGGTCAGTCGCCCTGACCGGGTTTCTCGCTGAAGTATTTTTCCATCTTGCCGGCCTCTCCGTCGCGTTCCTCCGCCTCGGGCAGCGGGTCGCGCTTCTGGGTGATGACGGGCCAGAGTTCGGAATATTTCCGGTTGAACTCCACCCATTTCTCCATGTCGGGCTCGGTGTCGGGCCGGATCGCGTCGGCGGGGCATTCAGGTTCGCAAACGCCGCAGTCGATGCATTCGTCCGGATGGATCACGAGGAAGTTCTCACCCTCGTAGAAACAGTCCACGGGGCAGACCTCGACGCAGTCGGTGTATTTGCAGGCAATGCAGTTTTCCGTGACGACGTAGGTCATTCTGGCACCAGGGACGAGGTTGCTTTCGCCGCTACCTAGCTTCTGTGCCCCGGGCGATCAAGACGAAGACGTCGGGAAAGTCCGCGCTGATTGCCGCAAGGCCGATATCAGGGCGACGGTTCCGTTTCCGGCGGCGCGTCCGGAACCGGCGTTCCTTGCGGAGAGTCCAGATCGACATAGAGCGTCTGCGCCTCGCTCGCCGGGCCGCGACGGTCGCCCGGGGCGACCACACGCACGAGGCGGATGCGCCCGCCCTGCGGGAAAGTCAGCGTGTCGCCGGGGCCGACGGGCTGGGCGGGCTTGGCCACCCGCCGCCCGTTCACGCGGACCTTGCCAGAGGATACGACCTCGGCCGCGAGCCCGCGCGACTTGAAGAAGCGCGCGTGCCACAGCCATTTGTCGAGCCGAATCCGGTCCTCAGCTTCCGCCAAGGCTCAGATCTTGTCGCGCAGCCCCATGAGGGCGGCGGCGAAGGGGTTGTCGGGATCGATGCGCTCCTTCTTCGGCGGACGCGCCTCGAAGCTCTTGCCACCCCGGTCCTGCGGGCGCCCTTTCGGCTTGCCCTTCGGCTTGCCTTCGCCGCGCGGTTTGCCCTCGGCGCGCTCGCGCCGCTCGCCGGGCTTGCCCTTGCGCTCGGGCCGTTCGCCACGCGGCTCGCGCCGTTCCGCGCGCGGACGGGGCGCCCAGGTGAAGGTGTAGAACACCTCCATCTCGGGTTCACCCGAGGCTTCCGGTTCGGCCTGGCGGAGGACCGATTCCTCCTCCGGGATCGGGTTGGAGGATTTCCCCTCCGCCGGTTCGGCCGGCTCGGGCGCTACCGCCTTGACCTTCTCGCGTTCGCCCTTCTCGGCCTTGTAGCCGAGGCCGCCCATCAGGTCGGCGAACTGGTCGAGCGTCATGCCCGTGATCGAAAGCATGTCGGCGGTCGCCTCGAACCCGGCACGGCTGTCCTTGGTGCGCAGGAGGTCAGCAAGGCGTTCCAGCATGTCGATGCGGATCGCGCGGGCCCCGGCCGGGCGATAGCCCGACAGCGTGTAATGTTCCATCGGCACGTCCGGCAGGTTCGGGATCGTGACGAGGCCCGGAGGCGGGCTTTCGGGGAATTCCGAGAGGCCATTGGCGAGCGACCACACAACGAGGCGCAACCGCGTCGGGGCGGGCTTCAGCAGCGCCGGCAGGAAGATCGTGTATTGGCCGAAACGGACGCCGTGCTTGCGCAGCGCGCCGCGCGCTTCCTGGTCAAGCTCCTTGACCTCGGAAGCCACGGATTCACGCGGCAGCACGCCGAGAGCCTCGACAAGGCGGAAGGCGAAGCCGCGGGCGAGCCCGGTGAGCGTTTCGTCGCGCTGCATGGCGAGAAGCGGCTCGAACAGCGCCGCGACCTTGCGGTCGATGAAATGCTGAAGCCGGCGGCGCACCTTCTCGGCGACGTCGGGACCGGCCTCTTCGTCCACGAATGCCTCGACCTGCGGCTTCAACGCATCGGCGCCGGCGACAAGCTTGCCCACCGCGCTCGAGCCCCACATGAGGCCGCCCTGCTCGGTGAAGTCGAACTCGGTATCGGGCGCGTTGTAGAAGCGGTCAGCGCGCAGGTGGAATTCGGGGCGGAGCGCCTGTACGGCGGCCTGGCGCAGTGTCTTCGCCTCCTCCGGGGACGCGGAGCCGTCCTGACGGAAGCGGAAGCCCTCGAGCCGACCGACGAATTCTCCTTCGACGGTCACCTCACCCTTGTCGTTCACCTCGGCCACCAAAGCCTCCTTCTGTTTGAGCCGGCGCATCAAGACAGATGTGCGCCGGTCCACGAAACGCGCGGTCAGCGCGCCATGCAGCGCGTCCGACAGGCGGTCTTCTACCTCGCGCGTTCGCCCTCGCCAATGGCTTTCGTCGGCCACCCAGCCCTTGCGTTGTGCGACATATGTCCATGTGCGGATATACGCGAGCCGCTTCGACAGAGTGTCGATGTCACCCTCGGTCCGGTCGATGCGCGCGATCTGCGCCGCGAGCCAGTCGTCGGGGACGTGGCCCTGGTCGTGCAGGAAGCCGAAGATCCGGGCGAGGAGCGTCGAGTGTTCGTGCGGCGAGATCGAGCGGAAGTCGGGGATTCGGCAGGCGTCCCAGAGGAGTTTCACGTCACGGGGCCCCGAGAGGCGACTGCGGATGTCCGGTAGCTCGGCGAGCGTCTTGAGGGCGACGACGTCGTCGGCCTCCCGCCCCCGCTGCAGCCAGGGGTCGTCGGAAGACGCCTCCAGCGAGGCGATAAGGCGATCGGTCGAGCCGAAGTCGAGATCGGCGGAGCGCCAGTTCAGCCGCTGGATCGGGGAGAAGCGGTGGTTCTCGACCGCCTCGACGACTTCCGGGGAAAGCGGGCCGGCCTCCCCGGTCACGCCGAAGCTGCCGGGGGAAAGGTGGCGGCCCGCCCGCCCGGCGATCTGTCCGATTTCGTGCGGGAAGAGCGCGCGGATCCGGCGGCCGTCGAACTTGGCGGTGGACGAGAAGGCGACATGGCCGATGTCGAGGTTCAGCCCCATCCCGATCGCATCCGTGGCGACGAGGTAGTCCACGTCGCCGTTCTGATACATCTCGACCTGAGCATTGCGCGTGCGGGGGCTGAGGGCGCCCATGACGACCGCCGCGCCGCCCTTCTGGCGACGGAGGAGTTCGGCGATCGCATACACATTCTCAACCGAAAAGCCGACAATTGCCGACCTTCCCGGCATCCGGCTTATCTTTTTCGAACCTGACCAGCTCAGTTCCGAAAACCTGTCGCGGCGGACGAACTGCACCCTCGGCACCAGTGCTGCGATCGCGCCGCGCATGGTGTCGGAGCCGAGAAACAGCGTTTCGTGAAGACCACGCGCCCGGAGAAGACGGTCGGTGAAGACATGCCCGCGCTCCGGGTCGGCGCAAAGCTGGATCTCGTCCACGGCGACGAAATCGGCGCCGATGCCTTCCGGCATCGCCTCGACCGTGCAGACCCAGTACTGCACCCGTTCGGGCACGATCCGCTCTTCGCCGGTTACCAGCGCGACGACGGAGGGGCCGCGCGCGGCGACGATGCGGTCGTAGACCTCGCGCGCGAGAAGGCGCAAAGGCAGGCCGATCACGCCCGTGCGGTGCGCCAGCATCCGCTCGATGGCGTAATGTGTCTTGCCGGTATTCGTCGGCCCGAGGACCGCCGTGATCCGCGTCTCGGCTGCCATTTGAGACTCCAGAAGCGTCAGAGGGCCTAGATGTCGGTACCCTGCAGCGCCCGTTCAAGGCGCGACACCGCGCCTTTTAGGTCTGGTCGGTTCGGATGTATAGCCCGCGCGGCGCGGTAGGCCTTGAGCGCCGCCTCTTCGTTCCCCATCTCTTCAAGTATCATGCCGAGACCGCCGAGCGCGCCGAAATGACGCGGTTCGAGTGCCAGCGTGTGCTGGATGTCGGACAGCGAGGGGCCAAGATAGCCGCCAAGGAAATAGGCGGTTGCCCGCGCATTCCAACCCTCGGGGAAGTCAGGGGCATGGTCGGTCAGGGCGGTCAGATGCTCGATGGCGGCTTCGTAATCGCCCGCCCCGATCGCCTGCTCGCCCCGCTTGAGGAGAAGATCCATCGCAGGCGAGCCGGATTTCGACCATTCGCGCAGGATGTCCGATTCGACCCGTTGCCATTCGGGATTGTCGGGTTGGGCCAGTTCCGCGAACAGTTCATCGAGCGGCGCGGCGACGGCCGGCGATGCGGCGGAAACGAAAACGACGCAACTTGCCGTTACGGCGCATTTGAGAAGGGTGGCAAAGGCTTTCATAACCCTTAAGAGTGTAGACTAAGCGCGGGGAAAAACGAGAGCCCCCGCCATCACTTTTTGGAGGACTGGATGAGCGATGTTGTGACGGCGGCCGTGGTCGCGCTGAACGAGAAGGTGGCCGGCGGTTTCACCGGGACGGCAAAGTTCGTGATCTCGGGCGAGGGCTCGCTGATTCTCGACGCGAACGGCGCGCGCGAAGGCGATGATGACGCCGACGTCACGCTGACGGCGGATGCCGAGACGTTCCAGGGGATCCTGTCGGGCGACGTGAATCCGACCGCGGCCTTCATGACCGGCAAGCTCACGGTCGACGGCGATATGGGGCTTGCCATGCAACTGGGTGCCTTCCTGTCGTGAAACTCCTGTCCGCCCCCTTCTTCCAGGACATCGCGAAAGCGCCGGAGGGCGGAGAGGCGTTCTGGATCACGACCGAGGACAGGGTGCGGATCCGTGTGGCCGCATGGGGCAAGGGCAACCTCGGGACGGTGTTCCTGTTTCCCGGGCGGACGGAATACGTCGAGAAATACGGCCCCCCGGCGGCGGAATTCGCGGCGCGGGGCTATGCGACGATCGTGGTGGACTGGCGAGGCCAGGGCTTGGCCGATCGCCCTCTCCCCGACCGCGAAACGGGGCATGTCTCCGGCTTCGCGGACTACCAGATGGACGTGGCGGCGGTGGAGGCCGTGGCGCGCGAACTCGGCCTGCCCGAGCCGTTCTTCCTCGTCGCCCATTCGATGGGCGGAGCCATCGCCTTCCGGTCGCTGATAGAGGGCCGGCCTTTCCGCGCCGCGGCCTTTTCCGCGCCGATGTGGGGAATCAAGATCGCCCCGACGCTCAGACCGGTCGCCTGGGTTCTTGCCGCGACAAGCCGGAGAATCGGCCAGGCCCATCGCTATGCGCCGGGGACCGGCCCGGTCGATCTGGAGCGTGATTACGTCTTCGAAGGGAACACGCTGACGACCGACCCGGAGATGTTCGCCTTTCAGCGCCGGCAGGTCGAGATGTATCCCGAACTTGCGCTGGGCGGGCCAAGCCTGCACTGGCTGCACGAGGCGCTGCGCGAGACGCGAGGACTGAGGGCGCTTCCCTCCCCTGAGATTCCGGTGCTGACGGCGCTCGGAACGAACGAGCGCGTGGTGGAGCCGCGGAATGTGCATGATCGGATGCAGCGCTGGCCGAAGGGCCGATTCAACCTGTTCGAGGGCGCCGAGCACGAAATGATGATGGAGCGGCCGGAGGTCCGGACGGAGTTCTATGACCAGGCAGCCGAGCTCTTCGATCTGCCCTCCCGCGTGCGTTCGCGGGCGAGCTGAGGGGGCCTATTCCGGGTGCCCCGGCACTTTCCTGGACGGAGCGGCATAGGGCTTGGTCACGTCGCGAAGCGTCAGGTCGACACATTCCACATCCGCGCGGATCGCGCCGTCACCCGCGAGGGTCAGAACGATCCGCCCGGTCCCGTCATCGCCCGGTTCCCAGCCAACCGAGAGGAGCGAAAGAACGGTGTCCCGTTCCTGACGGTTGATCCCCTGGCTCGCCACTCCGGTCACATCGCCGATCGCAAGAACCGACCGGACACGTTCGTAGGGCCGTTGCTGACGTTCCGCGAGCGCCCGGTCTTCCCAGCGGAAACGGTTCAGAAGGAGCGAGAGGCGGCGCGCCTTCGGCTCCCATTTGATCTCGGTGATCGGGAAGATCGCGTCCTGGATCAGCGCGGAGATGACCGCGACGCTGTCCGCGTCGAAGGCCTTGAGATGAAGGGCGCTCTCCGCCCCGTCCTCGAACCGCGCGTCCTGGCTCATTCCCCCTTGACCCTTTCGATCGTCGCCCCCACGGCAGAGAGCTTTTCCTCCACTCTCTCATAGCCGCGGTCGAGGTGATAGACCCGGCTGACCAGAGTTTCGCCCTCTGCGGCGAGGCCCGCAAGGATGAGACTCACCGAAGCGCGCAGGTCCGTTGCCATGACGCGCGCGCCCTTGAGCCGCTCCACGCCGGTCACGGTGGCGGTGCCGCCGTGAACCTCGATGCTCGCCCCCATGCGCATGAGTTCCGGCGCATGCATGAACCGGTTCTCGAAGATCCGTTCCTCGAGGACCGAGGTGCCCTCCGCGGTGCAGAGAAGCGCCATCATCTGCGCCTGTAGATCGGTCGGGAAACCCGGGAAGGGTTCGGTGACCACGTTGACCGCGTTCACGCGTCCGTTCCGCCGCGCGACCTTTAGCCCGCGCTCCGTTTCCTCGACATGGATCCCCGCCGCGTCGAGTTTCTCACAGAAGGAACCGACAAGCTCCATCCGGCCGCCGAGGCATTCCACCTCGCCGCCGCAGATGGCGGGCGCGAGCATGTAGGTACCAAGCTCGATTCGATCGACGACGACGGGATGGGTCGCGCCGTGCAGTCGGTCCGTGCCTTCGATGGTGATCGTCGAGGTTCCCTCGCCTTCGATCTTCGCGCCCATCTGCCGGAGGCATTGGGCAAGGTCCACGATCTCGGGCTCGCGGGCGGCGTTCTTAAGGACCGTCGTGCCCTTGGCCAGCGTCGCGGCCATGAGCGCGTTCTCCGTCGCGCCGACCGACACCATCGGAAACTCGAACTCAGCGCCATGCAGCCCGCCCGGCGGGGCCTTGGCGTGGACGTAACCCTCGCGCAGGTCGAGTTCCGCCCCCATCGCCTCGAGCGCCCTGAGATGCAGATCGACCGGCCGCGCCCCGATGGCGCAGCCGCCGGGAAGCGAGACCACGGCCCGCCCTGCCCGCGCGAGAAGCGGCCCGAGCACGAGGATCGACGCGCGCATCTTGCGCACGATCTCGTAGTCGGCAGTGACATTGTTGAGGTCGTGCCCGGAGAGCGCGAGTACCTGCCCGGATTGCAGATGCGTCACCTCGGCGCCGAGGGACTGCAGGAGTTCCGTCATCGTTCGGATGTCGGAAAGCCTTGGGGCGTTCGTCAGGGTCAGCGGCTCCTCCGACAGAAGCGCCGCCGGCATCACCGCCAGACAGGCATTCTTGGCCCCCGCGATCGGGATCTGGCCGTGAAGGGGCGAGCCGCCCGTGACAATGATCGAATCCATCCGCCTGCCTTCTTATGCTTTCTTTTCCGCTTCCCGCGCCTTGGCCTGCGCCTTGCGGCGCTGGAGATTTGCCTTGAGCGCAGCCTTGAGCCGCGCCTCGCGGCTATCGGGCTGGGCCTTGGCGGAGGGTTTACCGGGTTTTTCCGTCATGGCGCTTCTCTACACCTGCGTGAAGAAAGGGTCCAGAATGCGCTTGCGTCGGGCACGGTTTGCCACTAACACCCGCGAGCGAAATCCGGCTGCCGTAGCTCAGTGGTAGAGCACTCCCTTGGTAAGGGAGAGGTCGTGAGTTCAATCCTCACCGGCAGCACCATTTCCTTCCAGGATCGTCCCGGCATACGCGCTTGAGCGCAAGGCAATTCGCGATTCCTCTGACGGGCATTTCGCGGACCGCCGTGCGTATCGGGAACCTCGGTGACGTGCCGCGCGATTCGTCGTCAGCGGCGGGTCGCACTCCGGTCCGCGGACCTGTCCGGCCGCCTTACGCATGGGTTCCGGCCGCGCCACGACGGGCGCGCGCATCCGCCGCAATTGAAAACTGCTTTCCGCTTCGGCATATTCTTTCGTCAGAGCAGGCGCTCGGGGAATCCGGAAAACCGGGTCCGGGCACGAGTGACGGATTGAGGCAGACAGACATGAAACGGCTGATCATCGCGACAGTAGTAGCTTCGACAATCGCTCCCGCGGCTTGGGCGGGTCCGATCGAACAGGCATGCCTTCGGTCGGGGCGCGAGGCGGCGAACCGCTCGCTCTGCGGCTGCATCCAGCAGGTCGCGGACATGACGCTCACCAATTCGGATCAGCGGCAGGCGGCGAAGTTCTTCCACGATCCACACCGTGCGCAGGAGATCCGGCAGTCCGACCGGGCGAGCCACGAGGCCTTCTGGCAGCGCTACAAGAACTTCGGCGCGACCGCCGAGGCGTTCTGCGCGGGCTAGGACCGCCCCCGCCAAGCCATTTTCATGTAGACATCTCCGGCGCGAAGCTCGTCGAGCATTTGCGCCAGGCGCTTCCGGCGTGTCTCGGGCCGCTTCGCGCGGGCGATCCAGGCGAGGTAGTCGTTCCGCTGATAGGGCGGGCGCGCGTCATAGGCCGAAAGCAGCCCGGTTTCGACAAGCGCCCGGGCGACATCGTCCGGCATTGGCTGCAACTCGCGCCTGAGCGTCATCGGCCGTCTCCCGTTCCGGCACCTTGTCTTGCCGCCCCGATAGCCTAGCATGGACGCGACAGGAGGATGAATGGATGCGGATCGTCATCCTGACCGGTGCCGGGATATCAGCTGAAAGCGGCCTGTCCACGTTCCGCGACAAGGGCGGGATCTGGTCGCGCTACGACCTGAAGGACCTCGCGACGCCAGAGGCGTTCGCCCGGAATCCAGCCTTCGTGCATGAATTCTACAATATGCGTCGTGCCAATGTCCGGAAAGCAAAGCCAAATCCGGCACATGAGTCGCTGGCCAGGCTGGAAAAGAACTATCCGGGCGAAGTGACGCTCGTGACGCAGAACGTCGACGACCTGCACGAACGCGCGGGACATTCCCGCGTGATCCACATGCATGGCCGTCACGGCAGCGCGCTCTGCGCCGAATGCGGCCATCGGTGGGAGGCGCCCGAAGTCATGCGCGTCGAAGATCCTTGTCCCGCCTGCGGGCGGCCAGCGACGCGGCCCGACGTCGTCTGGTTCGGCGAGATTCCCTATCACATGGACGAAATCCTGGGCGCGCTTGCCCGCGCCGACCTCTTCGTTGCGATCGGCACCTCCGGAACGGTCTATCCGGCGGCTGGCTTCGTTGCCCAGGCGAGAGAGACAGGTTCCCGTACGCTTGAGCTGAACCTCGAATCCTCTGCCCAGACGCGGCTCTTCGACGAGACACGCACCGGGCCCGCCACGGAGATCGTGCCGCAGTGGGTGGACGAGATGCTGGCCTGAGCCCTCTGCCCCGAGGTTCCGGGCCGTCTCAGCGGAACGCGGGACCGTGGGCCCAGATCGTCAACGACCAGCGGGCCCCCGATGTGACCGGTGTCACGCGGTGCAGCACGAAGCTCGGAAACAGCGTGGCGCTGCCACGCTCGGTCCGGGCCTCCTCCGTCGCACGGTCGGCCCGAAGTTCGAGCCGACCGCCATCGTAGTTCGCGGGCTCCGAAAGCTGCACGACCATGGTCAGCTTGCGTCGCTGGGCGACCTGGCCAAGGCCAATGTCCGAATGCCAGTCGAAATGCCCCTCCCGTTCGGCGCCGTAGCGCGCGACCTGGGCACTTTCGGCGAATTCGGAGAGCGCGAAGTCGAAATGCTCCCGGTTCGCGCGGGCGACGACGGACATGATCCGGTCCATCACCCATTCCGCCCCGGCCCGCTCGTCAAGCCAGGCGAGGTCTGCGCGCCGGATGTTGTGGTCGGCGCGCTGGCCGACGAGACCGGCGTCGTCAAGCGCCCCCTCCTCGGCAATGGCGATGATGCGGTCGCATTCGGAAGGCGAAAAAGCGTCGGGGATCGTATGCGCAGAGAGCAAGGAAAGACTCCGGAAGAGTGGCGCCTTCTCCTGCCCGATCTGCCTTGCCTCCGCGCGGCGGGAAGCGACGAAGATGTCGGATTTCAACCGCGCGGCGGCCCTGACCGCCTCCTCGTCGGCCTCAGTTCGTCGCTGCGGCCCCGTTCATCTGCGCACCGTGCATGTGACCCATGCCGCCGCCCTGATCCATCATCGTGCCCTGGCCGCGTGTCAGGTCCACGGGAACCTCGATCACCATCTCGCCCGCCTTTTCGAAGACGAGCGTGACGGTGACGACATCGTCCTGCTGCATCGGCTGTTTCAGCCCCATGAACATGACGTGGTCGCCGCCGCGCGCGAGTTCGTGGCTGCCATTCGCCGGGATCACGAATCCTTCGGGCACATGGACCATCTGCATGACGCCATCGGCGCCGGCGATGTGAGTGTGCAGTTCGGTCTTCACCGCGATTTCGGAGGAGGCGTCGATCAGCCGGTCATCCTCGGCACCCGAGTTCGAAATGACCATGAAGGCGGCGCCCGCCTTGGACATCGGGCTTCCGGCACGGGCGTAAGCCTCGGTGACGGTGATGGTACCTTCAGCGAAGGCGGGCATGGCGACGGCAACCGCAGCAGCGGTCAGGAGAGTCTTGAGAAACATGTGATTCTTGTCCTGTCTTCGAGTTTCGTCTGATGGGAAGGATCAGGCGAGGACAGGGGGCCCACGGGCCGGCGCGGAAGGGACCGGGCGCGGACAGGGATCGGATTGGCACGCCGCTGCAAGCGCCTCGGCACGGCCCGCCGGGCGCGCGATCTCGGGTGCGGGTGCGGCAAGGCCCGCGACAAGGCCAAGCGCCATGTCCGGGCAGAGATGCGGCGTCGTCGGATTGCCGTCCGCATTGACGGAGCCGGGCACGTAGAGCGCCCCGGAACACAGCACGACCGTGCCCCCGACCCGCGTCTGGCCGCGCGCGGTGGCCAGCGTGATGCTGGTCACGGCGAGCAGCGCCGCGAGAATCAGGGCCAGTGCCGGACTGAGGTTCCGCTTCGTCATGGCTTCCAGATATGCGATCCGAAGGGCGAAGTGGAAGCGGCAAAACGAAGCGGCCCCGCCGATGGCGGGGCCGCGAAAGATTGCCCGGAGGCTGAAATCAGGCCGCGGCCTGAGCCTTGGCGATTTCTTTCTTGACCTTGAGCGCCTTGGCGGAGAGCTCTTCGTCCTTCGCCTTGGCGAGGAACGCGTCGAGGCCGCCACGGTGGTCGACCGAACGCAGCGCCGCAGCCGAGATGCGGAACTTGAACGATTGGCCGAGAACGTCCGAGATCAGCGTCACATCGTTCAGGTTCGGGAGGAACCGGCGCCTGGTCTTGTTGTTCGCGTGGCTCACGTTGTTGCCCGTCATCGGGCCCTTGCCGGTCAGTTCGCAGACGCGCGACATGGCTGTCTTCCTTGTGCTTCCGGGCCCCTGCCCGATCATCCGATAACGTCAAAGGGCGCCGCTATGGCAGCGCGCCCCGAATTCCGTCCGCGCCGTTTACGGGGAAAGGGCGCGGGCGTCAAGCGATTCATCCGCCTCGACGTGACCGCGCGCGCGTGAGGCTCAGCGCGAACAGCACCGCGGCGGCAGCCACGATCGACGGCCCCGCCGGCGTGTCGAAACGGAGCGAGGCGAAAAGCCCTCCGAGCGTCGCGAGGACCCCTGCGAGCGTCGCCAGGGCCGCCATCACCTCGGGCGAACGGGCAAAGCCACGCGCAGCGGCGGCGGGGATGACGAGCATCGACGCGATCAGCAGCGCGCCTACGATCTTGATCGCCACCGCGACGGTCAGGGCGAGCGCAAGCGTCAGCACGAGTCTCTCCCGGTCCGGACGGATCCCGGCGGCCTGTGCGAGTTCCTCGTTCACCGTCGCGGTCAGCAGCGCCTGCCAGCGCCACAGAAGCAGGCCCGCCACACATGCTCCGCCCGCCCAGATCACGAATATGTCCGACCGCGTCACGGAAAGGATGTCGCCGAAGAGGTAGGCGGAGAGGTCCACGCGAAGCCCGGCGATGAACGAAGCGGCAAGAAGACCTGCGGCCAGCGCGGTATGGGCGAGGACGCCCAGCGCGGCATCCATTGCATGACCGCGCCGCGCGAGCGCCGTCACCGCGAGCGCCATCGCGAGCGCGGTGGCCAATGTGCCGGCATAGACGGGCGCCGTGAACGCAAAGGACAGAGCCACCCCGAGGATCGCGGCATGGGCCGTGGCGTCCCCGAAATAGGCCATGCGCCGCCAGAGGACGAACGCGCCGAGGGGGCCCGTCGCAAGCGAAAGGCCAATGCCGGCGAGAGCGGCTCGAATCAGGAAGTCGTCAAGCATGGCCGGCTTTTTCGCCCTCGTGATCAAGGTGATGCGGGTGCGTGTGATCGTGGCCATGCCCGTGGTCGTGGTCATGATCGTGGTCGTGATGGTGCTGGTAGAGCGCGAAGGCGCCGCCCGTTCCGAGACCGAAGAGTGCACGGTATTCCGGCGCGGCGGAGACGACCTGCGGCGTTCCTTCGCAGCATATGTGGCCGTTGAGGCAGATCACGCGGTCCGAGGAGCTCATCACGACATGAAGGTCGTGGCTGACCATCAGGACCGCGGCCCCCGTCTCGGCGCGGACCTCTTCGATCAGGCGGTAGAAAGCGGCGGTGCCGGGCTGGTCGAGCCCCTGCGTCGGTTCGTCGAGAATCAGGATGTCGGGGCGGGAAAGCAGCGCGCGGGCGAGAAGCACGCGCTGGAACTGCCCTCCCGAAAGCGCCGCCATCTGCCGCGAGCCCAGCCCGGGGACACCGGTGCGGGCAAGCGCGGCCTCGGCGTCGGAATCGGAGACGCGTGACGGAAGCGACAGGAAGCGGCGCACGGTCATCGGAAGCCCGGCGTCAATGTGAAGACGCTGGGGCACATAGCCGATCCGGAGCCCCCTGGCCCGTGTCACCGCGCCCGAGGCCGCCGGCTCAAGCCCGATGAGCGCGCGCACGAGCGTCGACTTGCCGGATCCATTGGGACCCACAATCGTGACGATTTCGCCCTTCTCGATGTTGAAATCTATGTGCTCAAGCACCGCCGCGCCGCCGTGGCGCACGCCGAGATCCGTGGCCTTGATCAGACTCATGTCCGTTCCTCCGCGCAGGCGGGGCAAAGGCCCAGAGCCTCGACGTTCGTCCTCTCGATGGTGAAGCCGAGCTTTTCGGCTGCCGATTCGAGCGCCGCGCGCACTGCGGCGGCGGGCGCCTCGGCCAGGTGATCGCACTTCCGGCAGATGAAGAAGGCCGGGCTGTGCGCCTCCCCCGGGTGCATGCAGGCCGTGAAGGCGTTCAGACGCCTTATGCGATGCGCGAGGCCGATCTCCACCAGGAAATCGAGCGCGCGGTAGGCGACCGGGGGCTGCTTGCCGAAGCCTTCCGCCGCGAGCCGCTCCAGGACCTCGTAGGCCCCCATGGCCCGATGGGCCTCCAGAAGGATCTCCAGAGTGCGGCGCCGGACGGGCGTCAGGCGTGCGCCATTGGCCTTGGCGAGGGCCTCAGCGCGCGTCAGGACCTCGTCAGCGCAGTTGGCATGGTCGTGGCGCGCGAACGCGAGCGCCGTTCCGGCGGGAGGTTGGGCGCTGTTCATTCCGTCGCTTTCTGCTTGACTGTTACACTATTACATAAAACAAGGGCCCCACCAACCACAAGCCCGGAGTAACGCCGTGCGTCCAGCAATTCTGATCTCTGCCGCCCTTTTCGCCCTTCCGGCGGCGGCCGAAGTGCCCGAGGTCATGACCGACATCCCCGCAGTCCAGTCGCTTGCCGCCATGGTGATGGGCGACATCGCCACGCCGGACGTGCTGCTGGATCCGAGCGCCAGCGCACATTCCTACCAGATGCGACCGAGCGAGGCACGGGCAGTTCAGCGCGCGGATCTGGTCATCTGGGTCGGCCCGGAACTTACGCCCTGGCTTGACCGGGCCATCGCGGGCGCGCAGGGCACTTCGCTCGCGCTTCTCGAGACGGACGGAACGCATCTCAGGGAATTCGACGCAGAAGGGGGCGAAGAGGCGCATGACGACGCGCACGGCCATGCGCACGAGGGCACCGATCCCCATGCCTGGCTGGACCCGGCCAACGCGGAAGTCTGGCTCTCGGCCATCGCGGAAGAGCTTGGCAGCCTTGATCCCGAGAATGCCGCCGCCTATTCCGCGAACGCGGATACCGCGCGGGGCACGATCAGGGCGATGGATGCACGCATAGGGGAGCGCCTTGCGCCAGTCACGGGGCGGCCCTTCATCGTATACCACGAGGCATATGGATATTTCGCGGAGCACTACGGCCTGACCCTGAACGGCGCGATCGCCGAAGGGGATGCGGCCCAGCCGGGCGCCGCGCATCTGGCAGAGATCCGTGACTTGCTCGAGGCGGGCGAAGTCGTCTGCGCCTTTCCCGAGGCTCAGCATGATCCGAAACCGGTGGAAGTTCTGGTCGAGGGCACCAATGTCAGGGTCGGCGCGCCCCTAGATCCGACCGGCAGCCGGTTGCACGACGGTCCGGGCCTTTACGTGGCGCTGATGGAGAATCTGGCCGAGACGCTCGTGGAGTGTCTTTCGGGTGAGTGAGGCAAGCCGGCAGGCTTGCCAACCAAGGCTTCGGCTGCGCTAAATCGCGCTGCCCGCTACGAGCCGGGCGCGGAGGAAGCGCACATGACCGATCCCGCCCTGACCGCCCCGCCCCGCGTCTTCGACGATACGCGGTGCGCGTTGGGCGAAGGTCCGCTCTGGCATCCCGAGCGCGCACAGCTTTTCTGGTTCGACATCCTGAACAGGCGCCTGCTGACGCGGTCTGCCGAGGGGCCGAAGCACTGGAAGTTCGACGAGCATGTCTCCGCCGCCGGATGGGTGGACGCGGACCGACTGCTCGTCGCCTCTGAAACTTCGCTGTCGGTGCTGAATCTCGAAACGGGGGAAAAGGACCTCGCGGCGCCCCTGGAGCGTGATAACCCCGCGACGCGATCGAATGACGGGCGCGCGGACCCTTGGGGCGGATTCTGGATCGGCACGATGGGCAAGCGGGCGGAACCTGCCCTCGGCGCGATCTACCGTTACTACAGGGGCGAGGTGCGGCAGCTCTTTGCGCCGATCACGATCTCGAATGCGATCAGCTTTCCGCCGGACAGAAGGCACGGCTATTTCGCGGACACGGCGGCGCGAAAGGTCTGGCGCGTCGCGCTGTCGGAAACCGACGGGTGGCCGCGGGGCGAGCCGGAGGTCTTCATCGACTTCGCCGCCCGTGACCGCAACCCGGACGGTGCCGTCTTCGACGCGGAGGGGAACTTCTGGTGCGCAGAATGGGGCGCCTCGCGCGTCTCAGCATATGATACCAGGGGCGAACCCCTCGGCCACGTCCCGATCCCGGCCCGTCATACGTCCTGCCCGGCCTTCGGGGGGCAGGACCTCGGCACGCTCTTCGTGACGACGGCCCGCCAGGGCCTGTCCGCCGCCATGCTGGAGGAGCAACCGCTCAACGGGCAGACATTCGAGGTGAAAGCAGGAGTGCGCGGCCAGGCCGAGCACCGGGTGATCCTTTGAGCGCGGATGTCACCGTTTTCGGGAAGACCCGGCAAGGGACCGAGGTGCAGGCTATCACCCTTCGCGGCGGAGGGCTCACGGCGCGGGTGCTGACGCACGGGGCGACCCTGCAGGATCTACGGCTGGAGGGCGTTGACTGGCCGCTTACGCTCGGTTCCGCGGAGTTGGCCGCCTACGAGGGGCCGATGGCGCATTTCGGGCCGATCGTCGGGCCCGTCGCGAACCGGATCGCCGGTGCGCGGGCCGAGATAGACGGCCGCCTCTGCCGGTTCGATGTCAACGTGGGCGCGGATACGACGCTTCACAGCGGGCCGACGGGCATCCAGCACCAGGTGTGGTCCATAGCGGATGCGAGGGCGGACCGGGTGACGCTGACACTCGACCTGCCCGACGGGCTGGGCGGGTTTCCAGGGAACCGTCGGATCGAGTCCGTAATCTCTGTGGAAGCCGAAGCGGCGCTGACGTTTCGGCTGACCGCCACGACCGACGCGCCGACGCTCGTGAACCTGACGAACCACAGCTACTGGAACCTCGACGGGTCGGAAACGATCGCCGGCCACTGGCTGCGCGTGGCGGCGAACAGCTTCCTGCCGCTGACCGATGCATACATCCCGACGGGAGAGGTGCGGGAGGTCGCCGGCACCGTGTTCGATCTGCGCGGGGGACGAACCCTGAAGGCGCAGCGGACCTATGACGTGAACCTGTGCCTCGCCGATGGGCCGAGGCAGCTTACGGAAGTCGCCGAGCTGATCGGGCAGTCGGGTGTTCGGCTGCGGCTCGCGACGACGGAACCGGGGCTTCAGGTCTACGACATGTCGTCAGCCGGTTCTTCGCCCTTTGTCGGGCACGGCGGGCGACCATACGGCAGCTTCGCGGGGCTCGCGCTGGAGGCCCAGCTCTGGCCAGACGCGGTCCACCATACGGCCTTCCCGTCGATACTCCTGCGCCCGGACGAGACAAGGGAACAAGTGACGCGCCTGCGCTTTGACCGGACCTGACGGATCACCGCGGATCAAGGTCGCTCGGAGCGGCTCGGGCCGAGGTGCATGCTCAAATCCGTACGGAGCCGCTTACTCCGAGGCGAGGACCGGCGCGCGCAATCGGTGTCCCGGGGCGATATCGCACGCTCCTGGTTTTCCTCCGAATACCAGAGGCTTGAAGCCGCCGAAGCCATCGAGCGATCGGTCGGAAGCAGGCATTTCGGCTGAACCTTCGCAGTGACGGCCGCGGGACTTTTCAGACGACCTGGCCGACTGGACTTGTACGGAAAGACAGCTTGTTCGACTCGGCAGCAACGGGGATCAAGATAACACGTGTAGCGAGTGTTGATTGTAAGTGGTTTGCTAAATAGTTGTTAACGAGTGCGACCTTTGTGTCGACGCAGTCAACACTCGCTGCATATCTCTCAGCCGGAAAAATCGCGTCGCTTCTGGTCGAAGCTGAAAGCGGGGCCCGCGACTCAGTGGAACGCGCGGACGAAATCCGGATCCACATGCATCCAGACGCCATCAACATGCACCTCGACCGGCGTTCCGCAATGGAACAGGGTATAGGTGAACATGGGTTCCGGTCTGCGGATTGCCTTGCCCCCGCCGACCAGTTCCGAGGCCAGCTTGTTGGTGCGCGGCCCATAGCCGCCACCCAGGCAGATCATCTGCCCCGGCGAAACGAGCACATCCTGCTTCGGCATGCCAAGTCCGATCGCGCCAGCACGTATCAGAACGGGCTGAGCCTCGGGATGGCGGTGCATGAAATCCTCGTTGAGCACGAGCCGATCGAGCCACACGATCTGGGCAAACATGCCGTTGCGCGTGCGGACGCGGTCGCGCACACGCAGGGTCTGGGCCGGGAAATTGCCGAAATCCGTCTCGATGGGCGCCATCGGACCGAATCCCGGCAGTTTCCAGCGCGCCGGCTGCGCTACGCGCTGACCTGCGGCCGGCAAGACATCGTTGCCAAGGGGCTGCGCCTCTGGCGTCAGTGCGGTGGGGGCGGGTTCGTTCCTGTCCATCTCGGTCGACCTTGATCCTGGTTGAACTCAGGGCGACGATTCAGGCTTCTGACGTAGCCGTATGATACAGCAGGTCCGCCTTTCGGTCTAGGAAACCGCGACAGGACACAACGCACACCGGACAGACAGGAGACCTGCCCGCCCGGTGCGTTACACAACATCAGCACTCGTACCTGGCGCAACATGCCTACTCGTTACCCTCGAGCGGGGACGGTTTCCCGTTCCGCTCAAGAAACAGATAAGCCTTGGAAGTGGACGTCAATCGGGCGCGAAATTGATGGAATGTGCCGTTTCTTTGCCGCCGGAATTTGGCCAACTCGGCCAATTTCAGTTGAGAATTCAAAGAAAAGAACAATGGCACCCGAAGACCTGTCTAAAAGGACAAGTGCCGCGTTCTGGCAGCTGTCCTTTGTTTCCAATTTGCGAATGTTTCGCCGCCACGGACCGGTCACATTTTGTTATTCTTAATTTGAAAACAAACTGTTTTTCGGGGCCGACCCCGGTGAGAAACGCCCAATACCGCGCAATGCGGCCTGATTGCTCACCCCGGACATGACACAAGTAGGATCGCGGCGCTGTTTCAACCGTTTGCCGCGCGGAACCAGGCGACGATCGCTTCCCGCTCGGCCGGCTCCATGTAAGAGAGATTCGCGGGCGGCATCGCGTGGCTCAGCCCGGCCTGAACCGTGATGCGCCGAGCCTCCTTCGCGATCTGTTCGGCTGTTTCCAGTACGACACCTTTCGGCGGCCAGTAGAGGCCGTCCCAAACCGGCTCGGCGGCGTGGCACATCGAACAGCGGCCCTGAACGATCCACGTCACCTCCTCGAAACCGTCGGCGGACGCGTAGCGAAGCGCGGCCCCCTTGAGTTCGGCGGCCTCCGTCTCGGCGGCCCTGGGCGCGCCGATCGCGGAGAGCCAGACGATGACGAGGAACAGGATCACGGTCGCTGCCCAGGTCCAGTGCGGGTTGCCCTTCCGCGCGTGGACCGAGTTGAAGTAGTGCCGGATCGTCACGCCCATGAGGAACACGATGCTGGCGATGATCCAGTTGTACTCGGTCGCGAAGGCGAGCGGGTAGTGGTTCGACAGCATCAGGAAGATCACCGGCAGCGTCAGGTAGTTGTTGTGCGTCGAACGCTGCTTGGCGATCTTGCCGAATTTCGGATCTGGCGTCCGCTGGGCGATGAGGTCGGCCGTGACGATCTTCTGGTTCGGGATGATCGTCATGAAGACGTTGCCCGACATGATCGTGGCGGTCAGCGCGCCAAGGTGCAGGAAGGCGGCGCGGCCGGAAAAGACCTGCGTGTAGGCCCAGGCGAGCCCCACGAGGATGATGTAGAGCGCGACCATCAGGCGGCGGTTGTCGTCGCCGAAGCGGCTCTTGCAGATCATGTCGTAGGCGAACCAGCCGAAGATGAGCGAACCGAGCGAGATCAGGATCGCCTGCCAGGTCGGAATGTCGAGTACCTCGGGGTCCACGAGGTAGAACTCGGCACCGACGTAATAGACCAGAATCAGCATCGCGAAGCCGGTCAGCCAGGTCGAATAGCTTTCCCATTTGAACCAGGTCAGTTCGTCCGGCATCCGCGCGGGCGCGACCATGTACTTCTGGATGAAATAGAACCCCCCGCCGTGCACCTGCCAGGCCTCGCCGTGGACGCCGGCGCGGCGGTCCGTCGAAGGAAAGAGACCGAGGTCGAGCGCGATGAAGTAGAAGGAGGACCCGATCCAGGCGATCGCCGTGATCACATGCGTCCAGCGGACCGCGAATTCCAGCCATTCGCCGAGGACCACGAAATCGTACATCAGAGCCTCCTGAGCGTTTGGCAGCAACTATACCGCCGCCGACTATTTTGATAATCCATCAAATGCCTGAGGACATTCAGGCCAAGCCAAATAATCGCGGGGCGCCCCCATGTCCTACGTCAATAACCTGAAGATGTTCGTCCGTGTCTTCGAACTGGGCAGCATGAGCGCGGCTGCGCGGGATCAGCGCACTTCGCCCGCAGTGGCCTCGGCCCGCATCGCGGAACTTGAGAAGCATCTCGGCGTCCGGCTGTTCAACCGCACCACGCGCTCGCTTCAGCCGACGGAGAGCGGTCGTATCTTCTACGAGGGCGCGCAGAACGTGCTGGAGGCGATCGACGCGGCCGAAGCGGCCGTGGTGGACGCAACGCAGAACCCCAAGGGCACGATCTTCGTGGCGGCGCCCCTGGGCGTCGGCCGACGGTTCATCGCCCCGCATGTGCCCGCGTTCAAGGATGAATACCCGCAGATAGACATCCGGTTGCGCCTGTCCGACCGGAAGGTGGACGTGATCGGCGAAGGGCTGGACCTCGCGTTTCACCTCGGGCCACTGGAGGATTCCACGCTGAAGGTCCGGGTGATCGCCGATTGCCCGCGACTTCTCTGCGCGGCGCCCTCCTACGTCGAACGGCGGGGGAACCCCGAAAACGGCGAGGCGCTGGTCAAGGACCGGCACGACTGCCTGATCCTCCGCTTCCCCGGGGCGCGCGAGTTCCAGTGGACGCTCCGGACGCCGGACGGCCCGCGCCGCTATGACGTGTCCGGCCCTTACGAGTCGGACGACGGCGACGTGCTGACGGGGTGGGCTCTCGACGGCCGGGGGATCGTGATGAAGCCCTGGTTCGAGGTGGCCGAGCACCTGCGCCAGGGGCGCCTGGTGCCGGTCGCGGAGGCGACCCCGCCCCTGCCCACGCAGTTCGTCTGCCTGACGCAGCACCGCCGCTTCACCGACCCGAAGATCCGGCTTTTCACCGATTTCATCGTGGCGCGCTGCAAGGCACAGCTGGCGCGCGAAACCGAAGGCATTCAGCTGCCCCGGTAAGTCGAATAGCCGTAGGGGGATAGCAGCAGGGGAACGTGGTAATGAGCCCCGGCGTCCGAGATGCCGAACCGGATCGGGACTTCGTCGATGAACAGAGGCTCCGCGCCGGACTGACCGGTCGCGCGAAGATAGTCGCCGGCGGCGAACACGAGTTCATAAGTTCCAGCGGCGAAATCCTCCTTGGGGAGGATCGGGCTGTCGGTTCGGCCGTCGGAATTAGTCGCCATCTCCGCCAGCTTCACGCGCCCTGCCCGGTCAAGCCGGTAGAGCCTGATCTTGAGCCCTGCCGCGGGTAGACCGCGCGCGGTATCGAGAACATGGGTGGTGAGATAGCCGCTCATTCCGTCCTCCTCTTGCCCCTGCAGTATGCATGGGAACGCGCGGCCAGGCGACCGGGCCCATGCGCGAAAGGTCCTTCAGGGATTTCTTGATAAACGCGTGGAATTTCCGTGTTCATAATGAAGATGCAACTGGGAGGCCGGGCATGAACAGGTATCCGCGCGACATGCGGGGTTATGGCGCCTCCGCGCCGGATGCGGCCTGGCCGGGCGGCGCCAAGATCGCCGTTCAGATCGTCCTGAACTACGAGGAAGGCGGCGAGAACTGCATCCTCCACGGCGATGCGGCCTCGGAAGCCTTCCTGTCGGAGATCGTCGGTGCAGCGCAATGGCCGGGCCAGCGTCACTGGAACATGGAGTCGATCTACGAATACGGCGCGCGCGCCGGGTTCTGGCGACTCCATCGCCTGTTCACCGGCATGGAGATTCCGGTCACGGTCTACGGTGTGGCGACCGCGCTTGCTCGCTCACCCGAGCAGGTCGCCGCGATGAAAGCCGCGGGCTGGGAAATCGCAACGCACGGGCTGAAGTGGGTCGAGCACAAGGACATGCCCGAGGAGGAGGAGCGCGCCCAGATCGCCGAGGCGATCCGGCTTCACGCCGAGGTCGTGGGCGAAAGGCCGCGCGGCTGGTACACGGGGCGCTGTTCGGCGAACACCGTGCGGCTCGTGGCGGAAGAAGGCGGGTTCGACTGGATCTCGGACACCTACGACGACGACCTGCCCTACTGGATCGAGGCGGGGGAGCGCGACCAGCTGATCATCCCCTACACGCTCGACGCCAACGACATGCGGTTCGCGACCCCGCAGGGTTTCAACACCGGCGAGCACTTCTTCCAGTATCTCAGGGACGCCTTCGACTGCCTCTATGCCGAAGGCGCGGCAGGGGCCGCGAAGATGATGAGCGTGGGGCTCCACTGCCGCCTGATCGGGCGCCCGGGCCGGGTGATGGGGCTCAAGCGCTTCCTCGACTACGCGAAGGGGCACCAGGGCGTCTGGTTCCCGCGCCGTATCGACATCGCGCGGCACTGGGCCGCGACGCATCCGCCGAAACGGCGCGATCGGCCGAGCCGGATGGGGCGGGAGGATTTCGTCGCGAAATTCGGCGGCGTCTTCGAACATTCGCCCTGGATCGCGGAGCGTGCCTGGGAACTGGAACTCGGCCCTGCCCATGACAGCGCGGCGGGCGTTCACAACGCGCTCGCGCGGATGTTCCGTTCCGCAACGGAGGCCGAACGCCTCGGCGTGCTGAAGGCGCACCCCGATCTCGCGGGGAAGCTCGCGCAGGCGAAGAGGTTGACCGAGGCTTCGACCTCCGAACAGGCGAGCGCCGGGCTCGACGCGCTGACCGACGAGGAACGCGCCACGTTCGAACGGCTTAACACCGAATACGTCGAGAAGCACGGCTTCCCCTTCATCATTGCGGTCCGCGACAACACGAAGGCGACGATCCTCGAGGCGTTCGGGCGGCGCCTCTCCAACGACCGCGAAGCCGAATTCGCCGAAGCCTGCCGGCAGGTCGAACGCATCGCCTGCCTGCGCCTGAAGGACATGCTGGATGAGTGACTACTTCGCCCCCCATGGCGGCCTGCCGCCGCAAACACAGCTGATGACCGGCCGCGCCGTCTTCACCGAAGCCTATGCCTTCATCCCGCGCGGCGTCTTCTCGGACATCGTGACGAGCTATCTGCCCGGCTGGGAGGGGACCCGCCTCTGGCTGATCGCCCGGCCCATGACGGGGTTTTCCGAGACGTTCAGCCAATACGTGATGGAAGTCGCGCCCGGCGGCGGATCGGACGCGCCCGAGCCCGAAGCCGGCGCCGAGGGCGTGATCTTCGTTACCGACGGCGAGGCGCGGCTGACCATCGAAAACACGGATCACACGCTGACACCCGGCGGCTACGCCTATCTTCCGCCCTCCTGCGAATGGCGGCTGAGGAACGCGGGCGACGCCCCTGCCCGCTTCCACTGGGTCCGCAAGCTTTACGAGCCCGCGCCGGGCATCCCCGCACCTAGGGCCTTCGTGACCTCCGACAAGGATGTGGCCCCCATCGCCATGCCCGACACCGGGGGCCGCTGGGCCACCACGCGCTTCGTGGATCCCGCGGACCTCTCGCATGACATGCATGTCAACATCGTCACCTTCAAGCCGGGCGGCCTCATCCCCTTCGAAGAGACGCATGTGATGGAACACGGGCTCTACGTGCTGGAGGGGAAGGCGGTCTACAAGCTCAACCGCGACTGGGTCGAGGTCGAGGCCGGGGATTTCATGTGGCTCCGGGCCTATTGCCCGCAGGCCTGCTACGCGGCCGGACCGGGTCCGTTCCGCTACCTTCTCTACAAGGACGTGAACCGCCATGCCCGCCTTCGCGGCCCCGGCGCGTTCGGACGCTGAGATGGCGCGCCCTGCTGCCCTCCTGCTGGCCGAAGACCTCCTCCAGCGACCTCGGGGAAGAAAAGCCCCGGCCCCGACCATGGAACCCGCATGCAAGACCTGATCCGAACCGAACCGCTCACGCCAGAGGTCTTCGCCCCCTTCGGCGACGTGCTGGAGGCTGGCGGCGAACCGGATCGGATCATCAATCGCGGCCTGTGCGGGCGCTGGCATGACCGGGGACGGCTCGACTTCGGCCCCGGCGGGCGCGCGGGCATCTCCATCTTCAAGGCCGAGCCGCGGGAAATGCCCTACACGCTCGACATGGTCGAACGGCATCCCGACGGCAGTCAGGCCTTCCTTCCGATGTCGCTCGACCCGTTCCTGGTGATCGTCGCGCCAGACGAGGGCGGACGCCCCGCCCCCCCCCGCGCCTTCATGACGAGCCCGGGACAGGGCATCAATCTTCTGAGGAATACCTGGCACGGGGTACTCACTCCGCTGGCGGCGCCGGGCCTGTTCGCCGTGGTCGACCGCATCGGGGACACCCCGAACCTCGAGGAGCACTGGTTCGACAGTCCCTACCTCATAGCCTTCAACCGATAACAGAGGCCGGTTCACGGCCCGTTTTCCGGACAACAGAAGAGGAACAGTGAAAAAATGGCTGACGTTTCCATAGGGACGCCGGAGCAACTCCGCGATCCCGACTACATGCCGGATATCGGCAAGGCGGTGCCCCTCGGCATCCAGCACGTGCTCGCGATGTTCGTTTCGAACGTCACGCCGGCGATCATCGTCGCGGGTGCGGCGGGGATCGGCTTCGGATCGGACCAGGGTGCGCTCGGCTTCCCGGACATGACCTACATGATCCAGATGTCGATGCTCTTCGCCGGCATCGCGACGTTGTTCCAGACCATCGGCTTCGGCCCGGTGGGGGCGCGGCTGCCGATCGTGCAGGGCACGTCCTTCGCCTTCGTTCCGGTAATGATCCCGGCGGTCGCCGGGCTCGGAACGGCAGGGCTCGCGGGACTGATGACGGGTGTCCTGATCGGCGGCATGTTCCATTTCTGCCTCGGCTTCATCGTGGGCCGGATCCGGCACGCCCTGCCGCCCCTCGTCACCGGCCTCATCGTCCTGATGATCGGTCTCGCGCTTGTGCGCGTCGGCATCCAGTACGCTGCCGGCGGCGTCCCGCTGATGGGCAAGCCGGAATTCGGCTCACTCGCCATGTGGACGCCGGCGCTCGTCGTGGTGATCGTCACGCTGGCTGTGAAGTTCTTCACGCGCGGCTTCACTGCCATCGCGGCCGTGCTGATCGGCATCATCGCGGGCTACGCGGTTGCTTTCGCCATGGGGCAGGTGAACTTCGGCAACGTCGGGCGCGCGGCCTATTTCTCGGTACCTATGCCCTTCAAGTGGGGCTTCGAGTTCAACTTCGCCATCGTGATCGGGATGTGCTTCATGGCCATCGTATCGGCGATCGAAACGGTGGGCGACACTTCGGGGATCACCAAGGGCGGCGCGGGGCGCGAGGCGACGGACCGCGAAGTTTCCGGCGCCACCTTCGCCGACGGGCTCGGCACCGCGGTCGCCGGCATCTTCGGCGGCCTTCCGAACACCTCGTTCAGCCAGAACGTCGGCCTCGTCGCGATCACCGGCGTGATGAGTCGGCACGTCGTCACGATCGGCGCGCTGTTCCTCATCGTCTGCGGCTTCATCCCGAAGATCGGCGCGATCATCAACACGGTTCCGATCAACGTGCTGGGCGGCGGCGTCATCGTGATGTTCGGCATGGTCTGCGCCTCGGGCATCAACATGCTGTCGGACGTGACCTGGAGCCGCCGCAACATGGCAATCTTCGCGATATCTCTGTCGCTCGGCTTCGGGCTTCAGCTTGAACCCTCGGCGCTTCAGCATCTGGGCAAGACCGCGCAGATCCTGCTCAGCTCGGGCCTCCTGCCCGCTGCGACGATCGCGATCGTGCTGAACCTCATACTGCCCGAAGAAATCGAAGACTGAGGCGAAGCCACGACGCGGCCCTAAGGCCCCGGCGTTCGCGCCGGGGTCTTTCATCCCTGGAACAGGCTCAGTTAAGCGTCATCGGCGAGGTCCGCCAGATGCCGAACCCCGCCCACCAATGGTCGAGGTTGCGGCGGGCGCGCTCGGCACGGGTGCTGTCTTCAGGGAAGAAAGCCTCGATCGCTCCGTCGATCGCGGCACGGCCACCGATGCTTTCGATCCGCCGCCCGGCAAGGAAGAGCGTGCGGTAGTCCGCATCGCGGGCGAGTTCGGCATCCGACATGGCGTGCGCACGCGCTTCAAGCCGCAGGTAGGCTGCGCGTGCGTGATCAAATGATTCAAAAAGAGAGGAGTAGCTCTCCGGCGGTGGCGTCATCGGCACGGCCTCAATGGATGAGTGAGCGGGTTATAAGGCGGCTGGAGGATCGAATCAACTCTTTGGTCAAAATACGCATCGCGCGCTCGGGACATCCGTCCCGTCAACATGCGACAAGACATTGCCGCAACTGGTAGTTCCGTTGCCGTCTTCGGCATGGCATATGGGACGGAAACCGCCATGGGAGACCCAGAGATGAAGGATTCCAACTTCCTCAAGGAAAACAATGCCCGCCATTTGTGGCATCCGATGGGCGCACCTGGGGAAATGCAAAGGACAGCGCCGACCATCATCACGCGCGCCGAGGGTGTGCGGATCTTCGATATCGACGGGCATTCTACCGTCGACGCCGTCGGCGGCCTGTGGTGCGTGAACGTCGGCTACTCCAACGACAAGGTGAAGGCGGCAATCGCGGATCAGCTTTCCGCCCTGCCCTACTACTCGGCCTTCGCGGGGTCTTCGAACGACAAGGCGATCGAGCTTTCCTACCTGCTGCAGGAATTCTTCGCACCCGACGGAATGACGCGCGCATTCTTCACCTCGGGCGGGTCGGACAGCGTGGAGACCTGCCTTCGGCTCGCGCGCCAGTATCACCGGATCAAGGGCGAACCCACGCGGACGAAGTTCCTGAGCCTCAAGAAGGGCTATCACGGCACACATTTCGGCGGCGCCTCGGTCAACGGCAACAATCGCTTCCGGATCGGGTACGAGCCGCTCCTGCCGGGCTGCTTCCACCTGCCGGCACCCTACACCTACCGCAACCCGTTCGACGAGACCGACCCCGAACGGCTGGCGGACCGGATCGCGGCCGCGATGGTGGACGAGATCGAGTTCCAGGGCGCGAACACGATCGCGGCCTTCATCATGGAGCCGATCCTCGGCGCGGGCGGGGTGATCGTCCCGGGCGCGACCTTCATGCCGAAGCTGCGCGAGATCTGTTCCCGCTACGGCATCCTGATGATCGCCGACGAGGTCATCACCGGGTTCGGCCGGACCGGGGACTGGACCGGCTCTCGCCATTGGGGTGTCAAGCCCGACCTCATGTCGACCGCCAAGGGGATCACCTCGGGCTACCTGCCCTTCGGCGCGGTGATGATCGCCGACCACGTGGCCGAAGTGTTCGAGAAGGACGAGACGGGGGCCGCCGCGATCTGGCACGGCTACACCTACTCCGCCCACCCGGTCTGCGCGGCCGCAGCGATCGCCAACGTCGAGGAACTGCAGCGGCTGAAGCTGAACGAGAACGCTGCCCCGCGCGGGCGCGAGCTCCATGAAGGCGTGCTGAAGCTTCAGGAGAAGTACGACATCATCGGCGACGTGCGCGGCGGCCACGGCCTGATGACCGGGATCGAGATCGTGTCGGACCGCGCGGCCAAGACGCCGATGGACGCGGCGACGATGAAACGCATCCACAAGGCGGCCTACGAGGCCGGCGCGATGGTGCGTCTGGGGGCGCACAACATCCTGATGTCGCCACCCCTCACGATCTCCGCCGAGGATATCGGCGTCATCCTCTCCGCGCTCGACAAGGGCTTCGCCGCCGCCTGAGCGGGTGACAGGGGACAAGGCCACCGCTACGCTTCCTCCGGATGCATCCGGAGGAGGCGGAGGATGGCCGCGCAGGAACTTGACGGGATCGCCGCCGACCTGGCGGCAAGACTTGGCTTGAGCCGGCCGGCCGGGCGCTGTTTCGCGGCGATCTGGCGGGCCGCGCAGGCGCCTTCGGCGGAAGCGCTCGTGGCGGAATTGGGGCTGTCGCGGTCGAACGTCTCGACGGCACTGAAGGAACTTCGCGGCTGGGGCCTCGTGAGCGTCGAGCGCGTGCCGGGCGACCGGCGCGAGTATTTCACCGCGCCGCCAGACCCCTGGGACATCCTGCGCATTGTCATGGCAGAGCGCGCGCGGCGGGATCTGGCCCCCTTCGCAGACCGTCTGCGCAATGTCGATGGCGAAGCCGCTGCGGACCTGGCGAAGATGCTCGGCGCCGTTGCAGGCTGGATGGAGGGGCTGTCGCGGCTTCAGGCGTCGGACCTCGCCCAGGCGATCGCGGGAGAGCCTGCCGAGGGCGGCAAGAAGAAAAAGAAGAAGAAAAAGGCGCGCTGAGGGGTGGCCGGATCAGCCCGGCTCGCCCCAGCCGCCGCCGCCCGGCGTCAGCATCTCGAACACCGCGCCCGCTGACAGGTCGCGTTCGTCATTGCCCCTGAGCCTTTCGCGCCGGCCGTCGGGCCAGAGCACCCAATCCTCGCCCGTGGCACCCGGCGCGCCGCCATCGCCACCGAAGGGATGCACGACACGGTGCGACGCGAGCGTCGTGACCGTGACCGGAACCAGGAAGCGCAGCCGCCGGAAGGCTCCGTCGCCGCCCTTCCAGTGCCCCGCACCGCCGGACCCGCGCCGGATGCCGAAGGCTTCGAGGTGAACCGGGAAGCGGCGTTCCAGAACTTCGGGGTCCGTCATCCGCGTGTTCGTCATGTGGCTTTGCACGGCGTCGCAACCTGAGAAGCCGGGTCCCGCTCCGGTGCCGCCGGCGATGGTTTCGTAATTCTGGAACTCCGCGTTGCCCCAGACGAAGTTGTTCATCGTCCCCTGGCTGCCGGCGATCACGCCCAGCGCGCCGTAGAGCGCATTGCAGGCGGCCTGGCTGACCTCGGTGTTCCCGGCGATCACGGCGGCGGGGTAGCGCGGGTTCAGCATCGTGCCTTCGGGGACGATGATCTCCAGCGGTTTCAGGCAACCTTCGTTCAGGGGAATGTCCTTGCCGACGAGCGTGCGGAAGACATAGAGCACCACCGCCCGCGCGATGGAGAGGGGGGCGTTGTAGTTGCCGTCGTGCTGCGGGCTCGTCCCCGTGAAGTCGATGGTCGCACGCCCCCCGTCCCGGTCCACGCGAACGGAGACGCGGATTTCCGTGCCGATATCCATCGAATAGGCGAAATCACCGTCGTGGAGCGTTCCGATCACTTCGCGGACCGACGCCTCGGCGTTGTCCTGAACGTGGCCCATGTAGGCCGCGATCACGTCGGCGCCCCAGGCCTCCACAGCCTTAAGCAACTCGCGCCGCCCCGTTTCGTTGGCCGCCACCTGCGCCTTAAGGTCGGCGAGGTTCTGCGACACGTTCCGACAGGGATAGCGGCCGGAGGTCAGAAGCTTGCGCGTTGCATCCTCGCGGAAGGCACCCTTCTCGACCAGCGGGAACACGGGGATCAGCACCCCCTCCTCCTCGATCCTGCGGCTGTCTGGCGGCGCGGAGCCGGGCGTACGGCCGCCGATGTCGGCATGGTGGCCGCGTGACCCGAGCCAGAACAGAGGTTCGGAGCCGACGAAGACCGGTGTGACCACTGTGACGTCGGGCAGATGCGTGCCGCCGTCGTAGGGGCTGTTCAGCATGTAGGCGTCGCCGGGGGCAATGCTGCCCTTCGTCTCCCGGATCACCGTGCGGATCGAGTCGGACATCGAGCCGAGATGCACCGGAACATGCGGGGCATTGGCGACCAGATCGCCCTTCGCATCGAAGATCGCGCAGGAGAAATCGAGGCGCTCCTTGATGTTCACCGACCACGCCGTGTTGGCGAGTGTCGCGCCCATCTGGTCGGCGATCGACATGAAGAGGTTCGACATGACCTCCAGCGTCACGGGGTCGGCCTCCGTCCCCTCCGCCTTCGGGCGAGAGAGGACCGCGACGCGGTCGAGGACGAGGTTTCCACGCGCGTCCACCCGCGCACGCCAGCCGGGTTCGACAACGGTCGTCCCGGTGGATTCCGTGATGATGGCGGGGCCCTCGATCGTCGCCCCCTCCCCGAGGTGTTCGCGCGCGAAGAACGGGACGTCCTGCCAGCGGTCGGCGGCGTAGACGGGGGCATGGGCGATCGGGCCTGGCGCCACGGCCCGCGGCGCGCGTTCCTCCGGCAGGTCACCCGCGCGGCCAAGCGCCTCGACCGCCAGCATGTCGACGCGCAGAGCGCGGTCGGGAGCGGTGAAGCCGAAGCGCGCGAGGTGCGCGGCCTCGAAATCGCGCTGCATGGAGTCGGGAAGCCCGAAGGGCACGTCGAGCGTCTGGTGCGAGCCTTCGTAGTGAATATGCGCACGGGCCTCCGCCCGGATGTCAGCGGGCGCGACACCCTGCGCCTCCACCTCGGCGCGGGCCTCGCACTCGAGCCGGGCCACCTCGTTCGCAAGGATCGGATCGCGGGGTGCGTGGTCGGCCTGCGCCTCCTTCAGCGCGCTGATGTCGGCGAGCCCCATGCCGTAGGCCGACAGGACCCCGGCGAAGGGGTGCAGGAAGATCCGAGTCATGCCGAGCGCATCGGCCACGCGGCAGGCGTGCTGGCCGCCCGCGCCACCGAAGCACTGGAGCGTGTAGCGCGTCACGTCGTGGCCGCGCTGAACGGAAATCTTCTTGATCGCATTCGCCATGTTGGCCACCGCGATGCGCAGGAAGCCTTCGGCGACCTCCTCCGGGGCTGAAGGGGATTGCCCCGTCGCCTCCGCGATTTCGGCGGCCATTTCGGCGAACTTCGCGCGCACGGTATCGGCGTCCAGCGGCTCGTCCCCGTCGGGCCCGAAGACCGGCGGGAAATGCGCGGGATTCAGGCGGCCCAGCATGACGTTGCAGTCGGTGACCGTGAGCGGCCCGCCGCGGCGATAGGCGGCAGGCCCCGGATTGGCGCCGGCGCTTTCGGGGCCGACCTGGTACCGTCCGTCGCGGAAGGACAGGATCGAACCGCCGCCCGCCGCGACGGTGTGGATGTCCATCATCGGCGCGCGCATGCGGACGCCTGCGACCTCTGTCTCGAAGCTCCGCTCGAAGAGACCCGCATAGTGGCTGACGTCCGTAGAGGTGCCGCCCATGTCGAAGCCGATCAGGCGGTCGAAGCCCGCGGCCTCGGCGGTCCGCACCATGCCGACGATCCCTCCCGCAGGGCCCGAGAGGATCGCGTCCTTGCCCTGAAAGCGTGTCGCGTCGGTCAAACCGCCGTTCGATTGCATGAACAGGAGCCGTCGACAACCGCGCCCGAGGTCGAGCGCATCCGCAACCTGGCGGACGTAGCGCGCGAGGATCGGCGAGAGGTAAGCATCGACAACGGTCGTGTCGCCGCGCCCGACGAGCTTGATGAGAGGGCTCGCCTCATGGCTGAGCGAGATCTGCGTGAAGCCGGCTTCGCGGGCGAGTTCGCCCACGCGAAGCTCATGCGCGGGGTCAAGCCAGGCGTGCATCAGCGCCACCGCAACGGCGCGGATGCCCTTGGCGCTAGCGTCCGCGAGAGCCGCGCGGACGGCCTCCTCGTCGAGGGGAACGATGACCTTCCCTTCAGCGTCGAGGCGTCCGGGGACCTCGGCCACCTCTTCGTAGAGAAGCTCGGGGCGACGGATGTCGAGGTCGAAAAGGCGCGGGCGCGTCTGGTAGCCGAGCCGAAGGAGGTCGCCGAACCCCTCGGTGATGAGGAGGAGAACGCGCTCCCCCTTCCTCTCGAGAAGCGCATTGGTGGCGACGGTCGTGCCCATCTTCACCGCGTCGATGGCACCCTCGGGGATCGGTTCTCCGGGCGCGAGACCGAGCAGTTCGCGGATGCCCTGGACCGCGGCGTCGGGATAGCGCTCCGGGTTCTCGGACAAGAGCTTGTGGGTCAGAAGCGCGCCATCGGGACGGCGCGCGACGACGTCGGTGAACGTGCCACCCCGGTCGATCCAGAATTCCCATGCCCGCTCCGCCATGAAACCTCCTCGCGCGCTCCGGACACGATCACGGCGGAATGGGCGGGGAATGTCAACGCGGGGGCGTGGCCGCCCCCGCGCCTGGCGTCAGCTGAAGGTCAGCGGGCGGTCGCCGTCCGCGTCCTTGACGCGGGTCGGAAGACCGATCCGGTCGAGAATCTGAAGGAAGGGCTTCGGTGGCAGTTCCTCGACGTTCGCCATGCGGCCCACGTCCCACTCGCCCTTGGCGATGAGGATCGCGGCGGCGACCGGCGGAACGCCCGCGGTGTAGGAGATGCCTTGGCTGCCCACTTCCATGTAGGCTTCCTTGTGGTCGGCGACGTTGTAGATGAAGACCTCGGTCTCCTTGCCGTCCTTCTTGCCCTTCACGAAATCGCCGATGCAGGTCTTGCCGGTGTAGTCCGGCGCGAGCGAGGCCGGGTCGGGCAGCACCGCCTTAACGACCTTGAGCGGGATGACCTGCTGCCCTTCGGCGGTCTTCACCGGCTGCTCGGAGAGAAGCCCGAGGTTCTTCAGAACGGTGAAGACGTTGATGTAGTGGTCGCCGAAGCCCATCCAGAACCGTACATCGGCCTTCGGGTAGCGGGCGGAGAGCGAGTGGACCTCGTCATGGCCGGTCAGATAGGCCTTTTGGCTACCGACCACGGGAAGGTCCCATGACTTGCCCACCTCGAACATCTTGTTCGCCTGCCACTGGGCGTTCTGCCAGGACCAGACGGTCCCGGTGAATTCGCGGAAGTTGATCTCCGGATCGAAGTTCGTCGCGAAATAGCGGCCGTGCGAGCCCGCGTTGATGTCGACGATGTCGATCGAGGTCACCTCATCGAGGTAATCGTCCTCGGCAAGGCGGGCATAGGCGTTCACGACGCCGGGGTCGAAGCCCACGCCGAGAATGGCGGTGACGCCCGCCTTCTCGCAGGCCTCGCGACGCTTCCATTCGTAGTTGCCGTACCACGGCGGCGTTTCGCAGACCTTGTCCGGATCCTCATGGATCGCCGTGTCCATGTAGGCCGCGCCGGTTTCGATGCAGGCCTGAAGCACGGTCATGTTCACGAAGGCGGAGCCCACGTTGATGACGATCTGGGAACCGGTCAGCCGGATCAGGTCTGCGACCGCCGCGCTGTCCATCGCGTCCACGGCATGGGCACCGAACGTGCCCGGCACCTTCATCGCGCCCTTTTCGTGGACGCTGGCCACGATCGCCTCGCATTTCGAGCGCGTGCGGGAGGCGATGTGCAAATCGCCCAGCACGTCGTTGTTCTGCGCGCATTTGTGCGCGACGACCTGCGCGACGCCGCCGGCGCCGATGATCAGCACGTTGCGTTTCAAGGCCGGTTTCCTCCTTCCCGGTCGGTTGGTGCCTCAGGAGAGGCTGGATGCGTAGTCCTCATATCCGAATTCGCGCACGAGGCGGAGCGTTCCGTCTTCCTCGCGGATCACGATCGACGGCATCTTCACGCCGTTGAACCAGTTCTTCTTGACCATCGTGTAACCGGCCGCGTCGCGGACCGAAATCCGGTCGCCGACCTTGAGCGGCTCGGGGAAGGCGAATTCACCGAAGATGTCCCCGGCGAGGCAGGACTTGCCGCAGACCATGTAGCTGTGCGGGCCTTCGTTCGGCGCGATCTTCGCGGGCTGACGATAGATCAGCAGATCGAGCATGTGCGCCTCGATCGAGGAATCGACGATGGCAAGCTCCTTGCCATGCGACAGGAGGTCTAGAACCGTCACCTCGAGCGTTGCGCTTTCGGTGATGGCCGCCTCGCCGGGTTCGAGATAGACCTGCACCCCGAAGCGTTCGGAGAAGGCCTTGAGCCGTGCCGCAAGAGCGTCGAGGGGATAGCCTTCGCCGGTGAAGTGGATGCCACCACCGAGGCTGACCCAGTCGAGCTTCTCGAGGAAGGGGCCGAAGCGGGATTCGATTTCCGTCAGTTGCCGGTCGAAAAGCGGGAAGTCCGCGTTCTCGCAGTTGTAATGGATCATCACGCCCGAGATCCGGGGCAGCGCGGCCTCGAGCCGGTCCATGTCCCACTCCCCGAGGCGCGAGAACGGCCGCGCCGGGTCCGCCAGGTCGAAGCCCGAGGTGGACACGCCGGGGTTCAGGCGGAGGCCGCAGGCGATGCCCTTGGCGCGGTCCGCGAAACGTTCGAGCTGGCCGAGCGAGTTGAAGATGATCTTGTCGGCGTGGGAAATCGCCTCGTCGATCTCGTGATCCGCCCAGGCAACGGAATAGGCATGCGTCTCGCCGCCGAACTTCTCGCGTCCGAGACGGAGTTCGTAAAGCGACGACGATGTCGTGCCGTCCATGAAGGGGCGCATCCGGTCGAAGACCGACCAGGTCGCGAAGCACTTGAGCGCGAGCAGAGCCTTGGCTCCGGACAGTTCGCGAAGGCGGGCGACCTTGTCCATGTTGGCACGCAGGCGAACCGTGTCGATCTGGTAGAAAGGCGTCTCGATCATCGGGCGCGGGCTCCTCGGCTGGAACGCGCCGTATAGGGCCTGGCCCCATGAGGATCAAGAAGAACCGTGGCGCAAACTGACCGATTTCCAGCGGAAGTCGTCACTCCGGCCCGAGGGTCCGAGCCTCTCGCGAAACCGCGCCTTCGAGGCCGGTCGAGCCATAGAGCCAGTCGACCGCATCATACCAGTCCTCGGGCGATTTCGCCTGCATGATCGCGTTCCTGAGCGCCGCATGGGCCCCGGCGGGATGATAGATGTGCTGGCCTATCTCGCGCGACTGAAGCTGGACTCGCGCGGTGCGAAGCCTCCGCCGCGCGGCATAGCGCCGAAGCGCCGGTTCCAGATCGTCGCCCGCCCCGGCAAGTTCTGCCGAAAGGCAGACCGCGTCCTCCATCGCCATGCAGGCGCCTTGGGCGAAATACTGGAGCATCGGGTGCGCGGCATCGCCCAGGAGCGCCACGCGGCCATCCGTCCAGTCCATGACCGGGTCGCGGTCGCAGAGCACCCAGAGCTTCCAGTCCTGGCCGCGCTCGATCACCTGGCGCGCGACCGGGCTCACATGCTCGAACCCCTGCCGGACCTCGTCATGGGTCACGGGCATGCCGGCGACGGGTTCGGGGGCGTCGTTGTGATAGGTCACGACGAGGTTGAAGAGCTTCCAGCCCGACAGCGGGTAATGGACGATGTGGCACTTCGGCCCCGCCCAGAGCGTCGCGGCGTTCCAGCGCAGATCCTCGGGCATGTCCTCGACCGGAATGACCGAGCGGTAGGTGGTGTGACCGGAGACGCGCGGGGCACCGTCGCCCACCACGCGCTTGCGGATGTTCGACCAGAGACCATCGGCGCCGATCAGCCCCCTGCCCCGCAGCCGTTCGCCCGAGGCGAGGGTCGCGGTCACCGTCTCGCCGTCCTGGTCGTAATCCAGAACCTCGGACGCCGTGCGGAGGGAGACCAGCGGGTGCGCCTCGCAGGCTTTGAGGAACACGCCGTGCAGGTCGCCGCGATGGACGACGGCGTATGGGTTGCCGAAGCGCGTCCGGAATCCCTCGTCGAGAGGGATTCGGGTGATCTCCTCCCCGGACAGCGCGTCCATCAGGCGAAGGCTGTCGATGTAGACCGCCATGGCTCGGGCCGCGTCACCGACGCCAAGCGTGTCGAAGGCATGAAACGCGTTAGGGCCAAGCTGGATGCCCGCGCCGATCTCCCCGAGGCGCGACGCTTTTTCCAGGACGAGCGATGCCACGCCCTTCTGCGCGAGGCCGATGGCGGTGGCGAGCCCGCCAATCCCGCCGCCTGCGATCAGGATGGGAAGATCCGACATGGCGCTACTCGGCAGGGCCAATGGCGAGGCGGACCGGCGCGAGACCGTCGATGCCGCCTTCGATCGTGTCGCCGGCGCTCACGGCGCCGACGCCCGCCGGGGTGCCGGTGTAGATGAGATCCCCGGGCCCGAGGTGGTAGAGCGTGGAAAGGTGGCTGACGAGTTCCGCGACCGACCAGATCAGGTCCGAGAGATGCGCGTCCTGCTTCGTTTCGCCGTTGAGCGACAGGTGGATGCGCTGCGGGCCGGGGACTCCGAATGCCGCGGCCTTCGTGATCGTCGCGATGACGGCCGAATGTTCGACGTCCTTCCCGGTATCCCAGGGGCGCTGCTTCGCGCGCTCCGCAAGCTGAAGGTCGCGCCGGGTCATGTCGAGGCCGCAGGCATAGCCGTAGACGGCTTCCATCGCCTCTTCGACGGGAACGCGGAAGACGGGGGAGCCGAGGGCGACGACAAGCTCCATCTCGTAGTGGAAATTCTTCGTGCCCGGGGGATAGGGGATCGTGGTGCCGGTCGCCTGAAGCGCGAAGGCCGATTTAGTGAAGTAAAAGGGCGCCTCGCGGTCGACCTCAACCCCCATTTCCTTGGCATGGTCCGCGTAGTTGCGCCCGACACAGAAGATGCGCCGCACTGGGTAGCGTGCGGTTTCGCCCTGAACCGGGACGGAAGGAAGTTCGGGCGCGGGGAAGAGAAGGCCGGTCATCGAGCACGTTCCTCGTAGAAGCGGAGTTTTTCCTGAAGCGGTCGGTCGTGGACGCGCATGAGGAAAGCCTCCTCGCCCGCGTGATGGTCGATCTCCGCGAAACAGGGGGCGGAGAAGGTGTCCTTCGGCCCCCAGGCGATGGTTTCCCCGTTGATCCGGCTGGTCCCGTGGCCCTTCACGACATGGAACACGGACGCGGAGGAGACGAGCGGCGGGCGAAGCGTCTCGCCCTCGCGCAGCATCATCGCCGTGAATCCCATGATGGGAAGCACGTCCTCGCCGGTCTCGGGGTTGACGAAATCCGCCTCAACCGGATCTTCACCACCCCATTTCGCCATTTCCCGGAGGGCGGCCTCGGTCCGGACCCAGGGGTATCGCATCATCGGGTAGCGGCGGACCTGGGCCCCACGGCCGCGCGCAGGCGCAAGGCCGGAGGCGAGGTATTCGACCTGGCTCGCGTCTGGGCGGTTGCGCTGCGCCTGCAGGGGCGCTTCCTCTGCGTATGATCCTTCGAGGTAGACGAAGAGCGGCAGGTCAAGCGCGTCGAGCCAGACGACGGGCTCCGTCCCCTCGTGGCCGTGGTCGTGCCATTCGCCGCCCGGGGTCAGGACGAGGTCGCCCACTTCCATCGGAAGCTTCTCGCCGTCGACGACGGTGAAGCCGCCCTTGCCCTCGACGATGATCCGCGCCGCCGAAGGGGTGTGGCGGTGGGCCGGCGCGGTCTCGCCCGGAAGAAGAAGCTGCAAGCCGATGTAGATCGAAGGGGTGGCGAGCATGGCCCCTGCCCCGCGCCCTGGGTCCGACAGAACCAGCACCCTGCGCTCGGCCTTCTCGACGGGCGTAAGCTCCCCGGCGCGCACCAGAAGCGGGCGCACCGCCTCGTAGGACCAGAAGCCGGGCTTCGTCACGGGTTTCGGCGCCCCATGCGGCAACACGTTGCGCATCATGGGCCAAAGCGGCGCGACACCCGCCGCCGTCATCGCCTCGCGGTAGTCGAGAGGCAGTTCTTCAAGCGTTCCCAAGGTTTCGGCCATGCGCGCATCCTCCCCAAGCCGCGAGCGTGATAACAGTAAGTATGCTAACCATTTGCTCGCTTGTCAATGCCCGCGAAGCAGCGGTATCAACGAATCAAGGCGCGCCGGAACACTGAGGAGCGGCCCGATGCTATCTATCCACGACATGCCAGGCCACCTGATCCGGAGGCTGCACCAGATCTCCACCTCGGTCTTCGCCGACCGCGTGGCCGAGGCGGGCCATGACATCACGCCCGTGCAGTTCGCGGCGCTGGCGACGATCGAGGCCAATCCCGGGATCGACCAGGCGACGCTCGCCGGGCTCATCGCCTATGACCGGGTGACGATCGGCGGCGTCGTTGACCGGCTGGAGGCCAAGCGGCTTCTGGAGCGGGCGGTCAGCCCCCGGGACAGGCGCGCGCGAGTCCTGGAGTTGACTCCGGAGGGCAAGGCTCTGATGGCCGTGCTGAGGCCCGTCGTCGTGGCGTTGCAGGACGACATCCTTCCGGGGATGACGACGAAGGAGAAGACGGAGTTCCTGCGGCTTCTCGCCAAGACGGCGGCCGCGGGAAACTCCCTGAGCCGCGCGCCGCTATCCCTGCCCGAGTAGGGCGGAAACTTCAGCAGATCCGCGGAAGCTGTTCGCCAAGCGGCATGTCGACGATGCGCGAGCCCCCGAAGGCGGTGTTCATGGTCACCATGCCGGGCCGCTCCGCCACCGCGCGGCCGATGATCGCGGCGCCCGCCCCTTCCGGCCGCGCGCGAATCGCGGAAAGCGCGTCCCCCGACTGATCCTCCGGCACGAAGAGAACGAGAGTGCCTTCGTTGGCGAGGTAGAGCGGATCGAGTCCGAGGATCTCGCACATCCCCTGCACCTCCGGCCGAACGGGAATCGCGCCTTCGTCGAGCGCGACCCCCACGCCCGCCGCCAGAGCCATCTCGTTGAGCGCCGCCGCAAGCCCGCCGCGCGTCGCATCCCGCGCCGCCCGGATGCCCGGCGCGGCCTCGAGCGCGGCCTCCATGAGATGCCCTAGCGCGGCGCAGTCCGACCGGATGTCGGCGGAAAGGGCGAGTTCCCCCCGCGCCGCAAGGATCGCGGCGCCGTGGTCGCCCAGCGGCCCGTTGACGATCGCGACGTCGCCCGGACGGATGAGCCGCGCGGCCAGATCGCGGCCGGGAGCAATCACGCCCACGCCCGTCACGCTGACGAAGACGCCGTCGCCCTTGCCCCGTTCGACGACCTTCGTGTCGCCGGTGACGATGGCGACGCCTGCAACCTCGGCCTCCATCCGCATCGACCGGGCAATACGGGACAGCAGGGCGATTTCGGCTCCCTCCTCGATGATGAAGGCGGCCGAAAGCCAGAGCGGCCGTGCCCCGCCGACAGCGAGGTCGTTGACCGTGCCGCAGACGGCGATCTTTCCGATATCCCCGCCGGGAAACTCGAGCGGTGAGACCGTGTAGCCATCCGTCGTGATCGCGAGGCGGGCACCCGGCTCGGCCAGTGAGGGATGCGTCACGCGCGCCTGATCCTCGGCCGTTTCCGAACCGAAGACCGGGGCGAAGACCTCCTCGATCAGGTCACGCATCGCCTGCCCGCCGCCGCCGTGAGCGAGGGTCACATGGGTGTCGCGCAAGGGCATGAAGGCTCCGTCATGCGAATGGCTGTCATCGCGCTGCGGCACCACGCGCGCCGGCATATTGCCAGTAGGCCGCGCAAGCGCCCTCGGAGGAAACCATGAGAGCGCCCAAGGGCGTCGCCGGCGTGCAGCCGCTGCCGAATTGCGGGCAATCCGTCGGCTTCAGCCGCCCGGTCATCACCGCCCCACAGGCGCAGCCCTCGGCCTCCGCCACAGCTCCCGCGCCGTAGCCGATGCCGAATTTCTCCTCGGCATCGAAGGCGGCGTGGGTGGCGCGGATGCGCAGGCCCGAGGCGTCGATCTCTCCGAGGCCCCGCCAGGCGAAGGAGGGGCGCGGTTCGTAGACCTCGGCGATGGCGGCAAGGCTTGCCGGGTTCCCTTCCTCCGGCACGACGCGGGAATACTGGTTCTCCACCTCCGCCCGGCCCTCCGCGATCTGGGTCAGGACCATGAGCACGGATTGCAGTAGGTCCAGAGGTTCGAACCCGGCGACGACGATGGGCTTGCCGAAGTCGTGCGCGATGAAATCGTAGGGCCTGAGCCCGATCACCATCGAGACATGGCCCGGACCGATGAACCCGTCGATCGCCATGTCCGGGTCCTGAAGCAGCGCGCGGATCGGCGGCGGAACGGTGATGTGGTTGCAGAAGACGGAGAAGTTCCCGATCCCCTCGCGCGCCGCCTGGAGGATGGTGAGCGCGGTCGCGGGGGTCGTCGTCTCGAAGCCGAGACCGAAGAACACGACCTCGCGCTCAGGTTCCTTTCGGGCCAGCGCCAGCGCATCGAGGGGCGAGTAGACCACTCGGATGTCTGCCCCGCGGGCCTTCGCCTGCATCAGGCTGCCGCTCGTTCCGGGGACGCGCACTGCATCGCCGAAGGTGATGAAGATGACGCCGGGGCGGCTCGCGATTTCCGCAGCGTCGTCGACGCGTTGCATAGGCAGGACGCAGACCGGGCAGCCCGGGCCATGCAGGAACTCGACGCTTGGCGGCACGAGCTTGTCCAGCCCGTGCCGGAAGATCGCATGGGTGTGGCCGCCGCAGATTTCCATGATGCGCACCGGGACGTCGGCCGTCGCGCCGATCCGGTCGCAGGTTATGGATATCGCGCCCAGAATGCGGCGCGCCGCGAGGGGATCGCGAAAGTCCTGCGTCAGGTTCATTCCCCCGCCTCCAGAGCGCGGGCACTTTCGGCCATCGCGTCGAGCGCCTCCGCCTCCTCGCCCATGCGGCGAAGCGCTTCGAGCGTGCGCTGCGCCTCGTCCTCGTCGATGAGAGCCATCGCGAAGCCCACGTGAATGAGGACCCAGCGCCCGACGACGGCTTCGGGGTCTTCCCCGCCGACGCAGGCCAAGCTGACCTCCCGCCGAACGCCGGAGATGTCCGCCAGCGCCATCTGACGTCCGGCGTCGGTCACCGCAACGATCCGTCCCGGGATGCCGAGGCACATGTCCCGCCCCCTTTTTCCTATTCGGCCGCCTGGCCAAGCGACTTGGCCGCCAGGCCACGGCGGAGCCAGGCGATCCAGGCCCCGACGCCCTCGCCAGTCTTCGCGGAAACCCGCATGACCTCGATATCCGGGTTCACCCGGCGCAGGTTCGCTTCGTAGGCGTCGAGGTCGGCGTCGCAATGCGGCGCGAGGTCGATCTTCGTCAGTATCGCGAGCCTCGCCGTGGCGAATATGTCGGCGTATTTCAGCGGCTTGTCCTCGCCTTCCGTGACGGAGAGGATCGCCACGCGCGCATCTTCGCCAAGGTCGAAGGCGGCCGGACAGACGAGGTTGCCGACGTTCTCGATGAACAGCAGGCTCGCCGGGACGAGCGCAAGGTCATCGATGGCATGCCCGACCATGTGCGCGTCGAGGTGGCAGCCCTTCCCGGTGTTTATCTGCACCGCCCGGGCGCCCGCCTCGCGGATCCGGTCGGCATCGCACGTGGTCTGCTGATCCCCCTCGATCACCGCGAGCGGCGTGCCGTTCAGCGCCGCGATGGTCTTGCAGAGAAGCGTGGTCTTCCCCGCCCCGGGCGACGAAACGAGGTTGACCGAGAAGGCCCCGAGGCCGGCCAGCGCGCGACGGTTCGCTGCGGCGAGGGTGTCATTCTTCGACAGGATCGCGGTTTCGACGGCTACGAGCCCGGGTTCTGCGGGGCCGTGGCTGTGGCTGTGTCCGTGGGTGTGGCCGTGCAGATGGAATTGGCCTCCGTCGCCGCAGCCGCAGGTCGTGCACATCACGCCACCTCCATGTCCTTCACGCGCATCTCGTCGCCCCCGGTCGGGCGCAGCCGTTCCCCACCGCAGCGCGGGCACGGCGCGAGGCGGCCGGCAAGTTCGACCTCCTCGCCGCAATCATAACAATGGGCGCGGCCCGGGAGGTCAATGATTTCCAGTTCCGCCCCTTCGGCCGGACTGCCCTGCATCGCCGCTTCGAAGGCGAAGGCGAGGGCCGATTTCTCGACCGCCGCGAAGGCGCCGATCTCAAGGCGAAGGCGAAGGACGCGTCGGAAGCCGCGCGCGCGGGCCTCGTCCTCGACAATCTCGCGGATCGCGCGGGCAAGGGATAGTTCATGCATCGGCGGCCTCGATGCGGACGCTCATGCACGGATCGAACAGTTGAACGAGAAGCGGCAGGAGGTGGCGCCTGGCGGGGGGCAGCGCGGCTATGGCGGTTGCGAGCGCGCCGTCGGGTGCAATCATGTCGTCCGTCGGCGTGCGGCGGCTGAGCGCCATCACGACGCCGTCGGAAACCTTGGCAGAGACGGTATAAAGGCCGCGGGCGGAGGGGGCCGAGGCCCGGCCGGGGCCGAGGGCGACAGGCGCGGGAATGGTTCCGTCAAGGCAGGCCCCGGCATCGACCAGACGGCCCGTGGCTCGCCACAAGGGTCCCCGGCCATGTTTTCCCTTGATCTCTCGAAGGAGAGGATGCGCGGAGTGTCGCGCGGCCGGCGAGTTCTCGCAAGGCGCGGCGGCCGGGGCAAGGGGAAGGGAATCGCTCACGGCCTCGCCCGGCGCGAAGGCATTCGCGATCGCCGTCAGAACGGGCGCGGCCCCCTGCCCCGCAGCGAGCCAATCCGCGAAGGCGCCGAGGCCGTGCGGCAGCGTGCGGCGCGGTCCGAACAGGGCGGCGGCGGTCGCGTCAGGGTCCTCGGCCCAACCGGCGGGCAACTTCAGCGGAGGCAGTCCGAACCGGGCAGGCAAAAGGAAACAAAAGTGAAGTACATGGTCGCGCAAGATCTCGGCCCGAAGGCGCGTCTCTCCCTCCGGGTCGGGCGGCAATCCCAGGCAGAGGCGAAGCGCTCCCTCCTGCGCCGCGCGGCAAAGGTTGAATACGCGCGGGAGCGTTTCCGCCACCTCGGCCACGGGGCGACCCGTGACCAGCGTGGCGACCTGGATCTCGTCCGACACTTGAAACACCGGCATGAGGCGGCCATCAGCCTCCCCGACAGTGATCGTCAGGCTTCGACCCAGGGGGCGGGGGGCATTGGCGGTGTCTGGCGGCATCTGGGCTCTTTCTTCGCATCCAGCGAACAGGCCGGCGACGCCCGCGTCAACTCCCCTTCGCCGCGGCAACGAGCGCCTGGCCGAGGGCCAGGCCGCCGTCGTTCGGAGGAACGGCACCATGTGTAAGGACCGGGAGGCCATCAAGCGCGGCGAGCGTCAGTTCGAGAAGACGCGCGTTCTGGAAACAGCCACCGGAAAGGGCGACAGCGCGGGCGGCGCCGGTTTCAACGAGCCGGCGGGCACGGACGGCAAAGGCCTCCGCGAGCCCGGCGTGAAAGCGGGCCGCTATGGCCCCGGGGCTTTCGGCATCCAAATCGTGAGCGAGGGCGCGAAACATCGGGGCGGGATCAATGCGCCGGGGGTCCTCGCCCATCGGGTAGGGATCGGCGCGTCCTTCGGCCAGGGTTTCAAGGCGCATGGCCGCCTCCCCTTCATAGCTCTGCGCTGGCGGACAGAGCCAGAGGCAGGCGGCCACCGCGTCGAAAAGACGGCCGGCGGAAGAGGCCGCGGGCGCATTGACCCCGGCGGCAATCGCGGCGCGGACGGCCGCGCGCGGCGCGTCGGGAAAGAGGCGGTCGGCGACTTCCGGAAGACCCGCCGCGTCGAGCCGAACGAGAGCGTTGCGCCAGGGCTCTCGCGAAGCCGCGTCCCCGCCGGGGAGCGGGGCTGGCGCGAGCTGGGCGGCCCGCGTGAACCCACGGTAGTCGCCGAGAAGAAGCTCCCCGCCCCAGCTGGTGCCGTCCGGGCCGAGGCCGGTTCCGTCGAGCACGATCCCGGCGACGGGACCTCCATCGAGCGGCCAGAGGTTTTCGCCGAGGCAGGCGGCGAGGTGGGCGTGATGGTGCTGGACATGCACAAGTGGCAGGCCCGTGGCCTTCCCCCGCGTCTCGGCATGCCGGGTGGCGCGGTAGCCGGGGTGGAGGTCGCAGGCCAGGGCCTCCGGGAGGTGTTCGAAGATCGCGGCGTAATCGGCTTCGGCCGCGAGGAACTCGGCCCAGGCAAGCGGATCGTCGAGGTCTCCGAGGTGATGTGAGAGGAGCGCTTCGCCGGATTTCAACAGACACGGCGCGGACTTGATCTGCCCCCCGACGGCGAGGATGCGCGGGGCCGCTTCGAACCCCGGCGGAAGCGGAAGCGTCGACGGAGCGCGGCCACGCCCGCGGCGGAGCGTGACGGGACCGCGGGGCGTGATCCGCTCGACACCGTCGTCCAGCTTTCGGGCAATCTCGCGGTCGTGCATGAGGAATGCGTCGGCGATATGGCCGAGCTTCGCCCGCGCCTCGGCGTTACCGGTGACCTGCGGCTCGCCCGAGAGGTTGCCGGAGGTCATCACGACCGGACCGGGGAATTGGTTGAGAAGAAGATGGTGCAGCGGCGTGTGCGGGAGCATGAAGCCCAGCGTGGAAAGGCCCGGCGCGACGGCTTTGGGCAGGGCGTCGTGCGCGTCGAGAAGAACGATCGGGGCGGCGGGGCTGGCCAGCAGTGCCTCGGCCGCGGGCGGAACATGGGCGTGGACGCGGACGACCGGCAAAGACGCCATGAGCGCAAAGGGCTTGCCCGGGCGGCGCTTGCGCGCGCGAAGCGTGGCGAGCGCATCGGCGCTAGTCGCGTCACAGGCGAGGTGGAAGCCGCCAAGCCCCTTGATGGCGAGTATCTGCCCCGCACGCAGCCGCCTCGCGGCCTCGGCAACGGGATCGCCCGGCACCTCTTCTCCCCCCGCCTCGAGCCAGAGCCGGGGCCCGCAGGCGGGACAAGCGATGGGCTGCGCGTGGAACCGCCGGTCAGCGGGGTCTTCGTACTCGGCGCGGCAGGCGGGGCACATTTCGAACTCCGCCATCGTCGTCGCCGCGCGGTCGTAGGGAAGCGAGCGCAGGATCGAAAAGCGCGGGCCGCAATTGGTGCAGTTGGTGAAGGCATAACCCTGGCGCCGACCGGGTCCCCGGATCTCCGCGGCGCAGTCGGTGCAGGTCGCCGCGTCGGGCACGACGCCCGTCTCGGCACCATGCCCCGTCGAAGGCACGATCAAGAAACCGGTCGGTCGGGCCGCGAACCTGTGCGGCGTGCTTTCGACCGACGTGACCTTGGCCAGCGGGGGGAGGTCGTCGGACAGAGCGGCCTCGAAGTCCGGGAGGGCCGGGCCGGCGGCGAGGATCAGGACGCCTTCCGCGTCGTTCTTCACCTCGCCCACGATCCCCAGCCGCTGGGCGAGATGCCAGACGAAGGGACGAAACCCCACCCCTTGCACACGGCCGCGAACGCGGATGCGGAGGCCGGTCGCCCCGTTCATCCGATGCTCCTCAGCCGCGCGCGAACTCTCGTCTTCATGCCCGCAGAATAGCCGCAGTGGCCCCGCCCCGTAAGCTCCGCCTCAGCCCGTCCCGACATCGGCCGGCGCGACCGCGACCGACTTCACGATCGCATGGCAATCCGTTCCCGGTTCCAGCGCCAGCGCCTCGGCCGAACGCCGGGTGATGCGCGCGAGGATGAGGTCTTCGCCCGCGCGGAGCTGGACGATCACCCCCGGCCCTTCGCCGCGCTTCACTCCGGTGACGGTGGCGGGCAGGATGTTGAGGGCGGAAAGCCCCTCCGGCCGGGCGCGGGAGAGGATGACGTCATGCGCCGGGATGCGGACGCGCAGCCGCGTGCCGGGTTCGGCGGAAATCCGGGGAAGCAGGATCCGCCCCGCGCTGACCGCCAGTTCGGTGAGATCGTCAGCATGATGGGCAACGACACGCGCCGGAAGGAGAGCGCCCGCCTCCCGGACGCCGAGAAGGGGCGCGGCGGCCGGGTCGGACAGCATGTCCGCCGCCGGACCAGCCCGGACGACACGACCTGCCTCCAGCACGACGATCGTCGTCGCGAGGCGGGCGACCTCGGACAGGGCGTGGCTGACGTAGAGGATGGGCACGCCGGCCTCATCCCTGAGCCGCTCGAGAAACGGAAGGATTTCCGCCTTGCGTGCCGCGTCGAGGGCCGAAAGCGGTTCGTCCATCAGAAGAAGCCGTGGCCGCGACAAGAGCGCGCGGCCGATGGCGACGCGCGAGGCTTCCCCTCCCGAGAGAGCGCCCGGGCGGCGCGGTAGCAGCGCCTCTATCCCGAGAAGCCCGACGATACGGTCGAAGTCACCCCCATGCCCACCGGCCCCGGGCGCCAGACGGGCGCCGTAAAGAAGATTCTGGCGGACCGTCAGGTGGGGGAACAGACGCGGTTCCTGGAAAACATATCCGATGCGGCGCTTGTGCGGGGGCAGCCAGATCCCATTCGCACTGTCCTGAAGCGCCGTACCGTCGAGCGTGATCCGCCCCTCGTCCGGCCGCAGAAGGCCCGCGACCGCGTTGACGACCGTCGTCTTCCCGGAGCCCGAGCGGCCGAACAGCGCGGTGACGCCGGGCGGAGCCTCGAAGGCGGCGTCGAGCATGAAGCCCCTGAAACGGTGGCGGAGCGAGACGCAGAGGGTCATTTCCCGGCGATCCTCCGCGCTACCCGGCGGGATACCCATTCCGACAGGAACAGCGCCGTCATGGCGACCGCAATCGCAACGACGACGAGGCGCAAGGCGGAGGACTCACCGCCCGGCACCTGCAGGAAGGCGTAGACGGCGGAGGGCAGCGTCTGGGTCTGGCCGGGGATGTTCGAGACGAAGGTGATCGTGGCTCCGAATTCCCCCATCGCCTTGGCGAAGCCGAGGATCGCGCCGGCGAGGATGCCGGGGAGTATGAGGGGCAACGTGACGGTGGCAAAGACCCGGAGCCTCGATGCGCCGAGGGTCGCCGCGGCTTCCTCGAGCTTCGGGTCCACGGCTTCTATCGAGAGGCGGATGGCGCGGACCAGGAGCGGGAAGGCCATCACGGCTCCGGCAAGGGCCGCGCCGGTCCAGCGGAAGGCGAAGGTGAAGCCGAAAGCCTGGTCGAGGAATGCGCCGACCGGCCCTTTGCGGCCGAACGCGAGCAGAAGGAGGTAGCCGGTAACGACCGGGGGCAGGATCAGCGGCAGGTGCACCAGGCCGTTGAGGAGCCCCCTGCCCCAGAACCTGCCGCGCGCGAGCGCGAGGGCCACGAGGATGCCGGCGGGAAGGCTGAGGAGCGTCGCCCAGAACGCCACCTTGAGCGAAAGCGCGACGGCCTGCCATTCCTCCGGGCCAAGAGCCGCGATCACGGGGCTCGCCCCGGCAGGGTGAAGCCCTGGGTCGCGAAGATCGCGGCCGCTTCGGGCGTTGCGAGCCAGTCGAGGAAGGCAGCCGCCGCCTCGGCCGCTTCGCTTCCCGCGATCACGGCGCCCGGATAGACGATCGGTTCATGCGAGTCCGCCGGAAAGGTGCCCACGACACTGACGCGGGGCTCGGCCACGGCATCGGTCGCGTAGACGATCCCGTAGGGCGCCTCGCCCGTAGCGACGAGGGCCAGCGCGGCGCGGACGTTTTCGGCCTGCGCGACGCGCGGTGCGACGGCATCCCAGAGGCCGAGGCTCTCGAGCGCCTGCTTGCCGTAGATACCTGCCGGGACGCTGTCGACCATCGCCATGGCGAGGTGACCATCGCCCAGTCGCCCCGCGAGGTCGAAGCCAGGGCCGATCTCTTCCGCCGTGCCGGCCTCGTGCGCCACCAGAACGATCTCGCTGCCGAAGAGGTCGCGCCGCGTGCCGGGATCCAGCAGCCCCGCGGCGTCGAGCGCCTCCATCCAGTCGAGGCTCGCGGAGATGAAGATGTCGGCGGGTGCGCCAGCCTCGATCTGACGGGCGAGCGCGGAGGTCGCCGCGTAGGAAAGCGTCACCCCGTTCCCCGATGCCGCCCGCCATTCCGCCGCGGCGGCATCGAGCGCGGTCTGCAGGCTCGCCGCCGCGAAGACCGTTATCTCCGCCGCCCGAGCGGGCGCGCCGACGAACACGGCGATCGCAAGGGCGGAAACCAGGTGGCGGAGGGACATGACGGCGAACCTCAGGAGCGATATGTCCCGCGAAACATATCATCCGGAGACAAGTGCGGGGCAAGCGTTATTTCTGACAAGACATATCCCTATTCTTCCACCCGAATGCGCGCCGTTATCTCCGCGACCTCCTTCGCCGCGGCCTCGACACTCGCCGCCTCGAGGCGGCGATAGGCCGCAAGAATCGCCACCCCCGCCTCGGTCAGCCGCGCCCCGCCACCCTGAGCGCCCCCACGCGCGCTTTCGACGAGGGGCTCGGCGAACATGTCGTTCATGGTTTCCACCAGCGTCCAGGCGCGCTTGTAGCTCATCCCCATACGGCGGCCTGCCGCAGCGATGGAACCGGTCTCGGCAATCCCGTCGAGCAGGTCCGCCTTGCCAGGGCCGATCATTCGCCCCTTGCCGAAAACCAGCCGGATCCTGAGCTGCGGAGTCTCAGCCCCACCCATCGGCTATTCCTTCCGCGCCCGGTCGAGACGGGTATGGGTCTTATCGGTGAAGCGCCGCCTCCCCGTCCCGCGCCCGGCGAGTGCCGGAAACAGAAAGTCGAGCCTGTCCGCGATCCCTGAGGCAGGCGTCATGCGGCAACTGGCACGACTTCCGGTGCTTGGCCCGTCCGTGCGGGCACGGGCGAGCCTCTGGCGATGGATCGGATTGCATCCGGGCAAGGCGCGGAAATCGTCGCGTCGGCCGCAACCGGACTTCGGGGGCTCGTCCCTGATCCGCGACGGGAGGGCGGCGCCGGACTCGCGCCGCGTGAAGAACACCGCCCTGTCCGGAAGACCCAGCTCCATCGCCGCGCACTCAGGCCCGGACGACCTTCTGGGTCTGCGTCCCGAGCCCCTCGATCCCGAGCTTCATGACCTCGCCGCCCTTCAGATAGACCGGCGGCTTGTGCCCCATGCCGACGCCCGGAGGCGTTCCCGTGGTGATGACGTCGCCTGCCTGGAACGACATGAAGCGGCTGCAGTAGCTGATGATATGCGCCACGTTGAAGATCATCGTGGAAGTGGATCCGTTCTGGCGGCGCACGCCGTCCACGTCGAGCCACATGTTGAGGTTGCCGACGTCGCCAAGCTCGTCCGGAGTGACGAGCCAGGGGCCGAGCGGGCCGAAGGTGTCGCAGCCCTTGCCCTTGTCCCAGGTGCCGCCGCGCTCGATCTGGAACTCGCGCTCGCTGACGTCGTTGACGACGCAGTATCCGGCGACGTGGGACAGCGCATCCGCCTCTTCGATGTAGCGGCCGGGCTTGCCGATGATGACGCCGAGTTCCACCTCCCAGTCGGTCTTCTCCGAGCCGCGCGGGATTTCCACGTCGTCATCAGGACCGACGATTGCCGACGTCCACTTGTTGAAGATCACCGGCTCCGCCGGCACCGGAAGGCCGCTTTCGGCCGCATGGTCGGCGTAGTTGAGGCCGATGCAGACGAACTTGCCGACCTGGCCCACACATGGCCCAAGCCGAAGGTCGTCCTGCGGCGTCCCCGCGACCACCGGCAGCTTCGCGGGGTCGAGAGCCTTCAGCCGGGCGATACCCTCCGGCTCCAGAACGTTCCCGGCGATGTCCGGAACCACGCCTGACAGATCCCGGACGCGGCCATCGGCATCGAGCAGGCCGGGTTTCTCGAGGCCCTTGGGCCCGTAGCGGAGCAGTTTCATGCTGGTTTCCTTTCCTAGATCGTGACGCCGCCGTCGACGAGCATCGCCTGCCCGGTGACGAAACGGCTTTCGTCAGACAGGAGATAGACCACCAACGGCGTGATATCGTCCACAGTCGCGAGCCGGCCCATCGGCTGGCGGGCGATGAAATCCTTTTCGGCCTGCACGGGATCGGCCGCCGAGGCGATCCGGCCCCTGAGGCTCGGCGTGTCCACGGTGCCGGGGCAGAGCGCGTTGCAGCGGAGGCCCTGCTTCACGAAGTCAGCAGCGACCCCCTTTGTCAGGCCGATCACGGCAGCCTTGGTGGCGCCATAAGCCGTGCGGTTCGGGAAGCCTTTGATCGAGCCGGCCATCGACGCCATGTTCAGCACCGCGACCCCGCCCGTCTCCTCCGCGCGCGAAAGCATTCCCGGCAGGAACGCCCTCAGCATCCGGTACATCGAGGTCACGTTGAGGTCGAGGCTGAAAGCCCAGTCCTCCTCGGATATCTCCAGCACCGTGCCGTGGTGGACGAAGCCCGCGCAATTGAAGAGGCCATCGAGGGGCGGCAAATCCGCGGCCATCCCGGCGATCGCGTCCGCGTCACGCACGTCGAGTTGTCGCGTCTCGATCCTGCCGCCCGAAACTTCCGGCAGATCGGTCATCTTCCCGGCGTCGATGTCCACCGCGATCACGCTCGCGCCTTCCGCCGCGCAGGCGATGGCGCTGGCGCGGCCGATACCCTGCCCCGCAGCCGAGATGAGAATTCGCTTGTCCTTGAGACGCATGCGTCGGCCCCTCCCCTGCACTGTCCGCCAGACCCTAGCCAATTGCCCACCGACGCGGCAATGCTCAAGTTCCCCGCTCGTCTGAGGTTTTCCGCCCCTCAAGGCGCTTGACACAAAATTGGGCCCGACGGTTAATCGGTGCATGTCGGCCTGACGCCGGGCAACGGCGCGGGCACGCACGAGACTCCAACAGAGAGGAACTCAAGCCATGCTACACAGTCGCAAGCTACTTGCAGCGGCTCTCTCGGCGCTGCTGATCGGAGCGGTGCCCGCCCGGGCCGAGGCGCCGCCTGACACGTTCATCCAGGCCTGGGCAATCGACGACATCATTTCGCTGGACCCTGCGGAAATCTTCGAATTCACCGCCGCCGAAATCGCCGGCAACACGTATGAGCGGCTGATCGGCTACGACCCGAACGACGTGTCGAACATCTTCGGCGTGATCGCCGAAAGCTGGCAGGTGGCTCCGGACGGGAAGTCGATCTCCTTCACGATCCGCGAGGGACGCACTTTCGCCTCCGGCAACCCGATCACCGCCGAGGACGTGGTGTTCTCGCTCGTCCGCGCCGTGAAGCTCGACAAGTCGCCGGCCTTCATCCTCACGCAGTTCGGCCTGAACGCCGACAACGTGGAAGAGATGGTCGTGCAGACCGGCGACTATTCCTTCGACTTCAAGATGGACAACGCCTATGCGCCGACGCTGGTTCTCTATTGCCTGACGTCGACCGTCGCCTCGGTCGTCGACAAGAAGCTCGCGATGGAGCACGAGGCGAATGGCGACTTCGGCTACGAATGGCTGAAGACGGCCTACGCCGGGTCCGGCCCCTTCACGATCCGCGAATGGCGGGCGAACGAGGCCGTCGTTCTTGAGCGGAACGAAAACTTCTCCGGCGACAAGCCGGCGATGGCGCGCGTGATCTACCGCCACATTCCGGAAGGCGCCACGCAACGCCTGCTTCTGGAACAGGGCGACATCGACATCGCCCGAGACCTCGGGCCGACCGAGATCGATGCACTTTCCTCCAACCCCGACATCGTCATCGAGAGTGGGGTGAAGGGCGCGATCTACTACCTCGGCCTGAACCAGAAGAACGAGTACCTCTCGAAACCGCAGGTCCGCCAGGCGATGAAATACCTGATCGACTATCAGGCGATCGCCGACACGATCATGAAGGGCACCGTGCAGGTGCACCAGGCCTTCCTGCCCAAGGGCTTCCTTGGCGCGCTGGAAGACACGCCCTTCTCGCTCGACGTCGAGAAGGCGAAGGCGCTCCTCGCGGAAGCAGGTGTGCCGGACGGGTTCACCGTCACGATGGACACCCGCAACACGCCCGACATCACCGGGATCGCGCAGGCGATCCAGCAGACGATGGCGCAGGCGGGGATCAAGCTCGAACTCATCCCCGGCGATGGGCAGCAGACGCTGACCAAGTACCGCGCGCGCAACCACGACATCTACATCGGCCGCTGGGGACCGGACTATCAGGACCCCCACACCAACGCCGACACCTTCGCGCGCAACCCGGACAACAGCGACGAGGCGGCTTCGAAGCCGCTGGCCTGGCGCAACGCCTGGGATATCCCCGAGATGACCGCCGAGGCCGACGCCGCGGTGCTGGAGCCCGACGCGGGCAAGCGCGCGGAGATGTACCTGGCGCTGCAGCGCCAGCACCAGGAAGTGTCGCCTTTCGTCATCATGTTCCAGGAGATCGAGGTGATCGGGCGCCGGAAAAACGTCCAGGGCTTCGTCATCGGGCCGTCGTTCGACTCCAACAACTATGCGGGCGTGACCAAGTAAGATGCCCCTAATGACAAAGATCAGGGGGCGCCGCGGCGCCCTCTGGCTCTGGCGGATCGCGAAGCTTTTCGCGACCGTGGCGCTGACCTTCCTCGGCCTGCTGATCGTCACTTTCCTGATCGGGCGCGTCGTGCCCGTCGACCCGGTCCTGGCCGTGATTGGCGACCGGGCGCCGCAATCGGTCTATGACCGCGTCTACGTCGAGCTTGGCCTCGACCGGCCGCTCTACGAGCAGTTCTGGATCTACCTCCAGAAGGTCCTGAGCGGAGATTTCGGGCAGAGCTTCCTGACCAAGCGGGCCATCACCGACGACATCGCGCGCGTCTTCCCTGCGACAGTGGAACTCGCCACCGTCTCCATTCTGATCGGCACGCTCATCGGCATCCCGATGGGAGTTCTGGCCGCGGTGCGGCAGGGCCGGCTGGCCGACCAGATCGTGCGTGTCCTGGGGCTCATCGGCTATTCCGCCCCGATCTTCTGGCTCGGCCTCGTCGGACTTCTCGTCTTCTATGCCCGCCTGCACTGGGTATCCGGCCCGGGGCGGATCGACATCGCCTACGAGTACACCTTCACGCCCCGGACGGGGCTGCTCCTCTGGGACAGCGCGAGCCAGGGGCAGTGGGACGCCTTCCGCAACGTGCTGAGCCATATTCTCCTGCCGGCATCGCTGCTGGGCTATTACTCGATGGCCTATATCAGCCGGATGACCCGCAGTTTCATGCTCGCGGAACTGGCGCAGGAATACGTGACGACCGCGCGCGTGAAGGGCGTGCCGGAATGGCGGATCATCTGGGTCCACGCGCTCCGGAACGCCGCCGTGCCGCTCGTCACGGTGATTGCGCTTTCCTATGCGAGCCTCCTCGAGGGCTCCGTCCTGACCGAAACGGTCTTCGCCTGGCCGGGCCTCGGGCAATACCTTACGAACAGCCTCCAGAACGCCGACATGAACGCGGTCCTTGGCGGCACGCTGGTCATCGGCGCGATATTCGTCGGGCTGAACCTCCTGTCGGATCTGCTCTACACGCTGCTCGATCCGCGTGTCCGGAGGCGTGGATGACGGTGACGCGCGAATGGCTCCTGTCGGAACAACCCGCCTCGCGGCGGCAGGCGAGGCTCGGGCAGGCCTACCGGACATGGCTGTCCTTCCGCGGGAACTGGCTCGCCATGGTCGGGCTGGGGATCGTCATCGCGCTGGTCGTCGTGGCGGCTTTCGCCGACGTGATCGCACCGCACGACCCGGTCGTTGGCGGCGACCTGCGCACCGCGCGCCTTCTGCCGCCGGGCGCCGACGGCTATCTGTTAGGAACCGACGACCTCGCCCGCGACATCTTCAGCCGCGTGGTCCATGGCGCGCGGCTGACGCTTCTCGTCGTCACGCTCGTCGCAGTCATCGCGACGCCCATCGGCCTGCTCGTCGGCACGACCTCGGGTTATTTCGGCGGCTGGGTCGATACAATTCTCATGCGGATCACCGACATCTTCCTTGCCTTCCCGCGCCTCATCCTCGCGCTGGCCTTCGTCGCCGCACTCGGCCCGGGGATCGAGAACGCGATCATCGCCATCGCCATCACATCCTGGCCGCCCTATGCCCGCCTGGCCCGGGCCGAGACGCTGACCGTCCGGGGCAGCGACTACATCGCCGCGGTGAAGCTGCAAGGTGCGGGCCCGGTCCGCATCATCTGGGGGCATATCGTTCCGCTCTGCCTTTCGTCGGTCGTCATCCGCGTCACGCTAGACATGGCCGGCATCATCCTGACGGCAGCGGGCCTTGGCTTCCTGGGGCTCGGCGCGCAGCCCCCGCAGCCGGAATGGGGCGCGATGGTCGCGGCGGGGCGGCACTTCCTGATCGACCAGTGGTGGGTCGCCACGATCCCGGGCATCGCGATCTTCGTCGTCTCACTGGGGTTCAACCTGCTCGGCGACGGCCTGCGCGACGTCCTCGATCCGAAGGGGCGCAAATGACCGAGCTTCTGACCGTCGACGATCTTCGCGTCACCTACCCCACCCGGCAGGGCCCGTCCGAGGTCGTGCGGGGCGTCTCCTTCGCGCTTGGCCGCGAAAGGCTCGGCATCGTGGGCGAAAGCGGGTCCGGCAAGTCGCAGACGGGCCGCGCGATCCTGGGCCTGACACCGCCGCCGGGCGTCGCGACGTCGAAGCGGCTCGAATTCGACGGGATCGACCTGCGCGCGGCCTCGCCCGCCACCTGGCGCAAGCTCAGAGGCGCGCGGATGACGATGGTGATGCAGGACCCGAAATTCTCGCTGAACCCTGTCATGCAGATCGGCAGGCAACTGATGGAGGTCCTGAAGTTCCACGGCGGCGAAAGCCGCGCCGACCGAAGGGCGCGCGCCCTCGCGATGCTGGAGGCGGTGCAGATCCGCGACCCCGAGAGGGTCTTTCGCGCCTACCCGCACGAGCTTTCCGGCGGCATGGGGCAGCGCGCGATGATCGCGATGATGCTGGTGACCGAACCCGACCTCCTGATCGCGGACGAGCCGACCTCGGCCCTCGACGTCACGGTTCAGATCGAGGTTCTGCGGATCCTCGACAAGCTCGTGGCGGAGCGCGGCATGGGCCTCATCCTCATCAGCCACGACTTGCGGCTCGTGTCCTCTTTCTGCGACCGGGTTCTGGTGATGTATGCCGGGCGGGTGGTCGAGGAGCTGCGCGCCGCCGACCTGCACAAGGCGCAGCACCCTTACACGCAGGGTCTAATGAACTGTCTGCCGAAGATCGAGGGAGGCGCGCGGCCCCTTCCCACGCTTCGCCGCGACGCGTCCTGGGCGCTCTGATGCTGATCGAGATCGAAAACCTCCACGTCACCTTCGGCCACGGTCTCGACGCCGTCCACGCGGTGCAGGGCGTCAGCCTTGCGGTGAATGAGGGCGAAAGCTACGGGATCGTGGGGGAGAGCGGGTCGGGCAAATCGACCGTGCTGCGGGCCATATGCGGGCTCGCGCCGACCAGCGCGGGGGAGATCCGGATGGACGGCATGCCCCTGCGAACGCCGCGAAGCGCGGCCTTCTACCGCCGGGTCCAGATGGTCTTCCAGGATCCCTATGCCTCCCTCCATCCCCGCCACACCGTGGACCGGGTCCTTTCCGAGCCTCTGGCCATCCACGGCTTCGACCGGCGCGAGGAGCGGATCAACCAGGCGCTGGCCGACGTGGGCCTCGGCCAGGGCTTCCGCTTCCGCTACCCGCACCAGCTTTCCGGCGGGCAGCGCCAGCGCGTCGCGGTGGCGCGCGCGCTGATCCTGGAACCCAGGGTGCTCCTTCTGGACGAACCGACCTCGGCGCTCGACGCCTCGATCCAGGCGGAGGTCCTGAACCTCCTCGACCGGCTCCGCGCGGAACGGGGGCTGACCTACCTCATGGTCAGCCACGACCTCGCCGTGGTCGGGCACATGTGCGAACGGCTCCTGGTCATGCAGAATGGCGAGGGGGTGGAGGAACTGGCGCGCGCGGATCTTCGTGCCCGTCGCGCCGAGACCCCCTATACACGAAAGCTCCTTGCGGCGAGCGAGGGTTACAGACCGGCGGAGGCTTCATGATCCCGGTATTCGACGGCCACAACGACTTTCTGCTGCGGCTTCTGAAGGCGCCGGAAGACCGGGAGACGATCTGGCTCAAGGGCGACGGCAAGGGGCACCTCGACCTTCCCCGCATGAAGCAGGGCGGCTTCGCCGGGGGTTTCTTCGCGGTCTACATCCCCTCGCCCGAGGCCGGTGACGGGCACGATCACGACAAGCTCATGGACGCGCCGCCCTACGACCTGCCGCTTCCCGAACTCATCGGGCTCGACGGCGCGCTGCCGGTCGCGATGGCCATGGTCGGGCATCTCTGCTGGATGGAGCGGACGGGAACCCTGAAGATCTGCCGGAGCGTCCCCGAGATCCGCGACTGCATGGCGCGGGGCGTGATCGCCGCGATCCTGCACATGGAAGGCGCGGAGGCAATCGACGAGGATCTGGACGCGCTCCACGTCTGGCACGCGGCGGGGCTCCGGTCCCTTGGGCCGGTCTGGTCGCGGCCGACGATCTTCGGGCACGGCGTGCCCTTCCGCTTTCCGGGCGACCCCGATACGGGCGATGGCCTGACCGACGCCGGCAAGCGCCTCATCCGCGAGTGCAACGCGCTGAAGATCATGTTGGACCTGTCGCACCTGAACGAGAAGGGCTTCGACGACGTCGCCGCGATCTCGGACGCTCCCCTGGTGGCGACGCATTCCAATGCCCATGCCCTGACACGTTCGACCCGAAACCTGACGGACCGCCAGCTCGCGCTGATCCGCGAAACCGGCGGCATGGTCGGCCTGAACTTCGCCACCATCTTCCTGAGGGAGGACGGACGGAAGCGGCCATTCGAGGGCTGGGACCCGGTGCTGCGCCACCTCGACTACCTCATCGAACGTCTCGGAGAGGACCACGTTGGCTTCGGATCGGACTTCGACGGGGCGACCCTGCCCGCCGACCTCGGCGACGTCGCGGGGCTGCCGCGATTGACCGAGGAACTGAGGAAGCACGGATATGGCGAGACGCTGCTCAGGAAGCTCGCGCACGAGAACTGGCTGTCGCTGCTCGACTGCACCTGGAGATGAGCCTTCCGGTCCTGAAGAACCGCGCCGCTCGACGGCTGTTCCTGGATCGGCACGCGCTGGCCGAGCAGCCGGTCGGACCAGCCAAGGGCGATGACCTGCTGGCACTGATCCGGCGCCTCGGCTTCGTGCAGCTGGACAGCATCAACACGGTCGAGCGCGCGCATCACATGATCCTGTGGTCGCGGCGTCAATCCTACCGGCCCGGCGCGCTGAAACGGCTTCTCGAGAAGGACCGAAGGCTTTTCGAGCACTGGACCCACGACGCTTCGGTGATCCCGACGGAGTTCCTCGCACATTGGCGCCTTCGCTTCGCGCGGGACGCCGAAACGCTCAGAAGCCGCTATCGCGACTGGCAGGGCCCGGAATTCGAAGCGAAGCTCGACGAAGTTCTCGCGCGGATCGCGGCGGAAGGCCCGGTGCGGTCGGGCGAGGTCGGCGAGGACGAGGCGCGGGGCAAGGGCGGCTGGTGGGAATGGCATCCGTCGAAGACCGCGCTCGAATTCCTGTGGCGAAGCGGGCAGCTCGCCGTGACGCGGCGGGAGGGCTTCGCCAAGGTCTATGACCTGGCCGAGAGGGTCTATCCCGAGGCCCCGGCGCTTTCGGAGGCGGAGACGATCGACTGGGCCTGCGGCGCGGCGCTGGATCGGCTCGGCTTCGCGACGACGGGCGAGATCGCTGCGTTCTGGGCGAAGGTCCGGCCGGAGGAGGCGAAGGACTGGGCCGCCAGGGCGCTGAAGCGCGGCGAAATCGAGGAGGTCGCCGTCGAAGGCGCGGACGGGGCGCGGAGGCGCTCCTTCGCGCGGCCGGACGTGATCGGGGCGGCGGATAGCGCGCCGGAAGCCCCTGCCCGGCTGCGCATCCTGTCACCCTTCGATCCGGCCCTGCGGGACCGGGCGCGCGCGGAACGGCTCTTCGGTTTCCACTACCGGATCGAGGTTTTCGTGCCAGAAGCGCAGCGCCGCTACGGATACTACGTGTTCCCGGTGATGGAGGGCGATGCTCTGATCGGCCGCCTCGACGCCCGCGCACGGCGGGCGGAGGGCGTGTTGCAGGTGGCAGGTTTCTGGCCGGAGCCGGGCGTGCGGATGGGCAAGCTTAGGCTCCGGCGACTGGAGGCGGAGCTCGACCGGCTCGCCCGTTTCGCGGGCTGCGACCGCGTCGCGTTCGACCCGGGCTGGCTAAGGCCCTGATACAGTCGAAAAACCGACCTGCCAGTCGGTCGCAATCAAGACAGATTGCGGCACGCGCCCGCACGACTGTCGCGCTCGGGAGGAGCGTGACATGTCAGAGCCAAGTTACCGGGTCGGGGTGATCCTCGTGCTGATCGCGGGGCTCCTGTGGTCGATGATGGGGCTGTTCATCCGGCTCATCGAAACGGCGGGAACCTGGCAGATCCTCCTCTACCGCTCGCTCGGTCTCGTGCCCGTCCTCTTCACCGTGATCGCGCTGCGCGCCGGCCGGGCACCCTTCGGACGCATCCGGCGCGCGGGCTGGACCGGAGTCGCCGGCGGCGTCGCGCTGGTCCTCGCGTTCTCAGGAGCGATCTTCGCGATCCAGTCGACCTCGGTCGCCAACGCGGTCTTCCTCTTCGCCGCCTCGCCACTACTGACTGCGGTCCTCGCATGGCCCCTCCTCCGCGAACCGGTCCGGGGCGCGACCTGGATCGCGATCATGATAGCCGGGGTCGGCATGTTCCTGATGGTGCGCGAGGGTCTCGCGCTCGGCGCGGGATGGGGCAATGGGGCGGCGCTCGTCTCGGCCCTCGGCTTCGCGATCTTCACCATCACCCTCAGGCGCGGGCGGAACGGCGACATGCTGCCGGCCGTGGTGATCGGCGGCGTCCTGTCGATTCTGACGGCGGTGGGCGTCCTCACCCTCAACGGGGAGCCGATCGAGGTGCCGGTTCGCGACATGGCGATAGCCGGGCTCATGGGCGCGCTGATCCTTGGCGGCGGGATGGCGGCCTACACGGCCGGAAGCCGCGCGGTGCCGGCCGCCGAACTGACGCTTCTGAGCATGGTCGAGGTGATGCTCGCCCCGGTCTGGGTCTTCGTGTTCCTCGCCGAGAAGACAAGCTTCAACACGCTCGTGGGGGGCGCGGTGCTACTCGCCGCGATCCTCTTCAACGCGTTTTCGGGAATGCGGCACCGGCCGCCGCCGCCGCTCGCCTGATACTACTTGGGACGTCGGAAGAACCGAGCGCGGGCGAAGAGGTCCTCCAGCCGCTTCATTCGCGCGCGCGTCTCGTCCCAGGTCAGGGCTTCGACCGCGGCGAGGAGGGTTTCGACGAGGACCTGGATCGCAACGGTGGAATCCCAGGCCGACGGCGCCTCGACATGGGCGGACAGCCGGTAGCGGGCGTGAGCGGCCGCGGGGGAGACCCATTGGTCCGTGATCAGGACGACTTCCGCCCCCTGGTCCGCGGCAATCTCCACCAGTTGCAGAACGTTGTTTTCGTAGCGGCGGATATCGAAGGCCAGAAGCACGTCGCCGGGCTCCAGGTCGATCAGCGCGGGCGGCCAGGCATTCGACATGTCGGAGATCAGCGTCACACCCTGCCGGACCACACGCATGTGCGTGACGAAATAGTCCGCGGCCGCGTGCGTGATCCGCCCGCCCATGGCGAAGACCTTCCGATTCTTGTCGGCCATCAGGGCGGCGACGGCATCAAACTCGGCGTGGTCGATCTGCGAGAGCGTGGCCTGCAGGTTGGCCAGGACCGCGTCGGCAAAGCGGTTCAGCACGTGCTGCTCGGGCGCGCCGCCGGCCCAGCGGTCGTGCTTGGCGAGGGGTGAGATGAGGCGCTCCTCGACCTCGACGCGGACACGGGCCTGGAAATCCGGATATCCCTTGTAGCCGAGCTTCTGCACGAGCCGCACGACGGTGGGCGTGGAGACCTCGGCCGCTTTCGCCAGCGCAGTGATCGAGCCGAGGGCCGCCACCGGATAGTTCCGGGTTATATGGCTTGCGAGCTGTCGCTCCGCGCGCGTCAGGCCGTCGAAAGCCGCGCGGATTTCCTGTTCGATCGTCTTCGCCGCCGCCACGCGCTCCCCTCCCGCGCGCAAAACACCCTCAGGTGTCGCGCGGAAAGATCGTAACAGATTTTCAGATTTCGGAAAGATGTTGACAGAAGAGGGGGTGCCAGATGAGCCTTAAGGGGTGACTCGCGACGCGCGAAGGGACTGATGGACAACGCCCAGACCCTGGCCGACCCCGTTGTGATGGTTGAAACCGCCCCAGGACAGGGTCCGTTTCTCTTCGTCTGCGAGCACGCTTCGAACATCTTCCCGGAACGCTTCGGCACGCTCGGGCTGACCGACAAGCAGAGGCAGGCGCACATCGCCTGGGACCCCGGGGCGCTTGGTCTGGCGCGGGGGCTGCTATCACGGCTTGGCGGCGCATTCGTCGCGGCGAAGGTTTCGCGCCTGATATACGACTGCAACCGCCCGCCACACAGCCCCGGCGCGATGGTGGGAAGAAGCGAGATGTACGACATCCCCGGAAATGCCAGCCTGTCGGCGGAGGCGAGGCTGGAGCGTACAGAGGCGATCTATGTCCCGTTCTGCTCGGCACTTCACGGCGAGATCGCGCGACGCCTCGCGGTCGGTCTGCTTCCGGTCATCGTCACCGTCCACAGCTTCACGCCGACATGGTTCGGAGCACCGCGCGACGTCGAACTCGGCGTCATCCATGACGCGGACCCATCCCTTGCGCGGGAGGTTCTTGCCGCCGCGCGGTCCCGGACCGGTCTGAAGGCGGAACTGAATGCCCCCTACTCGGCGGCGGACGGCGTCACTCATTCCCTCAGGCTTCACGCGGTGCCCTACGGCCTGCCCAACGTGATGCTGGAAATCCGCAACGACCTGATCGCCACACCTGAAGCCGAGGAGGCCATGGCCGACACGCTCGCCCCCGTCCTGTCCGCGGCACTGGCGGCGCTTGCCCCACCGCCGGCAAGGAGCGCGACGTGATGCCCGGTTGGATCAGAGCCTATGTGCGGGTTGTCGAGAGGGTGAACTACGTGGTCGGCCGGGTGGCGATGTACATCCTCTTCGTAATGATGGGGATCCTCTTGTGGTCCTCGATCTCGAAGGCGTTCACGCTGCCCTCGATCTGGACGCTCGAAATGGCACAATTCGCGATGGTCGCCTACTACATGCTCGGGGGGCCCTATTCCCTGCAGCTGGACAGCAACGTGCGGATGGACCTTCTCTATCACCGCTGGTCCGACCGGACCCGCGCCTGGGTCGACGCGTTCTCGGTCTTCGCGCTTCTGTTCTACCTGGGCGTTCTCCTCTACGGCGCGGTGGAAAGCACGGCCTATTCGCTCGAATACGCCGAGCGCAGCCCGACCGCCTGGCGGCCCTATCTCGCGCCGATCAAGATCATCATGTGCCTGGGCATCTTCATGATGCTCCTTCAGGCCATCGCCTTCTTCTTCCGCGACGTCGCGAAGATCCGCGGGGAGGAGATCTGATGTCCTACGAGTGGATCGCCATCCTCATGTTCAGCACGATGATGCTGATGATGATGACTGGCCAGCGCGTCTTCGGCGCGATCGGCTTCGTCGCCGTGCTCGCGTCGGTCGCGCTCTGGGGCGTGGGCGGGTCGGACCTGGGCTTCGCCGCCGCCATGAAGCTCATGAAATGGTACCCGCTGCTGACGCTTCCGATGTTCATCTTCATGGGCTACGTCCTGTCGGAGGCGCGACTGGCGGACGACCTATACCGGATGTTCCATGTCTGGTTCGGCCCGGTTCCAGGGGGGCTCGCGATCGGCACGATCGCCCTTATGGTGGTCATTTCTGCGATGAACGGGCTTTCCGTGGCGGGAATGGCGATCGGGGCGACGATCGCCCTGCCGGAACTCCTGAAGCGAAACTACGACAAGCGGATGGTGACCGGCGTGATCCAGGCGGGATCGTCGCTGGGCATCCTGGTGCCGCCCTCGGTCGTCCTCGTCCTCTACGCGATGATCGCGCGACAGCCGGTGGGGCAGCTGTGGCTCGCCGGGGTGATACCGGGACTGATGATGGCGGCGATGTTCATCGCCTACATCGCGCTTCGCTGCCGGCTCAATCCAGCGCTTGGGCCTACCCTCTCTGCCGAGGAGCGGTCGGCCGTATCACCTGCCGAAAAGCGGCGCCTTCTGACGGCCGGGATCCTTCCCGTGCTCATCTTCATGGTGATGATGGTGCCCTTCGTCTCGGGTTACACATCGCTCGTCGAAAGCTCGGTGATCGGCGCCCTCGCCTCGGTCTCCGCCGCAGTGGTGAAGGGCCGGTTCACGCGCCAGGTCTTCGAGACGTCGACGCGCGAGACCCTCGCCGTGTCCTGCATGTTCATGTGGATCATCCTGGCGGCACTCGCTTTCGGGGCAGTTTTCGACGGGCTGGGCGCCGTAAGGGCGATCGAGGGATTCTTCATCGAAAGGCTCGGCCTCTCGGCGTGGGAGATCATCATCCTGATGCAGCTGTCCTACCTGATCATGGGCACGTTCCTCGACGACACGGCGATGCTGGTCATCGTCGCGCCGCTCTACGTGCCGTTGGTCAAGGCGCTTGGATTCGACCTGATCTGGTATGGCGTTCTCTACACGATCACCTGCCAGATCGCCTACATGACCCCGCCCTTCGGCTACAACCTGTTCCTGATGCGCGCGATGGCGCCGAGGGAGATCACCATCATCGACATCTACCGCTCGATCGTCCCCTTCGTGGGCGTGATGATCCTGGCCTTGGTCCTCGTGATGGCGTTCCCCGACATCGCGCTCTGGCTGCCGAACCACGTCTATTCGAAATGAAACACCCCCGGCCAACGGGGGACCCGACCACCAGCAAGGAGAAAGACGATGACGACGACAAGACGCAAGTTTCTCACCGCCGGGGCGGCCGCCGGCGCCGCGACTCTGGCTGCGCCGGCCGTTCACGCGCAGGCTCCGATCAAGTGGCGTCTGCAGACATATGCCGGCCCTGCCTTGGGCGAACACGTGATCAAGCCAGCGATCGACGCGTTCAACGAGATGGCGCAGGGGCAGATGGAGATCGAGCTCTATTTCGCCGACCAGCTCGTGCCGACGAGCGAGCTGTTCCGCGCGATGCAGAAGGGCACGATCGATGCCGTGCAGTCGGACGACGACTCGATGGCCTCGCCGACCGAGGTCACCGTCTTCGGCGGCTACTTCCCGCTCGGCCTGCGTTACTCGCTCGACGTGCCTGCGCTCTTCAACACCTACGGGCTCGACGAGATCTGGAAGGCCGAATACGAGAAGGTCGGCGTCAAGCACATCTCGGCCGGATCATGGGACCCGTGCAACTTCGCCACCAAAAGTCCGATCAATTCGCTCGCCGACCTGAACGGGAAACGGGTCTTCACGTTCCCGACCGCCGGCCGCTTCCTAAGCCGCTTCGGCGTGGTACCGGTCACGCTGCCCTGGGAAGACGTCGAGGTCGCGCTGCAAACGGGCGAACTCGACGGAATCGCTTGGTCGGGCATCACCGAGGACTACACGGTGGGCTGGTCCAAGGTGACCGACTACTTCCTGACCAACAACATCTCCGGCGCATGGATCGGGCATTTCTTCGCCAACATGGACCGCTGGAACGAGCTTCCGCCGCACCTGCAGACGATGCTGAAGATCGCGATGGATTCGTCGCACTATTATCGCCAGCACTGGTACTGGGCGGGCGAAGCGAAGCTGCGCGTCGAGGGCACGGACCTGAAGCTGACCACCATCCCTGACGCGGAATGGAAGCAGGTCGAGGCCGAGGCCCAGAAGTTCTGGGACGAGATCGCCGCCGAGAGCGAGACCAAGGCCAAGGTTGTGGAGATCATCAAGAAGTACAACGATACGATGGTGAAGGCGGGCGTGCCCTACCGCTACTGAACGTCCGAACCAGAAATGCCTGCCGGGCGCGGTCTCCGGATCGCGCCCGAATGTGATGTATCGGGGAGAGAGGAAAAATGCCCGCGAATCTCACGTTCGATGCGCTGAAGAAGGCCGTGGCCTCGGGCGAGATCGATACCGTCCTGACCTGCGTCGTGGACATGCAGGGACGCCTGATGGGCAAGCGCTTCCACGCGCAGCATTTCCTCGACAGCGGACATGAGGAGACGCATGGCTGCGACTACCTCCTGACCGTGGACATGGAGATGACACCCGTTCAGGGATACAAGTCCACGAACTGGACGACCGGCTACGGCGACTATGTCCACAAGCCGGACATGGCCACCTTGCGGCGCGTGCCATGGCTGCCGGGAACGGCGATGGTGATGTGCGACTTCCTCGACCATCATACGCACGAACTCGTTCCACAGGCGCCCCGTTCCATCCTGAAACGGCAAATCGCGCGGGCGGAGGCGATGGGCTTCACGCCGATGATGGCCTCCGAGCTTGAATTCTTCCTGTTCGAACAGGCCTACAACGAGTTGTTCGACAACGGCTACCGCGGCCTGACGCCGCTATCTCGCTACAACATCGACTACTCGATCCTCGGCACGTCCAAGGAGGAAGGCGTGATGCGGGCGATCCGTAACGGCCTTTTCGGCGCGGGCATCCCCGTCGAGAACTCGAAGGGCGAGGCCGAGGCCGGGCAGGAAGAAATCAACGTGCGCTATTCCGATGCGCTAGATACCTGCGACATGCACTCGATCGTGAAGAACGGCGTCAAGGAGATCGCGCATCAGCATGGCGTCGCGGCAACCTTCATGGCCAAGTGGAGCCACAAGCACGCCGGGTCGTCGAGCCACATCCATCAGTCGCTGTGGAAAGACGGCAGGAACGCTTTCCACGATCCGAACGGCTCGCACGGCATGTCGGACACGATGCGCCATTTCCTCGCCGGGCAACTGAGCCATGCCCGGGAGATCACCGCCTTCCTTGCGCCCTATGTGAACAGCTACAAACGCTTCTGCGTCGGCATGTTCGCACCGACAAAGGCGGTCTGGAGCACCGACAACCGCACTGCGGGCTTCCGCGTCTGCGGACCGGACACGAAGGCTGTCCGCGTCGAATGCCGGATCGGCGGGGCGGACGTGAACCCCTATCTCGCTTGCGCAGGACTCCTGGCGGCCGGGCTTGAAGGAATCGAGAAGAAGATGGAATTGGAACCGGAGATTTCGGGCGATCTCTACCAGACGGGCGGCGTGCGGGAGATTCCGAAATCGCTGCGCGAGGCCGCGGCACTGCTGTCAGGATCCAAGATGCTCCGGTCAGCAATGGGGGATGACGTCGTCGAGCACTACGTGCATGCGGCAGAATGGGAGATTGCCGAGATGGACCGGGTCGTGACCGACTGGGAAGTGCACCGAGGGTTTGAACGCGCATGACCTGCGCGGGAGCGAGGAAGACATGACAAGGACGATAAAGTGCATCTCGCCCGTCGACGGGCGCGTCTACGCGGAACGCGAGGCTCTGACTCTCGCGGATGCGGAGGCCGTGATTACCCGCGCCAAGGAGGCGCAGCACCGCTGGGCCGAGCTTCCGCTCGAGGAACGGATCCAGAAGGTGAAGGCGGGCGTCGCCGCGCTCAACGCGATGAAGGACCGCGTGGTGGAGGAACTCGCCTGGCAGATGGGGCGGCCGACGCGCTACGGCGGCGAATTCGGCGGGGTGAACGAGCGAACCGAATACATGGCCGGCATCGCCGCCGAGGCCCTGGCGCCGATGGTCGCTGAGAATACCGACCGTTTCGAGCGGCGCATCGAATGGGAGCCGCAGGGCGTCGTCTTCGTCATAGCCCCCTGGAACTACCCCTACCTGACGGCGATCAACACGATCGTCCCGGCGCTGATCGCAGGCAACGCGGTCGTTCTGAAACACGCTTCGCAGACCCTGCTGGTGGGCGAACGGCTGGCCGAGGCGTTCCATTCCGGCGGCGTGCCCGAGGACGTGTTCCAGAACGTCGTTCTCACCCATGACGTGACCGAAGACCTGATCGGCCAACGCGCCTTCGGCTTCGTGAACTTCACTGGCTCCGTCACGGGTGGCGCTGCGATGGAAAGGGCTGCGGCGGGAACGTTCACGGCGCTCGGCCTCGAACTCGGCGGCAAGGATCCCGGCTACGTGATGGATGATGCCGACCTCGACGCCGCGGTCGACAGCCTGATGGACGGGGCGATGTACAATGCCGGCCAATGCTGCTGCGGGATCGAGCGGATCTACGTGCACGAGAGCCTCTACGACGAGTTCGTGAAGAAGGCCGTCGCCTGGGTCGAGAAGCTGAAGCTCGGCAGCCCCTTCGAATCCGAAACCACGATCGGGCCAATGGCCAACCGCCGCTTCGCCGACACGGTGCGCAGCCAGATCGCAGACGCGGTGGCCGAAGGTGCCACGGCGCTGATCGATCCCGCGCTCTTTCCGGCGGACGACGGGGGCGCCTACCTCGCGCCGCAGATCCTCGTCAACGTCAACCACGAGATGCGCGTGATGCGCGAGGAAAGCTTTGGACCCGTTGTCGGCATCATGCCGGTCAGGAACGACGAGGAGGCGATCGCGGCCATGAATGACTGCGACTATGGCCTGACCGCCTCTCTGTGGACGAAGGACCCGGACCGCGCCGCGCGGATCGGGCGGCGGATCGAGACCGGGACGGTCTACATGAACCGCTGCGACTATCTCGATCCGGCACTGTGCTGGACCGGGTGCAAGGACACGGGACGGGGCGCCGCCCTGTCCGTGCTGGGCTTCCGTTCCGTCACGCGGCCGAAGAGCTTCCATCTCAAGAAAGTCACGACATGAGCGCCGACACAAACGTTCCCACCGCGAATTGGTCCTACCCCACGGCCGTGAAGTTCGGCCCCGGCCGGTTGAGGGAACTGGCAGACCACTGCAAGTCGACCGGCATCACGCGACCTCTGCTCGTCACCGACAAGGCGCTGGCGGACCTGCCGATAACGGCCCAGGCTCTCGACATTCTCGAAGAGGCGGGGCTTGGCCGCGCGGTGTTTTCCGAGGTGGACCCGAACCCAAACGAACGCAATCTGGAAGCAGGGCTGAAGGTCTACCGCAGCGGAGGCCATGACGGCGTGGTGGCCTTTGGCGGCGGGTCGGCGCTGGACCTCGGCAAGCTTATCGCCTTCATGGTCGGCCAGACACGGCCGGTCTGGGATTTCGAGGATATCGGCGACTGGTGGACACGGGCCGACGCCAGTGGGATCGCGCCAATCATCGCCGTGCCGACCACAGCCGGGACCGGATCGGAAGTCGGCCGTGCCGGCGTCCTCACCAATTCCGAGACCCACAAGAAGAAGATCATCTTTCATCCGAAGATTCTTCCGTCGGTCACGATCTGCGACCCTGAACTGACCGTGGGCATGCCCAAGTCCATCACCGCAGGCACCGGGATGGATGCGCTCGCCCATTGTCTCGAAGCCTATTCCAGCCCCTTCTATCATCCGATGAGCCAGGGGATCGCGCTTGAGGGGATGCGGCTCGTCTTCGAGAACCTGCCAAAGGCCTATGCCAATCCCACCGACCTGGTGGCCCGCGCGCACATGATGTCGGCCGCCGCGATGGGTGCGGTCGCCTTCCAGAAGGGACTGGGCGCGATCCATGCGCTTTCTCACCCGGTGGGCGCAGTCTACAACACCCATCACGGCACAACGAACGCCGTGGTGATGCCGATGGTCCTGGAATTCAACCGCAGCTCCATTTCCGACCGGATCGAAGCTGCGGCGGCCTATATCGGCATCAAGGGCGGATTCGAGGGTTTCTACGCGAGGGTCATGGACCTTCGCTCCGACCTCGGGATTCCCGGGGGCCTCGCGGCGATGGGCGTCGAGGAATCGCGACTGGACGAACTGACCGAGATGGCGCTGGAGGATCCTTCCTGCGGCGGCAACCCCGTGGCGATGACGCGCACGAACACGCGGGCGCTCTACCAGGCGTGCATGCAGGCGCGATGACTGCTGAAACCACGGATATCGCTGTCATCGGGGCCGGCGTCGTCGGCCTTGCCATCGCCAGGGACCTCGCGGCAGAGGGCCGCGAGGTGGTGGTCCTCGACCCCGAGCCCCCGGGCTCCGGGGCATCCTACGGGAATGCCGGCACGATCGCCGACTATGCCGTGCAGCCGGTCGGAACGCCCGACGTCCTCCGGAACCTGCCGAGCCTTCTCTTCAACCGCGGTTCGCCGCTGGCCATCCGGCGGGCAGCCATCCCTTCGCTCGCCCCCTGGCTCCTGCGGTTCCTGCGGCAATCGTTGCCGGCGCAGGCCGAACGGAACGCGCGGGCGCTCGCGACGCTTCTCTCCGACGCAGCGCAGCGCTGGCGGGATCTGGCGCAGGAGATCGGCGGGACGGACATCCTGCGGCTTCGCGGCTGCATCTACATGTACGAAAGCACGGCTGCCCGGCGCGCAGCCGAGGCGGATCTGCTGTTCCGCCGCCAGCTCGGCGTTCGGCTGGAACTCCTGACACCGGTGGAGCTGGCCGCCTACGAACCCGCGCTCCCGCCGACGGAGGGCGGCGGGGCCTATTTCCCCGACGCTGTCTTCATGGCCGACCCGGGGCGGATGGTGGGCCTTCTCGCCAAGGCGGCGGAAAAGGCCGGGGCGCGGTTTCTGACGGCGCGGGTCGACACGCTGGAGCGGCGCGTGGACGGGATAGTGATCGGCGGCGGCGGGCTCAAGTTTCATGCGCGCAACCTTGTGATCGCGGCAGGCGCGCATTCAAAGGCTCTGGCGAAGCAGGTGGGGGACCGCGTGCCGCTCGACACCGAGCGCGGCTACCACCTCGAGTACGACATGGAGAACCCCCACCTGTCGCGGCCCGTCTGCCCGACCTCGCGGGGCTTCTACCTTTGCCCCATGGAGGGGCGGCTGCGCGTAGCCGGGACGGTCGAGCTGGGCGGCCTGACCGCGCCGCCCTCGCCGCACCGGATCGCCCGGCTTGCCGAGGGCGCGCGCGCGACCTTTCCCGACCTTCCGGAACCGAGCCGCAACTGGATGGGATTCCGGCCTTCGATGCCGGACAGCCTTCCGGTCATCGGGCCATCGCCGGGTGGCCCCGAAGTCATCCATGCCTACGGACATGGCCATATCGGCCTGACGCTGGCGCCCATGACCGCCGCGATCGTCGCCGCGCTCCTCTCGGGGCGTGACGCGCCCGTGGATCTCGCGCCCTGCCTGCCCAGCCGTTTCTGACGCGGGACCAGCACCGGCCAGCGCGGAAATTCGGCCGGCGGAACCTGTCGTTAACGCGCCCTCAACCATGGCCGGTCTTTCCTCCGGACGTAGGACAGTCGCGGCAGACGGAGGAGGGAATGACGGCACTCAGCCACGATCCGGCACGGGCACGTCCGACCTGCCAACCGGTCACGTCGTCGGAAAGCTCCGGCCCCGCCTACCGGGGCCAGAGATTCCTCGACCTGACGCTGGCCGCTCTCGCGCTGCCGTTCGTCCTTCCCGTCATCGCAGTCGCCAGCCTTGCCGTTCTTCTGCGTGACGGCCGCCCCGTCCTCTACGTCTCCGAAAGGATGCGCGCGCCGCAGGGACGTTTTTCCTGCATCAAGCTGAGGACGATGACGCGCACCGATGCGGGCGCGGCTTCAGCCGTTCTCGGTGGCGATCGGCAGGCGAGCGTGACGTCCCTTGGCCGGCTTCTCCGGCGCAGCAGGATCGACGAGTTCCCGCAGCTCTGGAACGTCCTCAAGGGAGAGATGGGGTTCGTAGGGCCCCGCCCTCCGCTGGAGCGCTACGTCCGCGCCGATGGCGGGACATACACCGAGGTTCTGAAGGTCCGCCCGGGCGTCACGGGCCTCGCCACGATCATATTTCACGCGTACGAGGAAAGGCTTCTGGCCAAGGCGAAGACCGCCGCCGAGACGGAGAGCGCCTACGTCACGCGATGCATCCCGCGAAAAGCGCGGCTCGACCTGATCTACAAGCGGAACGCCTCGGCAATCCTGGACCTCTACATAATCTACCTGACGGCCGCGCGGCTTCTTCCCCTGCCGGGCGGCCGCCGCGTGAGGCGCATTCGCTCACGGGCAAGGGCGAAATGACGACCGCATCCCGCTCCAATGCCGCCGAAAAGAACTTCAACCCTGACAAGGCGGAGAAAGATCGTGTCATCCAGTGACCACCTTGGCGAACAAGGCATTCACGAACGGAAGATCCGCGCCGTCTTCGGCGCCGGCGTCTCCTGCGCGGGCGAGGCGCAGGCATTCGATCATCCGCTCGTCCTTCTTGCCTTTTCGAACCGATCGGGGTCGAACCTCCTCGCGCATTACCTGAGGACGACCCGGGCGTTCGCGGGATTCCACGAACTGCTGAACCATGAGGGCCTGCTCAACCATGCCAAAGAGTGGGGCGTATCGGGTGTGGCCGACTACGTGAAACGGGTGAGCGCGGAGTACGGAAAGCCGGGCCGGATCTTCGGCTTCAAGGCGTCCTGGGATCAGATACTTATGCTTCTGCGCTTCGAAGTGCCGCGCCTCTATGACGGGGTCAGGATCATCCACATTACCCGGCAGGATGTCATCGGACAGGCGGTATCCTACCTCATCGCCCACCAGACAAGGAGGTGGACGAGCCTTCAGGCGGCTGATCCCGGGGCCAGCGTGAACTACGACGAAGCGCTTCTGGAGCGCCTGCTGGAAGAAACGCATCGGTCCGAAGCGATGATCGCGACTCTCTCCAATGCCTTCGCGATCCCGCGACTCGTCGTCACCTATGAGGGCCTTCAGGCACAGCCCGGAGCCCTCCTGAAACGGATCGGTGCATTCACGGGCGTCGATATCGGGCCGCTCACCTTGCCGAAGCCCCGCATAGGCAAGCAGGCAGACGCCGTGAACGAGGAGTTCCGCGCCCGGTTCACGGAACATCTGCGCCGCAGGGCTCTGGCTCAGGCGCGCATCTGGGCCTGATGTGCCGCGATCGCCGCGTCGATATCGTCGAAGAACTCCAGCCGGCCACCTTCCAGCACCATCCCGCAATCGCAGATTTCGCGCAGCATTCCCATGGAATGCGTGACGACTATCGCGCCTGAGCGCGTCATTCTCTCCCTCAGCACCGCCGTGCTTTTCTCGCGGAACGCGCTGTCTCCGACCGAGGTCACCTCGTCGATCAGATAGGTGTCGAAGTGGATCCCCATCGAGACGCCGAAGGCGAGCCGCGAGCGCATGCCCGAGGAATAGGTTCGGACCGGCGCGTGAAAATGCGGCCCCAACTCGGCGAAGTCCCCGACGAAATCCAGAAGAGCGTCGCTGTCCACGCCATAGATCCGGGCGACGAAGCGGGCATTCTGCGCACCCGTGAGGTCGGGGTGGAAGGACCCCGCGAAACCGACCGGCCAGGACACCGTTCCACCGAGCCGCACCTCTCCGCCAGTCGGCTCGACCGTGCCCGCGATCATGCGAAGGAGCGTCGACTTCCCGGCGCCATTCCGACCGACCAGCCCGATCGAGCGCCCCGGCGGCAACCGCATCGTCGTCTGCTCCAGCAGCACTTTCCGCGCGCCCCCAAGCCGTACCTCCTTCGCAAGGTTCACGAGGTCGATCATCGTGGCCGCTCCTACCTCCGGTCCCTAAGGCTCGTCGCCAGAAGCGTGAGGACGGCCCAGCCGAGGAAGAGGAAGAGCCCGACCAGCGACAGGACCAGCCCGCGCCGTGGAAAGACGGAGGCTTCGGCAAGCGTCGGCCGGACGTGGGCGGCAAGATAGCGGCTTTGCCGTCGCGCCTCGGAGCGTGCGGAATCGTATGCGGCGAGCGCGGCCGTATAGGTTTCCTCGGCGAACTGGCGCTCCACGATCAGCCGTTCGTATTCGCCCATCAATGTCGCGAATGCCTCACCCTCGGCCCCGTCGGCCCCGATGCCAAGCTTCTTGCGCTCCGCCTCGATCCGGGCCTCGATCACGCGGACCTTCAGATCGATCTGGGCAATCCTCGGATCTCCCTCGCGCGTCGTCTGGCGCATGAGATCGAGCTCGATGACCGTCGTGGCGAGGTTTTCCTGAAGCGTGGCAAGAAGACCGACTTGGGTCCGGATATCCGCCTCGGGATCGACGATCTGGGTCCGGTTCCGGAACTCCGTCACGGACTGGCGCGCGACCTTCAGCCGTTCCACCGCCTCGTCGAGTTCCTCACGGGCGTAGCGGATCATGTCGTCACGCGCGACGGCCGAGAGCTCGTTGATCATCGCCGTGCTGCGTTCGAAGATCGCCGTGGAAAGACGTTGAGCGTCCGACGGATCGAAGGCCAGCACGCGGATGTCGATCAGCCCGGCCCCGGCATCATAGCTGATGCGCACCATGCGTGGCCAATAGGCGACCAGATCCTCGATCGTGCCGGGCGCGCGATAGGCGAAGACCGGATCGCGCACCGGATCGGCCTTCGACCACATGGAGCGAAGATCGAGCGTTTGGTCGAGATCGGCCACGAGTTCCTGGCTTCGCAGGTATTCGTAGAGGATGTCGGTATCCGAGGAACTCGACCCGGAAAGCGCCGTGATCCCCCCGAACAGCTCCAGCGTCGAATTCACTTCTTCGCGCCGCACGGAGAAGGCGGTATATGACGCAAACTGATCGGCCGCGCGGGTCCACAGGTACCAGGCGCAGATCGCGGCAGGCAGGGCGACGACAACCACGAAGCTCGCGACGATGCCCCAGTGCCGCGCCTTCATACGGCCTCGCGGGGCAGGCGGACGCTGCGGCGCCGCAGCGAGCGGCTTCAGAGGCAGGACACGCCCCGGCGCATCGAGTGTCCCGGCAACAGCGGCTTCATTGCGCTTCTGATCCTGCATTCCGCCCTCCGGTGTCGCCATGAACCTCTTGGCAAGGTGTTGTCAGGCATAAACCGGCAAAGACTTATTTGGCGTAAAGGCGCGGGCATGGCGGTTCTCGGCGGGACCCGAAGAGAATACCGGAGGGGGCACGGACGGCGAAGCCTGCCCACGGCGCGGGCGATCGTCGCGCTGATGCTGCGCGAGATGACGACGAGCTATTGCCGATCGCCGGGCGGCTATCTTTGGGCGGTCCTGGAGCCCGCCCTCGGGATCGCAATCCTGACATTGATCTTCTCGGTCGGCTTCCGCGCCCCGCCCGTCGGGACGAGCTTTCCGCTCTTCTATGCGACGGGCATGGTTCCGTTTCTCTTCTACGGCGAGCTTTCGTCAAAGGTCGCGCAGGCGATCCTCTATTCGCGGCAGCTTCTGGCCTATCCGGGCGTGACCTACGCGGACGCGCTTCTCGCGCGGTTCCTCGTGGCGGCGCTGACGCAGATTCTCGTGGCCTGCCTGGTCCTCGCGGGGATATTCGCGGCCTTCGACACGCGAACGACACCCGACATCGCAGCAGCGGTGCTGGGTTTCGCCATGGCCTCGGCACTCGGCCTGGGGGTCGGAACGCTGAACTGCTTTCTCATGACCCGCTACGCCCTGTGGCAAAGGGTCTGGTCGATCGTGAACCGCCCCCTGTTTCTTCTGTCCTGCGTGTTCTTCACCTTCGATACGGTTCCTGAACCCTACCGCTCCGGCTTGTGGTTCAACCCGCTGGTGCATGTCGTGGGCCAGATGCGCGCGGCCTTCTACCCGGCCTACGACGGAACCTACGTCTCCCCCCTCTACGTCTTCGCCGTGAGCCTTTGTCTCACCGCGTCGGGTCTCGTCTTCCTTCGTCGCTTCCACCGGGAGCTCGTCCATGATTAGGCAATGCGAACGCCCTCATGTTCACATCCTGATGTGCACGCGAAACGGCGCGCGCTTTCTGGAGGAACAACTCGCTTCCTTCCTGACGCAAAGCCATGCGGACTGGTCTCTCTGGGTGTCCGACGACGGCTCCGACGATGCAACGTTGACGATTCTGGAAGACTTCCGGTCAGCGAATCCTTCGCGGGCGGTCCATGTCTTCTCCGGACCGGGACGTGGTTCGGGGGCTAACTTCCTGTCACTCCTTGGGACCAACGGGCCGCCGGCCGGCCATGTGGCGTTGTCGGACCAGGACGACGTCTGGCTTCCGGATCGGCTTGAGAGGGCGCTCGATCGGCTGGCGCTCTGCCGCTTGGGCGCGCCGGCGATCTACGGCGGAACGACGATCGAAGTGCGTGCGGACCTGACGCGCCTGCCCTCTGTTCGCCGCCGACGCAAGACCCCGAGCTTCGCCAACGCCCTGATCCAGAACACGTTGCCCGGCAACACGATCCTGATGAACCCGCGCGCCTATTCCCTCGTCCGGGAAGCAGCGCGGAAGGCAGCAGAGGTGCCGCACCACGACTGGTGGCTCTATGCCCTCATGACCGGGATTGGCGCCGAGATCACATTCGACGACAAGCCGACCGTGCTCTACCGCCAGCATGGCGGCAACTCGGTCGGCGCCCATCGCGGGATGGGCGCCACCCTTCAACGTTTCGCAATCCTTGCCTCGTCCCGTTATGGTGGATGGCTCCGGGCCAACGCCGCCGCACTGGCCGCGGACGGTCTGCCGCTGACAAGCGAGAACGCCACCCTCCTCCGGGAGTTTCGCTCCGCCCTCGATGCCCCGGCTCCTCAAAGGCTGGCGCGATTGGGTCGACTGGGAATTCGCCGCCAATCCGGCTTCGGCACCGCCTGCATCTATGCGGCGACTGCGATGGGCTGGATCTAGGGCGATCGATCAGGGCTGTCAGAAATTCCCTGCGACCGCGCTTCGCCAAAGCCATTGGTCAACCAGCGTACGTTTGCCGAAAATCGACCTCACGACGGGGTTCTTCGTGTCGATGGCCCTCTCCGACTTGGCGGCGTTCACGCGTGCCTTCGAAGCTTCAAGGGCGAGGCCCGTCAGCGTATTGACCTTTGCGATTCCCGCGGCCAGGCAATCCTGCCGGATCACCAGATCGAAGCACCGCGCCGCCCGGGCGATCTCGTCGGCATGGGAGAGGGTCAGCGGATCGTGATGGGCCGTCGAAGCCCCAGGACCGCAGACGAAATACCGCGATTGGCAATTGTCGAGAAGCTGGACGCCGGCGGCCGGCAGATGCGTCAGGAAGGCGTCGAGAGCCCCCATGTCCGCGAAGTTCACCCTTCCGATGAGGTCCACGAGCCGCTGGTGCGCTTCGGACAGACCCGCATATTCCCCGCGCTTCTCCGGAAGGTTGTAGTGGTCGAGCCAGAGGATATGCGAGGCAAGATGCTCGATCGGGTCGCGGATGACGGTGAAGCGGAAGAACGGGCGGGAGGTCGTCTTGGCCAGCTCGCTCCAGAGCCGCAGGTAGACGTGGCCGGAGACGAAATCAACGCCTCCCTCGTCGACCGCACTGCGGAGCAGTTCGGCATTCGGAAGACGCATCTCGATATGGTCGACGGCCCTCGCCTCTCCGAGCGTGTCGCGGAAGAGGGAGTTGACGTAGGACCCGGCCGTCTTCGCGATGTGCATGAAGAAGATCGCGCGCTGCATTTGCCGGGGCCCCTGCCATGTCCAATCCGGTCCAGCGTGGCACGTATTCGTTAACCTTAACCTAACCTCCCTCCTCCTAGGGTCCCGAAGTGCCTGCCGACCTGACCGACACGGAGGGAGAAGCCCCATGCGACCAGTGACGAACGCGAAACTCCGTGACCTCCTTTTCGACCGCTTCCATTACGCGCAGGTTTCGGGCCAGTCGGGCACGGAAGTGGAGTTGCGTCGGCACTTCTCGGAAGTTGGCTCTGCCGCTGGCCTTTCGCCGAGTCCTCTGTTCGCTCGTGAATGGTATGCCCGCGCGTATCCGGACGTCTCCGCGCAAAGCCTCGACGGGTTCGAGCATTTCCTTGCGTATGGCAGCAAGGAACGGCGAAGCCCCGGGCCGCTCTTCGACGCGGAATGGTACGCTTCCCGGCGCGGCACGGAAGGCAAGCCCGTCGAGCCGCTGCTGCATTACCTGACGATCGGTGCCCGGGCTGGTTTCCGGCCGCATCCCCTGTTCTGGTCGGACTGGTATCGGGAGACCTACCTTTCCAAAGGCGATGCGGGCCAGGAGCCGCTGACGCACTACCTTTCCGAAGGCTGGCGGCAGGGCGATCGGCCGAACCCTCTCTTCGACCCCGATTTCTACGCCGCGACCCATATGCGCGACACGACGACGCCGCGCGAGCCCCTGGCACATTTCCTCGCGCTCGCGCCCGGAAACCCGGCCCTGTCTCCCCACCCGCTTTTCGATGGCGAATTCTACCTGAACGCCTTGGCCGCACGCGGACGCATTCCCGAGCGGAGCGCCTTCGAGGACTACCTCTGCGCCGGCGACGACCCGGCGCGGCCGGCGCCACATCCGCTCTTCGATCCGGCGTTTTACCGCAGGGCCTGTGGCGTGGCTCTTTTCGATCAGCCCGCCCTCGCGGAATATGTCGCGCGCGGACCATCGTCGCCGATCGATCCGAACCCGCTGTTTTCCAAGAGGTTCTACTACGACAACGCGCCCGACGTGCGGGCCTCCGGCCAGGATGCCCTCGCTCACTATGTCACTGCCGGGAAGTCGGAGCCGCGGCCATTCCACCCGCTCTTCGATGTGTCGCACTACCGCGCCGGTCTCGACGACCCGGAGGCCCCCAGCCTCCTTCACTACATCGAAAGCGGTTTCGAGATGGGGCGGACCATTCGAAAGACCGAAACGCCAGACACCCTCGCCAGAGGTTTCCCAGGAACGCGGCGCGTGCTCGAAATCCCGCGCGATGACCCGCTCATCGCGCCGGAAGAAGCGAGCCCTGATACTTCTGGCCAGATCGGCGTCTTCGCGCACATCTTCTACCCGGATCTCGCGGAGGAGATGTTGGGCTACGCCAACAAGGCTCCGCGCGGGCGGACACGGCTGTTCATATCGACCGACACGGCATCGAAGGCCCGCGAGATCGAGGCGGCCTGCCTGCGACATGCCCGCCATCCGTACGAGATACGCATCACCCCGAATCGCGGGCGGGACATCGCGCCGATGATCTCGGGCTATCGCGACCGTCTGGCCGAGGTCCGGTTCGCCGTCCATATCCACTCGAAAAAGTCGCGCCACTACGCGAAGGAGTTCACCGCCTGGCGACGGCACCTCTTCGAAGGCACGCTCGGCTCGGAGCAGCTCGTCGCCAACATCCTCGACATCCTCGCGACCGAAGGGATCGGCGCCTACGCGCCTGACCATTTCGGCCCGATACTTCCGCTGATCCAGTGGGGTGGCAATTTCGAAACCGCTCGAGCGCTTGTCCGGATGATGGGGCACGAGTTGCAGAGGGAGGCGCCGCTCGACCTGCCCTCGGGCTCGATGTTCTGGTTCCGAACGGAAGCGCTCGCACCACTTCTGACGCTTGGCCTCACGCCGCTGCACTTCGATCCGGAAACGGGCCAGACCGACGGCACGCTGGCGCACGCGATCGAGCGCATCTTCTTTCACACGGTCGAGATGGCGGGGTTCGCCCACGTGACGGGCAGAGTGACGTCGAAGCATGGAGCCGCAGGCATTGATCGCGCCGCGCTCCGCTGCCACGGCAACCGGCTTCTGCCGACGCCGCGCGACCTCGGCGTCGAAAGGCACTACATCGCGCATTGCCGCCACTTCCTGGCGATGTGCTCGACGATCGATCGGCCGAGGCTCAATCTCCTGATCCCGACCGGTGACACGAGCCGTGCCTACGCGGGCGTCGCCACCGCACTCGACGTCTTTCACGCGACGCGCTCGGAACTGGGGCTGGACTGGGACGCGCGTCTGATCTTCACCGACGCCGCCCCGGGCAATCAGTACATTCCGCCGGAAGGTTTCCGGGTCACATCCTGGCGTGACGAGGACCATGCCCACGAAGACCTGGTCCTCGACGGTTCGCGGCGCGAGATCTTTCCACTCCCGGTCCGGAACAACGATGTCTTCCTCGCCACGGCATGGTGGACGGCGCATGTCGGCCGCGATCTCATGGCGCAGCAGGATCGCATCTTCGGTAACCGCGCGCGCAGGCTCGCCTATCTCATCCAGGACTTCGAGTGCGGATTCCACCCGTGGTCAACGGAATGGGCGCTGTGCGATGCAACCTACGGCGAGCCGAAACGGACGATCCCGATATTCAACACCGCCATACTCGCAGACTTCTTCCACACGGAGGGGTATTTCCGCGGAGGTCACGTCCTCCTGCCGGGCATCAACGGCGACTTCGCGGCGGCCATCCGGCGAGGCTGTGCCAAGGAGCGGATAGTTCTTCTTTACGCCCGCCCCCATGCGGAGCGGAACTGTCTCTCCTTCCTGGACATGCTGGTGAGGCAGCTTCAGGATGAGGCACCTGCCCTGTGGTCCAGGTGGCGTTTCATCGCGATCGGAGAGAACTTCGCGTCGGAGGCGCTGCGATGCGGCGCCCGAATCGAGATCGCCGGGCGGCTGACGCTCGCCGATTACGCTGAACTCGCGTCCCGGGCCGCCCTCGGGATGTCCCTCATGGTATCTCCGCATCCCAGCTATCCGCCGATGGAACTGGCCGAGGCCGGCGTGAGGGTCCTGACGAACATGCACGGATCCCGTGATCCCGCCATTCTCCATGAGAACCTCCACGGTTTTCCGGCATTCGACCTCCGGGCCGTGGCGGCCCGCGTCACGACGATGGCCCAAGACTTCGAAAAGCACCCGGACATGGGCTGGAACGCGAAGCCCAAGGTCGACTGGTTCTTCGGGGGGCGGTCGAACCTGCCGGCAACCGCGGCGAACCTGGCTTCGGAGTTGCGTGCCTCGGTGGAAGATCGGAGCGGAGACAGCACCGCCAGTCCCGCCGGCGGGCCAGAAACCGGAATTCTGCGGCTTCTGCATGGAAAGGGCTGAGCGATCTCAGGCAGCATCTCCCCGGTGACCGAAGCCGTCCCGGCTGGAGTTCTCCCGTCGTCGGTCACCCCGCACCGACACGCCGACGCCGGGTCAACGCCCTGTGAATAACAGCGTTGGAAAGTCCTGGTGCGAAGGCGAAGCTGGAAACGACGCGCAGGGCGCATCGTCGCAGTCACACGATCGGTGACGGTGCCGAAACTCGCCGTCAGCCCTCACGCGCGATTTCCACGCACCGCGGCGCGCCGCCGCTATCGGTTCGCGATCGCTTCCTCGTCGCAGAGTATCCTCAGGCAGTTCTCCAGGTCAGCAACGTGCTCACGGGTCTGGGTCGCCGCAGAGCCGTCCGAAGCCTCGCCACCGGCACGGCCTTCACCCGCGAAATGTCTGAAGAATAGCCGCATCACGTGATCCACGCCGTCCGGAAGAACCTCACGGCAATCCTCACCGAAATATCTTCCGCGGACATGCGGGGCCGTGATGATTTCGTAGGAGGGGAAATAGACGGAGCCCGGCACCAATCGGGTCACGCGTTCCGCGGCCAGCCGGAGCACCGACTTCGACCATGCCGATGAGACGTAGACATGTCTGGGCTCCATGGTCGCATTCAGCGGGACGGGCGAAACCGTCAGAATGAACCGAATGGTCGGATTGACCGCCCGTATGGCCGCCAGCGCCGCAAGAAGATCAGCCAGCGTTTCTTCAAGGTCGAAATTGAGGAAACGCACCTCGCCCGGACGATAGCGCCCCCCCGCGACGCCCGGAGCGAGCGGGAACACTGCGCCGTCTCGGACATCTGCCCAGCACTCCGTTAGGCCCAGTGTGAAGACGAACACGTCCATGTTTTCGAATGCGGAACGCACTGCGGCGAAATGGCTTTCGCGGTCGGCCAGAAGCTCGGCTTCCGACACGAAACCCTCCGGCTGGATTTGCGGCCGGAATGGGTCAATCACGCGCTCGGTCCGGTCCTTCGGCCAGAACGCGGCAAGTGGCCGGAACCGGCCGTAGGCTCGATCGACAAGCTGGCGGAGCTGGCGTGTCGTATAGATGTTGCCGTAGCGGGCGGAGAACATGCCGTAATTGAACCGTTCGGCCAAATCGGGATCGACGAACGCAGGCGCCGGCTCGGTGATGAGATGGTTGAAGCCCGAATTCGAAAGGCGTCGCGCCACGTGCTGGGCAAAGCAGCTGCCGGCAGTCACGACTTTGTCCTCCGGCGTTATGTGGAACGGCACGTCTGACACCGGATCGAACGCTGCGGGGTCCGCGATCCCCGGCTCGTGCTTCCAGAATTGGCGGTCTGGCAGGCCGACGTAGGGGTGTCGCGGGTTCATGCGGCAAGCGCCTCCCGCGCGCGAATCTGATCTACCACCAGGCGGCCATAGGCGGCATTGCCATGTGTTGGATCGTTGGCCCAGTAATCCCGCCCAAGGAAGCCGCCCGCATCGCAAGCCTGCATCGGCGGGTCGAGAAAGACCGCTCCATTTCGCGCGGCGCGTGCCGCGTAGATGTCCCGTTGAAGCCTGTGCAGAGCCAGACGCAAATCATGCGGCGCGAACCCCATGTGCAGGCGCGACCTGAACACGCCGGGATGTCGAGCCAGGTGCGTTTCATCGGCGATGGGGGGCGGTGCGCAGAGGTAGAAGAACCGTGCTTCGCAGAAATGCTCGTGGATTGCTTCGGCATGGCTCAACAGCCGATCGATCCTCCGTTCGAAGTGCAACCGCATCAGGTCATGCGGGACGAACAAGCGTTTCGGGGGAGCAGGAACCGAGCCCAAGGTGGGGTCGCCCATCCGGATCGGCTGCGGCAGTTCCAGGAGGCCGAAAATGTTGTGAAAATTTCCCCCGAGGGACAGACAGACGACCTTTGGACAGGACCCGGTGATTGCCGAGAGATCGAGCCGATTCGCCTTCACGTCGAAAATGCCCGGCTCGCGATTGAGGGCAAGGACGCGGATCTGCCTGCGATCCGCGTCGTCGAGCGCACGGTCGATGGCCTCGACATGGCTCATTCCGACCACGAGAATGCTTTCAGACATAACTGTGTTCTCCTTGAGCGCCACAACTGCCCAAATCGTCTCACGCGGCTGGTAAACGGACGGTTTCAGGACTTGCCGTTCCTATAGCCAGTGGCATCGAAGCGGCCGGTTTCAGAAGGCCATCCTGGCGCCATGCATCGATCAGGACCTCGGCGTGCGGCGCGTCAGGGTCAAACCGAACCGGGCGTCCGTTCGGCGTTTCGCGCACGGCCTCCCCCTGGCCTCCAAGATCGAATGCATAGGTGGGAAGCCCGGTCGCGATCGCCTCGCGCGCCGTGAAAGAGAACGTCTCGGGCCAGATCGACGGAATGAGCCAGAGACCCACTTCGTAACGGGCCGCGAGGAGCGGAAGATCTTCCGGGCGGTAGCTTCCATGCACATGGACGCCGGCGGGAAGGCGATAGGCCGGATCGGCGTTCCCGATGACGACGATTGCGAGATCCCCGGAGAGAGCCGCGGGACTTCGCGCGAGTTCCCCTACAACAGCTATTCCCTTCTGCCAGCCGATGTTGCCGAGAACGCCCACGTTGAGACGCCCTCCCTCGGGCACGCGCGCGCGCGCCGGCACGTGCAAGGGCGCGTGGGGCCGGACGACGATGCGGGCAGCGACCTCCGGATAGGCCTCCGCCACGATTTCCCGCCCGCTTTCGGCGAACACAGTCACAGATTCCGCGGCATCGAGCAGCCGCCCCCACGCGGCGCGCCATCGGCGAAGCGTCACTCGTCCGCCATCGGGCCGCCGGGACAGATGCGCCGGGTCTTCGTCATCGGCGGCGGGCACGCCGCGATAGCGCCCGGCTGCGCCCAGCAGGCAATAGGACGGACTGAGCGGGAAGAAATCGTGGATCAGTATTTCGACCCTGTCGCGCTCGTCCCTTCGCAACGAGAGTATCTGATCCGGCAGAGCGATGGGATCGGGATGGCCGACACCGTTCGAATAGATGATCCGCCGCCGCAGCGCTGGAGCGAGGAGGTGGTCGACGTCGCGCCAGTTATCCGTGTCGATCCGCGACGCACCCACCGGCATGTGCAGTTCCACCCGGCAGAGCGCCGGACCTCCGAACCTCAGCACCACCGCGGCGAGGCCCTCTTCGGTCACGTGCCGCAACCGCCGGGCCAGATCCATCTCCGCCCCGCCACCAAGGCTGTGCGCGACATAGATATCAAGCGCCTTTCCGCTCGCCTCCTGTCGTGCGGCCGCAAGTGCAATGCCCAATGCCAGACGCGCGTCCCCGAGAGGGTCCGTGCGGATGAAGCCCTGCACCTCCGCGTCATAGCCCGGGTAACGGCGCGCGACGATCGCGTTATGCTCGGCAATCAGCCGCGCCTTTTCCGTATTCCCGAAACTCTGCCCGCCGCGGTGTTCGACGAAAAGCGCCGGCTGACACAGGTGCCGCCCCCCTGCGAGGCGGGTTCGTTGGCACCAGTCGACCTCTTCGCCGTAACCGCGCCCGAAAGCTGGGTCGAAGGCCGGAAACCGCCGCAGGAAGTCGATGTTCATCGCCATGCAAAAGCCGACGCCGGTGGGTGCATCCACCGGACCGGCGTGGACATTGATCCGGCGCGCGGCGGCGTCAATGGCCTGCGCCTCTCCCGGAGCCAGCGGTCGCGGCCTGCACGCGACCGGAACCGAAAATATCTCGGCATCGTTGGACATCGGCGTGACGCTGGCAACACGTCTGTCGTCGAGGATCGGCGCAAGGAGGCGCGCGACCCAGCCGCGTGGCACCATCGCGTCGGAGTTGACGAGGACAACATGGTCATCATGAGCCAGCGCCTCTGCGAGGCCCCGGTTCGCCGAGCCCACGAAACCCAGGTTTTTCGGGTTCTCGATCAGCGTCACCGCGCCGGCGGGGGCATTGTCGCGAAATCCCCTCAGAAAGGGGCGCATCCGGGCGTCAGTCGATGCATCCTCGACAAGGATCAGGCGCCAGGGAAGATCCGTATTGGCCAGGATACGCGACAGGGCTTCCCGCGTCAGGTCGAAGGCGTTGTAGACGGGCATGACCAGCGTCACCTTTGACGACCTCCGACTCGGCGTCTTGCCCGTCACAAAAAGGCCCGTCCGGATCTTGGGACACCCCGCCGGCGCGGCGCCCTCCAGACCCAGCCTGCGCTTGACCGCTGCCCGATCGGAAGGATGGCGCCAGAGCGCCCATCGCAGGACTGCGGGCGCACTTCGCAGAAGGCCCACCATGAAGACCACGCGCGTCCGGATTTCCGCGATCAGAACCCGGCGGCGTGGAAACGCGGGCACTTTTCGTCCGACCGCCCCTCGTCGGGTTTCGACCGAGATCCGCAAGGCGCTGCGGTTCGCGGGCAAATCCACTTCGAACCCGACAGGCCCGTTCCCCGCGCCGCGATCGACCACGTCCTGCCTCCATATCCATGGAGCGACTTCCCGGCGCGCGGTTTCATCCTCGACGACCACCCTTTCGCAATCGGCCCAGCCCGAAAGATGCAGCCGGTCGCCGCGCAGTTGACAGGATTCGACACGACCGATCAGGGCTCCATCCGCCCCGGCAATGTCGAAACCGTCCCGGGCGCAGCGGAAATGAATGCAGGCGAAACGGCGGTAGAGGCGGCGGATTCGGGTCATCATGCCAGCGAGCTAACGCGATGATGGTTAAGCCCCGATTATCGCGGCCCGGCTTCAGAGGAAGGAAATGTCATCCAGAAGGAGCCCGGGCTCCCAGATCCCGAGGAGGAGCATCCTGTTTCCGCCGCCGAAATCGAGGAGGGTCCCCGAAGGCGTCACCGTCGCGAAATCCAGGATATCGGCCGGGTCCGCCAGCGCGATCCCCAGCGCTGCCCGGTCCAGAAACACGGTGTCCTCGTCGTCGGCGAAGTCCGTGATCGTGTCCGTTCCGCCGTTGAAGATGAAGCTATCCGCACCCGAGCCACCGGTCAGCGTGTCATTGCCCGCGCCCCCGTCGAGGCTGTCGTTGCCGGCTCCTCCGTCGAGAGTGTCATTGCCACCGCGCCCGGCGATCCGGTCGGCCCCGCCGCCGCCAAGGATCGTATTCTGCGCCGCGTCGCCGCGCAGGACGTCGTCGAAGGCCGAACCGATGAAACCCTCGACGAACACGAACCGGTCGCCCGCGGCTTCGCCCGTGGAAAATACAAGGATCGCCAGGTCGAGCGTGAAGCCCTGCGCGGCGAGGCTGTAGTCCGCCCAGTCGAAGCCATCGCCCCCGTTCATGTAGTCCATGCCGGGCCCGCCGTTCATAACGTCGTCGCCGTCTCCTCCATAAAGGAAGTCATTGCCTCCGCGACCGACGAGAATGTCGTTCCCGCCATTCCCCGACAGGACATTCGTGCCCGAATTCCCACGCAGGATATCGCCATAGGCGCCGCCGAAGATGTCTTCGATCAGGTAATAGGTGTCTCCCGCCGCTTCGCCGGTGTTTAGATGTGTGAGCATGAGGTCGACGGTGATGGATTGCGGCGCGAGCGCATGGTCCACCCGGTCCTTGCCCGCCCCGCCGTCAAGGTGGTCGGCCCCGGCCCCACCCATCAGGATGTCGTCCCCATCGCCGCCATAAAGCCTGTCATCGCCCTCGCGCCCCGCGATTCGATCCGCGCCCGCGCCACCTTCCAGCCGGTTGGCCCCGGAATCGCCCCGCAGCGTGTCGTCGAACGCCGAGCCCTCCAGGTTCTCGACCGAAACGTAGCTGTCGCCGGCAGCATCGCCCGTGTTCGACCGGGACACAGCCAGGTCCGCGGTCACCGCCGCGGCCGCCCCGGCGTAGGAAGCCGTGTCGGAACCCGCTCCGCCGTCGAGGCTGTCCGCGCCTTGTCCGCCTTCCAGCCGATCGTCCCCGACCCCGCCTTCGAGCGTGTCGTTGCCTGCCCCTCCGTACAGGCGGTTCGCCGCGGCGTCCCCCCGCAGCGTGTCCGAGAAAGCGCTCCCGATGAGGTCCTCGATCTCCACGAAGACGTCCCCGGCGGCTTCGCCCGTGTTTTTTCCCCGGTCGGCCAGATCCACGACAAGACCGGTCGCGGCTTGCGTGTAACTCGCCGCATCCCGACCGGCGCCGCCTTCCAGCCGGTCGCTGCCCTGACCGCCCTCCAGAACATCGTCGCCGTCCTCTCCCTGCAGCCAATCGTCTCCGCCCCGACCCGAGAGCATGTCGGCCCCGCCTCCGCCGCGGAGCTGGTTCGCGCCCGCGTCGCCGTAAAGCCTGTCGGCAAACGCCGTCCCGCGCAGGGCCTCGATCCCGCTGTAGCGATGCCCCGCCGCCAGACCCGAATTCGCGTGGAGCCCTGCCAGATCGGCCGTCACCCCCTGTGCGGCGGCGGAGTAGTCGACGAGGTCGATGCCGCCGAGGCCGTCATAGCTGTCGGCACCGCCGCTCGCCACGAACGTGTCGTCCGAGGCGCTGCCGACGAAAGCCTCGGAGGCGGAGGTCCCCTCGAGATAGCGCCCGGCGGCCGCGCCCCCTTGCGTCATCCGCGACAGGTTCAGAATGCTCCGTCCAAGGAAATCCTGCGCGGTCAGGGGCTCGAGCGTGTTCGAGACGATCTCGATAACCTCGTCGCCGTAGGTGATCGTCACACCGTTGGCGGTCGTGACGAAGCCCAGCTGGGAAAGGTTTCGCAGCATCGCGAAGGCGGAAAGATCAAGCGTGTCGCGGGTAATGTCGAAATCGGTGATCCGATCGGTCTGACCATCTGCCGCAAGCACGAAGACGTCGTTGCCCGCGCCACCCGTCATCACGTCCGCACCGGCGCCGTCCATCAGGATGTCGTCGCCAGCGCCACCGCTGAGCGTATCGTTGCCGCCGCCGCCGAAGACGATGTCGTCGAGAGAAGCGCCGGACAGGGTTTCCGCGGCGGCGGTCCCGCTCAGGGTCAGCCCCTCCGATGCCAGAGAGATACGGAACTGGGTGATCCCTGCTTCGGACCCGCTTGCCGCGAAGACCTGGAGTTCCCCGCCGACAACCGTTGCCGCGATCGCGGTGACCTTGGCCAACGCGGTCTGGGCGCCGTCCGAAACCGTGGCGACTTGAAAGAGGCGGCCACCCGGAAGAAGGCGAAAGACGCTGATGCCGTCATCGCCGCCGCCGGCGATGACGTAAGCGCGTCCGGCATGTTCCACGACCTCGATCGCGGTGACGTTAAGGAAGCGCGTGGCCTGGTCGTCGATGACGTGATCTACGGCCCGAAGCGATCCATCGGCGGCCAGTGCGAAGACGGAAAGCGAAGACGAGTCACGGGCCGCGAGGATGGCATAGGTCTGCCCGGCGACGGTCACCGTCTCGAGCGCGCTCGGCGTGGTGATCCCGATCCCGTCGGCGGAGCCCCTAGTATCGACCAGAACGGGCGTCCCGTCCGCGCCGATGCGGTAGCTCGATAGTCCGTTGGTTCCCGGACTTGCGACAAAGAGAAAGGTCTGGCCGTCGAAGACATGCATCTCTGCGACGGCTCCGGCTGCGAAGTCGCCAGGCTGCGGTGTCGGCGCCGACCTGGCTGCGACGCTGCCGCCCGAACCGATCGTGTAGACCGTGAGAGCCGGGGCATCCTTCTGCGTCGCGTATACATGGATCTTGTCACCGATGGTCGCCGTTCCGATGATCGCCATTCCCGGGGGCAGATCGAACGTCGAAAGCTGCGTCCCGGCGGCGAGGTCGACGCCCGCTCCGGTGATTTCGAAAAGGCCCGCCCCCGGTCCGATGTCTCCAAGCGTCACGACGGCCGATGCTCCCGGCAGGTCGAACTCGGCGATCCGCGCCCCGCCGGGGGGCGCCGCGGCCACCGGCAGGGTCATCCTGTCGATGAAAGCGATCTGTGCCCCCGCGGCAAGCCGGTAGGCAGAGATGACGCCGCCGTCGAAGGTGGCCGAAACAAGTACCGGCCCCTGCCCCGTCTGAACGATCTCCAGATCGGACAGGCCCGAAACGTAATATGACTGGTCGCCCGCATAGGTGGCGACGGTATTGACCCGCAGCAAACCCCAACCCCCGGACAGCACACCCCTGTGCCAGACCGAGACTCGGCGCCGATGCTGAACATGACCTTTCGCCATTGTGGCGAAAAAGGATCATTTCCGGAAAATGCTCTTCGCTCGGCAGCTTCGCTTCAGCTCTTCCCTTGGAAAGCGGTCGTTCCCCAAGAGCGGGCTGGAGTACGGCAATCTCTGGTTCCAGGACTTGCCGACAAGGTCGAGCACGTGGCGCGACTAGAGCGCGAAGGTGACGCCCGGATCAGGCCTGCTCCAGGAGACGGTCGAGATAGCCCCCATAGGCATTCTTTCCGAACATGGCCGCGCGATGGGCAAGCTGCTGGCTGTCGATCCAGTGGTTCGAGAAGGCGATCTCGTCCGGGCTGCCGGATTGCAGACCCTGCCTCTCCTCGAGTGTCCTCACGAAGTTTCCGGCGTCCAGCAGGCTGGCATGGGTCCCGGTGTCGAGCCAGGCGTAACCGCGGCCCATCTTCTCGACAGTGAGAAGCCCATCCTGCAGGTAGCTTTCGAGTAGCGTCGTGATCTCGAGTTCACCGCGTGACGAAGGCCGCACGTCACGCGCGCGGGAAGGCGCGGACCCGTCGAGGAAATAGAGCCCGGTGACCGCGAAGTCGGACGGAGGTTGCGCGGGCTTCTCGACGATACCGGCCGCCTTGCCGGCGTGGTCGAAAGCCACGACCCCGTAGCGTTCGGGATCGGCCACCCGGTAGCCGAAGACCGTGGCACCGGTTCTTCGGGCGTCGGCGACGGAGAGAAGCTCGAGAAATCCGTGCCCGAAGAAGATGTTGTCGCCAAGGACCATCGCCGAACCCGCGCCTTCGAGGAAGTCCTCGGCAAGCACATAGGCCTGCGCGAGTCCCTCCGGCTTCGGCTGGACGATGTAGGTGAACCGGACGCCCCACTGGCTTCCGTCCCCCAGCAGCCTCTGGAACGCTCCCCGGTCTTCCGCAGTCGTGATCACCGCGATCTCGCGAATCCGGGCCAGCATGAGAACCGACAGCGGATAGTAGACCATCGGCTTGTCATACACCGGAAGGAGCTGCTTCGAAACGCCGAGCGTGATCGGGTAGAGGCGGGAGCCGGTTCCCCCGGCAAGAATGATGCCCTTGCGCTCGGATGCGGCCTGGATCATCGCCCGCCCTCCTTCCGATCGAGGACGAGCAGAGGTTCACGGCCTCTGCCCGCGGAACCCGAAACGCATGGAGGCACCGCGTGCCCGGCGGAACCGTTGTTCAGGCACCAGCGCGGCGAGGGCCCCTTTCGTCGACAGAGCATGGAATTGGGAGAGCTTCGGCCGGGCGCGCCGGGAACTTCGTTTGCCGTGGTGTCCATCGCAGCTCTCCCATTCTGGTACGAAACCGGACCAGCCATGGCGGGCCTCCGGCGCGCCCATCGGGACAGAATAAGGTTGACATATCGCTAACGGGAACCGGCGCTCCGGCCAATCCTTCGCATGGGACGTCACCAGGTGATGGCCCCCGCAAGGCTCCTTTAACCATCGCGATTCTAGGCTGTGGTGGACCGGCGCGGGCGGCGCCGAGGGAGAGAGTTGCGCGATGCTGGCACAGCCCGGAATGGCCACGGCGAGGGGTAATGGCCGATGAGAATGATCATCACCGGCGGCCTTGGGTTCATCGGTCAGAACCTGGTCGCACATCTGCGGCGGCGCTTTCCTGGGGCAAGCCTGTGGGCGATCGACCGTGACCCGGATGCGCAACCTTGGGAGCTGCCATGTTACGATCGGATCCTGCGCGCCTGTTTCGCGGATGACCACGTGCTGCAATTCTATGACCAAGCGGACGTGGTCGTTCACCTTGCGGCCGAAACGTCAGTCCAGGCTTCGGTGGCTGGTCCCGGGGAAACCTTCAGAAACAACGTGGTGAAAACGCAGAAGTTGCTGGAACGGTTGCGCCGGTTCGCCCCTCGGACGCACTTCGTGTTCGCCTCAACCGGCGGGGCGCTCGCCGGCGACGGACAGTCGGATGCCGTCGATGAAACGCTGTTGCCACAACCCATGTCTCCCTACGGCGCATCGAAGCTTGCGGTGGAGGGATTTCTGACGGCGTATCGCGGCTCCTACGAGCTCAGGTCCGCCACCCTGCGTTTTTCCAACGTCTACGGCCCCTTCGGCTTGCGAAGTCACGGCGTAATTCCGTCTTTCTGCCGCATGGCGCTGACGACGGGGCGGCTGATCGTGAATGGTGATGGCGCGCAGACGCGTGACTTCGTCCATGCGGAAGACATCTCGGAAGCCATCGCCCGGGTGATCGAAATTCGCGCGGAAGGGGTCTACCAGCTTGGCACTGGCGTCGCGACCTCGGTTCTGGAGGTTGCGGGGATATTGCGAAGATCGCGGCCCGAGTTGGGTCTTCGGGTGGCTCACCGCCCCGGCTTCGGCGCCGAGATCCGGCACAGTCTGTCGGACATCACGAAAGCGCGGCGGGATCTCGGTTTCACCCCGCGGCACCGGCTGGACGACGGCATCCGCGCGACGCTGGAGTGGTTCGAGCGAAACGCATCCCTCCAACATCCGTGGCTTGACGACATCAAGGGGGCAGATCAACCCCGGCGCTTGTGGGCCGTCGGCTGACGCCCGCGACGCGTCAGCCTGCGAAGTTCTGCGACAGGAAGAAGCGACCGCAATAGGGGGCCCGTGCCGCGAAGCCCGCGCCCGACCCGACCATCGAGACCCTTCGGTCGAGCAGGTTTTCGCGGTGTCCCTTCGACGTTGCCCACATGTTCACGATGAATTTCGCAAGGCTGGCATATGTATGAGCCCCGACGGGCTTGCCGCCGGATGTCTCGAAACGGCACGCGCTTTCACTTCTGATGCGGAAAGTACCGCCTTCGAGGGCGAAGCGCTGTACCATTCCGATATTCTCGGACGCGGCCCTGAAACGGACCCCCGACCGCTTCATCCGGGCCTTGAGCGTCGATTGCCCTGCGACCCTCGATTTGTGGGACACGGTTTGCGCCCGCGCCATCCATTTGGCATGCGTTTCCGCAATGCCTGCCAACGCCGGCGATCCGGACAGCGGCCCGCTGCCCGCCTTGCAGCGGTGATAGTTCACCTCGGCCCTGATCGTCGCGTCGATCAGGCGCTGATCTATGCCGACCTCGGGGCGTATCAACCTGTCCGATCCAGCAACCTCGGCCACCGAACAGGCCAGGGCGCCCCCTGCCGGGGCAATCCAGACAAGTATTGCGAAAAAGACCCCCGCGACCTTGGCCATCACTGATTTCCACCCCGCAACCTATCGCGCTCGACGCCGACGGTATTCCTTCATTCCGGCAAAACCTTGTCGCGCGGGCCCGTTTCAGGCAAGCGTTGACATCCGTCTTCGCTTTGCCCAATTCGGAACGAAATATCCACGAGGACCGGTTTATGAAGATCGCTGTGATCGGGACGGGCTATGTCGGGCTCGTCTCTGGGGTTTGTTTCTCGGATTTCGGGCACGACGTGGTCTGCGTCGACAAGAATCCGCAGAAGATCGCGATGCTGCAGGACGGGAAGATCCCGATCTACGAACCGGGCCTTGACGATCTCCTCGCGCGGAACGTCGCCGCCGGACGCCTGTCGTTCTCGCAGGATCTCGCGAGGGCCGTCGACGGCGCCGATGCCGTCTTCATCGCCGTCGGCACGCCGACGCGGCGCGGGGACGGCCATGCGGATCTGACCTACGTGATGGCCGCTGCCGAGGAGATCGGTGCCGCTCTGACCGGTTACACGGTCGTTGTGACCAAATCGACGGTGCCCGTCGGCACGAACCGCGCAGTCGCCCGGGCCATCGCGAATGTCAGGCCGGACGCTGAGTTCGACGTGGCCTCCAACCCGGAATTCCTGCGCGAGGGCGCCGCGATCGACGATTTCATGCGCCCCGACAGGGTCGTCGTCGGTGTCACATCCGAACGCGCAAGGGACGTCATGGGCGGCATCTACCGCCCCCTGTTCCTGCGTGACTTCCCCATCCTCTACACCGGTCTCGAGACGGCCGAGATGATCAAGTATGCCGCAAACGCCTTCCTCGCGACGAAGATCACCTTCATCAACGAAATCGCCGCCCTCTGCGAAAGGGTCGGCGCCGACGTGAAAGATGTGTCCAAGGGCATCGGTCTGGACGGCCGGATCGGAAACAAGTTCCTGCATGCGGGGCCGGGCTATGGCGGCTCGTGCTTCCCGAAGGACACCCGCGCGCTCGCCCGCATCGGACAGGAGAACGGGGTTCCGATGCAGATCACCGAGACGGTGATCAAGGTGAACGACGAGGTGAAGCGCCGGATGATCGAGAAGATCGTCGATCTCTGCGAAGGCTCCGTGAACGGCAAGTCCATCGCGGTTCTGGGCGTGACCTTCAAGCCCAACACCGATGACATGCGCGATGCGCCTTCGCTGACCATCGTACCCTCGCTCGTCGGCGGCGGCGCAAAGGTGCGCGTTGTGGACCCGCAGGGCCGACGCGAGGGAGAAGCACTGCTTCCGAGCGTCGCCTGGATGGATGACGCCTACGAGGCGGCGAAGGATGCGGACTGCGTCGTCATCCTGACGGAATGGAACGAGTTCCGTGCGCTCGACCTGAAGCGTCTCGCTTCCGGGATGGCTGCGCCCCGCATGGCCGACCTGCGCAACGTCTACAGCGCGAAGGATGCGCAGGCCGCCGGTTTCACCGACTACGTCGGCGTCGGCCGCTGAACCCGGCGCGGGGCCTCAAGTCCCCGCCCGGCGTCAGACGGCACCTCTTTCCTCATCAAGGATCGACAGAACCTCGCTCGCCGCAGCGGCGGGATCGGCATGCCCCTCCGCGACTGCGAGCCCGAGTGACACCATTCTTTCCCGCAACGCCGGGTCGGCCTTCAGCCGGGCAAGCATTCCCTGGCGCACTTCCTCCTCGAACCAGTGCTGGCGCTGCGCGCTCCGCCGGGTCTCCCAGTGACCTTCCGCCTTCCTCCAGCCGGCGAGGGCGGACATTTCCTCCCACGCGGCTTCGAGCCCCGTCTCTTCCTGCGCGGAAACGGTCATGGCCTTCGGGAAACCCTCCGGGTCCGCTTCGCGTTTTCGAAGCAGGCGCAGCGCGCCAGCGTAGTCCGCGCAGGTTCGGATTGCGGTCGGTTTCAGATCGCCGTCCGCCTTGTTGACGAGGATGAGATCCGCGATCTCCATGATCCCGCGCTTCACGCCCTGAAGCTCGTCGCCACCGGCCGGCGCGAGGAGAAGGACGAAGATATCGCTCATCTCTGCCACGAGCGTCTCCGACTGGCCGACGCCCACCGTTTCGATCAGCACGACGTCGAAGCCGGCCGCCTCGCACAGGCGCACGGCTTCCCGCGTGCGCCGCGCGACGCCGCCAAGCTGCGCCTGGCTCGGCGAGGGTCGGATGAAGGCCCGCGGATCGCGCGCCAGCCGTTCCATTCGGGTCTTGTCACCAAGGATCGAGCCCCCCGACCGCGCGGAGGACGGATCGACGGCCAGAACGGCGACGCGCAGGCCCTTGCCGGTCAACATCGTCCCGAAGGCCTCGATGAAGGTCGACTTGCCGACGCCCGGCGTGCCCGACAGCCCGATCCGCAGCGCCTCCCGCCCGCCCCGCGCCAGCCGTTCCAGAAGCTGCGTGGCGGCCTGCCTGTGATCGGCCCTCGCGCTTTCCACGAGCGTGATCGCACGCGCGAGAGCCCGCCGATCCCCTTCCACGACCCGCTTGGCGAGTTCGTCGATATCCATTCTCCCGGGACCCTTCCGCCTGTCTCCGCAACAACCGCCGGCGCGGCCCGGGCACCTTGCCCCGCATGGCTTCCGTCGTCCAGTGCATCCGGATGCTATCACTGCTCACCCGCTGCCTCTGGCCAAGCGGACTGCCACCGGCGATAAGGCGCACATGCCCGTGCCTCTGCCTATCGACGATGCGCTCCCTGCTCTCCTGACCGCCCTACGGTCGGAAGGCCGCGCCGTGCTGACCGCGCCCCCCGGCGCGGGCAAGACGACGCGCGTGCCGCTCGCGCTGCTCGAAGGCGGTCTGACCGAAGGACGGATCGTCATGCTCGAACCCCGCCGCCTCGCAGCGCGCGCCGCGGCCGAGAGGATGGCGGAAAGCCTCGGCGAGCCCGTCGGCAGCACCGTAGGCTACCGGATCCGGGGCGAGACGAAGGTGTCGCCCGGGACCCGGATAGAAGTCGTCACGGAAGGCATCCTGACCCGGATGATCCAGTCCGACCCGGAGCTATCGGGAATCGGAGCGGTGATCTTCGACGAATTCCACGAACGCAGCCTGAACGCGGACCTCGGCCTCGCCCTGGCATGGGAGGTCAGGGGCGCGCTCCGCGAGGACCTGATCCTCCTCGTCATGTCCGCGACGCTCGACGCGCTTCCCGTCGCCGCGCTTCTCGACGGTGCGCCCACCGTTTCGTCCGAGGGCCGCGCCTTCCCCGTCGAGACGCGGTGGCTGCCCCGGCCGGCCGACCGGGCCCGGAGCTTCGAGGCCGAGGCGGCCGCGCTGACGCTCCAGGCAGTCGAGGAGACGGAAGGCGGCGTCCTCGTCTTTCTTCCGGGAGAGGGCGAAATCCGGCGCGTCGCGGCGATGGTGGAACGGCATGTCCCCGCGGACTGCGCGGTTCGGCCGCTTTTCGGCGCGATGGACTTCGCCGCCCAGCGGGCCGCGATCGCGCCCGTATCCTCCGGGCGGAAGGTCGTGCTCGCGACATCCATCGCGGAAACCTCGCTCACCATCGAGGATATCCGCGTGGTGGTCGATTGCGGGCGGGCGCGCCGCGCGCGCTTCGATCCCGGGTCCGGGATGTCGCGGCTCGTGACCGAACGCGTCACGCGCGCCGAGGCCGAGCAGCGCCGCGGCCGCGCGGGACGCGTCGCGCCGGGCCTCTGCTACCGGATGTGGATGAAGGGAGAGGAAGGCGGCCTTGCCCCCTTCCCGCCGGCAGAGATCGAGGCGGCGGACCTGGCGGGCCTCGCGCTTGAACTCGCGCTGTGGGGCGCGGGCACGGGGGAAGGGCTCGCCTTCCTCACTCCGCCGCCGGCGCCCGCGCTGGCAGAGGCCCGCGCCCTTCTCGCAGACCTCGGCGCGATCGACGCGCAGGGCCGCATCACGCCGCACGGCAGGAAGCTGGCCACCCTGCCGCTGCATCCCCGCCTGGGCCACATGCTGCTCCTGGCGGGACCAGAGGCCGCGACGCTCGCCGCTCTTCTGGCCGACCGCGACCCGCTGAGGGGTGCGCCTTCCGATCTCATGCTTCGGCTTGCCGCGATCCGCGACCCTAAGGGCTACGAAGCCGAACACCCGCACGACGTCCACCGCGGCGTCGTGGAACGCATCCGCGCCGAGGCGAAGCGCCTGTCTCGCATGGCCGGGTCAAGCGACGCCAAACTTTCGCCTGCGGAGATGGCCGCGCTCGCCTATCCCGACCGGATCGGGCTCCGGCGCAAGGGTGAGGCGCCGCGCTATCTTCTTTCCGGTGGCAAGGGCGCGGCGCTCGATACCGCCGATCCGCTGTCCCGCGCGCGGCTGCTCGTGGTGACCGGCCTCGACGGCGATCCCCGCGAGGCGCGCATCCGCCAGTGCGCGGAAATCCATGAGGCCGCGCTGCGCCGCCTGTTCTCCGACCGGATCGCCTGGACCGAGACCTGCGAATGGGCGCGGCGCGAGGGACGCGTAGTTGCGCGCCGGCAGGAGCGTTTCGGCGCCATCGTCCTCGATGACCGGCACTGGCCCGACGCTCCGCCGGACGCGATGGCGCGCGCCGCGCTCGACGGGGTGCGACAGATCGGCCTTCCCTTCACGGACGCGGCGCGCCGCCTTCAGGCTCGCGTCGAATTCCTGCGGCGGGAGGGCACCGAGCTCCCCGATTTCTCCGATGAAGGCCTCCTCGAGAGCGCCGGAGACTGGCTTCTGCCCTTTCTCTTCGGCAAGCGGACGGAGGCGGACCTCAGGGGTATGGACTTCAACGAACCGCTGAAAGCCGCGCTGACGCATGAGGAGCGGACCCTCCTCGACCGCCTTGCCCCGGCTCACTTCACCACCCCGCTCGGCCGCGCCGTTCCGATCGACTATTCGGGTGAGCACCCCGCAATCTCGCTGCGGCTTCAGGAGCTTTTCGGAGTGACGGTGCATCCGACCGTCGGACCGAAGCGGTTGCCTTTGCGCATCACGCTCCTGTCACCCGCGAGCCGGCCCGTGCAGGTGACGATGGACCTGCCCGGTTTCTGGAAAAGCTCTTACGCCGACGTCCGAAAGGACATGCGCGGCCAGTATCCGAAACACCCCTGGCCCGAGGATCCGACCGAGGCCGAGCCGACCCTGAGGGCGAAGCCGCGCAAGGGTTGAGGCGTTCAGCCCTTCGACATTGCCCAAGGCCCGTGGAACCCGGTGCCCGGCTTGTCCATCCGTTCGAACCCATGCGCGCCGAAGAAGTCGCGCTGGCCCTGGATGAGGTCCGCCGTCCCCCGCGCGCGTGTCATCTGGTCGAAGTAGGCCAGTGCCGCGGAAAGGGCCGGGGCGGGAATCCCGCTCATCGCCGCCGCCGCCACTGTGCGTCGCAGGGGCGCAACCCCGCTGGCCAGAATCTCGGCGAAGGCGGGCGCGAAGATGAGCTGCCCCTCCGGCAGGCCGGCCCTCACCGCCTTGGCGATGTCGTCGAGCAATGCCGAACGGATGATGCAGCCCGCTCGCCAGATCTCGGCGATCCGGGCGAGGTCGAGCCCCCAGTTGAAGTCCTCGGACGCCGCGGTGAGGAGCGAGAGACCCTGACCATATGCGATGATCTTCGCGGCAAGGAGGGCGGTTTCGAGGTCCGACACGCCGGGCACGCTTCCCTCCGAGGGGGCGTCGAAGAGCGTGGCACCCTTCGCCCGTGCCGCTCGCATCGAGGAAAACGACCGCGCCGCCACCGCCGCCTCGATCGTCGTGGCGGACTCGCCTAGGCGCAGCGCCTCGATCAGCGTCCAGCGGCCCGTGCCCTTCTGCCCGGCGCTGTCGCGGATGACCTCCACCATGGGCCTGCCGGTCTCGGGGTCGGTCGCGGAAAGCACCTTGCTGGTGATTTCGATCAGGTAGGACTTGAGCGGACCCTCGTCCCACTTCGCGAACAGGTCCCCTGCCTCGGCCGGGCGCATGCCCGCCCCGTCGCGCAGAAGGCCCCAGACCTCGGCGATCATCTGCATGTCGCCGTATTCGATGCCGTTATGGACGGTCTTGACGAAATGGCCCGCCCCGTTGGGGCCAAGATGCGCGGCGCAAGGCGCGGCCTCGTACTTCGCCGCGATCGCCTCGATGATATCCTGAACGCGCGCGTAGGTCTCCGCCGGACCGCCCACCATTATCGAGGGTCCGTGCCGCGCGCCTTCCTCGCCGCCCGAAACACCCATGCCGAAGAAACGAATTCCCTTTGCCGCAAGCTCTGCCTCGCGGCGGCGCGTATCGTGAAAATCAGCGTTGCCCGCGTCGATCAGAAGATCGTCCTGATCGAGAAGCGGCACCAGTTCCTCGATCACGGCATCAACGGGCGCGCCCGCCTGCACCATGATGATGATCGCCCGCGGCGTGGCGAGCGAGGCGACGAGCCCCGCCGCGGAAACCGCACCGGTGAAGCGGGGGCGCAACTTCCCGGAGGCTTCCAGGAAGTCCCCTGTGACGGAGGTCGTGCGGTTGTGAACGGCGACCGGGAAACCCTTCTCGGCGATGTTCATGGCAAGCGCCGCGCCCATTGTGCCGAGCCCGACGAGACCAATTCGTGCCCTTTCCATTCGCCCTTCCCCGTTAGCGCAAACGCGGCGTCAGACTACCACGGTGAACCGCACGGGCAAGAACGGGAGGAGTTCAAACGCCGAGACACCAGCGCAGGACCGCCTTTTGCGCATGCAGACGGTTCTCGGCCTCGTCGAAGATGACCGAGTTCGGGCCATCCATCACCGCGCTCGTCGCTTCGTCGTCGCGATGCGCCGGCAGGCAATGCATGAAAAGCGCGTCGGGCCTGGCCAGGCTCATGAGCTGCTCGTTCACCTGGTAGGGCCGAAGCTGGTTGTGGCGCCGTTCGCGCGCGGACTGCGGATCGTGCATCGAAACCCAGGTATCCGTGACGATCGCGTCGGCGCCCTGCACGGCCTTGGCCGGGTCCCGCTCTATGACGATGTTGGCGCCCTTTTTCCGCGCGAAGTCGACGAAGACCGGCTCCGGGTCGAGGGTTTCCGGCCCCGTGAAGGTCAGGTCGAAGCCGAACTGGCCGGCCGCGTGGATCCACGAGGCGCAGACGTTGTTGCCGTCGCCGGACCAGACGATCTTCTTCCCGCCGATCGGGCCACGGTGCTCTTCGTAGGTCATGACATCGGCCATGATCTGGCAGGGATGCGTGCGGTTGGTAAGCCCGTTGATGACCGGCACGTCGGCATATTCCGCCATCTCCAGAAGCGTCGCTTCTTCGAAGGTACGGATCATGATGAGATCGACGTAGCGGCTCAGGACGCGGGCCGTGTCGGCGATGGTCTCGCCATGGCCAAGCTGCATCTCGCTGCCCGAAAGCACCATCGTCTGGCCGCCCATCTGCCGCACGCCGACGTCGAAGGAAACCCGCGTGCGCGTCGAAGGCTTCTCGAAGATCAGCGCGACCATGCGGCCGGCGAGCGGCTGCTCGTCGTCGGCCTCGCCTTTCGGGCGGTCATTCCGCGCCGTCTTCATCGCGCGCGCGCTGTCGATCATGGCGCGGAGGTCCGCCGGGTCGGTCTTGTGAATGTCGAGAAAGTGCTTCATTCGCTTCGTCTTTCATCTGTCGGGGAAGGGGCGTGTTTCGCCCCCTGCCCCGGTCTTGCCGGAGGCGTCTTCCTCCAGAGGATATCCTTGCCCGAGGAAACCCGGGCCACTTGAATTCCCGCTACGAGAGCTGCACGGCTCTCCTTCGCGGACGCTCGGTGCGATGACGCTCAGACATTGCCGGTGACCTCCGCCGCCGCCCGGTCAAGGCGGGCGACTGCCTCGGCGATTTCTTCGTCGGTGATCGTCAGGGGCGGCAAGACCCGGACGACGTTGTCCGCCGCCGGCACGGTCAGCACATGCTCGCCAAAGCCGGCCTTCACGACATCCGCGGGCGCGACCTTGCACTTCAGGCCGAGCATGAGCCCCTGGCCACGCACGCTTTCGAACACGTCGGGATGCGTGGCGACCAGCGCCTCGAGCTTCTGCCGGAAAAGCGCGGCCTTCCGGTTCACCTCGGAGAGGAAGTCAGGATCCGCGATGATCTCCACCACCTTCGCGCCGACCGCGCAGGCCAGAGGGTTGCCGCCGTAGGTCGAACCGTGCGTTCCGGCGACCATGCCGGAGGCGGCCGCCTCCGTCGCGAGCACGGCGCCGAGCGGGAAGCCCCCGCCGATGCCCTTGGCGACCATCATGATGTCCGGGGTGACGCCCGCCCATTCATGCGCGAAAAGCCGGCCGGTCCGGCCCATGCCGCACTGAACCTCGTCCAGGATCAAGAGCGCGCCGGTCTTGTCACAGAGTTCCCTGAGGCCCTTCAGACACTGGTCGGGAAGCGGGCGGATGCCACCCTCCCCCTGGATCGGCTCGATCATGATCGCGGCCGTCTTCGGCCCGACCGCAGCTTTCAGGCCGTCGTGATCGCCCCATTTCAGGTGCACGAACCCAGGCATGAGCGGCCCGAAGCCCTTGACCATCTTCTCGGAACCCGCGGCCGCGATGGCCCCGGTCGAACGCCCGTGGAACGATCCCTCGAACGTCACGATCTCGACCCGCTCGGGCTGGTCCTTGTCGTACCAGTACTTGCGCGCCATCTTGATGGCCAGTTCGGCAGCCTCGGTGCCGGAGTTCGTGAAGAACACCGTATCCGCGAAGGTCGACGACACGAGGGCCTCTGCCAGCCGCTCCTGTTCCGGGATCCGGTAAAGGTTCGAGACGTGCCACAGCTTCTGCGCCTGCTCGGTAAGTGCGGCGACGAGTTCCGGATTGGCGTGGCCGAGGGCGTTGACCGCGATGCCCGCGCCAAGGTCGAGGTATCGCGTCCCATCCGCTTCGGTGAGCCAGGAGCCCTCGCCCCGTACGAAGGTCAGCGGGGCACGGTTATAGGTGGGAAGAACGGCGGGGATCATCAGCGCATCTCCTGGGAGCGGAAGCTCATCCGTGCATCAGGCACGGGGGCGAAGTCAACGATTTCGGGGATGTGGCGAACGGCCACGGCAGATCGTAACGTCAGGCGCGGGTTGCGTGACGTCGGGGACGGGCGGTGATGCGAGTCCGAGCGATCATGGCCGCGTCGATAGCGCATGGCCCCAACTGAGTCCACGGAGAAATGGGGCGCCGACCGACAGTGCACCGCCCTGTGTTCCGCATGCATCGCCAGGGGTCCCGGCAAGCGCGTCAGAATTCGAAGGGATCGGTCAGAACCCTGCGTCCCAGCGTCATCGCGTCGGCGACGTGGACCATCGGCGCGAGGTCGACGTCGCTCCGCCCCCCGCGCACAAGATCGGCCATGCGGGCATAGAGCGCGCGGTATTCCCCGGCGATCGTCTCCGCGCTTTCCATCCGTTCGCCGCCGATGAAGAGCTGGTTGCCGCCCATCCTGAGCGACAGCGGGCCCGCATCGGTTTCGATGTCGATGTTCCAGGTCTGCGGACCCTCCTGACGCCAGTCGAATTCGGCGCTGACATTGCCGGAGAACTGCAACTCCGCCGCGATGGGAGTATCACGGTTCCTGGGGAACTCGAGCCTGGCCGAGATCAGGTGGACCGGCTCGGGCAGGATTTCTGTGAGGATGGAAAGCGCGTTGATCCCAGGGTCGAAGACGCCCATGCCGCCGGGCTTGAAGATCCAGTCCTGGCCCGGGTGCCACTTTCGAACATCTTCGCGCCAGGTGATCCGGACCTTCCGGACCGCCTTGTCGGCAAGCCAGCGCTTCGCTTCCGGAACGCCCAGGGCCATGCGGCTGTGCCAGGTGGCAAAAAGGGTCAGGCCCCGTTCGGCCGCCAAGGCCTGAAGCGCGTGGACTTCGGCAAGCGTCGCGCCCGGGGGCTTTTCCAGCATCACGTGACGGCCCGCCTTCAGCGCGGCTTCCGCGACGGCATAGCGTGGCACCGGCGGCACGCAGATCGAAACGACCGGGACATCGGGCCGCGCCGCCAGCATGTCCGCGATGTCCGTATGGGACTCCACGCCCTCGACGCGGCCCTGCCGGGACGCGGTCGCCGCCAGGTCCCAGTCCGGGCTCTCCGCGATGGCGGGAACGTGCTGGTCCACCGCGATCTTGCCGATGCCGACGAGGGCGATCTTCATCAGTGGGAGTCTCTGCCGACCGGAGCGCCGCGGCAGCCCTTCAGGAAGTCGAGGTCGGCCCCGGTGTCGGCACCCTGTACGTGCGTCTGGTGCAGCCAGGCGTAGCCGCTTCCGTATTGCTCATGGCGGGGTTTCCACGCGGAGAGCCGCGCCTTCATCTCCTCCTCCGTTATGTCCAGGTGCAGGCGGCGGTTCGGAACGTCGAGCTCGATCATGTCGCCATCGTGGACGATCGCCAGCGGGCCGCCCGCCGCCGCCTCCGGCGAGGTGTGCAGCACGACCGTTCCATAGGCGGTGCCCGACATCCGCGCATCCGAGATCCGGACCATGTCGGTGATCCCCTTCCTCAGGACCTTCGGCGGCAGGCCCATGTTGCCGACCTCGGCCATGCCGGGGTAGCCCCTGGGGCCGCAGTTCTTCAGGACCATCACGCAGGTCTCGTCGATATCGAGGCTCTCGTCGTTGATCTTCGCCTTGTAGTCATCGATGTCCTCGAAGACGACAGCCCGTCCCCGGTGGGCAAGAAGCGAAGGCGTCGCCGCGGAGGGTTTCAGAACCGCACCGTTCGGGGCGAGGTTGCCGCGCAGGACAACGATGCCGCCAGACTGCGTCAGCGCCTTGTCGGCGGGCAGGATCACGTCCTCGTTGTGGTTCCTCACATCCTTGACCTGGTCCCACATCGTCTCTCCGGATACGGTCAGCGCGTCCCTGTGCAAAAGCCCGGCCTCGCCGAGGCGCTTGATGACGACGGGCAGGCCGCCCGCGTAGAAGAACTCTTCCATCAGGTACTTGCCCGAGGGCATCAGGTTCACGATCGTCGGGATGTCGCGGCCGCAGCGGTCCCAGTCGTCGAGCGTGAGGTCCACGCCGACCCGGCCCGCGACCGCCAGAAGGTGGATCACCGCGTTCGTCGAGCCACCGATCGCCGCATTGGTGCGGATCGCGTTCTCGAAGGCCTGTTTCGTCATGACATCCGAGGGCTTCAGATCGTCCTTCACCATCTGCACGATGCGCCGCCCCGTGAGTTGCGCCATCACCCGCCGCCGGCTGTCCACCGCCGGGATCGCGGCATTGCCGGACAGAGCCATGCCGAGCGCCTCTGCCATCGACGCCATGGTGGAGGCGGTGCCCATCGTGTTGCACGATCCCGGTGACCGCGACATCGACGCCTCCGCCTCGGCGAATTCCTCCGCAGTCATCTCGCCCGCCTTCACGGCCTCTGAGAACTTCCACAGATGGGTGCCCGAACCCACCCGCTCGTTCCGGTAATACCCGTTCAGCATCGGCCCGCCGGTGACCACGATCGACGGGAGATCGGTGGAGGCCGCCGCCATAAGAAGGCTCGGCGTGGTCTTGTCGCAGCCCACCATCAGCACGCAGCCATCCATCGGCTGGCCGCGGATCGCCTCCTCCACCGCCATCGCGGCGAGATTGCGGAACATCATCGCCGTGGGGCGGAACGCGCTCTCCGAGGCGGAGAAGACCGGGACCTCCACCGGGAAGCCGCCGGCCTCGTAGATGCCGTGCTTCACCCGCTGGGCGAGGTCGTGCAGATGCGCGTTGCAGGGCGTCAGTTCCGACCAGGTGTTCAGGATGCCGATGACCGGCCGGCCGTCGAAAAGGTCATGCGGAAATCCCTGGTTCTTCATCCAGCCGCGGTGGTAAATCGCGTCGCGGGACGTGCCGCCGAACCACTCCTGCGACCGGAGTTTGCGGGGCCAGGGGGCGGGCTTGAACGTCATGGCTTTCCTCTCGGGCTTCCGTCACCGTCCGCGCTGATGGCAGGTTGAGTTCCCATCGCCACACGGAGGGACGCTGACTGTTGCACGGCGAAGTCGCCGGAAGCGGCGACGATTCCGCCGGCGAAGCTTAGCGCCGGCCGGCCGAGATTGTGAACAGCATCGTTGAGTTGCCGCAGACACCGCGACCGATGCGTCGCTGCGGAAAAGCGGTCCGAAATCTAGATGGTGAGGCTTATGCTTCCCGCTTTCGCCGATTCCTCCGCCCGGTCGAGGACAAGCTGGAGCGCCGCACCCCGCGCGAAATCGGGTTCCGGAACGCCTCGGTTTCGGATCGCCGCGATGAATCGCTGATAGTTGGTCGGCACCCTCGGCGTTCGGATCGTTCGCCAGGTCGCAGTCACGAGATCGGGGGCGAGACAGGCGCGGAGCCGGCTGCGGTTCTTTTCGAAGGCGACTTCCAGCCCGCCCTTGTCGCCATAAATGCGAAGCCGCAGGTCGTTGAGATGACCCGAGGCGAAGCGCGTCGCGGTCACGGTGCCGATGGCGCCGCCCTCGAGCGCCACCTGCATCGTGACACTGTCGTTCGCGTCCAGAAGGTACTCGCCGATCCGGTTGCCCGGCGCCTTGTCGAAGGTCTTCGTCCGCGCGGAAATCTCCGTCGCGTCGCGCCCCGCGATGTAGGTCGCGAAGTCGAGGATATGGATCCCGACATCGCCCAGGACCCCTTTCGAGCCATGCGCCGTGGACAGGCGCCAAAGCCATTGGCTCTCGCTCTTCCAGTCGCCCCAGGCAGGCTGGGTCAGCCAGCTTTGAAGATAGGACGCTTCGAAGTGCCTGACCGTTCCGATCGCGCCGGCCGCGACAAGCTCGCGCGCCCTCTGAAGCGCGGAGACGTTGCGATAGGTCAGGTTGACCATGTTGATGATGCCCGCCCGGTCGGCCGCTTCCGCCATTTCCGCCGCACGGGCATGGTCGGTCGAAAGCGGTTTTTCGCAGAGGATGTGTTTTCCGGCCGCGATGACGGGCATCGTGGTGGCGTGGTGCGCCGCGTCCGGCGTGACGTTCGTCACCGCATCGAACCCGCCCCACTCCAGCGCGACCGCAAGGGAGGCGAAGCGCTGCGGGATGCCAAATTTCTCGCAGAACGTCTCGAGCTGCTCGGGCCGGGTGTCGACGCCCGCAACGAGACTGACACCCGGGATCCTGGCGAAATGCTCGGCATGGTTCGCCGCCATGCCGCCGGTGCCGAGGATCAGAAGACGGATCGGCTTGGGGGTGGTCATTTCTGGCGTCTCCTCGGAAGCCTCAGCGGTAGCCTTCCTCGCCTGCCTGGTGCAGCCGCGGCCCGCGCTCCTCGATCTTCTCGGGCGCCTTGTCCACCGGGACGTTCGGCGCCGCGTTTGGGTCGGCGATGCGCGCGGCCGGGTTGTGGGCCCACTTCACCGCGTTCCGGATCACCCTCTGCACATTCCCGTCGTGATAGGTCGGATAGGTCTCGTGACCGGGGCGGAAGTAGAAGACATTCCCCGCGCCACGCTTGTAGGTCAGGCCGGACCGGAACACCTCGCCGCCCTGGAACCAGCTGATGAAGACCGTCTCCAGGGGCTCGGGAACGCCGAACGGCTCGCCATACATCTCTTCGTTTTCAAGTTCGAAATGATCCGGAAGTCCGGCCGCGATCGGATGATTGCGCGAGGTGAGCCAGAGCCTTTCGCGCTCCCCCGCCTCGCGCCAGGTCAGGTTGCAGGGCGCGCCCATCAACCGCTTGAACGGCTTCGAGAAATGCGCCGAGTGGAGGAAGATCATTCCCATCCCGCCCCAGACCGCGTTGCAGACACGTTCGACAACGGCGTCCGAAACCTCGCCGTGCGCGGCGTGCCCCCACCAGATCAGGACGTCGGTTTCCGCGAGCCTTTTCTCGGTCAGGCCATGTTCGGGGTCCTGAAGCGTCGCTGTCGAGGCAGTGATCGCGGCGTCCTCGTTCAGCGCATCGGCGATACAGCCGTGCATCCCGTCGGGATAAATGCCCGACACGATCCTGTTCTTCCGCTCGTGGACGTTTTCGCCCCAGACGACCGTACGGATGGCCATGTCACACTCCCTGGAACTGCTCCGCCGTGACGGGCAGCGTTCGATGATCGCAAACGAGAGGAACGCCCCTCCCGTCCAGTGGATTTCAGCTCACGGGTTTACCGGCGGAATCGAAACGGTGCAGGTGCTCGGGCTGTGGCGCTACGCCGAGCTTCGTTCCAAGAGGCACTTCGTGCTTGCCCTTGCGGCGGACGATCAGCGGCTCTTCCGCGCCGACGTTCACGAAGAGGAAATGGTCCGAACCCAGATCCTCGACATGCACGACCTCTCCCGACCAGACGGCTCCTTCGTCGACGATGTCGATGTGCTCGGACCGGATGCCGAGCGTGTCACAGTCGTAGGCTTCGGCAAAAGCACCCTTGAGGAAGTTCATCTTCGGGCTGCCGATGAAGCCCGCGACGAAGATCGAGTTCGGGGAATCGTAAAGTTCCGCCGGCGTTCCCACCTGTTCCACCCGCCCGTCGCGCAGAACGCAGATCCGGTCGGCGAGCGTCATCGCCTCCACCTGGTCATGGGTGACGTAGATCATCGTCACGTCCTTCATGTCGTGGTGAAGCTTCGCGATCTCCAGCCGGGTGGCCACGCGCAGCGCAGCGTCGAGGTTCGACAGCGGCTCGTCGAAGAGGAACACGCGCGGGTCGCGCACGATCGCCCGTCCGATAGCCACACGCTGCCGCTGACCGCCGGACAACTGCTTCGGCAGCCGGTCCAGAAGGTGGTCGATCTGAAGCATCTCGGCCGCCTTGCGGATACGGGTGTCCATTTCCGCCTTCGACGATTTGGCCAGCTTCATGCCAAAGGCCATGTTGTCGTAAACGTTCATGTGCGGGTAGAGCGCGTAGCTCTGGAACACCATCGCGACGCCGCGCTTGGAGGGGATTACGTTGTTCATCCGGTCCGCGTCGAACAGCAGGTCACCCGATGTGATGGCCTCCAGACCGGCGATCAGCCTGAGAAGCGTGGACTTGCCGCAGCCCGACGGGCCGACGAAGACCATGAACTCGCCTTGCCGGATTTCAAGGTCGATGCCCTTGATCACCTCGACTGAGCCGAAGGACTTTCGGACCGCCTTGAGTACGATGTCTACCATTCTTGCTTCTCCGGATCAGCCTTTGACGCCGCCAGCGGTGAGGCCCGCCACGATCTTGCGCTGGAAGATGAGGACGAGCACCACCAGCGGCACCGTCACGATGACCGAGGCCGCCATGATCGTGCCCCAGGGGGTTTCGTATTGCGAAGCGCCCGAAAGAAGCGCGATGGCCACGGGCACCGTGCGCTGGGTCTCGGACGAGGTGAAGGTGAGCGCATAAAGGAATTCGTTCCAGGCGCCGATGAAGGCGAGAAGCCCGGTCGTCACGAGAGCGGGCCAGAGAAGCGGCAGGAACACCTTCGTTATGATGACCCAGGGCGTTGCGCCATCCATGATCGCGGCCTCCTCGATCTCGATCGGCAGGTCGCGCATGAAGGTCGTCAGCACCCAGACCGTGAAAGGCAGCGTGAAGATCGTGTAGCTCAGGATCATCGCCCAGGGCGTGTTGTAGATGCCGAGGAAGCGGACGAGTTCGAAGAGACCAGCCAGAACGGCGATCTGCGGGAACATCGAAACCGCGAGGATCGTCATAAGCAGTAGCCCCCGCCCCCGAAACCGCACACGGGCAAGCGCATAGGATGCCGTGACCGCGAGGAAGAGCGCGAAGAGCACGGTGGCCGAGGCGATGAACAGCGAATTTCCCACCGAGCGGATGAAGTTCGGGCCGCCCAGCACCGCCCTGTAGTTGTTCAGGTTCAGCTCGACCGGCAGGTAGTTCACGATGAAGTAGGCCGTGCCGCTCTCGAAGCTGGTCAGGATCGCGTAGTAGAAGGGGAACACGGCGACGATCACGATCACCGCGACGGCGAGGTAGAACATCACCTTCTTGAAGACGTCCATGGCGGTCATCTGTTGCCCTCCCCGGTCAGGTCGACCCGGCCGATCCAGATGTAGAGCGCCACGAAGGTGGCGATGATGGCGAAGAGAAGCGTCGACTGGGCCGAGCCGTAGGCGAACTTGTCGAACTCGATCAGGTTTTCCCGGCTCACGATCGACATGGTCTCGGTCGCCGCGGAGTTGGGCGTGAGAAGGTAGATCAGGTCGAAGACGCGCAGCGCGTCCAGCATCCGGAAGATCACCGCCACCATAAGCGCGGGCCGGACAAGCGGCAGCGTCACCTTGAGGAAGACCTTGACCGGATGGACGCCGTCGACCTTTGCCGCCTCGTAGATGTCCCTCGGGATCATCTGGAGGCCAGCGAGGATGAGAAGCGCCATGAACGGTGTCGTCTTCCAGATGTCGACGACGAGCACGGCGAACATTGCGGTGTCAACGTTCGCGGTCCAGGCGATCTTCTGGTCGATCAGCCCGACGCGCAGAAGCATGTCGTTGATGATGCCGAACTGGTCATTCAGCATCCAGCCCCACATCCGCGAGGAGACGACGGTGGGGATCGCCCAGGGGATCAGGATCGCGGCGCGCACAAGCCCGCGCCCCTTGAAATTCGCGTTCAGGACGAGGGCGATCAGCAAGCCGAAGAGGGTCTCGAAGAAGACCGAGATGACCGAGAAGCGCACGGTGTTCCAGACCGCGTTCCACCACACCGGATCGACGAGCGTGCCACGCCAAAGGACCCGGCCGGAACTCAGCTCCCGGCGCGAAAGGTAGTTGTCGAAGCCGATCCACTTGCCGCCGTAGAGGTTCGTCAGCGAGGTGTCCGTGAACGAGAACCAGATCGAACGCGCAAGGGGCCACGCGGCGACCGCGAACAGGACGGCGAGCATCGGCGCGAGGAACCAGATGGCGGCCCGGACGCGCTGCTGCTGCAGACTGACCTCTCTTGCCCGGCCTGAGACGCCGGAGCGGGCCTGAGTGTCTGACATGGTCATCCCCCGGTGTGCAATTCAGCCGGCCAAGCCGTAGCCGGCCGGCTGTGTTGGGTCAGACGGGCACCACGAGGGCGCCCACCTGGAACGGGGCGGTCAGTCCCGCCGGATTACCAGCTGTCGCCGCCCTTGAGGTCTTCGAGCATGACTTCGAGTTCCTCGAGGTTCTCGGCAGCCGTGCCCTGACCGGAGAGCGTGTTGTGAACCGCGTTCCAGAACAGCGACGAGACCTCGTTGTACTTCACTCGGGTCGGCGCCGACGGACGCGGCACGGCCTGAAGGAACACGTCCTTCCAGCGCGGGATGATCGGCTGGGCGGAAGCAATGTCGGCGTCATCGTAGAGCGTGATGATCGTCGGCAGCTTGGAGCCCTCGATCGCGTTGCCCTTCTGGAACTCCTCGGAACCCATGTACATCGCGAGCGAAACCGCTGCTTCCTGGCTTTGAGAGTATTTGGACACCGCGACGTTCCAGCCGCCGAGCGTCGCGGCCGAAGTGTCGTGCCCCTGCCCCGTCGGGAGAGTGGCCACGTCGAAGAGCCCCTTCACAGCCGAATCGTCCGCGTTGCCGAGACCGTAGGCGTAGGGCCAGTTGCGCATGAAGACCGCGTTGCCGGTCTGCCAGACGCCGCGTGAGTCCTCTTCCTGGTAGGCGAGCACGCCTTCCGGGGAGATCGTGCCGACCCAGGAGGCGGCGAGTTCGATGGCTTTGACGGCGTTCTCGTTGTTGATCGAGATGGTGCCATCGGGTTCGACGATCTGGCCGCCGCCCGAGGACTTCACCCATTCGAGCGCGTCGCAGGTCAGGCCCTCGTAGGAGTTCCCCTGCCAGACGAAGCCCCACATGTCCGCGTTGCCGGCCGCACGCTCGGCATCCTGGACTTCCTTCGCGGTCGCGGTCAGTTCTTCCCAGGTCTTGGGAACGGACTTGCCGTATTTCTCAAGGAGATCCTTGCGGTAGTATAGCGCCGGGGCATCCGTGAAGACCGGCATGGCGACCAGGCGCCCGTCGACCGTCTGCGACTCGATGATCGCGGGGAAGTGACGCGGAGCGACGTCCTTGGCGGCTTCCGTCAGGTCGACGAAGTGGTCGGCAAGCTGCGGCGCCCAGATCACGTCGGACATGTAGAGATCGACGTCGCTGTTCTGTGCGGCAAGCCAGAGGCGATACTGGCCGAACTGGTCGGTGGTCGACGAGGGCATCGTGACGAGCTTGACGGTGTGGCCCGTCGCCTCTTCCCAAGGCTTCCAAAGCTCCTGCATGATCTCGGTGTCCCTGCCAACCGAGCCGAAGGCGATCGTAATCTCGTCGGCCAGAACGGCAGTCCCGGTGACAGCAAGGAGCGCGACCGCGGCGGACGACTGCAGGGCAGCTGCCTTGAACGAAAAAGTCATGGTTTCCTCCCAAATATCCGCTGGCGGATACCTGCCCGCCAGCCTTCGTATACGGTGGCGCAATTGCCACCCGAAACGTTTCGGAAAAATACCGCAATCGGTTTGCGCCTGTCAACGAGTCGTTTGCGACGCTCCAGCCACGTCAAGGTGCCGCATCACGGCTGCTGCGGGGGCGCGACAGATTCCCTTTCCACGAAGCGCAACTCGCCGAGTTTCTGGAGCGCGGCGGCCGGCACATTGGCGACCGCGCCAGCGAGGAATTCGGCGAGCGGCTCCCAGCTCAACTCAAGTGCGGACTGAGTCGTGGTCAGCGGGGGATCGAAGGCGTTGGCCTTGATGTCGGGCAGGAGATCGTCGTGCGCGACGACAGAGACATCCTGCGGCACGGACAAGTGCATGGCGCGCAGCGCATCGTACAATCCCTTGGCAATCCTGAGGTTTCCCGCGATCACGGCGGTTGGCGGACGGGGGTTCTCCGAAAACAGGCGCACCGCCGAGATGATCCCGAAGCCCTCCTCCATGTCCGCGCACAGGTGCAGATGCGGGTCGTAGCGCAGGCCGGCCTCACCCAAGGCTGCGCGGTAGCCTTCGCGCCGCGCCTCGACGAAAGTCAGGCCCTCGCGCCCGTTCAAGAACGCGATGCGCCTGTGGCCCTGATCCGTCAGGTAGCGCGTCAGACGATGGGCGACGCCGAAATTGTCGATGTCGAAATAGGGATAGTCCGGCTCTTCCCGGTCCCGGCCGTGAACGACGAACGGGACCTTCTGCGACTGGAGGAATTCGATGCGGGGATCATCGCGCACCGGTTCAAGCAACACGAAACCGTCCAGGGAGCCGCCGCTTATCAGGCGCCGGTAGATCTCCAGGATCGGCTCGCTTTCGTCGGCGATGTTCAGGACGAACTGCATCCGCCGCCGCGCGAAATGCGCGGACATGCCGCCGACCGTCTGCACGAAGATCGGGGCCTCCGCCATCTTCGGCATGTTCGGAAGGACGAGACCGACGATGCCGGAACGCCCGCTCACCAGCTTTCGAGCGGCAACATTCGGCTGATATTTCAGCTTGATGGCAGCCTCCTTGACCCGCCGCCGCGTTTCCTCGCTTACATCTGCGTGGTCGTTGAGGGCGCGGCTGACCTGAGTGACCGAGAGGTTCAGGTGCCGGCTCAGGTCCTTCAGGGTCGTCATGCTGTTTCCCTGGCGGTGCCGCCAATTGCCTAGAGAAGCAACTTGCCAATCCGAAACGCTTCGGGCAAGGCTAATCGACAGCCAAAACGTTTCGGCGGCGGGATTCGAGCCGCCAAACCCCATTCAAGGTGTTGAAAATGGCCGACAAGGACTGGTGGCGCGGGTCTGTGACCTATCAAATCTACCCTCGGTCCTTCATGGACGCCAACGGCGACGGGATCGGCGATCTGAAAGGCATAACCCAGCGCCTCGATCACATCGCGGATCTGGGCGTGGACGCGATCTGGCTATCGCCCATCTTCACTTCGCCCATGCTGGACATGGGTTACGACGTGTCGAACTACACCGACATCGACCCAAGCTTCGGCACGCTCGCCGATTTCGACGATATGGTCGCCAAGGCGCACCGCCTCGGCCTCAAGGTCATCATCGACCAGGTGATCTCGCATTCCTCGAACCGGCACCCGTTCTTCCAGGAAAGCCGGATGTCGCGCGACAACCCGAAGGCCGACTGGTACGTCTGGGCGGACCCGAAGCCCGATGGCAGCGCGCCGAACAACTGGCAAGCGATCTTCGGCGGCATCGCCTGGGAATGGGAGCCCCGCCGTCACCAGTACTATTTCCACAACTTCCTGAAGGAACAGCCGGACTTCAACTTCCACAACCCGGAGGTTCAGGACTATCTCCTCGGCACGATGCGGTTCTGGCTTGAACGCGGCGTGGACGGCTTCCGGCTCGATACGGTCAACTTCTACTTCCACGACAAGCTGCTTCGCGACGACGCGGCCGACTACCGCGTGAAGGAAAAGCCCGACTTCAAGCCCTACGACATGCAGTACCACCTGTTCTCCAAGAACCAGCCGGAGAACCTGGTCTTCCTGCAAAGGATGCGGAAGCTTCTGGACGAATACGACGCCCGCACGACGGTGGGCGAGGTCGGCGAAAGCCACCACCCGATCGAGATGATGGGCGAATACACCTCCGGCGGGCGGCTCCACATGGCCTATTCGTTCGAAATGCTCGGCCATGTGTTCACTGCGGCGCATTTCCGGAAACAGATCGTGCGCTTCTTCGAGGGTGCCCCCGCGGGCTGGCCCTGCTGGGCCTTTTCGAACCACGACGTGATCCGCCACGCGAGCCGCTGGGCAAAGCACGGGGGCGACACGGATCGGCTCGCCAAGCTTGCCGGCGCGATGCTGCTTTCCTTCGAAGGGTCCGTCTGCCTCTACCAGGGCGAGGAATTCGGACAGTTGGAAACCGAACTGGCGTTCGAGGAAATCCTCGACCCGCAGGGCATCGCCTTCTGGCCCGAGGAAAAGGGCCGCGACGGCTGCCGGACCCCGATGGTCTGGGAAAAGGCTGCCCCGAACGGAGGCTTCTCGACCGCCGGGAAGACGTGGCTGCCGATAAAGGAACCGCAGCTCGCGCGCGCCGCCGATATGCAGACCGGCGATCCGGACAGCGTGCACGGCCTCTACCGCGAGATGCTGGCGCTCCGCCGCCGGACGCCCGCGCTCAGGACCGGGCGGACGCATTTCCTCGGCACGCCGGAACCCGTCCTTGCCTTTACGCGGGGCGACGAGATCCTCTGCGCCTTCAACCTCTCGCCCATGAAGGCCAGTGTTCCGCTCGGGCCGCATGGCGAGCACCTGCTTTCGCAGGGCGTGACGCGGGACGGCGACCAGCTGGACCTCGCGCCCAACGGATTCCTGATCGCGCGCTGCAAGTGATTTTCCAACCACTCGGGGCCGCCTCCGACGCCCCGAGCCGCGAACGGCTCGACGCAAAACTTATTTCGGGCACGGAAATCGAATTACCACCGCGCGTCCCGCTGCGCTATCCCCTTCCTCAGCCAGAGGGAGGAGATGATCATGGCAAAATCCCTTGAAGACCTGCTGAAGGAACGCGGCGACACTGTCGGCATGCTCCGCAATTCCCAGATCGGGATGTATGTCTATCCGGTCGTCGCGAACGAGTTCACCAACTGGCGCGACGAACAGAAGGCGTGGCGCGACTCCGCCGTGCTTTTCGACCAGTCGCACCACATGGCCGAGATCATGGTCGAGGGCCCGGACGCCAGGGCTTTCCTCGAGCATCTGGGCATCAACAGCTTCGCCAAGTTCCCGGTGGGCAAGGCCAAGCACTTCGTGCCGGTCACGCCTGACGGCTACGTCATCGGCGACGTGATCATGTTCCACGAGGAAGAGAACCGCTACAACCTCGTGGGCCGCGCGCCGACGATCAACTGGGTGGACTACAATGCCCAGAAGGGCGGCTTCAGCGTGAAGGCCACGCGCGACGAACGTTCGCCCATGCGCCCCGATGGCAAGGCGGTCACGCGGCGCCACTACCGGTTCCAGATCCAGGGGCCGAACGCGGATCATATCCTGACGGAACTGAACGGCGGCCCTCTACCCGACATCAAGTTCTTCAACATGGACTGGATCAACATCGCAGGCCGCAAGGTCCGCGCCCTGCGTCACGGCATGGCGGGTGCGCCGGGCCTGGAAATCTGGGGCCCCTACGCCGACAAGGACGAGATCCAGAACGCGATCATCGAGGTCGGCCGCAAGCACGGGCTGCACCAGGTCGGCAGCCGCGCCTATTCGACGAACACACTTGAATCCGGCTGGATCCCCTCGCCTCTCCCCGCGATCTACACGGGAGACGGGCTGGCCGACTACCGCCGCTGGCTGCCGGCCAACGGCTACGAGGCCACGGGCTCCATCGGCGGCAGCTTTGTTTCCGGCAACATCGAGGACTACTACTCGACGCCCTACGAACTCGGCTACGGGTTCTACATCGGCTTCGACCACGACTTCATCGGCCGCGAAGCGCTGGAGAAGATGAAGGATCGGCCGCACCGCCGGAAGGTCACGTTCGAATGGAACGCCGAGGACGTGATGAAGGTCATCTCCTCCGCCTTCCAGCGGGACGAGGACCCCTTCAAGTGGATCGACTTCCCGCAGCCGAACTACGCCTCGGCGAGTTTCGACAAGGTGATGATGGGCGACAAGCTGGTCGGCCTGTCGATGTTCAACGGATATTCCTTCAACGAACGGTGCCTCCTGTCGCTCGGCGTCGTGGACCCCGAGATCAAGGAAGGCGACGTCCTGACCCTCGTCTGGGGCGAGGAAAACGGCGGTACCGGCAAGACCTCGACCGAACGGCACCGCCAGACGACGATCCGCGTGAAGGTCTCGCCCACTCCCTATGCGCGGGAAGCGCGCGAGAACTACGTCGAAAGCTGGCGGACCCGCTCGCACTGACCCGAGAAACCTCCGGGGGCGGCCACCCGCGCTGCCCCCGGCATCCCGGAAGCGGAAGAAGGTTTCGCCATGCGGATCGCCTTCATTGGCTTTGGAGAGGCCGCCAGGGCCTACGCCGCCTCGCTCCGCGAGGTTGACCCGGCGCTGGACCTCTCTGCCCATGACATCAAGCAGGACGGGCCCGAGGCGGATGCCTTCGCCGATGCCGCGCTGGCCCGTGGCGTGACCCTCGCGGCTTCTTCGGACGAAGCCGTCGTCGGCGCCGACGTGGTGATTTCCGCAGTAACTGCGGCCTCCAGTCTGGAAGCGGCACAGTCGGTCGCGCATGCGTTGCCCGGCGGCGCAGTCTTCATGGACATCAACTCCGTCTCCCCAGCGCGAAAGCGCGAGACGGCGGCGTTGATCGCCGGGACGGGGGCGACCTATGTCGACGCCGCCGTCATGGCGCCGGTTCATCCGGCGGGGCATCGAACCGCCACGCTTCTGGCCGGAGCCCTGCCCGAGAGTTTCCTCAAGACCCTCACAGCGCTTGATTTCCGGTTCGAGGTGGCGGGGGAGGAAGTCGGCTCCGCCACGGCGGTGAAGATGCTGCGCAGCCTGTTCGTGAAAGGGCTGGAGGCGCTGACCGTCGAGGCGCTGACCGCAGCGCGCGCCGCGGGCTGCTATCCGCAGGTCTATGGATCGCTCGCGAAGTCCTTCGCGAGCCTCGGCTGGCCCGACTTCCCGTCCTACCAGTTCGAGCGGGTCATGACGCATGGTCTCCGCCGCGCGGCGGAGATGCGGGAATCTGCGGCGACGCTGAGCGAACTCGGGCGGCCGGAGGCCTCGGTACTGGCGCAGGCGATCGCGTCCGTTCACCAATCGGTGGGCGCGGCGGCCCTGCGCGCGGGGAAGGGCGAAGACCCGGCCCAAGAGGCCGACAAGCTGCTCGCGGTACGCAAATGACCGGCACCCCTACTCTAGGAAGAACTTATATCCCCGTCCCGGCTCGAACTGGACCGGGCGGGAGTCGTCACCTAAGCTTGGCAATCACAAAGCCGTCGCCGGGGCAGCGACCTGCGGGACGGAATAAGAGGGAGGAAATGTCACCATGCTGCACAGGATCCTGAAGAGTGCCGCCGCGCCAGTCGTCGCGGCCGCCATCGCGTTTCCCGGTCTCGCCGGCGCGGAAACGTTGAAATTCGCGCATTTCGTGCCGCCGGCGCACACCATTACCGAAGCGATCGTCGATCCCCTCGTGACGGGAACCGCCGAGGCCACCGGCGGCTCGCTCGAGATCCAGGTCTACCCGGGCGGGGAACTCGGCCCCGGCCCCGTCGAACAATACGTCCGCGCCGTGACCGGCGTTGCCGACATCGTCTGGGGCCTCGCCGGTTACACCTCCGCCCAGTTCCCGCTGTCGATGATCGTCGAGCTGCCCGGCGTGGTCGACGGGAACGGAGACGGCTACGAAAAGATCTGGCGCGCGTATGACGAACACCTCACGGGCGAATTCCCCGGAACGCGCCCGCTGGCGCTCTGGACCAGCGAACCCAACGTCCTCATCATGAAGGACAAGGAGATCCGTGCCCCGGCCGACATGGCTGGCCTGAAGATCCGCGTCTCCGGCGCCGTTCCGGGCCGGGTGATGGAGGCGCTCGGCGCGACCCCGGTGCAGATGCCCGCGAACGAGATGTACAACGCGCTTCAGACGGGCCTCATCGACGGCATCCTGACCGGCGCCAGCGCCATCCGCGACTTCAAGCTGAACGAGGTTTCGAGCGTCTATATCGAGGGTGCGAGCCTCGGCAACATCCTGTTCTACGTCGTCCTGAACGAAGAGAAGTACCAGTCCCTTCCGGACGCGGAAAAGGCGGCGATAGACGCGAACTCCGGCCTGGCCCTGTCGAAATCCGGCGAGGAGACCTGGAACCGCAACGCCCAGAGCATGATGGACGAACTGAAGGCCGACCCGGCCAAGACGGTCATCACGCTTTCGGCTGACGAGGCCGCCGCGTTCAACGCCGTCACGCTTGGCATCCGCGACACGGTGATCGACGAACTCGAGGGGCAAGGCCTGCCGGCGAAGGCCGTTCTGGCCGCGATGCTCGGCGAATAAGTCAGGCGGACGCCCAGCCATGCTCGCTCTTGCGCGCACCATCGCCGACAGGCTCGTCAGCCTGTCGGCGTTCCTTGGCGCCGTGGCTCTTGCAGTGATAAGCCTTACGGTGATCGTGGACGTGGTCGGCCGGCTCTTCGGCGCGCCACTCTACGGGTCGCGCGACATCGTGCAGATGGCCGCCGTATTCGTCGTCTTCGGCGGCATGGCCTATTGCGAGCGAACCGGCGGGCACATCACCGTCGACATTCTCGAACCCGTCTTCAGCGCCCGGGTGAACCGGGCGCTGAACATCCTCGGCAGCCTCATCGGCGCGGTCGTCTTTGCCTTGATCGCCTGGCAGATCTGGGAGGCTTCCAAGCTTTCGGTTCTCCTGAAAATGTCCACGAACATCCTCTTCCTGCCGCGCGCACCGTTCCAGTACGCCATCGCCGCGATGTCGGCGCTGGCGAGCCTTTACCTCGTTCTCAAGGCCCTGGCCGGGCTTCTGGAGCGCAGCGAATGAGCCCGGAAGCCTTCGGCATAACGGGCGTCGCCGCGCTTTTCGCCTTGCTTGCGCTGCGTGTGCCCGTCGCCTTCGCGATGATCGTGGTCGGGCTCGGCGGGGTCAGCATCCTGAACAGCCCGAAGGCCGCCCTGTCGCTCCTGGCCTCCGAGGGGTTCAACCTCGCGTCGAATGCCGACCTGATCGTGATCCCCCTGTTCATTCTTCTCGGCAACATTGCGACCGAGGCCGGGATGAGCCGCAAGCTCTACGATGCGGCTTATGCCTGGATAGGGCGGTTCCGCGGCGGCCTCGCCTCGGCGACGGTCGTCGGCTGCGCGGGCTTCGCCGCCCTCTCGGGGTCATCGGTCGCGTCGGCCCTCACCATGGGACGCGTGTCCTTGTCGGAGATGAAACGGTTCGACTATTCGCCGAGATTGTCGACCGGGGTCGTTGCCGCCGGCGGAACGCTCGGCATCCTGATCCCACCCTCGACCGGGTTCGTCCTCTACGCGATCCTGACGCAGGAATCGATTGGTCGTCTCTTCCTCGCAGGCGTCCTGCCCGGGCTGCTGCTTTCCTTCCTCTTCATCCTGACCGTCTGGTTCCTGACGCTGATGCGCCCGGAACTCGGGCCCGCCGGGCCCTCCACGAACTGGGCGGAAAAGGCCCGGAAGAGTTTGGGCGCCCTCCCGATCGTCATGATCGTCTTCATCACCATCGGCGGCATCTACTTCGGCGTCTTCTCCCCCGTCGAGGCTTCGGCCGTCGGCGTCGGCCTCGCAGCCGTCATCGGCGCCGCCTCCCGGACGCTGTCGCTCCGCGGCTTCATCGTCGCGCTCAAGGACAGTGTCGCGACGACTGCGACGGTCATGCTGATCCTGATCGCCGCGCATGTCATCGGTCCGTTCCTCGCGTTGAGCCACCTGCCCACGCTCGTGGGCGATACGCTGACCGGGCTCGACATCGGCCGCTATGGCGTGCTGGCTGTGATCCTCCTGTCCTACCTCGTTCTCGGCTGTTTCATGGAGGGCTTCGCGATGCTCGTCCTGACCATGCCGATCTTCCTCCCCGTCATCACCGCGCTCGGCTTCGACCCGATCTGGTTCGGCGTTCTCGTGGTCATCACGCTGGAAATGGGGCTCATCACGCCGCCCGTCGGCATCAACGTCTTCATCGTGAAGTCGGTCGCGCGCGACGTGCCCGTGAACGACATCTTCCTTGGCGTCCTGCCCTTCCTTCTCGCAATGATCGTCACGGTCGTGCTGATCGTGCTTTTCCCTTCGCTGGCCCTGTACCTTCCAACGACGATGATCGGATAGGCCCCGGCGACCGTGCACGGGCGCGCTCGTGTGAACCCTCGCCGGCGAGCCCGCCCTTGCCGGGCCGCTTGACCCCTCGTCCAATGTAGCCAAAGCTGCGGACCTCAAGACGGCAGGAAGCTCTTCGATGGGTAAGTCTCCGGACGAGAAGACAAGACCGCACGACACACAGCGCCCCGAGTATCCGAACCTGAGGCACATACGCCTTCTCACGGCCGCGATCCGCCTGCAGTCGCTGTCGGCGGCGGCAGAGACGATCCACGTCTCGCAGCCGGCGGCCTCGCAGGCGATCGCGAAGCTTGGAAAGCTTTTCGGCGCGGACCTCCTGACCCGTCAGGGCAATGGGGTTTCGGCGACCCCTTCCGGCGAAATCCTGGACCGCCGCGCCCGCCGTGCGCTGGCCTATCTTGCCGAGGCGGCCCGCCGGATGGCGACGAAGTCGCGCCTTTCCAAGGGCCTCGTCGTCGACTCGCTGGAAAGACACGCAACCGTCGCGCAGCTCCGCGCCATATCCGCCTTCGCCGAAAACGGTAGCTTCGCGGCCGCCGCCCGCGCTCTGGGTCAGGCCGAGCCATCGTTGCAGCGCGCCGCTCGCGATCTGGAACGGATCGTCGGCGTGCCTCTTTTCGACGGGGCCTACCGAAGCCTTCACCTGACCCCGGACGGAGAGATGCTCGCGGCGCGGGCGAGCCTGACACTCAAGGAATTCCAGGCCGCGAGGGAAGAACTTCGCGCGCTGCGGGGCGTATTCGACGGCCGCCTCGTGATCGGAGCCCTTCCGATGGCCCGCACGCGGATCGTACCTTCGGCCATCGTCGCCGTGGCGGCGAAATACCCCAGCGCGCGGATCGCGCTGGTCGAAGGCTCCTACGAGTCGCTCGCCCACCAACTGGCCATAGGCCGGCTGGACATGATCGTTGGCGCTTTGCGTGAAACCGGGGTCCCCGCCTCTTTCGTCGAGGAACCCCTGTTCGAGGACGAGCTTTCCGTCGTCGCGCGCGCGGGCCACCCTCTGACCGGGATCGCATCTCCTACCGCCGCCGACCTGTCGCGGCACCCTTGGGTTCTTGCCCGCCAAGGCACGCCGAACCGCGCGATCTTCGACCGGCTGGCCTCCGGTTTCCCTCCAGGCGCGCCCGAAGGCCATGTGGAGACCGGCTCGCTCGTCGCGCTGCGCGGCATTCTCCTGCAGTCCGACCACCTTACGCTGATCTCTCCGGCGCAGGTCGAATACGAGCTGGCGACCGGCCTTCTCGCCGAAATCGCCTTCAACGTTCCGGGAACCCGGCGCTCGATCGGAATTACGACCAGGGCGGACTGGCAGCCGACCGCGCTACAGCAGGATTTCCGGTCCGCACTCATGGCCGCGATTGCCGAAAAACCGGCGCTTCGGGGCCAGCGACATCTCGGCTGAATCAGGACCCCCGCAGGATGTCGACCGATCGCCTGAGTCGGTGGTCGAAGTAATTCGAGTCATTTAATCGTTGCGATTCGGGCAAAATCTTGCCCATAGTTCAACTAACGATTGAATGGTGGATATTGTTTGCAACCGGTGTGTAATGGCCGACCTAGTGAAGTTTTGTCGCCGCACGCGAAACAAACAAATGTGATAGTGGAGTAGATCCCGCGCATTCGTTTCGCTGCGAGCAGCGAAGGATGACGGGGGATCGGATGTCTGTTGCACTCGCCACCGAAAGCGCGCCCGGCCTTTCGGACTACGTTGACGAGCTACTTCCGGGCACGAAGCTGTTCCACGGCCAGTATACGATCCAGAGCTTCCTCAACAGCGGCGGCTTCGGGATCATTTATCTTGCCACAGATAGCCTCGACCGGAAGGTCGTGGTGAAGGAATGCTTCGCGGACGCCCTGTGCCGACGCGCCAACAATGCCGTGGCGGTGCGGACCCGCGACCACAAGGAGGCGTTCCGGTCGCTCGTCCGCCTCTTCATCCGCGAGGCCAAGGCGCTTTCAAGGCTCGCACACCCGAACATCGTGGGCGTGCACCAGGTCTTCGAAGACAACGACACGGCCTACATGGCGATGGATTATGTCGAGGGACACGACCTCCTCGCGCTGATCGAAGACGAACGCGCGCCCCTCGCACCAGACGAAGTCATCACGCTTCTGAAGAAGCTCCTGCGGGCCGTGGCGTTCATCCACCGCAAGGGTGTGCTGCACCGCGATATCTCTCCCGAGAACATCCTGATCAGGCCCGATGGCGAACCCGTCCTGATCGATTTCGGCGCCGCCCGCGACCAGGTGTCCGCGACGGGACGCGCCGCCTCCGCCATGCGGGTGGTCAAGGACGGATATTCGCCGCAGGAATTCTACCTCGCCGGCGGGGCACAGATCGAATCCAGCGACCTCTATTCGCTCGCGGCGACCTTCCACCACCTGATCGCCGGCACGGCTCCGCCGGACAGCAAGCACCGTCTGGCGATGGTGGCCAAGGGCAGGCCCGACCCGTGTCCTCCTCTGTCGGGCCGCATCGTGGGCTATCCGGAAAGGTTCCTCACCGCGCTGGACAAGGCGTTGCGCGTGCTGCCCGAGGATCGCATTCCGACCGCCGATGTCTGGATCGACATGATCGAGGACGGCATCGCCCCGGCCCGGCATGAGCCTGCGGCCGCACCGCACGATGCCGCCCAACCCGGCGGCGGGTCGGACCCGAAGTCACCGTCAGAGATGCCGGCGACCGCCGCTCTGCCGAAGTCTTCCGACACGGTCGACCGCCTCATCAGCGAGGTCCTGAGGACGGCTGCGGAGCGCACCAACGCAGCTGAAGCAGAGGTGGTTGCGGCGAAGCCCGAGCCGCCCGTCGTCGCTCCCTCCGCGCAGCGCATCGTCCCGCCAGAAGTGGCGCAGGAGCCTACGGCCGAAACCGAAGTAGCCGTCGCCGAGCCGGCAAAGGCTCAAACGGCCCCGACGAGTTCCCGTCGCGGCTTGCCGATCAGCCCCCTCGCCATCATTGCCGCGTTTGCCGGACTGACTCTCCTGCTGATCGGCAGCGTGCTGATTCCGCAGCGCAGCTCCGGCGAGGATCTGAGCGGCGCGGTATGCGAGGAACGGGTCGTTGCGTCCTTGGCCGGGTCAACTTCGGCAGCGGCCGCACTCGAGACGATCCGCGGTGGCGGCACGTCCGTCCCGCTCCAGTCGCAGGCGAGACAATAGCCGGAAATCAGCATCCGAACGGCTTTCGGGACGGGCAAGTGCCAGGCCAAAGGGCGATGCCGGCCACGGCATCTCTTTGACCTCCCCGAGGTTCGTGCGCTCGGAATGAAGCGCGATCCCATTGCTGCCCGGCATCGCGACGGCACGCTTGACGCGGCCGCAGGCCGGCGTTCGGATTACCGTAGCGGACAAGGCGGCGCATCGTCTTGTCCGGCCACCGACGGCCGGACAACGAAGCCCAGACCGCAGCGGGCGGACAGCCCGGTCTCGCCGGAACATTACGGAGCAATCATTCCATGCCGAAAACCACGGAACCGCCCCCCGGAAAACCATCGCCCGCGCATCCGCTCCAACGGCGCTGCGGCCTGCCCTGGTGCGCGCCGAAACCCGGCCACGAGGATGCGGCCGCCCCCGGCCTCGTGGCGGCCATCATGCAAAGCCCGAACTACCGCCAGGCCGATCAGGACGTCGAGTTCCTCGAACGCGACGACACCCGCGGCATCCGTCTGCAGCTTGACTATCAGAAGGCGGAAACGCTTCTGGAAGAACATGGCATCGCCCATTCCATCGTGGTCTTCGGAAGCACTCGCGTAGGCGAGCCGAAAGCCGCGCGCCGGCGGGTTGAGGAATTGACCTCGGAACTGAAAGCCGACCCGACCAACCCGGAGCTTCGGCGGAACCTGTACGTCGCCGAGCGCATTCTGGCCAAGAGCCGCTTCTACGAAATCGCCGCCGAATTCGGGCGCATCGTCGGCAAGGCGGAAAACCGGATGGGCGACCGGCTGGCGATCGTCACCGGCGGCGGGCCAGGGATCATGGAGGCCGCGAACCGCGGGGCGCACGATGTTGGGGCAAGATCGGTCGGCCTCAATATCACACTGCCGCACGAACAATACCCCAACCCCTACATCACTCCCGAACTCTGCGTCAGGTTCCACTATTTCGGGCTGCGCAAGCTCCACTTCCTGCTCCGCGCGCGGGCGCTTGTCGTCTTTCCGGGAGGCTTCGGAACGCTCGACGAGTTGTTCGAGACGCTGACGCTGATCCAGACCCGAAAGATCACTCCCGTCCCGGTCATCCTCGTCGGACAGGATTACTGGATGAACGTGTTCAACCCCGATTTCCTCGTCGAAGAGGGCGTCATTGACCCCGAGGACCGGGATCTTTTCTGGTTCGCGGAGACGGCGCAGGAGATATGGGACGACATCGTCCGGTGGTACGAACTTGCCGGAAGGCCCCTTACCGAATAGCCTCGAGGCACAAAGCGTTGGAAATCAGGGGGCTGCCATGCATGTCTCATTTCATGGCGCTGCGGAGGGTGTTACCGGCTCCTGCCATCTGATCGAATGCTCCGGGCAACGGATCCTCGTCGATTGCGGCATGTTTCAAGGCGGGCGCGAGCTGCACGAGGAGAATGCCGAGCCGTTCGGCTTCGATCCCGCCGGCATCGACATCCTGCTGCTGACGCATGCGCATCTCGACCATTGCGGACGTATTCCCCTTCTCGTCAAACGCGGCTTCAAGGGCGAGATCATCACCACGGCGGCGACGCGAGAGCTGGCGCGGCTCGTTCTTCTGGATTCCGCGCACCTGCACGAGGAGGAAGCGCACCGCCGGCACCGGAAAGCCTCGCGGAACCACAAGGGCGAACAGCCTGCCGGCCCGCTCTACGACACGATGGACGCGCTGAACAGTTTCGACTGCTTCGGCCGGACGGCCGAATACGGCACGCCGATCACGCTTGGGGACGGCGTGAGGGCGACCTTCGTGGATGCCGGGCACATCCTGGGTTCGGCCAGCGTGCTTCTGGAATTGGAAGAGCACGGTTACCGCAAGCGCGTCCTGTTCTCTGGCGACATCGGCGGCCACGATCGGCCGCTTCTGAACGATCCGCAACCGCCGTCGAACGTCGACGTGGTCGTCATGGAGACGACTTACGGCGACAGGGATCATCGCTCCCTCGAGGACTCCGTGGATGAATTCTACGAGGCAATCCGGGATGCCGACGCGCGGGGTGGCAACGTGATCATTCCGACCTTTGCCCTCGAACGCGCGCAGGAGCTGCTTTTCTTCCTGCGTGAAGGCATGGAACGGGAGGAGATCCGGAAGAACCTCCGGGTCTTCCTCGACTCGCCCATGGCGATCTCGGCCACCGAGCTGTTCCGCCGTCACCCGGAAGCCTACAAGCCCGGTATCGCCGAGATGCTGAACCACGGCAAGGATCCATTCCGGCTGCCAGACCTGCATTTCACCCGGGACGCTTCGGAATCCATCGCGCTGAACCAGATCCGGTCCGGAGCCATCATCATGGCGGGGTCCGGCATGTGCACGGGCGGCCGTGTCCGACATCACCTGCGCCACAACCTCGCGCACAACGATTGCAGCGTGATCTTCGTGGGATACGCCGCGGAGGGAACGCTGGCCCGCATCATCATCGACGGCGCCAAGAGCGTGAAGCTTTTCGGCGACGAGATTCCCATCCGCGCGCGCATCCACACGATCAACGGTTTCTCCGCGCATGCGGACAAGACCGAGCTTCTCGAATGGTATCGCCGCACCGGACAGCCGGAAAGAACCTTCCTTGTCCACGGCGAACGCCGTGCAATGGACGTCTTCGTGGAAGAGCTTGGCGAGACGCAGGTCGAAGTGCCGGGGATGCATCAGCGGTTCCGGCTTTGACGCCTCGACGGCAGCTTCAGGACCCTCACGCAAGCGCGGGTTGACCGAAGTTAATGCCCGCTCCTTCCCCCGCGCTACGCAGTCTGTGCGAAGGCTCGGATGCTGGAGGGCTCGGCGCATGACGGCTCGCACATATGTCGACCACCTCAAGGAACAGCTCGAACGGGTCGACGGGGAAATCGAGATGGCGCGCCGTAACCTGGATGAAGCCGGCATGGCAGGCAAGGTGGAGGCGTTGAAGGCTCTCGTGGTGCTGAAGGACCGCCACGACGAACTGCGCGACCGGATCGAACACGCCTCGGAACGACATGCCGAGGAGTGGTCCGCCCTTCACGCGAGTTTCCAGGAAGAGGCGGACGCGCTGAAGGATGAACTCGAGCGGTGGATCACGAAGAACACGTAAGGGCGGGTGATGGCATGATAGAATTCATGGAAGGCAGCATGGGCAGGATCGTCGGCCTGAGGGCCACGGGTCGTCTGAAGGAAGCGGATTACCGTGATCTCCTGCCGAAACTCGAAGAGCTGTTCAGACAGCACGGCAAGCTCGACCTTCTCTTCTACATGGACGAGGGGTTCGAAGGCTGGGACATGCAGGCCGCCTGGGACGACGCCTCCTTCGGCTTTTCCCACGCCGGGGATTTCGAACGCCTCGCGGTCGTCGGTGCTCCTGCCTGGGTGAACTGGTGCATCCGGCTCAGCAGCTTCCTGTTCAAGTGCGAGGTTCGGATCTTTCCCGGCGAAGCCCTTGAAGAAGCCTGGGGCTGGGTCAAGGGCGCGAGCGTGGTGATCTAGACCGGCCTCAGTCCTCGATGACTGCGGCGACCCCCGTGACGACATCCAGAAGATCGGACGTGATCTCTTCCTGGCGTACGGCCCGTTCGTCCCGGCGCAGCTTGTCCAGCTTGTCCTCGATGTTCCGGCTCGCGGCCTCCATCGTGCGCAACCGCGCGGCGTTCTCGCTGGCGAGGCTTTCGACGAGGGCATCCGCGACCTCCGCGAAGAGGTATTCCGAGGCCAGCCCCTGCATGAGACGCGCGAGGGGCAGATGGTGCAGCGGAGCCGCGTCCTTAGCGGCGCTGCCGGTCAGGCTCCTTTTCAGAGGCAGGACGCGCTTGATCGTCACGTCGTATGCCGCCCCATGGCGGTAACGGGCGAACGCGATCCGCGCGCTGCTCGCCTCCGTCAGCCGGGCGCTGATCCTGCGGGCCAGGGGCGTGATGCCGGCGACATTGGACGTCATCGGGAAGCTTCGCTCGACGGCCAGACCGACCTCTCTGGCGCGTGCCTCACCCCGCCGGCCAACGACGATGAGAGCCTCCCCCTCCTCCATCTCCGACCGGACCCGGTCAATCAGTTGCTGGTTGAACCCGCCCACGAACCCGTGCTCGGAACCGACAGCGATCAGGACCCGGTCGTTTTCCGCCCCGCCGCTGACGGCCGCACCGTTCGCCATCGCAGCCAGGCTGCCGATCGCCCGTTCGATAATGCGGCAATAGCTGCGCGTGGCCTGGAACGCCGCCTGCGCCGCGCGCGCATGCGAAGCCGACATGGACCTCAGCGCCCCGACGAGATCGTCCAGCTCGCCAAGGCTTTCGATCCGCGCCTCGATCTTTGGCAGCTGCTCCACCTATCCGGTCGCCTCCTTCGCTTCGGCTTTCATGTCGGCCAGGCAGTCGTCGATCACCTCCACAAGCGCGGCGCGGTTATCATCGGACAGCTGTTTCGTGTTCTCGATATCCGCAACGGCGCGCGGGCGAGCATTCGGAAGGCGCTCGGCGAGCATGGACTTGAACTCGCCGACGCTCCCAATGGGAAGCTTGTCGAGCCGCCCCGTGGCGACCGCGAGAAGCAGTGCGACCTGCTGCGACAGCGGGACGGGTTCGTATTCCACCTGCCCGAGGATGGCGCGCAGGCGGCGGCCGTGCTCGATCTTCTGAGCCGTCCGTTCGTCCACCATCGTGCCGAAGCGGGTGAATATCTCCAGTTCCAGGAACTGCGCGTAGTCGAGCTTGAGCGACTCCGCGAGCGCCCTGATAGCCTTGGCCTGCGTCGCGCCGCCCACCCGCGACACGCTCATCCCGACGTTCACGGCTGGCTTTTGCCCTTCGTAGAAAAGCTTCGGCTCCAGATAGACCTGCCCGTCCGTGATGGAGATGAGGTTCGTGGGGATGTAGGCCGTCAGGTTCCCGGCCTGCGTCTCGGCGATTGGAATCGTCGTGAGAGAGCCGCCGCCAAGGTCATCCGACAGCTTCGCCGCCCGCTCCAGAAGCCGCGCGTGAAGGTAGAATACGTCGCCGGGATAGGCTTCCCGCCCGGGCGGCTTCCGAAGGAGGAGGGAAATCTGGCGGTAGACGATGGCGTGTTTCGTCATGTCGTCGAGGATCAGCAGCGCGTCCTGCCCGCGATCCCGGAAATATTCCGCCATCGTGCAGGCGGCGTAGGGCGTGATCCACTGGGCGCCGGGAACGGCGTCGGCGGAACCGACGACAAAGATGCAACGCTCCGGCGCGCCGTATTTGTTTACCGCCTCGATCACCCGCGCGACGGTCGAAGCCTTCTGCCCGATCGCCGCGTAGACACAGATGACGTCGGACCGGCGCTGGTTGATCATCGTGTCGATGGCGATCGTGGTCTTCCCGGTCTTGCGGTCGCCGATGATCAGCTCCCGCTGCCCCTTCCCCAAGGGGATCATCGCGTCGATCACCGTGAGCCCGGTCAGCATCGGATCGGTGACGAGTTCGCGGTCCACGATGCCGGGGGCCGGCCGTTCGATGGGGTCGAAGCGCTCCGCCTCGATCGGCGGCCCCTCGTCCAGCGGTTCGCCCGTCGGAGAGATGACGCGCCCGAGCAGCGCCTCTCCAACTGGCACGCGGATGATCTCGCCGGTTCCGAAGACCTTGCCACCGGCCGAGATACCCTCGCCCGCGGCTAGAAGTACGCAACCGATGGACTGTTCCCCGACCTTCATGGTGAGCCCGACGGTTCCGTCCTCGAACCGGAGAAGCTCGTCGAGCTTCGTGTGGGGAAGGCCCGAAACCGTCGCGACGCCGTCCCCGATTTCCTCGACGCGCCCGATCCGCTCCAGCCTGGGTCCTGCGGATAAGCGGCTCAGCCTGTCGCGCGCTTCGGAAATCCAGGCTCGGGCTTCATCCTCCAGCGCCATCCGCCTATCCCCTCACCCGTTCCGCTGCTGCCCTGAGCGCCTCGGCGATGGAAAAGCTGAGAACTCCATGCGCGAAATGAAGCTCCACGCCTCCGATTATCTCCGGCTTCACCTCGAATTCGATTCGCGCACCCTGCCCGATCCATTCCCGAAGGCGCGATCGCCACCTGGACTGCTCATCATCCGGGATCGGGGCGGCGGAGGTGACGACAACCGACGCCCCGGCGCGGGCGGCGTCTTCCTTCAGTTCCGTCAGATCCTTTTCGGGCAATGCAGAGAGGTGCCTTGCCACCCGCTCGAGCATCGCTTCACCCGCACCCGCCATTCCCGCCCCGGCGAGGGCCTTGGCGGCGAGGTCGGCGGCAAGCGACGTGATCTCTTCCCTGAGCGCGTCCAGCGCTTCTTCCCGTTCCCGTTCTATCCTCTCTTTCGCATCGGCGAGCAGGTGGTCGGCCTGCTTCTTCGCCTCGCCGATCGCCGCCTGCCGTTCCTTCTCCATCTCGGTGTGAAGCTCGGCCTCGCGCTCACGCTGCGCCGCAGCCAGGTTGGAACGTTCCTCTTCGTAGTTTCGGCGGGCCTCCTCGGCTTCCTCGGTTTTCTTCCGAGCCCCCGAAAGGGCCTCCTCGGCAATGGCCTGCCGCTTCGCGATGACATCCTTGACCGGCCGGTAGAGGAACCGGGTCAGAAGCCAGACGACGACGATGAAGTTGATCGTCTGGATCGCCAGTGTCCACCAGTCGATCTGCATCGTCAGCCGACGAACGGATTGGCGTAGAGGAGCAGGAGCGCGATGACGAGGCAGTAGATCGCCATGGTCTCGATCATCGCGAGGCCCACGAAGAGCGTCCGCGAAAGCGTGCCCGCCGCTTCCGGCTGCCGGGCGATGGCCTCCATCGCGGCTGCCAGGGCGCGCCCCTCGCTGAGCGCGGGGAAGATCGCCCCGAAGGACACTGCCACCACCGCGCCGATGATGCTCAGGAGTTCTGCGGCATTTTCCATGAAGTCTCCTCTGTCAAGCTTCCACGGCCCCGACGGCGGCGGCCACATAGACCGTCGCGAGGATCGTGAAGATGTAGGCCTGGATGATCCCGATAAGGATGCCGAGCAGCATGAATGGGACGGGAAGGAACAATCCGGCCAGGAACACGACGATTGCGATGACGAACTCGTGGCTCATCATGTTCCCGAACAGCCGGATCATGAGCGAGAAGGTGCGGGTCAGTTCGGACAGCACGTTCAGCGGAAGGAGGAACGGGTTGGGCTGGAGGTAGTGGCGCAGATACCGGCCAAGCCCGCGCGACCTGACGCCATAGAAATGAACCGACAAGAAGACGATCGCGGCCAGCGCGGCGGGCGTTTCGATGTGGCCCGTTGGCGGCGCGGCGCCGGGAAAGACCGCCGCGAGGTTCGCAAGAACGAGGAATATGAAAAGCGAGCCCAGAAGCGGCAGGAACGGCCCGGGATCACGCGCCAGGACGTCCTTCAGCTGTCTCTCGATCGTGTCGACGATGACCTCCAGGAATGCCTGCAGGGGACCTGCCTCGACCTTGGGCCTGCGCAGGGCGATCAGGAGGAAGGCGGCAAGGGCCAGCATGATCGCCCATGTCGTGACGACGGCCCGGCTGATCTGGACCGGGCCGAGTTGCAGGACGATATCGGGAACGAGCGGGTTGCCTTCCATCCCTCAGCGCCCTCCGGCCGGGCGAGACCTGAATGGCTCGGTCCGTTTCACTCTTCGTTCATCCTCTTCCAGGCCAGGTAGAAGCCCAGGCTGACACCGAGAAACGTGAGCGACCCGCTGAAGAAGACGCCGGTGTCGAACCGGCCATCGATCCATCTTCCTATCATCACGCCGAGGAGCGTCGGCGTCACGATGAGCCAACCGAGCGCGCCGACCATCGACAGGTTTCTCCAGACCGGCCTTTCGCCCTCCTTTTCCCACTGCTCGCGGCGCGACTGGCGGAGGCGTATGGCCTCCTTCATCTTCTCGCGGCCTTCGTGGTTCGAGTTTTCCGTCATGATCCGGTCCGGTCCTGAGCCAATTCATCTTAGTCCTCGGGTGACTGCGGCGAAAGCGCTCCGGGCTGCGAATTCCGCCCTCCCTGGAGCACCCGTTGGATTTGCCGGATCGTCGCCAGATGCAGACGCGTCGCGGTCGTGCGCGAAACCTCCTCGGTCTCGTCAGAGCGCTGCAATTCCTCCAGCATCGTCGTGTCGAGGTTGGCGAGGTCGTCCTCGCAGAAGGCTCCTCGTGCGGCGATCTCGACACGCTCGCCCGCGTTGACCGTCAGAACGCCGCCATGCACCACGACGAAACGTTCCGCGCCGTCCGTTCTTCGCCATGAGACGACGGAAGCCGGCAGGATGGTCAGGAAATCGGCGTGCCCCGGAAGAATTCCGAAGGCGCCGGTCTCGTCTTCGGCCCGGATGTGGCTGACGTCGGACGCGTCCGCGATGACCTCAGTCGGTGTTGTCACGACCAGCCTCATCCGTCCTCGCTCACGCCGGCTTCCTTGGCACGCGCATCGTCGAGCGTCCCGACCATGTAGAGCGAGCTTTCCTGCCAGTCGTCTGTTTCTCCGTCGAGGATAGCACGGCACCCGGCCAGAGTATCCTTGAGCGACACGGAGGCCCCCTTCCGCCCCGTGAACTGCGACGTGACCGCGAACGGCTGGGTGAGAAAACGTATCAGCCTGCGCGCGCGCCCAACAGCCTGCCTGTCCGCCGCGCTGAGTTCCTCGATCCCGAGGAGCGAGATGATCTCTTGAAGTTCGCGGTACTGCTCGATCAGGCGCCGCACCTCCTCCGCCGTCTCGTAATGCTCCTGGCCGATGATCGCCGGATCCTGAAGCGTCGAGCTTGACGCAAGCGGGTCCACGGCTGGGTAAAGGCCCTGGCTCGCCATCTCGCGGCTGAGGACGATTGAGGAATCGAGATGCGTGAAGGTTTCGGCCACCGCCGGGTCCGTGAAGTCATCGGCAGGAACGTAGACCGCCTGGATCGATGTGACCGCTGCCCCCTTGACCGAGGCGATGCGCTCTTCGAGTTCCGCGATCTCGGTCGCCAGCGTGGGCTGGTAGCCGACGCGCGAGGGAAGGCGCCCCAAGAGGCCCGACACTTCGCTACCCGCCTGCACGAACCGGAACACGTTGTCGATCAGCAGCAAGACATCCTGGTGGGCCGCATCCCGGAAGAACTCCGCCACGGTCAGCGCGGTGAGGCCCACGCGCCAGCGTGCCCCGGGCGGTTCGTTCATCTGGCCGAAGACCAGAACAGCGCGGTCGAGGACGCCCGACCGCTTGAGTTCCAGCCAGAGTTCGTGACCTTCCCGCGACCGCTCCCCCACGCCGGCAAAGACCGAAGTGCCCTTGTAGCGGTCCGACATCGTGCGGATCAGTTCCATGATCAGAACGGTCTTCCCCACGCCGGCGCCGCCGAACATCGCTGCCTTGCCCCCGTGCGCCAGCGGAGCGAGCAGGTCTATGATCTTGATGCCGCTCAGAAAAAGCTCGCTCGACGTGCTCTGCTCCGACAGGCTCGGCGGCTTGCGATGTATTCCGCGCCGGGGAACCTCGTCGTCCAGTGGCGCCCCGTGATCGATGGGCTCTCCAACGACGTTGATGAGCCTTCCAAGCACCTTTTCGCCCACCGGTACGGCGATCGGCGCTCCCGTGTCCCGGACAGGCGTTCCGCAGGCCAGCCCGGCCGTTTCCTGGATCGCCACGCAGCGCGCGGTCCGGGGGTCGGAGTGATGCTGGACCTCGAGTGTCAGGCGATGCGGCCCATCCCAGAGGACCTCCAGCGCCGTGTTGATCTCGGGCAGCTCACCCGCGGGGAACCGGACGTCGACAACCGAACCCGTCGCGAAGGAAACGACGCCTCGCGCGGCGGGATGGGTTTCGGCCCGTTCTGACATCTCGGTGGCGCCTGTCATCCGGCTACCGTCCGATCCGGCCGCCTAGGCGCAGCCCCTGCGCGGTCGGAGGCGCCGTGAGAAGGTTCAGGTGCGGGTTCGAACATAATGCGGCATCCCAGGAATGCTCCCTCGCGTCGCGGCGCCGGCCCAGCAGCGGGGGATGGCCGCCTTGACACCGGGTGACCAAAGGGGCTCTGCAATTGGCCCAAACTTCACAAGTCCCGCATGGAAGGGCATTGATCCACGTCAAGCGCCGACCGTCCTTGGGGCTTTGGGCTGCCTGGCGGCAACAGAAGCCGGCATGGCATAAGCCGGGGCTGGCATCGGTGGGCAATCTCGGTGATCCTCTGGAAAAACTGGGAATGCCGGACCGAGCTTCCGGACTTCGCCCCCCGGCGATCCGGAACGTGTCCGGCCCTGACCGTTGGAAGTCGAAACGATGTCAGATCTTGTCTGTTCGATCACCGTCCTTGCCAGCTTCTTCGCGGCCTGCGCGTCGCCGCCCCCGCTCGCGACCGGCTATGTCGAGGGCGAATTCGTACTGATCGCGCCGGTCGCCACCGCGCGGATCGAGGAGATGGCCGTTCGGCGCGGCGATCGCGTGGCGCAGGGGCAGACGCTCGCCCGGATGGAGACGCGCGACGCCGAGATCGCGGTGGCAGAGGCTGTCGCGGCTCTCGCCCAGGCCGAGAGCCAGCTTTCAAACCTCAAGGAAGGCATGCGGGAAGCGGAGATCAGGGTTATCGAAGCCTCGCTCGCCTCGGCCCAGGCGCAGGAACGCGAAGCCGAGAGGGAAGCGAACCGGCAGATCGACCTGTTCGACCGCGGAATCACGCCGCAGTCTCAGGTGGACGACGCGCTGACGCGGCTCGACGTGGCGCGAGCCCAGGTGGCGGAGATCCAGGCCAATCTGTCGGTCGCCCGGCTTCCGGCGCGGCAGCACCAGATCGAAGCGGCCGGGGCCGCGGTCTCGCAAGCCAGTGCCCGGCGCGATTCCGCCTCCTGGCAACTGGAACAGCGCACCCTCACGGCACCGGCCGAGGGCGCCGTGTTCGAAATCCTGCGCCGACCGGGCGAAATGGCCGGCCCGCAGGCGCCGGTCCTTTCGGTCCTGCCGGACGGAGCCGTACTCCTGAGGCTTTACGTGCCCGAGGCCTCGATCGCCGATATCGCGCCCGGCACCCGACTTGCCGTCGATTGCGACGGCTGCGCGCCGGACGAATCCGCCACCGTCACCTATGTTTCGGACGCGCCCGAGTTCACGCCGCCGGTCATCTACTCGCTCGAGAACCGGCAGAAGCTCGTCTACCTGGTCGAGGCGCGCCCATCGGATGACTCGTTCGCGCTGAAACCCGGCCAGATCGTCGACGTAAGGCTGGACGAGACGAAATGACCGACGCGGCCATCGACGTCAAAGGCCTCGTGAAACGGTTCGGCGGGAAGGCGGTCGTCGACAAGGTCTCCATGACCGTCCAGAGAGGCGAAATCTCGGGCTTCCTCGGACCAAACGGATCGGGAAAGACGACGATGATCCGCGTCATGTGCGGGCTCCTGACGCCCGACGAGGGCAGCGGCACCGTGCTCGGGTATGACCTGCTGACCGAGGCCGACCGGATCAAGCGAGAGATCGGCTACATGACGCAGAGCTTCTCGCTCTACCAGGATCTCACGATCGAGGAGAACCTGCGCTTTGTCGCTGGCCTGTACGGGCTCGACCCCGCTGGCACCGACGTCCGCGACACGCTGGAGACGCTCGGACTCACGGCCCGCCGTCACCAGCTGGCCGGGACGCTGTCCGGCGGATGGAAGCAGCGCCTCGCCCTTGCCTCCTGCGTCATGCACCGGCCGAAGCTGCTGCTGCTGGACGAACCGACGGCGGGTGTGGACCCGAAGGCGCGGCGCGAATTCTGGGAAGAAATCCACGAGCTTGCCGCCGGCGGGATGACGGTTCTCGTCACCACGCATTACATGGACGAGGCGGAACGCTGCCACCAGATCAACTACATCTCCTTCGGAACACTCATCGTCAGCGGCACCGTCGACGACGTGATCGCCCGCGCCGGGCTTCATACGTTTCTTCTTGAGGGAGGCGGGATCGACGAGGCGGAGCGGCTGCTACTGCACCAACCCGGCGTGGACCAGGTCGCCCCGTTCGGCGCGAAGCTTCACGTCGTGGGCCGGGACAGGACCCTCTTGCGGCAGTCCGTCGACAAGGTCGCCGCAGAAACCGGTGTTCGCGTGTCACCGGCGGACACGAGCCTTGAAGACGCGTTCATCCGCTTCATCGGAGAGAAGAAGGGGACCACCCAATGATCCGGCGCTTCTCGCCACGCAGGCTTCGCGCGCTTCTCGTCAAGGAAGCGATCCAGATGCGGCGTGACCGTATCACCTTTGCGATGATGCTGGGCGTGCCCTTGATCCTCTTGGTTCTCTTCGGCTTCGCGATCAACACGGACCCGAAGCGCCTGCCTGCCGCCCTCGTGTCCGCAACGCAGGACCGCTATACACGCGCGATCGTCACCGCGCTCGAACTGACAGGATATTACCGGTTCGAACATGCCGGTGTCAGCGCGACCGAAGCGGAAGCCTTGCTGGAACGCGGGGCGGTCTCCTTCATCGTCACGGTTCCTTCGGACTTCGGCCGGCGCGTCGAGCGCGGAGACGATCCGCAGATCCTGATCGAGGCGGACGCGACCGATCCGGCCGTCGCATCGGGGGCCATTTCCACCCTCGGCCAGGTCGCGGCGGAGGCTCTTCTCCACGAGCGTCACGCCGAGGCGCAGGCGGCCGAAGCCGCCCGCAGTCAGCTGCGCGTGGTCGTCCACCGCCGGTACAATCCGGAAGGCATCACGCAATACAACATCGTGCCGGGGCTTCTTGGCGTGATCCTGCAAATGACGATGGTGATGATGACCTCCATCGCACTGACCCGGGAGATCGAGCGCGGGACGATGGAGAACCTTCTTGCCATGCCGGCGACGGCATTCGAGATCATGCTCGGCAAGGTCCTGCCCTATTTCGGGGTCGGTGCGGTCCAGGTCCTCGTGATCCTCGTCGCGGCGAAAAGCCTCTTCGGCGTGCCTTTCGTGGGAGGACTCTGGCTTCTGCTCCTTGGCGTCCTCATCTTCGTGCTGTCGATGGTCATCCTCGGCTACACGATCTCCACCTTCGCCCGGACGCAGATGCAGGCGATGCAGCTCACGTTCTTCTTCTTCCTTCCCTCGATCCTGCTTTCAGGCTTCATGTTCCCGTTTCGTGGGATGCCGGGCTGGGCGCAGATCCTCGGCGAGCTCTTTCCGCTGACGCATTTCCTGCGGCTCGTCCGCGCGGTGATGCTGAAAGGGGCCGACATTCAGAACGTCAGCGGCCCGGTCTTCGCCCTTCTCGGTTTCGTCGCCGCCTTCTCGCTCATCGCGCTGGCCCGCTTCCGCCGCACGCTCGATTGACGGGAAAGCGCCCTACTTGAGATAGGCCTCGGACGCGTAGCGCCGCATCATGCGCTGGCTGTTGAAGCGGCAGCCGATCTTGCCCATCGCCTCCTTCATCATGCGGATCCAGCCCCGACGGTCGTCGTAATAGAGCGGCAGAACCGTGCCTTCGAGCTTGTCGTAGAGCATCCGGGCGTGCCGCTTCGGGTCGCTGCCATCCGCCCCGATCGACCAGCCCGTATCGCCCTCGATCCAGCCTTCCAGCCACCACCCGTCCAGCACGCTGAGATTGAGCCCCCCGTTCACCGCGGCCTTCATTCCGCTGGTCCCGGAAGCCTCGTACGGGGGCAGCGGTGTGTTGAGCCAGATGTCGGCCCCGGAAACGAGGACCTTCGCGAGCGACATCCCGTAATCGGGCAGAAACGCCATCGGGATGTCGTCCGAAAGCTTCCGCGCATGTTCGTGCAGTTCCCTTATGATCGCCTGACCCGTCGCGTCGTTCGGATGCGCCTTCCCGGCCATCACGACCTGGAATGGCCGATCCTTGGCGATCCGGCGCAGGCGGTCCGTATCCTCGAACAGGAGGTCGGGCCGCTTGTAGCCCGTCATCCGGCGGGCAAACGCGATGAGAGGGATGTCGGGCGAAAGCTCCTGCCCGGTCAGCCTTTTCACCTCCGCGATCAGTTCTTCCTTGGCGCCCTGGTGCGCAGACCAGATCGCCTCGTTTTCGATGAGGTCGGCATTGACCAGTTCTTCCGGCTCGTGGCGCCAGCTTGGTGCGACCTTATCATAGAGCTTCGCCACGGCCGGATGCGCCCAGGTTGCGACATGTATTCCGTTCGTGATCTCCCGTATCCGGAAGACCGGGAACATCTTCCGGGTGATGTCCGCGTGGCGTTCGGCCACGCCGTTGATGAAGCCGCTGAGATTCAGGGCGAGCCGCGTCATGTTGAGGTGGTTCTCGCCGCCGAGGAGCCTCAGTTGATCGACCGGAAGGATCTTCCCGACGAACCGCTCCACGGAACCGTAGTCGAACTTGTCGTGCCCTGCCTCGACCGGCGTATGGGTCGTGAAAACGCACCGCTCGCGGACCCGGTCGGCGTCGAACTTCAGGCCATCGGCAGTCTTGTTCCCGAATTGATGCGGGTAGCGGCAGAGCAGCGACGCGGCCAGAAGCGCCGAGTGCCCCTCGTTCATGTGAAAGGTTTCGATTGCGAAGCCCAGCGCGTTCAGGATCCGCACACCGCCTATGCCGAGGACGATTTCCTGCTTCAGCCGGTACTCGTCACCGTCGCCATAGAGGCTGTCGGTGATGCCCCGGTCCTCCGGGTCGTTCTGGTCGAGCCGGGTGTCGAGCATGAGGACCGGAACCACGCCCCCCGCCGGACTGCGCAGAAGGTAGAGCCAGGGCCCCACCCAGACCGCGCGGTCCCCGATTTCGAGGGCAATCATCGCGTCCAGGGGCCGCGCCCAATCCTCCGGCGTCCAGGGATCCGGCTTCACGACCTGCGAGCCGGCGCCGTTGATTTCCTGTCGCAGGTATCCTTCGCGGTTGATGAGCGTCACGAACACGACCGGCAGCGACAGGTCCGCGCAGGACCGCGCCGTATCCCCCGCAAGCACGCCAAGCCCGCCGGCATAGGTGTGCATCTCGGGGCGGAGCGCGATCTCCATCGTGAAATAGGCGATGCGCGTCCGCGGAAGAAGGTCTGCAAACTCGGACACGTCCGGGCCTCGGGTCTTGTGCGTCTGGCGGGACGATTACAGACCGCGCGGACGCCCCATGCAATGGCATTGTCCCCGCCCGCGCTGAAATCATTGAAACGCCGCGCCCCGGCCCCTGGCATCCGACTGAAACACCTGCCTCCTAGAACCGCCCTGTCTCGGGCGACGGCCGAAAGGAAAAGCCGCCGTCCCGAAGAGACGACGACAGAAGCACAGAGGAGACGATACAAATGACCACCGAAACCAAGGACAAGAACGCCAAAGTCGCCGTGAACGGCGTCGACGTTCCCACGCTCGTCGCGACGCTGGGCGTCGTGGACGGGAACCGCGACCTCGCGAAGTTCACCTTCAAGGCCAAGGGCAGCTGGGTCGCCGGAACCCACAGCAAGACGGAGTTCACGACCTTCTACGGAGCGGGCGGCGAACAGGCCCATGACGTCACCCAGGTCGTGAACGCGGACCACCCGAAGGTGCTGGTCGGCGGCGACAACGGCCCGACCCCGGTCGAACTGGTGCTGGCCGCCCTGTCCTCCTGCATCACGGCGGGGATCGGGAACATCGCCTCGATCCGCCAGGTGAAGCTTCACTCGGTCGAAACCGTGATCGAGGGCGATATCGACCTCGTCGGCATCTTCGGCATGGACAAGACGGTGCGCAACGGCTTCGGCGGCATCCGCGCCACCTTCAAGATCAAGGGGGACGCGCCCGACGAGGAACTCGAGAAGATCGTCCAGCAGTCGGTTGCGCGCTCGGCGGTGTTCGACATCCTGACGAATGGCGTTCCCGTCACCGTCGCGGCCATCGCCAACTGAGACACCGGCCGGGCGGCCCGCCGCCCGGCCGAATCCGATCCGAAAGGAGGAACGGCAGTGAACACCCAAACCTCACATTCAAAGGGCACGCTCTATCACCACACGGGGATTGGCAGACGCGGCAACCGCTCCTTCCGGAGCGCGGTCACACGAAGCTGGGCCAGCCCCGTGACACTCGCCGAGGCCGAGGCGACCCTGTCCAGCCCCGGAGCCTGACGGCCAGCCCAATCCCCCTGGAAGCGCCCGCCTCGTCGCGGGCGCTTCTTCGTGTTCGGGGGCGCGACCTTTCTGGCCGTCAGCCCTGGGACACAAATGAAACACGACGGCCCATTCTCCGGCGTCAGCCTGAAACACCGCGTCCGTAAACCTCCCCGCAGAACAGAACTGCGGAGCGACAAGATGACCATGCGGACTGACGTAGCGATTATCGGAGGGGGGCAGGCCGGTCTCGCGATGAGCCGGTGCCTCACCGACCGGGGCATAGACCACGTTATCCTCGAACGGGGCCGCGTGGGCGAGCGCTGGATTTCGGAGCGCTGGCCCTCCCTCCGCCTTCTCACGCCGAACTGGATGACGCGGCTTCCCGGCCATGCCTACGCGGGCAGCGACCCCGACGGCTTCATGGCTTCGGCGGAATTCGTCGATGTCCTGTCCGGCTACGCACAAAGCTTCGACGCACCGGTCGTCGAAGGCGCGGAGGTGTACAGCCTGTCCCGGATCGGCAGCCGCTTCCTGATCTCCACCAGCAAGGGCACCTGGGCCGCGCGCGCCGCCGTGATCGCGACTGGTGCCTGCGACCGCCCGAACGTGCCCGACTGGGCCGGGGAACTGCCCGACGGCGTGCTTCAGATCACGCCCGACCGTTATCGCGGCGCGGATGACCTTCCCTCGGGCGGCGTTCTCGTCGTGGGGTCCTCCGCGACCGGCATCCAGTTCGCCGAAGAGATCAGCACCTCGGGGCGCTCGGTCGTTTTGGCCGCGGGCAGACATGTCCGCGCGCCGCGCCGGTATCGCGGGCGTGACATCTTTCACTGGCTCGATGCCAGCGGCTTCCTGACGGACCGGCGCCCGCCGGACGCCGATCCGCGGCATCTGCAGTCTCAGCCGTCACTCCAGCTGATCGGAACCGAGGACGGCCATGACATCGACCTCCACCGCCTCGCGGCACGCGGGGTGCGGGTTGTTGGCCGGGCGCTCGGCGCCACCGGGCGTCTCGTGCATCTCTCCGACGAACTGGCCGAGGAATGCGCCGCCGCCGAGGCACGCCGGCAGAAGCTTCTGACCCGGATCGACGCGCATATCCGCACCTCGGGGCGCCCGGTGGCCGAGGAACCTTCCGCCTGGACCGCGCCGCCACCGTTCGCCGGAACTCCGACGACGCTCGACCTGCGGGCGAACGGCATCGAGACCATCGTCTGGGCCACGGGTTACCGGAGACGCTACCCCTGGCTCAACCTGCCAGTTTTCCGGGACGACGGAGAAATCCGTAACCACGGCGGCGTGACGCCGGTGGAGGGCCTCTACGTGCTTGGCCTTCCCTTCATGCGCCATCGCAGCTCGGCCTTCATCGACGGGGTCGGCCAGGACGCCGCAGCCCTGTCCCGCGACATCCTCCGTCAATTGTCCACCCCAACAGCAATAGCCGCATGAAAGGAGCATTCGAAATGACGGCGAACACGAAACAGAACCACTACGACGCAGTGATCGTTGGCGCACGCTGCGCCGGAGCGGCCACCGCCATGCTGCTTGCAAGGCAGGGCGCGAAGGTCCTCGTGATAGATCACGACAAGCCGGGGACCGACACGATGTCCACGCACGCCCTGATGCGCGGCGCGGCCATGCAGCTCGGCAAATGGGGAATTCTCGACCGTATCCGGGCTGAAGGCACGCCGGCGATCCGTCGGACCTCCTTCATCTACGGCGACGAGACCGTTGACGTCGACATTCGCCCGATGCACGGCACCGACGCGCTCTATGCGCCACGGCGCACGGTCCTTGACGCGGCGCTCGTCGAAGCCGCGGCCGACGGCGGCGTGAGTTTCCGGTACGGAACGGGCTTCGCGGGCTTCCTCCACGGAATCGACGGCCGCGTGGCCGGCTTGCGGACCAGGCGGAGCACGGACCGGATCGAGGAGATCGGCGCGGACATCGTGATCGGCGCGGACGGGCGCCGCTCCGCGGTCGCGCGCCGCGCCGGCGCAGAGGTGGTCAAGCAATCCCGCTTCGCCTCCTCCGTGGCCTACCGCTACTTCGAGGGCATCCCCAACCGCGGCTATCGGTGGTATTTCCGGCCGGGCGCCTCGGGCGGCATCATCCCGACGAACGATGGGCAGAGCTGCGTCTTCGTCGCCGTTCCCCAGTCGGCGTTCGGGGAGAAGCTGCGCGGCAAGGGTGCCGAAGGCATGGACGCCGTGATGCGCGAGCATCTTCCCGAGATGGCGGCGGATCTGGCCGGGGCACGCCCGACCGGAGAGGTCGTGGCCTTCGCGGGCGAACGCGGCTTCCTGCGCCAGTCTCATGGGCCGGGCTGGGCGCTCGTCGGCGATGCCGGCTATTTCAAGGACCCGATCACCGCGCATGGCATCACCGATGCGTTCCGTGATGCCGAGATCCTCTCCGACGCGATCCTCGCCGGCCGGCCCGAAAGCTATCCGGCGCTGCGCGACGGACTCTCCGCGGGCTTCTTCGAGATCACCGACCAAGTCGCCTCATTCGCCTGGACGATGGACGGGGTGAAGGGGCTCCACGTGGCGCTCAACAGGGAGATGAAGGCAATCCAGAACTGGATCGCCGACGGCATGGACGGGCAGCGCGCAGCGGCGTGATCCGGCCCGCCAACACAGAAAGGCCCCGCTCACATCGAGCGGGGCCTTTTCATTTCCTGCACATCCGGGACAAAAAAAGCCCGCCTTGGAAGGCGGGCCAGTTCAAGGGAGGAAGTCGGCGTGTTTCACCCCACGCGGTAGGCCATGCGGCTTACATCGTCCCGGCTCAGGCCGATGTCCTTCAGCATGTGATCCGAGAGGTGGCGCGTCGAACTGTAGTCCAGCCGCGCCATGCGGCGTTCGCCCCGGGATTGGTGGAACTCCTTGAAATACTTCATCATCGTTCGCTCTCCTTTGTCTGAACCTTGATGAAGACAAGTTGCCACCGCCGGGTTTCAGGCGGATTTCGCAGACATAGATTTCGTGTTTCGAACCTTCGCCGCGACCCCGCACGCCAGAAACAACTGAAACATTCATACCGGTAGCGCGAAACACGGCTGAAACGGCCGGCACGGACACTTCGCGGGAGCCATGAAGTCAAATTCCTTGCCAGAAAGGCCCGATTTGCCGATGATTTCCGGATATGCACGCGGACCGCGCGTGAATGTGCGGCACCGCATAACCAAGGGTGGACGCATGGACAGGACACTCTTCGACAAGTACGGCGGCTTCTCGGTTGTCAGCAAGATCGTCCTCGATCTCTATGATCGGCTGCTGGACGATGACGAGGTCGGGCCATTCTTCGATGAAGTGGAAATGAGCCGGATCGTAGATCACCAGACGAAATTCGTATCCTCGCTGATGGGAGGTCCCGCAGCCTACACGGACGACCAGATCCAGAAGATGCATGCCCGGCTGAGCATCGCTGACGCGCATTTCGACACGCTCAAGCGGATCCTCGGCGAGACGCTGGCGGATCACGGGGTGGAGCCGGACGACGTCGAAACGATCACCAAGGCGTTCGAACTGCGCCGCGGCCTCGTGGTGGATTGAGGCCATGTCAATCGAGGCGATCAACGAACAGCTGTTGCGCGCGATCGGCGTCGGGGTCGCCCTTCTCGACACGGAGACGCTGCGTTTCCGGTTCTTCAACGACACCTTCCGGGAATGGTTCGGCGACAGCGAACTGGGCCAACAGCTGAGCGACCTCTTTCCCGATTTCGACATCGCCGCGCTCAAGAAGGCGCTGACCGACGACGGACGTTTCGCGACCGAAGCGACGTTCCGCGTCCGCCGGCGCACCATGTCCGTCGCGATGGTCTTCAACCGGGCCCTGGACGGCGAGGAACCGATCGCGGTTCTGGTGCTTCAGAACATCACGCGTATCAAGGAACTGGAGTCGATGATCGATTCCTATTCGATGATGGTCGAGCGCAACACGCGGGAGATAAAGCGGGAGAAGGAGCAGGTCGAAAAGCTCCTGCTGAACATGATGCCCCGGTCGGTCTACGAGGAATACAAGACCTTCGGCGTCGTGACCCCAAGGCTTTATGAACAGGTCTCGGTCCTCTGCCTGGACTTCTCGGGCTTCTCCGACCTGGTCAGCCAGCACGATCCCGGCGTCATCGTCAGCGAACTGAACGACATCTACACCGCCTTCGACCGCATCGGCGAACAGTTCGGCTGCGAGCGGATCAAGACGATCGGCGATGTCTACATCACGATGTCGGGCATGCCCGACCCGGCCGACGGGCACGCGCTTTCCGTCGCGAATGCCGCGATCCGTTTCATCCGCTACCTCGAAAGCCGGAATGCCGGTCATCCGATCCACTGGCACTGCCGGATCGGCGTCTCGTCCGGGGCGGTCATCGGTTCGGTGGTCGGTGTCCAGAAATACATCTACGACGTGTTCGGCCCGGCGGTCAGCCAGGCGAACCTTCTCTGCCAGCATGCCAGGCCGATGAAGATCGTCGCCAATCACGCCCTTGCCGACCAGCTCGACGAACGCTTTTCGGTCCGGCCGTCGGGAAAGCTGGACCTCGGTCAGCAGGGAACCGAGGAAATCCTGAGCCTTGAGGCCGAGGTCAAGGCCAACCAGGGTGTGGGTTGACGATGGCCGCGCGGGCCGGGGCCACTCACGTTCGCAGCCGCGAACACAGGATAGCCGGAGCGGGCGAGCAGCCGTATGACCTTCTCGGCGAGGTCATCGAGGCGCTCTCCGAGGGCCTCGCGATCTTCGACGAAAACGCCTGCCTCGTGCGCTGCAACGCGGGATACCTGGGCCTCAACCCCACGCTGACCGGCATCATCGTGCGCGGCGTCACCTGGGACATGCTCCTGCGGGAGTCCGTCACGCGCGGGGCGATGTCGCCCTCGGCGAGGGACCGGCTGCAATGGATGGAGGCACGCCTCGCCGACGGCGACCGCTACGTTCAGCCCCTTGAGCTGGAGGCGGCGAACGGTCGAACCCACGAAATCGGCATCCGCCAGACCGCCACGGGCGGCTTCCTCGTGACCCAGCGCGACATAACGGAGCGCCGAAAGCTCGAGGACAACGAACGCGAGGCGGACGTCCTCCTGCGCAAGGTCCTCGAGGCATGCCCGGCGAACGTGGTGATGTCGCGCGTCGGCGACGGACGGATCATCTACCGCTCGCCCGCGGCGACGGAGCTGTTTGGCCCGGCGCGCCATTCGCATGAACATTTCGCGGCGCGGGAAGAACGGGCCGATTTCATCACGGCACTGCTTCCCGATGGCCGGGTCGATGACATGCCCGTCACCGGCGTCCGGCCCGACGGGACGCACTTCCCCTGCCTCGTCTCCGCCCGCCTCATCGAATACAGGGGCGAAGAAGTCGTCGTGTCCTCGACCGTCGATATCACCAAGGAAATGGACATGCGCCGCACCCTCGCCGAGCAGCGCGAACAGATCTTCCAGGCGGAAAAGATGTCCGCGCTTGGCGAGCTGCTGGCCGGTGTAGCGCATGAACTGAACAACCCCCTTTCCGTCGTGGTCGGGCACGCGCTCATGATGCGCGACGAAACCGCCGACCCGGAAACGCTCCGGCGGATCGAGAAGATCAGCGATGCCGCCGAACGCTGCGCGCGGATCGTCAAGTCCTTCCTCGCGATGGCGCGGCAGCAGCCGGCGAAGCTTTCCGCGATCGACCTGTCGGAAACGCTGGACATGGCGATCGACGCCTTGCAGCAGGGCGCGGACGGGTTGGACACTCCGGTCGAGACCGACGTCCCGGAAGACCTGCCCCCGATCCACGCGGATGCGCACCAGATCGCGCAGGTCCTCATCAACCTGGTCAAGAACGCCGACCAGGCGATCCGGGACAGCGGCACCGGCGATCTGATCCGGATTTCCGCGCGGTTCGACAAGGCGGCGCAGGCGGTGGATATCCGCGTCGCCGACAACGGGCCGGGGATTCCCGAAAAGATCAGGAGCCGGATCTTCGACCCGCTCTTCACGACGAAGGAGGTAGGACAGGGCACGGGGATCGGCCTTGCCTTCTGCCACCGCGTCGTGACCGCCCATTCCGGACTGATCCGCGTGGAACCCCCCACCGCGGAGGGGGCGACGATCTTCATCCGTCTGCCGATAGCGGCCACCGGGACGGCACCGCAATCGGAAGCCGGAACGACGGAGGAAGGCGAGGCGCGGGGCAGCATCCTCGTCGTCGACGACGAACCGGATGTCGCCGACCTCATCCGCGAAATCCTGACAAAGGACGGTTACGAGGTCGACAGCGCCGCCTCCGCGCGGGAAGCGATAGGGCTCCTGAGGGAGCGGACATATTCGCTGGTCCTCAGCGACCTCAACATGCCAGGGATGAACGGGCGCGAGTTCTACGAGACCATTCAGCGGGATTTCCCCGGCCTCGCAAGGCGCGTCGGCTTCGTGACAGGCGACACGATGAGCCCGCAGGTGCGCGGTTTCCTGGAAAGCGCCGGCTGTCCGTTCCTGGAAAAGCCGATCGCGCCCGGAGAACTGCGCAAGCTTGCCCACAAGATGCAGGAAGCGATGCAGAACCCCGGAGGTCCGGGATGAGCGAGACACAGCATATCGTCGTCTGCGACGACGAAGCCGACGTGCGCGAGATGCTCGCCGAATACCTCGGGAAGCGAGGATTCAGGATCAGCTGCGCCGGCAACGCCGCCGAACTTCGGGAGATACTGGACGCGGATGCGCCCGGGCTCGTCCTTCTGGACATAAACATGCCGGGTGAGGATGGCCTTTCGGTGCTGCGGAGCCTTCAGGACAGCGACGCACCGGCGGTGATCATGCTGACGGCCGCGGGCGAAGTGGTCGACCGTATCGTCGGCCTCGAAATGGGCGCGGACGACTATCTCGGGAAGCCCGTGGACCTTCGCGAGCTGACGGCGCGGATCAAGGCGGTTCTCCGCCGCCGTGCCGCGCAGGAGGTCGTCCCGGAAGCCGAGCGCACGCGCTTCCCCTTCGGCAAGGCCTGGCTCGATATCGAGGCGGCGAAGCTGACGGACGCACACGGAAACGAGATCCCCCTAACATCGATGGAGTACAACCTCCTGAAGCTCTTCGCGCGGAACCGCGGCCGTGTCCTGAACCGTGACCAGATCCTCGAGGGCGCGCACGACCGGTCCTGGGACCCGTTCGACCGCAGCATCGACATCCGGATTTCGCGGATTCGCAAGAAGATAGAGCTCAACCCGCAGAAGCCGGAAGTGATCCGCACCGTTCGCGGCGTGGGCTACATATACGACCCGCAGTAGGCTTCCGGCCGCCACCCGTTTCCGCTGAAACAATCGAAACGAAACCCCGGCCAGCGCGATATCCCGCTGAAACGGCCGGGGGGCAGTCTGTCTGACATCAACAATTTCCCATGTGACGCGGAAGGCATGGCCCCCGTCGCCCACCGGACGAAGGCACCAGAAGTCCCCTTCGTCGCAGACCGGAAAGGAAAGAACGATGTCTGCCACCGTCAAGTATCACCGCTTTGGCACCACTGCCCCCGAGGTCGTCGGCCCCTATTGCGAATGGCCTCGCCGCACGAAGCGCCGGACGAAGCCTGCCGTCGCGACCGCAACCTTCGCGCAGTGAATCCCGCACCCGTCTGAAAGGAGATCCGCAATGCCGGGCATCAAGTCATCCATCCTCGATACCGTGGGCAACACGCCCGTCGTGCGGATCAACAACCTCGCGCCTGAAGGCGTCGAGCTTTTCGTGAAGCTCGAATCCTTCAACCCCCTCGGCTCGATCAAGGACCGGCTCGCTCTCGGCATCATCGAGGCGGCGGAGCGCGACGGAAGCCTGAAGCCGGGCCAGACCGTGATCGAGGCGACCAGCGGCAATACCGGGATCGGACTCGCCATGGTCTGCGCCCAGAAGGGATACCCCCTCGTCGTCACCATGGCCGAAAGCTTCAGCGTCGAGCGGCGCAAGCTCATGCGTTTTCTCGGCGCGAAGGTGATCCTCACTCCCGCCTCGGAAAAGGGCAGCGGCATGGTCGCCAAGGCGCGGGAACTGGCCGAAAAGCACGGCTGGTTCCTCTGCCGCCAGTTCGAGAACGAGGCCAATCCCGACATGCATTCCCGCACGACCGCGGAAGAGATCCTCGAAGATTTCGCCGAAACCGGCCTCGACTACTGGGTCAGCGGTTTCGGGACGGGCGGAACCATGAAGGGCGTCGCGCGCGTGCTGAAGGCGAAAAGCCCGCGGACGAAGGTCATCGCCTGCGAGCCCGACAACGCACCGCTTCTGTCCTCCGGGATAGCCCAGAGCTACCTTGCCGATGGCAGCCCCGAAAAGAGCCACCCGAATTTCCGCCCGCACCTCATGCAGGGCTGGTCGCCCGACTTCATCCCGAAGCTCGCCAACGACGTTCTCGAGGCGCGGCTCATCGACGAATTCTGCCCGATCCCGGGCGATGCGGCGCTGAAATGCGCCCAGGAGCTTGCGCGCAAGGAAGGCATTTTCTGCGGCATCAGCGGCGGAGCGACCTTCGCCGGCGCGCTCGAGATCGCGAAGACGGCCCCCAAGGGGTCGCGCATCCTCGTCATGCTGCCCGACACGGGCGAACGCTATCTCTCGACCCCGCTCTTCGCCGACGTTCCCGAGACCATGACCGGGGAGGAGATGGAGATCGCCGCTTCGACCCCGCGCTTCCGTTTTGACGCGGCGCCCGCCCCCGCAGCGGCCTCCGCAACGCCGCCCGAGCCATCGGCCGAGGCGATGGAGCATGTCGAAGAACTCATCTCCGACCGGGAGACACCTGTCGTTCTGTTCGCGCTGGAATGGTGTGAATTCTGCTGGTCGGTCCGCAAGCTCTTCGCCGCCGCCGGCATCGAATATCGCTCGGTCGATCTCGATTCCGCCGAGTACCGCGAAAACGGCTGGGGCGGAGAGGTGCGCCAGGCGCTTGCCAAGAAGACCGGCGCCGTGACCATTCCGCAGATCTTCGTCGGAGGCGAACACCTCGGCGGCGCGACCGAAACCTTCGACGCGTTCAATAGCGGCGCGCTCAAGCGCAGGCTGGAAATGCTGGATCTCGGCCTGGAGGCAGAGGCGATCCAGAACGCCTACAACTTCCTCCCGACCTGGCTGCACCCGAGATGAAACAGGAATTCTTCCCCCGCCTCACCCCTCCCGAGCTTCTCTATGCGGCGCGCTATGCGGCGTCGTTCCGAGAGGGGCGACGGCCGCTCGATCCGACGGCGAGCCTCGACGAACTGCGCCGGAAGTTCAACCGCCCCCTGCCTGTCGAGGGCCGCGACGGCATGGACATCATCCGGGACCTGATCGAGGCCGCCGAACCGGGACTGGTCGGCAACACCGATCCGGGCTTTCTCGCCTGGGTCATGGGTGGTTCGCACCCGACCGGCGTCGCGGCGGACTGGCTGACCTCGATCTGGGGTCAGAACGCCGCGATCTACCAGTGCTCCCCCGCGGCGGCCGTGGCCGAGGAAGCGGCCGGGGCCTGGCTGCTCGACCTACTCGGGTTACCCGAGGAAAGTTCCGTCGGCTTCACGACCGGCGCGACGATGGCGGGCTTCGTCGGCCTTGCGGCGGCCCGTGGCGAGGTGCTGCGCCGTGCCGGGCATGACATCGAGAAATCCGGCCTCGCCGGTGCACCGCCGATCACCGTCTACATCGGCGCGGACGCGCACGTGGCCAACCATTCGGCGCTGCGCTACCTCGGCTTCGGCAACGACCAGATCCGCCGCATCGCCGTCACCGATCAGGGCGTCATGGATACGGATGCGCTTGCCGAAGCGATGGCGGAACCGGCCACCGCGCGCATCGTCATCTGCCAGGCCGGGCACATCAACTCGGGCGCCTTCGACGACTTCAACCGGATCGCGGACCTCTGCGAGGCACACGGCGCGTGGATGCATGTCGACGGCGCCTTCGGCCTCTGGGCGCAGGCCAGTCCGCGCCTTCGGCACCTGTCATGCGGGGTGAGCCGGGCACAGTCGTGGTCGGTGGACGGGCACAAGTGGCTGCAGGTGCCCTACGATTCCGGCTTCGCCATCGTTCGCGACGCGGACGCGCATCGCCGGGCGATGGACGTGACGGCGGGCTACCTCAACCATTCGCCGGAGGACGGCCGGAATCCGACCGAATACAACCCTGAACTCTCACGCAGGGCGCGCGGGTTTGCGGCCTGGTCCATGATCCAGGCGCTCGGCCGGCGCGGCGTCGCGCGCATGGTCGAGGGCCATTGCGCCGCGGCCCGGGCGTTGGCGGAGGCGATCCGCGACGTTCCGGGCGTGACCGTCCGCAACAGGGTCGACCTGAACCAGGTCGTGCTGTCCTTCGGAATGGAGGAGGGCGTCGAAGCAGCGGCCGCCTACGCGCAGGCCGTGGCGGAGAGGCTGAACGCGACCGGGCGATATTTCCTTCGGACGGCCGTCTGGCGCGGGGCGACCGTGCTCAGGATCTCGGTGATTGAGGACGGCACGAACCGGCTCTTCACCGAGAAGCTCGCCGCCGACATCACCGAACATTGGAACGCCGTCCGCCGCACCGCAAGGTGACGGCGGACAGGCCATCTCACTCCACCGGCGCGGGCTCGGGGCGGAACAGAAGCTCCAGGTAGCTTCGGAACTGTTCTGACTGCCGCGCGGCGATCTCCACGTTGCCGTAGGCGCGCTGCAGGACGAGCGCGCCTTCGATGATCGACACTATCATCTCCGCCAGCTGCCGCGCGGTCACCGGGCGCACAGGTGTGTAGGTGTCGAGGATCTCGTGGAACTTCCTCACGTAGATCGCGGTCCAGTCCCTGAGCGTGTCCGAGACGAAGTCCCGGACCTCCGGCGCGAACTGCATGCTTTCATAGGTGTAGACCGCGTACATGCAGCCCGGTGAGGGGTCCTCGGAATTGCTGATGTAGTCCTCGAACAGCTTCAGGAACAGCATCATCTGGTCCAGAGGATCGTCGCGGCGCGCTTCGACCTGCGCCGCGAGCGTGCGGAACATCGCGAGGTCCTGGGCCGAGTGCCAACGGACGAGTTCCTCGGCGAGTTCCGCCTTCGACTTGAAGTGATGGAAGAACGCACCCTTCGAGAACCCACCGTTCTCGAGGATGTCGTCTATCGACGTTCCGGCGAACCCCTTCTGCATCACCAGCTTCTTCGCGGTCATGAGAATGCGTTCGCGAGAGGCTTGTCCTTTCCGGGTCATGCTCACCTCGAACAGGATCTTTGGTTCCTTTTACCAGAACAATGGGCCTTCGGACAATGGCGCGCCAGGGCAATGAAACAACTGAAACGCTCAACCCGCTGTTCTGAAAACAAAGAAGCACTCCGTCACGCATCCAGAAAACAGACCGAAAAGTCTGCCTTTTACAAACCATTCAGTCGGTTTTTCTGGAGGTTTCGAAAATGCAGACGCTCGCAGAGGTTTTTCAGGGCAATGTGCTTGCCACCTGCTTCGGTGCGATGGGGCTCGCCTGTCAGCTTGCCTGGCCCATGTTCCGGCAGCGCCGGTCCATCCTGACGGTGCAGTTCGGCATCGGGGCCGACTACGGCGCGCAATACGCGCTACTCGGCGCATGGAGCGGTGCGGGCGTCGCCTTTCTTGGCGCTACGCAGACGGTGATCGCGCTCATCGCCGGTGACCGCCCGTGGCTCAGGAAGCTCGGTTTCGGCTTCATCCCTGCCGCCGCCCTGATCGGCTTCCTGACCTGGAGCGGCGTTGCGTCCGTCTTCGCCATCGCCGCCTGTTCCCTCATCATGGCCGGGCGGATGCAACGTGACACGATCCGGATGCGGAGCCTCATGCTCGCCGCCGCGCCTTTCGGCATCGGTTACGATCTTTCCGTCGGTGCCGCACCCGCCTTGATCGGCGCCATCGTGTCGGCTTGCCTGGGCATCGCCGCCCTTCTGCGTGAGGTGCGCGCGCGCCGTGGCACGCCGGCGATGCCCGACCCGATCCGCCTGTCTGCCGCGTGGCGCCCCGCGCCGATCCCAAAGCGTGTTACACTTTGAATAGGCAGTCAGCGACATATGCCCCGTCAGAGGGTAGAAGCCCGAACAACTGCGCCTGGCAGAAGGAGGATGAAATGAAGAACTCGACAGGAATTCAGGAAACGCCCCGAAGGACTTCCGGACGTAAGCGTCTTTACGACAGCATTCTGGACACGGTGGGCGACACGCCCTCTGTCAGGGTGCGCAACCTCGCCCCCGAGGGTGTGACGATCTACGTCAAGTGCGAGTTCTTCAATCCGGCGGCCTCCGTGAAGGACCGGCTCGCGCTCAACATCATAGAGGCGGCGGAACGCAACGGAACGCTGAAGCCCGGCCAGACCGTGGTGGAGGCCACGTCCGGCAATACCGGCATCGGGCTTGCGATGGTCTGCGCATCGAAGGGCTACCCGCTCGTCGTCACGATGGCGGACAGCTTTTCCGTCGAGCGGCGGCAACTGATGCGCTATCTCGGCGCGAAGGTGGTTCTCACTCCCCGGGCCGAGAAGGGCACGGGCATGTACATGAAGGCGAAGGAACTGGCGGAAAGACACGGCTGGTTCCTGGCCCGGCAGTTCGAGACCGAGGCCAACGCCGAGATGCACGAGAATACGACCGCACAGGAAATCATCGGCGATTTCGACGGGCAGCAACTCGACTACGTCGTCACCGGCTACGGCACCGGCGGCACGGTCGCCGGACTGGGACGCGCGCTGCGGAAGGCCCGCCCCGGCCTGAAGATCATCCTGTCCGAACCCTCGAATGCCCAACTCGTGGGGTCCGGGATCCCGCAGGAGCGGTCGGGCGACGGGGGGCCGGCGAAAAGCCACCCGGCTTTCGAGCCACACCCGATCCAGGGCTGGACCCCGGATTTCGTGCCGCTCGTGCTGCAGGAGGCCATCGACGGCGGCTACTATGACGATCTTGTCCCGGTCAGCGGCGCCGACGGGATGCACTGGGCGCGCGAGCTTGCCGCGAAAGAGGGCATCATGACCGGCGTCTCCGGCGGATCGACATTCGCCATCGCCCGCAAGATCGCCGAAACGGCCGCTCCGGGAACGGTAATCCTCGCCATGCTGCCCGACACCGGGGAGCGCTACCTGTCAACGCCGCTTTTCGAGCCGTTCGGCGCCGACATGGACGTGGAGGAACTGTCCATCTCGAACTCGACCCCCGGCTATCGGATGACCTGAACCGGCGAAGGCGGCAGCCGCCCCGGCCGACCCGAAGACATTCATGCTTCGGGTCGCCCTGAGGCCGGGCGCGGCTTCGTCATCTGTGCTATCGGTAGAGTCCTGGTGACGATTCAAACGGGACGGATGGATGAACCTCGACCTTTTCTCGCTCAAGGCGCGCCGCGCACTGATCACAGGCTCTTCCCAGGGGATCGGCTTCGCCCTCGCCAAAGGGCTCGCCGCGGCAGGGGCGGAGGTAGTCCTGAACGGACGCGACGAGGAAAAGCTCAGAAGTGCGGCAGAAGCCCTCAGGGCGGACGGAGCGACCGTCCATGAGCTTCCGTTCGACGTCACGGATCATGCCGGGGTCCGGGAAGCCATCGATGCGTTCGAGGATCGGGTCGGGCGGATCGACATCCTCGTGAACAACGCCGGCATGCAGCATCGCGCCCCGCTGGAGGACTTTCCGCCGGACGCCTTCGAGCGGCTTCTTCAGACAAACGTGAGTTCGGTCTTTCACGTCGGACAGGCCGTCGCGCGCCACATGATTGGCCGGGGCGCCGGGAAGATCATCAACATCGCCTCCGTCCAGACTGCCCTCGCCCGCCCGGGGATTGCCCCCTACACCGCGACCAAGGGCGCGGTCGGGAATCTGACGAAGGGGATGGCAACCGACTGGGCGCGCCACGGGCTTCAGTGCAACGCGATCGCGCCCGGCTACTTCGACACGCCCCTGAACGCCGCGCTCGTCGCCGATCCGGCCTTCTCCGCCTGGCTCGAAAAGCGGACTCCGGCAGGACGCTGGGGCAAGGTGGAGGAACTCGTTGGCGCCTGCATCTTCCTGGCCTCCGACGCTTCGAGCTTCGTCAACGGCCATGTCCTCTACGTCGATGGCGGGATCACCGCGAGCCTGTGACGGATATCCGGGTTCGCACGGGTATCTCGGACTGAAGAAAGTCCAAGGTCGGGGTGGCGTTCGCCCGGGCCGTCCGCGCCCAGTTCATCGACCCCGAGCGGCTGAATCGTCGGATCGTTTTCCGTTTCCGGCACGGCACGAGGTGAATGCCTAGTACGTCAGATCAGTATCGCCGCCGGATCGTCATCGTCATAGAGCCGGTCGAGGAACTGCGCGCGCCGCGTCAGAAGTTTCCGGAAGTTCAGGTTGCCCTTCGCGGTGATCTCGCCGTCGGAAACCGAGGGCGGCTCCGACAGGATAAGGGCACGGGTCACGCGCGTCGCCGATCCTTCGGAGGCCCGGGCCTTGAGGCGGCGCGCAATCTCGGCGGCTTCGGAAGGCACTATGAGCGCCCCCTCATTCTCTGAGGCATCGGGATGCGCCCGCAGGGACGCCGTAGGAATGATGAAGACGCCGATCTCGTTCCGGTCGGCCCCGGTCACGATGACGTCGGCAGCAAGTCCGCCCAGATGCGCCAGCACGTCCAGCCGCAGGTTCGCGGCCCTCACCCATGTGCCGGTCAGAAGCTTGAAGTCCTCCGATATCCGCCCGTCGAAGACCATGCCCTTGTTCATGTCGGACGGGTCGAGGAACTTCATCGCGTCCCCGGTGATGAAGTAACCCTCCGCATCGAAGGACTTCGCGGTTTTCGCCGGGTCCTCGAAATAACCCGGCGTCACGGTCGGCCCCTGAACGCGGACCTCGCAGCGCATGTCCTCGTCCGGGACAAGCTTGATAGTTACGCCCGGCACCGGAACCCCCACCACTCCCGAGCGGTTCGTCGGCTCGTGCTGGATCAGGCAGGCGGGCGCCGTTTCGGTCAGCCCCCAGGAGGATGTGAAAAGCGGCACCTCGCCCCGGACCTCGCGCGCCATCGCCTCCAGATCGGCCCAGACATCCTGCGGCAGGCTCGCGCCCGCGTAGAAGAGCAGGTCGAGGCTCTCGAAATAGCTGCGCCGCAGGTCGGCGTCCTGTTTCATCGCGTCCCGGAGGAAGGCAAAGCCCACGGGGACGTTGAAGGCGAGGGTCCCGGTAACCAGCCGCTGGTTCTCGATCGTCCGGCCGATGAGCGCGGGCATGGGCTTTCCGTCGTCGATGTAGAGAGCCCCGCCATTGGCGAGCATCATGTTGAAGTTGTGGCTGCCTCCGAAGACATGGTTCCACGGAAGCCAGTCCACGATGCGCGGCGGCTTCCTCTTCAGGAACGGCAGGCAGACCGCGAGTTGGGCCTGATTGGTGCACATCATCCGGTGCGTCGTCAGCACCCCCTTGGGCGAGGAGGTGGAGCCGGACGTCATGAGGATCTTGGCGAGCGTGTCTGGCCCGACCATGGCATTGGCCGCGTCAACGTCGGGCCCTGCGACCGTCGCGAGGTTCGCGAAGGCTGTCGTTCCTTCCGGAACATTGACGCTGACGACCCTCTCCAGCCCATCGAACCACGGCAGGTTCAGCGCAGCGCCGAACCGATCCCCGTCGACCGCGTAGACCATGCGCGGATGCGTGAGGCGCGTCACATGTTCCAGCTGCCGGTTGGCCTCGGGGATCAGCGCGTATTGCTCGGCCACCGGCACCGTCGGCACGCCGACATACTGGGCGGCGAGCGTCAGCAGGCCGTGATCCACGCCATTGCCGGAAATGATGAGGATCGGCGTCTCCGCCCCCAGCCCGCGCGCCAGAAGCCCCGCGGCGATCGCCCGAACCTGCGTCAGAGCCTCAGTGTATGTGACCTTGCGCCAGCCTTCCCCATCGCGCTCGGCCAGGAAGACCGCATCCGGTGTCCTCTCCGCCCAATCGTGAAGCCAGTCCGTCGTCCGCGACGCCACGGGGCCGAGGCCGTGAGCCGAGCGAAGAAGGATGGAACCGTCGGGACGATCCTCCCGGATCACCTCGTGCGAGAGATATCGAGTCCGCGCCATTCTCCCCCCAAGCCGGCATGCTTCAGTGTCCGGTCCACCCTTCGATTTCGAGGCACCTCTGCCCCGCCGCGCTCACCCCGTGCAACCCCCGTTTACGATTTCAGCTCAGCGGAATTTCGGCGCCCGCTTCTCAAGAAAAGCAGCCAACCCCTCCAGCGCGTCCGGGCTCGTTTGCGTGATGGCAGCGCAGAGGCTTTCGGTGAAAAGCCCGTCCTGCTTCGACATGTCCTCGATCCGTGCCAGCGCCTGGATCATGATGTAGTTCGACAAGGGGGCGTTCCCGGCGATCTGGTGCGCGAGTTCCACGGCCCGGGCCAGAGCTTCGCCCTCGCCGACGACGTAGTGCGTCAGACCGAGCCGCAACCCTTCCTCGGCGCCGTACTTCCGCCCCGTGAGCATCATCTCGATCATCCGGTCCGCGCCGAGGATCCGACCGACCCGCACGCTCGCGCCACCCCCGACGAAGATGCCCCGCCGCCCCTCGGGCAACTGGAAGATCGTCGAGGGCTCGGCAATCCGCACATGCGTTGCCGCTGCCAGTTCCAGCCCGCCTCCGATGACCGCGCCAAACATCGCGCTGACGACCGGCAGGCCGCCGAACTGGATCCGGTCCATGACCTGATGCCAGCCCCGCGAATGGCGCATCGTCCCCTCGGCGTCGCGGGCGACATGTTCGGAGAGGTCGAGGCCCGAGCAGTAGTGCCCCGCCGTGCCGGTCAGGACAACCACCTTCACGCCTTCGGGCGGGTTCGAGAAGAAGGCGTCCAGTTCGGCAAGAAGCGCGTCCGACATCGCGTTGCGCTTGTCGGGGCGGTTCATGGTCAGCGTGGCGATGGGGCCATCAATGGCGACGGTGACGAGCGGCACGGACGATGGTCCTTTCAGCAGGAACGAGGGCGAGGCGCGAAATCTGCGGGTGGCATGACCGGCACTACTCCCTCCGGGATTCTATCCGGCTTGCGGATGGTCGGCCGGGACGCCGCACATGCTAATAACTGCTATACCGTATATCAATTTGAATGTTGAGCCGACGAAAACGCCGGGACGGGCAAGAACCACGCACTTGCCGTCAGCCCATGCTTGAGGGGGCCCTCCGCGTCGCGGCCCTGCGGACGTCGTCGCGCCAGCTCCACACGGCGACCGCACCCCAGGTCGCGCAATATATCCCGCCGAGGGCAAGCACGTAGCTGCCGGGAACGAGCCCGATCGCGGCGCGTTCCGGAATCTGCGCCAACTCGGTGATCGGTTCGGGGTGCACGATGAGCTTGCCGACATAGGCGATGGTCTGGATCAGGAGTATCCAGAAGTAGTTCCGCCTGATCCGGCGGCCCAGCGCCACCCAAAGCGAAACGTGGTAATGGGGATGCAGGTAGTCGTCGGCCAGTCTCTGCTGCCAGCCTTCTTCCAGATGAAGATCACCGTTGCCCAGCATCGGCGCGAAGAAGTGGATCTCCATCCATCTGCAGCGGGCGCGCCAGACGTTGAAATACCGGTAGCGGCGCGCTTCGAGCATCAGGAAGAAGAAGATCAGGATCCCGACGAGGATCAGCGGGATCGGCGAGGCTCCGGGCGACGTGAAGGAGATCGACAGCGCGACGCCGAGGGTCACCACCGCCCAGTTGGTCGTCGTGTCCAGCCGCGTTCGCCAGACCGTCGAACGGTAGACCTCGCCGCGATACAGATGTGCGATGGCGCCGATTTCCGCGGCATCCAGCGACTTCCGTTCGCTTGGATCTCGATCCGGCATGTGCCTCCCCCTGACGGGAAATGTCGCACAGCCGGGCGAACGTCGGCAAGCCATTGCGGTGTGGCTCAGGAATGCGGATCTAGCGCGAAGCGAGCTTCGACGCCGGTCTCTTCTTCAAGGTGGTCACCGGCCCCGCACGGACGCCACGCTCAGGCCAGGACGACGTCCATCCAGGCCCCCTTGGCCGAGGATCTCTGGATCGTCTCGACAATCGTCTGGATGCGGTAGCCAGCGCGGAAGTTGAAGGGTTCAGGACCTTCGCCGGCCAGCGCGGCGAGATAACCCGCCACCTCGATCGCCTTCAGGTCGTTGAAGCCCAGTTGGTGACCCGGCGCGACGCAGAAACGCCCGTAGGGGTAATGGTCCGGCCCGGCCTCGATCCGGCGGAAGCCCTGGCGCCCCCTGGCGTCGGAGGTCGAGTAGTAGTGGAGCACGTTGAAATGCTCCTGGCTGAAAGCAAGAGCCCCCTTGGTCCCATGGACCTCGAAGTCATGCTGCATCTTTCGGCCGGTTGCGATCCAGTTCCCCTCGATGGAACCCGTGGCGCCGTTTTCGAAGCGCAGGAAGGCCCGTCCGACATCGTCCACCTCGACATTTCGGACGCCGCCTTTCCCATCGGGGCGGCTGCCGATCATCGTCACGCAGTCGCCCATGACGCGGACGATCGGGCCGATGAGGAACTCGGCGGTGGCCAGCGCGTGGCTGCCGATATCCGCAAGGGCCCCGCCGCCCGCCGGGTCGTGGCGGAACGTGAACGGCGAGGACGCGTCGATCATGTAGTCTTCGGCGTGGAGCCCGCGATAGCCGCGGATCTCGCCCAGTTCGCCCCCGGCGATCATCTCGCGCGCAAGGGCGAGCATCGGGTTGCAGAGGTAGTTGAAGCCGACCTGCGTCTTGATGCGTGCCGCTTCGGCTGCCTCGGCCATCTCGCGCGCATCGGCGGCAAGCGGCGCCAGCGGCTTTTCGCAGTAGACGTGCTTGCCTGCGGCAATTGCCGCCAGCGCCATTTCCTTGTGGAGCGCGTTGGGGGCGGTGATGTCGATCACGTCGATTTCGGGATCGTTGACCAGATCCCGCCAGTCGTGCGTCGCCTTGGCGAAACCGAACGCGGCCCGCGCTGCTTCGGCGGCTTCGACCGAGACGTCGGCGATCGTGTGAAGAACGATCTCGTAGGGCAGGTCGAAAACCTTCTGCGCCGAGGCGAAACCGAAGACATGGGCCTTGCCCATGAAACCGGAGCCGATGAGGCCGATGCGGAGTTTCGGTTTCATGTTTCTCTGTCCTTCCCTCAGGGCGCCCCGGCGCGCCGGGGCCGAATACTTTGCCTGGCAGGTCCGCCCGACTCGGCCGCCTTCCCTGCGACGTTGTTCTATCACCGCGGGGCCGCAGCGCCACAAAAATTGCGGCGATCACTTTCTCGCAATGTGCCGTTCGGAAAGCGACGTGTGCAAGGGGTCATCCGGGGGATGCGTCGCGTCTATGCAAGTGCCGCTACATGAGTCCCGGCAACGCCAGCACGAGCGTCGGGAAGATGATGACGATGGCCGTGACGACGAGGTCGGCAACGAAGAAGGGCGCCACGCCACTGAAGATCTGGAGCGTCGAGACATGTTCGTGCGCGACGTTGCGGATGACGAAGACGTTCAGTCCGACGGGCGGCGTGATCATCCCGATCTCCAGAAGCTTCACCACGAGCACGCCGAACCAGACAAGGCTTATCCCTTCGGCGTTTAGAATCGGGATGAACACCGGAAGCGTGACGAGAAGCGCGCCGAACGGCTCCATCACCATGCCGAGAAGCAGGTAGATCACGACGATGATGAGCATCAGCTCGTAGTAGCCGATATCCGCGGCGCCGACCTGCGTCGACAGGAAGCCCGAAAGGCCCGTGATCCCGAGAAACCGGGTAAACATGGACGCGCCGATCCCGATGATGAGAAGCGAAGCCGTGGTCATCAGCGTCTCGAGGAGCGCCTGTTTCATGACCATCCAGTTCAGCCGCCCGATCAGCCCGGCGCAGAAGATCGCGCCCGCCGCACCGATCGCGCCCGCCTCGGTCGCGGTGAAGAACCCGGAGAACAGGCCGCCGAAGACGAGGACGATCAGAAGGAGGACAGGCCAGATTCTTTCGATCGCGGCGCGCGCGCTGAGCGGCTCTTCCTCGATCGGGCGCCGCGGGACGAGGTCGGGGCGCATCCAGGCGAGGACAAGGACGATGGCGGAGTAGCTCAGCGCGGTCAGAATGCCGATCACGACACCCCCGAGAAAGACGCCGGTGATCGAGGTTTCGGCAAAGATCCCGTAGAGGATCATGAGGATCGACGGCGGGATCAGCGCGCCGATCGTCCCGCCGGCGGCAATGGCGCCCGCCGCGATCGAGGGGGAATAGCCTGCCCGCACCATCTCGGGGATGGCGATGCGCCCCATCGAGGCCGCCGTCGCCAGCGAGGAGCCGCAGACAGCGGCGAACCCAGAACAGGCGAAGATCGACGAAATCGCGAGCGCGCCCGGGACACGGCGCAGAAGGGCCTTGGCCGCGTCGAAGAGGCCCGAGGTCAGTTGCGCGTGGAAGGCGACGAAGCCCATGAGAAGGAACATCGGGACCGCGCTCATCGTCCAGCTCGCGACGAAGCTGTAGGGCGTGTTCGACAGGATGCCCAGTGCCGGGCTCAGACCCAGAAGCCAGGCGATACCGCCGAAGGACACGGCGATGAGGGCCAGCGCCACGGGGACCCGCGCGATCAGCAAGGCGAAGAGGACCGCGATGCCCCAGAATCCTGTCTCGACGCTCATTTCAGGCTTGCCCCCGAACCGAATGCGCGGCGCGAAGCAGCGTCACCAGCGCGGCCAGGCAGAAGCCCGCCGGGGGCAGGAAATAGGTTGGCCAGACAGGCACCTCGCGTCCGAGGACGTCGACGAAGGAGCCCACCCGCCATTCGGACAGGGCCGATTGCAGCGTGACCCAGGCGATGGCCGCGTAGATGACCGAAGCTATCAGGGCGACGAGCAGGTCCGACACCCGCCGGAGGCCAGGGGGCATGGCCATGTCGAGAAGCTCGACCGAAACCATGGCGTTGCCTCTTTCGACCCAGGCGAGCGGCAGGAAGGCGATCAGGACCATGTAATAGCGTGAGACGATCTCGTTCGTCGCGGGGATCGGCCGGTCGAACAGGTTCCGCGCGACCACGTCCGCGCCCACATGCAGAAGCATTGCGACGACGCCCAGCGCGCCGATCAGGGCTAGGCCCTGCGCCACCCGGTCCGCCGCGCGTTCCAGCATCTGCATCGTGATCGCCCCGGAAGGACGGCCGGCGCAGGATTGCGCCGGCCGATTGCCTCACATGCCGTAGGTCGAGAGATCCACCTTGCTCCAGACCTCGTCATAGACCCTCTCGGCCATCGCGGAGGGATCGTGGTTCACCTCGGCGGAGATCGCCTCCCACTTCTCGACGAGCCCGATGAACTCGGCCACGCGGTCGGCGGCGTCGGTCATGCCGAAACGCTCGGCCGAGATCGCAGCCGCGGTTTCACGGTCGGCGATGGCGAATTCCCGCGCCGCTTCGGCGAAGGCCGGGTCCGCGTCGACTATGGCAATGCCCGCATCCTTCGCCGCCTGCGCCGCGACCGCAGGGAATTCGTAGCCCCAGCGGTTGGTGAAGTTCGCATTGGCCCGGTTCGCCGCCCGCAGGAGCGCGCCCCGCTCCTCTGCCGAAAGCTCGGCCCATGTGTTCTTCGCCGTGGCGAAGTTCGAGGTCGAGAAGTAGGTTCCGAGAGGTACGGCCGTTACCTGCTTGACCAGTTCGACGAGCCGGAAGGACAGCAGGTCCCCGATCGAGGCCATGGACCCGTCGATCGTGCCCTGCGACATCGCCTCGAAGGTCTCGCCCACCCCGATCGACACGGGCACCGCGCCGAAATGCTCCGCCCAGCGGGAGAACGGGGCCCCGCCCGACCGCAGCCGGAGGCCCTTCACATCGTCGGCCGAGGCTACCGGCTTGGTCGTCAGGAGGACGTAGGGATCCGACGATCCCGAGCCGAGATAGACGATGCCGAATTTCGACATCTCCTCCTGGCAACTGGCGCAGTTGACCGTGTATTCGGTCAGCGCCGCGCCCATCGCGTGGGGATCCGTGCCTGACAGCGACAGTTCGCCCGCGAGCGCGAAGTTCGGAAGCTCCGCCGGGAAGTAGAGTGGCAGCAGGTTCCCCACGTCGACGAGCCCGGTCTGAAGCGCGTCCTTCATCTGGCCGAGGCTCACGACCTCCGGGCCCAGCAGGATGGCGTTCATGCCGCCGTCCGACTCTTCCGGCAGATATTCGACGAGGCCGCCGTAGAGGTGGCTCGACGCCGGATGCGCGGGCGGCGCCCCCGGGGCGACGCGCAGGTCGCGCGCATCCGCCGATGCAGCCACACCCAGACCGAGTGCGGCCGCCAGTGCGAACGTGTGGTGCAGTTTCGTCATGATCATTCCTCCCTGATCATTCTCATGACTTCAGATCTTCAGAAGCCGTCTTGCGTTCTCCTTCAGGATGAGCGGCCGCACCTCCTCCCGTACGGCAATGGTTTCGAAATCCGCGAGCCAGCGATCCGGCGTGATCGCGGGCCAGTCCGAGCCGAACAGCATCTTCCTCTTCAGGATCGTGTTCGCGTACTGGACGAAGATCGGCGGGAAATATTTGGGCGACCAGCCCGACATGTCGATGTAGACATTGGGCTTGTGCTGGGCGACGGACAGGCCCTCCTCCGTCCAGGGGAAGGAGGGATGCGCCAGCACGATCGGCATGTCCGGGAAATCCACCGCCACATCGTCCACGTGCATCGGGTTCGAATACTTCAGCCGCATTCCCATGCCGCCGCGCATCCCGGAGCCGACGCCTGTCTGCCCGCTGTGGAAAAGGGCTATCGCCCCCTCCTCCGCGATGGCCTCGTAGAGCGGGTAGGCCATGCGGTCATTGGGCCGGAAACCCTGCATCGTCGGATGGAACTTGAAGCCCCGGACGCCGAATTCCCGCACCAGCCGCCGCGCTTCGCGCGCGCCGGCGCGCCCCTTCGCGGGGTCGATCGAGGCGAAGGGGATCAGGATGTCGCTGTTCTCTGCGGCGATCCGGGCGACCTCCTCGTTCGAATAGCGGCGGAAACCGGTTTCGCGCTCGGCATCGACGGGGAAGATCACCGCGCCGATCCTGCGCTCGCGGAAATAGGCCGCCGTCTGCTGGACGGTCGGCAGCATCCCCTTGGCCCCGACGGGGTTCTTGAAATACGCGGCCATCCCGGCCTGGAACTCGTCGTAGCCATCGTCGCGCGGGCCGCAGCAGGGCTCCTCCGCGTGGGTGTGGAAATCGATGGCAACAAGGTCGTCCGCGTTCATGGCCTGGAGTCCTTCGGGTCCTGCGGAAGGTCGAGATACTTGCGGAGCAGGCGCTTCAGCGTCTCGGCCTCGCGCGCCGTCAGACCGGGAACGGGGCGCGCCTCGTGCGCGAGGAACGGCTCGCGCAGCCTGTCGACCCGCTCCGCCCCCTTCTCCGTCAGCCAGAGCTCGACCGATCGCTTGTCGTCATCGGGGACCGACCGGGTGATGAGGCCGTCGTCTTCCATGGCGCGCGCCATCTTCGTCATGTGCGCGCGTTTTATCATCAGTTGCCGGGCCAGAACGCCCTGCCGCACGCCCGGGTTCCGTCCGACCAGCATCAGGACGGAGACTTCGCCCGGGCGGATGCCGAGATCGTCGAAGCGGTCGAAGAAATCACGGAAAGAGGCGAGTTGCGAAAGCCTCAGGAGAAAGCCGAGAGAGTCGGACAGCGGCCCGAGATCGACATCATCCGGGCTTCGCCCCTTCGCCGGATCTTCAGACATCACGGGGCGCCATCACTTTCTTCGCACGTTTCTCGAGGAACGCGCGAAGCCTTTCCTCTGCCTCGGGCGTCACGGAAGTCAGCGCGGACATGATGGATTCCATGAACAGCCCGTCCTCGGAGGACATGTCCTGAATCCGTGGCAAAGCGTTCAGTATCGCGTAGTTCGACATCTGCGCGTTCCCCGCCGTCGCCTCGGCCAGTTCGATGGCCTTCTCCAGCGACTGCCCCTCGGGCGTGACGTAGTTGATGCCGCCCCATGCCTCCATCTTCTCGGCCGTGACCGTCCTGCCGGTGAGCATCATGTCGCCCATGCGCGCGGCGCCGATCAGGCGTGCGATGCGCACCGAACCGCCACCGCCCACGAATATCCCGCGCTGGCCCTCGGGCATCCCGAAGAAGGCCGAGGCATCCGCGACACGGATATGGGTGGAAGCCGCCAGTTCGAACCCGCCCCCGACCACGGCGCCCTGGAGCGCGGAGACAAAGGGGATCGTCCCGCGTTCGATCATGTCGAAGACGCGGTGCCAGCGGCGCGAACCGGCGATGGCATCGATGAGAGGCTTCTCGACATGCTCGCCAAGATCGAGCCCCGCGCAGAAATGCGGCCCCGTCCCCATTATGACGCCGGCGCGCGCTTCGGCTGAGGCGCGCTCCACCGCACGGGCCAACGCCTCGACCACCCGGTCACTGATCGCGTTCCGCTTCTCGGGCCGATTGAGCCCGATGACCGCAACCGCGCCGCGGAGTTCATAGGTGACGAGATTTTCCCCGGCCGTTCGATCCATGCGCCTTCCTCCGGCGGCCCGCAGCGAAACGGATAATGTTTACTAGTAGACAAACTTTCCGATTCGAGTCAACGTGAGCACAGTTCGGAAATGGCTGGGGAGACATGACCGATCCTTCCGCGAAAGTGGCCCTCTGGACCCCCTCGGTCCGCAGCGAAACGCGGCCCGACGGCTCCATCCTCGTCTGGCAGGAGGAACCGCTCGGCGCCTACCCGCGCTGCATCACGGCGCGGTTCATGGAATGGGCCGAAAGGGTTCCCGAAAGGGTCTGGATGGCCGAACGCGGGCCGGATGACGCCTGGCGGGCCACGACCTACGGGGAAGGAGCCCGAACGATCCGCGCGATCGGTTCGGCGCTCCTCGCGCAGGGCCTGACCGCCGAACGGCCGCTTCTCATCCTCTCGGGCAACAGCGTCGCTCACGCGCTGATGGCGCTCGGCGCGCAGCATGTGGGCGTGCCATCCGCCGCACTCGCCCCCGCCTACTCGCTCGCCTCAGGGGACTATGGCAAGCTGAAGGACATCGCGGCGCAGCTGACCCCCGGCATAATTTTCGCCGATGACGCCGCGAAATTCGCCCCGGCCATCCAGGCGGTCTTCGGGGCGGACATCCCCGTGGCCTCGGTCGAGGGAGTCCTCGGCGACCGCGAAACGCTGTCTTTCACGCAACTCGCGGCGACGGAGCCCTCTGACCGGATGGAGGCGGCCCACGCGGCGGTTGGCCCCGACACGGTCGCCAAGTTCCTGTTCACCTCCGGCACGACCGGATCCCCCAAGGCCGTGATCCAGACGCAAGGGATGCTGTGTTCCAACCAGGAGATGGTCGCCTCCTGCTACGCCTTCATGCGCGAAACACCGCCCGTCGTCGTGGACTGGGCCCCGTGGAACCACACGGCGAGCGGGAACAAGGTGTTCAACATGGTCGTCTACAACGGGGGCACCTATTACATCGACGACGGCCGCCCCACCCCCGACGGGATCGGACGCACTATCGCGAACCTTCGGGAAATCTCTCCCACCTGGTATTTCAACGTCCCCTTGGGCTTCCAGATGCTGCTCGACGCGATGGAGACGGAAGCAGAGTTGCGCAAGACGTTCTTCGCCCGCGTCTCGATGCTGATGTATGCCGGCGCCGGGATGAGCCAGCCCGTCTGGGACCGCATCACCCGCGTCGCCGAAGAGATGGTGCCGGGCGGCGTCCTCCTCTGCACCGGGTTCGGCTCGACCGAGACCGGCCCCTTCGCGCTCATGTGCACCGAACGGCAGGAACACGCAGGCAATCTCGGCATTCCGGCGCATGGCGTCCTGTTCAAGCTCGTGCCGCAGGGCGACAAGCTTGAGGGGCGGGTGAAAAGCCCTTCCGTCACGCCCGGCTACTGGCGGAACCCGAAGCTCACCGCCGAGGCCTTCGACGAGGAGGGTTTCTACCGGTTCGGCGACGCCTTCCGTTTCGCCGTGCCGGGGGACGCGGCGGCGGGTTTCGTCTTCGACGGGCGGCTCGCGGAGAATTTCAAGCTCGCCTCGGGGACCTGGGTTGCCGTGGGGCCGCTTCGCGCGACCCTGACGAATGACCTCAAGGGCCTTGCGAGCGACGCGGTGATCGCGGGCGAAGGACGCTACGAGCTTGGCGCGCTGGTCGTGCCGGACTGGGCGAAGCTCCGCTCGATCGCCGGCGATCCGAAGCTTGAAGGCGAAAGCCTGCTGCACCACCCCAAGGTGCGCCGGGCGGCGGCGGAAATGCTCGCCGCTCATGCCGCCAGGGCGACGGGATCGGCCTCGCGCGTCACGCGGATCATGTTCATGGAAGTGCCCCTTTCCTTCGACAAGGGAGAGGTCACGGACAAGGGCTCGATCAACCAGCGCGCCGTGTTGCGCCACCGCGCAGACCTTGTCGAGAGCCTCTGGTCGGACGATCCGCGCGTGATCGCGCTCGCCTCCGAGGGGAAAGCCTGAGGCGACGCAGTCGCGGCCCCCTGAGATCGCGGGACCGCGCCCGACGCGGCCTATCCGCGATGCTCGGACGGTTGGACTGCATCGCATGACGCTGCGCCAAGCCAATATTCCACACACAGCGCACTAGCTTTGACGGCGCTTTGGGTGCCAAAAAGGATCACGAGCAGAGACCAGAAAGGGGGAGAGACCTTCCTGATGCCATCGCTTCGTCTGACGCCTCTTCGGCTACATCGAAGATTTCCCGTGGGAATCCTCGCCATCCTGTCGGTCATCGCCGTCGCCTTCTGGCTTGCGTTATCGGCAGCCCCGGCGGCCGCTCAGGACACCCCTCAGGAAGAACCCTTCGTCACATGGGACCGGACCGCCGAGGAAGCGGAGAGGCTTCTCGAGCAGGATGGTGTAAGCCCCGAAGTCCTTCAGCGGCTCAGGGACACACTCGCCGAGCAGCGCGACGAAGCGTTCGAAATGGCCAACGAGGGCTCGGTTCGCGCGAAGACCCTGCAGGCGCAGATGGACTCGCTCGGAACCCCGCCGCTCGAAGGCGAGCCGGAAGCCGAAGACGTCGCGGCCCGGCGCGCCGAACTGTCCAAAGCCATCGCCGAAGCCAACGCCCCGGTCCTCGATGCGCGCGAGGCACTGGAGCGCTCCGAGATCCTGATCTCCGAACTCGACAGGAAGATCCGCGCCGCCGGAACGAAGCGGCTTCTGGAGCGCTCCCCTACCCCGCTTCTGCCCGTGGCATGGGCGGAGCTTCCAGGGGACCTGACCCGGTTCGGTGATCGCTTCCTCGAGGACGTCGCGATCTTGCAGTCCTCCGAAGCGAAGATGGCCGCGCTTCGCGCCGGCCTTCCGTCCGCGATGATCTTCGCCGCCATCGGCATTCTTCTTGTCCTCGTCGTCGAGCCGCTGGTGACGTCGCGCCTCGTCCGGGCCAGAGAGCATACCTTGGGGAAGCATCGGCGGCGGGCGCTTGCGGTCACCTCGCTGTTCCTTCGCCTGCTGATACCCTTGGCCGGGCTTGCGCTTACAGTATTCGCCCCGGCGATGATCACGCCGGACCTGCCGCGCATGAGAAGCGTCGCCTCGATGCTGACGGGGGTGATCCTCTTCCTGATGGGCGCGCATATCCTGGGCGGGCTGCTCTTTTCCCCCGCGCGGCCGAAGCAAAGGATACTCCGGCTCGACGACGGTCTCGCGAGACGGGGTTACTGGCTCAGCCATCTGCTCGGCATCCACCTCGCGATCAAGACCGTGCTGGATGCGATGGAGGCGGATTACACCTTCGCGCCCGGGTCGCAATCCGTATTGGCCTTCCTCGTCATCCTGACGGGCATCTACCCGCTCTACCGGCTTGGTGCCTTCCTGATGGCGACCGTGAAGGACGACGAGGCCAGCGACAGGATCACCGTCGACGTGACGATCCTGTTCGGACGGTTCCTCAAGCTCGCGGCCGTTCTTGCGGGCATCTTCGCAAGCCTCGGCTTCGTCAACCTCGCACGGGAAGCCCTGGAGCCGGCGATTCTCACGGCCGCGCTCGCCGCGGCGGGCATCTACCTGCGGACCCTGATCGTCACCGCGATCGAAGACATGCTCGGCATACCCACGGCGGACGAGGAAGAGGGCGCCATCCTTCTCCCGATGCTCGTCTCGTCGCTCATCTTCCTCGGGGCGCTGCCGCTTCTGGCGATGACCTGGGGGGCGCGCACCAGCGATATCTCGGAAGTCTGGCGCCTGCTGACGGCGGGAGTCGAGGTCGGCGACACTCGCATCTCGATCACCACCGTCATCACGCTTATCGCCGTCTTCCTCGTCGGGCTTGTGGTGACGAGGTGGATCCAGCGGCTTCTGCGCCAGACATTCCTTCCCCGGACCAAGCTGGATCGCGGCGCGCAATCGTCGATCGTCACCGGCGTCGGATATGTCGGCATAACGCTTGCCGCTCTCATCGCCGTCTCTTCGGCGGGTCTCAACCTTTCGAGCCTCGCCGTCGTCGCCGGAGCGCTCTCGGTCGGCATCGGCTTCGGGATGCAGAACATCGTCTCGAACTTCGTTTCGGGGATCATCCTGCTGATCGAGCGCCCGGTTCAGGAGGGCGACTGGATCGAGGTATCCGGCTATTCGGGCTACGTCCGCAAGATCGCCGTCCGCTCCACGCGGATCGAGACCTTTGACCGCTTCGACGTGATCATCCCGAACGCCGACCTCATCGCCGGGACCGTCAAGAACATGACCCTTATGAACCGGGACGGCCGCCTGGTGCTGCCAGTGGGCGTCGCCTACGGCAGCGACCTTCAGAAGGTGAAGAGCATCCTCCTCGAAGTGACGGAAGGCCGAGCGGACATCATGAAGGATCCGGCGCCGACGGTTCTGTTCACGGGGCTCGGCGAAAGCTCACTCGACTTCGAGCTCCGGTGCTACCTGCCGGACGTCGGAACCACGCTGACGACCCGGTCGGAACTGCTGTTCGACATCTACACGAAACTGACCGAGGCGGGGATCGAGATACCCTTCCCGCAGCGGGATGTCTCGCTCAAGGGAATCGAGAAGCTGACCGAGGCGATTCGGATGTTGTCTCAGAAGAACACCGGGCACGAAGAGGACAAGCCTTCGCCGACCTGACGTCTTCCCCCGAGGATTTCCTCCCCGCGCCATCTGGCGGAAGGCATCGCGACGGCGGCCGTCCGGCCCGTTCAACGTCGCTTGCGCAACCGATATCGGGCCACGTCTGCTTGGCCCGTGCGTCTCGTCGCCGGAACCGTATCGGGCTGGCCTTTTCCCATGCGAGGCGGCGTGAACGAATTGTTTCGGTGAAAAATCGCCGAAACAGGGTGATTTGCCAATCACTTCAGGTTAAGGAGGGGTATCGTTGTTGTAGCGATCAAAAGGGCCCGTGTGTGTTTGTGGGCCCGCGTAACAAGTGGATTGTGTGTTATGAACTCGTCCAAGCGTCATGCGCCGGACACTCGCGACAAAGCTGCCAGGCTGCGGGTATCCGACAAATCATCACCCGGTACCGGGCCGTTCGCGCCCCTGGTTTCCCAGTCCGAGCTGGACTGGATGAGCAATGCGCCAGCCAAAGGCCGACCCCGAAGCGTTCCACAACGCCTGCTGAGACGGGATTACGGTCCGTTCTCCCTTCCCGCACTGGAGTTTTGCGGGTTGATCGGCCTCCTGCTTTACCTGACGGTTGGAGGCGCTTGAAAGGCTGTGGCCTGACTGGTCCGCACCGCGTATCCGGGGCTGAAGGCCCGAACTTGTTCCGCCGCGCCCGTCCCGGGGCCCGGTGCCACCGGCATCAACTCCGCCGATATTCCGACGTACCGGACTTCTGGCCATCCGATATCCGCTCGAACCCGGCAGCGGTCAAAACGTCATTCCACGCTTCCGCGAGCGCCTCGTCGGCCTCGCGCAGCAGTAGAACGCGCTTCAGCGGGGCCAGGTCCACGGCCTTCACCCAGGCCGGCGCCAGCGCCGCGGCCCCGATGCGAAGCACGTCCGGACGGAAATCGCGAATGCAATGGGCAAGGCCGCGCGCGCCGGTCTCCTCGCTGTCGCCCGGCATCACGAGGGGGCCGTTGGCGTAACTTACGCGGCCGACAAGACCGTTCAATTCCGCTACGCGTCGGGCGAATTCGATCAGGTCCGAGCGTTCCTGCTGGATCATGACCCGCAACGCCGGATGAGCCTGCGCGGCCAGTTGCGCGACAAACCCGAAGCCTTCCGTCGCGTCCAGCATGCGCCGGGCGTCCACGGTCGCTCCGACGATCTGTCGCGCCGCGCGCCGTTCGAACTTGCCGGCGATCAGGGTCTCCAGCGCATCGGGCGCGAAGAGACGCAGGTCGGCTGGTACCTTCAGCCCTCGGTTCTCGACGATTTCGACCGGCACGGGCGAGGAGAGGTCCACCGGGCCGGGCAGATACGGGCTGCCGGTCATGTCTCCGAATTCGGCCGAAGGCTTCGTGCGCCGCTCCTCGACGGGGCGCGAACCGGATTTCTTCTCGACCTCGGACATGAGCGAGGCGATCTTCAGAGGATCGCGCGCCTGGGGCGGTTTTGCCGTGACCTGCGTGATCGGCACCTCTCCGGCCCGCAGAAGGCTCTCCTTCAGTTCGGCGTAGGCGTCGGTCTTCCTGTAGTCCTCGAGACGCGCCTCGACCCGTTGCATCGCCGCCTCATGGAGCCTGCCGAGAACAGGGTCGGCCAGAAGCTCGTTCATGATCTCGCGACGCCGGGCGAAGTGGCGAGAGATCTTTTCGTCGCGCACTTCGTTGCGGTCCTGAAGCGACCAGTAATCCGCGTTGTACTTGTCCTTCTTGTTGTTCACGTTGCCGCGGAACTTGCGGATCGCGTAGCTGTCGATCGACTTGATCGCATAGTGGTTCAGCTGCGCCCAGTCGTAGCCGAGGGTTCGCCGGATCGACCGCCAGCCGCGAAACTTGAAGTAGTCTTCCATCGGCTGGCCCGAGCCGTTCAGCCAGCGGACCGTGTCGGGAAAACCGTCTTCCAAGTGCTTGTTCTTGATCTTCGGCCGATGGATGCCGAGCCGCCAGTATTCCGGATCATACTTGAATAGCGTCTTGACCCCCCACCCCATGCGCCAAAGCGGCGGGGCGGCATAGAGGTACTGTTCCGTCACGGGCGCGCGCGACCAGTCGGTGACGAAACCGGATCCGAAGATGCGCCAGGTGATGACGATCCCGTTGGCATCGCGCGCAACCGCGTCGGCCAGCATCCCGTCCAGCGTCCCGGACGGATGGTTGATGCACAGGAATTCGTCCGCGTCGAAGAGCATCACCCAGTCGGCGGCAGCGACCAGGGGTTCGTTTTCGGCATGGGCGATGGCCGAGGGCTGTGGCTTCACGCCCTCCCTGATGACGTTGTGGCGGTGGTAGCCCAGCCCGAGTTCCTCGAGCCGCTGCAACATCTCGACCGTGCCGTCGGTGCAATCGTTCGTATAGACAAGGATGTCCGTGAAGCCGACGGCAAGGTGATGCGCGAACCATTCCAGCAGGAAAGGCGCCTCGTCCTTCATCATCGACACCGCCATGACGGTGCCGTGAGGGCTCTTGTGCCGGGTCAGCGCCATCGCGCGCGGATCACTCTTCGAGCGCGGCCGCAGGATCGATCCCGACCTGTTCGCACATCCGCGCAACGTAGGAGTTCGGCAACGGCGGGTTCTTGCGCCAGTAGGGCTTGGTGCCGTTCGTGTAGAGGTGCACGCTCACCGTATTGTCGGTGAAATGCCCTTCGACCCGGCCGTAGGGGTCGTAGAACACATCGTTCAGCTGGAACGGAACCGGGTAGAGGACATCGGATGTCATCGCCTTCTCGTAGTCGCCCGTCTGCTGGGCGAACCAGGTGAATGCCTGCGGCCCGAAGGCGGTGCGTTCCGCCTTGTAGATGCGCACGGCTTTCGGCAGCGACGGGTTCTGCTTGTCCATCTGCTTGCGTTGGCGCTTGTTCCACCAGGCAGGATAGTCGGGCAGGTTGTCGTAGTAGTCCAGGAGTTGGTCCATCAGCTCGCATTGCTGCGGCAGGCCGACAACGCCACAGTTCAGCGCGCCGCGCATGCCGTGGCCGGCGAAGACATAATCCCACTCCTCCGGAAACGGAGCATGGCAGAAGGCGTCGCAGTCGATCCAGAGCGCGCCCGTCTTCCGGATCATCTTGTAGCGGAACACGTTCGACAGGAACGAGGCCGAAGTCGCCTCGACGATACCCATGTCGATGTCCATGATCTCGGTCGCGGGGCGGATTTCCACGCCTTCCGGCGCATTGTCGACCGCATCGGTGCAGTAAAGCGTGACCGGATGACCGTGCACCAGGTGCGACTTCAGGCAAAGCTGATTGAGATAGTGCAGCTTGGGGCCAATCCAGAGAGAGGCGACGGGCCGGCGGTTCAGGTTCATCATGGGCGCTTTCGGATAACCGGAGACGTTTGATGGAAGACTTACCGAGGACGGACATTCGACTCCAGAACGAAAAGAGGTATTCGGGCCGAACACGCTGGCCGCAACGACACAAACCATTGTGCAGTCACGTCTATCAAGATACCTCGAAGGTGCCGACAATCGACGGGGCGATCCGAAAGCATCGAATCTGACGCAACGTTCCTGTCCGCAGGCGGCCATTTCATCAAGCGCAGTAGACCATCAAAGACGCAAGACGATGACCAGACCTCTTCTGACATTCTTCTATATCGTAGAGCCTCCTCAATACGAGATCTTCGCATGCACTCTGCTCGCGTCCATCCGGACGCATTTCGACCCGTCTAAGGTTGCCGCAGTCGGCTACTGCCCTGAACACAGGTTTGACGAACTGCATCCCGCCACTCTTCGGGCTCACGAGATGATGGGAGCCGAAGTTCGGCCGATGAAAACCGAGAGCATGTGGGACAGCCCGTATCCCCACGGGAACAAGATCATTGCCGCGCTTCAGCCGCGAAACACCGAATTCTCGGCCTTCGTCGACAGCGACGTGATGTTCCTGAGAGCGAACGATCCGCTCAATCTGATACGCGACGGACACGTCTCATGCTCGGCGGCAGCGTCCATGCCATGGGGGAACTACGAAAGCTGGGAGAAGATCTACTCCGTTTTCGACATGCCTGTGCCCGACGAGCGCATCTCCCTCATGCGCGCTGGCGGGTCCGTGGTTCCCTATTTCAGCGCGGGCCTCGTAGTGTTCCCCGAGGACGGCGGACCTGAAAGACAGCGTTTTCCAGAAGTCTGGTACGATACAGCTCGCACACTGGACAGAGAGGACTGGCTTCCCAAACGGCGTCCTTATCTTGATCAGATGACACTTCCGATTGCGATCCGGCGTGCAGGCTTAAGCTGGAACATTCTTCCAGAGGAGCAACATTACATCTTGGGCGGCCGTCTGCGGGGCCTGCCTCTGCCAAAGGATAGAAGTATCTTCACCGCGCATTACCGAAACGTTCGGGTCCTGAAAGAGACAGGTCTCTTCAAGGTCGGCCAAAGAATGCTCAAGCGCGAGACTGGCGTACGACACCTCCGCAAGCTCCAAGCTGACCCGGCCTCGCTGACGGAAACTCGTGACAAATGAACGAGTTTCCCTTCGTCTCACTTCTGGTCTGACGTCGCCCAACCAGCACTTGAGCCACGTGGACAACGGCCTGATCTCGGTTTGCCTTCGGCGGTCCGCAACGATAACGTCGCGCGAACCCACTTGCCCAGAGACCACCTTGCTCCGCACAAACTGAACGATGGCAAAGAAACTGTCCTGCGCGTTGACTCATGCACGGCAAGAGTCCTTTTTTCTTGAGAAGTGGATCCACCACTATTCTCAGATCGTTGGCCGCGAGAATCTTTACGTCACTCTTGACGGATCAGACTGGACTCCAGATGTCGATCTGACCGGCGTCAATGTGGAAGTGATCGAAGACGCGCCGCGCGCGCGTATCAGGAATGACCGCTTCATTGCCAGCGAGATGTCGAAGCGGGCAAACGGCCTCAGGAAGCGCTACCGATATGTACTGCGTATGGATGTCGATGAATTCGTTGTACTGGATCCGGCCGCGCATCTGGACTGGGACGAAGCCCTCGGCGAGGTCGACGACGACGGATACATTTTTGCGATCGGCATCGACGTGATACAGCGCGGCGCGGATCTCTCGCCTGCGGACCGGACTTCGCCGATTCTTGCGCAAAGACCCTTCGGAGTGGTTTCTGGCCTTTACACCAAACCGTTCGCGATAAGCCGCTGGAACAACTGGGCTGGCGGCGGCCATCGCCTGATCAACCGCCCCGTGAAGATCTCGAACAACTTCGTGCTCTTCCATCTTGCGCTGGCGGACCTCAACATCGCCCAGGAACGGCATTCCGCCAGAGGGGGCGATGCCCAGCACAATTCGTTCGTTTCCTATATTGGAGAACGTTTCACTGCCATCCGTTCAACGTCGACAATGGAGATCGAGGATTACGACGAAGTTTGCGGCGTTGCCAAGCACGTCTTTACCTGGAATGAGGACGGGGAAGCCCGCAAACGTCCGCCGCCGCAGAACGATCGGGCGCTCTACGTCGAGATCCCGGGCCGCTTCCAATCACTCCTGTGAAACAGCGATGTTTCAAGCCTATGCCTGATCTCCGTCCTCGGCCTCCAACCTTCATGAAGTACGGGCAAGATGAACAGCGTTTCCTTCATTCTGGTTGCTGACGGCCCTCGCTTTGAGGATTCCGCTACTATCTTGGTTGGATCCATGCGGCTCGCCCATCCGGAAGTGGCGTGCATCAACGTCTACTGCCCGGAGCAGAAACTCCTGCAACTCTCGGGCTTTTTCCGTGAGGCGATGGCAGTACTCGGAGCCTCGATCGTGCCGATCATCGATCAGCCGTCGCCGTGGGCCTCCCCTTATCCTCATGGAAACAAGCTTCTCGCAGCCTCTCAAGCGCGTGATTGCGACGTATCAGTCTTTTTTGACACCGATACGGTTCTGCTAAGCCCAATCTCAGACTCAGTGTCGAAGGGTGGCACGCCAGAACCAACGGTTTTCGCTGTCCCGGAGGGTGTGCCAACGTGGGGGCGGCACATTGAGGACTGGGTGCCGGTCTATCGCCATTTCGGGCTACCCGTTCCTGACGAACGAGTGCGAATGTGTCGCGGACGGAGAGTCGAAACGCTACCGTATTTCAACGCTGGCTTTGTCGGCTTCGCAGAAGCGGCAACCGAAATGGGTCTGCGGTTCGGGGAGCTATGGCTGGAAACAGCGATCGAGATTGACCAGGCGCTCGATATCCCAAACAAACGGCCCTGGCTCGACCAGATCGCACTGCCAATCGCAGTGGCACGCAGCGGGCTGAAGATGCGCGTCCATGACGAAACCTACAACTATTCGCTCTATCGACGGCGCGAACCTGCCGGGGAAGACGTTAGACTGGCACACTACCACATCCCAGGAAGTTTTCGGTCCGAACCGGCATGCCTGGCCGTATATCGGCGAGTGCTCGACCTGCTTCCTGACGAGCTTTCCTCCGTTCTGCGCAAGCGCGCGATCCCCTACGAAATGCCGGGACGAGCAAAGAACCGCGTCTGATCGCGCACGAGATCGGCGGCCCATTCGCCAGCCAGCCGTTCGCGGCCAATCGGCACGCGTCGGCGTTACTGTATTTCGGCGGCAACGATCTCTTGGCCGAGGCGAGTTGCCAGGTCGTGCCTTTCCGTGTCTATGTCGCTCGCCGAAATCGGCGACCAGTGCTGTGGCCGGCGAATGAAGCCACGTTCGGCCAGTGCTTGCCCCAGCGCAGGGAAATCAAGTTCGGAGTAGATTTCGCTCATCTGCGACAGTTTCGCGCCCTCGAACTGGTAGTAGCGGCCGTTGAGTGCATCTATGACATCTGGTTCGGCACCGCCGAAGTACCGGAACTGGGTTAGGAAATCGTCGATCGTGTTGCCGGGGCGGCGCAGCACGATGCCGACGCGGTCACCATCCTCGGCGAAGAACGCGGCGAGGTGCAGCGCCGAGGAGTCGCTCGACACGATCATCCTGGCGGCCTTGTACTGCGCGATCTGCTCTTCGATCGAATGTTCCTGCGGATGGAAGATGCGGTAGCCTTCGGTCTCGAAAAGACGCTCCATCTGCGCCTCGCCGAAATAGCGGCCCCGCTTGGAAAAGAGCCGCGTGCGGGAGATATAGATCTTTTCGGCGCCTTCCGCGGTCACGCGGCGCCTGAGGCGCCGCTTTGTGAAGGCACGAAATTCCGGGCTGCCGGCGACCATGTCGCCCGTGCCGAAGCCCTGCGGAGCGACCGCGAGCCGCTCGACCCGTACAGGGGTCGCCACTCCCGTGGCACGCTTTCGGCGTGCCCCGAACAGGGTCAACATCGGCCGCATCGGCCTCACGAACCGCTCGGGCCATGTGACACGTTGCTTCAGCAGGAAGAGTTCGCCTTCGGGGCGCTCCCCGACATGCGCACGCGCCCACAACCTGCCCGTCGATTCAAGAAGGAAGTGCCCGAAGTGTTGGTAGAGCATCCCGCCGTAGAGCCACAGGCCGGGTATGGTCTCACCTTCCGGTTCCGGCGCCGGCCCCGTCGGTGTCACCGTTGTGGGCAGCGTCGAGTTCCGGAAACACTGCGACTCTTCGACAAAGCGGCCGTCGGCATCGAAGACCCCCGCGGGGCGCTGTATGCCCGACGCGCGCCCATCGCCGAAAGGAACGATGATCGCATTCTCGATGATGCGGATTTCCGGCGCCAGCGGCTTCATCGGGTCGAACGGCATTCACTTTCCTCGCCAGGCGGTCTCAAGGCTTCAATCGTCGCGCATCCATTATCATGCCATTCGCACGTGGGCGACTGGCAGTCTGCAACATCTGCCGGTAGAGTTCCCCGCGAACCAGGAAGGACCATCAATCGAAATGCCGTCGGATGACAAGAAGGCCGGTCGCGGCGTGCTCGTCGAAGCCGAAAACGGCGCGGCGATCGAATACGACGAAACCGGACTCGTTCTCCATCTGTCGGACATCGTGGTGACCGATCTGGCACGGCGCCTGGGCCGGCTTGCCCCTGCGATCACGACAAGCGCGGCGGAGCAGCCTGAAGCTGCGCTCGTGAGACAGGTCGAACGCCTCGACCCTGCGGTTCTTGGTGACATCGACGCTTGGGACGTCACGCGCTCGGGTGACTGGTTCACCTTCGCCGCGCGCCTGCCCGGGGCCGAAGGGCCGCGTCGCTATCTTCGCCATGCCGCCGGCGGCGGGATCGTGGCGGAGACCGGCGGCCCCGTGCTGGGGATACTGGGGCTCGGCGGCGGACGCCAGGCGACCACCTGGTCGGGCGCGCCGCGCTTTCCGCATCACGTCGTCTCCTGCCCTCCCCCCCATGAGGGCGAGCCCGACCGCCCCGTCGTCACGCTGCGCCACCGATCGGCCGACAGCGAGTTGGCGGATGCGCTGATCGCCGTGCGTCATCAGGCCTACCGGCGCCTGCCGCTTGTCGTGACGGGACATGAACTGGTGGCGCCTGGCCCCCTCCCCGTTCCCGATGCGGCTCTGGACGCGCTGGATGTCCTGCTTGACCGGATGTCGGCGTTGGCCGGGGCGTTCGGGAAGGACGCGCGCCTGCTGGCGCTCAGGGTCGAACCGGGGCCGGACAATGCCCCGACCGATGCCGAAGCCTTCCATCGCGACTGGATCGCGCTCCTGGACAGGCTGGCGGAGCGCGTGGCCGGACGCGACTTGGGAGCCTTGCGCTTCCTGACCGTCGCGGATTGCGGCGCGTGGTGGCAGAACGACGCCGACGCCAACCGGCCCGCGCTGGAAGGGTTTCATCGCCTCGCCCTCAGACCCGGAATGCACCAGCTGATCGTCGCCGCGGCGGGATACATGTTCGCGCAGGACGGCCTTGGCCAGCCAACACCCGAAGCGGCGAGCGAACGCGCGGACATGGAGGCTCATGCCCTCGAAGCGGCCCTCGCGCGTCAGGACTGGGTCTGCCCCCTGATGTGCCTCGCCGAGCGGGAAGGCGATGTCATTCGCGCCACATTCAAGACGGCGGGGCCGTTGGTGATCGACCATGCCGATCCGTTCGGCGCCGGTCCGGGTGCGGGCTTCGCGCTGGCGGGGACGGAGGCACGCGTCGCCTCGGTCGAGATCGCGCCCGACGATCCGGAGGCGGTGCTGATCCGCCTCGACGGAGCGCTCCTGCCCGCACCGGGCGGTCACGCGCCGCGACTGGACTACGCGATCGGTGGGCCCATGCGCGACAGAACGGCGGGGGAACTCCACGCTCCTGCCTGCGGCGCGCTGCGCGACGACTGGCAGGCCGTGTCCCGCACGGGGCGGGCCCTGCACCGTTGGGCCCTGCCCGGCAGCATCGAGATCCGGTGATCCGATGCCGAAGGTCCCCGTGACCCTGCCCCCGATGGCACTGGCGCACCACGCCGTCACGCGCCTTGCCGATCTGACGCGGGACGCGAATGGATTATGGCTGCGCGCCATCGACGGCACGAATGCGGGTTGGCCCGCTCATGTCGGCGACATCACCGCCGAACCGAAGGCCATCGAGCCGGGGTTCAGCAGGTTCGCCCCCTATCGCGGCCGCATGGCGCTTCATCTCACGGCCGGAGCGAACGGAGGCTTCGAGGCGCCTTCGGCGGCCCCCGATCCAGGCCTCTGGTCGGCCGCGATCATCTGGACCAGCGGGGCGGAGGAAGCGCGCAGCCTCCTGACCGTTCGTGGTGGAGGGGATGCCAACTACGTCTTCCTCGCAGAGACGGAAGACCGCCAGATCGTGTTTCGCGACGACGCGGAACGCGCCGTGGCGGCCTTGCCCCCCGCAGGCGGCGGCTGGCAGGTTTCGATCTTGAGTTGCGCCGCGGGAAGGCTGTCGCTGGCCCGGCCCGACGGTGCGGAAGCCGAGGCCGCGGGTGTGACCGACCTCGCGACGGACGGCCGCCTGCTGATCGGTTGCCGCAACCACCGGCCGGGGATGAAGAAGACGCTGGGCAGCGCGATCATCTCCGAGGTCCTGTTCTGGCCGGGTCTCGACATCCTGTCGCGCCGCCCGGCACCTTTGGCCATCGCACTTCGCGATGCCCTCGACACCTTCATCCTCTGGGAGCTCTGACCATGGCGTTCGACCGTGACACGATCCGCGAGGACAACATCTGCCTGATCTGGGTGGATGACATGATCGATGTCTTCACCTGGCGCGACACATTCGGCGTGACGATCCAGACCCCGAACATCGACCGGCTGATGGAAAAGGGCGTGCGGTTCGCCAATACCTACGCGACGGTGCCGCTCTGCGCCCCCTGCCGGGCGGAGGTCGCCACGGGGCTCTCGCCCTACCGGACCGGCCTCGTCGACCTCAACCGTTTCTGGCGCGACGTGATGCCCCCGGAACGCGCCTGGGCCTATGACCTGCGCCGCGCGGGCTTCTACAACTTCACCACGGGCAAGGTGGACAGCAACTACAAGCCCATGCCCGAGGAATACCGGCGCATCCTTTTCCACGAGGAACCCGAGGCCAGCGACAAGGGCGGGCGCAAGAAGGTCAAGGTGTATCTCGGTGGCAAGGGGCCGGGGATCGCAGGCGTGAACCATCCCGACGACGACGGCTCGCAGGATGATCGCTTCTACGACTACTGGGTCGCGCAGAACGCCATCGACCATGTGCGCCGCGCCGATCCGAACCGGCGGCACCTGATCCAGCTCGGGTTCAAGCACCCACACTTCAACCTCGAATGCCCGGACCGCTTCTACCAGATGTACGACCCGGCGGCGATCCGCTGGCCCTCCATCGCGGCACCGGAGGATTACTTCGGCCCGCAGCCCGGCTTCGCCGTCTACGAGGCGGCCTATATCGCGAACGGCAACTGGACGCCGGAGAAGGCGGGCGACGAGGGCTGGCGGCAGGTCGTGCGCGCCTATTTCGCCGCGGTGAGCCATGTCGACCACGAGATCGGCCGCTTCCTGGACGCACTGGAAACGTCGCCCCTCGCGGCGCGGACCACGGTGATCTTCCTGTCGGACAACGGCTTCAACCTCGGCAACCATGACAGCTTCCACAAGATGAGCCAGTGGGACAGCGCCGCCCACGTGCCCCTCGGGATCTGGAGCCCGCGGATGGAGAGCGGCCGGGTGATCGATCTGCCCGTCTCGCTGCACAACCTGCCCTGCACGATCATGGACCTGGCGGGGCTGCCCCGCCGCGCGGACTGGGTTTCGGGCCAGAGCCTTTTGCCGCTGATCGACCCGAGCTTTGGCGGGTTCGACGAAACGAAATCCCCCATCACCTCGGTCTTCGGAACGCTGTCGGTTCGCCCGACCGATCCGGCGCTTAGCCACTTGCGCTACTTCCGCTATCCGAACGGCGAGGAGCACGTCTACGACATCGTCCGCGACCCCGGAGAGACGAAGAACCTCGTCGAGACCGCTCCGATGGAGCAGCTGAGGGCGGAACTGGTGCGCGGCGCGCTCGACCTCGGGATCGACCTGCGCGGGCACGAGAACCCGGCAGACGGCGTGAATGCGATGCTGGCAGTCGACGGGACGGTCGTTCTGGCGGGCGGTTCTGGCGACAACCACTACTGGGCCTATGGCAGCAATGCCGAACGTATCCGCGAAACGGACGATGGCGGGCACGATACGCTCTGGTACATGGGCGGGCCCGACGACTTTGTTCTCAACATGCCGCCGAACATCGAGGAGTTGCGCGTCGCAACCGTCGTCGCACGCCGCGAGGGCAGCGAAACGCGCGAAGGCAAGGTGTTGCGCATCGTGGCTCATCCCGACAGCCCCTTCCGGTTCGAGACGTCGGAGCGCGTCGCGGTGCATGTCGTCGGATCGAACGGCAACGACGTGATGATCGGCCCGAAATACGGCGGGGCGACCTTCCACGGAGGCGAAGGCGACGACCTGCTGGTGGCAACCGGGAAACGCCCGAAGGACCGCCACGCCTTCTACGGCGGCAGCGGCAACGACACGCTGATCGGCGGCCCCGGCAACGACACGCTGGACGGCGGACCGGGCGACGACGTGATCCGCGGCGGCACCGGTCGGAACCTGATCCTCGCCGGACCGGGCAACGACGAGATCCACGATGGCGAGGGCGCGTCCGAGATCCACACCGGCCCCGGCCGCAACCGCATTACTCTGGCCGAGGGAGACCACACCCTGCTGATCGGCCCCGGCCCCAACCGGATCGAGGCCGCCGCCGGCGCCAAACGTTTCGTGCTCGACTACGGCGCGGCGGTCGAACTGACCGGCTGGGACGCCCGGCAGCGCTACGACCTGACAAGCTGGCCGGGTAGACCGGAACTTCGCGAATTGCCGGGGGGCGGCGTCATGGTGTGGCATGGGACGTCGTGCCTGATCGTCACGGATTTCCCTGAGTGGGGCGATGTGTGGGAGCAGGTGAAATTGCCTGCCACATAGCCTGCCATCCCGGCAACCAAGCACCCCACCAAAGGATGCGGACGGGCAACCTTGTCTTCTTCCGGTGTGTGCGGCAATGCAGGCGGGTACGTGAATTGTCATTGCCTCGCGGCACATACGACCAGAACTCGTTACCTGGTAAGCAGCCCAAGCCTCGACACAATCGCGCGGTCTTGTTCGGGCCTGTTATGCCTCCCCGCAGAAAGAACGTGACCGATATCCGCTTCAACTTCCGGGTGATCCGGGTAATGTGCGCCCAGCACCTTAGCGCGCGATCCGGACTTCGTTCCCGGCTTCGCAACCGAAGACAAGAGCCAGAATGAAGATCGAACACTTTGAAATACAAGGGCTTTTCCTGATCTCGCCGCGCCGCTTCGGCGATGAGCGCGGCTTTTTCAAAGAGACCTGGTCGCGCAGGGTCCTCTCCGCCGCCGGGATCGACCTGGACTTCGTGCAGGACAACCACTCGCTTTCGCGGCAAGTCGGGACGATCAGGGGCCTGCATTTCCAGACCCCGCCGCATGCGCAGGCGAAGCTCGTGCGCTGCGGGCGTGGGCGGCTGTTCGACGTGGCGGTGGATCTGAGGAAGGGAAGCCCGACCTATGGCCAGTGGGCCGGTGTCGAGCTTTCGGCGGAAAACGGGCTTCAGCTTCTGATACCCGCAGGTTTCGCCCACGGGTTCGTCACCCGCGAACCGGATACCGAGATCGTCTACAAGTGCTCTGACTACTATGCCCCCGAATGCGATGGCGGGATCCGCTGGAACGACCCCGATATCGGCGTCGACTGGGGGATCTCCGGGGCGCCGGTCCTTTCGGACAAGGACGCGAAGGCGCCGTTCCTGAAGGACTTCGACAGCCCCTTCGCCTGGGAGGGCCGGGAATGAAGCTGCTCGTCACGGGAGGCGCGGGCTTCATAGGATCGGCGGTGGTGCGGCTCGCGATCGCGCGCGGGCACTCGGTCGTCAACCTCGACGCGCTGACCTACGCGGCATGCCTCGAGAACGTGGCGAGCGTGGCGGACAGCCCGCTCTACGCCTTCGAGCACGCGGACATCCGCAACCGTGCCGCGCTCGACAGGATCCTTGCGGCTCACAAGCCCGACGCCGTGATGCACCTCGCCGCCGAGAGCCATGTGGACCGCTCGATCGACGGACCCGGGGATTTCATCGAGACGAACGTCAACGGCACGTTCAACATCCTCGAAGCCGCCCGCGCCTACTGGATGCAGGAGGGGCAACCCTCCGGTTTCCGCTTCCACCATATCTCGACCGACGAAGTCTTCGGCTCGCTCGGGCCAGAGGGAAAGTTCACCGAAACGACGCCCTACTCCCCGCGCAGCCCCTACTCCGCTTCGAAGGCCGCGTCGGATCACCTTGTCCGGGCGTGGCATGAAACTTACGGCCTTCCCGTCGTGCTGACGAACTGCTCGAACAACTACGGGCCCTATCACTTCCCCGAAAAACTGATCCCCGTCGTGATCCTGAACGCGCTCGCGGAGAAGCCGCTGCCGATCTACGGCAAGGGTGACAACGTCCGGGACTGGCTATTCGTCGAGGACCACGCTGACGCCTTGCTGCTGGTGCTGGAGAAGGGCGAGATCGGGCGAAGCTACAACATCGGCGGCGAGAACGAGCGCACGAACCTGGAACTCGTCCAGACGATCTGCGCGATCCTTGACGAGCTGCGCCCCGAGGGAGCGCCTCACGAACGCCTCATCACCTTCGTCGCGGACCGACCCGGCCACGACAAGCGCTATGCCATCGATCCGACCCGCATACGCAAGGAACTCGGCTGGCGGCCGTCCGTCACGGTCGAGGAAGGGCTGCGACGCACGGTCGAATGGTATCTTTCCAATGAAGGCTGGTGGCGCCCGTTGCAGTCACGCAAGGGCGTTGGGGAACGGCTGGGGGTCAAGGCATGATCCTGATCTTCGGCCGAACTGGCCAGGTGGCGAAGGAACTTGCCCGCCTCGAACCCGAGGCGCTTTTCCTCGGACGTGACAAGGCCGACCTGACCGACCCGGCGGCCTGCGCTGATGCGATCCTGTCGGCCCGGCCCGAAGCGGTCATCAATGCCGCCGCATGGACAGCCGTGGACAAGGCCGAAGCCGAGGAGGAAACCGCCCGGCGCGTCAATGCCGAAGCCCCCGGCACCATGGCCCGCGCCTGTACGGAACTCGGCATTCCACTCGTGCACATTTCGACCGACTACGTCTTTGACGGTTCGGGCACGACCCCCTGGCTTCCGGATGATACCACCGCCCCCCTTGGGGCCTACGGGCGCACCAAGCTCGCCGGAGAGGAGGCCGTGCGCGCCGCGGGTGGCGTGCACGCCATCCTCCGCACGTCATGGGTGTTTTCGGCACACGGCACGAACTTCGTGAAGACCATGCTGCGCCTCGGAGCCGAGCGCGACCGGCTGACCATCGTCGCCGACCAGGTCGGCGGGCCGACCCCGGCTGCCGACATCGCAGGCGCCTGCCTCGCGATCGCAGAGGCCCTGAAGCCGGACCCATCCAAGAGCGGCACCTACCATTTCGCCGGCACACCGGACGTCAGCTGGGCGGACTTCGCCCGCGCGATATTCGCCCGTGCGGGGTTGCGGACCTCGGTCGAGGACATTCCGACCTCGGCCTACCCCACACCCGCACGGCGCCCGGCGAATTCGCGGCTGGATTGTTCCGGGCTCGAGGCATTCGGACTGACGCGGCCGGACTGGCGGACCGGGCTCGACGCGGTACTTGCAGAACTTCGGAACGAATAGGGAAGGATCGGGATGGCGGACGCCAAGGCACGCAAGGGCATCATCCTGGCCGGTGGATCCGGCACGCGGCTGTGGCCGATCACCATGGGCGTCTCCAAGCAACTGATGCCGGTCTACGACAAGCCGATGATCTATTACCCGGTCTCGGTCCTGATGCTGACCGGCATCCGAGAGATCGCGATCATCACCACACCCGAGGACCAGTCGCAATTCACCCGCCTCTTGGGTGACGGGAGCCAGTGGGGGCTTTCGTTCACCTTCATCGTTCAACCTTCGCCGGACGGCCTCGCGCAGGCCTATGTCCTGGCCGAGGAATTCCTTGACGGCGCCCCCTCGGCGATGGTGCTCGGCGACAACATCTTCTTTGGTCACGGGCTGCCCGAAGTCCTTGCCCGCGCCGATGCACGGACGAGGGGCGGCACCGTCTTCGGTTACCACGTGGCCGATCCCGAACGCTATGGCGTGGTTGACTTCGACGCCGAGGGCCGTGCTGTCGAGATCGTCGAGAAGCCTGCGAAGCCGCCGTCGAACTACGCGGTAACGGGGCTCTACTTCCTCGACGAAACCGCCCCGGAACGGGCGTCCCGCGTGAAGCCCTCCGCGCGTGGTGAACTCGAGATCGTGGACCTGCTGCAAGGCTATCTGGCGGATGGCAACCTGACCGTCGAAAAGATGGGCCGCGGCTACGCATGGCTGGATACCGGGACGCATGGAAGCCTGCTTGATGCGGGGAATTTCGTGCGCACCCTGTCGCTCCGGCAGGGGATGCAGACGGGCTGCCCGGAGGAGATCGCCTACAACGCCGGCTGGATCGATGCGGACGATCTGCGCGCGCATGCAAAGCGGTTCGGGAAATCCGACTACGGCCGCTATCTTTCAGACCTGATACGCTGACCGGCGGACAAATACCTCACACCGTCAGTCTTGGCCCGCCATCAGCGTAGAGCCCGGGCCCCATTCGGGGAATTGCCGCACCAATCGCCCGTTTGGCATTGCCTTCGGCCGCAGTTCCGAATTCAATCCCCGTGGGGGAGAAGGGCGAGGCCGGCATTGTCACTATGGTCGCAGGCGAAGATCGCAGCCGAAAACACGCCTGCCTACCGCAATCGCGCGGCTGATTTCTTTCGGGCGGCTTCGATCCTTGTCGTCGTCTTCGGCCACTGGATGGTCAGCGTTCCCCACTTCGTCAACGGCGGGCTCGAGTTCACCAAGCTTCTGGCCGTTCAACCCTGGACCCAATACGCGTCATGGGTCGTGCAGGTCATGCCGATCTTCTTCTTCGTCGGCGGCTATTCGAACGCCGCGTCGTGGAAATCCGCGCGAAAGAATCCGGAGAAGCGCCGGTCCTGGCAGGCGACCCGCCTCCGGCGCCTGTTGCTGCCGACCGCGCCTCTCGTGATGATCTGGGCCATCAGCGCCGGAGTGGCCTGGGCCGCGGGCCTGGACGCCGGGATCATACAGGCCGCGTCCCGTGCGGCGTTGGTTCCGGTGTGGTTCCTCGCCGTCTACATCATGGCGACCGTCGTTGCGCCGATCACGATCCGGGCCTGGGAACGCTACGGACTCTATTCGGTGGCATTGCTTGTCGTTGCCTCGGCCCTCGTCGACCTGATCGCGTTTTCCGCTGGCATTGGCTGGTTGCGGTGGACGAACTATGCCTTCGTCTGGCTGGCGATGCATCAGCTCGGGTACTGGTGGAATGGCGGGATCCGAAGCCTCGCTGCGCCGTTTCTACTCGCGGCGCTGGGAGCATTCTCGCTCATTCTGCTGGTCGGCCCTCTCGGATATCCGGTCGCAATGGTGAGCGTTCCGGGAGAAGAGATGTCCAACACCCGGCCACCGACCTTCGCGATGCTGTCGATCGGCTTCACCCAGGCCGGCTTGATCCTGTTGTCGAGCGGGAAGGTCGCGGACTGGCTTCAGGACGCGAAACGCTGGGCCTTCGTCATCCTGATCGGTCAGCGGATCATGACGATCTACCTCTGGCACCTCTCGACCCTGATAGCCGTGGTGGGACTGTCGCTTCTCGCCGACGGTTACGGGCTCCGGGTCTTTCCAGGGAGCGTCGAGTGGTGGCTCACGCGACCGCTCTGGCTGGCCATCCTTTTCGTGGCGCTGTTTCCCTTCATCCTGATTTTCGGGGGTATTGAATCGGCCTCCAGAGAGTCGGAACGCACCCTCCCGGGACCGGTTCAGGCGGCGCTCGGGGCATGCCTCGCCTGTGGCGGGCTGACGTTCCTCGCGCTCAAGGGAAGCTACGCGGCGAACGCGCTTGGCGTGAACATCATTCCTGTAGCGCTGACGATCACAGGGGTGGCGCTTTCCAGCATTGGCCGGCGAACCTGAGAATTCCCTATCCGCCCACGGGCGACCCGCCTCCCTCCCGTCGATGAGACGCACGCCATTCTTGACAGCCGCCGTCTCTCTGGACGAGGTTTGCGTTTGTCGCGGCGGAATGACGCAAAACCTTCATGGGGAACGATGGCAAACCGGCCAACGCTCAAGGATGTCGCACGTGAAGCAGGGGTCAGCCTGACGACGGTCGACCGCGCGCTGAACAGCCGCGTCAAGGTCCGGGAAGAGACCCTGCGAAAGATAGCGGATGCCGCCCATCGCATCGGCTATCACGGGTTCGGGCTGATCGACAAAAGGCTGGAGACCTCCGCCCCGTCGGTTCATCTGGGCTTCGTGCTGGTCAAGCAGAAGCAGGAGTTCTACCAGAACTTCGCGCGGGCGATCGAAACCGCCGTGGCCGCCCGGACCGATATCCGCGGACGGGCCACGATTCGGTTCGCCACCTCGCAGTCGCCTGACGAATTCGCCTCGCTGCTCGAGGAAACCGGACGCAAGGTGGATGCCATCGCCTGCGTGGCGGTGAATGACCAGAGGCTGAACCAGGTCGTCCAGGATCTGAAGAACCGCGGGGTCTCCACATTCTCCCTTCTCAACGATTTCGCCCAGGGCATCCGCGAGAATTACATCGGCCTCAACAACATGAAGGTGGGGCGCCTCGCGGCCTGGATCATGACAAAGACCGTCCACCAGCCCGGGCCACTCGCCATCTTCGTCGGCGGCAACCGTTGGCATGGACATGACCTTCGCGAAGTTGGTTTCCGGTCCTTCGTGCGCGACAGCGCGCCGGCGTTCTCGGTTCTCGACACGCTCGTGAACCTCGAGACCCGCCGGGTCACCTACGAGGCCACTCTCGACCTGTTGCACCGGCACCGGGACCTTAAGGGCATCTACGTCGCCGGGGGCGGGATGGAGGGCGCGATCGCCGCGCTGCGCGAAGCCACGAAACCCGGTCAGGTCGCCCTCGTGGTGAACGAGGTCACGTCCGAAAGCCGGGCCGCATTGCTTGACGGATATGTCCTCATGGTCATTTCGACCCCCCTTCAGGAACTGTGCCACGACCTCATCGATCTCATGGTGAAATCCGCCCTCAGGGGAGATACCGGCATCGCGGGCCAGCATTTCCTCGAACCTCGCATCGTGCTGCCTGACAACCTGTGAATGACGCAAAAACGTCATCGCGGTGTTGCGAAAACCTTCATCCATGACGCGATATGATGCCAAAAGTATTGACGCAAAGCCCCTCCGTCGACAGCCTTCCCGCGACTTGAAGACGCATGTCCCCGCCGAATTCCGTGGACGCGCAGGGGGGATCACATGAAGACAGCACTCAACCACATGACGACGCCCAATCTCGGCTACGTCGAATTCCTTGACCTCGCCAGGAAGCTCGGCTGCGTCGGAGTCGAAGTGCGCAATGACATCGCGCGCCCCCTGTTCGACGGTATGGATGCTGCCGAGGCTGGCCGGATCGCCAAGGACAAGGGGCTTCGCCTCGTCGGGTTGAGCCAGGTCTACCCCTTCAACAGCTGGTCGAACGAGATCGCCGCCGAAGTGCGCGCGCTCATCGCGACGGCGAAGGCCTGTGGGGCCGAAACCATCAGCCTCATTCCGCGCAACGATGGCCAGGGCTGTGGCAACGGCGAACGGCAGGCCAACCTGCGGATCGCTCTGCGGGAAGTGATGCCGATGCTGCAGGAGGCCGAGATGGTCGCCCTGGTGGAGCCGCTCGGCTTCCTTCGTTCCTCGCTCAGGTCCAAGGCTGAACTCGTGGAAGCCATCGAGGCGCTCGGCGCGCGGGACCATTTCAAGCTCGTGCATGACACGTTCCACCACACGCTCGCCGGCGGTGGGCCGCTCTATCCCGAATACACGGGCATCGTGCACATTTCTGCCGTCGTCGATCCGTCTGTTCCGGTGGAAGTGATGGAAGACGAACACCGCGTTCTGGTCGATGAGCATGACCGGCTGGGCAACGTCGAGCAGATCGCCGCGCTGCTCGCGGCCGGCTATGACGGCCCCTTCTCCTACGAGTGCTTCTCGCCGGAGACGCATGCGCTGGCCGATCCCTATTCGGAGATCCGCCGTTCTTTCGATTTCATTGCCTCGCAGATCCAGGCGACCGTCGCCTGATCGGAGGATGAACCGCCCCGACAAGGGGTTTCCGGCAATGAAACCGGTGCGCCGGACACCGACCAAGGGAGGACCCTAATGAAAAAGACCTTTATCGCTGCCACCGCTTTCGCGACCCTGATGGGAACCGCCGCCATGGCGGAAACCATCGGCGTGACGATGGCGAGATTCGACGACAACTTCCTGACCGTTCTCCGCAACGGCATGATCGAACAGGCCACGGCCATGGAAGGCGTGGACCTGCAGGTGGAAGATGCGCAGGACGACGTCGCCAAGCAGCTCGACCAGATCAACAACTTTATCGCCTCGGGCGTTGACGCGATCATCGTGAACCCGGTCGACACCTCCGCGACCCAGGCGATGACCGACGCCGCCGCCGCTGCCGGCGTGCCGCTGGTCTACGTGAACCGTCAGCCAATCAACGTCGACACGCTGCCCGACAACCAGGCGTTCGTGGCCTCCGACGAGCGCGAGTCGGGCACGCTGGAGACGATCGAGGTCTGCCGGCTCTTCAAGGAGCAAGGCAAGAGCGAGGCCAGCGTTTACGTGATGATTGGCCAGCTCTCGAACCAGGCCGCCGTTCAGCGGACGCAGGACATCCATGATGTCATCGAAGCCGGCAAGTGCGAGGTCACACTCAACCTCATCGACGAGCAGACCGCGAACTGGTCGCGAGACGAGGCGCAGAACCTGATGACCAACTGGCTGTCGACCGGCACCCCGTTCGACGGCGTGATCGCCAACAACGACGAAATGGCGATCGGCGCGATCCAGGCCATGAAGGCCGCCGGCCTCGACATGGGCACGATCGTGGTGGGCGGCATCGACGCCACCCAGGACGCCCTTGCCGCGATGCAGGCGGGCGATCTCGACGTGACCGTATTCCAGAACGCTGCCGGCCAGGGCGCTGGCGCGCTCGACGCTGCGCTCAAGCTCGCGAAGGGCGAAGCCGTCGACCAGAAGGTCTACATCCCGTTCGAGCTGGTGACCCCGGCCAACATCGACAACTACCTGTCGAAAAACTGATAGGATCCTGTTGGATTGAACATGGGAGCGGCGCGTCTCGCGCCGCTCTCGCACTCCACCCCGGGGAGAGGGGATCAAGGGAGGGAGGAGCTCGGAAATGGCCGAAACAACTCATGGCATCGGCGGTCTGAAATACGACCATTCGAAGCGGCAGCGACCGCAGGAACTGAACGTTTTCATCGCGCTCGTGCTGATCGTGGTGGCCTTCGAATCTCTCGGCTGGATGCTTCTGGGCGACAGCTTCCTGTTCAACACGCGGGAGAACGTCGAGGGGCTGTTCAACATGCAGCGCCTGAACATCATCATCCTGCAGGTGTCGATCATCGGCATCATCGCCATCGGTGTGACGCAGGTGATCATCTCGGGCGGGATCGACCTGAGCTCGGGCTCGATCGTGGGCGCCACCGCGATGATCACGATGAGCTTCGCGCAGACCGCCATCGTCAACGGCAACCCCAACCCAAAGGCGATCTTCGGCGAATGGGCGATGGACCTTCCCGTGATCGCGCCGATCCTCGTGGGTCTCGCCTGCGGCCTCATCGCGGGTATGGTCAACGGTATTCTGGTCGCCTACACGCGGATTCCGCCCTTCATCGCGACGCTCGGCATGATGGTCACCGCGCGCGGCGTCGCGAAGTGGTGGTCCAAGGGCCAGCCGATCTCCTTCCCGACCGAAAGCTATGCCGCGATCGGCAAGGGGATGATGCCCGTCGTCATCTTCATCTCGCTCGCGATCCTGTTCCACCTGATCCTGCGCCACACCGTCTACGGCAAGCACACCTACGCGATCGGCTCGAACGAGGACGCGGCGCGCATGTCGGGGATCAACGTGGCCCGGCACAAGGTCATGGTCTTCACCATTGCCGGGATGCTGGCCGCCCTCGCCGCCATCGTCCTCTCCTCGAAGAACCTGACCGCCCAGGCCGGCATGGGCGTGATGTACGAACTCGACGCGATCGCCATGACCGTCATCGGGGGCGTCAGCCTTTCCGGCGGCCGCGGCTCGATCATCGGAACGGTTCTCGGCGCGCTGATCTTCGGCGTCATCATTTCCGGCTTCACGTTCCTCAAGCTCGACGCCTACTACCAGGAGATGGTCAAGGGCGCGATCATCGTGGGCGCAGTTGTGCTCGACCAGTGGCGGCAGCGCCGCGCGTCGGCCCGGTCATAAGGAGAGGGACCATGAACGATATCATTCTGGAAACCCGCGACCTGACCAAGCACTACGGCGGCGTGCACGCGCTGGAAGGGGCGGACTTCGCTCTGCGCAAGGGCGAGCACGTGGCGATCATGGGCGACAACGGGGCTGGGAAATCCACCTTCGTGCGCCAGATCACCGGCGTGGAACAGCGCACCCGCGGCGACATCATCTTCAACGGGCAGCCGGTGAACTTCGCCGGCCCGCTCGAGGCCCGCGAGGCCGGGATAGAGACCGTGTTCCAGACGCTGGCTCTGGCCGACCATCTGGACGTGGCCGACAACCTCTTCCTCGGGCGAGAGAAGATCCGCTTCAAGTTCGGGCCGTTCTCGATCCTCGACTACAAGGGCATGCGCGATGCAACGCTCGCGGCCCTGCAGAAGACCGGCGTGAAGATCCCGAACATCCACAACACGATCGAGCGGATGTCCGGCGGCCAACGGCAGTGCGTCGCGATCGCACGCACTGCGACCTTCCATTCCAAGCTCACCATCATGGACGAGCCGACGGCCGCCCTCGGCGTGCAGGAAACGGCGCAGGTCGAAAACATCATCCGCACGCTCAAGGAACAGGGCGAACCCCTGATCCTCATCAGCCACAACATGCGGCAGGTTTTCGACCTCGTGGATCGCATCGTGGTGTTTCGCCGCGGCCGCATCGTCGCGAACCTCAACAAGTCCGAAACCGATGGCCAGGACGTGGTCGCCTATATCACGGGCGCCAAGACTCAACCGGAATACGCGGAAGCCGCCGGTCTCTGACGGCGGCCTCGGCGCCAGCCCGCAACCCTAACCGCCGGATTGCCCGGCTCAAGTGAGACAGAAAAATGACTATTCGCTTCGGCCTGCTCGGCGCTGGCCGCATCGGCAAGGTTCATGCCCGCGCCATCGCCAACGACCCCAATGCCTCTCTCGTCGCGGTCGCCGACGCGCTGCCGGCTGCGGCCGAGGCCATCGCCTCCGCCTACGGTTGCGCCGTCCGCACGATCGAGGAGATCATTGGGTCCTCCGACGTCGACGCCATCGTGATCTGCACGCCCACCGACACCCACGCCGACCTCATCGAGGCCGGCGTGAAGGCGGGCAAGGCCGTCTTCTGCGAGAAGCCCATAGACCTGAACGTCGAGCGCGTGAAAGCCTGCCTGGAAGTGGTGAAGGCCAACAAGGGCACCCTCATGGTTGGCTTCAACCGCCGCTTCGATCCCGATTTCATGGCCGTGAAGGCCGCGATCGACGCCGGGAAGGTCGGAGAGGTCGAGATGGTCACCATTTCTTCCCGCGACCCGGGCGCCCCGCCCTACGAATATATCACCCGTTCGGGCGGCATCTTCCGCGACATGACCATCCATGACTTCGACATGGCCCGCTGGCTTCTTGGCGAAGAGGTCGAAACGGTCCAGGCCGCGGCCTCGGTCCTCGTGGACAAGAAGATCGGCGAGCTTGGCGACTACGACTCTGTCAACGTGATCCTGCGGACCGCTTCGGGCCGGCAGGCCGTCATCACCAACTCCCGCCGGGCGACCTACGGCTACGACCAGCGGATAGAGGTTCTGGGCTCCAAGGGCTCGGCCTCCGCGATGAACATGGCGGAGGCAAACATCGAGGTCGCGACGGCCGAGGGCTTCCACCGCCCGCCGCTTCTGAACTTCTTCATGACCCGATACGTCGCGGCCTATGCGAACGAGATCGCGGCCTTCATCGGGGCCATGACCTCCGGGACCGAGACCCCGACCACCGGCACCGACGGGCTTCTCGCCCTGGTGCTCGCCGAGGCCGCCCTGAAGTCGGTCGAGGAAGGCCGCGCGGTCAAGGTCGCCGAGATCACCGGCTGATCAAAGGCCTGGGCCGAGGGCGCTCCACGCTCGGCCCAGGCATATCGAGCCGGCCAAGCATCCAGAAGACATGGCCGGAGAGGCGGAAGGGCCTTGTTGCTGCATGGCGAGCAAGGCCCCTATAGCTCGTATCCGAACTTATCGATGATGTATCTGTTCTTCTCGGAGATCACTTTGACGATATCGTCGTGACCTCTGAAGAATTCTTTCGACGAACTGCCGGCCGGCCTGATATTTCCTTTGGCATTGATCGAGGCAAATGTCTCATACAAGCCGGAGAGGCTTTCAACCTGCCGCTCGAGTGCCGGGATGTCCACTTCGAAATTCTCGAACCTGATATAGAAATCTATGACGTCTTTCCCGTCGATGAAGTACTGGGCGTAGTTGTTGTTTATCAGGTGAGGATTATTGTAGAACCATTCCGAGAATTCCGGACGGGTCTTTTTCCCCTTGGTTCGCCAGAAGTAGTTCGAAACGACAAAATCGTAGGGATTTCTAACAATCGAAACTTTCACGGAAGAATCCCAGACCTCCCGCCCGAGTTTCTTGAAAGCCTCTTCCGCGCTCATATGATTGCGATATTTGTATAGCCTCTTACCTTTCAGCCGTCTCCTCAGATATTCCAACTTGTGGGAAGAAAGGATCTCCGAAAGGGAATACTCGGCGTTCTGGGCGGAACGGAAACCAAGCGATTTCCGGAGCGCTTCGTCCTTGCCATATATGGCGGTAATAATGTCTTCGTCACCTGCATATTTGGACAATGCAATTTCAAAAGACGTTCCGGCCACCTTCTGCGCCTTGAGAAAGACGATCTTGTGCTGTTTCAGGAAGATCAAGTCTTGCCCCCTATTCTCGGCTGTCCTCTGCGCGTCCGGTAGCCGGGTTTTGGCTACATGGGCAGTTGGCCGGAGTCAATTACGCCGGGCAAACGCCAGGCCTCACGCTCGTCATGACGGCCCGCCTGGAGGCAAGGCGGGCCGCGCCAGTCATGCTCCGTCACTAAGGTTTTTCAGCCAGCGGCGGATTTTCACTGATGAAGAAAAGTACGGGTTCCACTCCTGCCCAGTCTGTGCGACCACCTCACTGTGGCTATTGGCGAAGACCCGGGGAACGTGCGATGTGGCCAGGCGATCGCGGGCGCCGGCACGGGACGCGGGTCGTCGCAAGGCGATCGGAGGAAGGTTCATGACCCGAGGCACGTCCGCAACATGTCGAGAATTCCCACCATGAGCAGCCGTGCTTCCTGAACCGGACCCCAAAAACCCTGGTGCGGGTCATCGACTTTCCCAGCGATCACCGCACAGGGCTGAAATGAGACCGATCCGATGACCATAATCTCGAATACCCACCGCTATATTTTCCTGAAGACGAGGAAAACAGCGGGTACTTCAATTGAAAAATGGCTATGCGGCGCCCTGCAGGAGGGCGACAAGATCGCGACCGCACCGGAAAACCTTCCGCTTCCTGTGGGCTTCTGGGACACATCCAACGAAGTTTCCCATTTCAAGGTCGGAGAAAGGATAGTCAAACAGTTCTGCTGTCATGTGTTGGGCAGGCCGATTGGCACGATGCTGCGCGAACACATGCGTGCAGCGGCAGTAAAGGACCTTGTCGGCGAGGAGGCGTGGGGGACCTATCGCAAATACTGCGTGGAAAGGGACCCTTGGGACCGAATGCTCTCTTTCTGGCGGTGGAGACAGGTCAGGGAAAAGGTCGAGCTGGAGTTTGACGCGTTCCTGGACATGATCGAACAATCCCCAAACTCCTCTCTTGTTCGAGGCTATTCGAATTACCTGATCTATACGATCGACGGGAAGCTTGCCGCGGATCGGGTCCTTTCTTTCCGTGATCTTCATCAGGATTTGCAGAAAATGTGCGACGAACTCGGCCTTCCTTTGTCGCCAGAGACCCTTCCCTTCCAGAAGGCGGGTCACCGTACGCGTGAGGATAGCGCTGCTGGGCTTACTGCAGCCCAAGTCGAAAGAATCTCACGTCTCTGCCAGGCCGAGATCGACTTGTTCGGCTGGGATTTTGGCAAGGAATACGGCTGAAGCGGGCCCCTTCCCCGGAATCGGCTTCTGTCTCCGCACTCGCGGGTGTGGACTTCATTCCGCCTTGAGGCCCGACTTCACGCGCTGAACCCCAGCCGGGCGTGGAAACGCGCGATCTCGCGGGGTCCGGGCAGCTTGCCCGTGTAGATCTCGACATAGTTCGGGATCCGCGCCATGCGCGTGGCCAGCGTTTCATCGACCTGCATCGAGATGTAGCCGATCTGCACGAGGTAGATCGTCCGGGCCCGGACATCGGCGTCCTGGTCGCTGTGGCCCCATTTGCAGAGCATGTCGCGCAGCGCCGCGAGCCGCTCCGCGTCGGCCCTTTGCACCTCCGCCATCATCGCATTGTCCTGCAGCGCCCAGCTGCGGACCGCGAATTCCAGCTTGGAATCGAATGTCGTGTTCGACAGGAAGCAGCCGATGACGTTCAGCATCGCCTCGGTTTCGCTGTCGGCATATTCGCGCGTTGCCGTCACCAGCGGGGCCGTCGTGGCCTCTGCCCAGCGGTCGCGCAGCGTGGCGAGGAGTTCCTGCCGGTCCTTGAAGAACCAGTAGAAGCTCGTGCGCGAGAGCTTCAGGCGGCCGGCCAGCGGCATGATCTTCACAGCATCCACACCGCTTTCGATCAGGGTGTCGTAGGCAGCTTCCAGCCACCCTTCCCGGGAGCCTCGCCACCCTGTCTCGTTCGCTTTGTGGTCGTCCATGTCGCTTGTGATACGGGCGGGAACCGTCCCTAACAAGGAAAATGTACATTAATGCACCTGCCATAGTCATCGATGAACCTTTACTTGACACATGTGCACATTTTTTGAATTCTGCCCCGACCCAAGCAACAGCCCCTCTGACAAGGCCCCCCGCGATGTCCAACGACCCCCTTCTTCAGCCCTACCAGTTGAAGCACCTCACGCTTCGCAACCGCATCATGATCACCAGCCACGAGCCGGCCTACCCGGAAGACGGGATGCCGAAGGACCGCTATCGGGCCTACCACGTGGAACGGGCCCGGGCAGGCGTCGCGCTGACGATGACGGCGGGGTCGGCCTCGGTCGCGCGGGACAGCCCCCCGGTCTTCAACAACATCCTCGCCTGGAAGGACGAGGTCGTGGGCTGGATGAAGAAACTGACCGACGAATGCCACGACGAAGGCTGCGCAGTGATGATCCAGCTGACGCACCTCGGCCGGCGGACCCGCTGGGACAAGGCCGACTGGTTGCCGGTTGTCTCTCCCAGCCACGAGCGCGAGGCCTCCCACAAGGCCTTCCCGAAGAAGATGGAAGACTGGGACATCGCCCGGATCATCGAGGATTACGCCGACGCCGCGGAGCGCATGAAGGCGGCGGGGCTCGACGGCGTCGAAATCCAGGCCTACGGGCACCTGATGGACCAGTTCTGGTCCCCGCTGACCAACGATCTGGACGGCCCCTACGGCGGATCGCTCGACAACCGCTTGCGGTTCACCTTCGACGTGCTGAAGGAAATCCGGAAACGGTGCGGTGACGAATTCATCGTCGGCGTGCGCTACACGGGCGACGAGGACCTGCCCGGCGGCCTGACCAAGGCCGACGGCCTAGAGATCTCGCACCGGCTGAAGGACAGCGGGCTCATCGATTTCCTCAATGTTGTGAAGGGCCATATCGACACGGACGCGGGCCTGACGGACGTGATCCCGATCCAGGGGATGCGCAACGCGCCGCACCTCGATTTCGCAGGGGAAATCCGCGCGGCAACGAACTTCCCCACCTTCCACGCCGCGAAAATTCCCGACGTCGCGACCGCCCGCCACGCGATCGCCAGCGGCAAGCTCGACATGGTCGGCATGACGCGCGCTCACATGGCCGACCCGCACCTGGTGCGCAAGGTGATCGAAGGGCGCGAGGAGGACATCCGGCCTTGCGTCGGCGCCAACTACTGTCTCGACCGGATCTATCAGGGCGGCATGGCTCTCTGCCTCCACAACCCCGCCACGGGGCGCGAACTTGAGCAGCCCCAGACCATCAAGCCGGCTGAAACCAGGAAACGCATCACCATCGTCGGCGCCGGCCCGGCGGGGATGGAGGCGGCCCGCGTCGCCGCCGAGCGTGGCCACGACGTGACCGTGTTCGAAGCCGCCGACCAGCCGGGCGGCCAGATCCGCCTGACCGCCCAGCAGGAACGCCGGCGCGAGATGATCTCCATCATCGCGTGGAGGTTCGAGCAGTGCGAGAAGCGTGGCGTGAAGTTCCACTTCAGCACCTACGCGGATGCCGAAGCGGTTCTCGAGACCAACCCGGACGAGGTGATCATCGCCACGGGCGGCCTGCCGCACACCGAAGTGCTCGGCTCGGGCAACGACCTCGTCTGTTCCGCATGGGACATCCTGTCGGGCGACGTGAAGCCGGGCTCCAACGTCCTCATCTTCGACGACGCTGGCGACCATTCCGGGCTCCAGGCCGCCGACCTCATTTCGCAAACCGGCGCCAAGGTCGAGGTCGTCACGCCGGACCGCAGCTTCGCGCCCGAGGTGATGGCGATGAACCTCGTCCCCTACATGCGCAACCTGCAGAAGCGCGACACGACCTTCACCGTGACGTGGCGCCTGATGTCCGTCGCCCGCGACGGCAACCAGCTGCGCGCGACGCTAGGCAGCGACTACGGCGACTTCCGGCGCGAACGGCTTGTCGACCAGGTCGTCGTCAACCACGGCACCCGCCCGCTGGACGACATCTACTTCGAACTGAAGCCGAAGTCCTCGAACCTCGGCGAGGTGGACTATGACGCGCTCGCGACCGGCGGCGCGCAGTCGATCCGCAAGAACCCCGAGGGCTCCTTCCGCCTGTTCCGGATCGGGGACGCCGTCGCCGCGCGCAACACGCACGCGGCGATCTACGATGCGCTGCGGTTGGCCAAAGACCTTTGAGGTGATCTCAAAGGAACGCGAACCGGACGCTGATCTTTCTCGAGCCTGAAAGGTTCACGGAAAAGGAAGGGCCGCGCCACCCTGCGAATGGGGTGGCGCGGCCAATGCCCAGCCGGGCCAATCGAGCGCGGGCCTCAAAGGCACGCGATCGGATCCATCGCCTCAGGCATCGGAGAACCGGATATCCACGATGCGCGCGCCCGGAAAGACGTTCGACAGGACCTCTTCTGGAACCCTGATCTCCCCCGGCCCGCTCTTGAACGACAGGAAGCGGACGATCATCGGTTTGACCTTGCGGATATCCTCGAGCAGCGCCGTCGGAACGGCCACCCGATTGGTGCCCCGCACCAGAGGGGTGCGGACCACGTAGGTCAGATGCCGCCCATGACGCTGGACCGCTTCGGGAACATGATCCGTGCTGGCGCCGGATGAATGCCCGGCGTGGCTGCCCCCGGCATCCAGATCAACGACATGCGCGTTTTCGCCATTCACGAGCGCACAGGCCTGCGCGGCGAGAATTGCCTGGCACTCCGCAGCCTCGCTTGCGGAAAGCGGAACGGTCCGCGTCGTGATCCTGGGCCTCTTCGCGATGCCGCTCCTGGAACTGCGCCCGGAGACCGACGTTTCATCCTCCAGGAAGTTCTCGTCATTGGCGCCGTTTCGCAGGAAATCGTAGGCGGCCTTTGCCCGCGCGAACTCGGCGTGAGTACTGCCGTTTCGGTCTGGATGCGTCTCGAAGGCTATGCGTTTCCAGGCGTCGCGGATTTCGACGTCGTTGGCATATAGGCCAAGGCCCAACGCTTTCAGAGCGACGGACTTTGCCCGGGATTTTTCTATAGGACTCATGAAACTAGAACTCGACAACTGGTTACAGAAACTGGTCACAACACCAAGTATGGGCCATTCAATCAGGCGAAGTCCAGTTTCGCCTTGGAATGTTCAGGCCCGGGAGACATTCCGGCCGAAACGCCACCAACGTTCGCAGAGAGCCAGGGAAAGGGCCCCCGATCGGCGCTGTCGGAGCGTCGCCGTCTGCCTACGGCCGTCTTCAAAGCGCGACTCACCTCGGCAGTGACGGTTGGCTGGTGCGGCCTGCTTGCGACAACCCCGCAGCGCCCTGCAGGTGTGGCGCCAAGGTTGCCGATGTCAGTTCTTGTCCACCGGGCGGGAACGCATCCTTCGGGCCGTCTCCCGTTCCGCGCGCCTGCATCGCATCGGCGGAAGGTCGCGGTCCATCAAGTCCATGTCTTCCAGAACCATGTCGCCCATCTGCTTGAAGGCGACGTCGAGCGCGCCAGCGCGGTGGGCCGACCGGATGAACCCGTCGAGCCCGCGCACAGGATGGTCCAAGGGCAAAGGTTCCTCGGGGTAGACGTCGCTCGCCGCCACGATGTGGCCCGAGGAGACCGCGTCCATCAAGGCGTCGAAATCGACGACGTCGGCACGCGAAAGCAGGATGAAAGCCGCACCCGGCCGCATCCGGGCGAATTCCCCAGCGCCCAGGAACCCGCGGTTCTCAGTCGTGACCGCGGCGACCACGAAGATGAAGTCCGAGCCCGTCAGCACTTCGTCGAGGCTCGCAGGCGTCACGTCGTGGTCCTCCAGGATCGAGGGCGGCAGCCAGGGGTCATACACCCTGACCTTGCAGCGGAACCCGCATAGTACGCGCCTGAGCGCCTTCCCCAGATCGCCGAAGCCGATGATGCCGACATCGGCCCCGGTCAAGAGCCGCGCCCCGAGATTGCCGTCCCCACCCCATTTCTCGCGCCCCGCACGGAAATCGTTGTCCGCCACGATCACCCCTCGCGCTAGGTCGAGCGCCAGCGCCAGCCCCAGTTCGGCGACCGGCACCGCGAATACGGCCCCCGTCGTGATCACGTGGATCCCCCGCCGGAACACCTCTTCGTAGGGCATGTTGTCGAGAAGGTTCGACTCGACGTTCAGCACAGCGCGCAGGCTGGTCATCTTCGCCAGCGTCTCCTCGGAGAGCGGCGGCTGGCCGAGGATATAGCGGGCGCGCCCGAGTGTTGCCGCGTCGAGTTCGGCCACTCCGGCGGCGGAGGTTTCGACCAGCTCGTAGCGGTCGCGCAGTTCCGCCAATTTTCCCGGCGTGAAGATCAGATCCAGCGTGCGCGGCTCCGGCGCGCAGATCACGAGCGGCTTCGACTCGACGGCCATGACAGCTCCTCCCGGAAAGAAAATGAATCGATTTACATGGAGAGTAAACCGATTTATTTCTCGATTCTGCCGGATTCGGCACGCATGGGAGGGGGCCATGCCGGGAGAGGACAAGCAGAGACGCGCCACGATCCACGACGTCGCCCGCGCGGCCGGCGTATCGGCGGCAACCGTCTCGAAGGTCCTGCGCGGTGTGGCGTCGGTCAGATCCGAGAATGCCCAGCGCGTCCGGGAAGCGGTGCGGGAACTGGACTACCGGATGGACCCGCTTGCGGCCGGCCTGCGCCACGAGCAGCGGCGGATCATCGGGGCGGTCGTACCCGATCTCGAAAGCCCGTTCTTCGGCGCGCTGGTCACGGGGCTTGAGCGCGCGGCAGAAGAAGCCGGCTACCACATGATCGTCGCGTCTTCGCGCGAAAGCGAGGAACGGGAGTCTGACCTGGTGGCGCGGATGGCCGATTGGCGCGTGGCAGGCACGATCCTCGTGCCGGTCCGCTCTGAGCGTGGCGAGGGAGCCACGCGGATGCGCGAGCTTGGCATGCAGGCGGTCCTTGTCGATCGGGCTTCTGCCGACGACGATTTCGACACCGTTACGGCCGACAATTCCGAAGCATCAGCCAAGGTCGCCGACCTCTTGATCGGACAGGGGCATCGCCACATTCTCCTGCACGGCGCCACGCGGATATCCAAGGCCGTGCGGACCCGCCTCGACGGCTTCACCGAACGGGCGCAGACGCTCGATCCACAGGTGCGGATCGACACCCTGCTGTCGGATGACGATCCCGAGACCCAGCGCGGCGCCGTCCGCACCTATTTCGACGGGCATACCGGCGCAGAGCGGCCGACAGCGGTCTTTTCGCTGTCACAGCATTCCACGCTTCTGGTGCTGTCTGAGCTGCGCCGGCGCGGACTGCGCATACCGCAGGATGTGGAACTCGTGGGCTTCGATGACGCCGACTGGATGCAGACGACCTGGCCCTCGATCACGGCCGTGGCTCAGCCCGTGGCGGCGATGGCCGAACGCGCGGTGTCGGTCCTGCTTGAGCGCATCGAGGGAGGCAACAAGGGTGCTCCGACAAGCCATCTGGAGCCCTGCACCATGCTCGTCCGCGAGTCGGCCGGGCAAATGAACGACCCGTCGCGTCAGTACGAGCGCGGCGGCTGACATGGACGAAACGGATTCAAGAGGAGGAAGAGTCATGTCCAACCGGAAGACCAGTCTCAAACTTGGCGCCGCAGCGCTATCGGCGCTACTGGCGGCATCGCCGGCGATGGCCGAAGGCGAATACGGCATCCTGATGAAGACCCTCGCCAACCCGTTCTGGGGCGCGATGGGCATGGGTGTCGAGGACGGCGCAAAGTCGGCCGGCGTCGAGTACTACATGCAGGCGGTGGAAAGCGATCAGGCGGCCGAAAGCCAGCTCAACGTCTGCAACACCATGCTCGAGCGGAACCCGGTGGCGATGATCACCGCCGCGATCAACTCGACCAACCTCCTTCCCTGCCTCAAGTCCGCGCAGGACAAGGGCATCAAGGTGGTGGACCTTGACGGCAACCTCGACCCGGCGATCCTCGAGGCTGAAGGCATCGACATCACCTTCTCGATCGGCTCGGACAACGTGCTCGCCGGTGCCCAGGGCGCGGAATACATGGTGAGCCAACTCGGCGCGGACGCGACGGGCCCGGTCCTCGTCATCGAAGGTCTCTCGGGCAACATCACCGGCGAAAAGCGCGCGCGCGGCTTCGCCGAAAAGCTCGCCGAACTGGCGCCCGGGCTCGAAATCGTCGCCTCGCTGCCGGGTGACTGGGACCGCGGCAAGGCCGCCAACATCACCAACGACATCCTGACGCGGAACCCCGATCTCGTCGGGATCTTCGCCGCGAACGATGGCATGGCCCTCGGCGCTGTCGAAAGCGTCTTCGCGGCTGGCAAGGGTGAAGACGTGGTAATCATCGGCGTCGACGGCAACTCCGACGCGGTGAAGTCGATCAACGAAGGCCGCCTGACCGCCTCGGTCGCTCAGCTGCCCTACCTGGTCGGCAAGCAGGCCGTCGAGAACGTGAAGGTCGCCGTCGAAGGCGGCGAGGTTTCGGAGCAGATCATCGTCCCGACGCTGGTCCTGACCAAGGAAGTCATGGACGCGGGCACCGAACCGCTGCTCGAATACGTGAAGTGATCTTCCGATCGGCGGGGCCTCCAGGTCCCGCCGAGCCGCTCCCGGCGGCGATCTGAGCCGCGCGGCGGTTCCGCCGCCGCGCCGCCAATAATGAGGCATAGATGACTTCCACGGATCCACGAACGACAGTGCCGAAGCCTGGCCTCTGGACGCGTATCCAGATGGCATCGATCGAGCAGTTGCACATCCGCCTCGAGAGCCTGATCGTCCTGATCGCGCTCGCGACGCTCATGGCCATTCTCTCGCCATTCTTCCTGTCGGTGAGCAACTTCATGAACATTCTCCTGGCCACCTCCACCATTGGGGTGCTGGCCATCGCCGCGACCTATGTGCTTAGTTCTGGCGGCCTCGACCTCTCGCTCGGCTCCGTTCTTGGCCTCTCCGGCGTGGTCGGCGCCGCCGTGGCGGTGAAGCTCGGGATGCCGACACCGATCGCGGTTCTCGCAACCATCGCTGCCGGCGCGGCGGCCGGATTGATCAATGGCCTCGTGATAACGCGCGCCTTCGTTCCCGCCTTTATCGTGACGCTGGGCATGCTCGGCATCGCCCGGGGCCTCGCGCTGGTCCTGTCCGACGGGCGGGTGATCTACGGTCTGCCGAAAGCGATGGTCTATCTCGGACAGGGCCGGCCGTTTGGCGTGCCGATGCCTGTGATCATCCTCGTGGCGACGGCCTTCGTCATGCACGTGCTGCTGGCCTACACGCGCTACGGACGCCATACCCTGGCGATCGGCGACAATGAGAACGCCGCGCGCACCGCTGGTATCAACGTCGAACGCCACCGGCTTACGCTTTACACGCTGTCCGGCGGACTCGCCGGCCTCGCCGGGCTTCTCTTTGCGACGCGGATCAACTCCGGCGACCCGACGGCCGGGATCACCTACGAACTCACTGCCATCACGGCCGCGATCATCGGCGGCACCAACCTCTTCGGTGGGCGCGGTTCGATCCTCGGCACGATGATCGGGGCGCTCATCATGGGGGTGCTTCAGAACGGCCTGAACCTGCTTGCCGTGCAGAGTTACTACCAGCAGATGGCGATCGGCGCGGTTCTGGTCCTCGCGGTCTTCATCGACCAGTACCAGATCAGGAAGGAGAGCCGGGTATGAGCCTTCTTGACGTAAAGGGCGTCACCAAGAGCTTCGGGCCGGTGCACGTGCTGCACGGCGTGGATTTCAAGGTCGATCGCGGCGAGGTCGTCGGCCTCGTCGGCGACAACGGCGCGGGCAAATCCACGCTGATGAAGATCGTGACGGGCATGTACACGGCCGATGCCGGCACGATCTCGCTCGACGGCGCGCCGATCCTCGACTTCTCTCCGGGCGCCAGGCGCAAGATGGGGATCGAGATGATCTACCAGGACCTCGCGCTCGCCCGGCAGCAGGACGTGGCCGCCAACATCTTCCTTGGGCGCGAACCAACGCGCAGCCTGTTCGGCATGCGGTTCGTCGACCGCGCGACGATGAAGCGCGAGGCGCAGGCGATGATCGACCGGCTCGGGGCGAAGCTGCCCGCCATCAACCGGCCGGTGGGGTCGTTCTCCGGCGGCCAGCAGCAATCGGTCGCGATCGCGCGCGCGCTGACCTTCAACCCGAAGGTCGTGATCATGGACGAACCCACCGCGGCCCTCGCCGTGCGCGAAGTGCAGGGGGTGCTCGACCTCATCCGGCAACTCAAGGCCGAGGGGATCGGCGTGATCCTGATCTCGCACCGTTTGAACGACGTGCTTTCGGTCACCGACAGGATCGTTGTCCTGCGCCACGGCCGCGCGGCCGCAAATCTCAAGACCGCGGACACCAATATGGCGGAGGTCGTTTCCGCCATCGTCGGCGGCGGTGACATCTCCGAGGCCGCGGCCCACGAAGCAAGAGGATAGACCCGATGGCGAAACTTGGCCTTCACACCTTTGCCGCTGCTCCGAAATGGGACGTTGCCACCATGCGGGCGATGCTGCCGAAGCTTGCGACCCACAAGGTGCGGGTGCTCGAGATCCCGCTGCTCGACCCGGCCGAGATAGACGTGGAGGCGACGCGCGGCTTCCTCGAGGAAACCGGGATCGAGGCGGTCTGCTCGCTGGGCCTGCCGCGCGATATCGACGTGATCGCTGACCCGGAGGCCGGGCTGGACTTTCTCAAGCCCGCTTTCGAGGTGGCACGCGGCGTGGGCTCCGCCTCGCTGTCCGGCGTGACCTACGGAACCATCGGCAAGATTTCCGGCGCACCTCGCAAGCAGGCGGAGTTCGACGGCACCGCCCGCTTCATCGAGCGCGCGGCGAAACTCGCGAAGGGCTACGGCCTCGGCCTCGGGATCGAGCCCTGCAACCGCTACGAGACCCACATCATGAACACCGGCGCCGATGGCCGGGCCTATTGCGAGGCAGTTGGCGCCGACAACGTGTTCATCCACATCGACACTTACCACATGAACATCGAGGAAGTGTCCTATGCCCGGGGCTTCCGCGATTGCGGTCCGTTCCTCGGTTACGTCCATCTTTCGGAATCGAACCGCGGCGCCCCGGGGGCGGGCACGATCGGCTGGGCGGAGGTTTTCGAAACTCTTGTCGAGGTTGGCTTCGACGGCATCACCACGCTCGAAAGCATGAACCATGTCCATCCGGCAATCGCCTCCGCCCTGGCGATCTGGCACCCTGTGGCGGCGAACCCCGATGACGTCCTCGACGCGGGCCTGCCATTCATTCATAGGGCCGCCGAGGCCGCTGGTTTCCGTTACGACTGAGGCCGCCATGGAGGACGCAAACGAAACCGTGGTCCGGAGCGCGGCGGAGCTTGCCGAGCGGATAGAGGCGCTTCCCACAACCGGCGAGCGCTGCCTCGCCGCCATCGCCGGCCCGCCCGGCTCGGGCAAGTCGACGCTCGCCGAAGCGGTGGTGGCCGCGCTCGTGGCGCGCGGCAACGACGCGGTGCTGATGCCGATGGACGGCTTCCACCTCGACAACCGGCTTCTGGAGCCGCGCGGCCTCCTTCCCCGGAAGGGCGCGCCGGAGACCTTCGATTTCGGCGGCTTCGCCACCGCCATTCGCCGTGTCCGCGAGGAGGCCTCGGTGATCCTGCCCGTGTTCGACCGCACACGGGAAATCGCCATCGCCGGCGCGGCGGAGATCCGGCCTTCGACCCGGATCGTGGTCGTGGAAGGGAATTACCTCTGCCTCGACGAAGCCCCCTGGCGCGGGCTCGCCGAATACTGGGACTTCTCCGTTTTCCTCGACGTCCCGATGGACGAATTGGAACGACGGCTGATCGACCGCTGGCTCTCGCACGGCTTCGAGCCGGATGCGGCACGGGCGAAGGCGTTGGGCAACGACATCCCCAACGCCAAACGGGTGAAGCGTTCAGTCGGGGCCGTCGACCTGATCCTGTCGCAATAGCGTAACGGGGCGGCCAACCGCCCAGGGTTTCGCATCTGCCACTCAGACCACCGCCCGAAGCGACGCCTCGATCTGGCCGCCACACCAAAGGTCGCCGTATTCGGCATCGCTGCGGGCGGTGAGATCGACCTGCTCTGGCAGCGCGGCGATCCGGTCGGTGAGACCCGCGACGGAGGGCGCCATCGCACCGAGCATTGGGCGAAGAGCGGGCAGCTTCGCCGTCATCGTTCCCCAGAGCGTCGCCGTCACAAGATCGGCGAGGCCAGGCTCCTCGGTGCCCAGCAGATGTCCCGCGCCCTCCGCAAGCCCGTGCCGGCGGCCCGTCGTTTCGAATATCTCCATCCAGCGGGAAAGGCGCGGGCGGAAATCATTCCAGGTCTCCTGCGTCCACATCTGTGCCCCGTTGTGGCGGGTCATTTCATAAAGAACGTCGTTGCTGTCGGCCACGATCTTGTTGGTCAGCGCCTGAAGGCCAGGATCGGCAGGCATCAGCCCGTGTCTGGCGCCGAGATAAGCAAGGATGGCGGGCATCTGGGCCAGAGAGAGCCCGGCGCCATGATCCGTCAGAACGGGTGGCCCCATGTGCGGAACGGGCTGCTCAGCCGTGGCCATCGTTCTGATCTCGTCCGTGGCATCGGGTCCGGCCTCTTCCCAACTGGCATTCACATGGGCAAGGACGGCGCGGATGAACTGCCCGCGAAACGGCAGCGGCCAGTAATAGAGGGTGTAGTCACGCATCAATCTCGCTCCTTTCCGGCACAATTCGGCGATGGCTTTCGTCATCTGCATCAAGCCTGAGGGCGCTCCGCACCAACCTTCGGAACCGTAGCGGCTGAATGCCCCCGCGAGCCAGCCGGTCAACCTTCTGCTGCCCCCCAGTTCGTCGCTTGATCCTTGTCATTGCCCAGGGCCAGCCCGGAGGCCAGCCTGAGCACAATGAGGGAGGGAAGGACGATGTTCGAGAACAAAGCCGATCTTGGCGTGGGAAACCCCGATTCAAACATGCCGAGGCGTGCTTTCCTGCTCGCGGCCCTGACCTTGCCACTCGCGGCATGCGTACAGACGGTTCTGACACCCGAGGTCGCGCAAGACGTGACGATCCGCCGGGTGACCGTCAGAACGGATCAGCTCGGACAAATGTCCGTTCGCGGCCTGCCCATTACTCCGGAAAGGCTGGCCTCCGATCTGCAAACGGCCTTGGAAGGAGAGTTGGGAAAACGCATGAGTTCGTCCGGGAATGCCGATCTGCTGATTTCGATAGATCGGGTTCTCCTCGTATCGCCCGGTCAGTCTTTCATGATTGGCGGGCGCAGCTTCATCGACGCGACCGTCGTCGTTACCCGAGTGTCGGACGGGGCGCGGATCGCCGGCCCCAAGACGTTCTCCGGCCTGCCGGAAGGCGCGCGCCCCGGCGGCATCATTGGGGCCATTGCAGCGCCCGAAGCCTGGGAAGACTACAGAACGACGGTCTCCGGGTTCGCGACGATGCTTGAAAAGGCACTATTCGAGGGCGGCGCGCCGATCTACTGAAGCGACATCCGGTTTACTCGCACCGCGACCGCTGTCCCCGCTCGATGCGAGCGGGCCCGCTCATGGTCGCCGTGGTCGGTCGCCTTTCCCTCCAGCCGTGACTGAAACCTTCGAAACGAAGTGAGCCCCCGCGCGAGCGCCAATTGAAACACGGCGGGCGTAAACCTCTGTCCGTCACCGGGGCACACGGCCTTGACCAACGCTCTTGGAGCAACGCCGCCCCCGCCCCGGCACCCAAGTCACATGCACCCGATAACCAAGGAAAGGACGACGACCATGCTTCCCACTCTCTTTCGCAACCCGCCCCGCCTGAATCCCGATCTGCGCGCCCGCCACGGGGCGGCCGGCAGGATGATCCGCGAGAACATCCACCGCGGCGCTGCGGCCCGGTGAACCCACGACCAATCCCCTGAAATGACGGCAGCCGGCGGATGAACCGCCGGCTGCCTCTTTCCTGAATCGAGGCAGGTGAACCTCTACGCGGCGGACGAAACCGCACGCTTGGCCATCACCTTGATCAGATGCGCCCGGTAAGCCGCATCCCCGTGAATGTCGGACAGAAGGCCATCGGACGAAACCTCCACGCCGTCGACCGCGCCCGGCGAGAAATCCGAGCCCAGCGCCGCTTCCAGGCCCTCGTGACGGAAGACGCCGTCCTCGCCCGCTCCGGTCACCGCGACGCGAACGCCGCTGCCGGTATCGGCGACGAAGACCCCGACCATCGCGTAGCGCGAAGCCGGGTTCGGGAACTTCTCGTATCCCGCCAGCTTCGGCGGCGTGATGCGGACCGCCGTGATGATCTCACCATCCTCGAGAGCCGTGGCGAACATCCCCGCGAAAAAGTCGTCCGCGGCGATTTCGCGCGTGTTCGTCACCACCGTGGCGTTGAGAGCGAGGATCGCGGAGGGATAGTCCGCCGCCGGATCGTTGTTGGCGATCGAACCGCCGATCGTTCCCGCGTGGCGCACCGCCGGATCGCCGATCCCCGCCGCGAGGCAGGACAGTGCTGGAACGTGCTTCAGAACGTCGGCATTTCCCGCCACCTCGGCATGGGTCGTCGCCGCGCCGATGACGATCGCCCCGCCCTCGACCTTCACGCCCACCATGCCGGGGATCTTCCGGATGTCCACGAGGTCCGACGGTGCCGCGAGATGCTGCTTCATCGTCGGCAGAAGCGTCTGACCGCCCGCGAGGATCTTGGCCTCGCCCGCGCCCTTCAGCACCTTCACGGCGTCCTCCAGAGAGGAGGGCCGGTGATAGTTCACGTCATACATCGTCTCTCCTCCCTTATTCCGCCGCCATCGGGGCCTTGGCCGCATTGATGGCCGCCCAGACGCGCGCCGGCGTCGCCGGCATCTGAAGATCGTTGTTGCCGATCGCGTCGGTGATCGCGTTGATCACCGCCGGCGGCGCGCCGATCGCCCCGGCCTCGCCGCAGCCCTTGATGCCCAGGGGGTTGTTCGGGCAGACGGTCGTGTTGTGCTCGATCGTGTAGAACGGCACGTCGTCGGCGCGCGGCATGGCGTAGTCCATGTAGGACCCGGTGATGAGCTGGCCCGCGTCGTCATAGACCACCTGCTCCAGCAGCGCCTGGCCGATGCCCTGGGCGACGCCGCCATGCACCTGTCCCTCGACGATGTTCGGGTTGATGATCGTCCCGAAATCGTCCGCGGCGGTGAACTGCACGACCTTGGTCACGCCCGTTTCCGGATCGACCTCGACCTCGCAGATGTAGGCGCCCGCCGGGAAGGTGAAGTTCACCGGATCGTAAAAGGCGCCTTCCTTCAGACCGGGCTCCATCCCCGGCGGCAAGTTGTGCGCAGTGTAGGCCGAAAGGCCCACCTCGTGCCAAGCCATCTTCTTGTCCGTGCCCGCGACCTTCACCTCTCCGCCCTCGATGACGATGTCGTCCTCGGAGGCTTCTAGCACATGGGCCGCGATCTTCTTCACCTTGGCCTCGACCTTGTCCATCGCCTTGACGATGGCCGACATGCCGACCGCGCCGGAGCGCGAGCCGTAGGTGCCCATGCCGAACTGCACCTTGTCCGTATCGCCATGGACGATCGAGACGTTGTCGATCGGCACGCCGAAACGGTCTGCGACGATCTGGGCGAAAGTCGTCTCGTGGCCCTGACCGTGGCTGTGGGAGCCGGTGAGAATCTCGATCGTGCCCACCGGGTTCACCCGGACTTCGGCCGATTCCCAAAGGCCCACGCCCGCACCGAGGCTGCCCACCGCCGCCGACGGCGCGATGCCGCAGGCCTCGATGTAGCAGGAATAGCCGATCCCGCGGAGCTTGCCCCGCTTCGCGGCTTCCGCCTTGCGTGCCGCGAAGCCCGCAACGTCGGCAGCCTTCAGCGCCTTGTCGAGGTTGCCCGGGAAGTCGCCCGCGTCATAGGTCATGATGACGGGCGTCTCGTGCGGGAAGGACTGGATGAAGTTCCGCCGGCGCAACTCGCCCGGGTCCATGCCCATCTCGCGCGCCGCGGTTTCCATCATGCGCTCGATCAGGAAGCAGGCTTCCGGCCGCCCCGCGCCGCGGTAGGCGTCGACCGGCACGGTGTTCGTGTAGACCGCGCGGACGTTGCAGTAGACGTTCTTGATGTCGTACTGGCCCGACAGCAGCGTCGCATAGAGATAGGTCGGCACCGCCGAGGAAAAGAGCGACATGTAGGCGCCGAAGTTCGCGATCGTGTCGATCTTGAAGCCGGTTATCTTGCCGTCCGCGTCGAAGCCCATCTTCGCCGTGGTGATGTGGTCGCGGCCATGAGCGTCGGTCTTGAACGCCTCCGACCGGTCAGCCGTCCACTTGACCGAGCGTTTGGTCTTCATCGACGCCCAGAGGCAGGTGATTTCCTCGGGGTAGATGTAGATCTTGGACCCGAAGCCGCCGCCGACGTCCGGGGCGATCACGCGCAGCTTGTGCTCTGGCGCGACCTGGTAGAAGGCCGACAGAACAAGACGCGCGACATGCGGGTTCTGGCTCGTGGTGTAGAGCGTGTAGTGATCCTCGGCCTCGTCGTAGGTCGCCACGGCAGAGCGCGGCTCCATAGGGTTGGGGCTGAGGCGGTTGTTGAGAACGCGCATCTCGGTCACGTGCGCCGCGCCGGCGATGCCCGCATCCGTCGCCGCCTCGTCACCCAGACCCCAGTCGTAGATCAGGTTCCCCGGGGCATTGTCGTGGACCTGCGGCGCGCCAGGTTCGAGGGCCTTGTCGGCCTGCGCGACCGCCGGAAGCTCCTCGTAGTCCACCTCGACCTTTTCAGCCGCGATCCGAGCGACCGCCTGGCTTTCCGCGATGACGACCGCGACCGCATCACCCACGTAGCGAACGCGGTCGGTGGCGAGCGCCGACCACGGGCCCATGTTCATCGGGCTGCCGTCCTTCGAGCTGATCGCCCAGCCGCAGATCAGGTTGCCGATGCCGTCGCCGGTCAGTTGCTGGCCGTTCAGGACGGCGATCACGCCCTCCATCGCCTCGGCCGCGGAGGCGTCGATGCCCTTCACTCTCGCATGGGCATGGGGGCTGCGGACGAAGGCCGCGTATGCCTGGTTCTCCATCCGGATGTCGTCGGTATACTTGCCCTTGCCGGTGATGAACCGCTTGTCTTCCTTGCGCTTGACGCGCGCGCCAATTCCGTCGCTCATTTCAATTCCCTCCCTGCGGCCCGCTCACATCTCGCCGGCGGCCTGCTGAATCGATTTCACGATGTTGTGGTAGCCGGTGCACCGGCAGATGTTGCCCTCGAGTTCGTGGCGGATCGCCGCCTCCGTCAACTCGCGGCCCTCGGCCTTGTACCGGTTCACCATGTCGACCCCGGACATGATCATGCCGGGCGTGCAGAAGCCGCACTGAAGGCCGTGGTTGTCGTTGAAGGCCTTCTGCATCGGGTGCAGGTCGCCATTGGCGAGACCTTCGATCGTCGTCACGGCGCTGCCGTCGACCGCCGCCGCCAGCATCGTGCAGGACTTCACGGCCTTCCCGTCGACGTGCACCACGCAGGCGCCGCACTGGGACGTATCGCACCCGATATGGGTCCCCGTGAGCCTCAGATGCTCGCGCAAGAACTCCGACAGCAGGGTGTTGTCCGGAACGGAGCGTTTCACCGCCTTGCCGTTAACGGTCATTGAGATTTCGGCCATGTCTTTCCTCCCTTTGTTTCCGGATCCCGGACCCGGAAGATTGTTCGATGCCGAAGGTCAGGCCCCGCCCGCCGGCACCTTTTCAACTGGCTGGTAATGAAAGCTCTCGACGGGTTGCCGTCGCCTGGGGCGCGCTTGCCGCACCCTTCCGCCGGCTGCGCGCGCCGATCCCCGCGCGAACCCGCCCCTGCCCGGGACCGCGGCGTGGCATTCGCGGTTCAGGTCCATAGCAAGGCACGGAAATAGTTCGCGGTCATGGCGACAGATTATCCGGCGCCCGCATCAAAGCAACCGTTTTGAGAGCAATCACTTGACCGCTTTTGCCAGCACCGCCGAAAGCGCCTCGAGGCTGTCGAGGGAATGGCAGGCGTGGAAGCTGTCCACGTGGGGCAGGATCGCCCGGATCCCGGCTGCCTTCGGTTCGAACCCGTCCCAACGCAGGAGCGGGTTGAGCCAGATGAGCTGCCTGCAGGAAAGCCTGAGCCTCTCGATTTCCGCTTCGAGCACCGAGGTATCCCCCCGCTCCAGCCCGTCGGAAATCAGGAGGACCACGGCGCCCTGGCCCAGGACGCGGCGCGACCAGTCCACGTTGAAGCGCCGAAGCGCCTCGCCGATCCGCGTGCCGCCTTCCCAGTCCACCGCGTCCCGCCCCGCGGCCGCGAGCGCGAGGTCGGGATCCTTCTGCGCGAGGGCGCGCGTGACGTTCGTCAGCCGCGTGCCGAAGGTGAAGACACTGACCTTGCCCCAGCGCCTCTCCGGCGCCCAGGTCACTGCGTGCAGGAAATGCATCAGCATCCGCGAGTAGACCGACATCGAACCCGAGATGTCGCAAAGCGCGACGAGGTCCGGCGGACGCTCGCGGCGTCTGCGCATCAGCACCTTTTCGATCTCTCCGCCCTTTCTCAGGGACCGGCGCAGGGTTGCGCGAATGTCGGGCCTGCGGCCATGCGGCGACGCGATGCTTCGGCGCGTCCGAACGGGCTTCACCGGCAGTCGCAGCGCCCGGACGGCGCGCGAGGCTTCGGCGATCTCCGCAGTGCTCATCTGCTCGAAGTCCATCGACCTGAGACGTTCCGAGGCCGACATGCTGATCCGTGCGTCCATCTGGAGCTCTTCGCGCACCGGAGTTCCGTCGGGCGGTTCTGGCGCCTCGGTCAGGGCCTCGGCCGCGCGCCGCTCAGCCGCCTTCTTCTTGCGCTGCTCATCGGGGTCCTTGCGCAGCGTCGGCGACATCAGGTGGATCATCTGCTCGATAAACTCCGGGTCGCGCCAGAACATCGCGAAGCACTGGTCGAAGATCTCGAGATGCTCGGCCCGGTGTATGAGCGTCGAGCGGAGGACGTGATAGAAATCCGTCTTGTGGCTGAAACCCGCCGCCGCGACGGCCTCGACCGCGCTCTGCACCTGCGCCGGACCGACCCGAACACCCGCCTTCCGGAGCGCGCGCGCGAAGTGAACGATGTTTTCGGCCAGGCGGCCATCGGTCTCCGGCAGAGGCCGCTGCGCCCCCATCAGCCCGCACGGCCGAGCTTGGCCCGCGCCTCGTTCAGGATGCGCGTCGCCTCCGCCCCGGCGATCTTCGCGATGTCGTCCTGGTATTTGAGGACGGCGCCAAGCGTGTCCGAAATGACCTCGGGCGAGAGTTCCACGGTGTCGAGCGCTATCAGGCAGCGCGCCCAGTCGATCGATTCCGCCACGCCCGGCGTCTTGAACAGATCCTCGCCGCGCAGCGACTGCACGAAGGCCACGACCTCGGACGACAGCTTCTCGGTCACGCCGGGAACGCGGGCGCGGATGATCTCCATCTCGCGCTCGAAGCTCGGGAAATCGACCCAGTGGTAGAGGCAACGGCGTTTGAGCGCGTCATGGACCTCGCGCGTGCGGTTGGAGGTGAGAATGACGATCGGCGGCTCTTCGGCCTTGATCGTGCCGATCTCTGGGATCGTCACCTGGTAGTCTGAGAGCGCTTCGAGGAGGAACGCCTCGAAGGGCTCGTCGGTGCGATCGACCTCGTCGATGAGGAGGACCGGCGGGCCTTCCGGGTGCGGCTCCATGGCGTCCAGAAGCGGCCGCCGGATCAGGTAGTTTCCCGAGAACAACTCCTCCTGGAGCATCTCCCGGTCGGCCGTGCCCGTCGCTTCCGCGGATCGGATAGCGATCATCTGCGCCGAGAAGTTCCACTCGTAGATCGCCGAGGCCGCGTCCAGCCCTTCGTAGCACTGAAGCCGGATCAGCCTCCGCCCCAGCGCCGCGGCAATGGCCTTGGCGATCTCCGTCTTCCCGACGCCGGCCTCGCCTTCGAGGAACAAGGGCTTGCCCAGCTTCAGCGCCAGGAACGCCACCGTGCCGAGCGGACGGCTGCACACGTAATTCTGAGCATTGAGAAGCGCAATCGTCGCGTCGATGGACTGTGGAGTCTCCGCCAAGTCCTCTCCTCCCTCACATACACCAGAAATTCATAGGCGGCGCGGGATTGGATGTCCATGCGCACCGCCCGATCCGCATCCACGCGCACAGCGTCCTGCCCGAAAGGCACCTCGCCCTGCCGAGGCCTTGTGACAGTTTTCAAGGTGCCCCTGGCGCCCCCTGCCCTGATCCTCCCTCTTCCCGCAGCTATCGGCGAACCGCTTCATCGGGGGAGGATCAGGTTTCAGGCCCTCAACTCACTTGGCCACGCAGTCGGCGAAGTAGTGGACGGAACCGTCGGGGCCGACCTCCTGCACCAGGCCGTGGATATCGGTTTCGAAGCCCGGGCATTCGCGCGCGAACTCGCGGTTGAACTTGAGGTATTCCACGATCTTCCTGTTGAACACCTCGCCGGGGATCAGCAGCGGAATGCCCGGAGGGTACGGCGTCACGAGGCTCGTGGTCACGCGGCCCTCGAGCTCGTCGATCGGCACGCGCTCGGTGGTCCGGCGGGCGATGTGCGAAAACGCCTCGCTCGGTTTCATGGCCGGCGTGAGATCGCTCAGGTACATGTCGGTCGAGAGGATCGCGACGTCATACTTGGCATAGAGCGAGTGCACGTGCTGGCACAGGTCGCGCAGGCCCATCTGCTCGTAGCGCGGCTGCTTGGCGCAGAACTCGGGCATGGCGCGCCACATCGGCTGGTTCCTGGCGTAGTCGTCCTTGAATTGCTGCAGCGCGGTCAGAAGCGTGTTCCAGCGGCCCTTCGTGATGCCGATGGTGAACATGATGAAGAAGCTGTAGAGGCCCGTCTTCTCCACCACGACCCCGTGTTCGGCCAGGTACTTGGTCACGATCGAGGCGGGAATGCCCGTCTGTTCAAATCGGCCGTCCAGGTTCAGCCCGGGCGTGATGATCGTGGCCTTGATCGGGTCGAGCATGTTGAAGCCCGGCGCCATGTCGCCGAAGCCATGCCAGGAATCCAGGCCATCCGCTTTCTGCACGCCGTCCGCGTCCGTCCGACGCAGCACCCAGTCCCTGGTGCGGCCGATGCCTTCGTCCACGAGTTCATCCGGCCCCCAGACCTGGAACCACCAGTCGTCCTCGCCGAACTCCTCGTCGACCTTGCGCATCGCGCGGCGGAAATCGAGCGCTTCGGCAATGCTTTCCTCCACCAGCGCCGTGCCGCCCGGAGGCTCCATCATCGCGGCCGCCACGTCGCAGCTGGCGATGATGCTGTACTGCGGGCTGGTCGAGGTGTGCATCAGGTACGCCTCGTTGAAGAGGTGCCGGTCGAGCTTCGTGTCCTGGCTGTCCTGCACCAGCACGTGGCTCGCCTGGCTGATGCCGGCCAGGAGCTTGTGGATCGATTGCGTGGCGTAGGTGACCGAGTGCTTCGTGCGCCCGCGTTTCCGGCCCATGGAATGGTAGGTGCCGTAGAACGGGTGGAAGGCGGCATGGGGCAGCCAGGCCTCGTCGAAGTGCAGGTTCTCCACATAGCCGTCGAGCATGCCCTTGATGGTTTCGGTATTGTAGAGCACGCCATCGTAAGTGGACTGCGTCAGCGTCATGATGCGCGGCCTGACCGTTTCGGCATCGACGTCGGCGAGCAGCGGATTGGCGCGGATCTTGGCCTTGATCGTCTCGACCTCGAACTCGCTGTGCGGGATCGGGCCGATGATGCCGTAGTGGTTCCGGGTGGGCTTCAGGAAGACAGGAACCGCCCCGGTCATGATGATCGAGTGCAGGATCGACTTGTGGCAGTTGCGGTCCACCACCACGACGTCGCCCGGCGCCACCGTGTGGTGCCAGACCATCTTGTTGGAGGTCGAGGTCCCGTTCGTGACGAAGAAGCAGTGGTCTGCATTGAAGATTCGCGCCGCGTTGCGTTCCGAGGCACCGATGGCGCCATTGTGGTCGAGAAGCTGGCCCAGTTCCTCCACCGCGTTGCACACGTCGGCGCGCAGCATGTTCTCGCCGTAGAACTGGTGGTACATCTGCCCGATCGGGCTTTTCAGGAAGGCCACGCCGCCCGAGTGTCCCGGGCAATGCCACGAGTAGGATCCGTCCTCTGCGTAGTCGAGCAGCGCCCTGAAGAACGGCGGCTGGATGCCTTCGAGATAGCCCTTGGCCTCGCGGATGATGTGACGCGCCACGAATTCCGGCGTGTCCTCGAACATGTGGATGAACCCGTGCAGCTCGCGCAGGATGTCGTTGGGCAGGTGCCGGCTGGTCTTGGTCTCGCTGTAGACGTAGATCGGCACGTCGGCATTCTTCCAGCGCACCTCCTCGATGAAGGCACGCAGCTTCCTCACGGCCGGATCGATGTCCGGCCCGGGGCCGAATTCCTCGTCGTCGATCGACAGAACGAAGGCGCTTGCCCGCGATTGCTGCTGGGCGAACTGGGACAGGTCGCCGTAACTCGTGACCCCCAGGACTTCGAAACCTTCGCTCTCGATGGCCTGCGCCATCGCGCGAATTCCAAGGCCCGAGGAATTCTCGGAGCGGAAGTCCTCGTCAATGATGACGATGGGAAAGCGGAACTTCATGGAACTTTCCTTCCGGGAGAACAACAGACGGGGACCGCACGGCGTGCCAGAACAGACCCATCCCCCTGCTCAGCCCATTTTGGTTTGGGGTCAGTCCACGTTTCTTCCGGGGGATTTGGCTACAGTCAAGGGCTGCTGAACGAACATTTGCGGATCTCACCCGATAGAAGCCCTGACGGCATATATCCGCCGCCGGACCTGAAACCGGCGATGCCGTTTCATGGGCGCCGGGAACTGCCACTCGGCAGGTGAAGGCCGAGATTCGAGGCGAATCCCTGAACCTTTGCCGATCTCTGCGGTGGTTTCCTCAGACCAGTGCGAACCAATCCCTGTCCAGACAGCGACGCGGTGCCGAGGCCGCTGCGGGAGGTGTGTCATGGTGACCTCGCTGGCGCCGACGGCCCATCTCGCGGCCTTCTCCGACCGGGCGCTGTGTTTCGGTCGGACGTTCGTTCCGGCGGGTGGCATCCCTGCCTCCTGCGCGGGCTGGATTTGCAGACAAGCAGGGCGGCCTCACCCGCCAGTTGGCGCGCGCTTCTCCCGACGTCAGATTTCGAATGCGCCGGAACAAGTTGTCGCCCCTGTCGGATTCCTGCTTTGCCCCTGTTGATTTCGGCTCCGCCATGCTCTGCAATGGCGTTGACCGAGAGCTGCGGAAGACAAGGAGTCTGGCCATGACGCACGATCTCAAGGACCGACTTCGCACCAAGCTTGACGAGGTGAAGGCTCTGAGCGTGGAGCGGCTCGGCAGGGCAGAGGCCGAAGCCTTTGGCGAAGTTCTGGACCGATTCTACTCGCACGCGATCTACGACGATATTGCCGACGAGCCGGCCAACGCGATCTACGGCGCCGCGTTGGCGCTCTGGAAGCTCGGCGCGAAACGAATGCCCGGACGGCCGAAGATTCGCGTCTACAACCCGCGAATGGAAGAGCATGGCTGGGAGAGCGGCCACACCGTCATCGAGGTCATAAACGACGACATGCCGTTCCTCGTGGATTCGCTCACGGTCCTCTTCAACGATCGCGGGCTGGGCGTCCACCGCCTGCTTCATCCCGTCGTCACCGTCGACCGCGACGCGAAGGGCGAGCGTGGAGGCCTGTGTGCCCCCGACGCCAAGGGCGCGGTGCGAGAATCACTCATCCAGGCGCAGATCGACGAGTTTGGCGACGCCGACGCGCTGGCCGAGCTCGAGACGGCGGTTGAGGCGGTGTTGAACGACGTGCGCCTCGCCGTTTCGGATTGGCGGCCCATGCTGCACAAGCTCGAAGAGGTGACGGAAGCGGTCCGCGCTGCCGCACCGAAGGGCGACGAGGCCTTCGCCGAGGCGGCAGAGTTCCTCGACTGGCTCGCCGACAACCACTTCACCTTCCTCGGCTACCGCGAATACAAGGTCGGGGCCAAGGGCGCCGAGGTGGTGCCCGAGGCCGGGCTCGGCCTGATGCGGGATCTCGACTTCACGGTCCTCCGCGACAACAAGGGCGACTTCGCCGACTGGACGCCCGAGATGGACGCCTTCGTCGCCGACCGCTCTCCGCTCATCATCCTGAAGGCCAACCGCAAATCGACCGTCCACCGCTCGACCCAGCTCGATTTCATCGGCGTCAAGACATACGACGCGAAGGGCAAGGCGGTCGGACAGCACACGTTCGTCGGCCTTTTCACCTCGGCCGCGTACAACCGCAGACCTGCATCGATCCCGTTGCTGCGCGGCAAGGTCCGTCGCACGATCGAGCGCGCCGGCTTCGCGCCCGTGAGCCATGACGCCAAGGCGCTGACCAACGTTCTCGAGACCTATCCGCGCGACGAGCTTTTCCAGTGCACGGACGACCAGCTCTTCGAGAACTCCGTGGGCGTCCTCCAGCTCGCCACGCGCCCGCGGACCCGCCTCTTCATCCGACCCGACCGGTTCGGGCGGTTCAAGTCCTGCCTCGTCTTTGTCCCGCGCGAGCGCTACACGACCGAACTGCGCGTCCGCATCGGCGAGATCCTTGCCGATTCCCTCTCCGGCCGCGTCGCAGCATGGACGCCCTCCTTCGGCGACGAGGCACTGGCGCGCGTCCATTTCGTCATCGCCACGACGATGGGCGACCTGACACAGCCCGATGTGCGCGAGATCGAGAACCGCATCCTCTCTGCCGTCCGCAGCTGGTCCGACATCCTTCGCGAAGCGCTGGTCGATCGCCTCGGCGAGCATAAGGGCCACCTCCTCCACGCCCGCTACGGGGACGGTTTCGGCGCCGCCTATCGCGAGGCATTCCCGGTCGCCGCCGCGGTCGCCGACGTCGAACAGATGGAGCTGTTGAGCAAGTCTCGTCCGTTGGGCCTCAAGTTCTACCGCCGTCTCGAGGATTCCGACGACGCCGTGCGCTTCAAGCTCTACCGTCTCGGCGGGCCGGCGCCGCTCTCGGATTGTCTTCCGGTGCTCGAGAACATGGGCCTTCGCATCCTTGAGGAACGGCCCTACGAGGTCGCGCGCGGCGACGAAGAGGTCTGGGTGCAGGACTTCTTCATGACGTCCGCCGCAGGAGGCGACATAGATCTGGGCGCGCTCCGCGAGAAGCTCGAAGAAGGCTTCACCGCGGTCTGGGGCGGCGAGGTGGACGACGATCCGCTGAACCGTCTTGTCCTGGTGGCCGGTCTGTCGATCCGCGACACAGCGCTGCTCCGCGCCTACAGCCGGTATCTTCGCCAGGCGCGCATCCCCTATTCCATCGACTACATGGAGGACGCGCTGGCCGATAATCCGAAAGTCGCGGAGGCGCTGGTCGCGCTGTTCGACGCGATGTTCGCGCCCGGCCTTCTGCCCGACGACAAGGCCCGCGAGAAGGAGGTGAAGCGCATCGAGGCCGGGATCGACGCCCTGCTCGAGAGCGTCACCAGCCTCGACGTCGACCGCATCCTCCGGCGCTTCCACAACGCCATCCGATCGACGCTCCGGACCAACTACTACCAGCCCGACGCGGAAGGGCGGCCCAAGGCTTACGTCTCCATGAAATTCGACTGCGAGAAGCTCGACGAGCTGCCGCTGCCGCGGCCCTGGCGCGAGATCTTCGTCTACGCGACATGGGTCGAGGGCGTGCACCTCCGGGGCGGGCCGGTGGCGCGCGGCGGCCTTCGCTGGTCCGATCGCAAGGAGGACTACCGCACCGAGGTCCTCGGCCTCGTCAAGGCGCAGCAGGTCAAGAACGCGGTCATCGTGCCAGTCGGCTCCAAAGGCGGCTTCCTGCCGAAGTCGCTTCCCGCCGACGGGACGCGCGAGGAGGTCCAAGCCGAGGCGATCCGCTGCTACAAGACCTTCCTGTCGGGCCTGCTCGACATCACCGACAACCTCGACGGGACCGCGGTCGTTCCGCCGGACGGCGTGGTGCGGGGCGACGGCGACGATCCCTATCTGGTCGTCGCCGCCGACAAGGGCACCGCGACCTTCTCCGACATCGCCAATGGAGTCGCCGCCGATTACGGCTTCTGGCTCGACGACGCCTTCGCCTCGGGCGGCAGCCAGGGCTATGACCACAAGGGCATGGGCATCACCGCAAAGGGCGCCTGGGAGGCGGTGAAGCGCCATTTCCGCGAGCTCGGCCACGACATCCAGTCCGAGCCGTTCACGGTCATCGGCGTCGGCGACATGTCGGGCGACGTCTTCGGCAACGGCATGATGCTGTCGGACCAGATCCGGCTGGTCGCCGCCTTCGACCACCGCGACATCTTCATCGACCCCGATCCCGACAGCGCCAAGGGCGACAAGGAACGCCGACGCCTCTTCGCCTTGCCGCGGTCGAGCTGGCAGGACTACGACAGGAAGCTGATTTCGAAGGGCGGCGGCGTCTTCTCGCGCGCGGCCAAGTCGATCGAACTCACACCGGAGATCCAGAAGCTGACCGGGCTCAAGGCGAAATCGGTTGCGCCCTTCGAGCTGATCCGGGCGCTCCTGAAGGTGCCGTCGGATCTCCTCTGGTTCGGCGGCATCGGCACCTACATCAAGGCGGTCGAAGAAAGCCATGCCGATGTCGGCGACCGCGCCAACGACGCGATCCGCGTGGACGCCCGCGAGGTCGGCGCGCGGGTGGTGGGCGAGGGCGCCAATCTCGGCGTCACCCAGCGCGGGCGCATCGCGCTGGCCATGCGCGGAGTGAAGATCAACACCGACGCGGTCGACAATTCCGCAGGCGTCGACTGTTCGGACCACGAGGTCAACATCAAGATCGCCCTCGGTGCCGTGGTTGGGGCCGAGGACATGACGGTTAAGCAGCGCAACAAGCTGCTTGCCGACATGACGGACGAAGTGGCGAAGCTGGTTCTGCGCAACAACTACGATCAGACCCTCGCCGTCTCCATGGTCGAGGCACGTGCGCCAGAGCTGCTTGATGATCATGTCCGCTTCATGCAGGCCCTCGAGGCGAAGCGGACACTCGATCGCGAGGTGGAACTCCTGCCCTCAGACGAGGCGCTCGCGGAGCGCGCGGCTGCGGGGAAGGGCCTGACCAGGCCGGAGATCGCAGTGCTTGTTGCCTACGCCAAGAACGAGATCGCGGCGGATCTCGTCCATTCCACCGTTCCGGACGATCCCTACATGGAACGGTTCCTGATCGATTACATGCCGGCCCCGCTGCGAGTTAAGTACAAGAAGGCCGTGCTCGAGCATCGCCTCAAGCGCGAGATAATCGCCACGATCATCTCGAACGCGCTTGTGAACGAGACGGGCCCGACGCTTGTGAACCGGCTCAGGGAAGAGACAGGCGCGACCCCCTCCGAGGTCGCCCGCGTCTTCGTCATCGCCCGCGAGGTGTTCGGGGCCCCGGCACTTAGCGCCGAGATAAACGCCCTCGACAACAAGGTCGCGGCCTCGGCGCAGATCGCCATGCATCTCGCCGTCTCCGACATGGTCGCTTCCCAGTCGCAGTTCCTCCTGACCACGGAGCCGACGGGCGGCATAACCGAGGTAATCGGGCGCTATGCCGATGGGGTCACCGCCATTGCCCGCGACGTCGACAAACTGCTCTCGCCCTATCTCAAGACGCGGCTGGGAAAGCGCGCGGCGGATCTCGTCGCGGCGCGCGTGCCGAAGGCCTTGGCCGAGCGGGTCGGAGCGCTCGAACTCCTCAGCGGCGCGCTCGACATCGTCGGCGCCGCGGCGGAGCTGAAGAAGCCCGTTGCCGACGTCGCCGCGACGTATTTCGCCGCCGGCGCCCGCTTCACTCTCGACTGGCTGCGTGCCGATGCGCGCGAGGTCGTCCCGGCCGATCACTGGGAGCGGATCGCGCTCGGTCGACTCATCAGCGACCTCCGCAGCCAGCAATCGGCGATCGCCGCCGCCGCGCTGAGGCTTGGCGGCAACGCGGGCAGTGAATGCGTGGAGGCTTGGGCGTCGGAGAACCCCGAAGTCGTCATGCGAGCGGACCGCCTCGCGCGGGAGCTTCGCGACAGCGGGCCGCTCACTGTCGCCAAGCTCGCCGTCGCAAGTTCGCAGCTCCGAAGCGTCAGCCGCGTCTGAACACGCGCGAGGTGGCTGCCAGACCGATTGGAACCAGTCCCGGTTGGGACAGCGACACTGTCCCTCGGGCCGCGCAGAGATGATGCCACCTGGCAAGGGCGGCGGCACGGTTCGGCTTGACGAGCTCGGCTCAACCGAGTGGCCTCGCCAATGGAAACCAGATCGTGCCCCCATCCGTGACGCGTCCAGCCTTCAGAGTTCGGAAACCCCAATGTTTTTGACAAACCTGAGCTGGTGCGTCCAAAAGAGCCCATGGCCGAGAGACCCTTGATCGCCGTCGGTGGCGAAAATCTTGTGGACTACGTGAACCGCGACGGGATCGCCACGGCGTTTCCCGGTGGATCGCCCTTCAACGTGGCGATGGCGCTTGGACGGCTCGGGGCGAATGTCCAATACATCTCGCCGATCTCGAGCGACCGGTGGGGTGACATGCTGGCCAGGGCATTGACCGAATCGAGCGTGATCCTTGCCGGCGGGCGGCGACCGGAGCCCACAACGATGGCACGGGTGACGGTGACCGCCGGCATCCCCTCCTACAATTTCGAACGCAAGGGCACGGCAGAGCGGATGGTCACCGAGGCTTCGCTCCGCGCCGCACTGTCGGATGCGGCGCAGGCGATCCACACAGGGTCTCTGACCCTCACCGACGGGGCCGATGCCGAGGCTTGGGAAACGTTCTGTGCCGCATGCTTCGATCGGGGAATGGTCGTCTCGCTCGATCCGAATGTACGGCTGTCGGTCATCTCCGATATCGAGGGCTACCGCGCGCGCATCCTGCGCATGTGCAGGCGGACGCACCTCCTGAAACTCAGCGACGAGGATCTGACGGGCCTGTTCCCCGATCTTGCGCAGGCCGCAGCTATCGCCTTGCTGCGCAATGTCACGACGGCCCCAGTCATCGTTCTCACCAGGGGCGAAAACGGCGTGAGCGCCTGGCTGGACGATGTCCGGATTGACCTGCCTGCGGCGAAGGTGACCGAGCTTGCCGATACCGTCGGCGCAGGCGACACCTTCACGGCGACCCTGCTCGCGGGACTGGCGGAACTCGGCGCCCTTTCCCCGACCGGCCTCGAGACCCTGACCCCCGACGCACTGACCGCGCTCCTTCGTCGAGCCAACATCGCCGCGGCATTCAATTGCACGCGCGAGGGCTGTAATCCGCCAACGCGAGACGAACTCGAAGCGGCCCTTCACCAGGAGGCGTGAGCTGACATGGAACTTTTTCTCGACTCCGCGGATGTCCCCGCCTGGGAAGAGCTGATGCCCACCAGGCTCTTCACCGGCATTACCACGAACCCGCTCCTCGCAGCGCGGGCCGGGCTTGCCTACCCGAGGATCGACTGGCGCGCGCTGGCCGGGCGCGCCGCCGAACTCGGGGCGAAGGAACTTCACGGCCAGGTCTTCGGGCCCGTCGAGGGGTACGCGGACTGGGCCGGGGCGCTTTACGAGGAGGGTCGCAAGGCCGGCCTGCGGACCGTGGTCAAGGTGCCCCTCACCGAAGAGGGCATCCGCGCCATGCCGGCCATCAAGGCACTGGGCGGACCGGTCCTGATGACGGCGGCCTACGATGCGAAGCAGATGTTCGTCGCGACCGCCCTCGGGGCCGACTACATCGCCCCCTATTTCGGGCGGATGCTGGAAAAGGGCCTGCCTGCCTTCGAAGCCATGGACCAGATGCTCGCGATCGGCCGGGCATCCCGAAGCCAGACGAAGATCCTCGTGGCATCGATCCGGGAGACCGGCCAGATGGCGCAGCTCGCGAAACGGGGCCTCGACTGCTTCACCATCGCGCCTAACATCGCCCGTGATCTCCTCAACGACGCCAACACGATTGCCGCGGCCAGGGATTTCGAAGCCGCGGCAATGTCCTCCTGACGGGCCTGCGAAACGACGGCCCGGGAACGCACCTTCATCAAGATCCGCGCCGGTGCGCCTTCTCCGGTAACATGACCGCTTTCGAGGGTCAGAGGACCATCTGGACCTTCATGCTTCCCTTGACCTTTTGTCCCGCCATGACGTCGGCAATCCCATCGAACGACAGACGATGCGTCACGACATCTTCGATGGACGGGCCGATCGCCTCGATGACCGCAAGGGCATCGGGGATGTTGTGGTTCAGCGAATGCGTGCCGAAGAGCGAAAGCTGGCGGCGGAACACCTCGAAGGGGGAGATCTCGATACGGGCGTCAGCAGGGCAGACCCCGAAGTAGAGCGCGGCGCCGCCGTTGGCGATGCAGTCGATGAGCGAGGCCGCGACGGCGGGCACGCCTGCCGCGTCGACCGCCAGGTCACACCCACGGCGCAACTCCTTCAGCGCGCCTGATCCGGCCTTCATGGCCTCGAGGCCGTTCCGCTTCGCCATCCGAAGCCGGTCGTCATCGAAATCGACCATGATCACCTCGGGCGTCCCGCGGGACTTGAGAGCCAGTCCCATGAGGAGCCCCATCGGGCCGGTTCCGAATATCGCCGCGCGTTCGATCAAGCGGCCCTCAAGCGGTGAAAGTCCGTTCAGCACGCAGCCCATCGGCTCGGCCAGCGCGGCCATCGTGAAACTCATGTCCGCGATCTGATGAACCGCGTCCGCCCGCACCGCGCTCTGCTCGGCGAAGCCCCCATTCACCGTGACACCGTAGGCGCCGAGGTTCTCGCACAGATGCGCCCACCCCCGCCGGCACGCCCGGCATTTGCCGCATTCGAGGTTCGGGTCGACGACCACCCTGTCGCCGACCTTGAGCCGCGTCACCTCCGGCCCGATCTCGATGATCTCGCCCGCGTATTCATGCCCCGGCACGATGGGAAAGGCAGAAGCCCCGTAGTTGCCGCGCATCACCTCGATGTCGGTGTGACAGATCCCGCTGGCGCGCACCGCGATGACCACCTCGCCGGGGCCCACGACCGGATCCGGCATACTGCCCACCGCGACCTTGTCCTTTTCCGGGAAATTCAGCGCTTTCATGGCTCGCTCCGTTCAATCTCGGCCGGCCAGGTAGGCGTCCATCGCGGCCGCCGTACCCTTTTCCCAGATCATCCGAAGCCACTTGTCGAAAGCATCGGCGAAACGGGACCGGTCGGCGAGGTTGCCGTAGGTCTGGCGCATTTCCAGCCAGACGCGCGGATCGTCCTTCGCCCTCTTGGCCACCGCCTGCAAATCGCTCCAGAACGGGTCGTTTGGCTCGATCGTGCTGCCGTCCTCGCGGGTACCATAGCACATCCGCGCCCAGGCCGCCTCGACCAAAGCCAACCCCTCGACGGGGGTGCCGGCGGCGAGCCCGTCCCGCACCGAGCCGAGCACGAAGCCCGGGTGACGCGAGGAGCCGTCGAATGCGACCCGGCGGGTGGTATCGACTATCATCGCGTTGCCGAAGCGGTTGAGCAGCAGTTCGATGTATTGCCCGGGCGTGAAGCCCGGGACGGCGGCGATGTGCGGCATGATCTCCTCGCGTTCGACCTTTTCGAACACCGCGCGAATGCCCTCGTGCTCCATCGTGCCCGAGATCGTCTCGACCGACAGAAGCTCGCCGAGGTCGGAGATTACCTGGTGACCGCCGTTCAGCATGCGGATCTTCATCCGCTCAAAGGCGTGGACGTCATCCGTGAAGGTCGCGCCCGCCTTGTCCCAGTCGGGACGCCCGCAGCAGAACTTGTCCTCGATCACCCACTGGCGGAAGTTCTCGTGCGTGACCGGCACCGCGTCGTCGATGCCGAACTCCCTGACCAGCGCGAGTTCCTTCGGGCCGGTCGCCGGCACGATGCAATCGACCATCGCGTTGGGGAAGGTGCATTCGCTGTCGATCCAGTCGGCGAGTTCCGGGTCGGAAAGCCGCGCCAGCGATACCACCGTCTGGCGCAGCACGTCGCCATTCGATTGAAGGTTGTCGCAGCACTGGCCAGTGAAGGGACCCACCCCGCTGTCGCGCCGCTTCTTCAGCGCCGCCACCATGGCGCCGAAGGCAGTGCGAGGGCTGTGGGGGTTCGCGGCGTCGTGGACGATATCCGGATGGCCTGCGTCGAAGCCGCCGGTGGCCGGGTCGATGTAATAGCCACCCTCGGTTACGGTGAGCGCGACGATGCGGATTTCTGGTTCGGCCATGCGGGCGATGAGCGCGCCGTTACCCTCCTCGACCGGCACGTAATCGATCATCGAGCCCACCACCTCGGCCGAGCTCCCCGAAGGATCGAGCTCGATGAGCGTGGTGAGATAGTCCTGCGCAGCCATCTTCTGACGCATCGCCTGATCATGTGGCCGCACGCCAGCGCCGATGATGGCCCAGTCGCGCGCCAGACCCTGCTGCATCAACCGGTGCAGGTACCACGACTGGTGGGCGCGGTGGAAGTTGCCGAGCCCGATGTGGACGATGCCGGGGGTGAGCTTCGACCGATCGTAGCTCGGGCGTTTCACGCCTTCGGGGAGCTGGCCGAGGGTGGCGTTGGAGAGTTTGACGGCCATGGCCTTTCCTTTCGAGAACATGCGGCCGCGGTCCCCCGGAGAGCCGCGGCCAGAATTCCAGGCGCGGTTCCCGGCGTCAGCTCATCCAGTTCCCGCCGTCGACGTTGAGTGTCTGGGCCGTGATGTAGCGCGCGTCGTCGGAAGCGAGGAAGACGCACGGACGCGCGATGTCTTCCGGAACGCCCATGCGCCCGAGCGGCACTGCTTCGCCCACCTCGCGCTTCTTCTGGCCGATTTCCTTGTGCTCGTATTCGGCGAACTGACGGTCGACCACGTCCCACATCGGCGTGTCCACCACACCGGGGGCGATTGCGTTCACCCGGATGTTGTCCTTCGCCAGTTCCAGAGCCAGGGATTGCGTGACCGAGATCACGGCGGCCTTGGTCGAGCAGTAGATCATGACATTGGGCTCGCCGCGCCGGCCGGCCTGGGAGCTGAAGTTGATGATCGCGCCGCCGCCGCGCTTCTTCATCCCGGGCACCACGGCCTGAACGGCGAAGATCGTGCCGCCCACGTTCACGTCGTATTGCCGGCGGTAATCCTCCATCGTCACCTTGTCGATCGAGGCCATGTTGAAGATGCCGGCGTTGTTCACCAGGATGTCGATCCCGCCCCAATTGCCTTCCACGGCGGCGACGCCCGCGGCGATCTGGTCAAGGTCGGTCACGTCCATCGTCACTGCCATCGCGTTGTCGCCCAGCGCGGCGGCTGCCTCCTCGGCCTCGTGGGCGAGCCGGTCGGCCACGGCGACCTTGGCCCCCTCGGACACGTAGGCTTCGCAGATCGCCCGGCCGATGCCGCGCGCGCCGCCCGTCACCAGGGCAACCTTCCCTTCGAGGCGTTTCATTCGATCCTCAGTCCTTTGCTGTCAAAGCGGTGGAGATGCTCCGGGCGCGGCGTGAGATAGACCTCGGTCCCGTATTTCAGCGCCAACTCGCCGGTCGCGCGCACCGTGATCGGCTCGGGCGCGGCGTTCGACTGGATATGGAAGAAAGTATCGGAACCAAGGTGCTCGGACACGCCCACGGTGCCCTTCCAGGCGCCTTCCGTATCGGAGATATCGATATGCTCGGGGCGGATGCCGATCGTGTGGGCATCGTGCTTGGCCGCTTCCGGACCCCCGATCAGGTTCATCTTCGGGCTGCCGATGAAGCCGGCCACGAAGATGTTGCGCGGGGTCTGGTAAAGCTCCAGCGGGCTGCCGACCTGCTCGATCACGCCCGCGTTGAGCACCACGATCTTGTCGGCCATGGTCATGGCTTCGACCTGGTCGTGGGTGACATAGATCATCGTCGTATTCAGCCGCTTGTGGAGCTCGCTGATCTCGAGCCGCATACCCACGCGCAGGGCCGCGTCGAGGTTCGAGAGCGGCTCGTCGAAGAGGAACGCGGCGGGCTCGCGGACGATGGCCCGGCCGATCGCCACCCGCTGGCGCTGGCCGCCCGAAAGCTGGCCCGGGCGCCGGTCGAGGTAGTCGGTGAGGTTCAGCACGCGGGCCGCTTCCTCGACCCGCCTGTCCTGCTCGGCCTTGTCCATCCCGGCCATGCGCAAAGGGAAGGAGATGTTCTTGCGCACCGACATGTGCGGGTAAAGCGCGTAGCTCTGGAACACCATGGCGAGGCCGCGCTTGGCGGGCACGATGTCGGTCGCGTCCTTGCCATCGATCGTCACCTGGCCGTTGGTCACGTCCTCAAGCCCTGCGATCAGGCGAAGGAGCGTGGACTTGCCGCAGCCAGAGGGGCCGACGAAGACCACGAACTCCCCGTCTTCGATGGTGAGGTCGAGCGGCGGGATCACCTCGACGCTGCCGAACGACTTGGAGACCTGATTGAGCTGAATCTGTCCCATGTCCGTTTCCCTTATTTCACCGCGCCGAAGGTCAGGCCGCGGACGAGTTGTTTCTGGCTGAACCAGCCCATGATGAGGATCGGCGCGATGGCCATGAGCGACGCCGCCGAGAGCTTGGCGTAGAACAGGCCCTCGGGGCTGGAGTAACTGGCGATGAACTGCGTCAGCGGGGCCGCCTTCGCCGCCGTCAGGTTCAGCGTCCAGAACGCCTCGTTCCACGCGAGGATGATGTTGAGAAGCACGGTCGAGGCGATTCCCGGCACCGCCATCGGCGTGAGCACGTAGATCACCTCCTCGCGCAGGCTCGCCCCGTCCATCCGCGCCGCTTCGAGGATCTCGCCGGGTATCTCCTTGAAGTAGGTATAGAGCATCCAGATGATGATCGGCAGGTTGATCAGCATCAGGACGACCACGAGACCCACACGGGTATCTAGAAGCCCGAAGTCGCGGAACATCAGGTAGATCGGGACCAGGACGCCCACAGGCGGCAGCATCTTGGTCGACAGCATCCACATCAGCACGTTCTTGGTGTGCTTCGCCGGCACGAAAGCCATCGCCCAGGCCGCTGGCACCGCGACCAGGAGGCCGAGAAAGGTGGATCCGACCGAGATGATCACCGAGTTTGAGAAGTGCTTGAAGTAGTCCGACCGCGCCTGCACTGTCGCGAAGCTCTCAAACGTCCAGCCTGAGCCAAACAGAACCTCCAAGGGCGCGCGGATCGCATCTTCTTCGGTCTTGAACGCAAGGATGGCGATCCAGAGGATCGGAAAGAACATCAAGAACCCAAGCGTTCCCGCAATGGCCGTGTTGAGGGCCTTGGTCTTGTTCGAGACTGCGCGTGCCATTGATCTCTCCTCCCTACGCGTCGAGGTTCTTGCCGATCATCCGCATCAGGAAGAAGGCAACGATGTTGGCGAGGATGATGGCCATCACGCCACCGGCGCTGCCCATGCCCACGTCGAACTGCAACAGCGACGAGACATAGATCAGATAGGTCAAGTTGGTCGTCGCCGTACCGGGGCCGCCGTTCGTGGTCACGAGGATTTCGGCGAAGACCGACAGAAGGAAGATCGTCTGGATCAGGATCACGACGGTGATGGCGCGCGCGAGGTGCGGGAGCATGATGTACCAGAACCGGCTCGGCCAGCTCGCGCCGTCCATCTCCGCGGCCTCTAGTTGCTCCTGGTCGAGCGACTGCATCGCGGTGAACAGGATCAGCGTCGCGAAGGGAAGCCATTGCCAGCTGACGATCAGGATGATCGAGAGCAGCGGAATCTGTCCGAAAAAGTCTATGGGCTGGAAACCCAGGCTCCTCGCGACCTGCCCGAAAATCCCGTTCACGGGATTCATGAACATGTTTTTCCAGACGAGCGCCGAAACCGTCGGCATCACGAAGAAGGGCGCGATCACCATGATCCGGATGATGCCCTGACCGAACATCGGTCGGTCCAAGAGCAGCGAGAACGCGATGCCGCCGACAACCGTGATCAGCAGGACGCCCCCGACCAGCACAAGCGTGTTGATCATCGCCGCCTTGAAACTCGGGTCGGTCACGAACCAGTAGTAGTTCTCCCATCCCACGAAGGGATTACCGGTCGGCGTGATCAGGTTGTACCGCAGAAACGAAAAATAAAGCGTCAGCGAAAGCGGCACAATCATCCAACAGAGCAGGAGGATCACCGAGGGCGAGATCATCATCCTGGCCGCGGCGCGGGAAGCCTTGGTTGCCATTGGTTCCTCCCTCAAGGTTTTGATCGCAGCGTTGAAGGAAAGGCCCAAACAGGCCCTTTCTAAAAAGCTACACTAAAGGATTCTTGCGGCATCTGGAAAAGCGGGCCGATCCACCGGGACCGGCCCGCCCTGGGAGGAGGTTACTTGATGTAACCGGCCTTGGTCATTTCGCGGACCGCGAACTGCTGGCTGTTGGCCAAGGCCTCTTCGACCGTCATCTGGCCGGCGAGCGCCGCAGAAATCTGCTGGCCAACGTAGTTGCCGATGCCCTGGAACTCGGGGATCGCAACGAACTGGATACCGGTGTAGGGAACCGGATCACGGGTCGGATTCGCCGGATCCGCCGCAAAGATGGCTTCCTTGATGGTCGCAGAAAACGGCGCTGCTTCCAGGTAACGCGGATCATCGGCAATCGAAGCGCGCGTGCCGCTCGGCACGGCCACCCAGCCTTCGGTTTCGCCGACCATCTCGAAGTACTCTTTCGAGGTGCCCCACTTCAGGAAATCCTTGGCGACATCGATCTTCTGAGAGGTTGCCGGGATGGCCAGTGCCCAGGACCAGAACCACCCGGTACCCTTGTCGGTCTCCTCTTTCGGCGCCTGGAAGAAGTCGGTCACGTCGGCAACGCTCGACGTGTTCGGGTTGCGCACGTCGTTGGCGGCCGAGGTCGCGTCGACCCAGGTTGCGCACTTGCCGTCCTTGAACAGGGCCCGGTTTTCGTTGTGACCGTTCGCGGTCGCACCCGGAGGCCCGTACTTGGTCATCAGATCGACGTAGTACGTGATCGCCGCGTTCCACTCGGGACTGTCGAGCTGCGGCTGCCATTCCATGTCGAACCAGCGGGCGCCGAACGCGTTGGCGAGCGGGCCGACGAACGCCATGTTCTCACCCCAGCCGGCCTTGCCGCGCTGGCAGGTGCCGTAGATGCCGTTGTCCGGGTCGTGGAGCTTGGCCACGTAGTCGTCGCGGAACGAGGTGTAGGTGATCTGCTCGGTCGGCGCCGTGAGACCGGCCTTCTCGAACAGGTCGGTGCGGTAGAAGGTGAACGACGTCTCCGAGTACAGCGGCACGGCGTACAGGTGGCCGTCGGCCGACAGGCCGTTGCGCACCAGCTGGAAGATGTCTTCGAGATCGTAGTCGGCGTCATCGCCGAAATCGTCAAGCGGCGCCAGCCAACCGTTGGCACCCCAGATCGGCGTTTCGTACGCGCCGATGAAGATGATGTCGAACGAACCGCCTTTGGTGGAGATATCCTGTGTGGTCCGCTGACGGAGGACGTTTTCCTCCAGCACAACCCAGTTGATCGTGTTGCCGGTAGCTTCTTCCCACTGCGGGGCAAGCTTCTGCATGACGATCATGTCGGCGTTGTTAACAGTCGCGATGGTGATTTCTTCGGCGAAAGCACCGGTGCCGGTGACAAGCGCCATCGCTGATGCAGCAAATAAGGATTTTCTCAAGGTCATCCGATTCCTCCCATGGTCTTAAGAATTAACCGACACGCAGCTAACGACAGGCTCGCCAATGCGTCAAGGAAAAAGTTTACGCGCGTAAATATAAGGTCTGAACCCCTGACCTAACCGCGCGACGGATTGCGCATCATGCGGAGGCGCGCATCACCAGCTTGCCGTCGAACAGCGTCGTTTCGCGCTTCTCGGCTTTCCCGCCGGATTCGATCAGCCGGAACAGCGTTTCGACGCTGCGCTCGGCGATCGAGGCATAGTCCTGCGCCACCGTTGTCAGCGACGGCGAAGTGAAGCGCGAGAACGGGTGGTCATCGTGCCCGGCGATCCGGAGGGCAAAACCGGCACCGCGCCCCACGCGCAGGCCTTTTTCATAGGCTGCCGCGAGGAGGCCAATGGCGAGGCGGTCGTTCGAGCACAGGATGGTATTGGTGGGCAATCTACCTTCGGAGATCACCCTGATCCCCTCGGAGTAGCCGACCTCTTCAAATCCCCAACCCTCACCGTTGACGTGAATCACGTTGGGGGTAAGGCCAAGCGACTCCATCGCACCGATATAGGCGCGCCGGCGCTTGTTCGCGTTCGGGTTGACCGGGGGCATCTCGAAGAAGGTCGGCGGCTCGCCGGTCCGGGAAAGGTACTCGACGATGAGCCCGATACTTTGGAAATTGTTCGAACCCACGAAGGCCTCGCCAACGTCGTCGAGGTTGCTGTCGAACAGGACGGTGGGCACGTCTTCGCAAAACTTTTCGATAATGCGCCGATCGGAGGCGCGCCCGAGCGGCGCGAGCAGAACGCCCGCGGGCTTGAGCGAGCGGAGGCTGTCGAGAATATCGTTTTCCCGGTGAGTATCGCCGTGAGAGCTGAAGAGCGCGGGCCAGAACCCGGCCTGGATGCAACGGCGCTCGATATTGCGGCCAATCTCGGCGAAGAACGGGTCGGCAAGATAGGGCACCACGATACCGACGTACTTTGTCAGACGCCGGTTCTGGTTCATGGCGAAGATGTTTGGCCGGTAGTCGTATTCCTCCAGCGCCTCCTGGATCTTGAGGCGCGTGGATTCCCGGACGCTGCCGGGGTCATTGAAGAATTTCGACAGCGTTGGGCGGGATACCCCGCTCACGGCCGCGAGTTCTTCCATGTTTCGGATCTTGGATTCGTCCATCTGGATATGCCTACACCTGTCGGGCAGCCCCCCTTTACACCGCCGTCGCCGAAGATTCCGCCGAAATCCGCAGTCCCCCTAGATTAAGGGGAAAACTTACTGCGCGTAAAGTTTCATGTTGACTTGAGGTATTACCAATGGCACCGCTTGAACTGCGGTCGGGAAGCTGCACGGCCCGTTTTTCGCGAGGCTGGCCAAGCTCTTTTCTTGGCGTCGCGCCGCGACTGCGGCAGATCCTCAGGGCTGTAGCAGGACGGATTTGGGCATGAAGAAGATCGTCGTCATCGGGGAAATTCTCGTCGAGATCATGGCCGACAGCATCGGGGAAGGGTTTCGTGAGCCCATGGCGCTTACCGGCCCGTTCCCTTCCGGCGCTCCGGCGATCTACATCGACCAGGTCGCCCGCACGGGCCAACCCTGCGCCATCCTGTCGACGGTGGGCGACGACGATTTCGGCCGTCTGAACCTGGATCGGCTCAGGGCGGATGGCGTCGATGTCTCCGCTGTGGGCATCGATCCTGATCGCCCGACGGGCAGCGCCTTTGTGCGCTACCGCGCTGACGGGTCACGCGATTTCATCTTCAACATCCGCCACAGCGCCTGCGGCGTACTGCCCGACAGCGCGGCCGCCAAGAAGGTGCTGGATGGCTCGGATCACCTCCACATCATGGGCTCCTCGCTATCGAGCCCGAAGCTTGTCGACCTGAACCTGCGGGCGGCCCGTGCCATCAAGGCGCGCGGCGGCACCCTGTCCTTCGACCCGAACCTCCGCAAGGAAATCCTCTCGGCGCCGGGGATGCGGGCGGCGATGAGCGAAATCCTCGGCCTGACCGATCTGTTCCTGCCCAGCGGGGGGGAACTGGTCCTGCTTACGGACGCCAAGGAAACCCGGGCCGCCGTCGCCGAGTTGCTGGATCATGGCGTCACGGCCGTCGTGCACAAACTCGGCGCTGTCGGGGTGCATTACCACGACGCCTCGGGCGATGTGTTCGTCCCCGCCTTTGCCGTCGAAGAGGTCGATCCCACCGGGGCGGGGGATTGCTTCGGCGGTGCATTCACCGCGCTATGGTTGCGCGGGACCGACACGCGCGAGGCGCTTACGCTCGCTGCGGCCGCAGGCGCGTTGGCCGTCACCCGCCGCGGCCCGATGGAAGGCGCATCCACGCTCGACACGCTTCGAGCGTTCGTTGCCGGGAAGGCGAAGGAAACGACATGACCCATCCGCTCTTCGGGATTGCGGCCGCCTTCCACGAGGGCAAGCCTGCCGGAATTACTTCAGTGTGCTCGGCCCACCCGGTCGTCATCGAGGCCGCGCTGCGACTGGCGAAGGAAACGGGGCGTCCGGCCCTGATCGAGGCGACCTGCAACCAGGTCAACCAGGAGGGCGGCTACACCGGAATGACCCCTGCCGATTTCCGCGTCTTCGTCGAGAAGATCGCGGACAAGGTGGGGCTCGCCAAGAGGCAGATCATTCTCGGTGGTGATCATCTCGGCCCCAATCCGTGGAAGGACCTTCCCGCCGACGAGGCGATGGAAAAGGCCGAGGCAATGATCGCCGCCTTCGCTGCGGCGGGCTTCACGAAGCTCCATCTCGACACCTCCATGGGCTGCGCGGGCGAACCGGTGGCGCTGCCGGACGAGACGACCGCAACCCGCGCCGCGCGCCTGGCCGTCGCTGCGGAGGCCAACAGGGGAGCAGTCGATCCCGTCTACGTGATCGGAACCGAGGTCCCGGTTCCCGGCGGCGCGCTTGAGGAACTGGACGAACTTGCCGTGACGACTCCCGAGGCGGTCTCTCGCACCCATTCCGTCCATCGGGATGCCTTCGCCGCTGCGGGCGCGCAGGGCGCCTTCGCCCGTGTCGTCGCCATGGTCGTCCAGCCGGGCGTAGAGTTCGGACACGCGGATGTCGTCCACTTCGAACCCGAAAAGGCAAGGGATCTTTCGGCCAGTCTGGCCGGATTGCCCGGGATCGTCTTCGAAGCCCATTCGACCGACTATCAGACCGAGGCTGGTCTCACGGCGCTCGTGCGGAATGGATTTGCCGTACTCAAGGTCGGACCCTGGTTGACCTTCGCATTGCGGGAGGCGCTCTACGCGCTTGACGCCGTGGCCGATGTGCTTGAAGGGCACCCGCCCCGAGGCGCGCTCATGGCCGCGATGGAAGAGGTGATGCGTGCAGCGCCGAACAACTGGAAGAAATACTACGAAGGCGACGAGACGGAACTCTGGCTGCAGCGCCATTTCAGCTACTCCGACCGCATCCGCTATTACTGGCCCTCTCCGAAAGCCGAAGAGGCCGTGGCCCGATTGCGTGCCCGCCTTGATGGCAAGGCCATTCCCGAACCAGTGCTAAGCCAGTACCTGCCCACCGTTTCCGCAGGCGGCGGGGCCGAAGAGATCATGGTAGCCGCCGTTCAAAACGTCCTGCGCATGTACGAGCGGGCCTGCGCCACTTAGCGCAGTCCCCACAGCGTCGCGGGATCGTAGCGACCGAGGCTCCTTGCGGGGCTACGCAGGGGGTTGGCAGACTGACGCGAGCCGATTCCATCGAGGACAGTGACGCTGTCCATTGATGAGCACAAAGACCGGGCCGTTCGACCAGCGAGACGGCCTCTCTTCTCGCATTTCCTGGTGACGGAACTCTCCGAAACCTCGCCTGCGTGATCCAGCGCCTGCCAGAGGCAGTGCATCTCGCCGTTGATCTTCTTGAACATCTCGTAGAGGTGCCATTTCCGGCGCCTTGATCGCATACCCTCGATCCGATGTTTCCCCGCTCTTGGCAGCGGATATCGGCCCGAACCGATGCCCCCTGAAGCGGAGGTTCCGTGGCTGGCGTCGATCCCGCGCTTGTGGAGCAAGTCTTCGACGGTTCAAAGCGACAACGGGAAACGAGCGCAGAGCACTCCTGCCAGCCGGATATTCTCATGGCTGGTCTCGAAATAGCGAAGGAACTTGGCCTCGGCATTTCCAGAAGCCGTGCTGGCCCCGCCCCGCTCACGCCAAGTCGCCCTGACACCGCCCTCTGATCTGCCGCCTTGGGGCTGGCGTTCTGCGGCGGAGCGGCCATACTGCCGATCAAGAGGCTGACGACATGCACGACGAACCGCACCACGAGAACGAACTGGACGAGATGACGGCGCGTGTGCGCGCGCTGGAGACGATCCTCGTGGAAAAGGGTATTGTCGATCCCGCCGCGGTCGACGCCATCATCGAGACCTACGAGCACAAGGTGGGCCCGCGGAACGGGGCCGCCGTCGTTGCCCGCGCCTGGACTGACCCGGACTTCGCGGACCACCTTCGACAGGACGCCACCGCCGCGATAGCTTCGATGGGGTTCGTGGGCCGGCAAGGTGAACACATGGTTGCTGTGTTCAACACGCCCGAAGAGCACAACCTTGTCGTTTGCACGCTGTGTTCCTGTTACCCGTGGCCTGTGCTTGGTTTGCCGCCCACATGGTACAAGGCGCCCGCCTACCGGTCGCGAGCAGTGCGCGAGCCTCGTGCGGTTCTCGCGGAATTTGGCGTGACCTTGCCCGAGACGACCCGCATTCGCGTCTGGGATTCGACTGCCGAGATCCGCTACCTCGTCATCCCCGAGCGCCCGCCGGGCACGGATGGAATGGATGCCGAGGCTCTCGCAGATCTCGTCACCCGAGACAGCATGATTGGCTGCGGACTGCCGCGGCACCCGGAGACGTCATGAACGGCCCCCAGGATGTCGGCGGCCGGCATGGTTTCGGCCCGGTCACCCTGGAAGAGGAAGACGTCCGATTCCATGCGGAATGGGAAAAGAGGGTGTTGGGGATCACGCTCGCATCGGCAGCGCTCGGCTATTGGAACATCGATGCGTCCCGACATGCCCGCGAAAGCCTCGTGCCTGCGATCTACTACAATGCCAGCTACTACGAGATATGGCTCCGTGCCCTCGAGAACTTGCTGGAGCGCGCGGGCGAAATCACCAGGGACGAATTGGCAGAGGGGCATGCCCGGAGCCCGGGCCGTCGCGCCGATCGTTGTCTGACGGCAGCGTTCGTTCCGGAGGTTCTGGCCAGAGGCGGCCCCACCGAGCGTCCTGGATCGGATCCGATCTTTGCCGTGGGTGACCGCGTGCGCACCCGCAATCACCAGCCTGCAGGTCATACACGCCTGCCATCCTACGCCCGAGGCCACACTGGCGTCATCGAGGCGCTTCATGGCGTGCACGTCTACCCCGACAGCAACGCGCATTTCGCGGGCGAGAGTCCATGTCCTCTCTATTCCGTTCGGTTTGAGGCCAGGGAACTGTTCGGCGAAGATGCAGACCCGACGCTGTCCGTCAGCATCGATGCGTGGGAGCCCTACCTTGAACGCGCCTGAAGCCCCCTTTGTTGAGCCGTGGCAGGCTCAGCTCTTCGCCCTGACCGTCGCGCTCAATGAGGCGGGCCACTTCACCTGGACGGAATGGACGGCCGTGTTTGGGCCGCGCGTTCAAGCGGTCGAGGCAAGTTCTTACTGGCAGATCTGGTGCGAGGCGCTTGTCGAGCTTCTGGAGCGTTGCGGGTTCGCGGATGCGGCGGAGGTCCAGGCGCTCACCGAGCGCTGGAAGGCCGCGGCACGCGCCACGCCGCATGGAAAGCCCATTGTGCTTTCCGCAGCACCGTGAACGTGCAGTTCCTGCCCTTTTCCAGCTGATGCGAGACTGATGCGAAACCGTCGCGGCTTGCCCGACCCGCCGCCCCTCGAACGCACCGCTCGGCAAGTGCAGCTGCGCGGTTGATCTTGAGGGTCGCCCGGGGGAAGAGGTTGCGTTCCTAGTTGAAGCGGTTGTGGATCGAGGCGCAGACAGCGGCGTACTTCTGAAGGCTGCGCATCCGCCCGAAGCGGAGCATCGCTCGTTCCTGTCGTCGGAATGGCAGATGGGAGTTCCATGAGCGGTTGTTCGGCCACCGCCCGGCCTCATGGCGGGCATGGCCGAAAGCGATGTCCGACGCCGGTCGCTCCCCTCTCAGAGCGGTACAATCGATTGCGAGTCCGACAGCGCACGCACGCCCCGCTCGGACAGGACATAGTCGTTTTCGATGCGCACGCCGGCGCGCAATTCAGGGCCATAGAGACCTGGCTCCAGCGTGAACACGTCGCCGACCTGGAAGTGGTCATCCCAGCGCGGGTTGATGCGCGGGGTCTCGACCGGATTGAGGCCGATGCCATGTCCCAGGTGGCTCTTGAACCGCCAGCCGCGATAACCGTCAAGGAAACGACCGACCTCGTCGTAGACCGCCCGGCAAGACACGCCAGGGCAGATCATCGACAATGCAAGTTCATGCGCCTCGACGACACGCCGGGCCGCGTCGAGCTGGGCGGCGCTCCACTCCCCGCCGACCGGATAGGTTCGGCAAAGGTCCGAGTAGTAGCCATGAAGCATCACGCCGGTGTCGATCGGGATCAGATCACCGGCTTTCAGCGGCTCGGTGCGTGGCGACCCGCCTGGCGAACCCCCGCGATAGTCGTTTCCCAGTTCGCCGATGGGCTGCCCCGCCGACGATACCGCCGCCGCCTGGTAAGCCGCAAAGAGGTCGATCTCGCGAGTGCCTTCGACCAGGAGCGGCTCAATTGCCGCATAGGCGGCTTCGCCAGCGGCAGCGGCGGCCTCGATCAAGGCGATCTCGTCAGGGTCTTTCGCGCGCTGGCGGGCGAAGAGCTGGCGCTGCATGTCGACTGGCTCGACCCGCCCCACCAGGGTCAGCGGCAGGTCTCCGTCGCTTCCCAGATTGCCGGAACTGGGAATGATATCCAGCAGCGCCTCGACGGCAAGATCGCGCAATCCGGGCCGGAGCGAGGACAGAAATGCCGCCTCGAACACCCGTTCCTCGTCAGCGAAGACCGTCCCTTCGGCGCCTGCCGGACGGCAGATCACCGACGGTCCGTCAGCAAGGATCAGGGCTGCAGCTGGAAATATCTCCCTTGCGCGGTAGTTGAACAACCGCGTCAGCTGGCCCCGGTCACGCACGAGAATCGCACCACATCCCGTCTCTCTCAGATCCGCGCGCAACGCTTCCTGGCGCTTGCGGCAGAAATCCTCGTTCATCTCGTGCCGGACCGTTCTCTGGCGGTTCATGTCGCCCCCTCGTCTGTGTCGTCGCTGGAATAGAAGCAGATCGTCACGTCTTGCTCTCCTTGGTCCGAACCGGACTGCAGGAACTGTCCTGCCAAGGAAGGACCTCTTCTTGCGAGGCCGCAAGAACACCCAAGCCGCTGCAACCCTATCAGGGCAGAACCATCCCGCAATGCCAAAGCAGGAAGCCGAAACCGTGCATGATCGCGCAGCATACGATCCCCTCGCGCGACTTGAGACGCGGGAAGGGCTTCGATTTTCCATGCCTGACCTCAATGCGGCTCCGCTGCCCGGCTGAAGAAAAGGCGAGCCCTGACACGATCTGCAAGAGGCCGGTGGAGAACATATTCCCGAATTGGCGGATTCTGCGCTTGCATGCGGTCCGGAAGGTTCCGTATCAACTCAAATCAAGTGACCTGCTTGACCGCCACTGGATGTTCGGGCTCGAGCCTCCCGGAAGGCAGCTGGGCTACCGGAATGGAGCCGGAGCGATCGGCATCCGTGCGGGGGCAATGGCTCTCTTGTCCGGATCGTCACGGAAAAGGAGGGACCATGCGATATCATACACCGTCAACTTTTGAGGACGCGGTTGCGATTGCAGCCGGATCTGGGGGCGTGACGCGTTTTCTGGCGGGAGGCACGGATGTGCTCGTCCAGATGCGTGCGGGGATGGTGACCCCGGACGATCTTATCGACATCAAGCGCATTCCCGGCGTGCGTGACATTTCGCAGACGGCCGATAGCGGCTGGCGGATCGGCATCGCCGTGTCCGGCGCGGAACTTGGCGAGCATGCGGGCCTCTCCCGCGACTGGCCCGGCGTCGTCGAGGGGATGGAACTGGTCGGCTCGACCCAGATCCAGGGCCGCGCGACGCTGACGGGCAACCTGTGCAACGGCTCGCCGGCGGCGGATTCGGTGCCGGGGCTGGTCGCGGCCGGCGCGAGGGTCGCGATCACGGGGCCGGAGGGCACGCGCGAGGTGGCAATCGAGGAGATCCCGGCAGGCCCGGGCAGGACCACGCTGAAGCACGGCGAGGTTATTTCCGCCGTGATACTGCCGGCGCGCGGCAAGAACGGCGGCGACGCATACCTGCGCTTCATTCCGCGCACCGAGATGGACATCGCCGTGGTCGGCTGCGCGGTCAACCTTCGGGTTGACGGCGACACGATCACCGAGGCGCGAGTGGCGCTGGGCGCGGTCGCGCCGACGGTGATCCTGGCGCCCGAGGCGGCGAAGGCCATCATCGGCACGAAACTCGACGAGGCGGCGCTCGAGGCGCTGGCGAAGGCGGCGTCCGCAGCCGCGACCCCGATCACCGACAAGCGCGGCACGGCCGAGTTCCGCACCCACGTGGCGGGGGTTCTGGCCAAGCGGGCGGCGCGCATCGCCTACGCCCGCGCGAAAGGAGCCGAGAAATGAGCAAGATCCATGTGACAACCAGCGTGAACGGCGACCCGGTCGAGTTCCTCGCCGACCCGCGCGAAACGCTGCTCGACTGCCTGCGCGACCACCTCGGCCTGACCGGCTCGAAGGAAGGCTGCGGAACCGGCGACTGCGGGGCGTGCTCCGTGATGCTCGACGGCCGGCTGGTGAGTTCCTGCCTGGTCCTGGGCGTCGAGGCCGAGGGCAAGCGGATCGACACGATCGAAGGCATGGCGAACGGCGGCGAGCTCCACCCGCTTCAGCGCAAGTTCATCGAACTTGCGGCGCTGCAATGCGGGTTCTGCACGCCGGGAATCCTCGTGGCATCGAAGGCGCTGCTGGAAAAGAACCCGGACCCGAGCGAGGAAGAAGTGCGCTACTGGCTGGCGGGCAACCTGTGCCGTTGCACCGGCTATGACAAGATCGTGCGCGCCGTCCTGGACGCGGCGGCGGAAATGCGGGGGGCGGCGTGATGGCGAAAGACGAGATCAGGACCGAATACAAACTGGTCGGCACCCGGCCCAACCGGCCCGACGGGCTCGACAAGGTTACGGGGCGGGCCCGCTACGGCGCGGACTTCTCGCTGCCGGGGATGCTCTTCGGCGCGGTGGTGCGTTCGCCGCATGCGCACGCGCGCATCAAGCGGATAGACGCATCGAAGGCGCTGGCGCTTGACGGTGTGAAGGCGGTGGTCACGCGTGCCGACTTCCCGACCGGCTTGACCGGCGAGGACTGGAACCTGCAGGAAAACACCATGGCCGGCGACGTGGCGCTCTACGACGGTCACGCGGTCGCGGCGGTCGCGGCCACCTCGGCGCTGCTGGCGCAGGACGCGGCGCGTCTGATCGAGGTCGAATACGAGATCCTGCCGCACGTCACGGACGTGGACGAGGCAATCAAGCCCGGCGCTCCGGCGATCCGGCCAGGCTCGGCCGACCACTCGGTGCCCCCGCACGAGGGCGAAACGCCCGACATGTGCCGGCACAACGTGGTGCGCAACATCGAGTTCGGCCATGGCGACATCAAGGACGGCTTCGCCAAGGCCGACCTCGTGATGGAGCGGACCTACAAGACAGAGGCCACCCACCAGGGCTACATCGAGCCGCATGCCTGCGTCGGCCAGATGGGCGAGGACGGCAAGGGCGAGATGTGGGTCTGCACGCAAGGCCACTGGTTCATCCGCCGGATGTGCGCGGCCGTTCTGGGCATAGAGGCCGCGCAGCTGCGCGTGACCCCGTCCGAGATCGGCGGTGGCTTCGGCGGCAAGACGACGATCTTCATGGAGCCGCTGGCGCTGGCGCTCAGCCGCAAGGCGGGCGGCCGTCCGGTCAAGATCGTTATGAGCCGCGCCGAGGTGCTGCGGGCCACGGGGCCGACCGCGTCCTCCTCGATGGACGTCAAGATCGGGATGACGAAGGACGGCACGCTGACCGCCGCCCGGGCCGAGTTCCGGATGCAGGGCGGGGCTTTCCCCGGGGCGCCGGTCGACATGGCGCTCTACTGCGCCTTCGCCCCCTACAAGATCCCGGCGATCGAGCACATCGGTTACGACGTTCTGGCCAACCGCCCGAAATGCGCGGCCTACCGCGCGCCAGGGGCGCCGATGGGGGCCTTTGCGGTGGAAAGCCTGATCGACGAGATGTGCGGCGAGCTTGGCCTCGACCCGATCGAGGTGCGCCTGAAGAACGCCGTGAAGGAAGGCGACAAGTCGAGCTACGGCCCGACTTTCGGCAAGATCGGCCTGGTCGAGACGCTGGAGGCGGCCCGCGCGCATCCGAACTACAGCGTGCCGCTGGGGCCCAACCAGGGACGGGGCGTCGCCTCGGGCTTCTGGTTCAACCATGGCGGCGAAACATCGGTGTCGCTGGCGATATCCGAGGACGGCACCGTTCAGGTTTCCGTCGGCACCCCCGACATAGGTGGCAGCCGCGCCTCGATCGCGTTGATGACGGCCGAGACCCTCGGCATCCCCTACGAGGACGTGCGGGTGAACGTGGTCGAAACCGGCGCCCTCGGCGTCAACGAACCGACCCACGGCAGCCGGGCAACCTTCGCCAGCGGCAAGGCCGCCGTCGAGGCGGCGCGCCAAGCCGCGCGCGAGATGTGCCGGCGCGCGGCCAAGGAATGGGGAATCGATGAAGAAGCCGTTGTCTGGGAAGACGGCGCGGCCAGGCCTGCGGGGCCCAATGCCGGCAAGTTCCCCCCGATGACCATAGCCGAGATCGCGTCAAGGATGGGCAGCACCGGCGGCCCGATCTCGGGCCACCACGAGTCCGTTCCGGGAGGCGTCGGCGCCAGCTTCGGGACCCACGTCGTGGATGTCGAGGTCGACCCCGAGACCGGGCGCACGACCATTCTGCGCTATCTCGTGGTGCAGGACGCCGGCCGGGCAATCCACCCCTCCTATGTCGAGGGCCAGTACCAGGGCGGGGCTGCGCAGGGCATCGGCTGGGCACTGAACGAGGAGTATGTCTATGGCGACGACGGGCGGCTGCAGAATCCGGTGTTCCTCGACTACCGAGTGCCGGTGGCATCGGACCTGCCGATGATCGACACTGTGATCGTCGAGGTGCCCAACCCGGGCCACCCCTACGGCGTGCGCGGTGTCGGCGAAACGGGGATCACCCCGCCCTTGCCGGCCATCGCCAACGCCATCGCCGTGGCGACCGGCGCCCGCCTGCGCCACCTGCCGATGAACCCGCCGAGGGTCTTGGCGGCAATCCAGGCCAAGGACCGTGGTTGAGGTAAACCTCTGGTCCGGCCTGCGCCGGTTCACGGACGGAGAGATCGTGGTCTCGGTCGAGGCCACGACAGTCGGGGAATTGCTGGATGCGCTGGTCAAGGCGCATCCAGGCCTCGCTCCAGTGATCGAAGCCGGCGTCTCCGTCGCCGTTGACGGCGAAATCATCACGGGCCGCCAGCACCCGGTGCCCGCAGGCGCCGAGGTCTACCTCATGCAACGCCTGAAGGGCGGCTGAGGCAAGGGACCCGCGCCCAAGAAGCGCCCTGCCACGCTTCAAGGCGAGTTTGCCTGACACGCCCACCAAAACACCGGCGGGCGAATGGATTCTCCGTCTCGACAATCCGTTGGCCTCCCCCGGACGCGAAGCGAAAGCCTGAGCGCACGGGGGCGAACCTGCTGCGAACCGCCGTTCGCTCAGAGGTCAACCGACGGGAGCGATGGTTTCGCGGCGGAGGCTGTCACGGATCGAATTTGCATGCGCCGCGATCGCTTCCATCGGGGCGAACCAGACCTCACCCGTCTCCAGCGCGCGCTCGATGAGCCGTTCCATCTCCCGCCAGCGGGCGAGCCGGCCGGTGAGGAATGGGTGCAGCACCGGCATCCAGAATCCACCCGCCTCATGCATCGCGTCGAATTCTTCGGCGAAGGCACGCACGCCGTCCGAGGGCGCCCGGATTGGCATCAGGTAGTCGATCTCGGCGAAGTGGGCGAAAGGCGGCCAGTCGTCGGTGCCCCAGTGCGGCGGAATCTCGATCAAGTCGCCCTTCGGCGTCTCCACGAGGTATGGCAGGTCGTCGGCCATCATCGAGCTGTCGTAGAGGAAGCCGTGGTCGACAAGCCGGTCGACCATCGCCGGGGTCAGCGAATAGACTGGGGCTCGGTAACCACGCGGCTTGCGCCCGGTCATCGAAACATGCACTTCCATCGCGCGCTCGAACAGCTCGGCCTCGACCGCGTCGGAATGCCCCATCGGGTCTTCGTGCATCCAGGAATGGTGGCCGATTTCATGGCCGTCCCTCAGGATCGCCTCCACCGTGGCGGGGTATTCCCGCATCACCCAAGCAGGAATGAAGAAGGTCTGGGTAAGGCCCAGGCGTCGGTAGCTCTCGAGGATGCGCGGCACCGCCACCGTCGGGCCGTATCGGCCCATCGAGACTGCCTGCAACCGGAGGTCGGCATCGTCCGGCCGGGCGGCGCGGATCAGTGAGTCGGCGTCAATGTCGAAAGTGACACAGGCGGCGCTGCGCTTGCCTTCGGGCCAGTCGATTGGGTGCAGAAACATTGGGGCGGGCTCCCGGATCTAGGGGCGCGTTCATGGGGCATTGCCCTGGTCCGCGCATACGGAAAACAGCGCGACGAGATCGTTGCGCAGACGCGTCTCGATCTCGTCCTGTGTCATGTCGTCGGAGGAGATGAACTCTATGAATCGGGCGTTCTGGAGCTGGAACAGCGCGCGGCCGAGATGCAGCGGGCTTACCTCCTTGGCGAGGCGCCCCGCGGCCTGCATCGCTTCGAGCCGCCGCACCAGGACGAGGGCAAGCTGTTCGTCGAGCTTGGAATAGGCCTTGCTGAGTTGGGTGCCCGCTTCCGTCGTGACAGCCGCGATCACCTGGCGCCAGATATCCTTTTCAAGATTGGTGATCGCGTGCTCCATGATCTGGCGTGCGAATGAGAGCGTGAGCGCGACCAGCCCGCCATCTTCGCGCGACAGCGACGCGTCGAGCCGCTCTATCAGCCGCTTGTCGCTTTCGATAACGAGGGCGAGCAGCACACCGGCCTTGGTTCCGTAGTAATTGTGCACGGTCACGCCGGACACGCCGGCGGCGACGGCGATGTTTTCGATCGTCGTCTTGTCGTAACCCTTCCTTTTGAAAAGGTCTTTGGCAGAAGACACGATCCGGTTGCGCCGGTCTTCCTTCTGTCGTGCACGCAGGCTGCTCACCACTTCCTCCTTGGGTTGACCGTGACATTCGGCCAGCGGGCTATTTTGGTCAAGAACAAATTTTTATTGCATAAACCTTTTTAGTCTGTACAGAATTTGGCATGGACAAGATTTCACGCCAGCAGCGGAGAAAAACCATGCGCCAAGTTCTCAACATCGCCGCCGCCGCGGCGCTTCTGGCGGGAGGCGGCGTCGGCGCCGCGGCCGCCGATACCGTTAACATAGGCATCTGCGTCTCCTGGCCGGGCTACGCGATGCTCAAGGTCGCCGACGACAACGGGCTCGTCGCCGACCACGACCTCAACTTCACGATCTTCGAGGACCCGCTCGGCGGGCATGCCGCGCTCGCGGCCGGGCAGATCGACGTCTACGGCTGCACCGCCGACTACACCCCGCTCGTGGTCGACCGCGGCACCGACGTGGTGAACGTGGCTTTCATGAACCCGTCCTACGGCGTCGACCACGTGATCCTCGCCCCCGACATGGCGATCACCGAGCTGCCCGGAAAGAAAGTGGCCGCGCCGCAGGCCTACATTGGCCAGCTCCTGATGGGTCTCTGGCTGGATTCGGAGGGCATCGCCCCGGACCAGGTGGAATGGGTGAACCTGAACGCCGACGAGGCGGTCGGGCCGATGATGTCGGACGACCTCGCCGCGGCTTACATGTATGAGCCGTGGATTTCCAAGGTGCTTGAAGCCAAGCCGGGCGCGAAGAGCGTGGTGGACACCTCGGATCCGGACATGCTGAAGACCGGCATCTTCATGGACGCGCTCTACATGAACAAGAACTTCATCGCAGAACACCGTGACACTGCGGTCGCGGTGCTCAAGGCGCGCTGGGAGGGCCTCGGCTACTGGAATGCCCATACCGAGGAGGTGAACCAGCAGATGGCCGACTTCCTTCAATGGCCGGTCGAGGATATCGGCTACGTCATCGGCAACGACGGCAAGAGCCTGCTTGGCGGCATCTACATGATGGACTTCGACGAAAGCGCCCGCATTTGCGGCGTGCTCGATGGCGATGGTCCGTTCGGGATGGCCAATGGCTCGATCGTCGACACCGTCGCGCTCACCAACGACTGGTGGATCAAGCTCGGCCTGATGACCAACAAGATCGACGCCGCCGCGGGCATCGACTGCAGCCTCATGGCCGATCTCGTGGCTGCCGGCTACCGCCAGGAACTGACGGCACACTGACGCATCGCGGGGAGCGCCGCACTTGGCGCTCCCTGCTCCACCAATCGGAGCATGGCCGTGACGGAGCGTTCGCGATCCAAACCTTTCCTCCGGCTGCGCAAGCCGGTCGGCCGACGCCAGAGCATTTCCTCTGCGATAGCCATCTGGGTTCTGTTCTTCGGTGTCTGGGTCTTCGCTTCGGCTTCCGGCATGGTCAACGAGTTGCTGGTACCCGCGCCGCAGCAGGTCTTCGCCACGACCATCGACCTGTTCTTCGGTCGCGGCTTCGCGTCCGACGTGTTGATATCGATCGGCCGCGTTCTCGCCGCCTTCGCGATGGCGGTCGCCGTCGCCGTGCCGCTCGGCGTGATGATGGGCAGTTTCCCTGCCATCGAGGCGTTCATAGCCCCCTTCGTTTCGGCCTGGCGCTACCTGCCGGCGCCGTCGTTCATCCCGATCCTGCTGATGTGGTTCGGCACCGGCGAGGCGCCCAAGTTGGCGCTCCTGTTCATAGGGGTGATCTTCTTCCTCATCACCCTGATCATGGATCACACTAAGAACGTGCGCGAAGAGCTGGTGGAGACGGCGCTCACGCTCGGCGCGCGCCGCGGGACGGTGGTGAGGCGCGTCATCTTCCCGGCCGTCTTGCCCGATATCGTGGTGGCGATGCGCCAGATGCTGGCTATGGCCTGGACCTACCTGGTCATCGCCGAGATTGTCGCTTCGACCACCGGCATCGGTGCGATGATGATGCGCGCCCGCCGGTTTCTGAAAACCGACGAGATCCTTTCCGGCATCATCGTGATCGGCGTGCTCGGCCTCGCCTTCGATCTCTTGTTCGCCGCCCTGCACCGCTGGGCCTTCCCCTACCTGCGAAAGGCCTGAACATGACCGCGACGACCACCGACTCCGCTCTGGAAATCCGCGGCATCACCAAGGCGTTCGACCTCGGCGGAGGCCGCAGCGTGACGGCGGTCAAGGACATCAACTTCGCGGTCGAGCGCAATTCGATTTGCGTGTTGCTCGGCCCGTCCGGTTGCGGCAAGTCAACGATCCTGAGGATGATGGCGGGCCTCGAAACCCCGACGTCGGGCGAAATCTTCATCGGCGGCCGAACAGTCGACGGCCCCGGACGCGACCGCGGGATGGTTTTCCAGGCCTACACCTCGTTCGACTGGCTCACCGTCCGGAAGAACGTCGAGTTTGGCATGGATATCAACGGGGTCGCCCCAGCCGAGCGGCGCGAGAGGGCGGACCGTTTCATCAAACTTGTCGGCCTCGGCAAGTTTGCAGACGCCTACCCCTCGCAGCTCTCTGGCGGCATGCGCCAAAGGGTGGCCATCGCCAGAACGCTGGCGAATGATCCCGAAGTGCTTCTGATGGACGAGCCTTTCGGGGCGCTCGACGCCGAGACACGGTGGCTGATGCAGGAACTCATGATCGATGTCGCGGAGAAGACGAACACCACGATGGTCATCGTCACTCACGACCTCGAAGAAGCGATCTTTCTGGCCGACAAGATTGTGTTTCTGTCCAGCCATCCAGGCCGGGTGAAAGAAGAGATCGTGCCGGCGTTCAAGCAGGGCCATCGGATCGGCGACAAGGAACGCGCGGTGAAACTCGACGGCTACGCCGAGCTTGAGTCGCACCTGATGCGGCTGATGCGGGAAGAGGGGCGTGGCGCGGAATGAGTGTAAGCTTCGATTTCACCGGCAAGACGGTGCTGGTGACCGGTGCGTCGAGTGGCATTGGCCATGGCGTGGCTGAGGGCTTTGCCCGCGCCGGGGCGGACCTGATCATTCTGTCGGATACGCAGGCGATCCATGACGCGGCCCAGCGGATGCCGGGCAAGGTCCGCGCGATCCAGTGCGACATCGCCAATGCCGCGATGGTCACGGAAAGGCTCGCCGGGATCGACCGGGTCGATGTGCTTGTCAACAACGCAGGGCTCGAGCGCCCCACCCCGCTCACCGGCGAAAACCCGGCGGGCAACGCGACCTTCGAACGCATCGTCGCGATCAACGTCACCGGCACGCAGAACGTGACCGACACGTTGGTGACACGTATTCCAGACGGCGGACGCATCATCCTCACCGCCTCGATCTGGGCGCGCACCGCCGTGCCCGGGTTTTCGGCCTATGTGGCCAGCAAGCATGCGCTGGTCGGATTGGCGCGGACCTGGGCACAGGAGCTGGGGCCGCGCGGCATCCGGGTGAACGCCGTCTGCCCGGGCTGGGTCAAGACCGGCCCGGCGATGAACTCGCTACGCGAACTGGCGAAGGCCAGTGGGCGCAGCGAGGCCGACGTCGAGGCCGAGATCATGTCCGCGCAGGCGATCGACGGCCTTATGGAACCGGCCGACATGGCCGACATCTACATGTTCCTCGCCTCGTCGGGCGGGGCCAACATCACCGGCCAGGCGATCAACGTCGACCGCGGCGAGGTTATGTCATGAGCCTCGCTGGCAAGGTCGCCCTCGTCACCGGGGGCTCGCGCGGGATCGGCCGGGCGATTGCGCTGGCGCTGGCCCGGAAGAGGGCAAAGGTCGCCTTCTGCCATCCCGGCGATCCGGCCGCCGGCGCGACGCTCAGCGAGATCCAAGGCCTGTCCATGGGGATGGAACAGACCGCCGACGTGTCGGATGAAGCGGCGGTGGAGGCGTTCTTCGATGCCGCCACGGACGCGTTCGGCCCGCCGGACATCCTCGTCAACAATGCCGGCATCCTGCGCCAGAGCCCGCTCGCCAAGACCGGTGTGGAGGAGTTCGACCGGGTGATCGCGGTGAACCTGCGCGGCACCTTCCTCGCCTCGCGCGCCTTCGTGCGCCGTGCTCAGGCGGGCCGGATCATCAACATTGCCAGCGACCTCGGCATTCTCGGACGCGAGGAGATGTCGGCCTACACCGCATCGAAGGGGGCGATCATCGCGCTCACTCGGACACTGGCGCGCGAATTGGCCCCGAATATCCTGGTGAACGCCATCGCCCCCGGGTCGATCGAAACGGACATGACAAGCCCCGCGAGCATGAGCCCCGAGCAGCTTGCGAAGGACATGGCGACACCGCTCGCCCGCTTCGGCCAACCCGAAGATATCGCCGCGATGGCCTGCTTCCTCGCGGGCGCCGAGAGCAACTTCGTCACCGGCCAGTGTTTCGGCGTGAACGGTGGCAGTGTTATGACCTGACAGGACCCGAAAAATGACAAGCGACCCCTTCTTTCACCCCGTCTCCGGTTTGGATCTGCCCCGTTTCGCGGGCATACCCACCTTCATGCGCCTGCCGTATGTGCCGCTCGACCACCCCCGGCTTGCCGAGGTGCAGATCGGCCTGATCGGCTCGCCCTGGGATTCGGGCACCACCAACCGGCCGGGACCGCGCCACGGGCCGCGCCAGCTACGCGACATGTCGACGATGATCCGCGCCCAGAACGGCGCGACCGGGGTACGGCCGTTCGAGTTGGCGAACATCGCCGATCTCGGCGACGTGGCCCCGAACCCCGCCGATCTGCAGGACGCGATGGCACGGATCACCAGGTTTTTCGAACGGGTCCAGGCGGCCAGCATCCGCCCCCTGGTCGCCGGCGGCGACCACCTCAATTCGCTGCCGATCCTGCGCGCGCTGGGCAAGTCCGAACCGCTCGCGATGATCCATTTCGACAGCCACACCGATCTGTTCCACAGCTATTTCGGCGGCAACATGTATACCCACGGCACCCCCTTCCGCCGGGCCATCGAGGAGGGGCTGCTCGACCCCAAACGCGTGGTCCAGATCGGGATCCGCGGCACGACGTACGACAGCGAAGACCGCGATTTTGCCGACAGTGTCGGTGTCCGAGTGATCCCTATCGAGGAATTCCATGCCCGTGGTCCCGAGGACGTGATGATCGAGGCGAAGGAAATCGTAAGCGAGAGGCCGACTTACGTCTCCTACGACATCGACTTCATCGATCCCGCCTTCGCCCCTGGCACCGGCACGCCCGAGGTCGGAGGCCCCAATTCATACCAGGCGCTACAGGTCGTCCGCCTGCTTGACGGGGTCGACATCGTCGGCGCAGATCTCGTCGAGGTCTCGCCTCCATTCGATCAGTCCGGCGCCACGGCGTTCCTGGGAATCTCTGTGATGTTCGAGATCCTGTGCCATATGGCTGGTGCGGTGAACGGCTAGACGGACGGGAGCTGTCCAGACGGTGGTGTCAGACTAGGCTCAGGACCTATTGATCTCGCGCTTGCGGCATGATTCAGGCTCCGCAATGAGGCCTGAGCATGAGCAACCTTTTCTGGCTGACGGACGCGCAGATGGCGCGCCTTCAACCGTTCGTCGGGCAATCGATCCACCGGATCGATTGCTGATCCGCCTCACTCCCCAAGAGCCATGGCAAGCCACGCGTCGACGACCGGCGTGTCCTGAGCGGCATAATCTTCATCAATCGCAATGGCTTGCGCTGGTGCGACGCGCCCAGGGAATATGGACCGTCGAAGACGCTCTACAACCGCTGGAAGCGTTGGGGCGACATGGGGGTCTTTGCCCGGATGATGGAAGGTCTGGCCGCCGAGGGCGCCGAGCAGGAGACCGTCACGACCGACGCGACCTACCTGAAAGCGCACCGCACGGCTTCGAACCTGCGGGCGAAAAAGGGAGATGCGGGTGTCTGATCGGGCGCACGAAGGGAGGGCTGAACACCAAGCTGCATGCGGTCACGGATGCGAAGGGCCGCCCTCTGCGTTTCTTCATGACGGCGGGCCAGGTCAGCGACCATACTGGCGCTGCCGCGCTGCTGAGTAGCCTGCCCGGGGCCGACTGGCTGCTCGCCGACCGGGGCTATGATGCAGATTGGTTCCGCGACGCCTTGAAAGACAGGGGATCAGGCCCTGCATCCCGGGCCGGAAGTCCCGCGGCAAGCCCGTCAAATATGACAAGCGCCGCTACAAACGCCGCAACCGGATCGAGATCATGTTCCGCAGGCTAAAGGATTGGCGGCGCGTGGCGACCCGTTACGACAGATGCCCAAAGGTCTTCCTGTCCGCCGTCGCTCTCGCCGCAACCGTCATGTTCCGGCTTTGAAAATCAATGAGTCCGGAGCCTGATGGATCGTCGCGCCCATCGGCCGCCAACCTGCGGCGGATCGCGCTCCACTTCGGGGTCCGGCCTGCTGAACTCATGCTGCCGCAGGAGGAATTCGAAAACCATCCCAACGTCACGTCTCTGCTTTACGGCGCGGCGCAGGGCAACGTCGGTCCCGATGGGTTCGACAGCGCCTTCCTGGGACAGACGATCCCGCTTCGCCGATATCTTGGCTACTACCTGAGCTATTTCCTCTCGCATAGCTGGGAGAACTCGGTCATCTGTGCCATGGTCCGCCTCGACGAGTACGAGGGCATGGTGCGGTGCCGATCGCTCGAGCGTTCGGTCGATCCGGAAGACGGTTCACTGTTCCTGTCCAAATATAGTGGACGCGTCGCTTTTCTTGGCGGCCGCATTTTTGTCATGGAATTCCGGACGCTGGCGCGCGACGCACTGGTGGAGACTGTACTCAAGCCGAACATGCGCATTACCGCCAGCCGGATGATATCCAGGCTCGTTTTGAAGTAGCGGAAGGGGCTGCGCTTCGTCATGGGCAGACGCTGTCCGGCACCTCGGCCCGACGCAAACCAAGTTCTTCTGACAAGGCCGGCCAGGAAGGCGCGCGGGCGCGATGCATCTGGGTCAAGAGGCCGAGCCGATCCTGGCGCGGACCACGGATGCCGGGTGACGCGGCGCCTGGGAGAATACCTCTTCGACGAAGGCGAAAAAGGCAGCGCGGCGGGCCTCGCGGCGGGAGCGGAGCGCCTCGCGCTCATGTGCGGTCGGTGCTGTGTGGGCGGCGGCGGGGTGCTTCATCAGGTCGGTGTTGAAAGGCATCATCATGGCTGGTCTCCTTGGCTGGTGACCCAAGATTGCCGGGCCCAGTGCCACTCCGCTTGAGGGCAGGCCTTGGAAACCCCTGCGTTTGCCCTGTGATTTTGCTGGGGACGCCGGGAAGAACTGCGATAACATCCCCGTCATGCAACATCGTTTCGCCGATTGCGTCCTCGACGATGCGCGCCTGACGCTGACGCGGAGCGGCGCGCCGGTGGCGGTGGAGCCCCGGGTATTCGACCTCATCCACCTCCTGGTGCGGAATGCTGGGGAACTCGTCACCCGCGATCGCATGATCGAAGAGGTTTGGCAGGGCCGCATCGTATCCGAAAGCGCGATTTCGGCCTGCATTGCCGCCGCGCGCAAGGCCGTGGGCGACGACGGCAAGACGCAGGCCGTCATCCGCACAGTGGCGCGACGGGGGCTGATGCTGGTGGCCGAGGTCACGGCGGTGGGGGCAGCAGCCCCCTTGCCCGAGCCATCCGCCGATGCGCCGCGCCCCGCGACCGTCCCCCGCGTGCGCTACATTGCCGGGGCGGGTGGACAGCCTATCGCCGTCTCGGTGAATGGCAGCGGTCCGCCACTCTTGCGCGTCGATGCGCCGGCCTGGGACATCGAGGTGGAATGGACCTCTCCCTACTGGCGCGATGCGACCGAGGCGCTGGCGCAGTCGTATCGCCTGGCCCGGTTCACCAGGCGCGGCTTTGGCGACGGGGGCGATGCGGCGCCGCGGGTCGACTACGAGGCGCTGGCCGACGATATCGGCTTGGTGGCGGATGCCGCGGGCTTCGAGCGCTTCGCGCTGTTCTCGCAATCAGGCGGCATCCACGCCGCGTTGCGCTTTGCCGTGCGCCACCCATCGCGTGTCAGCCGGCTGGTCATTGCAGGAGGCTACGTCGAAGGCCGATCCAGGCGCAGCGGGACGGACGTGGCGAACGACGCGTTCCGGCGCCTGGTGTCCGAGGGCTGGCGTTCCGAGGCCGAGGGGATCGGCGCCGCTTTCATGTTCGCCTATCTGCCCGAGGGTCCGCTGGACGCAATCCTTGCTGCCGCGAGGAACCTCCAGGGATCGGTCACGAAAGAGGCCGAACTGGCGCTCAGGGACGCAATCAACGCGGTGGACAACAGCGCGCTCTTGCCGCAAGTGCGCTGCCCGACGCTGATCGTCCATGCCCGGCACGACGCGGTGCATCCGCTGTCGGAAGCCCGCAAGCTAGCCGCCGGGATCCCGAACGCCGAGCTTCTGGTGCTGGAGACGGCCAACCACCTGCCGCTGCCCGGCAAGCCGGCATGGGATGTTTTCCTCGCCGCCTTCCGCGATTTCATGGACGCGGCGCCGTGATCCTGTGGCTCGCCGATTACGAACTGGACAAAGAGCCCATGACCCTGACGTGGGGCGGCGCGGCAACCGGCATCAGGGAGAATCCGTCTCGCTTTTGCGGTCGGGCTGGTGTTGGCAGGCCTTCTTGGTCGCCTCGTTCGTCAGGTGGGCCAAGTCGTGATGAACCAAGTACCGCGGCAACGCGCTGTGACCGGCGTAAACCGCAGCTCCCGGCCCGAAGCTGCCGTTCAACTGGTGTTCGCAATGCTGCGGCGCTGCCCGTCAAACCGAACCTTCAACGATAGTGCAGCATCTCGAGTCGTGTGACGGCCGCTGTGCGGGACGAAGAGGCCGTATGCTCTGGACACACGCGACGGCTTCTCAGCGGACCAGAGTGGCCGTCGTCGCCTGCGTTCTCGTATTCAGAGTGCAGCTTCGACGATGGCCACCGGTACAGGAACGCGAAATCCGCCCTCATCTCCAAAGTTCTCGCGCACGTTGTCCGTAATCTGTTCCTGGATGGCCCCTATGACTTCAGGCTCCTGACCCTTGATCAGTTGGGAAGCAGCTACCGTGGCAGTAAGGAAGATCTCGAACAATTCTCCAGGTTCCGAGAGCTCCCAAAATGCCGGAACGATCTCATGCGAGACCACGCGCAACCCGGATACCTTCATCATTTCCCGTGCGCCCTCTGGTTTCGCAAATACGAAGAGATCGGGCTGTGCTGGGGCTTTGGAGAAGTCCGCATTGCCTCTGATGGCGCCAAAGACCGTTCCGAACGCTGGCGAAACATCGGGAGCTGCCCACGTAGCCATGAGAAATCGACCGTCTGGCCTTAGAACTCTCTGGACTTCCGACAGAGCCTTCTGCTGGTCGGGAAGATGCATCATTCCAAAATTGCAGACCACCTGATCGAATGCACCATCGTCGAATGGCAGCGATCCTGCATCTCCCTGCCGCAGATCGGCTTCAGGTGCGTTCAAAGCTGCACGGGCCAGCATCTCGTTCGAAAAATCCAGCCCCGTCACCTTTGCGCCAGCGTCGCACAGCATGGCTGTCAGAGTTCCCTGCCCACAGCACAAGTCGAGGATAGACTTGTCCCTCGGGGAGCTCCGTTCGACTAGAACCCGGGCGATAGAGTCGGTTACAGGAACGAACTTGTCGACATATGCCGACACGAGCCCTTCATTTGCCCAGCCATCGCGCTCTCGCGCGGCAAATTCACCGAAATCCTGCATCAGTTCCACCCTTGGCAGCCAGCGATCATGCCAAACTCAAGGTAGCACGAAAACGAAAGTTGATGACGGCCGCTTTCAGCCCAGTGCTGACATCTTGTCCGGCGGTCAGCGGACCGTGCCGCGCCGCGCCGAGCTTCCCGCCTGACACCGCAGAAGTCACCATTCTCCGTTCTGCCCCTGCTGCAAGCCCTTGCGGTGGTGCTGGCAGACCAATTCGGACCAGTCTCCGCCGGGACAGTGAAACTGCACCTTATCCCGTGCAGAGACCGCGTCATTCGGCGAGAGCGGCAGCTCGGTTGGCCTTGAAGAGTGATCTGCTGGAGAGATTGCGCTCCTGGTCGAAGCGGTTTGAGGCGGAGGCGTGGACCGCGGCGAACGTCTGCAAACTTCGCATCCGTCGAAAGCGGAGCATGACCCGCTCGCGTCGTCGGAACGGAAGGTGCGAATTCTCTGCTCTGTTGTTCGCCCATCGGCCCGTCTCCTGCCGAGTTACTCTGACAAGACCTTCCTGATTGAATTGGCTGGAAACGGAGGCGTGAACGACGGCCTCGGGACTGGTCGAGCTACTTGAAGGGGTTGCGCTCCGTCATGAACCGACGCCACGGAGCCGCCCTGCACCCTTCAGGCAAAGCTCGTCTGACACTGCTTTGGGTCTGCCTCTCGGATGTTGCGGATCGGCAAGGGCTTTTGACATCACCAGACCTGCAGAAAGCTGACTGGCTCTGTGCCGGTGCGGTCGGATCCGTCGACCGCCAGTTCCGCTTCGAGACCTTGTGAGAGCGACATCACAAGGTCGAGGCACGCTTTGAGTTCACCAGTGCTGAAGTGGCTCAGGATTCGCAGCGCGTCTTCCCGATTTCCGCCTGCAACCGCGTGTTGGGCTATTCGCAGGTACGATGCGACAAGGCTCTCCAACGCCTTCTCGCGCGCCTGGAACACGGCTGTTACCCGCTCGAGAGCTGGGTGGCCCAAAAGCTGCATAAGGTACAAGAGCCGTTTTGATTCATAGAATGCCGACCGGTGGGCTTCGACGATCTGCGGCACGAGAGATACGCTATCGATGACGCCACTAGCGGCTTTGCGCAGATCCATGAAGCGGCGTGACTCGCCGGTCGTCAGATAGCGCCGTGGCCCGTACTCGGCGGGCACGCGATCCTGACCCAGGAATACCGGAGAAAACGGTGCGGCCAAAGCGCCAGTGGCGGAGTGCCACATTAACTGCAGGCCCGGGTCCGGCACATCAACAAGGGGTACGATCTGGCCATAGCCAGCCGTGTCCCCGGTCAACCTTTCGGTGCGCACGGCCCAGATCATGTCCTCCAGCCCGATCTTTTCGGGGCGCGCGGCGCGGGCCTGCATCTCGGCTTCGATCCAGCAGATGCCCTCCCATCGTCCCTTGCCGTCACCGTAAATCGCATTCGCGTCGAAAGGTCCGTCGGAATACCACCCCATCTCGCGCGCGAAGCTCACGAAGTTCGGCGAACAGAGGAAATCCGGGTGATCGGCCCGATCGACCGGCACTTCGAGCACATAGCCGGGGCGCGAGGCGCGGATGCTGTCGGGACCCAGCCGTTCGGCGACCCAGAGGCCTTTGCCGCCAGCGAACTGGATCATCACCCACGCTTCATTGGCATCGGCAAAGAGGTGGGAATTGCCGCCATAGGTGGCCTCGCCATGTTCGGCTATCAAAGCTGCGCAGATTTTGACCGCCTCGCGAGCGGTGCTGGCCCGCTCCATCACGATCCGGGCAAGATCACTGTAGTTCAGCCCGGCCTGATCCTTCGGCGTCATCTCGATCAGTTCCCTGCGCGAGGTCGACCAGACATCGCGCACCGCCAAGCCTTTCTCGTTCAGGCCGCCATTGGTGATGGGTGCGGGCACGCCAAGGTAGTAGGAATAGCTTACGCGCACATGGCGCAGCGTCTTCGCCACTTGCGGAATTTTCGTGCGACGGCCCGGCATGTCTGCCTCAGGCCCGACGCCGACTTCGATAAGCGTACCGTCGGGATGGTCCATTGCCGGTACGATCTCCAGCCAATGGGACGAGGGTTCGTCACCATAACCACCCAGCCATGCATGGCCGGTGCGTGAGTGGTTCTTGCCAACATAAATCGCGTAACTCACGCGCGCTCTCCGATTTCTTCTGTTTGGGCCTTGTAGACGCAAGTTCCCCGCCGCCATGTCTCAACCACACAAATTCCGTCGATCCCGTCAGGAGTGCTGAGGGGGTTGCGATCGAGCATCACCAGATCTGCCAATTTGCCGGGCTCGAGGGAGCCACGCTCGTGCTCCTGAAAAACCTGCCACGCTGCGTTGATCGTATGCGCACGGAGCGCCGAGAGCGCACAGATACGCTGGTGCGCACCGAGAGTGCGCCCGGAAAGGGTCTTCCGATTAACCGTCGTGTGGATCAGCTGAAGCGGCCGTGTCGGCGTCACCGCCGCATCGTTGTGAATGGTGAAGCGGACGCCCGCCCGTTCCGCCCAGCCCGTGGGTGAAATGTTCTGCGACCGCTCGGGGCCAAGGATTTCCTCGTAGTGCTTGTCGCCCCAGAACCAGACGTGGGCGGGAAAGAAGCTGACCGTGACACCGAGTTCGGCGCAGCGAAAAAGCTGGTCCTGCCGCATCACCTGCCCGTGGATAATCGTATGGCGATGATCGTCGCGCGGGTTCGCATTCAGCGCCGCCTCGATCGCATCGAGATAGATGTCCGAGGCCGCGTCGCCGTTGCAGTGCGTGTGAATCTGGAACCCCATGTCATGGAGCTTCTTCACTTCGGCGAAGAGCGCCTCGCGGCTTGTATAGGGCAAACCGGTATCCGGCGCCTCGCCTGGCGCACCGGTGTAATAGGGCTCGGTCAGGTAGGCTGTGCGCATGAGGAAGGACCCGTCTGTCAGAAGTTTGCGCGGACCGAGCGTGATGTGACGGTTTTCCGGCCAGGTCCTGCCAAGGCCGATTTCGGAGAACTCAGGTTCGATCTCGGCGACCGGCAGGAGAACGAGGTCGATGTCGGGATCGCCGTCCGCCGCAACATCGGCGAACAGTTCCAGAAGCGGCATTGCGGCCCATGAGTTCTGCGCGAGAGTCACGCCGTGGGCGAGATATTCCTCGCGTGCTGCGGCGAAACAGCGGCGAAAATTCGCGCGGTCGATGAGGAAATGCGTATCCCCCATCTCTCCCATCGCCGATAGCCCCTCGATCCCGCCGGTGAGACGGCTCGAGGCGTCGCGCAGATAGCGCCCGCCGGCGGGGTCCAAGGTCTCTTCGGTCACCCCGTAACGGGCGAGCGCCATGGAATTGGCGACACCGCAATGGCCCGACGTGTGGATCACCCAGATCGGGTGGTCTCGGCTCAGCGCATCGAGTTCGTCCCGGGTGGGCATCCGCCCCTCGGCGAGCGCGGTCTCGTCCAGAGCCGCGCCCATCACCCATTCTCCACGGGGTGTCTCGCTGATCTTTGCACGCAGCCGGTCGAAGACGTCGGACAAGCTCCGACATTCACCGCGCGGGGGTGAGGCGAGATCGGCACGCAGAAGTTTGACGAGGGCGCTGTCGGGGAAATGGCCATGCGGGTCGATGAATGCCGGGACAAGCGTCCGCCCGGCCAGATCGATCTCTGTCGCGCCGGGGAGCGCCGCGCGGACCTCGCAAAGCCGGCCAACCGCGGCGATGCGCTCCCCCTCGATGCCCACGGCTTCCGGTGTCGAATTGCCTTCGTCCAGAGCCAGAATGGAACCGTTCGTGAAGATCGCGGCGCTCATGTCGCGGCCTGAACCTCGCGCGTCCAGATTTCGGGGAAGTGGCAGCGATGCGCCCCGTCGACGCGGACTGTCCATGCGGGCGCTTCCACCGAACAGCGCGGCTGTACGAAGGGGCAGCGGGTATGGAACTCGCAGCCCTTGGGCCTGCGGAGGACGCTCGGCGGCTCTCCGGCGAGTTCCACCCGCATGAGCTGAGCATCGGGGTCTGGCTCGGGGTTGGCGGCAAGAAGGGCAAGCGTATAGGGGTGCTTCGGGCGGGCAAAGACCTCCTCAGTCGGGCCTTCCTCGACGAGCTTGCCGAGATACATGATCCCTACCTTGTCAGTGATGTGCCGCACCACATTGAGGTTGTGGGTGATGATCAAGATGGCGAGCCCAAGCTCGTCCTGAAGCTTCGCGAGGAGATTCAACATCTCGCCCTGAATGGAGACGTCGAGGCCCGCAGTGGGCTCATCGGCGATCAGAAGCTTCGGATCGAGCGCGAGAGCACGAGCGACGCCGACCCGCCGCGCTTGCCCGCCAGAGATCTGATAGGGATAGCGGGCGGCAAACTCCGGCGGCAATCCGACCATAGCCAGAAGCCGCTGCGCCTCGGCATCGAGATCGCGGCCCTTCATGCCCTGGATTCGGAAAGGTTCCGTGATCAGCGACTTGATCGTGAGCCGCGGAGAGAGCGAGCCGATCGGGTCCTGGAACATCATCACGATCTCGCGCCGAAGCTTGCGGAACTCCGCCTCCGGCAGGTTCACGAGTTCTTGGCCCTGGTAGAGGATCGAGCCTTCGGAGGCGTGATGCAGCCCCGCCACCGCGCGGGCGAGCGTCGTCTTGCCGGACCCGCTTTCACCGACAATGCCGTAGGTCTTGCCAGCCTCGACGGTCAGGCTGACACTTGAAACGGCGTCGATGCTTCCAGCGGAGGAAAAGATGCCACCGCGGACGCCGAAGCGGACGAAAACATCGCGGATTTCGAGAAGCGCGCTCATGCGGTTTCCCTCTCTTCAATCAGCAAGCAGGCGGCCTGATGGCCCGCGCCCGCGCTCCGCATTTCGGGCCGCGTGGTGCAAGCGGCATGGCGTCTTTCACATCGCTCGGCGAAGATGCAGCCTCGGGGCAGGTTGATGAGGTCAGGGATGTTTCCGGGGATGGTCGGCAGGACGCGCGTACTGACCTTGATATGGCCCGGATCGCATTCGAGAAGCGCGCGAGTATATGGGTGCGCCGGATTGTGGAACACATCCCGTACCGATCCGGACTCCACCACCTCGCCGGCGTACATCACCACGACCTCGTCGCAAAGTTCGGCGATCACGCCGAGATGGTGCGAGATGAAGAGGATCGAGCAGCCGACCTCTTCCTGCAACTCCTTGAGCCGCTTGATGATCTGAACCTCCAGCGTTGCATCGAGCGCCGTCGTCGGTTCGTCGGCGATCAAAAGCGAAGGTTTCGCCATCAGCGCCATGGCAATGGCGATGCGCTGGCGCATACCACCGGAGAATTCGAACGGATACTGGTTGAGCCGAGCCTCAGGGTCCGGGATGCCGACAAGCGCCAGCATCTCGGCCGCGCGCTTCAGCTTTTCGGTCTTGGTCTTCTTGTCGCGATACTGGATGTCCACCATCTGGCGTCCGACGGTCAGGACCGGGTTGTGGGTCTGCATCGGATCCTGGAAGACCATGGAGATGTCGGTGCCCCTGAGCGCCCTCATCTCAGCTTCTGAACGTCCGAGAATGTCGGCGCCTTTGAAGCGCACCTCGCCGGAACCGACGCGAGCATTCGGAGCCATCAGCCGGATCACGGAGGAGATCAGCGTTGACTTGCCGCAGCCCGACTCGCCGACGATGCCGACGATCCTGCCCTCCGGGATCATCATCGAGACGTTCCTCAGCGCTTTCAGGCTCCCCCGAGGGGTGTCGTAGCTGATGGAAAGGTCGCGGATGTCGAGAACCGTCATCACTTGCCCCCTTTTCCACGGAGTTTGGGATCGACGACGTCACGAAGCGCCTCGCCAAGGAAGGTGAAGCCAAGCGTCGTGAGGATGAGCGGGATGCCCCCGGCGACGATCAGCCAGGGCGTGTTGCGGATAAGCGCGTAGCCGTCGTTAAGAAGCGAACCCCAGGACGGTGTGGGTGGCTTCACCCCCATACCGAGGAACGAAAGCCCCGCCTCAAGCCCGACGACGGTCGGGATATCCATCGCGGCAAGTACCGCGAGGGGGCCAAGTACGTTCGGCACGATATGAACGGCCATGATCCGCGGCACGCGTGCGCCGAGCGAGCGTTCGGCGGTTATGAACTCGGCCTCTTTCAGGGATTGGGTCAGCGTACGCACGACCCGGCCGTAGGTCGGGATTGAGGTCATCATGATGACGACGATGACGGTATTGAGGCTCGGCCCCACCAAAGCGACCACGGCGAGCGCGAACATGACGGTCGGGAAGGCGCGCACGGTGTCGAAGAAGAGCACGATCAGGTTGTCGAGCCATTTCGGCCCGTAGCCGGCGATCATGCCAAGAACCAGACCGATGGCGATGGCGCCGCCGATCGTCGGCAGCGCCACCTGCAGCGCCACGCGCCCACCCCAGATCACGCGCGAGAAAGTATCGCGGCCAAGCTGGTCCGTGCCCATGAAGTGGGCGACGTTCGGCCCCTGCAGCCGGTCCGGGATGTTCATCGCGATGGGGTCATAGGGCGCGATCCAGGGCGCGAAGAGCGCGGAGGCGACTATAAGCGCCACTATGATCAGCCCGGCGAGGCCCATGGGATCGCGGACGAGGTGGTGCATGATCTCGCCCAGTTCGGAACGAGGTCTGGGCGACGAAACGGCGGTGTCGGTCAAGGTCTCGCTCCCTTACTTGCCGGCCCGGATGCGCGGGTCGAGGATGGCGTTGATGATGTCGGCAAGCGTCGTCGAGGCGACGAAGATCAGCGTGGAGAACAGGACCGAGCCCATTACGACCGGGTAATTGCGGGTGGTGATCGAGTCGATCACCAGCTTGCCGAGGCCCGGGCGAGAGAAGACGATCTCTGCAAAGACTGCTGCCGAAAGGAGGAAGCCCATTCCGACCCCGATCACGGTGACGGTGGGAAGGATGGCCAGCCTGAGCGCGTAGCCGAAGATTATCCGCCGCTCTGGAAGACCGAAGGCGCGGGCGGTACGGATATGGCCTTCGCCCATCACTTCCAGCATCGAGGCCCGGACGAGCCGCGCGATGTAGCCTACCCAGGACAGGCCGATAGCGAGGCTCGGCAGGACAAGGTGGTGAAGCTGGTCGGCCCAGTCGCCGGGCTCCCCGGCGCCGATGGCAGGGAACCACTGGAGCTTCACGGCGAACAGCAGGAGTGAGTAGAGAGAGACGACGAAGGCAGGAACCGCGATGAAGGATACGGAGAGAACCCCGGTCAGACGGTCGCCCACAGTGTTGCGATTGACCGCGGAATAGCAGCCTAGCGCGATGCCAAGAACCGCCGACCAAGCGATCGAGACGAGAATCAGCGTCAGCGTGTACGGTATCTGACCAAGTACGATCTGGGTCACCGGACGGTTCGAGAAAACGTCCATCCCAAGATCGCCCCGCAGCATGTTGGCGAAAAACAGACCGATCTGCACGGGCAGCGGTTTGTCGAGCCCCATCCGCGCTTCAAGCGCCGCGCGCATTTCCTCCGTCGCCTTGGGTCCCAGCATGGTGGAGACCGGATCGCCCGGGATCATGTGGATGATGAGGAAGAGGAGCGTCACCGCAAGAACGGTAATCACCGCCGCAAGCCCCAGACGTCGCAGTATGTATGTCAGCATGCTCCCCTCCCGAAACGCAGCCAGGGTCGTTGAGTAAAGGGGGCACGGGCGAAACCGCGCCCCCTCCGGCCACAGGGAGATCTCAGGCCACGCCGAAGTAGCGGTAAAGCGGCAGGCCGTCTGGACGCAGCGCAGGCTTTATGGTGTTGCGGTAGATCACCGGCGTCGCCTCGTGCGTGATGAACTTGTAGGCGCCCGATTCCTCCATCAGGTCCTGGGCGCGGGCATACATCTCGGCCCGCTTGGCCTGATCGCTCTCGGACTGTGCGGCAAGGTGGATCGCGTCGAACTCGTCCGAACGGAAGCGCTCCCAGTTCCAGACGCCTGCCTGTTCCTTGATGAACCATGCGGTCGCATAATACGGATCCGGCGTCATCGAGAAGCGGTTCAGAACCAGTTCGAGATCCTCGTTGGAACCGAGTTCCCAGAAAGTCGCACCCTCGTGCAGCCGGATCTCCAGCGTGATGCCGATCGCGGCGAGGTTCGCCTGAATGATTTGGGCCGCGGTGACGTTCGCGGACTTGTTCAGCACGTCGATGGCGAGCGAGACGTTGGTTTCGCCGGATTCCGCCAGGAGTGCCTGCGCCCTTTCCACGTCCGCCGCGATACCCGTGAGCGGCGCTTCCCGATGCCCGGGCAGGCCCGGTGCGATGATACCGGTCGAAGGCTGAGCCGCGTCGAAATAGGCGCCCGCCATTATCGATGGCACGTCGATGGCGTACTGGATCGCCTGCCGCAGCTTGGGGTTCTGCAGCTTAGGGTTGTCGAGGTTCATCCCGACCCATACGTAATAGAGTGAAGGATATTCCTCCAGCGTGGCACCCTTGATCGGGTTCGACTTCAGGCGCTCGACGGAATCGAGGCTGACGCGCGTGAAGTCGATCTCGCCGGCCTCGAAGGCGATCTCCGCGGCCTTCTCGTCGTCGATGTGGAATATCTGGATCTCGTCGAAGGCGACCGGATCGCCCTTCCAGTCGGGGTTGCGGGTTAGTGTCGTCTTCTGTTTCGGCTCCCAGGAACTGTGCAGATAGGGTCCGGAGGTCGCGACAGGCTGCGTATCGATCTTGCCGCCGACGGATTCGAAGGCCTTCTTCGACACGATGTTACCGGCGATATAGGGCAGCGTTATCGACCAGAGCGGCTGGAAGGCGTTCTTGAGAACGATCGTTCCGGTGCGCTCGCCGGTGACCTCGACGTGGTCGAGCGGCCCCCAGTCGGGCTTGTTCGTCGATTCCAGGGCGTCATCGATGATCCGCTCGAAAGAGAACTTGACGTCCTCGGCCGTCATCGCCCCGAAGCCGTTGGTGAAGCCAACATTGTCTTTCAGCGCGAAGTTGATGTGGGTGTCGTCCGCTTGCTCGATCATGGCGGCCGCGTCGAGCTGCCAGCCCCATTCGCGCCCGGGCTTGTACTGGATGAGTTTGTTGTAGATCAGCGCCTGAATTTCCTCGTCCACGACGCCTTGGCTGAATGCCGGGTCCATGGACCGGATGTCGGCGTAGGTGCGCGTGCGCAGCGTGCCACCGGCCGCATAGGCGGCACGCGGCATCGAAAGACCGGCAGCGGAAAGAACGCCAAGTGCGGTCGCGCCCTTCAGAAACGCGCGGCGGGGCAGCCCAACGCGGCTCCAGGCAATATTTTGTCCATTCATCGTAATCTCCCTGTCAGTGTTCTCCCGCCGTAGCGCGGCGCGATTCAGGCAAGAGAAGCTTGGATTCCGCCCGTAAACAATTTCGCGGCCGGCAGCCACCGGACGCGAGTTTATGCTGTTTGCGCGTCAAGTCGCGATATAGATTGCCGGGGTAACCCGAAGGGGACTCAACGAAAGGACCGGACTTGGACGACGTGAGCATCGCTGCGAACCTCAGGCTTCTGTGTTCGACGGAGCCATCCATTTCCGCGATCTGCCGGCGGATTGGCATCAACCGGCAACAGTTCAACAAGTACCTTAATGGATCGTCGCGCCCATCGGCCGCCAACCTGCGGCGGATCGCGCTCCACTTCGGGGTCCGGCCTGCTGAACTCATGCTGCCGCAGGAGGAATTCGAAAACCATCCCAACGTCACGTCTCTGCTTTACGGCGCGGCGCAGGGCAACGTCGGTCCCGATGGGTTCGACAGCGCCTTCCTGGGACAGACGATCCCGCTTCGCCGATATCTTGGCTACTACCTGAGCTATTTCCTCTCGCATAGCTGGGAGAACTCGGTCATCTGTGCCATGGTCCGCCTCGACGAGTACGAGGGCATGGTGCGGTGCCGATCGCTCGAGCGTTCGGTCGATCCGGAAGACGGTTCACTGTTCCTGTCCAAATATAGTGGACGCGTCGCTTTTCTTGGCGGCCGCATTTTTGTCATGGAATTCCAGACGCTGGCGCGCGACGCACTGGTGGAGACTGTACTCAACCCGATCGGACGCGGCCAGCTCAGCTACCTGCGTGGCGTAACGTTCGGGATTACCAGCCGGCAGCGTACGCCCTTCACTTCGCCGATTGCATGGCACTACCTTGGCAGAGACATCGACCTGCGGGCCGCCATGCGCAAAGTCGGGCGTTTCGATCGCCACTCGCGGCAGCTCGATCTCCGGGCATTGAAAATACTCTCCGGGGATAGCGCGGCTCCAAAGCCGTGAGCTGAGTCACTGGATTGACGCTTGCCCTGCACCACGAGCTCCTCAGATTGCGGTGTCAGGCCAATTCGAACCAGCCTCAGCCAAGACAGCAATACTGCCTCTCATCCCGCGCACAGACCACGCCACTCGGCAAGGGCAGCGATCCGGTTCAGCTTGAGGAGGTTTCGACTGGGGAGGCTACGTTCCTGATCGAAGTGGTTGGAGACTGAAGCGTGGACAGCGTCGAATTTCTGGAGACTTCGCATGCGTCGGAACCGGAGCGTAGCCCTCTCCCGTCGTCGGAACGGCAGGTGTGAGTTTTCCACCCGATTGTTGGCCCATTTACCCGTTTCTTGTCGGGCTTCAGCTCTGAGTTGCCACAGGTCGGCACTATAGGAGCGGAGCTTTTCAATGACGATGGCCTCAGGCTGACCATGCTTGCGCATTGCTTTCCTGAGGAATTTCAAGGCGGCCTTCTTGTCCCGGGTCCGCGTCACGAAGCTCTCCAGGGCCTCGCCCTCGTGATCAAAAGCCCGCCAGAGGCAGTGCATCTCGACGTTGATCTTCACGAACATCACGTCGACATGCCATCGCCAGCGACTCGACCGCGTTCCCTCGATCCCCCGCTTTCGGATCTCTGTAACGAACATCGGACCGAAGCGATGCCACCAGACCCGGACCGCCTCGTGGCAAACTTCGATCCCACTCTCGTGCGGCAAATCCTCGACATTTCGCAGCGAAAGCGGGAAGCGGGCGTAGAGCATCACCTCTGGCGGAACGTGCTCCACTGGGTCATCCCGGGAAGCTAGACAACCGTCCTCCTCGCCATAATGTCCGTCCCTCTGACAAGGCCTTTCAGCTCATGAAGTCGAGTTTGCGATAGCCGCCGCACGCGCAAGGATCTTCTCAGCACGGCGCACGACAGGCAGGTCGACCATGCGGCCGTCAACGGAGACCGCGCCGATGCCTTCGCGCTCGGCCTGGGTGAAGGCCGAGACGACGCGCCTCGCGTGGGCGACACGATCCTCGCTCGGAGTGAACGCCCGGTTGAGAGCGGCGACCTGGCTCGGGTGTATCGCGAAGCCACCCTCGAACCCGAGGCGGGCAGAGGCATCAACGATCCGGACGAAGGCGTCCTCGTCACGGAACTGCGCGATGCTGCCGACGTAGCCCAGCGGCACGATCCCGGCGCGGCGAGCAGCGATTGCGATCTGCTGGCTCGGATAGAGCAGCGCCGTCCAGTCGGGCTCCATCCCCATTTCGCCCGCGAAGTCCTCGGTGCCGAGGTTGAGCGCCTTGAGCAGAGGATGCGCCATCGCGATCTCCGCGGCGTTGAGCAGACCGGCGGGCGTCTCGATCAGTCCGATGAGGACGGGCGGAGGACCGGGAACGCGTTCGGCCAACGCAGAAGCGATTCGTCGGACCGTCTCCGGAGTCTCGATCTTGGGCAGGATGAGGATGTCCGCGCCCGCGGCGAGCGCCGCGCGCAGGTCTTCGGCCTGCGCCGCGGCCTCTGCATTGAGACGAACGGCCACTTGCTTGCGCGCGCGGTGCAGGAGCGCCGCGCTGTCGGCGAGAAGCGCGCGCGCGGCGAATTTCTCCTGGTGAGGAACCGAATCCTCGAGGTCCAGGACGACGACGTCAGCATCACCCTCCGCGGCCTTTCTGGCGTACTTCTGGACGTGCGCCGGGGTGTAGAGGAGCGACCGCCAAAGGGGATGCTGCATCGATTGATCCTCCTCAGGCGCCGAGGCGCTGGTCGAGGATGCCCGTCGCGCTGAGCGGCGTCGCACCGTCGGCTTCGAGGAACGCCGTAGCCAGATCGCACGAGCCGCCGCTATCGACAACCTTCTGCAGGAGTTGGGCACGCGTCATCGGCGTGGCAGGGCCGCCCGGCACGTGGACCGTCTCCTGTTCAAGTACGCGGCCATCGGCGAGGGTCACGGTAATCGTCTCCGGCGTCGACGGACCTATGTCGCCCGGGTCGCCCGGCGGCAGCTCGTAGGCCTCGATCGCAACATCGGCGGTCATGCGCTGCCGCAGCGGGTCGGAGAAGCGGTGCTCAAGGAAGTCCTCGGGCGTCACATGGCCCGTCAGGAGGCCGGTCACGATGCAGTAGGCCACCGAGAAGCGCGCCTCGGCGTCGTTGGTGGGCACGCCGAACCCGGCGACGCGCTGGAACGGCGCCGGCATCCTGATGCGGATCGAAGCGATCTGGTCACCGGGCGCCAGCCTCTCGTGCAGGCGTTCGGCGCCGTGGATGGGCCGGTGGGTGTAGGCGCAGCTCGGCCAGAGCTTGCGCAGAACCGGGAAGCGGTGCACGGCGCGGCCGGGCGTCCACTGCTCCATCATCCGCGAGAAGCCGAGCGACTCGGGCGTCCCGTAAACCTGTCTGACGCCACGATACCCGTCCCAGAGCTCGCGGTTGGCGGTCGCCCCCTCTCGCGCCAGGAGCGCCGCACGCAACCCCGCCTCCGCCGCCATCCCGGCATGCATCGCCTTAACGTCGGTACCGAACTGCGCCTTGAGACCCGCCGACGCGCTGACCGCTATCGACATGGCGTTGGCCATCTCCTCGGGGCCGAGGCCCAAGGCACGTGCCGCCGCGGCCGCGGTCCCGACCGGCCCCAGCGTCGAAGTGGAGTGCCAGCCAGCCTCGTAGTGGCCGTATCCCAGCGCCATGCCCATCCAGACCACCGTCTCGTAGCCCACGGCCCAGGCTTCGCTGATCTGATCGATCGTCATCGGCAGCAGCCGTGCGAGCGCGAAGAGCGCAGAGAAGATCGGCGTGCTCGCATGGCTGGAGCCAGAGAGCTCATAGTCGTCGAAGTCGATGGCATGCGCGCGGGTGCCGTTGACGAAGGCGGCGCCGAGCGGCGACAGCGAAGCGCCGCCGCCGATCGGCACGACGCCGCCCTGCGGCACGCCAAAGGACATCGCGGCAAGGCCCGCGCGGGCCTGCTTCTCGCTGGTCCCGAGGACAGTGCAGGTCAGCGTGTCGATCAGGCTGACGCGCGCTTCCCTGGAAGTCAGCGCGTCGAGGTCGAGATGCGGCTCGGTGGCCCAGTCGGCGAGCGCCCGGGAGAAATTGGGGTCGATCTTCTTGAGCATGTCTCTTTTCTTTCAGAACTCCGCCGAGGCCGTCATGGCCAAGGCGCCGTCGTGCCGCCGCGCCCATAGGGCGAGGCCCGTCTCCTCCGTACGGCCCTCGATCCGGAACGGCGCCATACCCGAGAGCGGAGCGAGCCCGCGGAACGAGAACCGACGCGGCGCGCGCTGCCTCGTCCGCACCGCAAGGTCCACGAGTAGGGTGGCCGTGAGCGGTCCGTGGAACACGAGCCCCTCGTAGCCTTCGACCTCGCGGGCGTAGTCCACGTCGTAGTGGATGCGGTGCCCATTGAAGGTCAGGGCGGAGTAGCGGAAGAGCATGACCTGAGTGGGCGCGACCTCCTCGCTCACCTCCGCGTCGGCGGGGGCCGGCGTAGGGGTGGGCATTGGCGCGTTGGGAGCCGGATCCTCGCGATAGACGATGTCGTGCTCCTCGGTCATAGCGAGCGTCTCGCTGGCGCGGATCTCATGCCGCACCGTGACGAAGCAGAGCTTGCCGCTCCGCCCCTCCTTCTCGACGACGTTCTCGATTGTCGAGCGCTTTGAAACCGCGGTCCCGAGCGGCATTGGCGCGTGAAACTCGAAGCGCCCGCCCGCCCACATGCGGCGCGGCAGCGCGACCGGGGGCAGGAAGCCGCCTTTCTTCGGATGGCCATCACGGCCAAGCTCGCGCGCGGGCTTGGCCTCGAGAAAGTAGAACCAGTGCCACAGCGGCGGCAGGGCATCGCCGTCGGCAAGCGTCGGTACGCGATCCAGGGTCGCCTGCATGAAGCGGGCGGGCTCGGGCCGCAGGACGTCCTGACTGAGCTCGGTACGACCGATCCAGTCGGTCATGGGGGCGGACATCGGGAACTCCTTTCGAGATATCAGGCAAATTCGGCGCGGAGGGCCGGCCCGTGCGCGCCAAGGGCCGGGGCGGCCTTGAGAGCGGATGCGTCCGGCGCCTCGATCCAGCGGATGGGCGGGGCGGGTATATCGATTGCGGCACCGGTTTCGGTGACGACGGTGCAGCGGCGGAGGGCCGGATGACGGCCGAGATCCTCCACCGAGTTCACCCCGCCGAAGGCGACGCCCGCCTCGGCGAGGCGCGCGCGGAACTCCTCTTGGGTCATCGTGCGGGTGACGGCGCCGATCATCTCCTCGAGCGCGTCGCGGTTGGCCACGCGGTCGTTGTTCGAGGCGAAACGCGGATCCTGCCACGCCGAGTCCGAGCCGAGGACCTGCGCGCAGAACCGCTGCCATTCGCGCTCGTTCTGGATCGCAATCAGCGTGAGCGCGCCGTCGGCGGTCTCGAAAGCGCCGTAGGGGGCCATGCTAGGATGACGCAGACCGACACGCCGCGGCGCACCGCGGCCGTACTCATGGTGGATCAGCGGCACGCTCATCCAGTCTGCCGCGACATCAAAGAGCGAGATCGCCAGCGCCGAGCCCCGGCCCGTCCGCTCGCGCAGCATCAGCGCTTCAAGAACGGCGGCGTGCGCCGTCATCCCCGCGCCGATGTCGCAGATCGAAACGCCGATGCGCCCCATCTCGTTTACGCCGCCGCTGATGCTTGTAAGGCCGGACTCTGCCTGGATTAGGAAGTCGTACGCCTTGAGATGTCGCGCCGCCTCGCTCTCGCCGTAGCCGGTGATGTCTAGGGTGATCATACGAGGGTACTTTTCGCGGAGTTCAGCCGAACCGAAGCCCGCCCGGGCCATCGCCCCCGGCGCGAGGTTCTGGATGAACACGTCCGCCCGGGACAGGATACGATGGAGGAGCGCCGCGTCCTCGGTGTCGCGGAAATTCAGGGTCAGCGATTCCTTCCCCTGGTTCGTCCAGGCAAAGTACGAGCTGGTGCCCTGCGCCGCGGCGTCATACCCCCGCGCGAAGTCGCCCTCGGCGCGCTCGATCTTGATGATGCGCGCTCCGGCCTGCGCCAGCCGCGCAGTGCAGAAAGGTGCCGCCAGGGCCTGCTCGACCGAGACCACCAGCAATCCGTCCAGGGATTTCACGTCAGTTCTCCAGTTCTTCGTATTGCAGTTCAGATTTGCCGTTCCGGCATCCGCACGATCAGACCGTCGAAGGCTTCGGTGACCTTCAACTGGCAGCTCAGCCGCGAGGTCGCGGTATCGGGCTCATGTGCGAAGTCGAGCATGTCGTCCTCGAGTTCCTTGCGGGGCGGCAGCCGGTCCACCCAAGCCGTGTCCACGTAGACGTGGCAGGTGGAGCAGGCGCAGGCGCCACCGCAATCAGCCTCGATGCCGGGGATCGCGTTGTCTCGCGCGCCCTCCATCACGGTCTTGCCGGGGGAGAGCTCGACCTCGTGCGGTCGGCCGCCATGTTCGATGTAGATGATCTTGACCATGTCGATGAACTTTCGCTTTCAGTTTCTCGGACGACGGGCCCGAGACGCGGCCAGCCGCCTCTTCTCACGCCGCTAGGCGACCGGAATCAGGAGCGGTGCGCTTGCCGCCTGTAAGGGGTTGGCGATCAGCTCTGCGACGTCCGCACTGTCGGCAGGTGCCTGCTTGGCGATCCGTTCGCCAATCCCCAAATCGACGACGGCGAGGAGTCCGGCGCCACCGTTGCACCAATCGCCGTCGATGGAGTTGTGCCAATAGGGTCTAAGGTCTGTCATAACGCGCTCCACAGGCCCCGGGAGCGTTCTGCCGCCCGGGACCCAGGTCAGGTCGAAGTTGGAAGGTTTGCGGTGAGCTTAAGCCTCGACAGCCTCGCGCATCCACTCCTGCAATATCTTGATCGAATGCTCCGAATTCACGCCGCAGGCGGGGTCCAGAACCAGCGGACCCGGTTTGTAGCCGCGCGACTTGAGACCGCGATGCACGGACTCGACAAGGGTAATGTCCTCCGCGACCGTCGTCTGGCGGTCCTGCACGGCGAGTTTGCGAATGATGTCGTTTTCGACCCCGCCCGGCGTGTACCAGCCGCGCCACACGGTGCAGTGGTCGACGTCATGCGCGCGCCAGTGGTAAGTGTTCAGGATGTTCCCCGGATAGCACTGGAACGAGAACATCGGCCACAGGAACCAGGAACGGTAGTCGCCCGCGCGCGGATTCGATGACAAGTCGATCGGGTAGCTCATCTTCTCGAGGCTCTGGCACTCGGTCGTGTGACGCAGCACGTAGCCGCCGTTGGCGTCGTGCTGGATATCGTAGGTCTCGGGTTTGATGACGCCTTGGGCGAAGGTGGCGTGGTTCATCGGGCAGTGGTAGCACTCGGAGTAGTTCTCGACCGAAACTTTCCAGTTGCAGTGCTCCTTGATCTCGACCCACTCGAGCGGCGCGAGTTCGTCGACATGCGGCACGAACTCGGCCAGTTCCTCGCGGACGCCTGGATACCACTCGTCCATGGGCGCCGCGTCGTCGTCGAGGTTGACGAAGAGAAAACCGTGGAAGTCTTCGGTACGCACCTCGGTAAGGCAGATGTCGTTCCGGTCGAGGCCCTCCACGCTATTGATGTTCGGACCGGCGCGCAGTTTGCCGGTCAGCTCGTACGTCCAGGCATGGTACGGACATACCACGACCCGCGCGCTGCCAGTGCCGCTGACCAGTTCGTGAGCGCGGTGCTGACAGACGTTGTAGAACGTCCGCACCACTTCATCACGGCCGCGAATGCAGAAGAGGTTCTGCCCGGCGATCTCGAAGGTGAAGTAGTCCCCGACGTTCGACACCTGAGAAATGTGCCCGGCGAACTGCCATGTCCGGGACAGCAGACCCCGCATCTCGCGGTCGAACCCCGCTGGGTCGGTGTAATAGCTTGGATTGAGCGAGCGCGTGAGCTGGACGTTCATGGCAGGTCTTCCCGATAGATCCCGAAGGTGCGGCGGCGTTGGTGCGATTTCCCGATCCTTTCGACGATCTGGTCGCGGGCCGGGGCGATGACGTCCTGGGTGTTGCCCAGAACCCGGCGCGCAGCCCTCCGCGCTGGCTGAGTGAGGCTGTCCCACCCATCAGCGAGGCGGTCGGGATTCGCATATGGTACATTTGTTGCGTTCATTGTTGACGCTGGTACATATGTCCCTTTATGAAGTCCACATGTTTTTTTCGTCCCGGCAATTCCTCCGGTGAGGAGACGCGATGACCCCTGGAGCAGCGACCAGCACGCCCGCCGTGCGCAAGAGGCGCACCAGCCAGGCAAGCGCCGCGCGCCCGCAAGCACCAACTCCATAGCCTTCCCCACCCGACCAGCCAGAGAGGGTCACGTGATCGATACCAGAGTTCTCATCGTAGGCGCCGGTCAGGCCGGATGCTCCGTCGCCGCCAGGCTCCGCGCTCTCGGGCATATGGGCCCGATCACGCTGATTGGAGAAGAGCCGCATCCCCCCTACCAGCGCCCGCCGCTCTCCAAGGCGTACCTTCTCGGCGAGATGCCCCGCGAGCGGCTGTTCCTGCGGCCGCAGACCTTCTACGCGGACCAGAACATCGACCTGAAGCTCGGCGCCAGCGTAGACTGGATCGACCGTGACGAGAACACTGTGACCGTCGAGGACGACACGCTGCCGTATGACCACCTCGTGCTGGCGACCGGGGCGACGCCGCGCCGCCTCCCGGCCGCGATTGGCGGCGATCTTCCCGGCACCCATGTCCTACGGGGGATCGCAGACATCGATCGGATCGCGCCGGAATTCGAACCCGGGCGCCGGCTTGTTGTGGTGGGCGGGGGCTACATCGGCCTCGAGATTGCCGCCGTTGCGGCCAAGCGCGAACTGAACGTCACGATCATCGAGGCCGCCCCGCGCATCCTCGGACGCGTCGCCGCGCTGGAAACCGCGGCGTTCTTCCGCGACCTGCACCGCGACCACGGTGTTCGAATCCTGGAGGACACGCAGCTCGACCGCGTCACGGGCACTGACCGGGCGGACGGCGTTCTGCTGAGCGATGGCCGACATATTGCCGCCGATTTCGTTGTCTTCGGGGTCGGCGTGGCGCCGAACACGCGCCTCGCAGAGTGCGCCGGCCTGGCCGTCGAGAACGGCATCTGGACGGACGCCTACGGCCGCACATCCGACCCGGCGATTTGGGCAGCGGGCGACTGCGCGTCGCTGCCCTTCCTCGGCAAGCGTGTCCGGCTTGAAAGCGTCGGCAACGCCATCGACCAGGGCGAGGCTGTGGCCGCGAACATCCTCGGCGCCGCCGAAGAATACCGGCCGAAGCCCTGGTTCTGGTCCGACCAGTACGACACAAAGCTCCAGATTGCCGGCCTGAATGCAGGCTCCGACACGGTCGTCGTCAGGAACGCCGGCGCTGGCTCCGCCTCGATCTGGTACTATCGCGATGCACAACTGGTTGCCGTCGACGCAATCAACGACCCACGCGCATACATGATTGGCCGGCGGATGATCGAAGCGGGTACCTCACCCGCGCCCGCCGAGATCGCGGCCAACGACCTGAAATCTCTTCTGATCCAGTCGGCGCGACACGAAACGACCGTTGCTGTCGGGGTGGCGGGACAGAGTGCTCAGGCGACTGCGAACAACGGTGGGTGATGAGGATCAAGCGGCTAGGAAGGTGCTGTCACTCGAATTCGTACTAGTCGCGGTCAGTGAAGCTGTGCTGCCCCTTAACCAGAGCACAAACCGCGCCACTCAGCGAGAGCGGCGGTGCGATTCAGCCTGAACAGGCGACGACCGGAGAGGCCGCGTTCCTGGGTCAAATGGTATGCGACGGAGGCCTGGACGGATGCGAACTTTCGAAGACTTCGCATGCGCCGGGACCGAGCCATTTCCCCTTCCCGTTGTCGGAACGGTAGACGCGAGTTCTCCGCTCTGCCGTTCACTCAGCGACCCGTCTTATTGCGAGCATCAGCGCCGAACTCCTTTAGCGCCGTGCAGTAGGAGCGAAGCTTCTCAATGACCATATTTTCGGGTCGACCATACTTGCGCATTGCTTTCCTCAGGAAATTCAAACGCGGCTGTCTTGTCATTTGTATTGGTGACAAGCCTTTCAAGCACTTGGCCCTCGTGATTGACCGCCCGCCACAGCTAGTTAATTTCGCCGTTGATCTTCACTAACATCTCGTCGAGATGCCATCTCCACCGGCTGGACCGCATGCCTTCGATACAGCGCGTGCGCATTTCCGGATCGAACGTCGGGCCAAACCGATGGCGCCAGCGCGGGATCGTCTCGTGGCGGGCATCGACGCCACTCTCGTACATCAGATCCTCACATTGCGAAGCAAAAGCGGAAACCGGACGCATGACATCACAGCCAGGCGCATGATCTCGGGGCAGCTCCCCGAGTAGCGGAATGGACTGAGTATCATCTTCCCCAGGCGCCACCAAGCGCCCCGCCCTGCCCCGCCTCAAGCCGAGTTCTTCTGAGAAGACCCTCGAAGGCGACCTGCCGCAGGCTACGGATAATCGCGATGATCATGGCGTGTGCGATCGAGGCGATCTCACCCACGGTGCAAAACGCCCATGTCCTGCAATTCTTCGGAACTTGGCGACGGCCTTCCGCGCCTCGGGCGTGAGTACGTCCCGTTCGTCGACGAGACGCGTGAGCGCGTTTAATGATACATCTGTGGCATTTATGATTGACGTTGGTATGTTTGTACGCTTAGCGTCCCCCGAGAAAATGCGACTCTCGTTCGGGAAATTTCCAATGCCGGAAACCGCTCTGCCCTCTTCGGGGCGCGTCGTGAACACAAGCAGCGGGATCAAAGGTCCCGACCTCGCCTGTTACCTCGCGCGTGGGGGGTGGGCGAATGCCGTCATGTCGGAAAGGGCCGCACTGGCCAAGGGCTCTGCCAGCGACGGGGCGGGGCGTATGAGACGCTCAAAACCTGCGACGAACGGCTGATGGCAATGCTTCGCAGCAATCCCGACGCAGCTTGCTTGCCCCATCGTACAGGCGGCCTGCCGACGGTTTCCGAAATGCTCTTCATCGGCAAGAGCGTTCGCGCCTATCGCGACACTCTGGCGTCGGACGTCGAGGCGAATGCCCGGTCCAACGCGACCCTCCGCGAGAACGACGTCTTCAAGCAGCCAGGCAAGTTTCACCCCAGCCTCTTGGTGACCCAGGCGGATTTCGAGTGGGCGGAGCCCGTGATCGAAGGCGTCGCGTGCGCTTTGAACACGAATTCAGGACACCGACATCTCAGAAGGAAGAAGCCATGAAGGTCCTCGTGCCCGTCAAGCGGGTGATCGACTATAACGTGAAGGTTCGCGTGAAGGCGGACGGGACGGGTGTCGATCTCGCCAACGTCAAGATGTCGATGAACCCGTTCGACGAGATC